>CP074575.1:1907500-2165257 GCA_018394315.1 Mycoplasmatota bacterium | reverse complement strand
TATTGGTGGCGGTGATTTCATATATTTCATTGCTGGTGAAAATACTTAATACAAGAAATCTGGTAGTCATTTGGGATGAATATTATTATCAGGATGTTAGCAATTATTCAGAATTATATGAAATGGTTTTTAATGGAGAGAGCTATTAGGTAAGAGATTTTTGTTTTAAGAAGAAGGGACTATTACTTTTAGTGACTAAATTGGAAATTCTATAATTGAAGGTGCGAGTGATCACGAATCCTCACGTTAATTTAGGTGTTAAGACAGTGATGTAATTGAATCGGATGTTAAGCGAGAACTTAATTTTGTTTCAGTTTATTGTTGAGAATAATTATGTTGCAGCAGACTTTTGGATGTGGGGGGAACAAGACACTTTTGACTATAAAGATGGTACGGAAAACTTTGTGAGAAGATATCCCCTTTCGAAAAAGAAATAATAACGACTAATAATCGATTATCTGTAAAATACAATATAAACAACCAGTACGTTGAACTTAAGAGATAGCTCCTATTCAAAACACTTAAATCCTAAATATAAAGAAAAAGGCGCTATCACCTAAATTTAGCGATAGCACCTTGTGACACCGAACTTGATTATACACTTTAATTATCAGTTACAAGCTTGCCAATGGCTGCACGATCAAATCCTTTGATAATCAGCCAAAGAGCCAACACAATTTCTTGTATCGCTAGCAACATTTGTAGGTAAAATCCAACGCCGTTATCCATACCGAAGAAATGTAATAGAGCATAAGCCATATATGGAACCACGCCGATTAGTCCCCAAACGGACAACCAGCGGGGGATTAACCTTGTACGGTAGAAAGAGATATATAAACACGTAGCCCCTATAAGAAACAAAATAGTTCCTACTGGTCCCAGAAGGTCTTGGAACTTATACACGACATTGCCCATAGATTGCAAAGCTGTCGAATTAGCCCCTGTGGCAACATATTCCTCACCTAGAGCGAATAATACTAAAATACTAATCGTCGTCATAAAATACCAGGCTCCCTCCATTGCCCCACGGAAAAGCAACATGCCCATCGCGAGTTCTTCACTATCTTTTTTGAAGATTGGGTATAGGAATACCGTCATCGCCACCAGTGAAATCCCCATCAAGAGGATGAAAAATGAACCCCAGAGAAGACGGGACGAATCAATAGCAACCAGATCCAGTAAAACTATACCTGAAAGTGGTTTGGTTTGAACGATTGAAGAAATCACCTTCCCCCCTACGACAGTACTTGCAACACCAAATGCTGTCCCTAGGAAGTAAAGCACACCAGCCATCACTGCATTCATTCTATAAGTTTTCAATTGAAATTCCTCCTTTCACTTTATTTGTTATAACATACACAACCTTGCCTTAAGAGTGGTATGTCATGATTACTAATAACCAAAATATCACTCAAAGAATTTTATCTGTAAATCTATATTACTGCTATATTCTCCATCAAACCTGAAAACTAGTAAACATTGCGGTAATAAATGATAGTTATATGATAATTACTTCTTTTCTAATTTTCTACATAAAATACCTCCTCAATTTTTTTATCAAATACCTCAGAAATTTTAAACGCTAATTCTAAACTGGGTGAGTATTGCCCTTTTTCTATTGCAACAATTGTTTGTCTTGATACCCCTATTTTTTTTGCTAAGTCTGCTTGTGTCATTTCATTATTCATAAAACGTAATGTTCTAACATGATTTTGAATATTTGATTTGGCCATTAAAAACCTCTTCTGTAATATACAATTTGCATAATATTAGAAGCTAATTCTCCAACAAACCCACTAGCTAACATAAGGATAAAGAATACCGAAACACTCGCATTAAATAGTAATGTAAATAATGCTCCGATAAATCCAAGTATAAATATAATTTGAGCTACTTTGTTACTTTTCAATTCAATTAATTTATCTCTTTCATCTATCACATCACGATCTTCTTTTTCTCCACGAACTTCATCTGAAATCGCACCATAGATACGAAATAAAATCAGTGCGATAATTCTTGAGATAACAGAAACTGGGATAAATATTAGAATTACAACAGCCCAAAAACGTAACATGTTGGACGTATCAAAAGCACCGTTTTGGAATTTAGTATTAATAATAATAAAATATATAACTGTAATAATACTAGATACAACTATGTTAAACAAATTTCTTTTTTCTTGATATGACATAATCATTTCCTCCGTGTCATGTTTAGTTTACGATATGTAAAGTATAGCTTACATCCCTATAGTATACAAAACTTTACACGATGTCAAGTATAATTTACACATTCTTCGGAATTTTTTTTAGATGGATTTGAGAGTGTCGAATAGTGCATGCACTATTATATAAACATACTGATATTTTGCAATGGAAAAAAGCCATGCGATTGCTTTGTGGAAGATAATGAGGTGTTGTTCTATCTAAGAGTTCTTTAATGCTCTTGAAACTCAAAGAGCCATGTTTCTTAAACTGAAATTCGTCTAGAACCCTATTAAATACAGCTATTTCAAATAAAATATATAAATGATGAATTTACAGGATTGCATATATCTGGCTATAGTGACATAAATAAGGATGTATCGTTATTACCATACTGGATTATTTATGAAGAAAAAGTGGAAAATATTCGTAATTTTAGAAGATTGTAATACCAAACAATAGTTGTTTCAGTCTCCGACACGTCGCCAAGGGTTTAAATTCTGTTGCCACTGCCATATAATTATAAAAGAGCCTTTGTCGGATTTATCAAAAATCGAAATTATAAATGCAATTAGTAATAGTATTGGAGAAAATTTTTAGTCGATATATAAAATATCAGTGTTTCGGTCTCCAACGACGACATACTGTCTTTTTACCTAGCTGAGTTGCAAATAGTGGCATGCTATAATATGTACAGACATTGAAAACTAGGAGGAACAAGACGAGCCAAAATGTTAGCGTTAAAAAGTTTATTAAGAATGATTAATTAAAAGAAAAAACAAAAAAATTGCTGAACAATGAATATGAACTAGGTACATTATTGAAAGCAGTTGACAAAATGGTATCTAATAAGGATGCATTCAAAGAACTTATGGAAACTATAAAGTCGTTTATCTCGCTTGTTAAGGATTATTCAAAAGGAGACTATTGCGAAATACCAGTGATCAAAGTTGTACTTATAGTAGCTTCATTGATATATGCATTAAGCCCATTTGACATTATTCCGGATACTATCCCAGTTATAGGGCGTCTCGATGATAGTGCTATTTTGACATACGTTTATAAAACAGTTAAAAATGATTTAGAGGAATACAGAATGTGGAAAGAAAAAGTTTCTATAGCAGCATAGTTATATTTTTGCTATTTATGCCAATATGTGAATTCTCGTACTCCAAAACCGATAGTATATAAACGATAAGATGACCTATTCTATTTATAATTAGTTGATGATATACTTAGAATGAACTAAAGGAGAAGGAGGATTTACATATGGACTTTTTGTCAAATGTAACTTTATCAATATCACTTGTAGCAGTATTCTGTGGACTATTTGGGTGGCTACTTTCTAATATCATTAAGAGAATACTCTATATTGAAAATAAATGTATTAAATATCTTCTAGTGGCATTATCCTTCATAACAGTATTTTTTCTAGATTATCTATTTATTTCTGCAGTACTTTAGCAATTTTATTACACTAGTAAAGCCATTCAATGATGGCTTTATTGAGGAGGCACAAACTGGTTTTTTACTATCAGCATATTTTAGAAGAAGTCTTAAAGTATAGAAACTAAAATTTTGGATATTATTCATAATAATTGAGGTGAACAAGTTAATAAAAGACGATTTAATTCTGAAGCACTTAGAGGAAGTATATAGCAAATAGTAAGGTTATATGTAATTTTTTCATTTAGAATTTTTGGTATTTATATAACAAAAGAGGCGTCTTAACCTCTAAGCATTACTTCGAGACAGCCTCTTTTTATTTTATGCAACTTGCTTCTGATCTCTTACGACTTGTCTCAGTGCTTTAACTTGAGATTCTAGTGCTTGAATATCAGAAATTCTACATTCGACTTGATTTCCATCAGTCATTGTCATTTTAAAAATTTCAACTTCATATTTGTAATCAATCTCATTCATGTTTTTGTTTTTATCAGTATTAGTAGAAACAGATACTATATCAGTATAGAAGTATTCGTGAGTTGAAGAACTATGTTCTGAACCAACTAGAGAGTGTAGTTTACGGTATACATATACTTGATTACTACTTAAATAAAATACAGTTGTTCTTTGATTAGAAGATCTGTATTTTCCGTCACGTCCTCTTATACTGTACATTGGTGTAATGGTAGATTCAAACAAATGTTCATTAATAATTATAGGATCAATAAAATTCACATCACTAATGTTGATACCTAGTTTATTTAATCCTTCATTAAATATAATATCTCCTTCTCTTTTGATATACTCATCAATTTCACGATCGAATACTATTTTCTTTTTATTCTTTCGAATAACTATAATTTTATAGAAAGCAAAGATTAATAATCCAACTACGACGATTCCTAATTTCTCATTTCTTGCTGTAATAATGGCTAATAAAAGCGCTAATACTGTAATAATTATGTTTCTCTTAAATTTGTAAGGTATAAAGTACGCTATTATTCTCTCATGTCCTTTCATATTATCCTCCTAGTGTAAGTCTATTTACATTATACATTATTTTACAATTTTTCTCATCACAATAATAGGATTTCCTTCATATAGAGGGTGAAAAACCAAGCAATAATCAAACAATATAATCATGGCTAAAATTATGTTTTTTTTGAAGTGTGTTTAATAGATGGCTCCTTAGATTTAAACACATTAATGAAAATTCACGTGAAATTCCAATCGATGGTTCTTGGAATGAGAGTAATCAGGAAAATTATCTAAACAAAATTCTGACGGTCCTTTTTTATTCTATTTTAAAGTTCTGTTAACAATATATATATAATGATATATCATAGTTCGATATGTATCTTTAATCTAGTACGAGAGACTAGGAAGGTCTTGTGATATTTATGTTTATAGAATACAATTACATAAATAACACATAAAAATTCGTTTATTCAGCCTTTCTCAGTTCTTTTGAGGAGGGCTTTTTTTTCGGAAAAAGCGAGATATTTTTTTCAGTCCAGAGAGGCTAAAAAGGGGATGATAGTAACCTTAAAACATAGAAATTTTTAATTTATGACGAAAAGAGCATAGTGATATTTTATTGATGGAAAAACTTTTGAGTATTAGGTAAATTCTAAACTTTAAATTGGTACTGTGAGACTAGAAAGTGAGATGAAGATGAAAGCACATTTAGTATTAGAAAATGGAGTAATATTTGAAGGAAATGCATTTGGATATTTGAAGGAAAGTGTTGGAAAAATACTGTACAAGCCTTGACCGACGTTATGAATGCAATTATTGAAATTAAAAATACAAAAGTTTTTAATATAGTGGAATAAGTGATAAAATATTAAAATAGAGCCATTTTTGGACTCTGTTTTTTTATTTCTATTAAGTTGTCCGATGTACTTACTCGTTTTCATAGGGTTTTGAGGTATATCTATCAATGACCATTTTTTTGAGTCTCTCGTTTAGGTTGCCTATATCAAAACTAAAAATATCAACTAGTAGTTTACCATTAATTTGAGCTGCTTGTTTTTTTACTTTACCTCCAAGTTTACAATAATATTTATTTGAAGGTGAACAATTGAAGTTGTAAACAACAAGTTCAGTAAACTTATCTGTCATAAACTCACTTAATAATTTTATCAGTAACTTTAACGATACCCCTTTTCCTCTATATTCTTCCTTAACAAATAGATAATTCAATTCGATTCCATTTTGTGAGTCACTTTCTTCTGCAATACTTGCTCCTGCAAATCCCATAAAATTCTCATTATCAAAAGCACCATATAATAGCCTGATATCATTGTGCTCGTCAGCCGTATTAACCCATTCTATCATTGATCTTAATTCTTTGTTCTTTACCATAGGATTAGGTACTGTTCCTGCTACTACCTCATCCCAAAAATTAATCCTTAATTCTACTGCTAACGAATACTCTATCTCATTTAATTTTCTTATAATCATGCGATTACCTCTATTTATAGTTTTCTTGATTATACCATAAATTCCATTTCACCTGCATAATTCTTGTAAGAGAGCATTATTAGATAGAGGTTCTCGTTTCATTATAACTATGTAGTTCTTGTATGATATCAAAATTTAGAAATCACATTTCCTTTTTAATTTGAAACTCGTGTAAGGAATATTGCTAGTGAGAATTTATTTCTCTTTAATTGTAATGAAAGGGTCTTTATTAGCCAAATGTTGCAGCAGGAGTTTTGCTAAATAATATTACTAAAAAGTAACAAGTCATTTAGGTGGGAAAAAATAAAGTATTAAAAAGTACACGTACTATGCAAGTCGAGTACTTTTTTTTACCTATTAGTATAGGCTAAGTGAATATTATCAGTTATTATTAGATGATACAAAACTGTAGTAAGAGTATTTATAGTATATTAAGTTATACAATTTATTTCGTAAAATCCAATAAAATCTCAATTACAAGTGTCTATTAAATGAAGAGGAGAACATGCCATGGCCCAAAGAATGAGCAAAAGACAGTTAGGAATCATTAAGTATAAGTTAAAGAAAAAAAGTGAAAGAGCATTTGATGAATTATTTTACTTAACAAGGGACTATCTTTTCTATTTTATTTATAGTATGGTGAAGAATCGAGCAGCTGCAGATGATTTACTTCAAGATACTTATATCACAATATATGAAAAAATAGATTCTTGTAATAGTAATAATTTCCTATCATGGATGCTTACCATCGCAAGAAACAAAACCATTAATTTCATAAGAAAAGAAAGCAAAATGAGTTATGTTGAATCGAATAGATTTGATTTTATGTCCAGTGATTGTTCCAGCGAAAGAGAGTTACTATTATTAAAAGACATGAAAAGTGTACTGAATAATGATGAGTTTCAAATTGTACTGATGCATGTTCTTGGAAATTATACTCATAAACAGATATCAAAAGGTTTGGACAAGCCTATTGGTACAATTAGTTGGAAGTATAACGAAGCAATGAAAAAATTAAAAGAAAAATTGGAGGTATAGATATGAAAAGGCTAAAAAAAGAAATACATAACAATATAAACATTTCTTCACAATTAGAAGCTAAAGATGTGAAGAGTCATTTAAACTTTAATAACAACAAAAGTTTTAGACTTCTGTGGAATTGGAAGCGTACAGGCGCATTTGCAATGCTTATGATTGCATTGGTGTTTGGTTTTGGATTGAACCAGGGTGATGGTACTATAGTACCGGTGAGAGCACTTAATTCTGTAGTAACACTTGATATCAACCCAGGTGTCTTAATTAACTTAGATGAAAATAATGAAGTAATTAGTGTTGAAGCACTGAATGCTGATGCCGAGACATTATTATTAGATGTTGATGTTACATTAACAAATTTAGATGATTTGGTGGCGAATATTATTCAAGTTGCTGAAGATCAGGATTTCTTAATTGAGGATGACACGATATTATTCAGTGTCCAATCAGAAGATGATGAGTTAAATAACCAGTTAGAGCAAGAGATTACTTCAACTGTAGATGAAGAAGCAGAGAAATTAGGAAAACAATTTGAAACTGTAGTAAATAAATATAAAGAAATTATAGATACTGAATCATCTGTGATTTCACAAGCAAAAGCTACACTGATTGAAGCATTACTTATTACTGGTGATTATTCATTAGATGATGTAGATGAACTTGCTGATATGAAGGTTAATGATATCAAAGATTTACTAGAAGAATCTTACGGGGTTGTAATTCAAGAAATCGTATCTGAAGATAATGATGATACCCCGGGACAATTGAAAAAAAGAGAAAAGTATGTTAATGAAATCTTAGAACAGGAACTACTAACAATCGAAGAAATTGCTGTTACTGAGACAAAAGATTTACATGATGTTCTAAAGGAATATTACGAAATTAAGGAAAATCAAGTTAAGGAAACTGCGGAACTTGCAGTTGAAGAAACAGATAGACAAAAGTATATTGAAACATTAAGTGGTTTAGGGTTGTTAAGTGTAGAAGAATTACAAGCAATGGATGTTGATGATCTTGAGGACATGTTAGAAGATTATTATGAATCAATTGAAGAGGACGAAGAAGCAAAAGAAAAAGCAAAAGAAAAAGCCAAAGAAGCTAAGGAAAAAATCGAAGAAGCAAAAGAAAAGGTAAGAGAAGCAGAAGATGAAGCTGAAGATGTCGCTGAAGAGTTGTACGAAGATATATCAAAATTAACTGATGAATATGAACAAGAACTAGAAGAACTTAACACTGAACTTTTAACAAATAGAGAAAATATGACTGAAGAAGAAATTGCAGAGCTTGAGGCAGAAATTGCTGAACTAACAGTTGAGTTTGATCAAAAAATTAATGAGTTGAAAACTGAAGCTGAAGAAAAGATTGCTTCTACCATGAACGATGCTATAGAAGATGTTGAAGATGCAGAATTAAAAGCTAATAAAATTCAGCTAGAAGCGATAAAAAACCGTTATAAGTATGAAATAAAACAATTGACTTCAGTTGAGGAAGCTAATTCATTGTTAGAAGAAATTACTGTTGAGTTTAATGATAATATAGCTAGTCTAGAAATAATGTTAGAAGATACTTCATTAAATGAAGATACGATCGACGAAATCAATGATCAAATTGAAGACCTACAAGATGATTATAAGGATTTAGAAGAAGACATCACTGAATTGATTTCAGAAATAGATGAAGAAGAAAGTAAAGCAGAACTAGAAGCAAGAAAAAATCAATTTGAAGCAATAACTGAACAGTATAAATATGAAATTGAACAATTGATTTCAGTTGAAGGAGCTAATTTGTTATTGGATGAGATTACTGGCAAGTTTAATGAAAATATAGCTAATCTAGAAGTAATGTTAGAAGGTACACCATCAAATGAAGATGCGATCGACGAAATCAAAGATCAAATTGAAGATCTACAAGACGATTTTGAAGACCTAGAAGAAGAAATTCTTGATTTTATTTCAGACTTAGAAGAAGAGGAAAGTGAATCGGAGCTAGGAGCAAGAAAAAATCAATTTGAAGCAATAACTGAACAGTACGAACATGAAATTGAACAATTGATTTCAGTTGAAGGGGCTAATTTATTATTGGATGAGATTACTGCTCAGTTTAATGAAAATATAGCTGATCTAGAAATAATGTTAGAAGATACATCATTACATGAAGATGCGATCGACGAAGTAAAAGATCAAATTGATGATCTGGAAGAAGATTATGAAGATCTAAAAAAAGATATCCTTGATTTTATTTCAGACCTAGATGAAGAAGCACAAGAAGATGAAGCTGAAAAACAAGAGGAAATCCAAAAGTTAGAGGAAGAGTTAGTGAATCTAGAATTGGAATATGATATAAAACTAGCAGAACTAGAAGAAGAGTTAGAAGCAAAAAGAAGTGAATTATCAGATGAAGAGATTGAAGAATACAATGACAAGATAAATGAATTAAATCGCCACTATGAGAAGGAAATTGAAGAAGTAAATGGCGAGATAGATGAGATTAAAAATCAGTCATAAATAAAGAATCAACTAATAAACTACACCCCAATCTTGGACAAGAAACCAAGTTAAAGATTGGGGTGTTTTTAAATGCTTAAGTATAAGAATGATTCAAAAAGGAATTTATAATGTCTTATCGAAAAAAGGGATTTAGTAATACAAAGGGAGTGTACTACAATTTTATAGTAGTGATGTTGCGGGATTTGTAAGAGAATTGAGAGTACAAGGTTTAAAAATATATGGTTGTTTGGTGGAGGAAAGTTCATCAAACCAATTGGGGAACTAAACTTAATTGATCAGTATTTTGTAACTATACCCAAATTAATCGGAAAAGGTATTTCAATATTTAGTGGAATTACAAATAATAATAAATTAAGCTACAATCAGTTAATAAGATAAATGATATTGTTTAATTACATTACGCTCTAAAAAAAAGACAAAGTTATTTTTAAAAGAATATGTGTTATTTCAGACTCCAACACAGTTTGATATAAGTGCAAAATAAGTATACAATTGATATAGATAAAATAAAAAGGGGAGATTCAATTGATCATAGAAACCGAAAGATTATTAGTGAGAAACTTCAAAGAAGAAGATTGGAAAGATTTACAAGAATATATAATTGAAGAAGAAGTACTTAAGTTTGAGTCGGATTGGGATTCAACTGATGAAGGTTGTAAGAAAGCGGCTATGTCTTTATCACAAAGTAATGCCTTTTGGGCTGT
The DNA here is from genome assembly GCA_018394315.1 of Mycoplasmatota bacterium. Taxonomy (GTDB): domain Bacteria; phylum Bacillota_I; class Bacilli_A; order MAG-NZ; family MAG-NZ; genus Zrk6. The sequence goes on along the minus strand of CP074575.1, from coordinate 2,154,895 downwards.
TGAACTTAAAACTAAAGGTAAAATGATTGGTCATGTATACTTCAATCAAGCAATGCCAAAAAAATTTTTGAGTTGGAATTTAGGGTATATATTTAATCCTAAATATTATGGTAAAGGCTACGCTACAGAAGCATGCAAAGCTATTATACAGTATGGTTTTGATAACCTTCAAATTCATCGTGTTTCCGCAAGATGTAATCCTGATAATATTAAGTCATGGAAACTTTTAGAAAGGATTTTAATGAGACGAGAAGGTAACTTAAAAAAAAGTTATTTTATTAAAAGAAATAATAATGGCGACCCAATCTGGTGGGATGAATATGAGTATGGTATTTTGAGAGAAGAATGGGAAGACATTGAGTACAAAATTATTGAATAATAACCTTTTTGAGTAGTTGAAAAATAGTGAGGATGAAACTTAGATTATTTTCAGTTAAATAATGTGTCGTTTTCTGTTTCTAACACCGGTTGCATAAACATACATTTTTAGAGTAAAATCATTCTTTTTTTATTGTAAGTGTAGAGTATTAATCTAAGTTGAATTATATTATGTAAACATCCGAAACAGTTGGATAGTTTGTATTGCTTGAAAATAGTTTCTAGCATGAATGGGGGGAGCCAAATGCCTGGTGATGTAAAAAGGGAGTATACTAATTTACTGAATGAACTAATAGAAGAATTTTATATTAACTATGCTGAATCAGAAACACCGTATGAAATGCCATTAATTGGATTTTCCAGTGGAAGTGATAAAATTTTTGATTTTTTCAAGAACGATATAGGGGGATTTTACTGGAATCCAAAAGAAGCTTTTAGGCATGAATTCGGAGATTCTAATACTGATAAACTAAGTGTTGTTAGTTTTATCTTTCCCCAAAGAATAGAGACTAGGATTGCAAATCTAAATGAAGAGCACTATGCTAGTAGATTATGGTCAAATAATAGAATATATGGTCAAAAGTTTATTGATATGTTAATGGAATTCTTAGTTAACGAATTGAATAGAAGAAACATAAAAACAATGTGCCCATCCTTAAGTGAAAATTGGAGTTATTATGAATCTGATAAATATGGATATGCTTCCTCATGGTCAGAGAGACATACTGCATTTGCATGTGGATTAGGTACTTTTGGACTATGTGATGGATTAATAACAAGTGTTGGAAAAGCTCATCGGTGCGGTTCTATTATTTCGGAAGTAGAATTAACTTACAGTGTAAGAAAATATGTTTCTCACCATGAATACTGCCTTTTTTATTCCGATGGTACATGTAATGATTGTATAAGAAGATGTCCAGTAGGAGCCATATCCGAGCAAGGGCACGACAAACTTAAGTGTAGAGCGTATCAACGAAATGTAATCAAGCCATATACCGAGAAACATTATGAAGTGGCTTCATCAAGCTGCGGATTGTGCCAAGTTGGTGTTGCATGTGAATTCAAGATTCCGGCTTAAGTGCTTAGTAAGAGATTATTGGTATAAAAAGATAAGAAGAAAATCTACAGTTCGATAATCATAGAGAGTGTCCTTTCGGTCTCCACCATCGATTCACTATTAAAACAACAAAAGCCTCTTTGATGAGGCTTTATTTATTTAAGTATAAATTCTCTAAAATTTGTAGTTCAAACCACTTCACTAATACCACTTGGTAAATTCAAAAGAATATCAGGATTACTTATCAAACTAATTCTTTCATCATTTTAAATATACTCCAAGTAAATTACATACATCTACTGCTTGCCACGATGCTATAGTGGCTCCTTTAATACTCTTAAGCTCAATATTTATTCCATAAATATCCGATGTAGACAAATCGACTCCTTTAAGTGAAGTCTCGTAAAAAGTCGCGCTCTTTAAATTGACACTTTCCAGTATAAAATTATCTACTTTATTATTAAATATCGATGCCATCATTAAAGATGAATCAACAATCTTTACGTTCTTTAATTTACATTCCGATATATCTAGATAATCAGCATACACTTCGTTAAAGAAAACATCACTCATATGAGTTGTTACAAAGTGTGTACCAACTAGTTTACAATTAATAAATTCGACACGAACGAAGGTACAATCTATGAAAGTACAGTTCGTTAATTCGCAATTTTTAAACACTATATCAATAAATTCAGAACGAACAAACTCACCATCTCTAAAGATACATTTTTCAACTTCACAAGTATCTAGAACTAACCTATAACCTTCTACTTCAGCAATTAAGCCATCATAAATTCTCTTGTATTCAATTCGGTCCATATCTAAATTAGTAGTAAGTAAATCATAATAAATCTCCAACTCAGCCCTATGAATTGGTCTTTTTATTTCTTTCTTTTTCATTTATTCACCTACTTAATTCAATTAAATTATTATAACATACTGTAAGTGTAAAATCATTATCACATATTAAACGTGATTTCTTTATGATATGTATCATAAATAAAAATAAAATCATATTATTATTGGTTTTCTTATTGGTGTCCCAAAGATTATTTATAATAAAAATGGACTAACGAATATTATAATCGGTAAAGTAATTTTTAAGGGGGGGTAAATGCTATGCTTAAGAAGCTTTAGATATAGAAATTGGTTGTTTGTAATATCTCAAAGTTTCATATGAACATACTCTAGTATTAGAAAGGGGGAATTATATGAGTTACGGTGGATATGGTTACGGTGGCGGATACAGTTCCAGTGGCGGATACGGTTACGGTGGCGGATATGGTTACGGTGGCGGATACGGTTATGGTTGCTGTGGTTCTGATAATAGCTACACAATAGTATTAGTATTATTTATACTGTTGGTTATTATAGGTCTTGCTTCCACTAAATGTTAAGTAATTTCTACCCTTCTAACAAAATAGTTTCAGTTTGTAGTTAAGAATTACTTAACTAGATATAAAAAAGTTGATTACAATATGTAGTGAACTTTTTATTTTCGGCCGATCTACTAAAATCAGATGATAAAATAGTAAATATTCCTCTAACTTTCGAACCGCAAAAAGAAAAAATATAGGCACTACAAATCATACTTAAGAAAATATCTTCATAATCATAATAAATTAAATGAATATTTACAAGAAATAAATTATATACGATTAAGTCTTGTACATACAAAAAAACAGTTCTTCTGTAGTAAACTAAATAATTCTGTTAAGAAAGAGAGCATCAACAATGCCTTTAAACAATATATTTTCAAATTGTACAAGTTAAAGAAATTTTTTATGTGATTGTTTAAGGTTGCATCCCAGATCCACCATCGAAACCGCTTAGGAAAACCTAAAGATGCTAACTCAGTAGCTGGATTTTGTAACTGGGGATTATCTAAAACCAGTAATTTTTATTTGATTCTGTGTGATTATGGGGTAGGTACTATGAAGTGTGATTAAGAAAATGCGCAATGATGATTAAATTTACTAGATTTACTCTTATGATAATATTTTTTAGGTGTGTTTTACTGGAATATATTTCATTCCATCTATAAGGTTTTTTAGGGGAGATTAATAATAAATTAGATATCTAATGGGTGTCTATGATTTAGAAAGTTGTATCTCAAAATGTGATTATGCGTTGTTTCGGTATCCAGCACTCCTAGTATGTATTATTTTAATCATCGTTGCATACTATGATATACCTAGTTATAATAGAAAAGGGGGAGTGTTATGACAAAGCGTTCAATTGGACTGATGATATTACTTATAATTGTAACATTTGGAATCTATTTGATTTACTGGAATATTAAGTTTCAAGTTGAGTTAAAGGAACAAACTGGAGAGGGATTCGGAGGGTTTGCTCACTTTCTTATGTTGATTTTCACATTTGGTATCTATAGCATTTATTGGCAATATGTGGCGGGGCAACGACTTGCAAAGCAAGGTGCTGATGACCATTCTATACTCTATTTGATTTTCTGTTTCTTCGCATTATCGTGGTTAAATCCTTTCTTAATGCAAAATCAAGCTAATAAGCTATGATGTTTTTAAAAAAAGTAATTATATAATCTTACTGAATTGTTCTGAAAACTAGCATTGAGGTAATGGTTTGTGCGTTTTTTTACAATTGTCCTTTAGTTCTATGTTAAAAGCCTCATAATTGAGGCTTGTTTTTTATAAAATGCGCTGTTTTGATTTCCAACACTTCGTTGATAGAAATTTAGTATATTAAAGAAAACCAACTAAGTCAGTCTTAAACTTTGTTAATCTATGTATTGGAAAGATTTCTTTTTTTATAGGTGATTAATGAAAATAGTAAACTGAATATTACAATCAATATGAACACGTACTGCAAATTCCATCTGTCATACACAAACCCAAATAATGGAGCCATTACAATTATTACTAAAGATGTTATTTGTGATTCTACACTTAATATGGTAGCTCTTTGAGAGGAATCTGCCATATCACCAATCTTTTCAATCATGATTGGCTTTCTGATATTTAGTAGTACATGGAATAGAGAGAATAAACCTATCGTTATGTATAGTGAATTGTTAAAAATTATGATTAAAGATGAGATTAATGCAGTTAGTAGCCATATATAGTTTAGTATATTGTCTCTACTCGATAATTTCAAGAATCGGTGAGAGAGTCTACTAGCTAAAGCGCTGAGTAAAAACATACCTGCATAAATCAATGCGAGATTGATTTCAATCGATTCAGTAGCATCGTCCATTTTGACAAATGAAGTAATAAGTGCTGCGTATATGACAATTTGAATATAGTCTTTGATTGTTTTGAAAATGGCATTATAAGTAGCTGAGTCAAAGAGAGTGGATCTTAATGTTTTATTCTTCAGTGTTGTACTGATAATCACAATGCTGCCTTGAAAAAATTCCTTAAATGAGAACTTATGTTCTATCTTTGTGTTTAAGTAATTAGGGTAAGATAAAATTAATAGTAAATCAAAGATGTAAGGGATGATTGCTACTAGGAATAAAGTTGATATGCTTGGTAAAATCCTAACTAAAACAATAGCTAGTATACTTGAAAACATAGAACCTATCATAGAGTAAGACCTCGTAGCTCCATATATCTTACTCTTGTTGTCTTTGATATTATGATAATCCATAAAATCCATAATCATAGCTTTATGTGTCCCCGATCTAAATGCTTCACCTAGACCAAATAATGAAAATGCAATGATAAAGTGATGAAATCCATTTCCTAAATAGAAGATAATAAATGACATTATGTAAAATATAAAACATATTATCAATTCAGTCTTTCTACCAAATTTATCCGCAAAAACGCCGGATGGAACCTCAAATATATAAATTATTGCTTCTCTTATAGCGAATAATATACCAATATGTGTTAGTGATATATTATTGTATGTCAAATACAAAAGTAAAAATGGATCAAAGAATCTAAGATTCTTAAAAAATCCGTATAAACTAAATTTTATCAGTTGTATTTTTATATGTCTTCCTTTCATAATACCACCCTACTACTTATAACTTTTAAAGATTGGTTAAATACTCATTTTCATCGGAGTGAATCTTATACCATCAATTGTCTGTTCAGTCTTAGTATCTAGAAAACCTAGTTTATGATAGAATTCTACTGCATAAGGAGACGAGTTCACAGTTATTTCTTTAATATTTTTTACTATAGCGTTTTTAAGAATAGTTTTAAATAGATTCTTTGCAATTCCCTTCCTGTGGTAACATTTATCTACGAACAACATACTTATGTGACTCATTTGCTTAGTAGCGATTACTCCAACTAGTTTTTCCTTATCATAACATCCCCAAAAACTTAGAATATGACTGCGCGTTAAATTTTTAATGGAACTAATTTCTATAAAATCTATAAAATTTTTGATACCTTCATTATTATAGTCTGGAGCTTCGAATTCCATAAAAACGTCTTTTATAAGGGTCAATGCGTTCTCTAACGCATTTACTTTTAAAACCTCTATTCGATATCCGAATATTTTATTCATCTTTACTGGACCTCCATCCCACGTACTTTTAATAAAGTAATTGTAAATAAATTATATACTTTTTCTAAAATTATATATATATTTTAGTAATATTTTAAAGCTAAGTAGCAAAAACTATGGCTAATATGGAGTTGGTATAAGATACGATCAAATAATATGCAATATTGAATAATGTAGTATAATAAATCATAATGTGAAATGAAAATAAATTAAAAATTGGAAGGAGATACAGATGAACAAGCAAGAAGCAAAAGAAGTGAGTGATAAATTTAGATGTCCAAAGTGTAATAACCAAGGGGCCGAAGTAAGTCAGTTTTCTGCAACAGGTGGTGGTTTCAGTAAAATCATAGATCTTCAAAATAAGAAATTTACAACAATCAGTTGCTCGACTTGTGGATACACTGAGCTATACAAGTCTAAAACATCATTATCAAGTAATATCTTAGATGTTATCATTGGAGGTTGATAAAAGGATAGTTCATAACCTTACGTATATGTTTTTAACCTTGACTTAAGGATTTCTTGAATTTCGGTCTTAGCATTATTATTTTAGTAACAACATAACTTAAAAGGGGGAAAAGTTAATTCTCGCTTTTTTTTCGTGTGGAAGCGTATCTGTTGTCATTTAACATAGCCGTAAGAATTTCCTTTAAGGTCTTTATACATGCTTTGTTTGGTCATTTAATTTCCAAAGAATTTTTTACGATATTTTATCATAAAAAAAGTAGGCATTAATAATTTCTTAAAATAGATTAAAACATATTATAAGGAGAATAAAGATTAGGAAGGAGAGAAATTTGAAAACTCAATACCGTAAAGATAAGCAGTTTATGTTTTATCATCCGATATCAATATATGATTATCTTGGTGTATTACCGTGTGAGGAATTAATTAAAAGAGCTGCAGTAGCTGGATATTTTAGTTGGTACAAATTTAGTGGCAATAAATATCTAAAGACTGAAGGATGGAATGAGATGAATCCTGAAGTTAAAAATGAAACATTGTTAAAGGTTAAACCAATTATCAACTGGGGAATAGATAAGTTGAGATATGAAACTTGTCAATGTGTGATAGATAGAGTTTTTAGTGCAAGTATGCATCTTGGAAGTAATTATTCAAAAGGAATTGATATTTCTCTAAATAAGATTTTTGAAGGTATGGAGGAATGGGATTGTACTGAGTACTTTAAAGATGATGATGGAGAATGGAAACCAAAACCAAAACCAGAACCACCAAAGCCTGATGTAATTCCAATACCTGAACCAACTCCCGTCCCAGCACCAGAACCATATACACCTTATATTCCTGATTGGAATGATCACACACACGATCATGAACCATATACACCATATATTCCTTATTGGGATGATCACGAACACAATCATAAACCACATCATGTGCCAATACCACACTGGGATGACCACAAACCGGACCATAAGCCATATAAACCATATATACCGCACTGGGATCATAAACCAGGACACAAGCCTTATAAACCATTCTCACCAAGTTGGGGAAATTTTGGTTTACTAAAGCGAGATGTAGAGGTTGAGAATTCAATAAATACAAACGAATTTTTAAAAAAAGAAATTATAAGTACTGTGAACCACCTGACTTCATTAGTTGGAAGGCTATAGTGAAAAAACTAGTTTAAAACTAAAATTTCCTCACAATATGTCTTCTAGTAAAAAGCCTCTGATGAACTACTCCTTTTTATGGGTATTAGTTCAACCTGGGACTTTTTTCATACTCCTATACTATTGATATTAGTTTAAAGGATGTTACACCTGCAATTTTGTGACTAACAGAACCATCATATTTATTTAACTGTAATTTCTAGATAATTTTTTATATTTAATAGATATATTCTATTGATTTCAAAAAAATACTAATAATTATTGACTGACGGTCAGTCAGTATGCTATTATACTATCGCAAGGAGTGATTACTATCAAAAAAAAGAAGCCTGAAGAAAGAAGATTTGAGATAATTCATTCAGCTAAGATGCTTTTTGAAACAAAGGGGTACAATGAAACTACAGTCGAAGATATTACAATAGAAGCTGGGGTAGCAAAGGGTACTTTCTATTACTACTTTAAATCCAAAGAGGACATAATTGAAGCAATTGTAGAGACAACTTTAGAGAATGTATTGAAATCTGCTGACGAATTGGCAAAATCACCACATTTATCACCAATAGAAAAATTTTCTACTTTACTGCGTGGTGATAAAATTAATAATAAGGATACTCAAAAGGCAGCGGATATTCTTCATTTACCATCAAATAGATTATTACACGAAAAAATGAATGTAGCTATTGTGATGAAACTATCACCTATAATCGCATCAATTGTTAGTGACGGTGTTGAAGAAGGTACATTTAAAGTAAATAACGTACTTGATACAATACAATTTCTTCTTACTGGAGCACAGTTTTTCTTAGATGAAAGTTTATTTGGTTGGACTGAGGAAGAAATTGTAAGTAAAAGCATTACAATGATCAAAATTATTGAAAGAGTATTTGGCTTAGAAGAAAATATATTATTAGGAGAGAGGTAAAAAAATGAAGGGACATAAATATCGTACACTATTATACTTTGGTTTAGCTTTTGCAATCACATGGATAAATGGATTTATATTAGCATATCAAAGTCACAATTCAGGATCGAAGAATATGATTGTTTTGTTATTAGCATACATGGGACCATTTATCGCAGCATTAATTATATTTGCGATTTTAAGAGAAAAAGGACTATTCAAAGATTTTCGCAGAAGGTTGGTTAACGTAAAACTTATAAATATTAGATACTTACCATTTACATTATTGATTTTACCAATTGGTATGATTGTATCTATATTGATTTCAGTTATATTTGGACAACCTATTGAACAACTTACATTTGCACAAGAATTTAAAGTTTTCGATGGAGAGATGATTCTTAGTGTAATAATTCTAGCGTTAGTACCTATACTTGAAGAATTGGGTTGGAGAGGTTATGGTGTAGATAGCATCATGCATAAAAATAATCTGTTTAGAACTAGTATTATCTTTGGATTAATATGGGGGTTATGGCATTTACCAGTATTCTTTATTGAAGGGTCTTATCAAACTTCACTTTGGATAATGAATCCAATCTACGCAATTAACTTCTTTGTAGGGATAATTCCGTTAGTATTTATAATGAACTGGTTATATTATAAAAATAAAAGAAGTATCTTATTGGTTGCAGTATTCCACGTATTTGTTAATTTTACTTCAGAGATTTTTGAAGCTAATCAAGTAAGTAAGTGTATTCTTACGTTGGTATTATTCGGTGTAGCATTCGTGCTTGTGAAACGTGATCCTGAATTCTTCTTTAGCAAGAAATTGGAAGATATGTAAAGAAGAATTTTAATGTTGATATTGGATATTAAGATTTCTCCCGTTCTATCTTATTATCTACAAGGACTAGACAAATTGTCTGGTCTTTTAAAAACAGTTTTACTATTAACTAAGTGATAAGCATATATTTATCTGACTAAATTTCTGAATTAATAAAGGAGTAGAGAAAATGAAAAAATTACTAATCATCATTATTATTTTAAGTAATTTCTTAACCTTAACAGGATGTAAAGATTCTTATTATAAAGAGGAAGTGGTGGAGATGACAGAAGATTTAAATAATGAGAGTTATGACGATGAAGATGACTTGGATACTGCAAAAGATGAAAATAATCAAGAAGATTCTGATGGTTCAAATAAAGAAGATGATGAAGTAAAAGAAAAAACTCAGCAAGATGAGATTACCGAAACAGAACAAGTCGGTTTAAAGTTGGATCAATTTAATTCAACTTCAGAGGATGGAGGATTTTCTTATTTACCAATAAATGATGAGGAACATCGTACTACTTTACTTGAATGGGGAAGGCAGCCTGTTTTAGGAATAAGAAATTTACATAATGAAGGTGTTACTGGGAGAGGAGTTAGTGTTGCATATATAGATCAACCATTAAGAATTAGCCATGAAGCTTTAGATGATAAAAGCTTATATTATGATTATGTAACTATAAGCAACAGTGAAATCGACTTATGGAACTCAATGCATGGGATTGCTGTTACAGATCTACTGTTTGGAGCGGCACCTGAGGTTAATCTTTATTATATTGCTCACCCAACATTTTTAATGGATCAATGGACTCATGCAAAGGCAATTTATAAAGTGTTGGAAATAAATGATACCTTAGCTTTGGATGAAAAAATAAGAGTAATAGGTTTCTCTGATAATATTGATGATAGTGAATTAAATAAGGATGCATTTGAGGAAGCTGTAGAGGTTGCCAATGAAAATGGTATAGTGGTGTTCTTTGCAAACAATGATATAGTAACTATAAAAGAATCCTTGGATAGGGATGAGCCTAGCAACTACGAATTCAATAGTTATCATAAATCGGATAAATTAGCATTCCCGACCACATATGTAACAGGAAATACCGACTCTGATAGACACTATACATTTTGGGAAAGTGGTGATACAAGTTGGACAACACCTGTACAAGTTGGTTTAGCTGCGCTTGCGTTACAAGTTAATCCTAACTTAGATCCATTTAGTATCGAAGAGTTAATGCTTAAATCAGCGTATAACATCGATGGTAATAAACTTATAAACCCAAAAGGATTTATAGATTTAGTAAAGAATAATAAAGCGGAAAGTCAGTATTACTATGTTCTTCTTTATAATAGTCTTTTTGCAAATACCATGGACTTGGAAGCAATTAATGACTATAGTAAATCCCTAATTAATGATGAAACAGATGTTAAAATCATAGATGTCAAGAACTTTGACACAGCGCAGGGCATCCTTTCTTATTTAGAGAAAGTGAATACCAATACGAATTTGATTCTAAAAGGAATTCAAATATTTGGATCAAGGGAGGAAGTACCCACGTTTATGATTCATGATAAGGTAAATATGGATGAATATGGTATTCATGATTATGGTACTATCTACACGGACCATTTTTATTCTAACTTTAAAAATGATGCTAGTAAAATTGATAAGAACTTAAGTATGTATACTATCTTTGAAGAAAATGAAATCGATATAAACTTTTATCCTGAATGGGATCTAGCGAGATTACCATTAGGTGAAGGAGAAATATGCGACTATTACAATAGATACTTAGAATATAAGGAATTAACAAATAATAAGAGATTACCTCTAGTTAGCTTTTCTAATCCGATCTTTGCTAGTCGTAAACACCTAGATGATTTAGGAACTTTCATCTTAAGACTAGATAAGTATTTTGGAATTTTGTCAGATGATGATTATAAGTTGTATGGGAATTTAAAAGGTAACTATCCGGTATCTAATCCTGTTCTAGGTGGATTTGAGCCTGAGAACATTGAGTATGAGAATGAACAAGGAATAGTCAATTTTGTTATTAATTCGCACGGTCAATTTGATAACATTGATAATGCGTATTTTATAGGCACAAGTGGAGAAATAGAAGTTAGGAAGTCTTTCTTAAATAACATTAATGTAAATAGATATTTAGACAATAACTATTTTAATTTGTTCCTTTGGGATTGTTGGGGTGCAGCTCAATTAAATGACGAAAACATTACTCAACTAATGCTTAGTGAGGGTAAAGCAATCAATGTAATTGCTTCTTCATATATCACATCAAATAGTGGTATAGATGTTTATGCACCTTTGAATGAGTTAAAGGGAAATAATGGAGTATCATTATTCTATGGGACTATGAAAGGTATTTATCTTCATAATTTATCATGGAGTGAAAGTTTTATGAATGCAAAAAGAATATATATTTCAAATAGTTTGGCTAATAGATATCTTTCTGAAGGTAATTATCAATTCAATCTTAATAATTCGCTTGCATTCCACTACTTAGGCTTATTAGAAGTTTCTAGTAAAGATAAAGTTAACAATATAACAGTAACTGATGAATCACCCTTACATAATCTACTTAAATAACAGTTAGGTGTTCCCCCTATTATGCTCCAATATTAATAAAAACTTTTATCATGATCTATAAAAAAAGTTCATGTTAAGTATAATTTCTATAGATAATTAGATGATTCAAATATTTTGATACCAAAGGAGGGTATTATGAGAAAATTAATTATATTAATTATATTGGTTATAATGGTTATTAACACTGCAGGATGCGAGCAAGTAAGTGAAATTAATAGTCCTGAAACACTAGAAAAAGAAACAGATAAATCAAATATTGAGGAAGAAACTGTAAAAGAAGAGTCTACAACAGAAGAAACTGTAATTGATGAAGAACAAGAAGAAAGTAGCCTAATAGAGGATTCAGATGTGACTGAAGAAGAGTATGGTCCTACTTTAGACGGGAATGATTTGGTTCCTTCTGAGTTTAGATATAAAGCTAGGAATGATTTTACAGATTATGATTTTAGGGATTCACTAGATAACTTGTTAAATTTTACTATTCATAGTAATGATAGGTTTCCTAGCAGTGAGTATATGCCAGAGGAATTTGATCCAAAGACAGTACTTGAATGGGGGAGAAGTCCTGTCTTAGGTATTACTTCTTTACATGAGCAGGGAATAACAGGTAAGGGAGTTAATATTGCGTATATTGATCAAGATTTAAGAGAATCACACGAGTCAATTCAGGGTAAAAATATCCATTATGAATGGATTGATTATAATAATGCAATAGATTATGGAACTTCAATGCACGGCATTAGTGTTGCTAATCTTATTGTAGGTGATAAGGTGGGAGCAGCACCTGATGTTAACCTATATTTTATAGGTCATCCAGCTTATCTCCGTGATCAAAAGAGTCACAGTGAAGCTATATATAAGGTAATTGAGATAAATGAAACATTACCCGAAGATGGAAAAATTAAAATAATTGGATTTTCTGACAATCCAGATCCAAGTGAGTCAAACATATCTGATTTTAGAGAAGCTGTAGAAGCTGCAAATGATAACGGGATGGTAGTGTTTTTTGCAGACAATGGTGTTGCATTAATTAAACCATATCTAGATAGAGATAATCCAGAAAATTACGAACCTATTTTTAATGGTACTGATAGAGTCACTTTCCCTACTACATATACTCTTGGTAATTCTTCTATGGATGATCATTATACATATTGGAATAGGGGTGGTACCAGTTGGACAACGCCAGTTCAAGTGTCTTTAGCTGCAATGGCATTACAAGTAGATCCTAATATTGATGTTTTTAAAATGAATGATATGATGCTAGAGAGCGCATATAATGTGAATCGAACTAAGTTAGTTAATCCTGTTGGATTTATTCAATTAGTGAAAGAAAGAAAAACAAGGTAAATTTCTTTGAAATAATACTGTAATCCAATAATTGTTATTTTTAACAGCTATAGTGAACCATATAAAGTGGTCAAAATTAAACAGTGAAAAACACCATCGGTATTGGTTCAAAACCCGTTGCCGTCGTCATAAGAAAAGCAGAGTAATATGAACTGCACCCCAGAACTTGGAGGAAACTAACCAAGTAAGAAAGGGGTGCAGTTCAAATATGACTCTGTTTTTTTATAACAGTGCTTATTAAATTTTCTAATCTGATCATTTTTATCGAATTATTCAACTATGGGTAGTAAGGTATGTGCTATAGAAATTATGATTCATCATTATCGCAAAAGAAGATAAGTACTTACAAATCAGTAGCTAATGTATTATAATGAGTATGAATGAAATAACTTATTAGAGTATGAATCGCTAGTAATAAAGGCTTAAATTGAGAAGTACAAGTTTTTATGTAGGCCAATGTTGCTAAATTTTTGATAGGAGTTATACTAATGATTATAGAAGTTAATACAAAAAAAGAGTTGAATCGATTTATTTATTTTATAAAAGATTTATACAAGGATGATGAGTATTATGTATATCCTATTTTTTATGCTCAAAAGAAAGAACTGAAAAAGATAGTATTAGAAGATAAAACTTATAAAGCTATACTTTGTATACGAAACGGACAAGCTGTTGGAAGACTGCTTTTTACATATGATTATAGTAAGAAACAAGGAAAGAGAATTTGTTACTACTCATACTTTGATTCGATAAATAATTATTCTGTTATAGAGGAATTATTTAGCTTCATGGAAGAAGATATGAAGTTAAATGGGATTGATTATAGTGAAGGGACATTTAGTCCATTTGATCCTGATACCAGAAGGGGAGTAATGATCAAGGGATTTAATGAAATGCCTTCAATATTTACATCTTATAACTATGATTATTATGGAAAACTTTTAGAGCGATATGGATTCAAGAAAGCGATTGACACTGTGCTTCTTAATGCGGATGTTAATGATAACTCGAGAAAGAGATTAAATTCCCTAAGTAAGTTCTTTTTAAGAAGAAATGATGTAAGAGTAGATAGTTTAGATTTTAAAAACTTAAGTAATGATTTAAAGGATATTGAAAAAATCCTAAGGATTGCAACAAATGAAATTATCTACCAAGATGCACCAGATATGGAATTGATAGAGCAGACTGCAAGACAAATGCGTCCATTCATTAATCCCAAATTTATTAAGATTGCTCGCGAAAATGGTACTGATAAACCCGTTGGATTTTGTTTAGTAATGCCTGATTTTAACCAGGTATTCAATAGGACAAAAGGCAAAATCAGACCTTTTAGAATGATGTACTATAAAAGAAAAATTACAAGAGCAAGAGGACAGATGCAATATATCGTCCCTAAATACCAAAATAGTGGACTGATTGGACACATGTTTAAAGTGATCTTTGATGATTTAATTGAAGCAGGCATAACTGAGTTTGAGGCAGGTACAATGATGGAAGATAATCCTAGACCAATTAATGCTTTCAAAAAATTTGGCGGTGAAATTACCAAGATATACCGTCTCTACGGAAAGGAGTTAAAAGGATGATTGTTATATTACTTCAAGTGACACTTGTGTTTTTAATACCGTTTCTTATAATTAGATATTCAAACTTTATTATAACAAGGTGGATAGGAACAATTGGAACTGCATATTTTCTGGGTATTATTGTCGCATTAATTATATTTGTTATTAATAAATTTGGTGTTGAATTCTCCTTGAATACTGATGTTGGTGAGATTGGAAGTCATGCTGCTATTGCTATCGCGATTCCATTATTACTATTTAGCGCTAACTTAATGGAAACAAAGAAATTATCTACAACTGTTTTAAAATCTTTCTTTTCTTTATTAATTTCGGCTATCGTTGTAAGCACCGTAGCATTTTATGTTTATGGTAGAACGATAAGTCACGGAGCAGAGCTTTCTGGAATGGCAATTGGATTATATACCGGAGGAACACCTAATTTAAATGCTATTGGTAATATATTTGGATTAGAGGGAACTGTAATCGGTGTTGCCAACTTATCTGATATGGTAATAGGCGCAGTATTTTATTTATTTTTGTTGTTAGGATGTAAACCATTGCTAGTAAAATTTTTAAAATCAAAGAGTGATAATGTTTATGCTAAAAGGGAAATAAATATTAAAAACGTAGATGAGTTAGATGTTAGGAAGTTTTCTATTAGTTATAAATTACTTTTGATGGTTTTGTTAGCATTAGGGATGGCGGTAACCGGTGCTATTATAGGAGTAGTAGTTTGGATACTATTAGGTAGTGTTGAAGGAAAAATGATTGATCTACTTGTACCTTCTTTAATGATTACCGTTACTGTACTAGGGATAGCTGGTTCATTTAGTAAAAAAATTAGAGAGACAAAAGGAATGAATGTTGTAGGACAATATTTTATTTTAGTTTTTAGTTTTGCCCTTGCATCTAGTTTAGATTTTACGAGACTTCAAGGTTTATTCAGTGATATCATATTACTGTACGGAATGATTACATTAGGTGTTTTTCTTGTTCATTCTGTGATAAGTGGGTTCATGAAAATAGATGCTGATTGTACAATGGTTACTTTAACTGCAGGTGTATATGGTCCAGCTTTTGTACCAGCAATAACAAAACAAATTAAGAATGATAGTTTAACTGCACCTGGATTAATTATTGGCTCTATTGGGTATGCAGTGGGGACATTCTTAGGAATGTTACTTGGATTATTATTTATGCTATAACTATATAAATAGGATGCTGATAGTATTTAAAAAAAAGTAACATCTTCCAGATTTTTTGAAGATGTTTTCTTTTTTTGAGTATCTTTATGTGTAATAAACCATAATTAATAAAATACCATAAACAACTAAGAAAGATCCAATAACCTTGTTTAATGTGACTTCGTCAATTTTATTAGCATAAATACTAGATAAATTTGCTCCAATGAATGCGGAAATGCATGTTATTATTAGAGGCAACAAATTAGTCCCACCAATTATAATATGAGTAGATGCTCCTACCAATGCTGTAAATGTCATAATAAAAACACTTGTTCCAATTGCTCTTTTGAGATCATAGCCAAGGAGTATTGTTAACACTGCTAAAATTGAGAGTCCACCACCTGCACCAAAGTATCCGTTAATCATCCCGATGATTGCTCCCCAAATGATTGTTTGAACTATTAGTAACTTGCCAGGTTTCATTACTTTACTCTGAGCTCTATTTTTAACGGGATAAATTATGAATCTTAATCCAAGTATTAATACAAATATATTTATAATTCCATTAAGATTATAGGGATTCATATCTTTTGATAAATAACTACCCAGGACGGTGAAGAAGATTACACAAATAGCTAGTAATAAAGAGCTCTTAATATCAATGTTTTTGTTTCTTATATAATTACCTGCACTAATAGCACTCGCTAAAACATCACTTGCTAAAGCAATCCCTATTGCTGCGTATACTGGAACACCAAGAATAGTCGCGAATAAAGGAGCAATTATTGTTGCAGCACTTAATCCCACAAGACCTGTCGCAATTCCAGCTAGTAATCCTCCGATTATGTAAATAATAATTTCCATAGACATCCTCTCATTTTGATTCTTAGATATCCTAATTATACGATAAGTTGTGAAAATCGACAAATATGAATTCTAAATATCATTCCAATCTAGGGCAAGTCGTAATTATTCTAAAACATTTTAATAAGGTTATCTCAATAGTGAAAAAACAGTTCTTGTCCAGTTATATAAAATTATAACAGAGCCATTTAATGGTTCTGGATTCTTTTAATAGTGGTTATTCTTTAATTAGTTAGTTATCAACTCGGTATTAGGATAGAATGCTGCCCATGGGAACCAAAATACATCTGCGTGGATTACTGGAGTTAGCTGACTTCCTTTGAGTTTCCCATCAATTGCTTTTCCTAAAACTGTCCATGTACTATTGGTTTCTGAGTCTATAAAGTATCCATTTTGATGTCTAAAAGTTAATACTTGATTATTTATCTTTGGGATAAAGACTCCAGTGGCACCAACGTCTTTTCCATTTTTAATGAAAGGTGTATCTAATGCTGAATTTGTTCCTAACTTATAGAATATTACATAGTCAGTATTATTTATTTTATCATATGAGACTCTTTTATTTCTAAGTAGATTGTAAGTATAGGCTTTGTTACCAACCCCTAGTATTATGGTCATTGGAGGTAGTCTATTGTCTAGTGTACCAATAAATAGACTTGGGGTATTAGAGATGTCATCATACTTAACGTAAGGTGTTGCACCGTAGTTTCTTTCATATCCGGTATTTCTTGAAAGCACTAAGCCATTTGGATAGGTTTCATAAAAATCTTTAAATGACACCACAGATGCGGGCTTAAACATTAATCTGTTCGATGCTTTTTCTCCCCCTATAGAAAAACCAGAAAACTGTTGCCATAAGGATTTTGTATCACGATCATACATAATCAAGTTTGAGTTACGTAAAAGTCCGGAAACTCCAAATTCTAAATCTTGATTGTCAAAAATGAATGAACTGCTACATAGTGGACAATAACTAACTACATCATGACCATCATTGACAACTTCATGCCACATCATAATTTGAATAGGATATGCTTTATTATTTAAAGTAATCACTGGCTCTGTGTCTTCAAGCCATAATTTGGCTTCATTAACATTGACAAATTTTGGATTATCAATGCTAGGGATTGAATCTTTTTCCTTAACAACTAGTATTTCTTGTTGAGGAACTATCAATTTAGTTAAGTTTGATTCTAATAGTCTTTTCAATTCCATTACTTATCACCACTAATATATATGATTTTATTTATATAATATATTAGATTGTATTTATCACTTGGATTTTATAAAGTTCTGTAAATTCTAGTGTGAAATATAGGAAAGAGTAGAAGTTAACATTCTACTCTTTTTCTATTCTTCATTTTCAAACTCTATCACATCTGTAATGGTACAATTTAACGCTATACAAATTGCATTCAAAGTTTCAAATCTGATTGCCTTTGCTTTCCCGCTTCTAAGTATAGATAAATTAGCCTCTGTGATGCCTATGAGTTTTGCTAATTCCTTAGAAGTAATGCCACGTTTTTTAAGTGTATTTGATAGATTAATTTTAATTGCCATTATATCGTTAACCTATTTTCGTTATATAACTTTAATGCTTCTTTATAAACCAGTTGAATTATATATGCTAGGAAGATATAGAATATAGGAAATATTGTTATATTTATAGATGTGTGCTGCATTGTTTCAAGATTCGATAATTCCACCATAGATAAAGGAAGCAGAAGTGTAATAAAGAGAGAAATTGACTTAAGTGCATTGTAAATTTCGTCACAGAAAACTATACCATTAGCTAAATTTTCGAATATGATTTCTGATTTTAGAAGTATCCTATAAGTAAGATACAGTGCATAAGGTATTACTAATACGAGAATAGGTACTAGAATAAAATCAATATCATTACCTCGTATAGTCCAGGTTATACCTTCTAAAATAAAAGAACTAGAACTTATAAATATAATTGCAATAGCTGGAATGGCTAGGAAAACAAATATTACTCCAAAAATAATATTAAACCACTTTAATGCCACAACAATTAACTTTACAACTTTGGATACTCCTCTCATTGAGTACTTTTCCGATTTTATTGATTTATAAATAAGTATAGTAATTGACATCATGATTAATAGATAACTGATCATTGCTATTAATGACTCTTTCATAAAAAAACCTCCATAATTATTGTATTTCGATAATATTATATCATTAAATTATCGATTGTCAATAATTATTGGTAGAAATATTATTTTTTTTTACGTACGTATCTTTAAGCTTTATTTAATGTGAATATAGATTAAATAATTTTGGACCAATGTACATATGAATCATGAATTCTATTTTGAATCATCCCAATATTTTCAAGTACTTTTATTGATGGTAAATTATCAATTCTACAGATAGCAAAGATACGCTCTACAATTCCAGTATGAAAAGCCCATTTCATGAGTGCTAAGGCTGCTTCGGTAGCGTATCCTCTTCTCCTGAATGCTGAATCTATCCCGAATCCGATTTCGACATCACCCAGTTCGTTAGGTGCACCCTTGAAACCTACATCTCCCACAATGTGTCCGGTTTCCTTTTCTGCCACAATCCAAGCAAACCAACGATACGAACCTTTGTCATCACTAAGTTTTTCTTTGAAGATATTAGCTATTGTTCTCAGCTTGTTAAGTTGTTCACTACTAATGCTTCTAGAGAAAATTATATTATCATATTTACAATTCAGAATCTCTAAAATCATTTTCATATCACAAGGAATAATTTCAAGTCTATCAGTTAAAATACTCTCTTCCATCTTTCTCCTCACTTATGTTAATGATTTTTCTATCAATTGGATTTCATTAATTATCAATGATTTACGTAAAATTCTGTGTGTTACAATCAAAATTGTTATATTCATAGAATACCATTATTCATGAGTAATGCAAATATTTCACTCGCTACGTTAACTAGTCCTTATTTCATAAGAAATCATCATAATTGGGATATCATACTTGTCAAGATAGTAATTACTTCATATATTAAAAGTGGTTAAGCGCGCGTATAAAAATTAACTAATAAATTATGAAGGAGGTAATAAGTATGTCAAAACCAGTAATAAACAAGCCCGAGTTTCCAATTGATAAACCGCAGGCAATCGCAGATGTAATTGAGTCAATAGCTTTAGAGGAAGTAGGATTAGCTCATATCCTAAACGCGGAAGGTGAAAAAATTCAAAAAGGAGTAGCTATTGCAACAAGTATAGACGATCTAATTAAAGTTAATGAGTCAGTAAGTGAAACACTAAAAAATGTTAGTAAGATGCAAATGTTACTGCAGTATAAACTAGAGGAAATCTTAGACTATAAGCATAAGCATCATCATCACCACTAGTAATAATTTACTTGAGTAGATAATGAAGAAAATTTTCTGGGGAATCAAGTTTAGTTAACTAGACTTGATTCTCAACATTTTCCTATCAAATTTAAATATGTTATTTCTTAGGTGATATTTTTCTATTTCTCCGAATACCATTGTATGCTATACTTACTTAACTAACTTATAATTCACTTTAAGATGAAAAAATGTAATTATTTAATGAGAGGTAAATAGTATGAATTTAAAGAAATTATTGTTATTGTTTGCGATTTTGATAGTTCTATCGACAGTTTTCGTAGTGCCGTATTCATATAGTGATGGGTTCAGATTTTACTTTGGATACCCTATTTCATTCTTTACCATGTATAATTTACCGCCAATCCAGAGTAATGAAATACTTTTAATGAGAACGCAAATAAATGTATTTGCCCTAATTCTAGATGTATACTTAGTATATTCACTTCTTAACATATTCTCTTTCCTAATAAGCAAAATGAAAAATGGGCGAAATTACGGTAAAGAAATATGAGCTTTATAATTCGTAAAGCTACATCACAAGATTCAGAACAAATGGGACATGTACACTATAATGCTTGGATAGAGACTTATACTGGGAAGATTAATAATAACTATCTTAAAGAGCTCAGTGTTAGAAAAAGTGTAAGAATGTTTCAAAGGATTAAATGCAAAAATCACTTAGTATTGGTTATTGACGATAATATAGTAGGTTTTATAGGCTTTATGAAAGCAAGAGATGAAGATTTGAATGAGGACTATGGAGAGATACCTGGAATGTATATTTTGAAAAAATATCATGGTCTTGGATATGGAAGAGAATTATTAACGAACGCTGTAACTAAATTGAAGGAGCAAGGATTCAAAAAAATAGTTCTATGGGTACTGGATTCTAATAATAACGCCATATCTTTCTATGAGAAATTTGGATTCGTTTTTGAAGGTAAATCGAAAGACGAGATTTTAGTTACTCCTATAAGAGAATTAAGATATATTTATAGAGTTTAGATAGTTATAAAGAAAGTTTTTGTAGTTGGTAACAAACTAATATATAAAGAGGAAAAAAAGATAGATTAATTTCTATTTTTTTTGAGCGATTGATCCCAACTAGTGTAGATTTTAATTAATTGTAGAAATTTGCCGAAATACTATTTTGAGAAAAAATTGGAGGATGATGATTATGTATGATTTGGCAGGTATTCTAGGTTACATTTTTGGTTTACTGTTATTTTCAAGTGTAGTAGTATACTCTGTTAGGGCGATTGTATCTAAACAGAGTAAAAAAGAGGAATTTAGTGTAAGTGAGCAAGGTGGGTTTTCTAAATTTATTTTGAATAATTCAATTTTATTAGTTATTATCTTAGCAGTCTTATTGTTTACTATACTTGTTTCTACTAAAACATTTATGAACAAATTAATGTATAAAGACCTTATTGAAGCAGTAGATGGCTATAGTGGGTGGAGTGATGAGGATGATATAATTGAGAAAAACATTAATACACTCACATCTGATTATAAAGATGTTTCTTACATCGCAAGTGAGTATCACGACCTGAAAAGAGATATGAATAAATTATGTGATTTCAATGTTAGATTAGATGTAAGTGATGCTAGGGAAGCATATTATAAAATTTATCATAGTAATAATTATTATTATGGGTGGAACTTAAGAAAAGATTATTGTACTAATCTGGAAGACCTACAAAGCATAAGGTTATTAGGTACATGGAGTAATGATAATTATGAATTCACCTATGAGTTTGATTACGAAAGCGATGGTTTTATTACGAGAACTAACCTACCAAATGAAAAAGAAAATGGTGTAAGTTATTATTATGATTTTGATGGTGATTTTACTTCTCAGTACGAATTTGCTACGTTGACATATGAAGAAATAGATAATAACTCTAACATTTTTAAAGCATATGAATTTTTATCTAGTAATACTAATAAGATTGAAGTTTATTGTTATAGCAACGGTGAAACTTATACTTTGTATCTTGAGAATTAGTTAATACTAAATTTTTGTAGAACATCCAATAAGGTGTTCTTTTTCATTTTTTAAGATTAGTTATACAAAATTTCACCAGTATGGTTGATCAAGAATACTATACTAAAATTTTTGAATTCCGTTTATTATATTCAACAAAATCGCACTCTATACTTGTAACTTACCTACTAATTTATGCAACATACAAAGAATTCTATAAACTGCATATTTAATGTAATATAATAAATTATCAAGGTTCTTATACAAATTTAAAAGGAGGAAACAAAATGAAGAAAGTATTAACTTTAGTTCTACTATTAGGGTTATCCTTGTCTATAGGAGCTTGTTCTAAAGAAGTGGAAGTCATGAAAGAAGTCGAAGTCATTAAAGAAGTCGAAGTCGCTGGTGAAACTATTTATGTTGAAGTCCCAAGTCCAACAACTTCTGATTCAGTAGTAAGTAATGAAAAGTATTCAGAAATAAGTGAGTCACCATTTATGGCTACAAAGTCGATGTCTGTTTCAACTTTTTCTGTAGATGTTGATACCGCTTCTTATAGTAATATGAGACGTTATTTGATGGATGGTAAATTACCGCCAGTTGATGCAATACGTACTGAAGAGTTAGTTAATTATTTTAGATATGATTACGATGATCCGACTGAAGATTCACCTATTTCCATTTCTACTGAAGTAAGTGAATGCCCTTGGTTAAATGAGCATCTTTGTTTAATGGTTGGACTAAAGACTAAGTCAATTGATTTTAGTCAGTCTCCAGCGAATAATTTAGTATTTTTATTAGATGTTTCTGGTTCAATGAATAATGAACTTAAACTTCCACTTGTAAAAAAATCACTTAAAATGCTAATCGATGAACTAAGAGAAGAAGACAGAATATCTATTGTTGTTTATGCAGGTGCAGCGGGGTTAGTTTTAGATGGTGCATCAGGTAATGATAAGGAAGAAATTATTAATGCAATAGATAATTTACAAGCAGGAGGATCAACTGCTGGAGGAGCTGGAATAGAATTAGCTTATTTGACTGCTGAAAAACTCTTTATAGAGGATGGGAATAACAGAGTTATTTTAGCTACTGATGGTGACTTTAATGTCGGACCAAAATCTGTTAGTGAATTAGAAGACATGATTGCGGAAAAACGCACTACAGGTGTTTACTTAAGCGTTTTGGGATTCGGAACTGGTAATACTCGAGATGATGTTATGGAAACATTAGCTGATAAAGGAAATGGAAACTATTCATATATCGATTCACTACTTGAAGCTAAGAAAGTATTAGTAGAGGAAATGGGATCTACTTTAATAACTGTAGCAGAAGACGTTAAGTTACAGTTAGAGTTTAACCCAAACATGATAAAGGGATATCGATTAATTGGATATGAAAATAGACTATTATCTTATGATGATTTTGATAATGATTTTGTAGATGCAGGTGATATTGGATATGGTCATCAAGTAACAGCCTTTTATGAATTGATTACTGCATCATCAGATGAAACAATGAGTGAAGTCGAGACTTCTGAGGACATAGATGTTAATGACTTGAAATATCATATCATTACAGAGCAAAATGAAAATGATTTATTTACATTAGATATTAGGTATAAGGACCCAACAGCTCATTCTAGCGAAGAGTTAACATACTCTATGATCTTTGATGAAATAACAGATACTCCAAGTCAAGATTATTTATTTGCATCAAGTGTTATTGAGTTCTCGATGTTACTTAGAGACTCAGTGCATAGGGGTCATTCATCATTTGATTCTGTAACTGAAAGGGCATCAGCCAATCTAGGTGAAGATTCAGGTGAATATAGATCACAATTTGTGGACCTTGTTGAAATCGCAAAGTCTTTATATAGTAATGATTAGTTTTGTAAATTAATCTTCCCCTGTAACCCCATTTATGGGGTTCTTTACTATTACATTGAGCAAAAACTTATGCCATTATGAAATATGTTGAAGTTGCTTGTGATGAAAACAGTATGCTACAATAAAATAAGAATTTTAAAAGAACAAAATATTTTGAAGGAGAAGAAGAATGGAAGACTTTATGTTAGTTATTTGTATTGCTCCGGTATTTTTGATACTTTTAACAATGGGTATTGTGGTGTGGAAAACAGATTTTATGTATGACTATAGTAGGGGAGGTTGGAAACCAGGGATTAATTTACCTCACTTATTTGCACAAGAAGGAGATGAGATAAACCACAAAGGATATAAAAAGTATGTAGGGTTAACTACAGCTTTATTTGGTTTACTCTTAACAGGGTATCTATATATCTTTACTGTTTATTTATTAAAGACTGAAGAGTCACTTGAAAACGAGATAGTCACTGGAGTGCTTTTAGGTGTTGGCGGAATGTACATACTTATTTTTGCTTTTATTTACGTATTGTATGGACCGGTTAAAGAAAGATTTATTAAAAGAACTTCATCGCATCCACCAACTTATCAGAGATATATATTTGCCTTGATTATTTCAATATTTTTAATTGTTATAGGAAGTATGTATGTTGAATATTTAGGTGTATTTGATGCAGGATATGCATCATTGGTAATTATTCCAGTAATAATCATTCTTATATTTTTCTTTATTTTCAAGATGTTTAATTACTACAAAAAAGAAGAATATTTCAAGAAACTCAACTTAGATATCAACAAATTTAAACGAATGATAGTAAAATCATTATCTTTAATGTTTATTATACTAGCATTATCTATTTCAGTAGAATTGTTAGGCTGGTTAAGTGAAGGACTAGCTTCAATGATTGCTTTGGTACTTACATTATTAGTTGTTTGTTATATATTTTACTGCATTATTAAAATGTATAAGGAAAGTAAGAAATGATTAAGAAAAGCGAGTTGGATAAGTAGAAATTTTATATATAGATTCTCTTAAAAACAGAGCTTTGTCGCTCTGTTTTTTTATAGTTTAGCTATTAAAAATTGAAAGAAATAAAAAAAATTTGAGACTCCTATTGTTTTTTAAAAACTAAAGGAGTATAATTCCTCTTAAGGAGGTGCAAGAATGGATATATTATGGTTCTATTTGTTAATATTTATAGTTAAAATAGGTGAGGTTTCTTTATCTACAACTAGAATAGTTTTGATTACAAAAGGAGAGAAACTTATTGGTGCAATTATTGGTTTTTTTGAAGTAGTTATATGGATAATGTTGGCATCAACGGTTTTAACAAACATATCTGATGATCCACTGAAGGTAATAGTTTATGCCTTTGGTTTTGCTGTAGGAAATTATGTAGGCTCTACCCTAGAGAAAAAAATAGGGCTTGGAAATTCTCGAATAGAAGTCATATTGAATCCAGAATGCAGTCAGACTATCATTAATTCTATAAGAGATCACGGCTATGGTCTTACCGAAATAGAAGGTAAGGGTGCATATAGTAATAGAGTAATTATAATAATGAATGTTAGAAGAAATAATTCCGATAGTTTAATAAATTTGGTAAAAAGTCTTACTACTGATGCTGTAATCACAATAAATGAAATAAAGCCTATTTATGGTGGATATGGGATGGCAAGAAAGTAGTTTTATTATATAGAAATAGTTTATGAAGATAATTAAATATGGAAGTACAAAACTAAACAGAGTCTTTATTCGGACTCTTTTTTTATGTTATAACGGCACACTATTAAAAAATTGCTAAATTAAACTAACTTTAATAGGAAAGATAATTATATTTTTAACAAATTATTTATTTGAAGTAGAATTATTATTTGTTTAGCATATTATATTAATGAAATAGGGTTATTTGTTATAAAAAAAGCTGGTTCCTGTTATATTCAGGAACCAACCCTTTTCATTGATAATTAGGAAACTGTTCTTTGTATTTTACGATAAAGAATGGTTTCTAACATTCAGCCATTAATAGGATACCAAGAGCTAATACTATGAATCCAAAGAATACTACGAATAGTCCTATTATGAACAGTGCTGGAGTTATAAATATAATAAAAGATCCAGTAAAGATTAGTGCGATTCCTAATAGAACAATAATTGCATTGACAAAAAAGCATTTTCTAAAGCAAAGAGTCCTTCGTGATAATGCTGAGAATAAAATAACATATAGACCTAGAATAACAACAATTCCGCCTAAGAATGCTAGCCCTGGAACAAGTATAGCATAAAAAATCCCTAGTATAATCAGCAGTCCTCCTAATATAGAAAGTAATAATTGTTTAAACATGTGTTTCACCTCCATACTAAATTAAGCTAAAATTAAATGTGCACAATGTAGCTCAGTTTAATATATGTACTAGCCTTGAAAGTGTTAGAGTTAAATGTACCCCTTTAAGAAATATATTAATTTAATTATTAGTACTATAAATGATTAACAATCCGTTATCACTATAGAAAGTGATGATTTAAAAATAAATGCTTTTTGAAAAGTGAGGTGAGTAATTTTGAATTTTCGAAGTGAGATTACAAATCTTAAAAAGAGAATAGATGATATATCAGAAGAAATCTTAACATTGAAAAGCTTAATAGAGAAGAACAGTGGAAAAATGGAAAGATCAGAAAAACAAGTGGATGAACATGGAACTAATATTACTGAATTAGATAATAAAATAAAGAAATTATCAGTATCGTTAGAAGAAGAAATTGATATGATTGACAATATATTGGATTCTTATTCTAAGACTATAGATCAATTGTTGAAGAACACTGGTAGTACTTCATTTTAGATTGTATTGAGTTTATGCGTCTCCTAAGAATTTCTTTATAGTAAAGAAATAAAGATTCTAAATAAAAGAGATTAAAAATCTCTCTTTTTAGCTTTCACTTGAAATAAGAGACTTCTAGAATAGATTATTGTCGCTAAAAGTAAAAATATGATATTATTAGACATGAGTGTTATAGTATACAATGATGAATGACTAAGATGATTAATATTTATAGGAGGGTATGATGAAAAAAGAATTAAGAGAGGTATCAATATTTTTTATATTAGTAATTTTCTTAAGTTATTTTGTTTTTTGGGGTCCAATAGCACTATTTAAAGTTCCAACTGTGAACCTACTTGAAGATGAAATGGGACCTATATGGGCTGTAATTTTATTTATTATTGGAGGATTTATCCCTTCAATAGTTGGATTAATTCTTACGGGTGTCTATGAGGGTAAAAAGGGAGTGCGTCAACTATTTAAAAGATCACTTCGTATTGATAATGGGATTAAATGGATTTTTTCGATTATCTTGATTGGTATTTACTTTACAGTTTCCTTGATATTGATTTATACATTAATAGGAGGTAAATTTGAATACAACCAATTTCTTATTCAATTACCAGGTATCATTCCTCTTATTATTTTAGGACCACTTTCTGAGGAGTTTGGTTGGAGAGGATTTGCTGTTAAGAGATTACTGAAATCAACGAATGCGAACTTTACAAGTCTTATAATTGGAGTGATTTGGGCGATGTGGCACTTACCTTTATTCTATATGGTAGGATCATTTCAGTATAGTTATAATTTACCATTCATAGCATTTTTAATATCTATTACAGGTAGTTCGTTCGTTTATACCTATTTATTCATACGAACAAAATATAGTTTACTTTCAGCAATATTCTTACACTGGATTTATACATATGTTATTCAAGTAGTCAGTTCTAGTGTAGTTAGATCTGAATTATTTAATTGGTTAGAACTTGTACCAGGACTATTGATTGGATTAGTTTTCGCTTTCATATTATATAAAGATAAAGATAAGTTTCAGGCAATAGATTTATAGATTAAAATAAACAGAGTCATTTCTGACTCTGTTTTTATTGTATACTTTATTCTTTTTTAAGGAAGTAATAGGAATGAACGTATTTGAAGAAATCGTCTCTTTCACTATAACGTGAACTCCACTCTTTTAAGGAAGAAGCTAATTTGTTGTCGTAACACTTATTCCATGATTCTAAAGAAGTTTTAGATGCTAGTACGTGTAGATATTTTGAGACTTTTTCTTTTTCTAGCACTTTCCACTTTGATACTAATGAGTTCGTCTCGATATCACTATAGATATAATGAGTGGTTTCTTCAGTACCTTGTTGCATGACATATTTCCCATTAGCCTTTTCTTCACCAAATAATGATTTTGGCCAAGTGTCTTCTGAGATTACACCAATAAAGCATAACCCACCTTTTTTTAATACTCGGTACATTTCATTCACTGCATGTTGTGTATCTTCCTTGTTTAGATGACATAAGGAAAAATGCTCGTAGACATAATCAAAGGTTTCATCAGCAAATGGTAGTTTTCTCATATCTCCCTGACTTAGGGCGATGTTTAAATCGTGCTCTTTAGCAAATTTTTGTGAAGCTTCAATTTGGTCGACTGAGATGTCAATTCCTACAGCATCAAATCCATTACTTGCAAATAATGCTAATGGTGGGAGTTCGCCACCTGCACCACAGTCAAGAATTCGCTTACCTTTCAAAGATTGATCAGTAGGTAGGTGTTTTTGGATTATACTCAAGAATCGATAAACTTGTGTTGCGTTGGTTCTAAGAATTATATTCATAATCTACTCCTCCTTGTCGAAAACTATGATTTTTTATAGCGACTGCATTCTATCATACCACATTATTAATTGTCAATTATTTCTAATAAGTATCTTATAAATATAGAAGTACTTATATTTAGGTTACTATAAATAGCTGATTTGGTATAATGAAAAAGATAATACAGAAGGGAAATGGTGAATTTATGATTAAATTTAAGCAAATAACAAAAAAGAATTTTGGAGAATGTATCAAGATTGAAACAGGTATAGATGAAAAGTACCTCCCTCCTATTGTATATCAAATCGCTTTATCCTATATATTCCCAAGCAAAATACCACTTGCTATTTATGAAGAGGATGAATTAATAGGTTTTGTCTCGTATGAAATAGATGTTAGCCCTGATATTGCGTACGATATTTTGGTGTTTGTAATTGATAAGAATAAGCAAGGCAAAGGAAAAGGGACATTAGCTTTTAATGCTTTTATTGATTACTTAGCAGAATTTGACGATTGTAATTTAATCACTCTAAATTACAATAAAGAAAACAAAGCAGCAGAGAAATTGTATAAAGGATCAGGTTTCAAGAGAACTGGAATGATCAATAAAGATAATAATGAGATTATTATGAGATTAGATGTAAATAAGAGGTAATAAAAATATAATAATGAGCTAGTCAGGAAAGAGGCAATAAAGATGTTGGAAACTTTGGGATACATTGGACAAAAACTGAATGATGAGAAAGTTAATTGGGGCTTAGGAGGTTCTCTATTGATGAAATTGTATCAACTTGTGGACTATGCTAATGATATAGATCTTATAGTGGACATAAATGATGTCGTTAAGGTTGATGATATTTTAGGAAGTATAGGGAAAAAGAAAAAGTCAAAAAGAAAAAGCATATTTTCTTCCGAATGGTTTGAAAGTTATATAGTTAACGGAATAGATATTGATGTCATTGCAGGGTTCAAAATTAATCATCGTGAGGGTACTTATAACTATAATTTTGATAAACACTCACTCTCTAAGATATACATGTTGAATTGCGTCACTATACCGTTAACATCATTAGAAGATTGGTATGTGATATATCAAATTTTACCAAACAAGGAAAACAAGTTAAACAAATTAGTTAACCATTTAAGGGTAAATCAAATTAACGAATTTCTTTTGAAAAGGGCTTTGAAAGGTAACCTTCCAGAGGAAGTTAAAAACAAAATTAATTCACTTATTACTTAAAAGTAAGAACTCTATTTTAATTAAGGAGTATAGTATCTTGGGTTACCTAATGATATATTTGAATAGCATTTATAGGAAAGATATTGAAATCAGTATGTTAAAATATATTGCATTAATATGCTTAAGAATATTAGAAAAAGTTGAAGAGTTTCTTACGAATGAAGGGTTTAATGGTTCTGTATTAATTTCTGTAAAAGATGATGGTTATTTACTTATACTAATAACGAACATTAACGAGAGAAGTCTTTTCGGTAAAGTAATGTCTGGTGCTCAGGAGATAATATTAAATACACTTCAAATTAAGAAGTTCATCTTTTGATGGGCTTTTTCTTGTTTAGATTAAACACAAGTGATTTCAATGTTCATTTGGAGGGTAATACTGGGTTTTTCTGGAATTTGATTTTATGGTATAATTAGGAAAATTGGATAATGATTTTTTAATTGCTTTTTGACATGAGGAGGACATATGATTCCGTATATTAGAAGAAAAAAATTATTAGAATACTTGGAGAAATCTGAAGTAGCTTATTTACAAGATTTAGCAAATGAAACTGGTGCGTCAGAAGCAACAATAAGAAGAGACTTGAAGTCATTAGAAAAAGAAGGACGTATTAATATTCTTCAAGGTGGCGCGGCTATGTTAGTTGTAAACGAAAAAGAGAAATCTGCGATAGAAAGAATGGATTATAAGAAAACTGAAAAGAGCAAGCTAGGTGCGTATGCTGCAACTTTAATTTCAAAAGGAGATTTTATTTTTTTAGGTGCAGGGACTACTGAAAACTGGATTATAGATCATATAAGAAATAAGGATGTTACAGTTGTTACAAACGGGATGGTTCATTTAAGTAAGTTGGCAGAACTTAATATTGATACAATTTTGATTGGCGGAAAAGTAAGGAGCAATTATGGTGTGATATCTTGTGAGAGTGCTATTGAACAAATTAAACGAATGAATTTTGATAAATGCTTCTTAGGTGGGTTAGGAATTTCAGAAGAACGAGGTGTCTCAACTTCAGGTGCTGCATTAGCTCACATCAATAAATTGGTTATTGAAAGTTCTAAAGAGAGTTATTTATTAGTAGATTCTACTAAGTATAATAAAGTAGCACGCTATTCATTCTCTCAACTAGAGGATTTTACAAATATTATCTGTATTGGAGAAGTATATTCTAGTTTAGATAGTAGAGATAATGTGATAAGAATAGAGGCTAATCTATAACATTTTTTTTCATCGTTTTGCAAAAAATTAAATAAAATTGATTTTATTTGCAATTCTAAAACCCTTTTATGGTAAAATAAAGTTAAATTATGAAGAAAAAGGGAGAAAATGATGAAGAAGATATTAAGTATTGTTAGTCTTATGATTTTAGCGCTTACTTTAGTAGCATGTGGTAACACATCAGAAGATTCAGTTAAAAGAATAGCATTTATTACAGATCCAGTTGGAACAAATCCTTTCTTAACACAAGCAACAGAAAAACTAGAAGAAATTTATAAAACTGGGAAATATCCAATGGAATATTCAATTATGGAATCTCAAGATTCAGGTGCATGGAAAGATAATGTACGTGCGGCTGTAGAAGAGGGTTATGACTTAATTATTGGTATTGGTTGGCAATCAGATGATCCAATGAGTCAAATTGCTGCTCAATATCCGGACAAATCACAATATGTATGTATTGATGTTGTATGTCAAAATGAAAACATTAAATCATACACTTTCAAAGCAGAAGAAGGTGCATTCTTAATCGGTGCTATGGCTGCTTTAGTAAGTGATAAATTAGGTGCACCAGATGGTCCACTTGGTGGAGTTCATGTAAATCCTGGTCAAGGTTCATTCCCTTGGAGATATGGATATATGGAAGGTGCAAGAACGATCAACCCTAACCTTACAATGGATGATTTTATTTTCAACTTTACTAAATCATATACTGATGCAGCTTTAGCGAAAGAGTTGGCTTTATCACAATACGCTCAAGGTGCTAAATTTATCAATGCTGCTTCAGCAGTGGCGGACTTCGGTACATTTGAAGCTGCACTAGAAAAAGGATTCTACACTTCAGGTCAAGATGCGGATAGAACTAGTCCAGATAACCCATACATATTAAGTACACAAGTTAAGTACACAGGTGTGGTAACTGAAATGATCGTTGATGAATTCTTTGAAACAGGAATCAAACCTGAAGCAGTTGAGTTAGGTATTGCAGAAGGTGTAATTGGAGCAATCTATGTTACTGATGATGGTACTAATCCAAGAAATACAGATATCTTGACAGACGAGATTGTAGATGCCTTAAGAGAATTAGCGGACAAAATTAAAAATGGTGAAATTACTGTTAAGACACCATTAGAAACTAGTTATACCTTTTAAGATTAAAAATTAGTTTTATAGAAGCCAAATGGTTAGTTATTTAACTATTGGCTTTTATATTTTGGAGGAAAATTATGTTTTTAAAGATGGAACATATTTATAAGAACTACGGTGACATACTAGCGAATAAAGATGTTGATCTTGATTTAAAAAAGGGAGAAATACTTGCATTAGTTGGTGAAAACGGAGCAGGAAAATCAACGTTGATGAAGGTACTATATGGATTAGAAGAAGCCACATCCGGTAAAATTTTCCTAAATGGTGAAGAAGTATATATTAATGGTCCAAGCAGTGCAATTAAATTAGGTATTGGAATGGTTCAACAGCATTTTATGCTATTTAACTCTTTTACCGTTACTGAAAATATAGTTTATGGTCGTGAACCGAAAGGTAAATTGTTCTTTGATATGGCTAAAGCAAGGCAGGATGTTATTGACTTAGGAAAGAAATACGATTTACCACTTGACCCAGATGCGGTGATTGAGGGGATGCCAGTAGGACTAAGGCAAAGAGTAGAGATTTTAAAAGTATTATATCAAAATACAGACATAATTATTTTTGATGAGCCTACAGCTGTTTTAACACCACAGGAAGTTACAGAACTACTTAAAACGATGAAAAATCTTTCAAAAATGGGAAAGAGTATTATTCTCATAACTCATAAATTAAATGAGGTAATGGAAGTAGCCGATAGGACTCTAGTAATGCGATCAGGAGAAAAAGTTGGTGAATTAATGATAAAAGATACCAACATTAAGGAGTTATCATACTTAATGGTTGGTAGACATATTGTTGATAAACAAGTAGAAAAAGTAGAAACTGGAGAAACCGTATTTGAGTCAATAGATTTGACTTTAACTGATAATAAAGTTTCTGTGCTTGATAATGTAAATATACATGTTAAGCGTGGTGAGATAGTTGGTATTGCCGGTGTGTCTGGAAATGGACAAACTGAACTAGTAGAGACAATTTTTGGACTGAAGAATTGTACCAGTGGTAAAGTGATTGTTAACGGTGAGGATGTAACTAACACAAGTGTAATGAATGTAAGAAATAAAGGAGTTGCGCTAGTCCCTGAGGATAGAAATGTTCATGGGAGTGCTGCTTTAGGAACTTTAACTGAAAATTCCATAATGGGGTTTTATCACAAGGATGAATTCTCTAAGAATGGAATAATTGATTATAAAGTTGCATCACAATTTACGGATGAACTAATAGAAGAATTTAAAGTAGTTGCAAAAAACAATAAACAAACAATGAGCTCGCTATCTGGTGGAAATTCCCAAAAGCTTATTATCGCAAGAGAAATTTCACAACATAGTTCATTTTTGATAGTGTCCGAGCCAACAAGAGGAGTAGATATTGGTGCAATGGAATTTATCCATAATAAGTTATTTGAAAAGAGAGCAAATAAAGATGGGATTTTACTAATATCTTCGGAGCTTACTGAAATTTTAAAGTTGTCAGATAGAGTTTATGTTATGTATGAAGGTGAAGTTAAGGGTGAATTTACAAGGGAAACAGCAAATGAAGAAGAAATTGGCTTCTTAATGTTAGGTGGTAATAAAGATGAAGTTTAAGATTAAGAAAATGAATTATAAACAAATATTAAAATATTTAAAACCTCTTGAACAACCTATAGTTGCTATTTCATTTGCTTTAGTAATCGGTGCGATTGCAATGCTATTAGCAAAATCAAATCCATTAGTGGTATATGGATATATGTTAAAGGGTGCGTTTGGTAGTAAGTTTTATTTATCTACAACTTTAGCAAAGGCAACGCCAATCATATTAGCAGGACTTGGAGCTTCTATTGCATGGCGTTCTAATTGTTTTGGAATAGGAGGAGAGGGGCAAATGATAGTTGGTGCATTTGTGGCAGCAATCATAGCAATTTATTTACCTGCTCCGATGTGGATTAAGTTTGTTTCCTCAATAGTAGGTGGAGTTGTAGCAGGAGGAGGATATTCTTTAATCTCAGCTTACCTGTTTGATAAATTCCAGATGTCTTTATCTATTTCAACATTAATGATGAATTATGCAGGTAGATTTATCGTATTATATTTTATTGTAAACTTTTTCTTAGATACATCATCTACTGGTGGTAAACTACAACAGACTTATAAGATACCTGAAGAAATTAGATTCCCAAGATTAAATGAAGATTATGCTTTAACGATAGGGTTCTTTATTGCTGTAGCTGTGGTTATACTAGTATGGTTCTTAATGAACAAAACCAAATACGGATATGAGTCAAAGATGGTTGGATATAATTTAGAGTTCTGTCGCTTTGGTGGTATCAAGGCGAAGAAAATAATGTATTTATCTTTATTTATAAGTGGAGTTCTAAGCGCATTTGCTGGTGTTTCTGAGGTTTATGGAACCTATTTCAGATATGTTTCTGGTTCACTAGTTAGTGGTAGATCAGCTTGGATTGGCTTGAATGCAGCTTTAATTTCTGCATACAATCCAATTGGAGTATTGGTTTCATCAATAATATTAGCTGGTATACAAACAGGCGGAAGCGCAATTTCTAGATTCACTACTGTACCTCTTGAAATTTCTCAAATTCTACAAGGTTGTATAACTCTATTTATTTCAGCAAAAATAGTAATTAAATGGAGAAGAAAAAACACAAATAGTAAGAAGTTGAATGTGAAGGGGGGAATGTAATATGGCTCTAGATATTGAATTCATTGCCCATATTTTAAACTCAACGTTTAGATTGATGACACCAATCCTATTAGTTGCCTTAGGATCGGCTGTTTGTAATAGAGTTTTTATTTTTAACATCGGATTGGAAGGAATGATGCTTACGGGTGCATTCTTTGCGATCGTAGCAAATTATTACACAGGAAGCGTTTTAATTTCTTTACTTGCAGCAATGGGATCAGCCATGTTTGTATCTTGGATTGCTGGGATATTTATGGTTAAATTTAAAGGAGCGATGTTAGTTGTAGGAATATCTGTGAATGTACTAATGTTAGGTGCAACCACTTTCTTGATGCAACTATTCTTTGGAGTTAAGGGAGCATTCGTTCATAAAGACTTAGTTAGTTTACCAAAAGTTAATGTGGAATTTTTAAAAGGGACAAAGTTTTTCTACACTTTATTTGGTTCGTTAACTTATCTTGATTACTTTGCTGTTATCTTAGCTATAATCTTATACTTTTATATGTTTAAAACAGTATCTGGATTTAGGTTAAGATCAATCGGTATTAATAAAGAAGCAGCTAACAGTATTGGCGTAGATGGAGATAAAATCCAAATTGGTGCTATCGTATTCTCTGGATTATTATCTGGCTTAGGTGGAGCACTTCTTTCAATGGGTGCAGTGACAATGTTTGTTCAAAACATTACATCAGGGCGAGGCTTCATGGCAATGGCAGCAGGATCATTAGGTTCAGCACACCCAATTGGAGTTGTATTTGCAAGTACTTTCTTTGGATTGGCTCAAACTTTAAGTAATGTACTCGATAATCAGTTTCTAAGTAGTGAATTAATGATTGCGACTCCATATGTGGCTACTATTGTTGCATTAGCAATCTTTAACTATTCAAAAATAAAAAAAGGTGGAAAAATTACAAATATTTAAGAAAGGGTGAAAAGAATGAATTATGATTATGAGTTTTTCAAGAAAAGTGCAGATTATGTATTAGACAAGATTGATTTTAAACCTGAGATTGGATTGATCTTAGGATCAGCTTGTGGAAGTGTTGCTGATGAAATAGAAGATCAAGTAGTAATTGATTTTGAATCTATTCCTAATTTTCTAAAGTCTACAGTAAAAGCGATGGCTGGAACACTTATCTTAGGTACTTTAAATGGTAAGAAAGTAGCTTGTATGAATGGTAGATTCCACTATTACGAGGGATATACATTTGAACAATTAGTTATACCTATTCGATTGTTTAAGTTACTAGGCGTAGGTACAACAATTCTTACGAATGCTGCTGGCGGAGTTAATATGTCTTATAGACCTGGTGACGTAATGATAATTAAGGATCATCTTAAATTTATGGGTGCTAGTCCACTTAGAGGTCACAACGTAGAAGAATTTGGACCTAGGTTTTTCGATGTAACTCAAATGTATACACCAAAACTTAGAGAGTTAGCTAAGAAATGCGCTAAGGATACTAAATTAAAAATACATGAAGGTAATTATTTTTACTGGACAGGACCTCAGTTCGAGACTCCTGCAGAAATAAACGCTATTAGAATATTAGGTGGAGATGCAGTTGGAATGTCAACTGTTACAGAATCATTAACTGCTGCTCATTGCGGGATGGACTTACTTGCGATGTCTTTAATTACTAATGTTGCAGCGGGTATATTAGACCAACCAATCACAACTGAGGAAGTAAGAGAGATGGGCCAAATTGCTTCAGCTGAACTTAAGAAATTGGTAAGAAACATAGTAAAGGAAATTTAGTATGAAGATCTTATTTAAAAATGCTGATATTCTAGTTGGAAGTAACTTTGATGTACTTAAGAATGGATTCTTGGGAGTTGAGAATGATCAGATTATATATATATCAGGTGAGGAGCCTAATGAAAAGTACGACATTGTAAAAGACATGAATAACAAAGTTCTAATGCCTGGTTTAGTGAATAGTCATACGCATTCACCTATGGTTTTACTTAGACATGTTGGTGGGGGACTCCCTTTACACGAGTGGCTTTTTGATAATGTTATGCCAGTAGAAGAAAAACTAACTCAAAACGATATTAGAATTGGTACTAGGTTAGCAATGATGGAAATGATATCTACAGGTACAGTTTCTTTTTCTGATATGTATTTCGAACCTGTTACTCAGATTGAAGAAATTACTAAAGCTAAAATGAAAGCAAATATCCCAAGACCTGTCTTATCATTTGACCCAGAAGAAGAACCTGAGTCTAATGAAAGATTCAAGGAGTCTATTGAACTATATGATAATTATAATTTAGCTCATAACGGAAGAATAAGAGTTGATTTCAGTATTCACGCTGAGTATACATCAACTGAAAAAATTGTAAGAGCATATTCTTTAGAAGCGAAGAAAAGAAATGCAAATGTTCATGTACATGTCTCTGAGACAAAAAAAGAGCATGATGAATGTAAGGATAGACGTGGTAAAACTCCTACAAAATGGTTTAGGGATTTAGGTACGCTTAAAACATCTTGTCAATTTGCACATGGAGTTTGGCTTGAAGATGAGGATTTAGAGATCATTAAAGAAAATGATGTAACTGTAGTTCATAACCCTACTAGTAATATGAAGTTAGGTAGTGGATTTGCTAGAGTTCCTAAAATGATAGATATGGGTATTAACGTAACACTAGGAACTGATGGAACTGCATCTAATAATAACTTAAACATGTTTGAAGAGATGCATATTGCTGCATTAATACATAAAGGAAAACAAAACGATCCTACAGTATTATCTGCTAAAGATATTATAAAAATGGCAACAGTTAACGGAGCCAAAATGCAAGGTAGATTAAATTCTGGCTTGATTGTAGTCGGTTACAAAGCAGACATAATAGCATTAGATTTTAAAAAACCACATTTAATCCCAAATCTAAATCATTTAGAGGCAATCGTTTATTCAGCACAAGGTTCTGATGTCTGTATGACTATGGTTGATGGAGAGATTATTTATGAGGATGGTAATTATCTCACAATAGATGTGGATAGTACTTATAGTGAAATCGAGAAAATTATAGAAAGATTATATGAGGTATAGTATGGAAAGAGCAGATCAAGGATTAGCGTTTTTACTTAAATATGAAAATATAGCATGGTATGAAAATGGTGAAGTAAGGATATTAGATAGAAGAATTTATCCAACCGAAGTTTCTTTTGTTACTTGTAAACATCATATAGAGGTTAGGCAAGCAATTACAGATATGGTAACTCAAAGTGCTGGACCTTATACTGCTGCTAAAATGGGTGTTGCACTAGCAGCTTATGAATCTAAAGACATGCCAAAAGAAGAGCAAATAGATTATATAACTAAGGCAGCGGATACAATTGCACATGCTAGACCAACTACAGTGAACAGAATGAAAATCTTATGTGGTAGAGCATTGGATGTTGCAAAGGATGCTATTAATGCTGGTAAAGATCCATCACAGGCAATTGTTGATGACACAGTTGAAATAAATAATAAAAGATATAAGAAGATGGAGAAAGCAGCTGAGTATCTAGTAGATATGTTCCCTAAAAAAGGTAAAGTAATGACACAGTGCTTTGGTGAAACTATTGTAGGTATGATGTGTAAAGTAGCAAAAAAAAGAGATTTAGATATAAAGTTTTTTGTACCTGAAACAAGACCATATTTTCAAGGTGCAAAACTAACAGCTAGTGTTATTTATGAAATGGGATTTGAAACAACTTTAATTACTGATAATATGGTTGCATTCGTAATGCAACAGGAAAAAATTGATTTATACACTTCTGCGGCAGATGCAATCTGCACAGACGGACACGTATGTAATAAAATTGGTACGTTCCAATATTCGATCATAGCTAAGCATTTTGGAATCCCTTACTTTGTAACTGGAGGACCAGACTATGGGCATCCTACTGTAGATACGGTAAATATTGAGTATAGAGATCCAAATTATGTATTGCAAGCTATGGGAGTAAGAACAGCTATGGAGGGAGTAAAAGGATATTATCCTTCATTTGACATTACTCCACCGCATTTAGTATCAGGTGTGGTTACAGACCAAGGTATTTTCTCTCCATATGATTTAGAAAGATATTTTAAACTAACAGGAGAAAGCGTTCTAGCTTAAAGGAGGTAAATATGCAAAACTTTAGTTATTTTAATCCAACAAGGTTAATCTTTGGTAAAGATAGTGAGGTAAGATTACCAGAAGAAATACTTAAATATTCGAAAAGAGTACTATTACATTATGGTGGTGGCTCAATCAAAAGAACTGGGCTATACGATAAAATTATGAAATTGCTTAGTGAAGCAAATATTGAAGTTATAGAATTAGGTGGAGTTAAACCAAATCCTGTATTATCAATGGTAGAAGAAGGTATTAGAATTTGCAAAGAACAAAATGTGAAGTTTATCTTAGCTGTTGGTGGAGGGAGTGTTATAGATAGCGCGAAAGCAATTGCAGCTGGTGCTTTAGTAGAACATAATGTATGGGATTTCTACCAAGGTAAAGTTGTAACCGATGCATTACCAGTAGGAGTTGTTTTGACTATTCCTGCAGCTGGAAGTGAGGCTTCTCCATGGTCAGTTTTAACTAAGGAAGATGGTATGTTGAAAAGATCATTTGGTAGTGGATACATATTTCCTAAGTTTGCAATTATGAATCCAGTAAATACTTTTAGTTTACCTGATTATCAGACATCATGTGGTTTATCGGACATGTTAGCACATATGTTCGAAAGATATTTTACTAATGAAAAGAATGTTGTTTTTACGGATTATCTTTTAATGGGAGCTATAAAAA
Source organism: Mycoplasmatota bacterium (assembly GCA_018394315.1). Classification (GTDB taxonomy): domain Bacteria; phylum Bacillota_I; class Bacilli_A; order MAG-NZ; family MAG-NZ; genus Zrk6. The sequence goes on along the minus strand of CP074575.1, from coordinate 2,115,049 downwards.
GCGTTATTGAGTTAGGTCCGAAATTACTTAAAGATACTCAGGACTATGACCTAAGAGCAGAGATTATGCTAGCTGGAACGTATGCGCATAATGGATCTTTAGGTGTAGGAAGAATAGAGGATTGGTCTTCTCATGCAATTGAACATGAATTAAGTGGATATAATGATGTAGCACATGGTGCTGGTTTATCTATAGTATTTTTAGCTTGGATGAGATATGTAAATAAAGATAATATCAAAAAGTTTACTCAACTGTTCACTCAAATCTTTAGTATTGATCCTAGCATGAGTGATGAAGAAATTGTACTAATGGGGATTAACAAATTAGAAGAGTGGTATAAAGAGATTGGTTTACCTACCAGATTAAGTGAGATAGACGTTCCTGAAAAAGTGATAGATTCATTAGCAAAAAAATGTGTTCATGATAGACCTAATCCAGTTATCGGTGGCTTCAAGGAGTTATATGAGAGTGATATAATCAATATTTTGAAAGTAGCTCTTTAGGAGGAATTATGTACACAAAATTAAAAGAAGAAGTGCTAAAGTATTCAAAAGATGCATTTGCAGGAAAATTATTTGCTGGTACTAGTGGTAACTTGAGTGTTTTTGATAGAGAAAACAAAGTGATGGCAATAACACCAAGTTCAGTAAGATATGAAACAATGACCGTAAAAGATATTGTTATAGTTGATCAAGATGGAATCAAACTAGAGGGAGATCATAAACCTTCAAGTGAATGGAAAATGCATCTAGAAATTTTTCATCAGCTAGATACTGTAAATGCAGTAGTACATACCCATTCTCCTTATGCAACATCATTTGCAGTAGTAAATAAAGAAATCCCTACAATCTTAATTGAAATGGTTCCATTCTTAGGTGGAGATTTAAAAGTATCAAAGTATGCTTCACCTGGTTCAAGAGAATTAGGAATTTCTGTATGTAAAGTTTTAAGAAATTCACCTGCTTCATTAATGCAAAACCATGGGGCAATAGCTGTTGGTGAAGATTTATCTAAGGCATACATAAGAGCGGAGTATATTGAGGATGCTGCAAAGATTTATCATCACTCCCTTCAAATTGGTAAACCTAGAACTATGACTGAAAAGGAAATAAAGGACTGGGTTGAAAGTTGGGATTAATTTAAGTATTTTAAATACGCTTATGGAGATTAAGACTGACAACAAACTGAATGTTACGTATAAAATGATGCATCATATCGTAAATAGATACAACGTATGCTATAATAAAATAAGAAAATAAACGGATTGGTGATTTAATCACCATTCCATTTTTAATATATCTATAGAACTACTCAATTAATGCTTGTCTCATGATTTTATAAAATAGTCCTAAGGAGGGGTTTTAATATTTTTAATATAAATAAGTGTGTGAGTTACATAACAGAAGGAACTAGTAAACAAGTTTTAGAAGTATTTGGAAAGTGGTTAGAAAGTTATAATATTACTAGAATTCAATGGGTTGCTTTATACTTTATTTTTACTGAAGGTACAATATCTCAAAGAGAACTTTCTCGGTTGATGAATATTAATGACTCAAGTAGTATGCGACTTGTTCAAAGAATGGAAAGAGATGATTTACTCGTTAGAAAACGTAGTGAAGTTGACCGAAGAATAATTTACATCTACTTAACAGAAAAGGGAACCAATTTAATAACTAAACTAATGCCAGTTGGATTAAAGTTTAGCAAATTGTTATTAAAAGGGATTTCTGACGAAGAATTTGAAGTCTTTCAAAAAGTTCTTGATCAGATGCTTATAAATGTACAAGGTTATGAGGATTATTAATCGAAATAGTTTATTTATCTTAGTGAATCAGATGGTAATTTTATACTAATATGAGGTCATCTTTTAGATGACTATTTTCTTTTAGAAAAATATTATAATATATGTTGATTATTAATATCCAATTTGTTATACTACACTTGCTTAAGCAAACATTGTTATAGCAAGTAACATTATTTTGATTATGTATAATGTTAGTTGTTGTAGCAAATAATAACAATTGGAGGATTGATTATGCACAATGTTAGAGAAATGTTGAATGCCTTTGTAGGCGGACTAGGAACTTTAGGAGAAACGAATCCTAATGAGGTAAATGCGTTCATGGAGTTACTTGGTGCAACATACGAACCAAAAGCAATTGATTTGAAAACTAAAGAGCTACTTAGTGTAGCTATCGGATGTTACAATAGATGTGAATACTGTATTGTTTATCACAGCTATAAGGCTTTTGAAGCTGGAGCAACAAGAGAAGAAATAATCGAAGCTGCAATGGTTTCTGTAGCCTTTGGTGGTGGACCAGCAATGGCATACACAGTAACTTTACTAAAAGAATGTTTAGATGAGTTTGAAGCTGACTTTAAATAGTAGAGGTTAAAAAGTATCAAACTATTGCCGAAATAGTTTGATACTTTATTTTATAACAGTGAAGGAGAATTAGAATGGCAGCGAAAATAACTATAGATAAATTATCTGGACATGATAGAGAAGGTAGAGTAGGTAAAATTAATGTACATATAGGTGATGAAATAAAAATCGGTGATCAGTTATTCACTATAGAATCAGGTAAGGGCACAATAAAATTCAAATCACCATACGAAGGTGTATTACTAGAACTTGATATAGAAGAAGGAGACAAAGTCAAAATTAACCAGGTAATTGGATTAATTAATAGCGAGGAACCTGAAAAAGCACCTTCAAAACCTAACGTAAAGAAAAAAGCCTATTCATTTGGATTAAACACACCATCTACAGAAGAAATTTATTGTGATGTAGTAGTAGTTGGTGGTGGACCTGGAGGTTACGTTGCAGCTATTAGAGCTGCACAACTTGGACTTAATACAGTCTTAATTGAGAAAGATAAAATAGGTGGAACTTGTTTGAATTACGGGTGTATTCCTACAAAAGCTTTAGTTCAAAGTACTTCAGTACTTGAGAATATTAAAAAGAGTAATCAGTATGGTTTTAAAGTAGACAGTCTTTCTATTGATTTTGAAAGTGTGATCAAGAGGAAAGATGAAGTAGTTGAACAACTTGTAACTGGGATAAATGGTTTAATGGATAAGCATAACATTAGAGTATTAAAAGGTGAGGCAGTTGCAGAGGATAAAGAAACATTAAATATAAAAACAAACAAAATAGATATAACCTTAAAATTTAATAATATGATATTAGCTTTGGGCGCATCTCCAAAGATTATTCCAATAGAAGGAACTCAATATGTACTTACTAGTAAAGAGATTCTAGAACTTAAAGAAATACCAAAGTCTTTAACTATCATTGGCGGTGGTATCATTGGTATGGAGATAGCGTTTATTTATAACGCTCTTGGGACTGATGTAAGTGTTATTGAATATATACCAAGAGTTCTTTCATGTTTAGACTCGGATGTAAGTGAAGTAGTAAGAAAATCTGCTATAGAAAAAGGAATTAATATATATGATGGGGCGAAAGCTGTAAGTATAAAGAAAACAATTAATAATCAACTGGTAACTGAGATGGCAGTTGAAGAAGAAAAATATTTGGTTACGAGCGAAAAAGTTCTTATGGCAGTTGGAAGAAAAGCGAATTTAGATTCGATTGATCTAAATATGTTGGGTGTCGATTTGAATGAAACCGGAACAGGTGTAAAAGTCAATGAATATATGCGAACTTCGAATGAAAAAATTTATGCAATAGGCGATTTAACAGATATTATTCAACTTGCTCACGTTGCATCTCACCAGGGAATAGTAGCTGCTGAGCATATTAGTGGTTTAGATCACAAGATGGATTATAGCGTTGTTCCAAGTGCAATATTTACATCTCCTGAAGTCGGTACTGTTGGAATTAGTGAAGCTGAGGCATATGAGCAAGGAATTAATGTAAATATAGTTAAATTTCCATTTATAGCAAGTGGTAAAGCATTAGCAATGAATAAACCTGAAGGATTCATAAAACTGATTGCTGATAAAGACTCAAATTGTCTGGTCGGAGGAGCAATTGTTGGAGGTAGTGGTACTGAATTAATTGCGACAATCTCTAATCTAATATACGAAAAAACAGACCTAAATAAAGCAAGGAAAGTTATATATGCTCATCCTACTTTATCAGAGGGTATTCATGAAGGGCTTCTTATGTTAGATGAGCGTGGAATTCATTTTGGGTAAAACGAATCAAATATATATATCTAACAGTTTTGATCCAGCAGTTAACTTGTCTTATGAAGAATATTTAATGTCTGTATGCAAAAAAGAAGAGGTTATATTTTATTTGTGGCAGAATAAAAATACTGTTGTTATTGGTAGAAATCAAAATCCGGTAAAAGAGTGTAACATAGAATTATTAAAAGAAGACAATGTTAAACTAGTAAGGCGACTATCTGGTGGTGGTGCAGTATACCATGATTTAGGTAATCTGAATTTTACTTTTATTGCTCATAGTTCGACTTATAATATAAAAAAGCAACTTGAAGTTATATTAGATGCATTAAAGTCTTTTGGGATAGTAGGTAATTATACTGGCCGCAACGATTTAACTGTAGATGGGAAAAAGTTTTCTGGTAACGCGTTTATGGAAGAAGATGAAGTTTGTTGTCATCATGGTACCTTACTTGTTAATGTTGCATTAGAAAAGTTAGTTAATTATCTTACACCTGCCAAGGTTAAAGTAACAAGTAAGGGAATTGAATCAATTAGATCTCGTGTTACTAATTTAAAAGAACTAAATGAGGAAGTAACAATCGGAAGTCTTAAGAAAAAGTTAATTGAATCATTTAATAGATTATACAATGATGAGTTATCACTTGAAGTACAGGTTCTAGATGATTTTAAGTTAATAAAAGATTATGCAAGAAAGTACAATACATGGGAATGGAATATGAAAGAAAGTCCAAAATGTAACATAAATACTACTCAAAAATTTGACTGGGGGACTTTCGATATTGATTTAGATATAGATGATGGCTTAATCTCTAGTTGCTTTATTAATACTGATTCAATTATAATGGAAAACTTCGAATTACTTGAGGAGAGATTTATAGGGTCTAAAGCGAAAATAAAAGTACTTCATCAATCAATTGATAGTACTATAGAAAACGAAATGATAAGAGAGGATATTAAATTTTCCTTATTAAGTATATTTAATTTATAGTAAAAAACTAGTCCTGATTTTTCAGGGCTAGTTGTATGTTATAACATATTACATTGCGTTTTTATATATATTTACAATTTCCTGGTGGGTTGCTTGTTTGGGATTTGTTGCTCCAGTGGCGTCTTTTAATGCATTTGTTGCTAGGGTATCTAAATCCTCTTCTTTTGCTCCTAATTCACTTAATCCTGATGGGATACCGATATCACTAGAAAGCGATTTAATCGCATCAATTGCAGCCTTCGCCCCATCTTCATCGGACATATTAGAAATATCTACACCCATTGTTTTAGCTACATCTTTTAAACGAGCAGCAGAGACTTGTGCGTTATACTCTTCTACATGAGGTAGGAGAACTGCGTTACAAACACCATGAGGTAGGTCATAAAATCCACCTAGTTGGTGTGCCATTGCATGAACATATCCTAGTGATGCATTATTAAATGCCATCCCAGCTAAGAACTCAGCATAAGCCATCATTTCTCTTGCGTTTTCATCACTGCCGTTTTCAACTGCGGTTCTTAAATGATCACTAATTAGTTCTATAGCTTTAAGTGCACAAGCATCAGTTATTGGAGTAGCGATGGTAGATACATATGCTTCAACGGCGTGAGTTAGTGCGTCCATCCCTGTAGCAGCTGTTAGTGATTTAGGCATCTTTATCATTAATAAGGGATCATTCACTGATAGGATTGGTGTAGTGTTTTTATCAACAATAGCCATTTTAATATGTCTTGACTCATCAGTTATAATACAAAATCTAGTCATTTCTGAAGCAGTCCCAGCAGTTGTATTAATCGCAACTAATGGAAGCTGAGGCTTGCTTGAGATATCAACACCTTCATAATCTTTGATAGACCCACCATTTGTAGCTACAAGCGCAATACCTTTAGCACAGTCGTGTGGAGATCCACCACCGAATGAAATAATAAAGTCGCAGTCATTATCTTGTAAAAGTTTAAGACCTTCTTCAACATTTCCTACAGTTGGATTTGGTTGAGTTCCATCAAATATAATCGATTTTATCCCATTTTCATTTAATACGCGTTCTAAATCTTTCACAAGACCTATTTCATTCAAAACCTTATCTGTTACAATAAGAGCTTTTTTAAAACCTAAAGTTTTTACATCTTTTCCTGTCTCTTCTAAACATCCTGTTCCCATTAAGTTTACTGGGGGCATAAAAAATTTGTAACTCGCCATTTAAACACCTCTTTCATTTATATATAGCCATGTTTATTTTATCTCTATCTTAATGTTGCTATACTAAAAAAATTTGAATAAATTTTAAGTAATAAGTGTTTTATGACCGCAGTCATATACATTTATTACTTTTTTTGTGACTAGACTCACCTGACAACACTGTGAATATTATTTATAATACGAACTGTAATATAGAAAGAGGTGATTAATATGATTAAAATATTAAGAAAGTGGTATCCTGGTATACGTTCGTTGATATCAGTTGTAATACTTATCATTACTGGACAAGTTTTATACGCATTGGCTACAAAGTATTTCGGAACTATGAGTTTGGTAGATGTACGTAATCCGAAAATAATATTATTTGCATTTATTTATTGTATTGGAGTAGTTTTATTTACCTTATTTTTACACCGAGTAGTTGATAAGAGAAATTGGAAAGGTTTTGGATTTAGATTTGGAAAAAAAGAATTGTTATTAACAATTATTTCGCTTGTTGTATCATTCTCAGTGCTTTTCATAGTGGTGGTGCTAACAAAGAAATGGGGTATTACATACTGGAGATGGTCTAATGTACAGCTAAAGTATATATTTAGTGCTGCATTCTTATATTTGACTGTTGGTTTAAATGAAGAATTTTATTTTAGGGGTTATTTATTCAGAAGTTTAACTAGGTACGGTAGATTGCCAGCATATGTTATAAGTGGATTGATTTTTGTTCTTATTCACTTCTTGCAGCAACCGTTTAGTGTAGCTTATTTGCTTGAGTTATTACTCGCGACTTTCTTATTTACCTATATATATGATTTAACTGGTTCAATTTGGCCTGGAGTTTTATTACATAGCGCAGTTGATCTTTTCTTGGGAATGTTTTTTGGAAGTGTTAATCACGCTACACTAATAATTTGGGTATTTAACTTTGGGACTTTAAGTATAAATGAATTATTAATGATTGCAACAATAATTGGTGATGTAATATTGATACTGCTAGTTTCTTACATGTATAAGAATAAGAGTAAAACAGTGTAGTGAGGAGGTGGCTATAATCAAAAATTTAAAAAACATAAGCAAAGTATTCAACAAAAATAAAAATGGTTTTTCTAGATTTATTAAAAGCGAAGGTGCAATGGGTATTAAAAGAGAACATCTTAAATTAGATCTTGATCAAGCAAAACTATATTTAAACAACCATTTAAATGGTCTTCTTTAAAGATTTTTACATATATGGTAATATTAGGTAATATGACGAATATTGGGGGGAGTAATTTGAGAAAGATCGAAAAAGTCTTTATCGTTCTTGAAATAATATTTTATATACTAGGCTCTATAGAACTTTTAGTATATAATCCAAATAATGTATTACTATTATTATCTTGCATTTTATTTGTCATTGTTAATACGGCACTAAGACAGTTTTTTATATACAGGAAAGAAAAACATTTCAAATATAGTGTTGTTAGTATAATTATTCAGTTAATTGTAGTTGGATCTATTCTCTTTTTATCAGATTCTGCAGTTGTAACCTTGTTTTTTTGTACAATAATTTTTGAAGTTGTATTTATCAACTCAATTTATATAAGTATAATCATTACGATTCTTAGTGCTGTTATTTTGTTTGTATGGTTTAGTACGGTTACTGAAATAAATAGTATAATTTATTTTATATTAAATGGATTCTATAGCTTTGGACTAGCTTTGGTACTTATTTTTTCAGTCGGGTTATTAGTTAAAGTGCAAATGAGAGAGAAACAAAAAGTAATGAGAGCTAATCAGGAATTAGAACTAGCATATCAAAAGTTATTACTAAAATCATCTAAGATAAAGGAACTTTCTATTGATAATGAAAGGTTAAGAATGGCAAGAGAAATTCATGATACCCTTGCTCATACTTTTACAGCAGTTGTTGTTCAACTAGAGGCTTGTAAAAAGTTAATAGGAATTGATTTGGATAGAGCTTTTAAAGAAATAGAAAAAGCCCAAAACTCTACTAGGGATGGCCTAAATGATATTAAGAGAACAATAAAAGCATTAAGGCCAAGGGCCCTTGAAAATAGAACGTTTATCGATGCAGTCCTTACTTTAATAGATGATGTTAAAGAAAATATGAATATAGAAGTCAAACTAACTAATAAGAAAATTGATGTTCCAGCCTTTATGGAGGTTCCTCTATTTCGAGTAATTCAGGAAACGATAACCAATTCTATGAGACATGGTAATGCTAAACACATAACTATAGATATTTTTGAATCTGATGAATATTTAATTTTAAATATGAGTGATGACGGAGCAGGATGTAATTTGATTAAGGAAGGATTTGGGTTGAAAGGAATTATTGAGAGAATAGGAACCTTTGATGGGACAGTTGAATTCTATAGTACACTCGGAAAAGGTTTTAGAACAAATATTTGGGTGCCAATAAAAGGAGGATTCTCCTATGATTAAGATACTCGTAGTAGATGATCAAAGATTGATGAGAGAAGGGTTAAAGACTATCTTAGAATTTGAAGAAGATATAAAAGTTGTTGGTCTTGCTGAAAATGGACAAGATGCCTTAGACAAAATCAGCTTATATAATCCGGATCTAGTTTTACTAGATATAAGAATGCCTATCATGAATGGAGTAGAGTGTACTCAAGCTATAAAAGAAAAGTATCCATATGTTAAAGTTTTAATACTAACAACATTTGATGATGATGAGTATATAATTGAGGGACTTAGGAATGGAGCAGAAGGGTACTTACTTAAGGATTTAACATCAGAAAAATTAATTAGTGCTATTAAGGATGTATATGGAGGGAACTCGATTATTCAACCAGAAATAGCTTCGAAAATCATATCTCATATAACAGTTAAGAGACAAAGTGCTAATCTAGATGGTCAAATTGATCAACTTACGGAAAGAGAGATAGATGTCTTTAAACTACTTGGTAAAGGATTGAATAATAAGGAAATTGCTGAGTCATTATATATATCTGAGGGCACAGTAAAGAATTATATAAGTACTATTTATGATAAAATAGGAATTAAAGAGCGCAGTAAAGCGATTCTTTATGCAATAGAAAATAAATATGTTGATGAGTAAGTATAATAGAGTAGAGCATTTTTTACTAAAGAGGAGGAACTATTATGAGAAGTAATGCTATTAAAAGATTTGGGAGTTATTTTATTGATAATTTACTAGTGAGCACATTAAGCATTCCGTTTTTAATTCCAATATTCGGGAGAACTATGGAGTTTATTAGACTTGCATTTGACCTTGAAAAAATGTTGATAACTGAGAGTGAGTTCATGATTATATATTGGGACTATCTGAAGTATGTCACTATATACTCATATCTTGTGGGCTTTGTAGGCATGATGTTATACAATGTACTCCTTCCATTGTTTTGGAATGGGAAAACTATTGGTAGACTTGTGTGTGGTATTCGAGTGAGCCCAACAAGTAAGTCTGAATTATCATTTGGGCAATTATTCTTAAGGGAAGTTGTTTTTAAGTTTTTATGGTGGACACTAACTTTAGGTATAGGATCTATTATTGATTTATTTATGGTCGCACTAAGAGATGACAAACAAACAATAAGAGATATTATATCTAATACAGAAGTCTTAGAAGATGAGGGAGAAAGCGTTAAACGAGAGCACGCTAATTTCTAGGATAATATAATATAAGGGGAATAGTAATGAATAAATTAAACACAAAAGATTATTATAAGGTTAATACAGCATTAAAAAATATTGAACATAGCATACCAATAGTATTTTCTATAGTAGAAGGAATAGCTAAAGGAAGTATTTATGTTGATGATCTAAATGAACCTAAAACAGTATTTTTGTATGCCGAAGATTCTTTTTGCTACATTGCTGGTGAAGTAGGTATTAAAAATTTCAGCACTGAATTGCGTGATTTAATATTTAATAAGATTTTGGTTGATGGAGGCGAATTAGTTTTATTTCCTTTATCAAGCGGTTGGAATGAAGAACTTTTAAAGTTATTTAATGAAAAGGGTACAATAACAATTCAAAGAAAAACGTTTGAATTTGATAAATCAAAATTTGAAGCAAACAAGAAAATTATTGAATTACCAAAAGGATATACTCTAAAACAAATTGATGAAGAAATCGCGAAGAAGATTAACATTACAAAATCTTATAAGTCAGTAGAAAAATTTGTTGCTAATGGTATTGGTTTTTGTATATTAAAAGACGGCGAAGTTATATCAGCATGTTATTCTATTCATGTTGGAAATAGTAATGCAGAAATTGATATTTTTACTAAGGAAGAGTATATGGGAAAAGGTTTTGCTAGGATAGTAGCAGCTAGCTTTATAGAAAAGTGTATTGAAAAAGGATTGACTCCAAATTGGTCATGTTGGCCATTCAGAGAGACGTCTATTATATTAGCTAAGAAACTAGGTTTTATTGAAAGAGAGGATGAAATTGCTCATTACTGGGCACCAGATATGTAGGCTTTACTATTTTATTGAATATAGGGGGAATTATGAAAAGAATGATTTTTGGCGCAATTATGATATTTACAGGGATAATAAGTATTACGGGAATAATTTGTACCTCTATGGTATCAAGTAGTCAGTACGTTAATGTATTACATACTCAAGCAGGTAATATATTTGATTTTTTCGTCATTTTCACAATTATTGGAGTATTAATTTTCTTTTATGATGAAATAAAAACATTTATAAAAAAAGAATTTATTATTAAATAAATTATATTAAGTCATCAAGGAGGTACGTTATGTTTTTCATGAATTGTCGACCGGTCAAGATCAGAACATCTCTTTTAAATTAATATTTGAAGGAGGAAATTATGAAAATTAAGAATAATGTTTTAAAAGGAAAACTAAAAAATGTATATTTTATTGCAGGAACTAACTGTGGAGGAAAATCCACAATGGCAAAACACTTATCAAAGGAATTTAATATGGTTTACTATAGTGCAGATGATCATTACTGGAACCACCGTCAGTATAGTGATATAGAAAATCAACCAGCTATGAATAGACCTTTTACAACTTGGGATGAATATTTTAGTAGAAATGCAGAAAAACAAGCTAATTGGTTACTAGATAGCGAGTTAGAAGAAATGGATTTTATAATACTTGATTTAATTGAATTAGCAAAAGATAAGAATCAAAAAGTTGTGGTTGACATTCATTGTATGCCCGAAATCTTTAAGCAAGTATCTACGTATGATAGGGTAATATTCTTATTAGCTGATCCTGAGTTAGTGTATAATGAGTATTTCAGTAGAGATGACAAGAGTGATATGCTTAAATGCATTATGAAGAATACCACTAATCCTGAATTTTCAATAGAAAACACGAGATTAGTATCAAAAGTAATCGCACAAAAAGAAATAGATAAAGCAATCGAGTCTGGATTTTTATGCAACTTTCGAGACGAAGAGACTAATTTTTTAGAACGTGCTGAAGCTGTGATTAAACATTTTAACATATAAAGATTAAGGATGTTCAAGTTGAACATCCTTTTCAAATAAGATAACTGCTTGCTAAGCCATGTTTCTACACTCTTGAGCACAATCACGGCAAATACTAGCACACTCTTTACAATGTTCATCTTCAAACATTTCGCACTCTTGAGCACATTTTTCACAGATAGTAGCACATAACCTACATATCTCTTTAGAGAAATTACTATTTCTAGACATAAATCGAGTAGCTAGTGTACAGATCTCGGCACAATCATTTAGTACCATTATGCAATTAATCCTTGCTTGTACGTCGGGTTCCATTAAACATGCTTCAAGACACTCTTCGCATGCTCTAAGGCAATTATTACATAATTCTACACATTTATCCATCATAGTCTTTGAGCTTGACAAGATACCCATATACTTCCTCCTTGCTTAATTTGATACAATATTTTCTTCGTAGATAACAAATTCTATTCATTAGTTCTTAATATTAGTAAATTTAGGTAGAAAAAGTGATATCTGATAATACTTAGTAAATTACTCGTTTTCAATCGAATAATAGTCACTTTGACTTAAAATAAAATATATTTATAATTTTCAATTATAGCATAAAAATTATATTTACCAGGTACACAGTGCTTGTTAAATTTACCAGTAGTATTCATATTGATTTTATATTTATCGGTAGATATAATGCAGGAGTCGAAATATAGACAGAAAGAGGAGAGATAATGAAAAGTGTATTAAGCATATTGTTATTATTCGCTGCAGTTTTATCTTTGGCAGCATGCTCAAACGATAAAAATGTTGCTCAAGTAGATGGATTACAAGATGGAACATATGAGATTTCATCAAGTGGAAGTGATTTCATTGTTGTAGTTAAAGACGGTGTGATTACATCAACTAATTTAATAGGAAAATATGTGGATGGAGTACATACTGTAACTGGACAAGGTAAATTTGGTGAAATTGTCTTAGATGTAACTATTGAAAATGGTTTAATAAAAGACATTGAAACAAATTCAAATTTAGAAACAGAGTCTCTATACCTTAATGCAGTAGTATTATATGAGAAAGTTATTGAAAGAAATGGACATGAGGGTCTTGATGCAGTAACTGGTGCAACTTTCTCATCAAATGGGATTTTAGAAGCTATAAATGCATTACCTAGAACTGATGAATCTGAACCTGAGTTCGTTCAAGTAACTTCATCGGAAAATTCTGAAGATACATTTGATTTAGAGTGGTCAGTTCAACCGGAATTAGGATTATTAAAAGGTAATTACTTCTATGAAGAAGAAAAATTCCGACAAGGACATATTGGTAGTTTAACTGTTGTTACGAATGAATCAAATGAGTTAATCCTTGTTGAATTTAACGAGACTGGTAGAGAAAACTATTATACTAGATTCTATCAAGACGTACCTAAGAGAATGTCAGAATATAACTTTACAATGGGAGCTAAAAAGGGTGCTGCATGGATTCAATCAGCTGAGTTGATGGAAAAACATATGGTTGCTAATGATAAACTAACATTCGAACTTAATCCTGATTATGATTCTACATTGGCAAAACAGTATGATCAACCAAATAGATTAAAATACTTAGATTTAGACATTGTTGCCGGTGCTTCAAATAGTATTCAACAATCTATGGTGCCATTAGCAGAAAGAATTGATCTGGTTAGAAATACTGAAAGTGGATTATATTTCTATCAATATGCAGAAAAATTAACTGGTGAGTCAGCAGGGTTAACGGCATTGTTAAGATTTGTAGTTGATTCAGAAGGAAATATTATCGATTCTTATTATGATGAAATCTTCGCTGATTCAAAAGATGGAATTGTAGATGGTAGTTTGAAAAAATTCTATAGACAATCAAAATATCAATCTGTAACATATGAAGAACCAGCGCGTATAGGATTTAATATAAGTTTTGATGCATTGGAAGATCATTTAATTGCTGGAGGATCAATGTTTGATATTATCGATCTACCTGCAACAGGTGACTCAGGAAGTTATTCTGCAACAGGGTTTACTAAGAGAAATAGCGCATGGGATAATTACTTAAGATTAGCTCAAATTTTACATGATGAAATGGTAGCTGACGAGAGAATAATTGCTCACGAAGTACCAGAAGTAAACTAATAATTAAGAGTTCCTAATTCGGAACTCTTTTCTTTATTATAAAAATAAGATTGATTTAATTTTCATTAATAAAAATTATTCTACGAATTCTTCTCCAGGCCTAACAGCATCTTCTTCAGTAATCTCCACTTCAGAACTTTCTACTTTATAGAATTCAACTTTGAATTCAACCTTACCTGTAATAATAACATGATGGTATCTTTCAGGTTCAATAACAACAGGATGCTTCTTATCGCACATTATTATGTCATGTAAATTATCTTCCCATACGAATTGTAAACTCCCAGTCTCAACCACAATGTGACCGATTTTCCCTCTAGGAGACATATGTTTGTTAAGAATCGCAGGGAGTACAGTGTTCTCACTCATCATTGGAGTTTCACCCACTTTAATAGCTCCAGCAGGCAATTTTTCATCTTGATATCTCAATATTTTCCTCCTTTATTAAGTATATTTATGTTTATCTTTTTTATTATCCTATTAGAGTAATAAGGTTATACGCTTTTTCTATATAAAATTAAAATTGTACTTCTTCATTTATTAAGTGGAGTTTAATCTATCCCTGTATAGGTAAATATTATCTCTTTTTCTTTCTATGAAACATATACTAAAGCGAAAGTTTTAGATTAGGAGGATATTATGACTCAAGAGTATACCGTCATAGAAAACAACTATCAAAATAGCAATATGATTACTCAAAGCGATATCCGATATATGGGCGGTTATGGAGGGTATGGCAAACCTAAATATGGATATAAAAGGCCAAGATATCACCATGGATTTTATGTACCAAGATATGGTTTTTGGTTCTACGGAAGACCGAGATATGGTTATTGGTACTATGGAAGACCGAGATATAGTCATTGGTATTATGGAAGACCAAAATATAGTCATTATTCATACCATAACAAACCACACGACTATTAGTAATAGTTAATGTGGTAGATATAACCTTATATCATAAAGGTAAACTGAAATAGTTTACCTTTTTTTAATAATAAATTATAATCACTTCTTATTATATTTATTAAATTTTATTCATACATAAAATAGTTTTTACAGAGAAAGATAATAAAAAAAGGAGACTAATTAATGGAAAGTAAAAATAAGTTAAATGAAGTTCCAATAGCAAATATAAGTGAAGAAGAAATAATCAAAATCAAAGAACTAGAATCTCATCTAGGAGATAAGTACTATATTGTAGTTCTTGAAAAGTAAATGAACATAATAAGTAAGATGGATAGTTAATCTATCTTTTTTTATAAAAACCCCATGGTATCCTAAATAAGGTTATCATGAGGTTATGTTTTATAAGAATACTAGTGAGTAAATAACGCCGACAACTCCTATAATAGCAAGAAATGCAATTGCCTTTCTAGGCATTTCACCTTTATTGCTCATAGCTTTACCAAACATTCCAAATACTATTGGATGAATTAAGAATGGCATCGCAAATATAAATGATATCAAAGCTGCAGATTCAACACCGAACATGCCTCCTTGGATGGAAGCGAATAGGCCAAAGTGTGAAATTGCTGCACTGTTGGACATAGCTGCATATTCTAAACTCATACCTGCTGCGCTTAATAACATGAATCCACCGAAAACAGCGATTAATTGCCATCCAAGTGAGAATAAAATCAATCCTTTGATTTCTTTGCTTTCTTCATTTTTTGCATTCATTAATGTTTTAAGTGATAAGTAGGTAAATAATATACCAAATAGTACTACTACTATACTAGGAACGATTAATAACTCTCTTCTTGATGCACTCGCAGCGAGTATTGTGAATACAAATAAATGACCAAAGAATGGAATGTTTATCATTACAGGTGCTCTATCTTTTGCTACCTCACCAAGATCTCCTGAAGTACAAGCGCCTGTTAGCCCAGAGTGTGAAAGTGCTCCAGCCATACCAGGAGCTACAATATCTATTTTATTTGATCTACCGATAAATACTAATAAAGCTACACCTATGAACATCCAGAACAATTGTCCAAAGAATCCAAATGCCATAACTTGAAGCATTCCTTCGAGGCTGAAGGCGTTCAATAATCTAGATCCACCTATTAAGAATACAGCAGCTAGTACCATTGGTATTCCCGCAAATAATAGAGCTCTCATTGTGGGTCCAGCTTTCCAGTTAGAAAAGTACATTCCTAATCCACTACTAATTAACATTGCAAAGAATATTTGCGGAAGTGCAATAATCTCCTTGATCCAAATAGCTATATAATATGATAGTATTAATATAACTAAAATAGATATTATTTCAATGATTCCTCTTCCAAGATAATTTCTCTTATTCGAAATTTTTGCTCTATTATCAATTAGGATAATAGATCCAGCTAATCCAAAGAATGCTATTAGCGGGTAAAAATCAACTAGTCCCGTAGTTATGTCTCCTATAATAATTCTTTTTAATCCTTCAATCCCAAGTAGGATAAAGTAAGATCTTATAATGAAAACCAACTGCGTTCCTCTAGTTCCTAAAACAACTTCATTTTCATTTAATTCAATATCATCTTCTCCAGGTAACTTCGGTTTAAAGAATGTATTTCTTAATTTTTGTCCACCAACAAAGAAAGTAACAATAAGTGCTGTTACAGTAACAGAAGAAGATAATCCTATTACTGGAAATTCAGATAGGCCGGGGCTACCGATACCTGTTACTTGCAAAATCACTCCAAGTAGTAATCCAAAAATTACAATTATCAATATTGGTGAGTACTTTGTTCCTGCGACAACTGTACGCGATATCAATATAATAGGTAATAAAATTAAAAGTGTTAGCCAAAAATGATTAAGTATACTTAAGTCTGACATCTTATCCTCCTAAAATTTAAATACAATTTCTATTCTTACATATAATATATTAGAAATCAATAGTATTCTTTTATATATTGTAAATACATGATTTAATATAAAATTTTCTATAATACTATTATTTTTTGATATTATAGTGATTTTCATTCAATCTTCTATAGTGTAATGAAAAAATTATATGAGTTATATAAGAAAACTATACTTTTAGTATCTCCTTAATTGACACAGATGAACTCTAATGATATAATTTTTAAAGAATCTATTGCGAGGTGTAAATATGAAGAAGACTAACGTAAAAAACTTGATACAGAAAAATATTTCACTTGTGAGAGGTTTTTAAATTAGTCTATAATATCTAATAGTCTTTTATTAATAGCAAAATCCTTTTCAGTTGTGAAGGATTTTTTTGTTTGCTTAATAAAACAAACTATTGGAGGAAAAATGATAAAGGAAAGTAAATATAAACCGATTAATTTGGGCATTTTCGCTCATGTTGATGCTGGTAAGACGACAATCACAGAAAACTTTTTATATAAGACGGGTGTAATCAATAAAGTAGGTCGAGTCGACTTAGGTAATACGCAAACTGATTCTATGCAAATAGAAAGAAGAAGAGGAATATCGATAAAGTCAGCTACAAGTTCATTCTACTTAGATGATATGAAGGTGAATTTAATAGATACTCCTGGTCATATTGATTTTATCGCTGAAGTGGAAAGAGTTTTATGTGTATTAGATTGTGCGATATTAGTTATCTCTGGAAAAGAAGGAGTTCAGACACAAACAAAAGTCTTGTGGAGTGCATTGAGAAAATTAGAAATACCGACAATAATATTCATTAACAAGATGGATAGATCAGGTGTAAATTTCAAAAGCGTTGTCGAAGAAATAACAAGCGAATTATCTGAAGATGTAATTTTAATGAATAAGTGTATAAATGAGGGTTTTGGACACTTAGATATCATAAATGTAAAATACTTAAGTGATGCACTAAATTTATTAATAAAATATGACGATCTACTATTAGAAAAATTTTTGAATGATGAGAATGTTAGTGATGATGAAATTGAACTGGTTTTAAAAAAAATTACATTAGATGGAAAATGTTTTCCTGTTTTCTCAGGATCAGCACTTTCAGATAAGGGAATAAATGAATTATTAGACGGAGTAAAGAAATTTTTTTTGAGAAAAAGAGAAATGTCTTACGATGATTTATCTGGAGTGATTTTCAAAATAGATAGGGATGGCTTGGGTTATAAAATTGCATATGCAAGAATTTTTAGTGGAGTATTACGTAATAGAGACAAAATGAGAATTGCCAATAAGGATTTGGAAGTAAAGGTAAAGAATTTGAAATCTATTGTAAACGGGAAACTTATAAAAACTGAATCCATTTTCGAAGGAGATATTGCAGTTATTTATGGGTTAGATAACATTGAAATCGGTGATATTATTGGAGAATATTCGGATTCGATAAAAACCTACACAATTCCAAAAACAACTCTAAGCTCTAAGATATGTCCCATAAAGAATAGTGATTTACCTAAACTAGTATCTGTTCTAACAGAACTAAGTAATCAAGACCCATTACTCGATTTCAAGAAAAACCCACTAAATAATGAATTATCTATTAATCTTGTAGGACAAATTCAGATGGAGGTTATAAAATCATTACTTTTAGAAAAATATGGCATCAGTGTTCGATTATCTAATATTGAAGTGATTTATGTAGAGAAACCAGTTGCTGCAGCTGAATCTCATATTAAATATAAAGATAAGCACCCATTTGCAGCTGAAATTGGACTTAAAATAGAACCCTTACCAACTGGAAGTGGACTAAATTATCAGTCTAATGTTTCATACGGGTATATACTGAAACCATTTCAAAATGCAGTAAGAGAGGCTGTTTTTGAAACAGCAAAAGAAGGGCTGTTTGGCTGGGAAGTAACTGATGCACTTGTATCGTTTAACAAAGCCTTTTACAGTAGCGTTTGCAGTACACCAGCAGATTTTAGAAGGCTAACACCACTAGTGTTTATGGAAGCGCTGGATAAAGCAAGAACTAAATTATTAGAACCAAGAAATAGATTTGTGATAAGAATAAAAGAAAGTGAAATAGGAAGAGTACTATATGATTTACAGAAAATGAGAGCTGTATATAGTCATCCTGAAATAATAAATGGTGAAGCTATTATTGAAGGATTAATACCAATAGAGACGTCTTACAATTATAGAATAGAGCTAGCATCATTTACAAAAGGTAAGGGTGTATTTGAAACAGTTTTTGATGGTTATCATGATAGTAAAATAGAACTTACTAAAGATAAAGCAAGATCTAAAGTAAATCCACTTAATAGAAAATTATATCTGAAGTCAATATAATTACTAATAAATAAAACTGGATAAATTAGTTAATCTCAAAAATTAATGTGTTATACTATTTATGGATTACTTTTAGAAAGTGAAGGAAAATATTTATGAGAATTTTCAATTTTATGTACAGGTTATCCAAAAAAGGATTCTTTTTTACAATTTTATATGCTGGTATTTTATCAATTATCTTTGCATTATCGATTTCATTAATACTTTCTAAGGGTATTAATTTAATGTATACCCAAGAAGCAATTGACGAATATTATAGTGAATTTGGATGTTATATTGATGATTATCAATTAACATGTAACGATGATTATTATATTTTTGGTAATCTAGTGATTGACCTTAATAGAGATGGATCAACAATAAATGGTTTTACTGGGACTTTACTTACGAAGGATATGATAAGCGTAGGTGGAATCACTTATACATATGAAGAATGGTTATCTCAGATGAATCATCATTCAAGTGATTTTAAATATGAAGATGCATTAGTGCTATTCAGTAAAACTAAGGGAACAGCTGTATTTATAATTTTCGTTATAATCACATTTTTCACTTGGATAGGTCACTTGATATTTAATTTATTAAGAACAATAATAAATGAAATATTGGTTAAAGGATTCTTTAAAGAAAATATTGGATATTCTAATATGTATAAACTTACATTCTATGCAGTTACACCATTAGTCATTATTAATGCAATTACAAGAGTTGCTTTTAATATCACTATTGTTGGATTTATAACAGCAAATCTTCCATTTGGAGGAGGTTTAGTAAGATTAGCTCTTAATAGTCTCATAATTCTATGGTTCACAAGACTAATGCTACCTAATCAAAATGACAAATTTGAAGAGGTAATAGATTAGGACTAATAAGATTATCTACTAAATTTTGAAGAAAAGAAATACACTCACTTACTTATAATTCGTTTTTGAATGAGATTTAATGAGTATAAGTATTATAAGCCTAAATATTGGATAATTTAACTAATTTAAAATAGAAACTTTAAACGATTAACAGGTATCTTTATTAAATGTAGGGGAGAGCAGTATGAAAAAAATAAAGATGATTATTAATCCTTCGTCTGGAAGACAATCTTTCCAGAAAAAGATTGATAATATGTGTTTGAATTTATTAGACAAGGGTTATTTAGTTAGTAGGTATTATACAGAAAAGAAAAATGATGCGAAAAATGAAACAATAAAGTGTTGTAAAGAGAATTGGGATATCATCATTGCATGTGGTGGTGATGGAACAATGAATGAAGTTGCTAACGGAATTGCTTTAGGTGGGCGAAAAATTCCAGTCGCTATTGTTTCTTCTGGAACCGTGAATGATTTTGCGTCTATTTTGGGACTTCCTAGTAATCCTAATGAATTTTGTAATATGATTGAAGAAGGCTTTTATAAGGATGTTGACCTAGGAGTAGCAGGAAGTAATTATTTTGTTAATGTAGCTGCTGGAGGTTTCTTGACAAATGTTGCTCACCAAGTATCTTCTGAGACTAAAACAGTATTTGGGAGAATGGCATATTATTTAGAAGGATTAAAAGAATTGCCTAAAGGGTTTAAACCAGTAAAGGTTAGATTTGTCAGTGAAGAATATAGTAGTGAAGAGGAAATATTGCTCTTTATAGTATCAAATAGTTCTTCAATTGGAGGATTTAAGAAATTAGCTCCTTTAGCTGAAATAGAAGATGGATTATTAGATTGTTTAATTATTAAGAAATCTGATATCCAAAGTATAGTTTCGATCTTTTTTAACCTATTAAGTGGAAAACACATAAACCATCCAAATGTATCATATTTCAAGACTAAGGATATATATATAGAATCTGTTAGTGATGTTTCAATAGATATCGATGGAGAGTATGGTGGAGTGTTACCTGCTCAGTTTAAGATTGTTCCTAAAGCGTTTAGAGTGTTAGTGAAGAGGTAAAAAAAAGCATCAAGTAGATGCTTTTTTTGGTACTTTAATTTTTTTTTTATGGTAGTTTTATTTCAGCAACTACACCGTAATGGTCACTGGGTGTGATACCATTAGTTTCATCCTTCCCGATTAGCTCAGAATGTACTATTTTGTAGTCATTACTAGTGTGGACAAAAATCCAGTCGAACCTCCCAGGGGTCTGATTGATTTCTTCGTTTTTCCATCTAGGATTGTTAAAATCAAGTGTAGGTTCTGGAAATATATTTCTTTTAAAACAGTAACTTTGATATATATCTACAAACTCATCCATTCTAAGTTCGAAGTGAATATTACTTTCTGAGTCAACGTTAAAATCACCAAGGAGCACTTCGAAAATATTTGTATTATTCTCAATCAAGTCTAAAGCCTCGTCTAACCCTAGTAGTCTATTTTCTTCAGATGCATAATCTAAATGAACGTTTGTCACGCCTACTTCAAAATCATTTATGCTAACAATGCATCGTTGGACCAAGCTGTTGTGAACTGAAGCAGACTCAAAATTTGTTTTTATGTCTCTTATCGGGAATTTACTTAAGATTGCTAGTCCATAATTAGTATAGTTAGAAAAATTATAGAACTTATAACCACAATTATCTGCTAGTTTTTTGACTATACTCTCGTCTCTCACTTCTTGTAATGCTAAAATATCGATTTCATTCTCTTTGATTAATTTAGAAAGCAAATTCATTCTACTATTAAAATCAGTATTAGAATTCCATATATTAAATGTACATAACTTCATATTATCACCTATCTAATAATAACATATTTAAAGTTGTGAATTCATTATAAAGTTTAAAGAGAATCATACATGGTATAATTGAATTAGAATTCAAGATATATTTTATTGTAAGTTATTGTTTTACTTAAGTGGGTGAAAATATGATTTATTATAAAGATAAATCCTTAGAGAGATTTAGTAAGGCTCAAATAAAAGTGGTATCTGAGTTATATGGTGAAGCATTTTTGAATCATTCTAAATGGAAGAAAGTAGTTTTAAGTGAGTCAAGGAGAAGAAAAGTATTGACTCATCTATTTCATATTCTTAATAAAATAGCCAACAAATATGGTGATATTATCGTTGTTTGTGATGATGATATTGAAATAGGATATATAACACTAGTGGATATTAAAGATGCTAAGTTTTCCTTAGGACAAATCATTAAATCTAATGCTTTATTTACTTGTCTAAAGTTTTTATTTAGTCTCAAAATCAACGAGTTGCTGAAATTTAATTGTTTTAATAATGATTTAAAGAATGCTTATAAGAATATCGACTTCAAAGAAAAAACAATGCATTTATTAAATGCCGGTATTAAACCAGAATATAAAGGTCAGGGGTATATGTCAAAATGGTTTAGGAAATTAAGGGTTATATATAATGATTTTGATGAGATTTTACTTGAGACTAGCGAAAGTATAAATGAGTTAATTTACTCTAAGGTTGGTTTTGAGGTAGTTTATAAAAAAAATAATGTGACATATATGAAATTAGATCTAAGATAATGAATTAAAAAAGCCTACTTTAGACTCATCTAAAGTAGGCTTTTTGTAGTAAAAATCTGCATTCATACAAATATCTTTAATAGATAAACGAGGTGAGTTATGAAAAGAGTTTTGTTAATCATTATTTTATTAATTATCATTCCAAAAGAAGCCACAAGAGCATACGATGTAAGTGATTGTGAGTACTTTGTATTACCTACTTTAGGGATAAATCAATATCAATTGTGTTTACAAAATCCAAATAATTACTCTGAGCATTTTATTTACCATACTGTAAAATTTTATAATGGTGTTGTTTTGCATGATCAAGATTATGTAAGAGACGGAGATTCAGCTATAACACCTACTAATCCAAGTAGAGTGGGATATCAATTTACGGGATGGGATAGAAGCTATAGTAATATAACTTCAAATCTTAACGTTTATGCTAAGTTTGAAGTTAGAGATTATAATGTAGTTTTTAAAGATTATGATGGAAGAACATTAAAAACTGAAACAGTGGTACACGGAGAAAATGCTAATCCTCCAAGCGTTTCCAGAATAGGATATGATTTTATTGGATGGAGTAATAATTTTACCAATATAGATTCTGATAGAACTTTATTTGCTGAATACGAAAGGATAACATATACGGTTAATTTTTATGACTACTATAATGATTTAATAAAGAGTGAGATTGTCAATCACGATTATGATGCAACTCCTCCAGCAGTCCCTGTTGTTACAGGTAAAAAATTCATAGGGTGGGACAAGAGTTATACTAATGTAATATCAAATTTAGATATTTATGCTAGATATGAGGCTAGAGAATATACAGTTACCTTTAAGGATTATGATGGATCTACTTTAAAAAGTGTTAAAGTTGATTATGGAGATGATGCTTCTCCACCAAGTGCTTCTCGGATAGGTTATACATTTACTGGATGGAGCGGAAGCTATTTAGATATTAATTCAAGTAGGACATTGATAGCTGAGTATATTGTGAATAAGTATACTGTCAATTTCTTTGTGGAAAATGAGCTCATAAAGACTGAGTATGTTTTATATGGGTATAGTTGTACGCCACCAGAAGCACCTCTTATTACTGGTTATCATTTTATTGGGTGGGACTCAGAATATAGTTCTATCTATAGGAATAAAAATATTCACGCAATCTATGAAATTAATAAATACCAAGTTACATTCAAAGACTACGATGGGAGTACTATTAAAACCGATAGTGTTGAACATGGATTTAATGCGAATCCACCTGTTGCTTCTAGAGAAGGCTATTCGTTTATAGGGTGGAGTGGGGAATATAATAATATTTCAAGTGATATTACTTTAATTGCTGAATACAGTATAAATACTTTTACAGTTGATTACTATGGGTATGATGGAATTATTCTTTCCGAAGAAATAAATTATGGATACAGTGGTAATCCACCAACGCCTCCTATAGTTGAAGGATACCATTTTGTTTGTTGGGAGGAGGATTATGAAAATATAGACTCTAATAGAAGTATTCATGCATTATATGAAATAAATGAATATAATGTATATTTGAGGGATTATAATGGAACTACAATTGATAGCTATATAGTCTCTTATGGCGATGAATTAGTGATTGATGATCCTATCCGTGAAGGGTATGATTTTATAGGGTGGAGTGGTGACATAAGTAATGTTGTTTCTGACATAACAGTAATCGCAACATATGAGATAAAAGAGTTTAGTGTCAATTTTTACTGCTTTGAGGAACTTGTATCAACGGTGACTGTTGATTACAATAAGGATGCTTTATTACCAGAAACGATAAATGTTGAAGGTTATATCTTTTTGAATTGGAGTAGTAACTATCAAAATATTGTAAATGATACAGATGTTCATGCAGTTTATGAGAAAAATAAATATACTGTCACCTTTATGAACTATGATTTTAAGATATTAAAAGTTGAAGAGGTTTATTATGGAGAAAGTGCCTCTCCACCAATAGCAAGAAAAGAGGATGCAAGTTTTACTTCTTGGAGTGATACTTACGATAACATTACGTCCGATGTGACAATTATTGCTCAATTCGATGAGAAAATACATACAGTTATTTTTTATGGGTTTGAAGGAAAAATTATAGATGAATTTATTGTGAATGATAATGGTGATGCTATCCCACCTATACCACCTACAGTTAATGGTTATGAATTTGTTAAGTGGGATGGTGATTATTTAGAAGTGCTAGAGGATCGACAAATTTATGCTGTTTATAAAAAAATAAGTGATCCTACTAATAGTAACGATGAACCATCAGAAGATGATTCTGAAGTTGTAGTTGATGAAGTTGTAGTTGATATAGTAATAGATGAAGAAATTAACGATGATATCATCTATAATGTTCTTTTCTTTGATATACATGGAAATCTACTTGAACGTTTTCAAGTTACTGAATCAAGTGATATTCAATACGATGCTCCCGTAGTTATAGGTTATAACTTTATAGGTTGGGATCAATCACTTACTGACATTTCCTCAAATTTGGTTGTGAATCCCATATATGAAAGAATGTGTTATCATGTTTCATTTTATTTGGATGACACTATAATCAGTGAAAAAGTAGTTAATCATGGTGAGACTATTATTGCTCCTAATGTTAGTAAAGAGGGACATAATTTTTTAGGATGGAGTGAATCTTTAGTAGATATAACAAGTGACTTAAGCATTTATGCAATATTTGATTCACATAGTTATACAGTCAAATTTTTAGACATCAATAATAAAGTTATTAGAACAGATACTGTTACATCTTCTAACTTAATTAATCCTCCAATAATTGAAAGAGCTGGTTATAAGATTTTTGGATGGGATAAAGACTTATCCAGTATCAATAGTGACTTGATTGTTAAACCAGTATTTGAAATCATAGAAGATTATGAAAAACTTAAGTTTGATTTGCCTCAACTAAAGAAGTATACTATTGTCTCAATGGATGATAAGACCAAAGTTAAGATTAGATTCACGGGAGATTTTGATTATGAGTTAGATTATATCTATGTGAATGATAGTTTCTATTCAGCTGATAACATTGATATTACTTATGATAAGAAGACAATCTTTGATTTTTCACCGAATTGGATTGAAATCATAATAAAGGAACAAAATGTAGATTTACAAAAGATTGTTTTTATGAAGGATGGTAAAGAATATTCATTTGACTTCCAATACGAAAATAAATCACTTGTTAATAACTTGTTTAGCGATGTACCTTTAACATCAAGCTTAGAATTATCTATGTTCAATAAGCTTGTTTTATGGTTAAAGGGTTTATTTAATTAAAAAGATAACTCTTCAAGTTATCTTTTTAATGATCTTATCCATTTGTGATATTGCTTTTTCCATTGCTTTTTCTTTTCCGATACCTTTCATTTCTGTTCCTTCGATTAGTATTGGATGAAATCCTTTAACACCTAAAAATTTTAGTATGTCTTTTAAATATGTTAGCCCATGGTTGACTTGTCTAGACATAATTTGAGGATAATCGCCACCACTTGACTGAATATAAACAGCATGACGTTCTTCATCAGTTAATAGTCCTTCAACTGATTCATCAGTAATGGAAAGTGTCTTTCCATTTATTAAAACACAATCGAAATATTGTTTAAGCTTTGATGGAAATGATAATCCCCACATTGGAGCAGCAATTACATATGTATCATGAGTGATAAACTGGTCAGCGAGTAAATCAATAACAGCGACATCTTTTTGTTCATCTTCAGTTAAATTTAAGTATTCATTACCTTTAACCAGAGTTGCCCTTGACTGAAAATACTTGTAGTTGATTTCGGGAATATACATATCATATAAATCAAGCTCTGTTAATATACCCATATCTTTGATCTTATCTATAAATATTCGACTAACTGTTTTAGAAGTTGACAATTTCTCAGGTTTAGTGTTTGCAGTTATATATAGTATCTTTTTCATATGACCTCCTATAAATATTATTAGTAGATATCTATTAATTATTTATGTTATAATGCAGTAAATCTAAGGAGGTAAATATGTTTACTAATAAAACAATATGGCAACAATTATTTAATATTGCTTTGATTGTAACAATGTTAGTAAGTTTGATTGTAATTTATTTCAATGTTATTACTCTTATAAGTGGTCCTGTTTATAGGGAATCATATGATGATTTTAAGGGGTGGAGCTGCGGTATAGGATATGATCAGAAAGATGGAGAAGAACTAACAGAAAGTGAGTGCATCGAAAGATATGATGAGTATAAAGATGAGAGGTATCAGTCATCAAAAAGTGAAGCAGTAAATACCATTATAGATTCAATTGCTTTCATTCTATTCCCGGGAATCTTTTTATACTTAACCAATAAATACGAAAGACGAAGCAGTAAAATAGGAGTATTGATTTTAGACATAATCTTACTTTCAATGATGATTTCAGGATTTGTAGCAGTGAGTGTATCTATAAATTCTTACTTTTATGAAAGATTAGAAGATGTTAATCAACTTATTACATCAGTATTTAGATATCTTGGATTAATATTATTCCCTGGAATTATATATTACATTCTAGTAAGAAAATCTATCGTGAGGGCTCAAAAATAGAGTCCTTTCTATTTGACTTTATGGGCAATTGATTATATAATTCATTAGATAATTAGGTAAATATCTAATAGTTATGGAGGTGTATATATGAATAGTATCTTTAAAGCACTGAGTGATCCAACAAGAAGAAAAATTATAGAATTACTTCGAGAAAAAGATTTAAGTGCTGGTGATATTTCTGATAAATTTAATATTTCGAAACCATCCATTTCACATCACTTATCATTACTAAAGTCAAGTGGCTTAATTCAAAGTGAAAGGAAAGGTCAAAGTATTATTTATATGCTTAACGTAACTGTCTTTCAAGATGTTGTTAAGTGGTTTTTTGATGTTAAAGGAGGTAATAAACATGAATAGATTTTTTAAATATTCTTTATGGTCAGCTATCATTTTTTCATTAGTATATACAGTAATTATTTATCCTGATTTACCTAGTCAAGTTCCAATACACTGGAATATCCATGGCGATGTCAACAGATATGCCGGTAAAGAGAATTTGTTCATTTTATTCTGTGTACCCCCATTAATATATTTGCTGTTCCCTGTGTTTAAAAGATTAGATCCAAAGACTAAAAATTATAAAAGATTTAAAAAGGAGTATGAAATAATAAGATACTCGATTACACTAGTTTTTGTATGTACTTATTTATTGAGTATTTTAGCTGCTGATGGTAGTATTGATGTCAGTAGAGTAATACCAATTATTATCGGTGTATTATTAATGATACTTGGGAATTATATGTCTAGAATTAGACAATCGTTTTTCATAGGTATTAAAACACCTTGGACTTTATCTAGTGAATACGTTTGGAATAAGACACATAGATTAGGTGGATATATATTCGTAATTGATGGAATCATCATGATTTTATTAGGAGTATTGAATTATCCCATTTTATCTAAAGTAGGTTCGGCTTTTATATCAATAAGTATTATTTATACTTTTTACTATTCTTATAAGGTATATAAGGAAGAGAAGAAGTAAGTCTAAATTTGGAGTGATTTAATGTATGATGTTATTGTTATAGGTGGTGGTCCAAGTGGCATTATGGCCGCAATTACTGCCGCAAAATTTAATAATAGAAAAGTTCTGTTGATTGAAAAAAACAAAGAGCTAGGACGTAAGTTACTTGTCTCTGGAGGTGGAAGGTGTAATATTACAAATCTTAAAAGCATTTCTAATTTTATGCTTTATGTAAACGACCGTTTTCCATATAAAACTCTAAACAATTTTGGTCCAAATGAAATTTTTCAGTATTTTGAAGATTTAGGTGTTGAACTTAAAGAAGAAGAGGATAATAAAGTATTTCCAATAAGTAATCAAGCTAGGGATATTTTGAATGCACTAATAAAAGATTTGCAAAAGTTTGGTGTTGATGTTCATCATGAAGAAGTAATTCAGGTGGACAAAGTTAAATATGATTTTCATATCACAACTGATAAAACTACTTATAATAGTAAGTATGTAGTTGTTGCTACTGGAGGTTTAACTTATCCCCAGCTAGGATCAACTGAAACTGGTTATCAAATAGCTAAGAAATATAACCATGTAGTTACTGAGCTTTATCCAAATAATACTCCCTTGATATCGGATGATGAGTTTATTAAGAATAAGACATTGCAAGGAATTTCACTAAAAGATGTAACAATCAAATATAAGACATCTTATAGAGGTCCGATGATTTTTACTCACTTTGGAATAAGTGGTCCCACTGTTCTTAATATCTCTAAGAATGTATATTTTGGTCTTAAAAATGGGCCAGTTATACTAAAAATAGATTTGCTTCCGGATGTTAAAAGAGAAGAATTATTAGATAAAATAAAGGAATTGAGTTCGGTTTCTCTTGCGCTTAAGGAATTACTTCCAAAAAGGTTAGTTGAATTCATCGTAAATAAAACTAATACGACTCAAAATATTTCTGAGATAAGTAAAGATCGAATGAATAAACTATTAGAAATGGTTAAGAATTTTGAGATTAGTATTAATTCTTTAAAAGGATATGAAAATGCAATTGTTACAGGTGGCGGAGTATCTTTAACTGATATAGATCCTAAGACAATGGAGTCAAAGTCCGTATATAATTTATATTTTGTAGGCGAAGTACTTGATTTAGATGGAAAAACTGGTGGATATAATTTAACAATAGCTTTATCTACTGGTTATACGGCTGGTTATAGTATATAAAAAGCAGGATTTATTTTCCTGCTTTTACATATCTTATAAGTGAATAATGTCTACTATACATGGCTGTGCCGCCTAGTACATTCACAACATCATATTTTTTAGATAACTTCTTGCAAACTTTTTTACTTCTGGATCCTGATGCACAAACTATATAAGTTTTCCCTTTAATGAATTCTTCAGGTGATTTTAATAATGTTTTTAAAGGAATGTTTTTTGAATTCGGAATATGAGCTGCTTCAAATTCACTCGGCTCTCTAACATCGATAAGATTGATCGATTTTTTATTAACACTCTTTAACTCATTTACACTTATACTATCTAACATAAGTACTCCTTAAGTTTTTTCACTTTATCTAGTTTTTCCCAAGGTAGATCTAAATCATTTCTACCAAAGTGTCCGTATGCAGCGGTTTGTCTATAGATAGGTCTCTTTAACTGAAGTGAGTCTATTATTTCTTTCGGTTTTAATCCGAAATTTTCTCTTATTGCTTTTATAATAACTTCTTCACTAACTTTATTAGTATTGAATGTATCTATACCAATACTAATAGGATCTGCAACACCAATAGCGTATGATAACTGGATTTCACATTTACTAGCTAAGCCGGCAGCTACGACATTTTTAGAGATGTATCTAGCAGCATAAGCAGCACTTCTATCAACTTTTGATGGGTCTTTTCCACTGAAGGCTCCGCCACCATGTCTAGCTACTCCTCCGTAAGTATCAACTATAATTTTTCTCCCAGTTAGACCAGCATCACCTTTAGGTCCACCAATTACGAATTTACCAGTTGGATTAATGTATAGTTTTGTATCACTATCAATTAAATGATTTGGAACTATAGGAAGTATGACATGTTTATTTATGTCCTCTTGAATTTGTTTATATGTTACTGCTTCTGAATGTTGAGTTGAAACTACTATTGTATGTACTCGTTTTGGTTTTCCTGATTCATCAAATTCAATAGTGACTTGACTCTTACCGTCTGGTCTTAGATAATCTAGGGTTTTTTCTTTTCTAATCTTAGCTAATTGTTTAGTTAGTTTATGTGATAAAACTAAAGATAAGGGCATATACTCCTCTGTTTCATCACATGCATATCCAAACATAAGACCTTGATCTCCTGCACCTTGTTGAGAATAAGCTCCTTCATTCTCATTAACACCTTGGGCGATATCAGGGCTTTGCGAATCTAGTGAAACCAAAACTGATACATTTTCTGCATCAAATCCATATTTTGATCTAGTATAACCGATTTCTGTAAGTGTTTTACGAACTATATCTTGAATAGGTACGTATGAAGTAGTTGTGATTTCTCCTGTAACAAGTACTAATCCTGTTGTTACTGTTGTTTCGCAAGCTACTCTTGCTTCTGGATCTAATGTTAATATTGCATCAAGTATAGCATCGCTTATTTGATCGCATACTTTATCCGGATGACCCTCTGTAACTGATTCAGACGTAAATAATTTTTTTTCCATTTTAACTTTCCTCCTAAAATAAAAATACTTTTCAAATTGAGAAAAGTAGTCCTTTTCTCATTGATAGGTAATATTACCCCTACTAGTAGCACCTAATTTAATAGGTTGCTGTTGCTTCCTCGGCTAGCTTCCTCTGCAACTCTTAATGAGTATTTTTTTGCATTTACATATTAACCTATACCACAAGAATTGTCAATTAATATCTATCAATATGATATAATAGCATAAATTATTGGGTAGGAGGATAAATATGATCAGATTAAATGATGTTTCTAAAGTTTATGATATGGGCGAAATTAAAACTGAGGCATTAAAAGGTGTTGACTTAGAAGTTAGGAACGGTGAGTTTGTATGCGTCTTGGGTCCATCTGGGAGCGGGAAGTCTACAATGCTTAATGTTATAAGTGGATTAGATACCCCAACATCCGGGAAAATTGAAGTTGACGGTATGACAATCAGTAATTATTCAAGTAAAGAATTAACGAAGTTTAGAAGGGATTATCTCAGTTTTATATTCCAAAGCTACAACTTATTTCAAACTTTAACTGTAGGAGAAAATATAGAACTAGCCGCAAAGATTAGTGAAAACCCATTAGAACTTGATGACGTTTTAGCTAAGATAGGTATTTTGGAACAAAAGGATAAGTTTCCATCTCAGTTAAGTGGTGGAGAGCAACAACGTGTATCAATCGCAAGAGCGGTAATTAAGAATCCTAAGATAATGTTCTGTGATGAACCAACTGGCGCCTTAGATGAAAGTACTGCTAAAGAGGTATTAGGAGTTCTTGAGATGTTAAACAAAGAGTATAAGACGACAATGATTGTGATTTCTCATAACCCCAATATAGGCGAGATGTCTGATAGAATTGTAAAACTTAACTCAGGTAGAATAGTAGAAATAAAAGTTAACGAAACTAAGAAATCTGCGAAAGAAATAGCTTGGACATAAAATGTTATTTAAGAGTATAGCAAGAACATTTAGATCGCGCTTTTTGCAACTTGCAGCGATTGGAGTATTAGTTTTACTTAGTTCGTTATTTTATACTGCTATGAATTATTCTATTGAAGGAATTAAAGTTCCAACTGAAGAATATTTTATAGATAATGTCCAAGAAGAGTTTTCAATAGATATTTATCCGTTTTTAATGGAAGATGAATTCCAGTACGTAATAGAAGAGTGTAATTTATCAACCCAAGTTGATTTGGCTACCTTGAATCAACTTGATAGAGATTGTTATTTAAGGGTTATGAAGAATCGTGAGGAAGCTCTCGAAAACGAATATCCTATGACTTTAGAGTTAAGGGAGTATAAGAATGTTACTGATCAAGGTAATAAGTACCGATTAATGAAAAGTATGAATTATGTAAATCTAAGTTTAATAGAAGAAGGTGAGCATCCAAAAGAAGGAGAAATTGCTCTAATTAAAGTCTTTGCAGAGAAAAATGGATACGAAATAGGGGATACAGTTACCATTTTGGAAAAAGATTACACCACTATTTGACAGTTCTTTTATTATGACTATGTTTTACCACTATTTGACAGTTCTTTTATTATAGATACCGCAAAGATTACATTAGGATTATTAAGTGACCAGGACTTTAATGATTTACAATATAATGAAAGTCATGGATTTTATTTTTCTGGTATTGATGCTAAGGATGTTAAGGAATTAAGGAAATCTTTAGAAGATAGTGACTTAGAATTTTTTGCACAAGTTACACCTACAATTAAACAATTGAGATCTGGTACTTTTGAATTAGAGATGAAGGGTGGAAAAGGGATGGCCATTGTACTAGGTCTGTTTATTGCAACAATTTCTATTTTCGTAATAGGTATGGTAGTAAGTAGGATAATTCAAAAAGAAAGAAATCAAATAGGACTCTTAAAAGGGTTAGGTTTTACAAATTCTGAGATTACGGTCCCATATGTGTTATTACTAGCTATCATCTCCTTACCGTTATTAACTTTAGGATATTACTTAGGTTACGTCTTAGCAAGCCCAGCCAAATCGGTTTTCTTAGAATTCTACTTACTTCCCGATTTAGCGATTAAACATTCTGTAGGGGTAATATTAGTAGCTATAATTGTTCCATTCACATTTATATTACTATTATCTTACGGATTGATTAATTTCTTATTAAGGGCCACTCCACTAGAAATGATGTTACCGAAACAACAAAAAACTAACAAATATATTCTTCGAGTTAATAAGTATTTAAAAAGATTTGACATCAAGAAAAGATTCAAGTTCTCAATGGTATTTCAAAGTACAGGGAAGTTCTTTGTGTTTATTATAGGAATTGTTTCAGCTTCCTATATGTTGATATTTAGCTTTATGTCTTTAGATATATTTGATGCTTTAATCTATGATTATTATAATAATGTTGAATATGTATCAGAAGGATATTGCGAGTATACCGGGTGCCCAATTGATATTGATGGTGAGTATGCTGTAATCATGCCAAGTGCTTCATATGAAGATTCAGTAATCTCACTATATGGATTAGAACCAGACAATACTCTTCATAAGCTATATAACTCTAAGGGTGATGAAATTACTAGTTCATTAGATGAGGGTGTAGTTATATCAGAGTACATGAAGAGAATGGAAGGTGTATCTGTTGGTGATGATATTAGAGTAAACGTAAATAATAAATCATTTACAGTAGAAGTAGTAGATGTTGCATATATATTTACAGGGAGTACAGTATATATTGATAGAAGTACTTTAAATGAATATTTAGGATTGGAAAAGGATTATGCTAACTTAATTTATAGTGATTCTATTTTAGAGAGTGATAATTTTTTAGGAGTATCGATTAAAGAAGATGTTCTTAGTCAAGCAGAATCCATGCAAAAGTTCATGAATGTATCATTCATTGGATTTATTATTACAGCAGCAGCACTAGGATTCATTATTCTTTATCTAATTATGAGTCTAACTATCGAAGATAATTTCTATCAAATTTCATTATTAAAAGTTATGGGATTTGATAAGTTAGAAGTAAATGATTTAGTTATTAATAGTTATTTGATTTACGCAGTAATAACCTATATTGTTTCTTTACCTATTATTTATTTCTCTGTAAAATTAATGGAAATAATATATGTTAAATTGTTTGGCCTAGTGATGGTGTTTAAATTAACTCCACTCTTTGCGTTACTAGGATTATTAATAGTCATTGGAATGTATTTCGTTGGTACTATCGATGCTAAACGAAAGATTGATAAAATTAGTTTACAAGAATCATTAAAAATGTATCAAGAGTAAAATAAAACGGGATTCTATTTTTAGAGTCCCGTTTATACTGATTCTAAGGCATTTCTATCTAAAATATAGAAATATTTACGATCATAATCAATTAACCCTTCATCTTTCAGTTGTATTAACTCTCTTGATAATGAAGGTCTTTGAACACTTAGATACTCTGCTAACTTTTCTTTAGTCATCCCTATTGGCACTCTATTTTCATTGTTAGAATTTGAAAGTATATAAGATGCTATTTTAGACTTTAAAGTATGCTTTGTGATTACTTTAACTCTATTGTGTAAATTTAATGTTCTATTGGCCAGCAATTCTAAGAAATTTACTAAAAGTTTTTTATGTTCTCCTAAAGCCTTTAGTAAAACTTCTTTTTCAATATATAAAACCGTAGTATCGTCAGAAGCTATTAGTGTTGCTGGATATGATTTTTTTTCACTATAAAGTAATACCTCTCCAAAGATATTTCCGGACTCTATTGTAGTGAAATTGGCCATTTTTCCATCACCTGAGACATTTTGAATCTCAATACTACCTGAAATTACTATTCCTATTTTGTCACACTCTTCACACTCGAAAAATACAATATCATTCTTTTGATAATTTCTTGTAATTGTTCTATACTTTCTTAAAAAGTGGTTAATTTCTTGAAGTGTAAAGCTCTTAAATAATTTACATTTAAATATTCTATTCATACTATCACCTATAACAAATGTTATCACGATATTAAATTTATGTAAAGTTGAAAAAAATGTTGCAAAACTGTATAATAACTTTAAAAGAGAGGATCTGTTAGAATGAGTTATCGATATTTTAAGAATGATAAATGTGAATATTTTCCTTGTCATGATATGGATCATGAGTTTTTTAATTGCTTATTTTGTTATTGTCCTTTGTATCATTATGATTGTAAGGGAAATTATACTGATGAGGGTATTAAGGATTGTAGTAATTGTTTGATCCCTCATTCAGAACGTGGTTATGATCATGTTATGAAAATTCTACTAGAAAATTTAAAGATTAATAAATAATTAATCTTTTTATTTTACTCTAAAAAAGAACCTAACTGCATTATCTAAATTTTCAGCTCCATAATTAAGTTCGTGTTGTTCTAGTATTTGTTTTACAATATATAAACCTAATCCAGTGGATCCAGTTTTTCTAGAACGTCCTTTATCGACTCTATAAAAAGGTTCAAATATATCATTAATGCTTTCCTTTGGAATTGTTATACCTGTATTTATTATTTCAAAGAAGCCTTTCTTTAAATTAATAACGATTTCCTCGAATTCATTAGTGTATTTTATTGCATTTGAAAACAGATTACTAATTACTAGTTCAAATTTATTTTCATCACCAAAAATAGTTGTATCGTCAAGATTGATTATTGTTTTTATACCTTTTGCTTCAGCTAGTAAGTTTAAACTTTCTGAAGCATTTTTGATTACATCTTTTAGTTTGAATTCTCTCCAGTTAGTTTTAAAATTACTCTGTTCGATTTTATAGACTTGCATCATATCTTGAATTATTTTTTTACTTTTGTTAATTTCACTTTGAATTAGTTTATACTGTTCTTCAGTTTGTTTTTTATCAAAAAGTTTTAGTGACAACCCTTCACTGCTAGCTTGAATAACTGCTAGTGGAGTTTTAAGTTCATGGGAAAGACCTGCAACAAAATCTTGCCTTAATTGTTCATGCTTTGTTTCTTGTTGAATTGAAAGAGATAAATGTTCATTCTTATCATTAAGTTCAGAAAGAGCGGTTTTTAAATTTGCTGACAACAGGTTAATACTTTTTGATAACTCTCCAATTTCATCCTCAGAATTCACCTCATCAATTTGCGTAAAGTCTAATTTTGCTAATCTTTTAGTAGTTTCATTAATCTTTATTAAAGGAACGCTTACTTTTTTAATGTAAAGGACTGAAAGACCAAGAAGAATAAGGAATGCTATTAAGTACATTAAAATATTAAATGATGTTAGCTTTTTAGCAATTAGTGATATATTACTTAAAGGATATATTGTAATCGCTAAATGTTCCTTTCCATCTAGTATTAATCTAGATGTATAAACAAGATTTGTAGGTTTATTCTCAATGTTTGATATATAAGATAATCCGAAAGACGTTTCTTTTAAGTTAGTGATGTTACCTGAAGATAAATTAAGTATTTCTCTGGAAACATTTATGTCCTTGGACTGTTCTACTAATTGATCAGTCATCTCAATTATTCTACCTTGTAAATCATAAGTATTAGAAAAGTCAATGTGATTATCTGAAAGCCAATTCATATATTTTTTAGAATGCATACCACTCATCATTCTAGATTCACCATAAATTCTTACATCATTAACTAAAAGCACTTTTGGGATATAGGTGTTATTTCTTGTGTTGAGATAAAACCTTCCTGAAATAAGATCATCATTTTGTAGTGAGAAGTTAGTGAATTTAGGTATAAAGATACTGAAATATTCATTCATCTCGTTTTTGATTACGGTGATAGGATAGATATCTCTACTTTCTTCTGATGTAGAGTTTATATTCATAATATGGGTTGTTGTTTGAGTGTATTGTGAAAATTTATCCAAGTTATTTAGAAATTGTTCCTCTGTTGAAGAATCAACCAAGATAGAAAGTTCATCTTTAATGTTTTGTTGTACCTCTTTTAAATAGTAGACAGGGAAAATCACTCTTTGAAATAATAATTGTACTAAAAAAACAATGAATAAAAGTAAGAATACACCAGAAAATATTTTCTTTACAAACGATTTTTTCATTAGTCTACCTCAAATTTATATCCAACACCAAATACAGTTTTAATATACTTACTAGCTGGTCCAAGTTTTTTTCTAAGTGTTTTTATGAAAGTGTCCACAATTCGGTCTTCGACATATACATCCATTCCCCATATTTCATCTAGAAAAGTTACCCTGTCAATAACAATCCCTTTATTTTTGATGAAGTAAGCAAGTATGTCAAACTCAGTTTTAGATAACTCAATCTCATTGTTCTCAACTGCAACTACTCTACTTTGGAAATTTATTTCAAGTAGTCCTAATTGGTGATTCTGAATAATACTCTTGATTTGTTTATCACTATATCTTTTGAGAATTGATTTTACCTTAGCAACTAGAATTGTAGGACTAAAAGGTTTTGTAACATAATCATCAATGTCTAATCCATACCCTTTAAGTTGGTTTTCTTCACTAGAAAGTGCAGTCATCATCAATATAGGAATATCGGATTTTTGTCTAATTGACTTAACAACTTCAAAACCATTGATATGTGGAATCATAACGTCGACACACGCAATATCAATGCTATATAATTCGAATTGTTCTAAAGCTTTTAGTCCGTCAGAGGCTTTGATAACTGTAAAACCTTCTTTTTTGAAGTAAACTTCTAGGATGTTTTGTAAAGATAACTCGTCTTCTACAATTAATATATTCTTTTCCATAATTGACTCCTTAAATACTTTTTTTAATAATAACACAGTAAAACAATTAATAAATCAATCTTCACAAAATCTTCACAGGATTATCAAATATTACAAAGATGAATGTAGTATAATAATGTATGATTAGTTTGAGTTAAAGATGAAAATCTTCATATAAACTTCATAACTACTTCATAATACTTACGTAATGAGTCTATATACTAGAGGTATAAAAAAGAGCCATTAGGCGAAGGAGGAACAAATGAAAGGTTTATTATTAGCATTATCTCTTGCAGGTGGGGCATTTACTGCAACTAATGAGGATGTGCAAGATTATGTTCAAGGTGCGTTTCAAGGACAAGGAAGACACGTTGAAGTAATGAACATTACTGAAGAGATGCAAGAATTATTAAATTATAGAATTGATTTATATCAAGAGTATGACTGGGAAAATATGACAGAAGAGGAAGTTATCACTGCTAGAGAGGAAATTCACGCTTTAGTAGAAGCAAAGGCTGAGGAACTTGGAATTGAATTACCATTATTCGAAGGATATGGTTATAATAATGGATATTGTGGTGAAGGAAATCAAAAAGGCGGATTTGGTCAACGATTTGAGCTTACTGATGAAATGGTAGCTCTAAGAGAATACTATAATGAAGTTAGAGCAAACTATGATTTTGAGAACATGACAGATGAAGAAGTTGCTGCTGCTAGAGAAGAAATTCATCAATTAGTTCAAGAAAAAGCAGAAGAGCTAGGAGTTGAATTACCTGATGTAGCTCAAAGAGTTCAAGCAAGAAGAAGATTTAGAAATAGAGTAACAAAATTCCATAATAGATTACATGAAAGAATGGATCAAGAGAACGCTGAAGAAACAAGTGGTGAGTCCCTATAATTGTTAAAGAGTGCTAAATTAGCACTTTTTTTCTTATGATGTTGACATTTAAATAACAAATATATATACTAATAAAGCAAGTATATGCGGGTATGGCGGAACTGGCAGACGCGCTAGATTTAGGCTCTAGTTCTTCGGAGTGCAGGTTCGACTCCTGTTACCCGCACCATTAAGTACGCATACTGGATGAGAAATCATCCAGTTTTTTTGTATAATTTATATAGTGGACCTTAGTTTTGATTACTCTCACTCGCCCATTGTTTATTATTAATTATATGATTATCATTAATTACTAGGTAAATTAAAATATTAAGAAGAAATGGATAAGGATGGCTCTAAGTCAAGGATTGGGGTAAACTCAATAAATGAGTAAGAGTTTAAGGATATAGATTGAAAAAATCTATGTCCTTTTTTTGTGCATAACTATGCAGATATAATATGTCTTGAATTATTGTGATGATAAAGTATTTTGTTTCTAAAAGTATTGAAACATCTAAATCCATATGAAGTACGTTTTATCACTTTGATATAGTTATTACTACCTTCAATAAAGGCTGAGGTGTATTTAGTTTCAGTATCAGGATTAATCATAAACGAATTAACTATCTCAGGTAACCACCTTTCTATAGATAATGCTGCTTCTCTAACTTCACCAATGTTAGTTTTCTTCGCTTCAATGATCCAATTATTGAGCTCATGATAAACGGTAGGATAGCTTGAGTTATGAACAATCTCATAAAACGATTCTAGTAACTCTCTGGTCTTACCTAACTCTGGATGAATGTTTCTCATGTAATCAAGTAATGATGAATCACTTGTCCATTGCTTACTCCTTTTATCAAATATCCATTTATCCGAGATGCAATCTGGTTTAGTATTAAATAATCTCCATCTAGATTTGAGGACTTTGTATTGCTTATCAATTCGATTAAACTTCTTCATAATTCTAATCCTTACATTATTAGCTGCATTGGTAACTAGTCTAACAAAGTGGAAAGTATCGATTACTATAGTAGCGTTAGGAAAGAATTCCTTACAAATATCGTGGTAAGTATGATACATATCCATAGTAATAACCTCTACATTACTTAGTTCTTCAGAAGAAAACGTACTAAAGTAGTGGTGTAAGTAATCCTTATATCTACAAGGTAATATATCTATTATTTGTCTATTAGAAGGATCACAAATACTTAGATTGTATTTGTATCCACCACTATTACCTTTGAATTCATCAATGCTTAATACTCTAGGTAAAGACTTTCTAGATTGTTTACAATGCATATTAAATATTCTTCTTACAGTGGTAGAAGACATATTAAGTCTTTTCCCCATGTCTTTGAAAGAAGAAACAAGTATAGCCTCGTTAATGATACTCCATTTAGAGTTAGAACTAATCTTATTGTACTTCTCAACAAATTGATTAGGTAAAGAGAATCTCTTACCACAATCACAACGATATCTACGTTGCTTGTATTTAATAAAACACTTACGGTTATTGAAAACACCATGATTAATAGTGCGAATATAATAGTCGTGGACCTTATCAGTTAATTCTCCACAGACTGAACATTTGACTAATTGGCGATTCCTTGAAAGATGAATGATTATTGAGTCATCGATAATTTCATAGTTATCTAGGACTATAGATTTATCGTGGATATTGAAAATAGATTTTATATCATTATTAAATGTGATAGAATTTGAGTGCATAATAATTTCCTTTCTAATTAGGTTTGAGCGCTTAAATTATATCGGATTATTATGCACTTTTTTTGTTTCCATTAAAAAAGTTTGAAATAAGAGAATAACTCTCTTACCCCAAACTTAATTTTACAGCCATAAGGATAACCTTATCCATTTATATTAGAAAATATATTTGACTTTCTCCTTTTTAAATTATTTAATCTTTGTGATGGTCTACGTAATTTTTCCCCCATTGATCCATTTGGTCTAGTATGGGCATTAATTTCTTTCCTTCTTCCGATAATGAATATTCTACCATTGGAGGTATTTGGTTATAAATCTTTCTATTTATTAATCTGTCTTCCTCTAATGTTCTTAATTGTTGTGTTAACATCTTTTGTGTGATTTCAGGAATGATTCTTCTAAATTCATTGAATCGTATGACTTCATGATTTCCTAAATTCCAAAGAAGAAGGGATTTCCACTTTCCACCTATTAACTCTAAAGTTACCTCAATTTCACACCTATAATTACTACAACTTACTTTATTATTTCTATCTTTTGGCATACTTAAGCACTATCCTTGTAAACATATTTTTTAGAAATTCTCTAGTCTTATTACAAGAGAAAGTTCGCTATTATTATATCAGTAATCTTTCTAATTTAAACACTTCATGAGTTTCACTTTTCCTTTTGGTAACTACCTTACTAAAAAGTGCCTTCTTCACAATGAATTATCAAATTTATATAATAATCATGTGCTAAAAGAGCAACAAGCAAACAAAATACTCTAAAGTAAATTAGAGAAATTAAAAATATTAGGAGGAATTAATTTGGCAAGGTTTACAATACCAAGAGATGTGTACTTTGGAGAAGGTGCAATTGGAGAATTAAAGAATTTAAAAGGTAAAAGGGCTGTTCTAGTAATAGGTGATGGTCCATTAAGAGAATTAGGAATTTTAGATAAAGCTGAAGGTTATTTAAAAGAAGCTGGAATTGAAACTGTTGTTATTGAGGGGATAGAGTCAGATCCATCAGTTGATACAGTAATGAATGGCGTAAAAGTAATGAATGATTTTGAACCAGATTGGATTATTGGTATAGGAGGAGGTTCACCGATTGATGCTGCTAAGGCTATGTGGATTTTCTATGAATACCCAGAATTTACATTTGAAGAAGCTGCAAAACCGTTTAACTTACCTGAGTTAAGACAAAAAGCAAAATTTGTTGCAATATCTACTACAAGTGGTACGGGGACAGAAGTAACTTCTTTTGCGGTGATTACAGACAATAAAACTGGAGTTAAATATCCAATAGCAGATTTTAATATCACACCAGATATAGCAATAGTAGATAATGACTTAGCACAAACAATGCCACAAAAATTAGTGTCACACACTGGAATGGATGCATTAACTCATGCTTTTGAAGCTTATGTTTCAACAGTAAGTAACGAATTTACAGATGCTTTAGCAATGAAATCTATTGAAATGACAGTAGAAAACTTAGTTGAATCTTATAATGGAGATAAAGAAGCTAGAAGTAAAATGCATACAGCTCAATGTCTAGCAGGAATGTCATTTTCAAATGCAATACTAGGAATTGTGCATAGTATGGCACACAAAACAGGAAGAGTATTTAATATCCCTCACGGATGTGCAAATGCTATTTATTTACCATATGTAATTCAATTTAACAAAAAAACTGCTGGTAATATTTATGCTGATATAGCAAGAAGATTAGGATTAGCAGGGAACACTCAAGATGAATTAGTAAACTCATTAGTGGAAATGGTTATTGACTTCAATAAGAAAATGAATATTCCACTTACATTAAGAGAATTTGGAATAAGCGAACAAGACTTTAACGATAAACTAGATGAGATTTCTACAACTGCAGTATCAGATCCATGTACTGGTACAAACCCAAGAGAAATTTCAGTTACAGAAATGAAAAAAATATTTGCTTGTACTTATTATGGTGAAAACGTAGAGTTTTAATTTAAAATTATTTACCTTAAAGAATTGATTATTTATGACTGAGAATACTAATTAAATAATTATATATTAAAAGCCTCTACTTAGAGGCTTTCTAATATTAGCACGAAATGCGAAATGTTTAGTTAAGACGAGGAAATTATAGATTTCTATATTAATTTTCAATTACAATAATTTTAATCTAGTATTATAAAAATAAGACAAGAACGAGGTATTATAATACTAAAATAATGTGTAATTAAGAAGAGAAAGGAGGATAATTATGCAGTTAGAGATTACAACTCCAGCGATTTTATTTCCTGCTATATCACTTTTATTAGTTGCTTACAATGGAAGATATATTTCTTTAAATGACGTTATATCAGCTAAAATTAAAGAATACAAGGAGAGTCCTGATAAATTAGTTTATCATCAGATAGAAAATTTTAAGAAAAGAATTTTTTTGATAAGAAGAATGCAATTTATTGGTGCTTTTAGTTTTTTTTTGTGTGTTCTTTCAATGATTACTTTATATTTGAAACATAATATTTTAGGACAAATCATATTCTTAATTTCTTTAATAATGCTTGGTATATCATTAGCTTTATCATTATATGAAGTGAAGATTTCATCAGAAGCTTTAATACTAGATCTAAAAGATATATGTGATTTTAGACCATCTACTAAGATGAAAGTAAAAAAACTGAGAAGAGAAGTAAATAATGAAGCGAGTACCAAAGAGTGAACACTATAATAAAGTCATACAGGCATTATTAAAGGTTTTGTTATGAAGTGTTTGATACTTACATAATACTTAATTATGATGAATATATTAATGATGTATTAGATAATAGAATTAATGAATTTTCATCTGAAATAACTTACTTTGATAAAGATGGTAATCCAATTTAAATAACTAATATGTAAGTTTTAATTTTGGTTTAAACTTCTTTTTCTTTTTTTAATATCAAACGAAATTTATTATGGGATTAAAAAAATAGATAAAAGGAGAGAGGAAATGAAAATATGACCGAGAACTTACTAGATATACAAAAAGGTTTAATTTGTCATTATGTGAATTGTAGAGATATTATTTACAAATTTAGTGGTAAGTCAAAGGCGCGCATATCAATAGGCGCGATTACCCGCACCAATTTAATTTGAAATGGCTTCCAAAAGTTGGAGAGGTGGTATAATTAACTACCTACTCTGATGAAGGGAGCCTTTTTTATGCGTTATACATTAAAAGAGAAGTTAAAAATGTGTATTGAACATGTAGAAGAACATAAGTCATTGTCACATGTATCAGAAAGAAATGGAAACTACAGCAAGTAACTCAAGGAAATGGATGTGAAAATGGAGTTGAAAGAAGTTGTTGCTAAGTATCTTGAAAGTACTGGTAGTAATGGTAGAATTATTATTAGTTTTAGTGGGAATCTTTACTTAGGAAGAGATGCACTAAATGCAGGTGATTCGGTTTGTGCTGTTACTGACCTTAAAAAAAGCAACGTATTGCCCAAAATTGGCACCTGTGGAGAGTTTACACATCATCTAAGCTCAGATATTGATTTGCGTGATGATTTACAGAGAAAGGCAATAATCAACACATTTTCAGATGCTGCAAAAATATTCGTTGAGTACATATTAGCTCAAATAAAGTATGAATTCTTCCATAGTATCGCCAAAGATGAGAATGACAGTATAATACTATATCCTAGTATAGATAATGAGACTTATATACTTTATGTGATGTTAGAGGGGGATGTGGGAGATTTTGTAGTAAAGTAGTTAAAAAAGCACACACTGTTACCGACATAATCAAATTGGAAGAAAGTATAAAGGGTGATATTAAACATAGTTATTACAATTAAATAGTATTCCCAAAACACTCACTCAAGACAGAAGTTGGGTGTTTTTTCTATATTTTGTAGATATATGGGAAAAATTTTCGAAAATTGTCTTGACAAAAATAAAAATGTATTGTATAAAGACCGTAGACCGACGGTCTAGGGAAAAATTACCAGTATTTAGTGTATTTTTGATTCTATAGTTTAAGAGGTAAGACAGTTTGAAGGTTAGTAAGGAATTTAATGAAAGAAGAAACGAGATACTTGATAGGGCAGGAAGATTAATTTCAACCAAAGGTTATGACAAATGTTCGGTAAATGACATTGTTAATGCCGCAGGAATAGCAAAGGGAACATTTTATTATTATTTTAAGTCCAAAGAAGAAGTGCTTGATGCAATCATTGACAGCGTTACTGAAATAGTTGTTGCAAGGGCTGAGGAGGTGGCATCTAATCCAGAACTTTCACCTGTAGTGAAGATGCTTAATACAATCCTTTCCATGAGGGTTGAAAGCGAAGTAGATAATGACCTTATGGAAGAACTACACAAACCACGAAATGCACTAATGCATCAAAAATCCTTGAGTTCATTGGTAACAAGGGTTACTCCGGTTCTTACCAAAGTTGTGGATGAGGGTATCAGTCAAGGAATATTTAAATCGGATTTTCCTACACAGTACATGCAGATTTTATTAACATCATCAATCACACTCTTAGATGATGGAATTTTTCAGGTTAATCCGGAAGAACAGCAGATGACTATTAGA
This sequence comes from Mycoplasmatota bacterium, assembly GCA_018394315.1. Classification (GTDB taxonomy): domain Bacteria; phylum Bacillota_I; class Bacilli_A; order MAG-NZ; family MAG-NZ; genus Zrk6. The sequence goes on along the minus strand of CP074575.1, from coordinate 2,070,291 downwards.
GCGCTGGTGGCACTACTTGAGAAAATGCTTGGAGTTGCAGATGAGACTTTTTGGAACCTGGCAAAGCAGTACTGGGGATAACACTTTAGGTTAGGAATACATATGATCAAAAAGTAATCAAAAACAGTTAAGATATAGTATTTGTGATAGGAGATTATGATTATGAAAGAATATAAGACGATATAGGAGGAGTATTAATGGTAGTAGTTGAATTGGTTCTTACAAGTAGAAAAAGTATAAGAGAAATTGAGGTGGTTAATTATGAACATGAATTTAAAAATGTTAAAGAATGATTTTAATAGAAACCGTGCAGGCAATGTATCATTGCTTTTGTTTATGACACTTGTATCAGGTCTTGTGGTGGTAGCAACCATTGTAGTGACGCAGCTTATAATTTCTATGATGGGAATGTACAGTACAGCAAAGCCACCACATTTTCTCCAGATGCATAAGGGAGAGATAAATCAGGAGTTAATTGATGAATTTAATTCATCCTATGATGGCGTTACAGCCTGGCAGACTCTTTCAATGATAAATGTTTACGGAGATGACCTTAAGGTTTATGGGGATGATGTATTTAGTTTATCAGACTTGAGACTGGATATAAGTCTTGTTAAGCAGAATGAGGAATATGATCTTTTACTTGATGAAGACAGAAATGTAATAAATATTAATAAAGGTGAAATTGGTATTCCTGTAATTCTTCTGGATTCCTATGACATAAACCTTGGAGATACAGTTGTGTTATCAAGTAAAGGTGTAACCAAGGAATTCAAAGTAACAGCTTTTGTGCGTGATGCACAGATGAATTCCACACTCTGTTCTTCAACAAGAATACTTATAAGCGATGAGGATTTCGATGAACTATTTGGAAATGTGGGAGAAATTGAGTATCTCATCGAATCATATTTTACGGATTCATCCATGGCTTCAGATTTCAAGACAGCTTATGAAAAAGCAGGTCTGCCACAGGATGGGCAGGCAGTTACTTACTCAGTTATCTTTCTTTTAAGTGCTTTTAGGGATATTGCGATGGCAATGGTTTTAATTCTTGTAAGTATGTTACTTGTTATGGTTGCCCTGATGTGTATTAAATACACTGTGATGGCTACCTTAGAAGAAGAAATCGGCGAAATTGGTACCATGAAAGCCATAGGAATGTCATATAAGGATATAAGAAATCTGTATCTTGTAAAGTATAAGATGATGGTGGTAGCAGGAATAGTCATAGGTTATGTGCTTGCTCTTATAATGGCAAACGTGTTTACTGGACATGTAAGTAACACATTTGGCAAACAGCCAGTTTCAATTCTTACCATTGGTCTTCCTGTTGTAGGATGCATACTTGTGTATTTCGTAACTAACCATTACTGTAAGAAGATTCTTAAGAAACTTAAGAAAGTAACTGTTGTGGATGCACTGGTAACTGGAAAAGGTTTTGGTAAAAAGGAACGTGTTAAGGACGGACTTTATAAGTCAAAGAAGATGTCAGTTAATCTACTTATGAGTGTAAGGGAAACACTTCATAATTTTGGTGGATTTACAATAATTTTTATGGTAATGTTCATCGTCTTAGGGATAATGATTGTTCCTATGAACCTTATAAATACTATGGAATCCAAGGAATTCATTTCCTATATGGGAAGTTCTATGGATGACATATTGATTGAGATTGATTCAGGAGAAAATCTCGAGAATAGGCACGAAGTTATTAAAAATATTCTTAATGAGGATGCTGAAATTAAAGAATATAAGGAGTTTAGAAGAGTACGAGTTGAGACAATTGATAGCGAGGATGAATGGATGAATCTTCACGTTGACAGTGGAAATTCTGCAGGAAAAGAACTTAAGTATCTTGATGGTAAGGCACCTTCTATGGAAAATGAAATCGCACTTTCAAAACTTAATACAGATGAGATGGGCAAAACCACAGGCGACTGGATAATACTAAGGGTTAACGACGTGCAGGAGAAATTCGTTATCTCTGGAATTTATCAGGATGTGACAAGTGGAGGATACACGGCAAAGGCTATATACACCTTTGCAGGAGTAGATGCGGAAAAATACCAATTTACAATCAATCTTATTGATGGAGTAGATGCGGGAGAAAAAGCTTCACAGTGGAGTGACAAGATAGGTGGAGGTTATGACATAGAACCAATGGAGGAATTCATAAACCAGACATTGGGCGGTGTTACAAAACAAGTAGAAGTTGCCACAACTGCAGTAGTGGTGATAGGAATACTGCTCGAAGCATTGATAGTAGTTTTATTTATGAAGTTAAGACTTGCCAAGGATGTTGCACAAATTGCAGCAATGAAGGCAATTGGTTTTACAAATTCTAATGTGAGAAAACAGTATCTTTATAAGATTGGAATGGTTTCAATTGCAGGAATAATTGTAGGAACACTTATTTCAAATATTCTTGGTGAAAGCATCGTAAGCGGGGCTTTAAGTATGTTGGGATTTGGTATATCTAGAATAACGTTTATCATAAATCCATGGACAGCATTTGTAATATTACCCCTAGTGCTTCTTGCAGTGGCAACAGGAATGACATGGATTAGTACCAGACAGATACGAGAATACAATATCGTTTCACTGATTAATGAATAGGAGATGTAATTATGAAGACTATTTTACAGGCAAAAGGATTATGGAAGGAATTTGACGGAACAAAGATTTTAAAAGGAATTGACGTATCAGTTAACGAAGGAGAGTTCGTGGCAATCATGGGACAGTCAGGTTCAGGAAAATCAACGCTTTTATATAACATAAGCGGCATGGACAGGGCAACCAATGGTGAAATAAGCTTTGATGGAGAAGATACCTCAAGCATTGATGATGAGAAGATGAGTAACATACGGCTTAAAAAGATGGGATTTATATTCCAACAGTCACATTTACTTAAGACATTATCAATACGTGACAATATTGTACTTCCAGGATTTAAGGCGAAGAGTGATAGTAGGGAAAATGTAAATGCATATGCAGCAGAACTCATGAAAAGAACAGGGATTGATCAGATCGCGGATCATGACATCAAGAAGGTTTCCGGAGGACAGCTTCAGCGTGCGGCAATATGCCGTGCATTAATAAACCATCCGGATATTATATTTGGTGATGAACCTACAGGAGCTCTTAATTCTAGCGCATCAAAGGAAATTATGGATATTATTAATGAGATAAATGCTGAAGGAACCACACTAATGCTAGTTACACATGATGCAAAAGTTGCAGCCAGAGCAGATCGAGTGATTTTTCTATCAGATGGAAATATTACTGATGAAATTGTTCTGGGAAAATATGAAGAAAAAGCTTTTTCTGAAAGAGAGAATAAATTGACTCAATGGCTTGGAAAACAGGTATTTTAAGTATTATTGAATTATTATCTATGGATGGAATTAAAATTAAAGAATAAGCGGAGAGAATCGTGTACACTAATAAAGTATTAACTAAGGCGTACTTATTAATAGTTTCAGCTGTGATTGAAATATAAATAAAATTATTGTAGTAATACTTTGATTAATTTACAGTAAGAATTTTTATGAGGCTCACAGCTTATAGGGTCTTGAGCTTTTATCGCAATTGAATTAGTGGCAATACCCTCACCATTAAATATGCAAGCTAGGATGTGAAAGTCCTAGTTTTTTTGTTCTATTATAGTCCTCTATAGGTTCAGTGTAGAATATGATGAAATGATTTGTATAATAACTATATTGCAATTAATATTGCATGAGACTTAGCAATGGCTAATTGTTATACATTTCTGTCGACAAAAATACTTTTTGAAAGCTGATAGAAAAAACATAAGTCGTCGTAAGAAACTATTTGGGAGTAATCAAGTTCAACTACCTGATTTTGATAGAAGATCAGCAAATTTAGGTACAGAATGTATCACAATAGTTGATTATGGTGATAAACATGACAATAAGAAATCATTTTTGGGATTTAAAAGAAAGAAAACTATTAGTTTTGTTGATTATTATCAAACAATTCCTTCTGGTGAACATCAGCCACGTGATATTACAAATTGGGAGGGATTGAATGGCAGTAATTACATTAACACATATACCAAAGAGTTTATGGAAGAAGTTCTCGGAATTGATAATCCTTTGGCAGAAACAAATAAAGAATCGTATGATTCGATCTATGAATTGATCGAAAACGAGGTAACTCTTAGGGTTTTTGGTATAGCATTTTGTCCATTGAGTTTTAAACCTACAATGCTTTCTTGTGCAATTTGGAAGAAGGAAGACTTTGACAGAATCATCGATAAATATATGGATTATAATAAAGAAAAAAAAGACCACGAAGGTACTAAATATGAGGAGTTCCAATTTGATGAGGACTATATCAACCTTTTACTAAGTACTTCAGATTTATTTGTTCCTAACTCTGAGGCATGTATTAGGCTCGCTCTTCATTTTAAAGATTCCGTTTTCAAGTAAGATTAACAATGTTTAGTTGCAATGCAAGATAAATCCTTACTTATAAATGGTGTTATACAGTGCATGATTTATGAAAGATATGAAACTTTCACTTCTCTTTTAACCCACCTATTTAGTAAAATGATGATTATCATAATCATCTTATGTTTGGTATCCTTTTTTTACTCCATAACTGTTTTCAAATTTAGTCACGATCATTGATTAAGAGAAAACACTTGATTAGTAATTATAAATAATATTAAGCGTATAATCGAATGTACTTAGATACAGTGTATTTTACATTGGATATTATGTAAGTTATAGACCATCTAGCATCTTCACTGAATTTGTTTGGTAAAATTAATCATAAGTAAACAGCGATTATAAGGAGGATTTTGAATGAAAAGACTTTTATTTATTATGTTAATTATGATGTCATTTATATTTTCAGCTTGTTCTAAAGAAGTAGAAGTTGAAAAAGAAGTAGAAGTTGAAAAAGAAGTTGCAGTTGAAAAAATAGTTGAAGTTCCAGTATCGGGAGAATATACGTCGACTGATGACGCTGTTCTCACTAGTAAGGATGGTGAAGAGGGAAGCATTAATGTTACACCTCAGGCAGGACAACTAACAGCAAGCGAGTGGAGTGACATATCAAATTATGATTTTTACTTATCACTCTTCGAGAGTTCGCAAGAAAGTCAAGATGGTATCTTCAGTAAGTTTTTAAATAAGGGATATTTTGATACAACCAATATGATTAGTGTGCAAATTTCGAATACTGAGGAAAATCTATATGGCGCTACTGTCGAACTACATGATGAGAGTCAAAATGTAATCTATACAGCACAGAGTGATGCTTTTGGTAATGCATACCTTTTCCCAAAGAGTGATCAATTGGCAGATATCGCTTCTATTTCAATATCGTACAATGATGTAATCTTAAATGAAGAGTATAGATATTCTATTGAGAATAATCATCTAACATTCGAGATAAGTGAAGATGACTCCCACAAAGACGTTATCGAGATTATGTTCGTGATTGACACTACTGGATCGATGAGTGATGAATTAGAGTATTTAAAAACTGAAATTGACTCTGTTATTACTTCTCATACAGACGACAATCCTAACTTAACGATTAAATTAGCACTTCTATTCTACCGTGACGTTGGTGATAGTTACCTGACTAGATATTTTGATTTTACAACAGATATTTTAGATCAAAAGAAAAATCTGCGTGCACAATCTTCTCAAGGAGGAGGAGATTTTGAAGAAGCTGTTGATATTGCTCTTGATGAAGCGATGATGAAAGCTTGGAGTGAAGAAAACACAACAAAACTCTTATTCCATGTTTTGGATGCACCCCCACATGAAACTCAAGAGGACATGAGCAGATATTATAGTTCAATATATAAAGCTGCATCAATGGGTATCAGACTAATACCAGTAGCATCTAGTGGCATTGATAAGCATACTGAATATTTGCTTAGAAACGAAGCAATGATGACAGGAGGCACTTATGTATTCTTGACAAACCATTCTGGAATTGGTGAAGATCATCTTGAAGCTACAGTTGGTGAAACAGTAGTTGAGTATTTAAATGGGTTATTGGTTAGACTGATTAGCGAATATCATACAGGTATTAAGGGAGAAGTAGTACCTTACTTTGAACAGGACCAATAAAAATATGGAAACCAAGAGATATTCTAATAGAATTTATCTTGGTTTTTTTTGCTTGATAACACTAGACAATTCTATTTAGAATATTTAGACAATGTTTAAGGGAAAATGGTGTTATAATATATTAACTGAGAAATCTAGGAGGTAAATATGAAAAGAATTTTATCTTTAATTATGGTTTTTATGCTTGTTTTATCTGGTTGTAATAGTTATACTATGACAACTGACGATTTGAGGAACGAAGTAAATGAATATATAATTGATAATAATTTAACAGTTTTATATCATAATACTTCAAAAGAAGATGAGCAAATCATTTATGAGACAGTTAATGAAATTGGAATAATTCATTTTAGTGTTTCTAAAAATGATCTAGACATTGACAGTAACGATGTGGATAAAAAAAACTTAGACAATCCTGTTCAATTACTTCATCTAGGAAATGACGAAAATGCATACTTTGGAGTTGTAATTTTAGATAAAGAATTGTTTATTGAATCTAAGATAGTAAGAATATCATTTTTGGATAGTAATATTGATCCACTTGAGATTTCTTTAGGTGGAGAATATACAAAAGGATGGTTAGCAATTAAAAATGATTCTCTTACTAGTTGTGCTGTAGAGAAATTAGAATTAATTAGTTTTAGTGATAATGTAACATATGTTGAAAATTTTATACCTACGTGAGGTGAAGATTAAAAGCAGTTGGTAACTGCTTTTTTTTGAATCTAACTTTAGAATACTAAGTTATGAAGAATTAATTGCCTGAAAAAAATATTAATAATCTTAATAAGATTACATCGTTAATACCATCAATTTTTAGATAGAAGTAAAAGCTTATGGCTATGATAACAATATCTATATACTATACTATTTCTAAATTAGTTTTTCTTTAATTCTCTTCGGAAAAATTATTTCGATGTCGTATTGCACTCTAAAAGTATGAAAGATATTGACCATCAGTATTTTTTTTGAGATAATGTAATGACAAATTTTGACAAATAACGCAATTTCCTAAGAAGAAATAAGGTAGATTGGAATGGGGAAACAACTAATTACTATATATAAATGAAACAATAACGTTAGTGGAGATTAAGTAGATAATTAGAATAGATGACGAAGTAAAGGGGTTTTCAATATGAGAAAAATAATATTAGGCTTACTATTATCTATAGCAGTTGTTATAGGTATTCAGATTACAGTATTGAATGCTTCAGGAGGTTATGTTATAACACCTGGATCAAATACAATTGGAATTGAGCGTAATGCAAATATTACAGTAACATTTCTTTATGATATTGATGAAGTTACATTAACAAGTACTAATATCAAAATAGTAGGAGAAAGTAGTGGAGAATATTCTACGACTTTGAGTTACGATGCTCCGACTAAGAGTCTTACTATTGATCCCGTAAACAACTTCAAGTTTGGTGAAAAAATACAAGTTCTCATTACTGAAAGAGTTAAAAAAACTGGTGGTGAACCAGTTATACCATATGTATCTGAGTTTAGAGTTAAAGCGGAAGCGGTAAATGGGACGTTCATACAACACGAAATATCAACTACTGCAGATGGAGCATATTCAGCATTTGCTGTGGATATAGATAATGATAACGATATTGATGTAGTTAGTGCAAGTTTTTCAGGCGATAAGATATCTTGGTATGAAAATGATGGTTCCGGAAATGTAGTAGAACATATAATTATCGATATAGTTGGTGGAGTAGATGGCCCACGTTCAGTATATTCTGCTGATATAGATAATGATGGGGATATGGATGTACTTAGTGCAAGCTCTGTCGATAATACAGTCGCCTGGTATGAAAACAAAGGTGGCTTTTTTACAAAGGATGAGCAAAATGTAATAACTAGTTCTTTAACTGGAGTAAGAACAGTACACGCAGCGGATATGGATAATGATGGAGATATGGATGTTCTTAGTGCGAGTCTTAGTGAGGATAAAATAGTCTGGTATGAAAACAATAATCAAGTATTTATAGAACATATAATTATAGATATCCCTGGTGGAGCAGATGGGGTAAGGGCAGTCTATGCAACGGACATTAACAATGATGGATATTTAGATGTCATAAGTGCGAGTGAGCTAGACAATACAATAGCGTGGTATGAAAACAACGGTGGATCGTTTACAAAGGATGCACAAAATGTAATAACAACCTTAGCAAGTGGACCTTATTCAGTGTATGCAGCGGATTTAGATAATGATGGTGATATGGATATATTAAGCGCGAGTTTAAATAATGATACAGTTGCTTGGTATGAGAACAAGGGTGGAACATTCACACTGGATGAACAAAATATAATATCAAATACTGCTGATGGTGCTGTTTCTGTTTATGCAGCAGATTTAGATAATGATGGAGATATGGATGTAATTAGTGCGAGTAACTACGATGATAAAATCGCATGGTATGAAAATGATAATCAAGTATTTCAAGAAAATGTAATCATCGATGTAGTAGGTGGAGCGGATGGAGCGATGTCTGTCTGTACTGCAGATATGGACGACGATGGAGATTTAGATGTAATAAGTGCGAGTTCAGTAGACAGTACAATTGCGTGGTATGGAGTAACAACTTATAAAACAACGCCAGATGTAAATGAAATCGGTGTTGATTACGATACAGATATAGTAATCACCTTTCCTTGGGCGATAGATCCCGCAACAGTAACTGAGTCGACAATAGTCATAGTTGGAGAAAATAGTGGTAAATATACTTATTCAAGTAGTTATAATGCTTCTACAAAGGAACTTACAATAGATCCTACAAACGATTATAAATTTGGTGAAATAGTTAGAGTATATGTGACAGATCAAGTTAAAAAGGCTGACACTACTTCAGTATTTCCATATTCAACTGAATTTGTTGTAAAGAATGAAGTATTAGAAGGGCCATTAGTTCAACATAATATAAATTCATCAGCTATGAGTGCTTATTCAGTATACACAGTAGATATTGATGGCGATGGAGATATGGATGTTTTGAGCGCAAGTGTAGATGACGACACAGTAGCATGGTATGAAAATGATGGGGTAGGAAATTTAACAGAACATATAATTACTGATGTAGCCGGTGGGGCAGATGGTCCAACATCTGTAAATGCAGCGGATTTAGATAATGATGGAGATATGGACGTAATAAGTTCTAGTATATATGACGATGCAATAATTTGGTTTGAAAATAATAATCAAGTATTTACAGAGCATATAATCACTGATATAGGTGGTGGAGCACTTGGGATGCGATCAATCCATATAGCGGATTTAGATAATGATGGAGATATGGATGTATTAAGTGCAAGTAGAGAAGACGATACAATCGCTTGGTATGAGAATCTTGGTGGAAATTTTATAAAAGATGAGAAACATATAATTATTGATACAGCTGCAGTAAATGGACGTTGGGATGTCTATGCAGCAGATCTAGACAACGATGGAGACATGGATGTTCTTAGTGCTAGTGATGATGATCAAGCTATCGCATGGCATGAAAACCTTGGTTATAATGATACTTTGGGTTATGCTGAATTTTCATCGCCAAACTTGATAATGACAGGATTGATTAGTGCAAGATCTGTCTACGCAGCCGATTTAGACAATGATGGTGATATGGATGTACTAAGTGCAAGTAAAGGCGACGATTCAATCCTTTGGTATGAAAATAAAGGTGGATATTTTACTCAGGATGAAAAAAATATAATCATCGATGTAGATGGTGGTGCTGATGGTGCATGGGACATTCGAGCTGTAGATTTTGATTCCGATGGCGATATGGATGTAATAAGCGCTAGTATTTTAGATAATACGATAGCATGGTATGAAAACAAAGGTGGGTATTTCACTCAGGACGAACAGAATGTGATTACAACATCTGCAGGTGGTGCAATATCTATCCATACATCAGATATGGATTCAGATGGGGATATAGATATAATATCTGCAATGCAGACTGATAACACGATTGCTTGGTTTGGAGCAGCAACCTATAAAACTGTACCAGATGTAAATGAAATTGGTGTTTTATATGATGCAGATATATCAATCACTTTTCCATGGGCAATAGATCCAAGCACTATTAATGAATCAACATTAAAGATTGTAGGCGAAAATAGCAGTGAATATACTTATTCAAGTAGCTATGATGCTCTTAATAAACTTCTAACAATAAATCCAACTAATAATTTTTTACCAGGAGAAGTAATTAGAGTATACGTGACTGATCAAGTGAAAAAAGCTGATACCAGTTCAGTATTTTCTTATGTTACAGAATTTAGAGTAAAAGCTGAGGTACAAGTAGGATCTTACACTAAACATCAAATTACAACTACATCAGGTATGTCAACACGAGATGTACACGCGGCAGATATAGATAATGATGGAGATATTGATGTATTAAGCGCGAGTGGTAGTGATGATGCAATCTCATGGTATGAAAATGATGGTTCAGGTAATTTAACAGAACATGTAGTTGGTTTATCTGATGGAGCAACCTCAGTCTATACAGCAGATATAGATAATGATGGTGATATTGACGTATTAAGCGGTGGTAGGAATGACAACAGAATTTCGTGGTACGAAAACCTTGGATTCAATCAAACGTTAGGATATATTGAATTTTCTTCAAGAAATATAATATCATCAACAGCATTGGAAACATACTCAGTATATGCAGCAGATATGGATAATGATGGCGACATGGATGTATTGTCCGCCAGTCAGGGTGATAACACAGTCGCTTGGTATGAGAATTTAAATGGATTTTTTATTTTAAATTCAAAAAATGTAATAGATAGTTCAGCGATCGCAGTACGATCGGTATACGCAGCAGATATAGATTCAGATGGTGATATGGATGTATTGTCTGCGGGTCAGAACGATGATACGATTGCATGGTATGAAAATAATAATCTTGTCTTTACAAAGAAAATAATAACAAATACTGCTGATTCTGCACAAGAAGTCTATGCAGTAGACATCGATAATGATGGAGATATGGATGTATTAAGCGCGAGTTATCTTGATGATACGATTGCATGGTATGAAAATAGTAATCAATTATTTACGGAGCATATTATAATAGACTCAATTGGTGGTGCAGATGGAGCTTGGAGTGTACATGCAGCCGATGTTGATAATGATGGAGATATGGATGTAATAGGTGGTAGTTTCGAAGACGAGGAAGTCGCATGGTATGAAAATAAAGGTGGTTTTTTCACAAAAGATGAACAAAATATGATATCAACAAACTCAGGTGGAACATTGGCAGTATATGCGGCCGACATTGATAGTGATGGAGATTTGGATATCATAACCGGAAGTTATTATGGTGAAAAGGTTGAATGGTTCGGAACGACAACTCGGTATAATATTACTTACAATACTGAATCTGATCAGGTAATTAACAGTGTTAAATATATTGAACCAGGTTTTACATTTCTTAGTAATCCAAGTCTTCTTCCAAGCAATCCTACAAAGGAAGGGCACACGTTTACAGGATGGACAGATGGCTCAATAAGTTATGCAGTAGATTTGAATGATTTTGTGATGCCATCAAATAATGTTACATTAACTGCGGTATATACAGCAAATACAAATACATTAACTTATTATGAACAAGATGGAACAACATTCGTTTCATCAGGTCTAGTTGATACGGATACATTAGGAACAACGTTAACACCACCTGTACCAGCTTCAATAGCAGGTTATACACATACAGGATGGACACCTGATGGCGGAACAACTGTATATGCGGTTAACTTGAATGACTATACAATGGCTACAACAGATGTAGATATGGTAGCAGTGTATACAGCAAATACAAATACATTAACTTATTATGAACAAGATGGAACGACTTTTGTTTCATCAGGTTTAGTTGATACGGATACTTTAGGAACAACGTTAACACCACCTGTACCAGCAAGTATCGCTGGTTATACTCATACAGGATGGACACCTGATGGTGGAACAACTGTATATGCGGTTAACTTAAATGATTATACAATGGCTACAACAGATGTAGATATGGTAGCAGTGTATACAGCTAATACAAATACATTAACTTATTATGAACAAGATGGAACAACATTCGTTTCATCAGGTTTAGTAGATACGGATACATTAGGAACAACGTTAACACCACCTGCACCAGCTTCAATAGCAGGTTATACACATACAGGATGGACACCTGATGGTGGAACTACTGTATATGCGGTTAACTTGAATGACTATACAATGGCTACAACAGATGTAGATATGGTAGCAGTATATACAGCTAATACAAATACACTAACTCATTATGAACAAGATGGAACGACTTTTATTTCATCAGGTTTAGTAGATACAGATACATTAGGAACAACATTAACACCACCTGCATCAGCAAGTATCGCTGGTTATACTCATACAGGATGGACACCTGATGGTGGAACAACAGTATACGCAACTGATTTGAATGACTATACAATGGCAACAACAGATGTAGATATGGTAGCAGTGTATACAGCTAATACAAATACATTAACTTATTATGAACAAGATGGAACAACATTCGTTTCATCAGGTTTAGTTGATACGGATACATTAGGAACAACATTAACACCACCTGCACCAGCTTCAATAGCAGGTTATACACATACAGGATGGACACCTGATGGTGGAACTACTGTATATGCGGTTAACTTGAATGACTATACAATGGCTACAACAGATGTAGATATGGTAGCAGTGTATACAGCTAATACAAATACATTAACTTATTATGAACAAGATGGAACAACATTCGTTTCATCAGGTTTAGTTGATACGGATACATTAGGAACAACGTTAACACCACCTGCACCAGCTTCAATAGCAGGTTATACACATACAGGATGGAGACCTGATGGTGGAAGTACTGTATACGCAACTGATTTGAATGATTATACAATGGCTACAACAGATGTAGATATGGTAGCAGTGTATACAGCAAATACAAATACATTAACTTACTATGAACAAGATGGAACAACATTCGTTTCATCAGGTTTAGTAGATACAGATACATTAGGAACAGCATTAACACCACCTGTACCAGCTTCAATAGCAGGTTATACACATACAGGATGGACACCTGATGGTGGAACAACTGTATATGCGGTTAACTTAAATGACTATACAATGGCACCAAATAATGTAAACTTAACTGCGATATATACAGCAAATACATATACATTAACTTATTATGAACAAGATGGAACAACTTTTATTTCATCAGGTTTAGTAGATACAGATACATTAGGAACAACATTAACACCACCTGCATCAGCAAGTATCGCTGGTTATACTCATACAGGATGGACACCTGATGGTGGAACAACAGTATACGCAACTGATTTGAATGACTATACAATGGCTACAACAGATGTAGATATGGTAGCAGTATATACAGCGAATACAAATACACTAACTTATTATGAACAAGATGGAACAACTTTTGTTTCATCAAGTTTAGTAGATACGGACACATTAGGAACAACGTTAACACCACCTGTACCAGCTTCAATAGCAGGTTATACACATACGGGATGGACACCTGATGGTGGAACAACTGTATATGCGGTTAACTTAAATGATTATACAATGGCTACAACAGATGTGGATATGGTAGCAGTGTATACAGCTAATACAAATACATTAACTTACTATGAACAAGATGGAACAACTTTTGTTTCATCAGGTTTAGTTGATACGGATACATTAGGAACAACATTAACACCACCTGTACCAGCTTTAATCGCTGGTTATACTCATACAGGATGGACACCTGATGGTGGGACTACTGTATATGCGGTTAACTTAAATGACTATACAATGGCTACAACAGATGTAGATATGGTAGCAGTGTATACAGCTAATACAAATACACTAACTTATTATGAACAAGATGGAACAACTTTTATTTCATCTATTCCAGTAGATACAGATACTTTAGGAACAACGTTAACACCACCTGCACCAGCTTCAATAGCAGGTTATACACATACAGGATGGACACCTGATGGTGGAACAACAGTATACGCAACTGATTTGAATGACTATACAATGGCAACAACAGATGTGGATATGGTAGCAGTGTATACAGCTAATACAAATACATTAACTTACTATGAACAAGATGGAACAACTTTTATTTCATCTATTCCAGTAGATACAGATACTTTAGGAACAACATTAACACCACCTGTACCAGCTTTAATCGCTGGTTATACACATACAGGGTGGACACCTGATGGTGGGACTACTGTATATGCGGTTAACTTGAATGACTATACAATGGCTACAACAGATGTAGATATGGTAGCAGTGTATACAGCTAATACAAATACATTAACTTACTATGAACAAGATGGAACAACTTTTATTTCATCAGGTTTAGTAGATACAGATACTTTAGGAACAACATTAACACCACCTGTACCAGCTTTAATCGCTGGTTATACACATACAGGGTGGACACCTGATGGTGGGACTACTGTATATGCGGTTAACTTGAATGACTATACAATGGCTACAACAGATGTAGATATGGTAGCAGTGTATACAGCTAATACAAATACATTAACTTACTATGAACAAGATGGAACAACTTTTGTTTCATCAAGTTTAGTAGATACGGATACATTAGGAACAACGTTAACACCACCTGCACCAGCTTCAATAGCAGGTTATACACATACAGGATGGACACCTGATGGTGGAACAACAGTATACGCAACTGATTTGAATGATTATACAATGGCAACAACAGATGTGGATATGGTAGCAGTGTATACAGCTAATACATATACATTAACTTACTATCAGCAAGACGGAATAACAGCATTCTCATTTAGCTTAGTCGCAACAGATACATTAGGAACAACATTAACACCACCTGCACCAGCAAGTATTGCAGGATATACTCATACAGGATGGACACCAGATGGAGGAACTACAGTTTATGCATCTGATCTTAATGATTTTACTATGGCACCAAATAATGTAAACTTAACTGCGGTATATACAGCTAATACGTACACATTAAGTTATTATGAACAAGATGGAACAACATTCGTTTCATCAGGTTTAGTAGATACAGATACATTAGGAACAACATTAACACCACCTGTTCCAGCTTCAATAGCAGGTTATACACATACAGGATGGACACCTGATGGTGGAAGTACTGTATACGCAACTGATTTGAATGATTATACAATGGCTACAACAGATGTAGATATGGTAGCAGTGTATACAGCAAATACAAATACATTAACTTACTATGAACAAGATGGAACGACTTTTGTTTCATCAGGTTTAGTAGATACAGATACATTAGGAACAGCATTAACACCACCTGTACCAGCTTCAATAGCAGGTTATACACATACAGGATGGACACCTGATGGTGGGTCTACTGTATATGCGGTTAACTTAAATGATTACACAATGGCTACAACAGATGTGGATATGGTAGCGGTATATACAGCAAATACATATACATTGACTTACTATCAGCAAGATGGAATAACAGCATTCTCATTTAGCTTAGTCGCAACAGACACATCAGGAAGTAGTTTAATACCTGCAACTCCTGCAATTATTACCGGTTACACACATACGGGATGGACACCAGATGGAGGAACTACAGTTTACGCATCTGATCTTAATGATTTTACTATGGCACCAAATAATGTAAACTTAACTGCGGTATATACAGCTAATACGTACACTTTAACTTATTATGAACAAGACGGAATAACCTTCGTTTCATCAGGTTTAGTAGATACAGATACAGCAGGAACAACATTAACACCACCTGCACCCGCTTCAATAGCGGGTTATACACATACAGGATGGACACCTGATGGTGGATCAACTGTATATTCTACTGATTTGAATGATTATACAATGGCACCAAATAATGTAAACTTAACTTCGATATATACAGCAAATACAAATACATTAACTTATTATGAACAAGATGGAACGACTTTTATTTCATCAGGTTTAGTTGATACAGATACATTAGGAACAACGTTAACACCACCTGCACCCGCTTCAATCGCAGGTTATACACATACAGGATGGACACCGGATGGTGGGACTACTGTATATTCAACTGATTTGAATGATTATACAATGGCTACAACAGATGTAGATATGGTAGCGGTATATACAGCTAATACATATACATTAACTTACTATCAGCAAGACGGAATAACAGCATTCTCATTTAGCTTAGTCGCAACAGACACATCAGGAAGTAGTTTAATACCTGCAACTCCTGCAATTATTACAGGTTACACACATACAGGATGGACACCAGATGGAGGAACTACAGTTTACGCATCTGATCTTAGTGATTTTACTATGGCACCAAATAATGTAAACTTAACTGCGGTATATACAGCTAATACGTACACTTTAAGTTATTATGAACAAGACGGAATAACCTTCGTTTCATCAAGTTTAGTAGATACAGATACATTAGGAACAACATTAGCACCACCTGTACCAGCTTCAATTGCAGGATATACTCATACAGGATGGACACCTGATGGTGGATCAACTGTATATTCTACTGATTTGAATGACTATACAATGGCACCAAATAATGTAAACTTAACTGCGATATATACAGCAAATACATATACATTAACTTACTATGAACAAGATGGAACAACATTCGTTTCATCAGGTTTAGTAGTTACAGATACATTAGGAACAACATTAACACCACCTGTTCCAGCTTCAATAGCAGGTTATACACATACAGGATGGACACCTGATGGTGGAACAACTGTATATGCGGTTAACTTAAATGACTATACAATGGCTACAACAGATGTAGATATGGTAGCAGTGTATACAGCGAATGCAAATACATTAACTTATTATGAAGAAGATGGAACAACAATAATATCAAGTAAATCAGTCGCAACAGACACATTAGGAAGTAGTTTAATACCTGCAACTCCTGCAATTATTACAGGTTATACTCATACAGGATGGACACCAGATGGAGGAACTACTGTTTACGCATCTGATCTTAATGGTTTTACTATGGCACCAAACAATGTAAACTTAACTGCGGTATATACAGCTAATACGTACACTTTAAGTTATTATGAACAAGATGGAACAACATTCGTTTCATCAGGTTTAGTAGATACAGATACTTTAGGAACAACATTAACACCACCTGCACCAGCTTCAATAGCAGGTTACACACATACAGGGTGGACACCGGATGGTGGAACTACTGTATATTCAACTGATTTGAATGACTATACAATGGCACCAAATAATGTAAACTTAACTGCGATATATACAGCAAATACAAATACATTAACTTACTATGAACAAGATGGAACGACTTTTGTTTCATCAGGTTTAGTTGATACAGATACATTAGGAACAACGTTAACACCACCTGCACCCGCTTCAATCGCAGGTTATACACATACAGGATGGACACCGGATGGTGGGACTACAGTTTACGCATCTGATCTTAATGATTATACAATGGCACCAAATAATGTAAACTTAACTGCGATATATACAGCAAATACATATACATTAACTTACTATGAACAAGATGGAACAACAATAATATCAAGTAAATCAGTCGCAACAGACATATTAGGAAGTAGTTTAATACCAGCAACTCCTGCAATTATTACCGGTTACACACATACGGGATGGACACCAGATGGAGGAACTACAGTTTACGCATCTGATCTTAATGATTTTGTGATGCCACCAAATAATGTAAACTTAACTGCGGTATATACAGCTAATACGTACACTTTAACTTATTATGAACAAGACGGAATAACATTCGTTTCATCAGGTTTAGTAGATACGGATACATTAGGAACAACGTTAACACCACCTGCACCAGCTTCAATAGCAGGTTATACACATACAGGATGGACACCTGATGGTGGATCAACTGTATATTCTACTGATTTGAATGACTATACAATGGCACCAAATAATGTAAACTTAACTGCGATATATACAGCAAATACAAATACATTAACTTATTATGAACAAGATGGAACGACTTTTGTTTCATCAGGTTTAGTTGATACAGATACATTAGGAACAACGTTAACACCACCTGCACCCGCTTCAATCGCAGGTTATACACATACAGGATGGACACCGGATGGTGGGACTACTGTATATGCGGTTAACTTAAATGACTATACAATGGCTACAACAGATGTAGATATGGTAGCGGTATATACAGCTAATACATATACATTAACTTATTATGAACAAGATGGAACAACTTTTATTTCATCTAGTTCAGTAGATACAGATACATTAGGAACAACGTTAACACCACCTGCACCAGCTTCAATAGCAGGTTATACACATACAGGATGGACACCTGATGGTGGAACAACTGTATATGCGGTTAACTTAAATGACTATACAATGGCTACAACAGATGTAGATATGGTAGCAGTGTATACAGCTAATACAAATACACTAACTTATTATGAACAAGATGGAACAACTTTTATTTCATCAGGTTTAGTAGATACAGATACTTTAGGAACAACGTTAACACCACCTGTACCAGCAAGTATCGCAGGTTATACACAAACAGGATGGACACCTGATGGTGGGACTACTGTATATGCGGTTAACTTAAATGATTATACAATGGCTACAACAGATGTGGATATGGTAGCAGTGTATACAGTTAATACAAATACACTAACTTATTATGAACAAGATGGAACAACTTTTATTTCATCTAGTTCAGTAGATACAGATACTTTAGGAACAACATTAACACCACCTGTACCCGCTTCAATCGCAGGTTATACACATACAGGATGGACACCGGATGGTGGGACTACTGTATATTTAACTGATTTAAATGATTATACAATGGCTACAACAGATGTAGATATGGTAGCAGTGTATACAGCTAATACAAATACACTAACTTATTATGAACAAGATGGAACAACTTTTGTTTCATCAAGTTTAGTAGATACGGACACATTAGGAACAACGTTAACACCACCTGTACCAGCAAGTATCGCAGGTTATACACAAACAGGATGGACACCTGATGGTGGGACTACTGTATATGCGGTTAACTTAAATGACTATACAATGGCTACAACAGATGTAGATATGGTAGCAGTGTATACAGCTAATACAAATACACTAACTTATTATGAACAAGATGGAACAACTTCTGTTTCATCAAGTTTAGTAGATACGGATACATTAGGAACAACGTTAACACCACCTGTACCAACAAGTATCGCAGGTTATACTCATACAGGATGGACACCTGATGGTGGAACTACTGTATATGCGGTTAACTTGAATGACTATACAATGGCTACAACAGATGTAGATATGGTAGCAGTATATACAGCTAATACAAATACACTAACTCATTATGAACAAGATGGAACGACTTTTATTTCATCAGGTTTAGTAGATACAGATACATTAGGAACAACATTAACACCACCTGCATCAGCAAGTATCGCTGGTTATACTCATACAGGATGGACACCTGATGGTGGAACAACAGTATACGCAACTGATTTGAATGACTATACAATGGCAACAACAGATGTGGATATGGTAGCAGTGTATACAGCTAATACAAATACACTAACATATAATGACTTTGATGATACGTTTGTAAGTAGCGGTTTAGTAGCTTATAATACTACACCAACACCTGAGAATCCTACGAGAGTCGGGTACAGCTTAACTGGATGGATAAATAGTGGACTAACATATTTACCTGACCTAAGCGACTTTATAATGCCAAATTATGATGTTACTTTGACTGCAGAATATGAAATTATGGAACTTACGCTAACATTTATTGATTATGATGATGCATTCATTAGTAGCGGATTAGTTGTCTATAACACATATGTAGATTCAGGATTAATTCCACTTGTAGAAAAACCCGGATATATATTCTCTGGATGGAGTTATGACTCTGGAAGAAGTACTTATCTGCAAGACTTAAGTGACTTCTTAATGAGTAGTCATGATGTAACTTTGAAAGCTAACTTCATTGTTGAATCAGTTCCTGAGAACCCACCAGTTGAAGAATCAGGATCATCAAGTAGTTCATCAAGCTCTAAAAAGAAACTGGAGCTGGATTTACTTGGAGAATCTGTAGTAATGGTTGAAGTTGGTAATAACTATGAGGAAATTGGTTATACCGCAAGCTATGGAAGTACCATTCTAACAAGTCAAGTAGACATTATTGGTTCAGTAAATACTAACAAAATAGGATTTTATGAATTAGTGTATTCTTATGCAGGTGTATTTGGAAAAGTTGAAGCAACTAGAACTATAGAAGTGGTAGATTCTACTTCTCCTGAAATTACACTTCTAGGAAGTACGGAAATTGATCTCTATGTGAATTCTATTTATAATGAACCTGGTTATGTATTAAGTGATAACTACGATGACCTATTCTTGTATGAAAGTTTAAGGATATCTGAGACAGCTGATACAAAGAACGTAGGTAGACACGTTTTAACTTATACAATCTCGGATTCATCAGGTAATACGGCAACTGCTGAGAGAATTATTAATGTAATTGAGTCACCTAATAGAACGATTATGATCTATGTTGAAGATTTTGATCCGATTGAATTAGAAATTGAATCTGGGCTACTGAATGATCAAAGTACCGTAATGAAATATTCAATCTCAAATAGCAAGTTTGCAGATCATTTTAACTCTAATTGGTCCGAATTTGATAAAGAGCTATATCTATCAATTGATTCTCCAGATATGTATGTACATGTAATGCTGATTAATTCAACACAAGAATATGGGATATTTACTTCAGAAGAACTTCCATGTGATGATTTCTTAGAAGACTTAATCAACGTCCAAGAAGAAGAAGTTACTATTGTTTCTAATGATGATATTCTAAAAGAAGAGATAGAAAGAGATAGAGCTATCGAGGAAAATAAAGTACTTAAAACTGACATTGTCAAGTTCCAAAAGGAAGTCCATGAGGAAGAAGAAGTAGTTTTAGTTATATTTGATTTAAGAGATAGACCAGACGTAAAGGAAATGACTGTTCATTACCGTGAAAAGCATGAAACTGAATCTATGCCATTAATTATTCCAGTCAATGCTTATGAAGAGAAAACTCTAGTAATAAATGAACTCTCTGTTGACTATGTAATAGTTCCTGATGGCAAAGACTATGAGTTTACAACGGAACTAGTTTATAAGATTGAGAGTGGGGGCATTGTAGAGGAGAGTAAAGATGATTTCGTTGTTATTAATAGTGATGGTGAAATTATCGTAGATGTTACTCCGTTTGAGGATAATTCAAAGATAGACTTCAAGAGATATATTATCTGGACGATCCCAATTGTTTTAGTAGTATTAGTTATTGAATTATTTGTAATAAGAATAAAAGAAAAGCGTAAGTTTTAAAAATAGAATCAAAATCAATGGATTTTGCGCAGGGTAAACCATAAAAAGGACTTTTGATCTAAAGTCCTTTTTACTTTTCTATCTCTAAACTATAGTTTTATTAACTTGGGTATTCACTCTAAATTGTTCATAAATGAGCCAAATAATGACGCTGATTTATCTATTAAAAAAATGTTGAAATTTCTCTTGCATTAGAAATATACGTGTGCTATAATTTTAAGGCAATGAGGTCCAGTAGTGTAGCGGTTAACATGTCGGTCTGTCACACCGAAGATCGCGGGTTCAATTCCCGTCTGGACCGCCATTAATTAGTGCGCCCATAGCTCAATTGGATAGAGTGCTTGACTACGGATCAAGAGGTTATGGGTTCGACTCCTATTGGGCGCGCCATAACAATAATTACATCGGGAAGTGGCTCAGCTTGGTAGAGCACCTGGTTTGGGACCAGGGGGTCGCAGGTTCAAATCCTGTCTTCCCGACCATAAAAATATAATCGTCTAATGGGCGATTTTTTCTTTTTTAGTAATAAAGAATCAAAAATTATCGCTCGAATTATGTAAAAAGCTATCGAAAAGATAGAAATTCAATGCAGTTCAATGTGTAATATATGTAAAGTATGTGTTTTTAGAGATATTGGTTAAGAAAAAATGGTAAAATTAGCCATATAATAACTATCATTTATTAGGAGGTTTTTATGAAAAAAATATTCTTAGTAATTATAGTAATGATATCGAGTATCATACTATTTGGATGTAAAGAAGACTCTTATCAATATAATGATGAGTCAAGCAACCAATTGAATGGAGAAGCAGATGAACAATCAAATGTAGACACCACGGAGAATAAGGATGAGAAGGTTTCAGAATATAACTTCGATAATGAATGTGGAATATTTGTGTGTGCATTCTCTGAATATAGCATATACGAC
Organism: Mycoplasmatota bacterium; assembly: GCA_018394315.1. Taxonomy (GTDB): domain Bacteria; phylum Bacillota_I; class Bacilli_A; order MAG-NZ; family MAG-NZ; genus Zrk6. Next base: position 2,047,739 of record CP074575.1, on the reverse strand, counting down.
CAAGGAGTATTGGCGATAGATGTAATGTGGATCAACAACAGTAGTAGTGATCTTGGACCTGGAGATGATTACACATTGCAAAAGAAAGAAACTGGTACCTGGAGAACATTAGAAGATGAAACTTTTAAGGGAAGTACAGGTGTAATTAGTTTTATTGAGCCTGGAGAATCAGAAATTTATAGATATTCCTTATTCGAGTACACCGATGAGATTGCTGAAGGAGAGTATAGAATTCTAACTGATTACCTTGGAATGGGTAGTCAGGATATGAAAATCCCTTTTAGTATAAACGATCAAGGGGAAGTCGATATAAGTCTAGATAATCAACAAAAATATTGGTATACCTCAGAACAAAGATATGACGATATTGATGGATTAACAATGGAAATAGAAGAGGAACTCTATAATGAATTTACAAAAATATCGGCTAAACTGGTAAATAACATAGATGATAAATTCACTTATGGTCTTTATTTCGCATTAGAGAAAAAAGTTGATGGAGTGTGGAAGACTGTCGTAAAAGACATTAATTTTGAAGGGGCTGCATTTAATCTGATTGGATTTACACTCCTAGAAATTGAGACAGTAGAAGTAACATATAATCTTGGCATATACTCTTATGGACTGAATGCAGGAGAGTATAGGATAGCTACCACTATTTTAAGAGAAACTCTAGATGGTCAAGATTACGGTCCAGGTAACTACCCTCAGTATCAAGTATATGGTTACTTTGAAATTCGATAATATCTATAGGCTATTGAATTTCAATTGACTTTGTTTTGTAATTAGAATATAAATATTTATTTGTCGAACAGAACATATCGTTCCGTATAAATCTTATAATGTATGTAGGTGAATAATATAATCTCAATACTTAATTATCATCAATCACTAAATAATGCTTAATTTATCTTAGAAATAATGAATATTGAAGTAGGTAATTATACAAGCGATAGTTCAAATCCTGTCTTCCCGGGCATAATATAGAGTCGAAGAACCAAAAGGTTCTTTTTTTTCGTAAGTTTTTTGATAAATCATCTGAAAAAGCGGTATCTAGGAATATTGACAAGATATTTAGTTCACTATGTTATAATAAAGTGGGACCTTTTTTTGAAAGGGGAGATTATTTGAATAAAAAACTTGTATCACTCAAGAGAGCAAGTGAACTGAAAGGAAGGATTGAAGATTACTTAAAAGTTATTGATTCTATACCAAAGGGTTATGAAGAGAAAGTACAAAAAAGTTACAAAGAAAAAAAGCAAAACATTTTAAAATATTATAATGCTACTGAGAATGATTGGAATGATTATAAGTGGCATCTTAAGAATAGAATTGAGGATCCCGAAGTATTAAGTCTTATCTTAAGTTTGTCTGATGCTGAAAAAAAAGATTTGATAAAAATTGGAAGTGAGTCAAGATGGGCAGTTTCACCTTATTATGCTGCTTTAATGAATAGTACGAATATTTATGATCCATTAAGATTAATGTCAATACCTTTAGTAAATGAAATAATTGATGTTCAAGGTGATTTAGATCCAATGAATGAGGAATATACAAATCCAGCAGGTGCAATTACAAGAAGATATCCAGATAGGCTTATAATTAACGTAACTAATATATGTGCGATGTATTGTAGACATTGTCAAAGAAAAAGAAATATAGACTATATTGAAAATAATACTAGTCGAGATGAGATAATCGAATCTATTAATTATGTAAAAGAGAATAAAGAGATTAGAGATGTTTTACTTACAGGTGGGGACGCATTAATGTTAAGTGATAAATATCTCGAATTTATTATTAGTGAATTGAGAAAGATTCCACATGTGGAAATAATAAGAATAGGAACACGAACGCCTGTTACTCTTCCACAGAGAATTACAGATGATTTGATTGATATGCTTAAAAAATATCATCCTATTTATTTAAATACACATTTTAATCATCCTAAAGAAGTTACTCCAGAATCTAAATTGGCTTGCTTAAAACTTGCTGACGCAGGGATTGTTTTAGGAAATCAAGCGGTACTCCTTAATGGGATTAATAATGATAAATTTGTCATGAGATTATTAAATCAAGAACTTTTGAAGATTAGAGTAAGACCCTATTATATATTTCATAATAAACATGTAAAAGGAATTTCTCATTTTAACACATCTATTGATGATGGATTAGAAATTATGGAGTATCTAAGAGGTTACACATCTGGATTAGGAATTCCTTACTATATAGTAAACGCTCCAGGGGGATTAGGAAAAACTCCTATTTTACCGAATTATGTTGTTTCTAGGGGTAAAGATTATATTGTGATTAGAACTTGGGAAGGCAAGGTTATGGAATATGATAACAAGCCTACTGTTCCGTTGAAAGATATTATTAAAGATAATGAAAGTATAACACTGTTTAAAGATATCGCGAACAGCAAGAAAATTTAGTAAGAGGAGAATAAAATGTTTACATATATAATAACTAAAATAGTCATTGGTTTTGTTGCAGGGTGGATTGCCGGTGAAATATCAAACTCTAGAAAGAAGAAGTTTTGGGAAAATGTTGGAGTAGGGCTAATAGGTAGTTTTCTTGGTAGCTGGTTGTTTGGTATGATTGGTATTTCTTTCAGCGGTTTAATCGGAAGTATTATTGGTGCTGTATTAGGTGCATTAATTCTTTTATGGCTTATTAAAAAAATCCGATAACTTTGAGAATAAGAGCTATACTACTTGTGTAGCTTTTATTTTATAAATCAGAATAAAAAATGAGGTACATATGAACTATATTAAAGGAGTAACATTGATAATATTATCATCTTTATTTTTTACAATGAATGCAACACTAGTTAAGTTACTGGTTGATATTCCATTATATGAAAAGGTATTCGTACGTAATATTTTAGGTGTGATTTTTATCTTGCCCATTATAATCAAAGGTGACGTTAGTTTATTTATAGAGAAGGAACATAGGTCTAATTTATTATTTAGGTGTCTTCTAGGATTCTTGGGGATTATAGCCTATTATTATGCGATTGATAATATGATTCTTTCAGATGCGGCTATTCTTAATAAACTTAATCCATTCTTCGTTATATTATTTTCAGTGTTATTACTAAAAGAAAAGTTGAAGGAGTACCAAGTTATTTCAATTATATTTGCATTTCTTGGAGCATTGTTTGTAATTAAACCTACTTTTGATTTTTCTATGCTACCTGCTTTGGCAGCATTAGTTTCTGCAGTTTTTGCAGGAGGGGCGTATACGGCTATAAGAAGCATAAGTGGTAAAGTCTCGCCAAGTATAATTGTTTTTTACTTTTCATTATTTACTTCAGTCATGACATTCATTATATTACTTGGTAATGAAATAGTAATTCCTGATTTTAGACAGGCACTAGGTCTGATTCTTATGGGACTATCAGCTACAGCTGCTCAAGTCCTAATGACGAGTGCATATAAGTATGCTGAAGCCTCAAGAATATCTATCTATAATTATTCAAGTATAATATTTGCTTTAATTATGACCTATACGTTTTTTGATGATATTCCAGATATGTTTTCGATCTTAGGTGGGATTATTATAATTTTAAGTGGTATATATAATTTTAAGAATAACCTAAGAATATAATATTACAAATTTCCTAATTGATATGATATAATTTTAATGAGGTGAGCGATATGGAGAAGAGGTTATATAGAAATAGGAGTGAAGCTAAATTAGCTGGCGTATGTGCGGGATTTGCTGAGTATTTTGATATTGATGTTACTTTAGTTAGAATACTTTGGTTAGTCGCGGTATTTGGAGCAGGTACAGGAATATTACTTTATATTATTTTTGCCTTGGTTCTTCCTGTAAAAGAATCTAGTACACTATAAATTAGAGAAAGTTCTCTAATTTTTTTTTTATAATAATACTATGATAAGCAACCTAATTAATGTATAATACAAGTGAAATCAATTAAATAGGAGGATAAAATGTATAAAAAACTGTTTATACCTGGTCCAGTTGACGTGGATCCTAAAGTTTTGGAGAAATTAGCAACTCCACAGATTGGTCATAGAGCTAAGGAAGCAACTGAGTTACAAAGATCTATAAGTGAGAATCTACAAAAGTTAATGTACACTAAAAACACAATTATATTAAGTACAAGTTCTGGTAGTGGATTAATGGAGATGGCAATTAGAAGTTGTACTAAAAAGCGTGCTGCAGTGTTCAGCGTTGGTGCGTTTGGAGATCGTTGGTATAAAATGGCTACTAGCAATAATATTCCAGCTGACCATTTTAAGTCTGAAGATGGAGAGCCAACTACTCCTGAGATGGTAGAAGAAGCTCTTAAAACTGGGAAGTATGATTTAGTTACAGTAACTCATAATGAAACTTCTTCTGGAATTATGAATCCAGTATACGAAATTGGGCAAGTAGTAAGCAAATATCCTGATGTTATTTTCTGTGTTGATACTGTTTCGAGTTTAGGTGGAGCAAAAGTAGAAGTAGATAAATGTAACATTGATTTCTGCGTTGCATCTACGCAAAAATGTTTAGGATTACCTCCAGGATTAGCGGTTGCGAGTGTATCTGACAAAGCATATGAAAGAGCGCAAACTGTTGAAAATAGAGGATGGTACTTTAATTTAGTATCAGTTTATGATAAGGCGAAATCTGCTTATCAATATCCATCTACACCAACAACACCACATATGTTTGCATTAGATTACCAATTAGATAGAATTCTTAATGAAGAAGGATTAGAGAATAGATTTAATCGTCATATTGAGCAAGCTGAAATTGTAAGAGCTTGGGCTAAGAAACATTTTGCTTTATATGCTAATGAAAATTATTTATCTAATACAGTAAGCTGTATTTTAAACACTAAAGGAAATGGCATTGCGGAGTTGAATAAAGAATTAGCTAAGCGAGGATATATGATTTCTAATGGATATGGAGCTTTAAAAGAAAAAGCGTTCCGTATAGCTCATATGGCAGATAGAAAAACTGAAGATTTATTATCACTATTAAAAGAAATTGAGGATATATGGGGGCTATAATGAGTAGAATAATTTTAGCTAATGATGGTATTGCAGCTAACGCTAAACTTGAACTAGAAAAGTTAGGTTATGTTGTTGATACTAATCATTATGAGGGAGAAGAGTTAGAGAAACGAATACAAGAAGTAGAGTGTATTATTATAAGAAGTGCGACTAAAATAAGAGAGAGTTTAATTGATAAAGCTGTAGGTAGTAAACTAAGATTAATGATCCGTGCTGGTGTTGGGTTAGATAATATTGATGTTAAGTATGCTGAAAGTAAAGGTTTCATTGTAAGAAATACTCCAAGTGCTTCAAGTGCTGCAGTTGCTGAATTAGCGATTGGGCATATGTTTAGTTTAGCAAGATATATCTATATTTCTAACGTGACTATGAGAAATGGAGAATGGAATAAGAAAGCCTATAAGGGAATTGAATTGGCTGGTAAAACTTTAGGTTTAGTTGGCTTTGGTAGAATTTCTAGAGAAGTAGCTAAAAGAGCACTTGCTTTAGGAATGGATGTTATTTACTTTGATATATCGGGTGAAAGTTCATTAGTCCCTGAGTGTAAATTTGTAGATTTAGATGAATTATATGCTAATTCAGATTTTATATCTTTACATATTCCTTTCATTAAAGAAGTAGGAACTGTAATAGGAGATAATGAATTTCAGAAGATGAAGGATGGAGTTTATTTAGTTGATACCGCAAGAGGTAAAGTGGTATCTGAAGATGCATTAATTAGAGCACTTGATAGCGGAAAAGTTGCTGCGGCTGCTTTAGACGTATTTGAAGAAGAACCAACTAGAAACGAAGCGATTTATACTCATCCTAAAATCTCACTTACTCCACATATTGGGGCTTCAACTAGCGAAGCTCAGGATAGAATTGGGATTGAAACTATTAATATAATAAAAGAAATTTTATAGGAGAAATTTTATGGCTATTGTAAAACCGTTTAAGGCTATCAGACCTAATCCTGATTTAGTCGAAAAAATTGCATCACTACCTTATGATGTAATGAATAGAGAAGAAGCAGCTAAAATGGCTGAAAGTAATCCGTTTAGCTTTCTTCATATTGTAAGAAGTGAAATTGACTTACCTAACGTAAACCAATATGATGAAGATGTTTATTTGAAAGCAAAAGAGAATTTAGATCGTTTCCAGAAAGAGGGAACACTTGTTCAAGATGAAAAACCACTGTTTTACATTTACCGTCAAATAATGGACACTAGAGAGCAGACTGGATTTGTTGCTTGTACTTCTATAGATGATTATTTGAATGATGTAATTAAGAAACATGAATTTACTTTACCGAAGAAAGAAATTGACCGCATTAATAATTTTGATTATTGTGATGCGAATACTGCTCCAATCTTTTTAACATACCGTGATGATGAAGAGTTACAAAACATTTTAGATGTATGGACTACTAGCAACAAGCCAGTTTATGATTTTGTTTCTGAAGATGGAATAAGTCATATTGTTTGGGTTGTTTCGGATGAAAGCGTAAATGAAAGAATTAGTAGCTTATTTGCTAATATCGATAATCTTTATATAGCTGATGGTCACCATAGAAGTGCTTCAAGTGCTAAAGTGGGATTAAAAAGACGAGAAGAAAATCCAGAGTATAAAGGCGATGAAGAATTTAACTTCTTCATGAGCGTTATTTTCCCTGAGAGTCATTTATATATTATGGATTATAATAGAGTAGTAAAAGATTTAAATGGTAAGTCTAAGGAAGAATTTCTAACTGAAGTTAAAAAGAGTTTCTTGCTTGAGGAAGTTGGTACTGTTTATCGTCCTGAGAGTAAACATAAATATGGACTATATTTAGATAATGTTTGGTATAAGTTAACTGCGAAAGAAGATTCCTATGATAAGAATCATCCTGTTAATTCATTAGATGCAGCTATAGTACAGAATAATTTACTTCAACCTATATTAGGAATAGAGGATCCAAGAAAGTCTAGTAGAATTCATTTTGTCGGTGGAATTAGGGGATTGGAAGAGTTAGAAAGTTTAGTTGACTCAAAAGAGTACGAAGTAGCAATTGCTTTATATCCTGTTAAAATGACTGATATTATGGATGTTTCTGATAGTGGAGAGACAATGCCAGCTAAGTCTACATGGTTTGAACCTAAATTAAGAAGCGGTTTATTCGTACACAAACTAATTTAATATGAAATTATGAACATAAATTTTTAAGAACTTGTAGACATTTACAAGTTCTTTTTTTCGCATTACTATGCCATTTTACGACTGATAGCTCTAAAAAATCACTCAATGAATTTTTGCGGTAAAATTATGTAAAAAACATTTCAAAAAAAGTGTTGTAAATACGGTTTTAAAATGTTATATTTAGTTGTAAAAAAACAATTCATAAGTAGGAGGAATATTATGAATCCATTAGAAATGGTACAATCACAAATTAAAAGCGCTCTAGAAAAGATGGACTTAGATCCAATTGTTTATCATTTATTGAAAGAGCCAAAAAGATTTTATGAGTACACGTTCCCGGTGAGAATGGACGATGGAAGTATCAAAATTTTTAAAGGTTTCAGATCTCAACACAATGATGCATTAGGACCAAACAAAGGTGGATTACGTTTCCATCAAGACGTAACAGCTGATGAAGTTAAAGCGTTAAGTGCATGGATGACTTTTAAGTGTAGTGTAGTTGGATTACCTTATGGTGGAGGTAAAGGTGGAGTTGTTGTTGACCCACGTGATTTGTCAAGAAGAGAACTTGAAAAAGTTTCAAGAGGGTGGATGAGAGCATTCCATAATGAAATTGGACAATTTAAAGATATACCCGCGCCAGACGTTAACACTAATCCTCAAGTAATGGCTTGGATGATTGATGAAGCTAATACAATTACTAGTAAAAATCAAGGTGGACATTTAACAGGTAAACCAGTTGAATTAGGTGGTTCACTAGGTAGAACTGAAGCAACTGGATATGGTGTATCATTCATGGTAAGAAAAGCTGCAGAAAAAATCAACTTAAACCTAAAAGGAAGTACGACAGTAGTACAAGGATTTGGTAACGTTGGTAGTTATGCTGCAGAATTATTACAAAGTTGGGGATCAAAAGTAATTGCAGTTTCTGATGTATACGGAAGTATATATAAAGAAGATGGAATTGATATTCCAGCATTAATGGAATTTGTAGCAAAAGGAAACAAAGTATCAGATTTTCCTGGTGTAGAAGTTAAAGATAGAGATGCAGTATTTACTACAAAATGTGATATCTTCTTACCATGTGCATTAGAAAATTCAATTACAAAAGAAAATGCACATGTTATTGATTGTAAAATAATTTCTGAAGGTGCAAATGGACCAACAACACCTGAAGCAGATAAAATCTTATTAGATAATGGAATCTTTGTTATCCCTGATGTACTAGCAAATGCTGGTGGGGTTACAGTATCATACTTCGAGTGGAGTCAAAACTTATATGGACATTACTGGTCAAAAGAAATGGTACTTGAAGAAGAAGAACAAATAATGGTTAGAGCGTTTGATGAAATCGTGAATTTAATGGAAAAAGAAAACATTAAAGATATGAGACAAGCAGCGTTCATGCATTCAATCAAAAAAATTGCTTCTGTAATGAAATTAAGAGGTTGGTATTAGATACTAAAGGAAGAAGTTAATTTCTTCCTTTTCTTTCTTATAAAAAAGTAAGCGATTTCATTGAGTTTGTCGTAATATAATGTTATAGTATTAGTGGTTAATTTTTACTAAAGTGAAAATATAAAATTTTAGGAGAAGAAGATGGGAAATATTGGTTTTAATTATCAAAAAACTCCATTTAGATATATTTCTAGATGGAAAGATGGAGAGTGGAGTGAGGGGGTTTTAACTGAAGATAATATTTTACATATAAATGAGTCTTCCCCTGCATTACATTATGGTCAACAATGCTTTGAGGGTCTTAAAGTTTACCCTACAAAAGATGGAAAACTACAATTATTTAGAGCACAAGATAATGCTAAGAGACTTAACACGAGTTGTCGAAGATTGTTAATGCCTGAGATACCAGAGAGTATGTTCATAGATGCTTGCAAACAAGTAGCTTTAGCTAATTTAGACGTTATACCAAAGTATGGAATTGGTGAAACGTTTTACTTAAGACCTTTTGTTATAGGCGTAGGTGAGAATATTGGAGTTAAATCTGCTACTGAATTTTTGTTTGTTGTCTTTGGATTACCAGTAGGAACATACTTCTCAGATGGATTAAGTCCAGTTTCTTTTAAAACATCTGATTTTGATAGAGCTGCTCCAAATGGTACAGGAAGTGTAAAAGTTGGAGGGAACTATTCTGCAAGTTTCTTACCTAAGAAGGAAGCAGTTAAAAATGGATATGCTGATTGTATTTATTTAGATCCTAAAACACATACAAAAATAGAAGAAGTAGGTGCAGCTAATTTCTTCGGAATTACTCATGATAATAAGTTTGTTACACCGACTTCTAATTCTATTCTGCCGAGTATAACTAAATATTCATTACTTTATTTAGCTAAGAATTATTTAGGTTTAGAAGCTGAGGAAAGAGACTGTTTCATTAATAACTTGAAAGAATTTAAGGAAGCAGGTGCTTGTGGTACTGCTGCTATTATAACTCCAATAAATGCTATTGCTCATGAAGATTGGGTACATCAATTTGAGAGTGGAGAAATTGTTGGTGAAGTAACACAAAAATTATATGATACACTTGTTGGTATCCAGTTTGGAGATATAGATGCTCCAGAGGGGTGGATTACTGTTATAGATAAATAAGGCTCAAGTAAAACTTGAGTTTTTCTTTTAGCTAGAAGTATTTGACAGAGAAGAATCAAAAACGACAAAAGGTTGTTGAAATCTCAGTCCTTGGGTAGTATAATAATACACGAGTAGGTTTGTAGTGCGTATACAAACCACGTAAACTAAAATCAGATTGAAGAGGGAAAACACGATGAATTATTTATTAAGTGCTTCAGCAGGAGCAGAGGGAAGTATTTACACAACACTTTTAAGTTTAGGATTAGTTATTGTTATTGGGATGTATGCAGGAAGATTATTTGAAAAGATAAAAATCCCTCATATAACTGGATACTTAGTAGCTGGGATCGTTATAGGACCTAGTGTCCTAGGATTAGTATCTCATGAGAGTATGGAAGGGTTAAGTATAATTACAAATATAGCATTAGGATTTATTGCATTTGGCATTGGGTCTGAAATCCTATTTAGAAACCTTAAGGAAACAGGAGTCCAAGTTGTAATCATTACTATTTTACAAGCTTTGTTCGCCGTGGTATTCGTTTTAGTAGCAATATTAGTAGTAGGAGCACCTTTATGGTTAGCACTTATTTTAGGAGCAATAGCAACTGCAACAGCTCCTGGGCCAATCATGATGTTAACAAAGAAATATAAGGCAAAAGGTCCTGTAACTAGTACAATGTTACCTTTAGTAGGATTAGATGATGCTATTGGTATTGTTGTATTCGGTATTTTATTATCAGTTGGAGCATCATTATATACAGGTCATAGTGATAATTTTTCAGAGTTGATAAAGGCACCACTAATGGAGATTCTTTTATCTGTGGTAGTAGGTTTAATTATTGGATTATTAATTAAAATAGCGCTTAAATTTGAGAAACATCATTCGCATGAGTACTTATTGGTTATATCGGTAGTTGCGATAATTATTTCAGTGGCTGTTGCTCAAATAGGGATTTTCGGACAACATTTATCAATTATCTTAACTCCGATGGTAGCTGGAATGACTTTTGCAAATACTATTAAAAATAGTGAGTTACACCATACAGTATCAGTGGTCGACTCATTTAACCCAGTTATATTAATTGCCTTCTTCACTTTAGCAGGTGCACATTTAGATTTATCAGTATTAACTAATATTGGAGAAGGAACTGGTGTTGTTGGTGTAAGTGTAGCAGTTCTTTGTGTTATTTATATTATTACTCGTATTGTTGGTAAGTTATTTGGATCATGGTTTGGAGCAGTTGTTACTAAAGCACATCCTAATGTAAGAAAATGGTTAGGTATCACTTTATTACCTCAAGCAGGTGTAGCGATTGGTATGGCAAATGCAGCAAACACTACGTTACATGGAGAAGCTGGGACAACTGTAATAACAATTGTTTTAGCTGCTACAGTAGTTTATGAATTGTTCGGACCATTTGGTGTAAAAGTTGCATTACAAAAATCAGGTGAAATTGATAGCAGTACACTATAGTTACTTTGAATCAACTGTTAAATGTTGATTCTTTTTTTTGTTAGACATATTTTGGCATATATTGTATAATTGAGTGAGATTGCGGGGAGGATTAGTATGGAAAATCAATATGAAGAAATCAGTTTGAAGGAATTATTTGAAGTGATATGGAGAGGTAAATTTGTTATAGTTGGAGTTACATTAGTCTTTTTAGTGGCGGGTTTACTGTATACTCAATTTTATGTAGATGAAAAGTATGAAGCAACTACAACAGTAACTGTTAACGATGTATATTTTACTCCAAATAGTGAGAATTATTATCCTACGTATAATGCTTTGAGCCCAGAAGATATCTTATCTTCAACTGATTTTGGAATAAAGGTCTTTGAAGAATTAGGTATTGAAGGTAAAAGTCTTCAGGGACTTATCAGCAACGTATCTAAGAAAAATAATGTAATAACGATAAAGATAGTATCAACTTCAAAAGAAGAAGCAAATAGTGTAGCTTCTGAGTTAGCAATTATCTTTGATGAGTATGTTGAAACTAACATAAAAGCAAAAGCTACTGAGGTTCATAGTTTAATTGAGAATAGGATAGAAGAGCAATCAAATGATCTAGAAGAGACACAAAACATATATTTAAGTAATATATCATCTAGTGATAATTATCTCCTTCTTCAAATTGAAAGAGATAATGTACTTTCTAGAATTAAGTTTTATAATAATGAATTGATTACTTTAGAGCCAAGTATTGATGTTAAGTTACATACATTAGCTACATTGAGAAAGAATTTTGATTTATCTAGTGTCTTGACTAGTGAAATTGCTGATATTCTTTCTAGCGGTAATTTTACTAAAGAAATTAAGATAGAAGAATTAACTGAAGAAACAATTAAGACTAGTGCTGCCGAGATAGTAGTCGCATTGACAAGTGAAATCAATAAGTTAGAAGTTTTTGAAGGTGAATTAGAGAGTTTAACGGAGCGTTTGTTAGAACTTGATAGTAGTATTACTTTAAAGAAATTGGATTATCAAACTGCTCTTTCAAACTTATCACTTGCTGAAAATAACTATTCTTCTAGTCAGAATGATCTAAGTGAATCTTTTGAAGTGATGAATGATGAAGGAATGAATATTGTTTTATTAAATGATGTTTCTTTTGCCGAAAATGCAGTTAGTCCCAATAAAATACTTAATTCTGCAGTATCAGTAGTTCTAGGTGGTTTTATAGGAGTTATGGTAGTATTTATAAAGAAGTATTGGATGGAGTAAGGAATGGATAATTTCCATTCTTTTTATTTTGACTATTATAGTTTATAATTAAATATAATTTAATATAATTAGGTGGGTGAGAAAATGGAATATCTTAAATTGATTATTTTATCGCTAATTCAAGGAATAACTGAGCCTCTACCTATATCTTCTAGTGGGCATATGGTTTTATTTGAGGAGTTATTCTCGGTAAATTTACCAGGACTGTATTTTGAGACTTTAGTGAATTTTGGATCACTATTTGCGATTGTTATTTTTTATTATAAAGACATATTCGTTTTAGTTACAAAAAGCACTAAGTACTTAGTGAGTAGAAAAGAAGGTTTTGATGAATTTAAGTATTTGATGTTAGTAGTTATCGCAACCATCCCTGCTGGGATAATAGGATTTCTATTTTCAGATTTTATTGAGGTTTATCTAAAGAATATAATGACAGTTTCTGTATTCTTAATCTTAACTGGTTTGATGTTAATTAGTATTGAAAAAGTAGAAGTTAAGAGGAAAGATTGTGTTTCATTTTTTGACTCTATATTAATTGGTATATCTCAAATAATAGCCTTAATACCAGGAGTATCTAGGTCCGGTGCTACCACCGTTACAGGGTTATCAAGAGGATTAAAAATAGAAGAAGCTCTTAAATTCTCGTTTATGATGTATATACCAATTAGCTTATTATCAGGAATATATGGCATCTATAATTTGAATGAGTCAGTCGGATTTAGTTTTATCTATGTTATTTGTTTTTTAGTAGCTTTAATGACTACATATCACTCAATTAAGTGGTTGATAAAAGTTGTGAAAAACAGCAAGTTGTATTATTTTGCGACATACTGTTTTATAGTTGGATTTAGTGTGTTAACATATTTAGTAATAAAGTAGGAGGATATATGAAAGATTGGTTAGTTAATGTAAGAGAACATTTACATAAATATCCTGAATTAGGATACCAAGAGTTTGAAACTCAGAAGATTTTAATTGGTTATTTGGATGAGTTAGGTGTAACTTATAAGAAGATGGAAACAGGATTAGTTGTAGATATTGGGACAGGTGATAAAACAATTTTGGTAAGAGCAGATATTGACGGATTACCTATACTTGAGAAAAACAATGTACCTTATAAATCAACTAATAAAAATATGCATGCATGTGGACATGATGTACACATGACAGTTGCATTAGGTGTTATTAAGAAATATTTAGAAACTCCCTTAGACTGTAAATTAAGAGTAGTTTTTCAACCTGCAGAAGAAGGTCCTGGTGGTGCTGTAATGATGATAGAGCGAGGGGCAGCAGAAAATATTGAATATGCACTTTCATTGCATACAGATCCAAGATTTAATGTAGGTGAAATAGGTATAAATTATGGTGTTAGAAACGCTATTGCGGATGAAATAAATATTAAAATCACAGGTGTAAGTGCACATGCCGCCAAGCCTCATGATGGAGTAGACGCAATAATTATAGCTAGTACTTTTATTAATAACGTTAATCATTTATTAAGCAAAATGATAAAGCCTTTTGACAATGTTGTATTGCAGTTCGGGAAAATTAACGGTGGAGTAGCTAGAAATGTTATATGTAAAGATTTAACTTTAAATGGAACATTAAGAACATTAGATAAAGACGTGAAAGCTAAAGTTATTGATGAATTAAAGAATATTGTTAATGGTCTAGAAGTCTTATATAAATGTAAAATCGAAGTGGAAATCCTTGAAATGTATGGTCTTTTATTTAATGATGATTTTGTATTAGATACTTTAAAGAAAGTACACGATAAAGTAGTAATTATTGATTATCCATCTCTTGGTGGGGAGGATTTTGGATTCTTTTTGGAAAAAGCTCCTGGTTGTATGTTCTCTTTAGGAACGTCTAATAAAGATAATGGGCTTATTACTCATTTACATTCCGATACTTTTGATGTTGATACAGACTCGCTAGTTGTGGGTGTTGATGTAATGTATAAATTAATGAAGGAATTAATAAAATAAGGAAATCCATTGGATTTCCTTTATTCTTTCATTCCATTTTTAATCCAGTTGTCAAATTCAGTAATGGAGATACTGGCAGTGTAGTATTTATTGTACTCTGGATGCTTATGTTCAGTAAACCAACTTTTTGATTCTTCACTCTCAAGTATTAGAGATTCAATAAAGTTCATATATGAAGTTTCTCCAAACGCGATTTTATCTTCGCTTACGCTATTTGATATTTTAGCTAAGTTCATTGCTTCATCTATAGTTCTTCCCATCCATAACTTGTTGTTCACTTCAGTCATCTCAGAACATGTCTTAATGACAAATTCTTTATTAGTACTCATACCAATACCGATTTTGTATGTTGGAAGATTTCTATTATTTAAGAGTATATTTACCATTTTTATCCATGTATTAACATAGTATGTTTTATCGGCTATTTCATAGATGTTATTTCTTGTTGGTGAATTGTAAACAGCATAGATATAACCCTTATTAATTTTAATTTCTTTTACTAATTTAGAATTTAATATATTTACTATTTCTGAAGTGAAAGACTTGATTACTTTCGAAATATTTTTCCTGCTGTCTTGTGTAATTATTTCAGCTTGATTTTTGATATCTATATAGATGACACTAACCCAAGTTTCTACTCCACTTGTCTCGAATTCACTTTCATCTTGAGATAACATATCAATATTCTTAATTTTAGAATTGTCATCAAGTATTTCTAGTAGTCTAGATTTTGCATACTTGTAATCGTAAGACATCTAATTTCACCTCACTTAGTGTAGATTATTCCTATTCTTTATGTTTTCCAGGTATAGGGTCATATCCACCTTTACTAAATGGATTACATCTTAGAATTCGCCATATACTTAAAACTAGGGCATAAAAGAAGTTTTTGTTTTCAAATGCTTCTTTAGCGTACTCGCTACATGTTGGATGATATCTACATGTTTTTTGTTTATACCTTGTATGGAATCTATATTTATCTATTATTTTTATAATTATTTTATTAATTTTCGACATTTTATCACTCTCTTATGATAATCATATCAATTTCGAAAGATTTACACAAGTATTTGGAATATTATCTATAATTTTTATATTTTCTGTCTCAGTATCATAGTATGTATTGATTTGAGGGAGACTGAATGAAAAAAGGATTGATTTTAGAGGGTGGAGGAATAAGAGGCGTATTTACAACTGGTGTTTTAGATGCATTTATGGATAATTCTATCGAGTTTGATTATGTCTTAGGTGTATCAGTCGGAGTAACGAATGGTTGTAATTATATCACTAAACAAAGAGGGAGAGGGTATAGAGTTTTAAACAATTTTGTCAATGATCATAGATATATGTCATTACGTAATTATCTTAAAACAGGAGATTATTTCGGATGGGATTGGATTTTTAATGATTTACAGTTAAAACTTGATGAGTTTGATTATGAAAAGTTTCATAAATCTGATGTTGAAATGATTGCAAATATAACAAATTGTGAAACTGGATTAAGCGAGTTTTATAAGCTAAACAGTAATGAAAACTTTGAGAAAATCTATAAGGCATCTCATGCAATACCAGTAATAACTAGTCCTGTAAAAATTATGAAGAGTTTTTATTTGGACGGGGGTATTTCAGAGTCCATTCCATTAAAAAGAGCATTTTATGATAACTGCGATAAAGTATTAGTGATCTCTACCAAGGTAGAAAATTATAGTTGTAAGCCAATAAAAAGTCACTTTTTGAGAATGTATTACAGAAAATACCCTAAGATATATGATGCTTTAATAAATAGACATACTAGGTATATGGAAGAAAGAGAGTATTTAAAGACGAAAGTAGATGAAGGACTTGCATTTGCAATTTATCCGAAGAAATCAACACATTTTGTAAGCAGAGTAGAGAATGACTTAAAAAAGATTAATAAACTTTATGAGATTGGATATAGAGAAGGGCTTAAACAGATTGATAAAATAAATTTATTTTTCTCTAGTGACTAACATATTTTAGGAAATAATAAATATACTCACGCTTCATTTTTAGAGAAATATAATAAGTTTGATGGGAGGAATATTATGTGTGGTATTGTAGGTATGACGACAAATAAATCATTCAATAAAGAAAGGTTTATAGAAAGCACGAGATTGCTAACTCATAGAGGTCCTGATGAAGAAGGATATTTTTTTGATAAAGTAGCCTTTGGGCATAGGCGATTAGTAGTGATTGATAAGGATAATGGTAAACAACCAATGAGTTATAAGAACTGTACAATGATATATAATGGTGAACTTTACAATACTGAAGAGATTAGAAAAGATTTAATAGAACTAGGATATTCGTTTATAGGTCATTCTGATACTGAAGTTTTATTAAAGAGTTACTATGAATGGAATGAAAAGTGCTTAGAGAAATTGAATGGGATATTTTCATTTGCTATATTTGATGGAGATAAGTTATTTTTAGCTAGAGATAGAGTAGGCGTTAAGCCTCTTTATTACTCTATAAATGGTAAAGATATTATATTTTCCTCAGAAATTAAAAGTATTCTTTACTATTTAGATAATAGTAAAGTTGATGAAGACGGTTTAAAAGAACTGCTGGGATTAGGACCAAGTCATACTTTGGGTAAAACTATATATAAAGATGTTTTTCAGTTAAAACCGGGTCACTATATGTACTTTGATGGAAGTGTTACTATTCATGAATATTGGAATGTGAGTGTTAATAACTTTAATTTAAGCTTTGACGATACAGTTAAAGAAGTTAGGAACTTATTAGAGGATGCGATAAAAAGACAATTAGTTTCAGATGTTCCTTTATGTACATTTCTTTCTGGAGGAGTTGATTCTAGTATTATTACTGCAGTTGCAGCTAATAATTTAGATTCATTAACTACATATTCTATAGACTATGAGGATAACGATTTTAAGACTAATGATTTTCAAGTAAGTAAGGATTTAGATTACATTAAGTATGTTACAAATATGTATAATACAAGACATATTGATAAAGTGATATCACAAGAAGAGTTAGTAGACACTTTAAAAAGATCCGTTGAATTAAGGGATTCACCAGGAATGGCTGATATTGATTCTTCACTATATTGGTTTTGTTTAGAAATAAAGAAAGAACATACGGTTGGGTTATCTGGTGAGTGCGCTGATGAAATTTTTGGAGGTTACCCTTGGTTCTACCGAGATACAGACAGTACTATCTTCCCGTGGTTAAGAGACTTAGATGCAAGAGTAGATTTACTAAAAGATGAGTGGAGAGAAAGTTTAAAAATTAGAGAATATGTTAAAGATAAGTATGATGAAACATTAGCTGAGATAGAGAATATGGATAGTCATCAGCAAATGATGTACTTGAATATAAAGTGGTTTATGACAACACTTCTTGACCGTAAGGATAGAATGAGTATGGGTGCTTCACTAGAGGTAAGAGTACCATTTGCTGATCATAGGCTTGTTGAATTCTTATTTAATGTTCCTAAAGATTATAAGTTTTATAAGCAGGAAAAGGGACTTTTAAGAGAAGCTATGAAAGATTTACTCCCTAAAGAAATTCTTAATAGAAAGAAGAATCCATATCCAAAAACTCATAGTGAAGTCTATACTAGGTTAATTAAAGATAAGTTAAGTGAAGTAATTAAAGATAAAAACAGTATTTTAAATATTTTATTTAAAAAAGATAGATTAATAGAATTAGTTAATACGGGTGGTGAGTCATTTGAAAAACCATGGTTTGGTCAATTAATGACTGGTCCGCAGTTGTTAGCATACTTATATCAAATGGATTACTGGTATAAAAAATATAATATAGAGTTGGTGTAATTATTGAACATTTAATTATGGCGTTTATAGTTGCTGTTTTCTTGACGTTTACATTTAAATTTAAAGTTGTAGTTGATGATGATGAGGCGAATATTGATTTATTTTTCACTAAAATATTCAATATTAGACTAGATGTTGATGAATTAATTAAGAGATTTACCCAATCTAAGCACCGTGAAGGTGGTTTTAGTTTTTATGAAACATTTGAGAATATAAAGAAGGTTTTCGAATCAAGAAGTTTTATTAAAGATATACTGTCTTATGTTGTTATAAAAGAGATTCAGATAGTTGATAAACTAAAAGTTCAAGATAGTTTTTATAAGCAATTTGTAGATGTGTTTAATTGGACAACTTTAAGTTTTGTCCAAAGATATTTAAGGGAAAATGTCAAAGAAGTACATAAAGAAGAGTACATTGTATTAGAAAACTTTAGAGAAAATGTTGCGAGAGTAAATATATATTGTATAGGTGAGATTAAATTAGTAAATATTATAATGAGTATATTAAAAAATATAAGAGAAATACCTACAATAATAAAAAGATTTATCTAAAGGAGTGAATTATGGAACATCCAATTAATAATTTATTAAGAATTTCTATGGAAAATATCAAGGATATGATTGATGTAAACACTATTATAGGTGATCCTGTTACGATAGATAATCAATTAATCATTCCTATTTCAAAGCTTAAGTTTGGATTCGCTGCTGGTGGAACTGAGCAAAGGGGCAAAGACTCAGATAAGCTTCCTTTCGGTGGGGGAAGTGGTGGTAGTGTTTCAATTAATCCCATTGCTTTTTTAGTATTAAAGAATAACAGCTTTGAGGTTCTACATTTAGAAAAGGATACTCACCTATATGAAAAACTAATTGATTTTGTTCCTAAATTAGTTAATCAGTTTGAAGAAATGATGCAAAAAAGAAATTCATCTAAGTAAGAGTATATGTTTGATCTTTAGCATCTACTCTTTTTTAATATAAAACTACTGTTTGTTTTGTTTTTTTATGTCAAATATTGTATAATAAATAGTATTAATCCTAGAGGGGATGTTTTTATGGAAAATGAGATTGTAGTTGAGTTATTTGAGATTATTGATGAGTCAAATCAGTATTTAATGAAAGAGTTAAAAGTGAGTTATTTGAACGCTCTTTTTATGACAAGTAGAAATATCTTAGAAGATTCTTGTTTGCAAGAAGTGTCTAAGGATACTGAGAAAGTCTTACTTAGTTTAAATAAAAAAATACAAGAGTTTGAATTTACTAAAGAAGATATTAGAAGAACTTTATTAGTTGCAGTATTAAAGGGATATAAAACTGATAAAATAAGTAATAGTGAAATTACGCCTGACACGATAAATTTGTTAGTTGGGTACTTAGTGAATCATTTATATAAAGATAAAAAGAAACTTGCAATTTTAGATCCAGTTGTAGGTACAGCAAATTTGCTTACATCAGTCTGTAATAATCTTGATTCAAAAGAATTCGATTTGGTTGGGATAGATTCTAATTTAGATAATATCCAAGTAGCAAGAATTTTTGCCGATTTACAAGACTATTCGGTCGATTTTATTTTAGAAGATGCAGTAAAATCAAACATTACAGGGTTTGATTTAATTATAGGTGATTTACCTTTATATATTTATGATGACGAATATTTTCCTCATGTAATTGTTGATAAGATGATTAATAAAGTAGTTAAGGGTGGATATTTGATATTTGTTATTCCGAATGATTTCTTCGAAATTGAAGGAAAATATAAAGATTTAATTAAAGATAAAGCTTATTTACAAGGCATAATAAAATTACCTGATAACTTATTTGTTGAAAGTAAATTAGGAAAAAGCATCTTGATTTTAAGAAAAAAAGATGAGGATATAGATAATGTTAATGAATTTTTACTTGTTGATTTACCGAATATAAATGATCAAGAAAAGTTTAGGAACTCGATAAAAAAAATAGACTATTGGTTTAAGAAGGAGATTAGTTAAATGAAAGTTATGAGTTGTAATGCTGGGAGTTCTTCATTAAAGTTTAAGCTTTATAATATGCCGAGTGAAGAAGTTATCTGTAAAGGTATGTTTGAAAGAATTGGTCAAGAGATGGGTAATTTTGAGTTAGAGTATAATGATAAAGAGATTGAAAGAGAAGCTAAATTTGAGAATCACTCTGTAGCTGTTTCTTATTTACTTGATAGTTTAGTTTCTGAAGGAATCGTATCAAGTTTAGAAGAAATTGGCGGAGTAGGTCATAGAGTGGTACACGGTGGAGAGAAATTTGCCGAAAGTATAAAAATCGATGAAGAAGTAATTAAAGCGATAGAAGAGGTATCTGATTTAGCTCCATTACATAATCCAGCTAATTTAATTGGTATACATGCGTTTATAGAAGTTTTACCACATGCGGGGCAAGTAGCTGTATTTGATACTGCTTTCCATCAAACTATGGAACCTGAAACTTATATTTATGCAGTACCTTATGAATGGTATGAAGATTATGGTGTTAGAAAATATGGTTTCCATGGAACTAGTCATAAATATGTATCATTAAAGGCCGCTGAGCTAGAAGGGAAACGTCCTGAAGATGTAAATGTTATCGTTTGTCACTTGGGAAATGGTGCTAGTATATGTGCGGTTAAAGGTGGTAAATCGATTAATACAACAATGGGATTAACTCCTTTAGCTGGAATACCAATGGGAACAAGAAGTGGTAATATTGATCCAGCAATCATAGAATTTATTTCTGAAAAAGAAAATAAAACAGTTCAAGAAGTAACAAGAATGTTAAATAAGAAATCTGGTTTCTTAGGAGTATCTGGTATCAGTTCGGATAATAGAGATTTAGAAGCAGCCGTAGCTAAGGGAAATAGAAGAGCTCAATTAGCAATGGACATTCAAGATAAGAAAATAACTGACATTGTTGCGGCTTATTATGTTTATATGGGTGGTTGTGATGTAATAGCATTTACTGCTGGTTTAGGTGAGAACTCTGCTAGAATGAGAAAATCTATTTGTGATAGATTATCTGCATTAGGTGTTAAAATAGATTTAGAAAGAAATAACGTAAGGAAAAAAACAACTTTAATTTCAAGTGATGATTCAAGCGTAGCTGTTTATCTAATACCAACTGATGAAGAAATTATGCTTGCTAGAGATACATTTGAATTGATTTAATAGATTAGAAGCACCTTTAAAATAGGTGCTTTTCTTATGAAATCTAGTTTGGAAATTTATACCATAATATTAGAAAAATGCCTTTACTAAGGCGTTTTTTTAATTATAATCATTTCTAACTAAATTAGATTATCAAAATGTTTGACAAGCCTAACAAATGTGCTATAATAATTTCGTAAACTAAAAGAAGAAGTGTAAAAAAGAAGGAGAAAATGATGAAGAAGATTATTTTAAGTATGTTATTGTTAGTAACTATTTTACTAACAGGTTGTGCTGAAAAGGAGCAAGTTGTAAACCTATATACGAGTAGACACTATGATGCAGATCAAGAATTACTAGATCAATTTACAGAAGAAACAGGAATTACTGTTAATGTTGTTAAAGACGAAGGGAGCACATTAATTACTAGAATGGAAGCCGAAGGTGAAGACACTTTAGCCGATTTATTCATTACTAGTGATGCTGCTAACTTAGAAGTAGCGAAATCAAGTGGTTTACTGCAGTCAATTGAAAATGAAGTTTTAAATGAAAACATTCCAAATAATTTAAGAGATGATGAAGGATATTGGTTTGGGCTTACAATGAGAGCAAGAGTTATTGTTTATTCATTAGATAGAGTTAGTCCTGATGAATTGTCAACTTATGAAGACTTAGTTAATGACAAATGGGTTGGTAAAATCTTAATAAGATCAGCTTCAAATATATATAATCAATCATTACTATCGTCATTCGTAGCTACAAAAGGTTATGAAGAAGCTAAAGAATGGGCTAGTGTAATTAAAAATAATATGGCTAGAACTCCAGAAGGTAATGATAGAGCTCAAGCGATAGCTGTTGCTGCTGGTATTGGAGATATAGCTATTATGAATACTTATTACATTGGTAAAATGATTTACTCAGATGATGCTGAACAAACTAGTGCTGTAGAAAAAGTAGGGGTATTCTTCCCTAACCAAGATAATGGTGGTACTCATGTAAATATTAGTGGGATAGGATTAACTAAGCATGCGAAGAATAAAGATAACGCGATTAAACTAATGGAGTATTTAACAGAAGAGGATGCACAAAGTATTTATGCTTCAGCAAACTATGAATATCCAGTTAATCCAAATGTTGAGCCAAGTGAATTATTAAAATCCTGGGGAGAATTTGAAACTCAGGATATTAACTTAAGTTTATTAGGTGAGTTTAACAAAGATGCAGTAGCAATCTTTGAAGAAGTAAACTGGGATAATTAAAAAGCAGTCAAGACTGCTTTTTGCTTAAGGAGCTATTATGAAGAAAGATATTTTAATTTGGAAAAGTTTAGCATTAATACTACTAATTATTGTAGCATTACCAATACTAGTTTTACTTACATATATATTTACACCTAATAGTGAGTTTTTTAAAACAATATTAGAAAACACCTTATTTAGTTATATTAAGAATACTCTTGTTCTTGGCTTATTTGCAGCACTTGTTTCGGCTATTTTGGGATATTCACTAGCATATATTACTACTTATTATAAGTTTATCTTCAGTAGGTATATGGGATTCTTGTTAATACTACCATTATCAATACCAACTTATATAGCTGGATATACTTATGAAGGGATGCTAAATTATACTGGAGTTATCCAAAGTACGTTAAGGAGTATTGGACTGAATTTAAATCAAGAGTTCTTTAATATTTTAAGTATGCCAGGGGCAATATTTATATTTTCAATAACACTTTACCCATATGTTTATTTAATAACTAAAAGTTACTTAGCTAAACAAACTGGAAGTTATATTGAAACAGCTAGAACGCTTGGTAAGTCAAGTTTTAGTATATTTAGAAGAGTTATATTACCTTTATCAAGACCGGCAATAATAGCTGGGTCAACATTAGTATTATTAGAGACACTAGCTGATTACGCTGTTGTGACGTTTTTCGGTATTCCGACGTTTACAAGTGCAATATTTAAAACTTGGTATGGGTTAGGAGAGCATGAGTCGGCAATAAAGTTAGCTTTAATTGCTATGTTAATAGTTATTATAATCTTGATATTTGAAAAGTTGCTTAGAGGAAGGAAGGTATATTTTAGTTCATCAAACACTGTAAAGGTAATAAAAAAAGTAGAACTAAAGGGTATTCATAACATTTTAGCTACAGTGTTCACTCTTTCGGTGTTTTCTTTTGGCTTTTTATTCCCGATTCTTCAGCAGATATACTGGGCAATAAGGGAAGTGGACATGTTTAAGAGAGTTAACTTATTAGAGCTTATTCTTAGAACTGTTTCAATTGGATTAATCGCTTCAGTATTAATTATCATGATATCCCTTATAATAGCTAATGTTCTACGACTGTCTAAGCCGATTTATAAAAGGCTAGCATCTAGTGTTGTATTATTAGGTTACTCTATGTCTGGAGCTATTATCGCCTTAGGAACACTAATAATTTTCATTTTCGTTGACAGGAATATGGTATGGTTATATAAGCTATTTAATCCTAATACAAGAACACTATTATTTACTATGAGTCCATTAATCTTAGTTTTCGCATACATAATAAGATTCTTGTCAGTTGGGTTTAATGGTGTTTTATCTAGTTACGAGAAGATGGGTAATAAGTATTATGAAGCTTCTAAGACGATGGGTAAGAACACTACTAAAACATTTTTTAAAATTGATTTACCACTATTAAAAATAGTAACTATCAATGCATTTATTCTAGTATTTATTGACATTATAAAAGAGGTGACTATTACTTTAAAACTAAGACCGTTTAATTATGATACTTTAGGTACTAAAGTTTATCAATATGCTACTGATGAAATGATCCCAGTAGCATCATATCCATCTCTTGTTATTGTACTCTTATGTATTATTGCGATAGTTGTTACAAATAGATTAAGGAGGCAGAGCTAATGTTAAGATTAGTTGATATAAATTTTAAATATAACTCAAGTGAGGAAGTACTGAGTAACTTTAATCTATCGCTTAGCAAGGGTGATACATTAGCTATATTAGGACCTTCTGGTTGCGGTAAAAGCACTATCTTAAGAATAATTGCTGGATTAGAGAAACCTAGTAGTGGGAATGTTTATATAAATGATTTAAGTGTTAATAATCTCCCAACTGAAAAAAGAAACATTGGGTTTCTTTTTCAAGAGTATGCTTTGTTTCCTCATATGAATGTATATGATAATATTAAGTTTGGATTAAATAAAAATAATAATGTAGAACAAAGCGTAGAAGAAGTAGCTAATTTAGTGGGGGTCAGAGAATACTTGAAAAGGTATCCACATGAGTTAAGTGGTGGGCAACGACAAAGGGTAGCTTTAGCTCGGGCTATTATTTATAAACCTGATTTATTACTACTAGATGAGCCATTTAGTAATTTAGATACAGATTTAAAATCTCAGATTAGAAAAGACTTAAAAGAAGTAATATCAAAAACTAATATAACAACTATCATTGTAACTCATGACGAATTGGACGCTAAAGAATTAGCAGATGAGATAATAACACTATAAAAGTCATGATATAATACTATAATTAGCGTGTAAAACTTAAATCGTAAAATTTAATATTAATTTCGTCAATTTACGTGAATTTCTTTGCTGAATTGACTTTTTTATGGTAATATATGTTAGAAAAAATTTTAATATTGGTAAACTTCAAGAAATTGGAGGGCACAAAACTTTAGGGACTAAGCCACAAGGTAAGTCAGCCAGTTACAGTATATATGCATACCATAACTGTCCTTATGGTATTTTTTTTAGAGTATAAATTATGATAATCGACATACTTCGACAAAGTATTTATATCAAGTACCATGAGATGGTGCCTTTCTTTAAATAGGACCATTCGTTTTTCCTCAAGGTATGATAAAATTCAACAGAATATGTTATAATACATTGTTAGATTATGGATAAATTTTGCTAAAAGGGTGATTATATGAAAGAGAAACTAAATCGATATTTCATTTTATTAGATTTTTTAATGGTGTTAGTGATTTATGTAACAGTTGAATCGATAACATTTAAGTTTTCTTTTGAACATATTAAAGACCCTAGATTAATTACTTTATTTATTGAAATAGCAGTTATCAAAATATGTATAAATTATATATTTAAAATCTATAACAAAATATGGGCTTTAGCCTCTATTGAAGATTTACTATCATTAGCATACTCATTTATCTTTTCAAATTCTATTATTTACATTTTAGTAATAGTTGGCTTAATAGAATTTACGGTATTAAAATTAATGGCAGTAATGTTCTTGGAGGCAAGTGGATATTTAGCTTCTAGATTTTTTCTTAGGTATTATTTTTATTTTAAACAAAAAAGAAACAATAAGTTCAATCTTAAAAATACATTAATCATTGGTGCCGGTAAAGCCGGGGATTTAGTATATAGAGATGTTACAAGACATCAAGAGCTTTATATGTTAAGAGTAATAGCATTCCTTGATGATAAAGAGTATAAAATTGGCAAGACTCTTAAAAATATTCCAATTCTAGGCCCTTTTAAGAATATTGAAAAGATAATTAGAGAAAAGAATATCCAAGTTGTAATAGTAGCCATACCCTCATTAAGTAAGAAAGCATTGTCTAATATGATAAATGTCTTAGCTACATTACCTATCAAAACTAAAGTCTTACCTAGATTAGAAGATATTGATAATAGGTACGATATTAACAAAGTGAGAGATGTTCATATAGAAGATTTGTTAGGCCGAGATACTATCGACTTAGATGATAATGGTATATTAGAGTTTATTGAAGGAAAAACAGTTTTGATTACGGGTGGTGGAGGATCAATCGGATCTGAACTTTGTAGGCAAATTGTGAGTTATAAGGCTAAAGAAATAATAATATTTGATATATATGAAAATGGTGCATATGACTTACAGCAAGAACTATTAAGAACAATCGAAAAGAATGAAAGGCTAAATACTGAAATAAAAGTCTTGATTGGTAGTGTTAGGGATTTAAATAGACTAGAAGAAGTATTTACTGAATATAAACCAGAAATAGTATTTCATGCAGCTGCACATAAACATGTGCCACTGATGGAGCACTCACCAAAAGAAGCCGTTAAGAACAATATATTTGGAACGTATAATACCGCTATAACTGCGATTAAACATGATGTAGATAAGTTTGTACTAATTTCTACTGATAAAGCAGTAAATCCATCGAATGTAATGGGAGCAACAAAGCGTTTTGCTGAGATCATAATTCAAACATTACAAAAAAGGGGTAGAACGAACTTTTCAGCTGTAAGATTCGGAAACGTATTAGGTTCAAGTGGTAGCGTAATACCACTGTTTAAAAAACAAATAAAATGTGGTGGGCCAGTAACAGTAACTCATGAAAATATCATTAGATATTTTATGACAATTCCTGAAGCATGTCAGTTAGTACTCCAGTCGGGTGCCTTTGCTACTGGTGGAGAGATATTTGTTCTTGATATGGGTGAACCAGTTAAGATACTCGACTTAGCAGAAAAAATGATTAGGCTTTCTGGATATACACCATATGAAGAGATTGAGATTAAGTTTACTGGGTTAAGACCAGGAGAAAAAATGTATGAGGAATTACTGGTCAGTACTCAAAATCATAAGACTGCAAATGAAAGAATATTTGTTGAAGAGAACGGTGTTGTGAATTTAGATTTAGAGAAGAAGCTAGATGAAATTAGTAATGATTATAAAGTACTACTTGATCTGGTTGAGTTTAACTTAGTAATCAATTAATTGTGAGGTCAATATGAATAATATTAAATGGCATTCAAGTATAGTAAACAAAATAGATAAAGAAAAAATTTTAAAACAAGAAGGTTATGTCATTTGGTTAACTGGTCTTTCAGGTAGTGGTAAATCTACAATTGCTTCTGAGGTAGAAAAACAACTAACAGATGAAGGAAGAGTTGTATATAGACTTGACGGTGATAATATTCGTCATGGACTGAATAAAGATTTAGGATTTTCTATGGAAGATAGAAAAGAAAACATTAGACGAATTGCAGAAGTTGCAAAATTATTTAAAGATGCTGGAATAATTACAATTGTTTCTTTTATATCACCAACTATTGAATTGCGAAAGATAGCTAAGGATATAATAGGTGAAGATTTTCATGAAGTTTATATATCAGCAAGTGTACATGATTGTATACAAAGAGACCCTAAGGGACTCTATAAAAAAGCTTTAGCAGGGGAAATAAAACAGTTTACTGGAATTGATTCACCATATGAAATTCCCGTGGAACCTAACTTGATTATTGATACTAATATTGAATCTATTGAAGAAAGCACTAGGATTCTCAAGAATTACATATACAAAACGCAGTTAGAGTTCATTACTAAAGATTTAATTAATGTTGCTTTGAGTGCAGGAGATAAAATTCTTGAAATTTATAATAAAGAGTTTGAAGTTGAATATAAATCTGATGATTCTCCATTAACTGAAGCTGACAAGTCAGCAAATGAGATAATAGTCAGATATTTGAAATCAAATTATAGATTTGCTTCAATCTTAGCTGAAGAATCAAGTGATGATTTATCAAGATTAGAAAATGATTGGTGTTTTATTGTTGATCCTTTAGATGGTACAAAAGAATTTGTTAATAGAAATGGTGAGTTTACCGTTAATATTGGTCTTAGTTATAAAGGAAAATCAGTTTTAGGTGTAATTTATGCTCCAATATTTGATGAAATGTATTATGCATCAATGGATAATGGGTCATATATGATTAAAGGCGATAATGTAATAAAACTTGACTCATCTAGCAAAGAAAATGAGTTAACACTAGTCGGCAGCAAGTCTCACAGAACTAAAGAATTAGAAGACCTAATTAATAAGAATAAAAGAAAGATTGTAAATGTAAAATCATTTGGTAGTTCACTAAAGGGATGTATGATAGCTCGAAATGAAGCTGATTTATACTATCGCTTTGGATTAACAAGTGAATGGGATACATGTGCTATGCAATGCGTAGTTGAGGAAGCAGGAGCTATATTTAGGCAAATGGACCACACTCAAATGACTTATAACCGTAAAGATAGCTTAAACCGTAAAGGTTTTTATATAGTGAATAGAAAAGAGAATATATTTATTTAGGGGTATTGTGATGAGTAATAAAATGACACATTTAGATAAATTAGAAGCAAGGTCAATGCATATTATTCGGGAGGCATATGCAAACTTCAAAGATTTAGGTATGCTTTGGAGTATTGGTAAGGATAGTACTGTTTTAGTATGGTTGACTAGAAAGGCTTTTTTTGGGCATGTTCCATTTCCATTAGTGCACGTAGATACGGCTTTTAAGATACCTGAAATGATAGAGTATAGAAATAATTACGCTAAAGAGTGGAAAATTGATATGAGATACGGGCAAAATGAAGAAGCCTTGGCAAATAAAAAAACATTTTCTGATGGAAATTGTACAAGAATTGAATGTTGTCAAATACTTAAATCAGAAGCTTTGAAGGCAACACTTCATGGAACTGGACCTAGATATAGATTTAATCATGAGACAAACGAATATGACTTAGAACAAAATCCAGAACCCTTCACTGGTGTTATTGTAGGTGTAAGAAGTGATGAAGAAGGTTCAAGATCAAAAGAAAGATATTTTTCTCCAAGAGATAAAGCAAATGATTGGGATGTAGGAAATCAACCTCCAGAGTTTTGGAATCAATATAAAACTGATTTTGCTCCTGGAACTCATGTTAGAATTCATCCTTTATTAGATTGGACTGAAACGGATATTTGGGAATATATACAAAGAGAAGATATTCCTATGGTTAGTTTATATTTTAATCAAGGAGATGGAAAAAGATACCGTTCTTTAGGATGTTATCCATGTACTTTCCCTATTGAATCAAGTTCTAAAACCGTTGAAGAAATTGTAGAAGAATTAAAGGCAGGGAAATTAAAAACAATTGCTGAAAGAAGCGGTAGAGCTCAGGATGCTGAAGATGGTGGATTAGAAACTCTTCGTAAAGATGGGTATATGTAGGGGGAACTTATGTTTAATGAAGAGAATATGAGTATTGTTATTGTAGGTCACGTTGATCACGGTAAGAGTACAGTGATTGGTAGATTATTACATGATACTAATTCACTTCCTGAAGGTAAACTTGACCAAGTAAAAGAGACGTGTAAAAGAAATTCAAAACCGTTTGAGTATGCATTTTTATTAGATGCACTAAAAGATGAACAGGCCCAAGGAATAACTATTGATGCAGCAAGAGTTTTCTTTAATTCAGATAAAAGAAAGTATATTATTATGGATGCTCCTGGTCACATTGAGTTTTTAAAAAATATGGTTACCGGTGCAGCAAGAGCTGAAGCTGCATTACTTGTCATAGATGCACAAGAAGGAGTTATGGAAAACTCTAGAAGACATGGATATTTACTATCAATGCTTGGAATAAAGCAGATTGTTGTAATAGTTAATAAGATGGATCTTATTGATTACGATAAAGAAAAGTATGACATAATTGTAGAAGAATATGAAGAATTCTTATCTGAAATTGGTGTTACTGCATCTAAATTTATTCCTGTGTCAGGTTTTTATGGAGATAACGTTGCCAGCCATTCAGATAATATGTCATGGTATACAGATGATAATGTTCTAGAAGCACTAGATAATTTTGAAAATAAGAGTATTGAAGAATCAGCTTTCAGAATGCCGGTTCAAGATGTCTATAAGTTCACTGCTAATGGTGATGATAGAAGAATTGTAGCGGGAACTATTGATTCAGGACAAATTTCTATAAAAGATGAAATTATTTTTTACCCTTCTAGAAAAAAATCTAGAGTAAACTCTATTGAATATTTTAATGGTGATGTTAGACAAAGTGCCTATATTGGACAAGCTGCTGGATTTACCTTAGAAGAACAAATATATATTTCTAGAGGAGAAGTTGCTTGTAACATAAAGGAATTAAAGCCTGAGATTTCAACAAGATTTAAAGCAAAAATTTTCTGGTTAGGTGAGGATGATCTTGTTGAGAATTATGAGTATATTATTAAGATTGGTACTAAGAAAGTCACTTGTAAAATTGAGAAAATAGTTTCAGTTCTTGATGCATCAAACTTAAATAATAAGATTGCTAATCGTGTTAAGAGACATGAAGTGGCTGACATTATTATTAAAACCGATAAAGAGGTTGCATTTGATTTAAGTGAAAATGTATCAAGTACTTCTAGATTTGTTTTAATAGATAATTATGAAATTTCAGGTGGTGGAATCATCATAGAATCAATAGATGATGGTATGTCATTACTAAGGAAGCAAAGAGAAGAAAGAGATTTAAATTGGTATAAATCAGGTGTAACAAGTGAAGAAAGAGAAAAATTATACGGTCATAAACCATTAACAATAATCATTTCAGGAGATAAAGGTTCTGGAAGAAAGAGTTGTGCTAGATTTATTGAGAAGAAATTATGCATGGAAGATAAAAAAGCATATTACTTACCGTTTAATAACGTAGTTCATGGTGTGGGTACTGACATCAGCAAATATAAAGATGAATATACAACTAAAGAGCATTTTAGAAGATTAAGTGAGATCACTAATATTTTAAATCTTGCTGGAGTGATTGTGATAGTTACTATTCAAAGTTCAGTTGATGATAACTATAAATATTTCTTTAATGGAAATACAGTCGAGTTGCAGATAGATGACAAAGATTATGAGTATTATTATAAGCGGGTATTAGAGATTTTAGATAAATAACTGTGATAGGGTGTTAGGCATGTATAAATATATTAAAAGGTTGATTGATATTATAGCTTCTTTATTTTTCCTAATTGTACTTACCCCTCTTTTACTATTCTTAACAGTGTTAGGTTATTTTAAATTAGGAAAACCAGTAATATTTGTCCAAAAACGGCCAGGATTAGATGGAAAGATCTTTAGAATGTTTAAATTTCGTACAATGAATAATGAGCGAAATAGTGATGGAGAATTACTTGATGATAAATTTAGGGTTACGAGGTATGGGGATTTTTTGAGAAGGTCAAGTTTCGATGAATTGCCAGAACTTATCAATGTATTAAAAGGCGATATGAGTTTAGTTGGTCCTCGACCACTTTTAGTTAAATATCTACCATTATATAATGAGGAACAATTTAAAAGGCATAATGTTAGACCTGGTATTACAGGTTACTCTCAAGTTAATGGAAGAAACAGCATAACCTGGGAAGACAGATTTAAACATGATTTATATTATGTCGAAAATATGTCTTTTGCCCTTGATATAAGAATATTACTTAAAACAGTAGTAAGAGTGATAAGTCGAAGTGGTGTATCGCAAGAAGGCCATGTAACAATGGGTACATTCAAAGGTAATAATTCTAAAGTAGGTGATTAGCATGGCAAAACTATTGATATTAGGCGCAGGTGGGCATGGCAAAGTAGTAGCTGAAGTAGCATGTTTATCAAAAGAGTGGGATGAAATATCATTTCTTGATAATGATGAATCTAAATCTAGGCTAGATTGGTATCCTGTAGTAGGGAAACTGGATGAGTTTGTTACTTTAAGAGATAAATATGATTACGCTTTTGTTGCGATAGGAGATAATCTTCTTCGAATGAGATATATTAAACTCTTAATGGAGTGTGGTTATAAATTGCCAACACTGATTCATCCAACTGCTGTTGTAAGTGAAAACACCAAAATTGGCGAGGGGACGATGATTTGTGTTAATTCAGTAATAAATACGGGTACTGTAATCGGACAGGGATGCATAATCAATACTTCATCAAGTATTGATCACTGTTGTAAAATTGGTGATGGTGTACATATTTCTCCAGGCGTAAATATTGGAGGAACTGTTACTATTGATAATTATAGTTGGATATGCATTGGATCAAATGTTTCAAATGATATTAAAATAGGTAATCATTCTATCATCTCTGCTGGCGCGGTAGTACTAGATGATGTAGAAAGTGATGTATTAGTAGGTGGAATTCCTGCAGAATTTATTAAACATCTATAGAGGGAAATTTTATGAAAAATAATAAACTTATTCCACTTTCCGTTCCAAACTTATCACTAGATATTTTAGAGAATATTAAGGAATCAATAGAAACCGGTTGGGTATCAACTGGTGGCAGATTTATCAATGAGTTTGAAGAAAAGATTGCAGAGTATGTTGGTGTAGATAAAGCTATATCAACTCAAAGCGGAACGGCCGGATTACATTTGGCTTTGAAAGTGCTTGATGTTTCTGATAATGATGAGGTAATAGTACCAACTCTTACGTTTATAGCAGCTGTTAACCCTGTCAAATATGTTGGTGCTGAACCAATCTTTATGGATTGTGATGAAACTCTAAATATGGATATGGACAAGCTTGAAATTTTTTTAAGTGATGAGTGTGATTTTATTGATAATAAAACAATTAACAAGAAAACGAGAAAGCATATTAAGGCATTAATTATCGTACATGTTTTTGGAAATCCAGCAAATATGGATAAACTAATGCATTTAGCAAGTGAATTTAACTTGAAAATAGTGGAAGATGCCACAGAAGCATTAGGTTCATTTTTCTTAGATGGCAAGTTTAAAGGAAAGCATTGTGGAACAATTGGTGACATTGGTGTATATTCTTTTAATGCCAATAAAATCATTACTACTGGTGGGGGAGGAATGATTGTTTCAAATGATTTAACTTTACTTGATAAAGCTAACTTCTTAGGAGTTCAGGCAAAAACTGATTCACTTTACTTTGTCCACGATGAAATTGGATATAATTATCGAATGACAAATATCCAAGCTGCTTTTGGTAAAAGTCAAATTGATAAACTCGAGGAATTCGTTGCCACTAAAATTTCTAACTATAATTTGTATAAAGAAAAGTTAGCTGAAATAGATGGATTGAGGTTGCTATCATTCAGAGATGATTGTAGATGTAACCATTGGTTTTACTCAGTTATTGTTGACTCTAGTAAATATGGTATGACTAGAGATCAATTACTTAATAAATTGATAGATAATAATGTTCAGTCAAGACCTGTATGGAGATTAATCCATAAACAGAAGCCTTACCTACAGTGTCGGGCATTTAGAATAGAAAAAGCTCTTTTTTATGAGGAGAGTTTATTAAATATACCATGTAGTAGCAATCTATTGGAGGAAGATTTGGAAAGAGTTATACAAATCCTAGATGGAAAAGAGATGATTTAGTTGAAAATATTGATTATTTCTAATAGTATACATGGTTTGTATAATCAACGATTCGAACTAATTGAAAAGTTTATAGAAGAGGGTCACGATGTAACGATATGTGCTCCAAATGAACTGGATAATTACAAAGTACAGGAATTCATTAACTTGAATGTTACTTATATAAAGTCCTTTGTTAACAGAAGAGGCTCAAACCCTATTACTGATTCAAGGACATTCTTTTCCTACATGAAAGTGTTAAAAGTTTCTAAACCCAATGTTGTTCTTACATATACGGTAAAACCGAACATTTATGGAGCCATTGCTGCTAGATTATTTAAGGTACCAGTAATAATGAATATAACAGGTATTGGGACTGCCTTGGTTTCGTCTAAGTTAAAAACATTTGTTATAAATTTATACAAAATTTCTTGTAATAAAGTCCATACAGTATTTTTTCAAAATACAAGTAATAAAGAAATGTTTATTGAGAATGAGATAGTTGAAGAAGAAAAAACTCAGTTGATACCAGGATCAGGTGTGAACGTCAATAAGTATTATCCGCTATCAAAGACACGAGATGACGAAGTAATTAGATTTTTGTATATAGGTAGACTTATGAAGGAAAAAGGTATTGAGGAGTACTTAGAAGCTGCTGAGAGAATTACTGAAGAGCATTCTAATGTTGAATTTCAGATTCTTGGGAATTATGAAGAGATAAAATACAAAAATATTATTGCCCAATCACCTAGAATAAGGTTTTTGGGTTCATCTAATGATGTACGAAATGAAATTAAGGCAGTTGATTGTATAGTTAATCCGTCATATCACGAGGGGATGTCAAATGTTTTACTTGAGTCTGCAGCAATGGGTAAACCATTGCTTGCATCAAACATTCCTGGATGTAAAGAGATAGTCTCTAATAATAATGGTTTCTTGTTCGAAAAGCAAAATGTTGATTCTTTATGTAATGCTTTAACCAGGTTTATCACTCTGGATAAGGAAGAAGTGTTACAAATGGGGAAAAAATCAAGAGAATTAGTAACTAGTCAATTTGACAGACAAATAGTAATTAATTCTTACTTGAATATAATAAATAGTATTTAGAGGATGAGGTATAAAATATGTATGATTCGATTGTAAGTAAAGAACAAAAAATTTCAATTATTGGTTTAGGATATGTTGGTATGCCACTTGCAATAGCTTTCGCAAAGAAGGCTGATGTAATCGGATTTGATATTTCCAAAGAGAAGGTCGCTCAATACTTAAATGGAATAGATGTGACCAAAGAAGTAGGAAATGCTGCGATAAAGGAAACTACAGCTTTTTTTACTGGTGAAGAAGAATATATTAAGGGTTGTAAGTTTCATATTGTTGCTGTTCCTACACCTATTAATGCAGACAAAACTCCTAATCTAGCTCCTGTAATTAGTGCTAGTAAGACAGTTGGGAGAAACTTGACAAGTGGTTCAATTGTAGTATTTGAATCAACAGTTTTTCCAGGAGTGACTGAAGACATTTGTGTTCCGATACTAGAAGAAGAGTCTGGACTGAAGTGTGGTGTTGATTTCAAGGTTGGTTATTCACCAGAAAGAATTAATCCAGGAGATAAAGTACATAGATTAGAAACTATTGTAAAAGTGGTTTCTGGTATGGACGCTGAGTCTCTTGAGACCATCGCTAAAGTATATGAATTGGTAATTGACGCTGGGGTACATAGAGCAGAAAGCATAAAAGTTGCAGAAGCTGCTAAAGTAATTGAAAACTCACAAAGGGATATTAATATTGCTTTTATGAATGAATTATCAATTATTTTTAATAAAATGGGAATTGATACTAAATCAGTTTTAGAAGCAGCTGGAACTAAATGGAATTTCTTGAAGTTTACTCCAGGTTTAGTAGGGGGACATTGTATAGGAGTTGATCCATATTACTTAACCTATAAAGCTGAACAATTAGGATATCATTCACAGATTATCTTAACAGGTAGAAAAATTAACGATGATATGGGTAAATACGTAGCTGAGAACACTGTGAAAATACTTATCAAAGCTGATAAGCAAATTAAGGGCTCAACAGTAGCTATATTTGGAATAACTTTTAAGGAAAACTGTCCCGACGTACGAAACACAAAAGTCGTGGATATTATTAAAGAGTTAGCTGAATATGGAATAAACGTTGTTGTAGTGGATCCTGTAGCAGATCAGGAGGACTTATTACAAGAGTATGGCATTCAAACAGTATATCAAGATGAAGTAAGAAATGTGGATGCTCTGATATTTGCTGTTGCGCATACTGAATTTAGAAACTTGGACATTAATATGTTGAAGAGTTTATATAATGGTGATAAATATCCATTTATTGATGTAAAAGGTATGTTTGATAAGCAGCATTTTATGGCTGATGGTTTCTTGTATTGGAGGCTTTAATATGGAATATAAAGATTTAGAATTTCCTAAAGGTACAAAATTTTTGGTTACCGGATCTGCTGGATTTATTGGATCAAATCTTGTAGAGACTATTCTTAGTTTAGGATATGAAGTTAGAGGATTAGATAACCTGAGTACAGGGTATATGAAAAATATGGACGAATTTCAAAATAACATTAGATTTGAGTTTATTAAAGGTGATATAAGAGATGTTAATGTATGTAATCAAGCATGTCGTGGTATAGATTATGTATTACATCAAGCTGCGCTAGGTTCAGTTCCAAGGTCAATGAGAGAGCCATTACTATATTGTGAAAACAATATTCGAGGAACCTCAAATATGATGGAAGCAGCTAGGAAAAATAATGTTAAACGTTTTATTTACGCATCCTCATCGTCTGTATATGGTGATTCGGTGAACTTACCTAAGAAAGAAGGTCAAGAGGGCCAAGTAATATCACCATATGCACTTTCAAAGAAAGTAAATGAGGAGTATGGTAAAATTTATACTAATGTATATGGATTACCTTGTATTGGATTAAGATATTTTAATGTCTTTGGGCCGAAACAGGATGCAAAAGGCTCATATGCGGCAGTAATACCCATGTTCATCAAACAACTTATAAATGGGGAAAAATCAACAATTAATGGCGATGGTTCGTTCAGTAGAGATTTCACCTTTATTGATAATGTAATTCAAGCAAATATAATTAGTTGTTTAGCAGGAGTAGAGGCTACAGGAAAAGTATACAATATTGCTTATGGTGAGAGGAGAACAATTCTCGAAATATATAATTCGATTGCATCAGAAATCAAATCCGGTAGTAATTTATTATTTGGAATTAATAGAGAGGGTGATGTGCCTCATTCATTCGCGGATATAACTAATGCTAGAAATCACCTTAATTATAACCCTCAATATGATTTTGAAAAAGGAATAAAAATTTCTATTAATTGGTATAGGAACAATCTATAGTAAGGGGTGAAGAAAAGAATGGAATGTTAATTGGTACAAATCTGGGGTATCTAGAGATGAAAGAGAAAGATTCTATAAACATAAATCAAAAGTTATAGTGATGACTGGAAAAAAAGGTACAGGCAGAAAAAGTTGTGCTCAATATATCGAGAAAAGACTATGTTTAGAAGGCAAAAAAGCATATTATCTACCATTCAATAACGTAATTCATGGAGTGAATGCTGATATTAGTAAATTCAAGAACGAATTTACAACCAAGGAACATTTTAGACGTTTAAGCGAAATAGTAAACATCTTAACTGATGCTGGTTTGATTGTCTTAATTACAATACAAGATAAGAATAATAATCAATATAGAAAATTACTTAGTAATGATATAATTGAGATTACAATCGAAAACAAGAATTATGAGAAGTATTATGAAATCGTAGCAAATGAAATTGACTAGAAGAACGGTTAGCAAATCAACATTGTTATATAATCATTTAATTAAATGCGAGGTAGAAACATGTGTGGAATTAATGGAATAATGAAATTTAATCAAAGCAGTGAAATATATGATTTCTCTAGAATTGTGAATAGGATGAATTGTTCTATTATCCACAGAGGTCCTGACAGTGACGGTTTCTTTTATTCTGAGAATATAGGTTTGGGTATGAGAAGATTATCTATTATTGACCTAGATACTGGATCTCAACCAATCTATAATGAGGAAAGAAACAAGGTAATTGTTTTTAACGGAGAAATATATAATTATAAAGAGTTATATGTGAAATTGGTAGAAAAGGGGCACACTTTCAGTACCTTGTCCGATACTGAGGTGATTCTTCATTTATACGAAGAATATTCTGAAGGGTGCTTAACCCATTTAGATGGAATGTTTGCATTTGCTATATATGATTTAGAATTGAAGTCATTATTCATAGCTAGAGATAGAGTAGGAGAGAAACCACTTTATTACTTTAGAAACGATGACATTATATTATTTGCATCTGAGCTAAAAAGTATATTAAATTCTGAATTAGTTCAAAGGGAAATTAATCTATATGCTTTCTCACAGTATTTACAACTAACATATATTCCGTCTCCCCTAACGATTTATGATAATATATACAAGTTAGAAGCAGGGAATTATATGACGATAAAAAACTCGGGTGAACTATTTATTAATCAATATTGGGATTATGATTTAACTTGTGATAAGATATCAGACTATAACGAGAGCAAGGAGCTTCTAAGGAAGAATTTATTTGATTCTGTTGAAAAGCGAATGAGGGCAGATGTGCCTTTAGGTGCATTTTTGAGCGGTGGGATTGATTCAACAATAATTGTAGGAATTATGTCGCGTTTGTCTAAGAAGCCAATTGAAACTTTTACGATAGGATTCAACATCAAAGATTATGATGAGAGAGATAGAGCAAAACTCGTTTCAAAATATCATAACACTAATCATCATGAATATCTTTTAGAGTTCGAGGAGATTTTGGGATTACTTGATAATATAATAGCAAAATTTGACGAGCCTTTTGCTGATTCATCAGCTCTTCCAACATACATTGTCTCTAGATATGCAAGTAAGCACGTCAAAGTTGTCTTAACTGGGGATGCAGGTGATGAATTATTTGCAGGTTATAGTAAATACTTAATTAATTATTACTCACATAAATACACTAAAATACCTAAGTTTATTAGAAAGTTTATACTCGAAAGAATCATAAATATATTACCAGATAAAAATTCCATCTCTAGAAAAATCCGAAAGGTAATTTCCTATGCTGAATATGATTCTTTTACTAAGCGAAAGGAATTGATGTGTTTAGGATTCAAGGGAAATGAGTTAAGCGAATTACTAAACGAAAAAGTTTTTTTAGCAAATGAGTTAGAGTTTATAAGGAAATTCTATGACAAACAACCAAAACTATCGGATTTGGAGCGAGCATTATACACTGATTTTAAAGTAGTTCTTGAAGGAGATATGCTTAAAAAAGTAGATTCTATGAGTATGTTAAACTCTATAGAAACAAGAGTTCCAATGTTGAGTACCGGAATGCTTGACACTTCAACTAATATAAAAGTGGACTATAAACTAAAGGGTAGAAATAAAAAGTATATCTTAAAAGATACATTTTCTGATTTGATACCTAAAAAACTTTTAAGGGCAACAAAGAAAGGATTTGGAGTTCCTTTAGATTATTGGTTTAGAGGCCCATTGAAATCGGAATTTAAGAGATTAACCAATCGACAATTAATTGAAAAACAAGGATTGTTTAATCACGATTACATAAATAAAATATACAATGAACATTGCTCAATGAAGAAGAATAGAAAAGGTGAGTTGTGGACAATATTTGTTTTCCAAAAGTGGTATGAAAGAGAGTTTTTAAGATGACTAGGCCCATTTATGAGTACAAATTAAGGACATATTTATTAGCCATAGGATTAGTGTTAACTACCTTTACATCCATTAGAATTAACGAGTTACCAATTGGAGTCGGAGAATTAACATTGCTCTTCTGGGTTCTTGTGAACTGGACAGACTTTGGGATTTACCGTGGAGGAGTTTTTAAGGGAAGAATTATAAAGATGATGCTGCTAATGTTCCTGTTTTTATCTTTGGGATTGTGTTGGGCGTTATTGAATAATCTGTTAGTAATAGAAAATGTTGTACATGACTCCCTTGCATATGTTTTTTCTTTTATCTTAGTTTTCACATTGGCATCAAAATGGAATCACTATAATTTTAGACGATTTTTATCTACTTTATTGATTATCAGTTCAATCATCTATCTTTTTACTTTTTTAATGTTTCAATCTGAACAGCTTCATTTTGGAGTATTGAAAGTTGCGCTTTATGATAGGTTCACTGGTGGAGCGAGTAATCCTAACCAATTAGCTTTCCAATTAGTGTTTCTTCCCTTTGTGGGGTTCTACTTAATTGAAAAATCAGATAGGATTCTGTTAAAAATTCTATTTTTTACATGTGTTTTGCTCATCATGTTATTTGGAATAAATACTCAAAGTGATGGGTTGATTTTATCATGGATTATTACATTTGCTCTGTTATTAGCATCATTAGCTCTTAGGATTCTTATTAGCCCTGACCGAATAATAATTATCTTGATGTCCCTTGCCGGATTAGTACTTGTTTTTTTTATAATATACAATTTTAAATATAATCTATTTATCAATTTTCTGGAATTACTGAAGGGATTTGACGACGACTCTGCAAGAACTGCTCTGTTTAAAATTGGATTAAGTGAAATAAGTAAGTCACCTCTTGTTGGATATGGTCCTGGTGCCACAGTACCATTCTTATCATTAAATTATGAGATTCACAATTCAGTGCTTGATTTGATTTTACAGGCTGGTACGCTATATGGCGGGTTATTCTTGATTATGATTTTTAACATCGGTAAAGGAACCATTAGATTTGGGTCGTTAATGCTAGTCTTGATTAGCATGTTTCTATTTTCTATGTCACATAATGTTTTACGACAGCCCACATTTTGGATTATCTTATTTTTGCTAGACGAGTTTGTGCGAGTCCAATTAGTAAAAAGACAGATAGTAGTAAACTTCAAATAGTTTTTTTTTAGCTAGACTCACTTCAAAGAGGAGATTAAAGAAATATGTTAGGAAGAATTAGAGAAAGAATAAAATTTAGAAGTTCTAAACTCCTTGTAGCATCATTTATGGGAAACGGAGTTGAGAAGTTGTTGATGCTTATAACCCCTATTATTGCACTAAAGCTATTTGGTGTAACTATGTCGGGAGAATTTACATATTATCTGACAGTGATTATTCTTATATCTGTATTTTCTAGACTAGGACTGGATTCGGGTTTACTTCATTTTGCATCATTGGTGAAAAATAAATATTATTCAGGGGCTTTTCTGTTGGTCATTGTGGCGTCACTGATAATGGGTGGAGCTTTCTCTATAATAAACTTTAAGTTTATAGCGTATGTTGTTTTATTACTTCTTATCGTGATTCAACAAATGTTATTTTCTATTTTCAAGGTTAATGATAAAGTTGATAAGTACTATTCTAGTTCTATCAGTGGACAAATAATAATTATTGTGTTGCTATATGTCTTCAGTAAGATGGATATAAAATTCGCAATGATATTTGCGTATACACTTGGTTATTTTGTTTCGAATATTTTACTCCTCTTTTCAAGTAGAAATGAATTTGATAAGATTTTTGTTTCAAGGGAATTACTTTTATACTCTTTACCATTGATGATTTCATCTGGGGTTACTTTGTTATTATCTAAGATAGATATAATTATGATAAATGGGATTTATAGTTTCAGTTCAGTAAGTATATATAATATACTAGGTTTAATTTCAACAATACCTGTTTTCTTTCTTACTGCATTTAATATTGTTTTTGCAGTTAAGATAAGTGCGATGTATCATGAAAAAAAGACTGAAGAACTAAAAAAACTATATCGCATCTCTGCGATAAGTTTCACATTGATTTCGCTCCTTGTCTTTAGTATTCTTACACTATCAATCGGCTTCTGGCTTCCACTTTTGGGACCTGAGTTTATTGGATATGAGAGTGTATTCATTTACAAGGGGATTGGATCTGTTGTTAGCAGTAGTGTAGGAGGTGTGTGGTTAATAGTTTCAATGTGCGGGAAACCAAAGTGGAATATGATTGGGAGTATAATATCTTTGATGATCAACGTTTCCTTAAATTTAGTATTGATACCTCGACTCGGTTTAACTGGAGCAGCTATTTCAAGTATGGTAACAATGGTTGTAGGCAATTTCCTTGGCTACATATTAGTACAAAGAATGTTGAGGATTAAGTTATTTATTGTATTTTAATTCTCATAGATTAGATAAGGGTGATGGCATTGAAATATATATATATAGGTGGTTATGGAAGAAGTGGGTCAACATTAATTGATCTGATATTTAATGATAATAATATCTTTTCTATGGGTGAGTTTTTAGCTCTTTCAACTAGGATAAGAGCGGGAGATACATGTACTTGTGGTTTGAAATTCGATAGTTGCAAGGTGTGGAAAGATATATTGTTTGACGGCAGTTTTGATCTTGATAGATATGTTATAAAACAGAAATGGGCTGATAGTCTATTATGTTTCTTAACAGGTTCTAAAGAAAATGCTCTTCTTGAAAAACAAATTTTAAAGAGGATTTCGAAATTTAGTGATGTGGTTTCTGATTCCTCAAAAACTACATTTTATGGGGTTAACAGACCATTTCATCTTCTGAAAAATAACAATGTAGATCTTAGATTTATTCACTTGATCAGAAATCCAAAAGACGTGATGCTATCAAATTATCTGGGTGACAATAAAAAGCTTGAGAAAGGGATTTCAAAGTCAAAGTGTCTGACAATTTTTCGAACAGCAGTAAATTGGAATCTTGCTAATTTGTTTGCCTATATGTTTGGAGTTATATATCCAAAAAGATATATGAAGTTACATTATGAAAATCTTGTAAAGAACCCACAAAAATACCTTTCCGTAATTAGCGATTTCATAGGAGAGCCTTTGTCATTAAGAGACAATATTATTATAAATAATATTAATCATATGGTTGATGGAAATAGATTGAGACATGTAAGTAACATTAAAATAAGTTCAAATCTTCAGGAAAAGAAGTACCTATTCCGTATACATTTTTGGGATATGTTGATGACTAAACTTATTTATTGGAAATTAAAGAGATGATTGATTGAATCTCTATAAAACGAAAATGGGTGATATTGTGAGAAAGGAATACTTTGGAACAGATGGTATAAGAGGGATTGCTAATGAGTTTCTGACACCTGAGCTTAGCTTTAAGTTGGGGAAGGTGTTAGGATATCTAATGCAGAAAGAACAAAATGGTGATAAACCATATGTTTATGTAGGAAAGGACACTAGACAAAGTAGTCCACTTTTGGAGTATAGTTTAATAAGTGGTTTATTAAGTAGTGGGGTTGATGTGAAAAGATTACATAGTATACCTACTCCATGCGTTGCTTACTTGACCGCTAGTACTGAGGCATCTATGGGTGTGATGATTTCTGCTAGTCACAATCCTTTTTATGATAACGGTATAAAAATATTCGACTCAAGCGGGATGAAATTGACAGATGAAAGTGAATTGATAATTGAAGACTTTATTGATAAGGTTGATGATTTACCAAGGGTAATCAAAGAAGACGTTGGAGTGGTACTGAATAGACACGAGAGTATGTATCAATATATCGAGAGCCTATTTTTTTCAGTTAAGAATAGATTTGATAGTTTAAGAATAGGTTTAGATTGTGCTAATGGCTCTACAAGTGTCATTGCTAAAAGGCTTTTTGTTAGGTTAGGTGCGGAGGTATTTGTCATAAACGATGAACCTAATGGAACTAACATTAACGATAAC
The DNA here is from genome assembly GCA_018394315.1 of Mycoplasmatota bacterium. Taxonomy (GTDB): domain Bacteria; phylum Bacillota_I; class Bacilli_A; order MAG-NZ; family MAG-NZ; genus Zrk6. The sequence continues at coordinate 2,004,301 of CP074575.1, read as the reverse complement.
TGTGGTTCTACTCATTTAGCTCAAATTAAGAATTTAGTTTTATCTAAAGGATTAGATTTTGGATTTGCTTTCGATGGAGATGGTGATAGAGTCTTGGCAATTGATGAATTGGGTAATGAAATTGATGGAGATCATATACTATACATATTTGCAAAATATATGAAAGAAGAAAATACTCTTACTGGTAACAATGTTGTTACAACAATAATGGCAAATATGGGACTCTATAATGCTTTAGAGGAAATAGGTATTAACACAACTAAAACCAAAGTTGGAGATAGATATGTCTTAGAAGATATGCTTAAAAATAACTATAATATAGGTGGAGAGCAATCAGGTCATGTTATTATGCTTGATTATAATACCTGTGGTGATGGAATGTTAGTCGCTCTTCAATTAACATCTTTAATTAGAAAATCAGGAAAGAAATTAACCGAACTATCGAAAGGTTTAGTGAAATATCCTCAAAAACTAGGTAAAGTAGTAGTTAATGATAAACAGGTCATTATGAATGATAATGAGTTGATTAATATGATTAATCTAAGTAATGAAGAGCTAGGTAAAAATGGTAGAGTATTAATAAGACCAAGTGGGACTGAACCTGTAATAAGAGTAATGGTAGAGGCCATTACTGATGAATTATGTGATAAATATTATGATATACTTTATAAAAAGGTTAATAGTTTAACATAAGGGGTGTTTTATATGAATTCATATGGATTAATTCTTGCCGGTGGTAAGGGAACAAGGATGAATGATGTTTTACCTAAGGTAGCGCAGAAGATCTTGGGTAAAGAATTTATTAACTTTGTATATGACGCCTTATCTGATGCAGGTATCCAAAATATCTATCCAATAGTTGGTTATAAGAAAGATATTGTTTTAGCATGTAGAGATTTTGATACACATTTTGTACAAGAAGAACAACTAGGTACAGGTCATGCAGTTCAAATGGCTTATGACGAGTTATATGATAAAGAAGGATTATGTTTTGTTATTGCTGGTGATCAACCATTAATAACTAGTGAAAGTATAAAGTCTGTAATCAATGCTCACATTGCTAATGAAAATGATTTAACTCTACTAACTGCCGAAAGACCAAATCCTTATGGATATGGTCGTATCATTAGGAATGGAAATGAAGTAGTAAGAATTGTAGAAGAAACAGATTGTACAGAAGAAGAGAAATTAATTAATGAAGTTAATATTTCAACATTCTGTTTTGATAATAAGAAATTGTTTAACTATATTAAACAACTTAAATTTGAGAATGCGCAAGAAGAGTTATATTTAACTGATGTCCTAGAGATTTTTAAAAAAGAAAAATTAAGAGTCGAAGCAATAAAAGCTTTAACATATGAAGAAACTGTCGGAATAAGTAATAAGAAAGATTTAGCGATAGCTACTGATTTTCTTAAAAAAGAAATAAATAATAAGCATATGGATAATGGCGTAACATTAATTGATCCAAATAATACATATATAGGACCAGATGTAACTATAGGTAAGGGAGCAATTGTATATCCAGGAAGTGTTATTGAAGGTTCAGTAAGTATTGGTGAAAATTGTTTAATTCAATCATCATATATTATTGATAGTAATATTGGAGATAATGTGACAGTAGGACCTTTTGCACATATTAGACAAAACTCTGAGTTAGGAAATAATATAAGAGTAGGTAATTTCGTTGAGATTAAAAAAAGTCAGTTGGCTGATGGTGTAAAAGCAGCACACTTAACATATTTGGGTGACAGTGAAATAGAAAATAAAGTTAATATTGGTTGTGGTACAATTACGGTTAATTATGACGGAAAGAATAAACATAAGACTTTAATTGGAGAAGGAGCTTTTATTGGAAGCAATGTAAATTTAATAGCACCAATTAATATTGGAAAAAATAGTATTATAGCTGCGGGAAGTACAATTACAAAGGATGTTCCAGCAGACGCCTTAGCTATAGCAAGAGAAAGAGAGACAATAAAAACAGAATACAACAAAAAATGATAAAATTTGTTCTGCTAATCTAATATACTATAATAAATTCATTAATATTGTAGCGATTAAAATAATATTTACTTACTTTATAAATAAAATTGATAGATGTAGTTGTAATTGAATTCTTAATGAAGAACTACGGGGGATTTTATGGAAAGAAAAAGAATATTGATAACTGCTGCAGGAAGTGAGATTGCAAATCCAGTAATAAAGGCTCTTAAGATGAGTGACTTACATTTAGATTTAATTGGAGTTGATATTGAACCATTTAGCTCTGGACTTTTTAAAACTAATAAAAGCTATCTTGTACCTAGAGCTTCAAGCAGGAACTATGTTGAATTGCTGAAGAGAATTTGTAAAGACAATAAAGTAAACTTAATTATTCCAGGTTCTGATGTAGAGTTGTCCGTCCTTTCACAGATAAATGAAAGTGGATTGTTTAACTCCAAAATTGTAGTATCTTCGCCTGAAGTGATTAGTATTACAAGGGATAAAAAGAATACTTATGAGTTTTTTAAGCAATTTAACTTACCTTTTGTTATGACTACAAGTTATGATAACGTAAATGAATTAATAAAAAGTTGTGGATTTCCAATTATAGCTAAACCCAAGTCTGGTTCTGCATCTTGTGGGGTTCATGTTTTATTCAATTATGATGAATTCAAGAACAGTGATTGGGATAACTATGTCTTTCAGGATTTTTTAGTAGATAAAAACAAATACGGGAACAAGAAGAATATTACTATCTCTGATTGTTATGATGGCGGAAAGTTAATTCAAGAGAAGGAGATTTCTGTTCAAGTAAATGTTAGCAGTACTGGAGAATTGATTGGAACGTTTATAAGCGAGAATACTCTGAAAGCAGGTATGCCAGTAAAGATTTATCCATTTAAGGATAAGGCAATTGAAAAAGTTATAAAATCTATGGCAAATAAATTGATTGATATAGGGTTAAGGGGTCCATGTAATTTTCAATGTAAATTAACTTGTAACGGCTTGTATGTCTTTGAAATTAATCCGAGATTTACTGGCATTACTGGTGTTAGACATGTAGTTGGATATAAAGAATGTGTTGCTGCTGTTTGTGACTACGTATTTGATTATTCTAAACTTCAATTAGAGAAGATATTACAAACTGATTATAATAAAGTTATTTCTAGGTTTTATGATGAGGTAATCTTTGATAAATCACAATTAATTGAACTTGAACATAAAAAAGTATTGGTTAATGAATAAAATCAATGTTTTATTAACTGGCAGCACTGGGTTTTTAGGTTTTGAGACACTTAAACAATTATGTTCAAGAAATATTAATAAAATATATGCACTATATAGAAGTGAGGAAAAAAGAAATTTAGCAATTTTGAATCTACCTAAGAATAATAAGATAATTTTTCTAAAAGGAGATTTGGATACTTTTTCAGTTCCTAGTGACGTCAATGTTGTTATTCACTCTGCTGCAGCACGACCAAACATATGTTCTAATTATGTAGCAAAGAAAGTGAATGTATCAGGTACGAAAAAATTAATTGAGCAATTGGAAGTAAGACAGGATGTTAAGTTCATTTACATTTCAACACAAGCAGTATATGGATCGCTGGGTAATAATATTACAGAAAACTTTAAGCTTTCTCCTATGACCATTTATTCACAATCAAAATATGAGGCTGAACTTGAAGTTATTAGTAATATAAACATCAAATCAGTGATACTAAGAATATCAAGAATAATTGGCCCTAGTATTTTTTCTAATAGTGATAATATTGTTAGCACTATCTTTCCAAATAAAATAATCAATAATGATCCTATTACTTTATATGGAAATGTTTCTAAAATTGTAGATTTTATTGACGTAAGAGATGTTGCAAGTTCAATTGTGAAGGTTGTTGGGAGTACCGATAATAGTATTCTAGGAGAAACATTTAATATATCTTCAAACAAAGGTATAACAATTGAGGGATTAGTTGAGTGTTTTATTGAATGGGGCAAAAAGAATAACACTATAGTGAGTGTTAACAAACGTGATATTGATAACAAAAATCAAATTTTTACTATCTGCAATGACAAGGCAAAGAATTATTTAGATTGGAAGCCAATGATTTCTATTGAAAAGAGTATTTCTGATACTATGGATTATGTAATAAAGAATCAAGGATAGTTGAATGTGGAGATAATTCTCCGCTTTTATTTAATTGAGAATAATGGAAAATTGTAGTAAAATGTAGAAGAATGTTATGGAGGATGATTATGAAAAACTTAAAACTACCAATTTTAACTCAAAGTGTTTTTTTTATTATATTACTAGGAATTACTCCTTTATTATATAATAAAGACCCTGAAATATTTCACTTATATAAACTAAGAAATATTTACGCTTCAATCGGCATTATTTTTTTAGTTTCGATTTTTACTTTTCGCTATTTTAAGAATCAATATAAGTTGTCCTTTAAAGTCTTTAAAACAGAACGAATCTTGATTCTCATTATGGGATTTTTCTTATTTTGCTCACTTTTTCAAAACATGAGTGAAATGAAATTATATGCTTATAATGGTTATGTGCCATTAGGTTTGTTTTATGGAGCAGGTCCAAATAACCTGTCTATAGCTTTTTATTTTGTTTCTATGCTGTTTTTACTTTCTGCTATTCCAAGTGTCAAGAATGTTTATCACAAATGGATAAACATAGGTATAATGATAAGTTTGGTTACTGTGGGTATGATTATTATATATCAGATTTTTGTAAACAATTTTATGGAACATGGTCGTTTGTATTTATTTGGTTTTGGTAACAGTAATTATTTACCAGATCCCTTTGCAATAGTAGGGTTGTTGTTACTAATACCGTTATTATTCAATAAGAAGATTAACCTTGTAAGTAGTTTAGTAGGTGTATTCTTTTTTGGTATTGTATTACTATCTTTATCAAGAGCTGCTTTTATTGGTTTATTTATTAGTCTACTTGTTGTACTAATTTATCTGATAGTATCTAAAAAGATAATTCTTAAGAGGTCTATTCTTTTGTTTTTAGTAGCTATTATTACTTTAACAGGAGTAGTATATTATTTAAATTCAATTGGACAAGCTGCTTTACTAAATGATTTTAAGAGTTTTTTAAAGGTGTTTACTGGTGACAAGACATTAAGTGGAATATCTAGTATGCGTACTGACGTGTGGAAAGCAGCAATTGATTTGACATTTGCAAATCCACTCACAACTATATTTGGTAATGGACAAAGTGTATTTATTATGGAAGAAGCAGGAAAGACTTATTTAGCTACTAATGTTCATAATCAGTATATTGACGTATTATTATCTGGGGGGATAGTGGTATTTGGTATATTTGTTTTCTTATTGGTTAAGCAAATGATTTATGCATTTAAGATAGTAAAATATGATATCAATAATATTTCTCTACTTGCAGCGTTAGTATTTATATATGTAAAGTGGTTCTTTAATAGTTTGAATGCTCTTCATTCACCATTTATTCTTATTGTTTTTGTACTGATAAGTAGTAGATACATGAATATGTTAAAAGAGACAAATCAAGTTTGATTGTTTTGTTTAGAAATTTTGTCATTATTTAGTTTTTGGAATAATATAAATATGTGAGGTGGTATATATGTGCGGTATTGTAGGTTATATTGGTGAAAATGATTGTAAGGATATTATAATAGATGGACTGAAAAAACTAGAGTATAGAGGGTATGACTCAAGTGGAGTAGCCTTGATAGGTGATGGAGAATATGTCTTTAAGGAAAAAGGGCGTATAGTAAATATGGAACAAACTGTTAATAGAGACATATTTGCATCAATTGGTATTGGTCATACTAGATGGGCTACTCATGGAAGACCAAGCAAGATTAATTCTCATCCTCATATGTCATATGATAATAGATTTATTTTAGTACATAATGGTGTTATTGAGAATGAGGTATATTTAAGAGATACTTACTTAAAAGGGATTGATTTAGTTTCAGAGACCGATACTGAAATATTAGCTTCTTTAATGAGTGTTTTAGTTAAGAGTAGTTGTTGTGTTAAAGTAGGTATTATGGAATTTATGAAAATAGTTAAAGGTTCCTATGCATTAGCCTTAGTCGATACTTTGGATAACAATAGATTATACGCAATTAAAAATATGTCACCGATGATTATTGGTGTAGGTGACGAATTTAATATGCTAGGATCTGATGTTTCTTGCATGATAAAAGAAACAAATGAGTTTGTTCCTTTTGAGGATATGGAATTTGCAGTCATTGGTAAAGATGATTTTATTATTTATGATAAAGAAGGTGTGGTCGTAAATAGGGATAGTTATATATCTGAACTCAATAGTGATGATATTGAGTTAGGTCAATATCCACATTATATGTTAAAAGAAATAGAAGAACAAAGCTCCGTGATTAGAAAAATCTTAAGTGAGTATTATGATGATGGATTCGTTGTTGATAACGATTTGTTATCTGAGTTAGAAAACTCAGATAGAATCAATATCATTGCTGCTGGAACCAGTTACCATGCTGGTATAGTTGGTAAGAAGATTATAGAAACAATGAGTAATAAACCAGTTGATGTTCATATAGCTAGTGAATTTGTTTATAATACTCCGGTATTAAGTGATAATCCATTCTTTATATTTATAACTCAAAGTGGTGAAACTGCTGATAGTAGAGCATGTTTAAAGAAAATTAATCAATTAGGTTATAAAAGTTTGACAATCACTAATGTTGCTGGGTCAACTCTATCAAGAGAGGCAACTTATACTTTACTGTTACATGCTGGGCCTGAAATAGCTGTTGCTAGCACAAAAGCTTATACAGCTCAAATAGCCGTATTAAGCATATTAGCATTTTGTATTAGCGATTATGAGATTGATTTATATAAAGAATTAAGTAAAGTTGCTAATACTATTGATGAAGTATATTCTTTGAAGAATAAGATTAAAGATTATGCTGAGAGTTATTTGAGTGACACTAGAAATTGTTTTTACATAGGTAGAGGAATTGATTACTATGTGGCAATGGAAGCAGCTTTAAAACTTAAAGAAATTAGTTACATTCAAACAGAAGGATTTGCAGCTGGTGAATTAAAACATGGTACAATTGCATTAATAGAAGATAACGTACCAGTCTTAGCAATTATTTCTAGTAAAGATACTAATTTAAATACAAGAGGAAATGTTAAGGAAGTTGAAAGTAGAGGTGCTAATACGTTAGTGATTTCTACAAAATCAGTTTCGAATGAGTCAGATGAAATTATATTAAATGATGTTCATCCGTTATTAACTGCTTTAATAACTGTTATTCCAACTCAATATATTTCATATTATGCAGCTCTTAATAGAGGGTTAGATATTGATAAACCAAGAAACTTAGCTAAGAGTGTTACAGTAGAATAAATATAATATAGTATTCTATAGGAGAGACCCATGGAAAGAATATTTGTGTTTCTAAGAAGAATTGCATTTTGGAGTCTAGATTTATTAAGAGGAAGTAAAGTTAGAAAAGCGTATTACTACGTAAAACGTCATGAATTTTTGGATTCAAATTCTTTAGAATTAAAAGAAAGTCAGGTAATTACATCAAGCAGTTTAATCCAACATGCGAAGAATACTACTATTTTTTATAAAGACAAAGGGGATATCTTGGAAGATTTCCCCATTATAAATAAGAATATTATTAGAGATAATCAGGATGATTTTATATCTAGTAATTTCGATAAATCCAAACTTATTACAATGTTTACAAGTGGCTCTACCGGGACTCCTTTTGTCTGTTTTCAAAACAAAGATAAAAGAAAAAGAGTTATTGCTGAGATTATTTATTATAGCGAAAAAGTTGGCTTCAAAATTGGAAAAAACTTAATTAATCTTAGAACTATAACTCCTAAAAATAATAAATCACGATTAGTTCAATGGGTTCAAAATATATCTTTACAAAACGTCGGTGAATATGATAAAGAAAGTATTGGTGATATCATAGCCGATATAGAAAAAAAATCTCGTTACGGGTCTATGCTTATTGGATACGCTTCGGTTTATGACGCACTACGCGACTATTTTCATAAATATGGTACTTCAGTAGCAAATAACAGTAACATCTATGGAATTGTTAGTGGTGCATTAATGCTTGTTGATGAAACAAGAGAATCTATGATTAATGCATTTAATTGTCCATGTGTTTCTAGATACTCTAATCAAGAGAATGGAATAATCGGACAAGATGATGTTGAGAATAATTGTTTCATAATTAATGAAGCAAATTATATTGTTGAAATATTTGATATGGATAAAGATGCTTTGCTAGAAGACGGACAAGCAGGACGTATTGTGATTACTGACTTATTTAATAAAGCAATGCCTATGATAAGATACGACACGGGGGATATTGGTGCAATTACTTATGTTGAAAGAAACGGGGTAATGAAGAGGGCAATTGTAAGCTTTGGAGGTAGGAAAATTGATTCAGTATATGATATTCATGGAGCACGTATATCTCCACACTTAATATCTAGCTTACTTTGGTTCTTTTCCAAAAGTATAATTCAGTACCAATTCATTCAAGTGAGTGAATATGAATATGAGGTTAATTTAACCATTGATGCTACACTTTCAAATCTTGATGAACTAAAAGATAAACTATTAGGATTGGTTGGTATAGATGCAATATTAAACATTAATATAGTAAAAGAAATACCTATTTTATCTTCTGGAAAGAGAAGATATATTGTTAATGAAATGGTTAAGTAATTGATTAGAATAGCTCTTGTTCTATATATAATGGAGATAATTAGGTACAAGGATTGTGTCAATAAAGACGTTACTAAAACCAATTACCAATAATAGATAAACTACCAATTTAAGTATATTATTGAAGAAGATACAGCTTCTGGTATTTAAGAAATATTTGTTACTAGTAGTGCTAACAAAGCACTTGATTTGATTAATTAGAATAACTACTTGATAAACATTAAAGACTACATACTATATGGTAAAAGTACTTTATCGGATTTACGGTAAATCGATAAAAGATGATGCACTATTCAATTTTTGAGTAGTGCTTTTTTAGATTATTTAACAAGTATCAATACATATACTCTATTTGATATCTCTAATTTCCTTTAATCTACATATATATACAAACTACTTTTTTTATTTGAGTATAATTAATTTTGGATAGATATTTATCATAAGGGGTGTGTTTATGAATATTAATGATCATAAAATTTATGATGAGTTAATTGAGTACCGTAATTGGTTAAGAGAAGATGAGAGTAATGGAACTGTATGTAGTGACGAAGCGGTTAAGGAAATTGTAAAGAATAAACCTAGATTTGTAGATGAGTTTAGTTCTTTATATGGTGTTGGAAGTGTATTTACTCATAAATACGCTGAAGGATTTCTAGAAAAACTGAATAAGCTTTTAGAGCGTGATAAGGATGTCTTTGTTTTAGAAAAGAAAGAGATCAAGTTATTAGATACATTAGAGAGCAGATTAATAAATATTAATAAAAGAAATACTAATTTATTTGTTGGTGAAATAAGAAGAAAAAGGAATTTTGACCTAGTTAATAATGGATTTTCTAAGATTTTAGAACAACTCTTCTTTCAGGGCAATAAGAGGGTATTTGAACTATATAAATCAAGTAAGAGTGAGAATCAACAGGATATGACTTTATATAAGTCATTAAGTATTCTTTTTAGAGAGTTAGATAGAGATGTAAAAGAAACTGGTTTATATGATTTATATATTGCTTATCCATTTGTAGAAGGAAAAAGTATTTTTAATGATTTTGATTTTAATGCACCACTATCATTTTTCCCTGTTAGAATGGTTAAAGAGGGATTAAGAATAACAATTACTAAAGATACATCACGTGAAATTATTATCAATGAATCTTTGATTTTAGCTAATATGAAACTTAACACAAAACAACATCAAGAGATTCAAGATGTAGAAGTAGATATTAATAACATCACTTACACTGAATATATCGCATACTTAGCTAACATTTATAAAACTTATGGATTAGAGTTTAGTCAACTTAAAGATACAAATCATCAAAGTTTAGGAGAAGTAAATGTTGATAAGTTTAAAACAGGGTTCAAACTAAAAAAATATATGATATTAGGAAAGTTTTCTAACTTTTCCAATTTAATACAAAGAGATATTAATTATATTAAAATGGAAAATAAACTAAATAGTAATTTATATGATTTACTGTTTGATAGACGAGCTCCTAATAAATTAGGTAATGAAGTTAATAAGGAGCTTAATATTAATCAAATTAGGAACCTAGACTATTCTCAAAGAAATGTAATTGACAAATTAAATAAAGTCGATTCAGTAGTAATTGAAGGGCCACCCGGTACAGGGAAGAGTCAGGCAATTGTATCGATTATATCTAATGAGATATTAAATAATGGAAATTGTTTAATGATAGCAGAAAAAAAAGCAGCTATTGATGTAATTTATTCACGTTTAGGAAAAGTTAGGAATTACTCTATGATTATCGATACTTCTAGTAATAAATTAGCCTTTTATGAACAATTACATGACATCTTTACACTTAAAACTAGTGATGAAAGTCATGTGAATAATACTAAATCAATAGAACTCAGCATGAAAGATAATCTTAATAAGATTAAGTTGTTAGAAGAAAAAATAAATGCTAAATGTTTAAATGGAGTAACTTATAATGATTTATTAAAAAAATATCCTAAATATGATTTAAGTGAGAAAGTTGCTAGAACAAAGTATTTTAAAGTAAAGAGACTATATAATAAGTATTTTAAGAGAACAAAATTTGCTTTAATAAGTGAATCATTAAAAAGAATAATGAGTGAAGAAACTAAGAAATTAATCAGACATTATCAAGAGCATACAAAAGAGTATTCGACATTCAAATATGTAAAAGATGACTTGTTATATGAAGATATACACTACTTTAACCAGATTGTTTCTGATTATATTTCGGAGAAAAACGATTTAGAAGACTTACCAAAACTTAAAAAGTTTTTAACAAATAATATTAATTCTATTAAGCTAAGTTTTAGACTGCGAAAATATTTTAGGGGTTATTTCAAGATAAATAAATTAATCAGAAAATTAAACCAATTGTCTATTCTAAATGACTATATTGTTGAATCTTATACAAAAACTATAAAAGCTAAAAAAGTGTATGATGAATTAAGTACAAGAGAAAAAAGAGTTTGGCATTATTTAAATAATAATGAATTAGATTTAGAACTTAATTATAAAGAAACTATTACTATCATAGCTAATATTTTAATAAATAAGTTTAGTAAGGAGAACTCTAAAACTCTTAAAACAATTGAAAAATATAATAAAAGTATAGATTTTATAAGAAATGGATTTAGTAAAATAGAAATCAACAATATGAATATTTTAGAAAAAATTTTAAAAATAAATATATCAAGATTAGTTAACTATAAACAATATTCGAAGATGATGAAAATATTGAAAGCGAAAAGAAAACCTAGCGTGGGTAAGTTTGTAAGAAAGTATAGCTATGAATTATTTAATTCGATTAAACTATGGATAGTAACACCAGAAGTTGTAAGCTCAATTTTACCTTTATACAAAGACCTATTCTCATTATGTATTTTTGATGAGGCTTCACAGATGTACGTTGAAAAATCGATTCCTGCTTTATATAGGTCAAAGAAGACTGTTGTATCTGGAGACAGTCATCAGTTAAAACCATCTAGTTTAGGTTTTGGTAGGGTTGAGGGATTAAAAGACCCAGATGACTACTTACTAGATGATATGCAAATTCAAGACCAGGATAGTTTATTAGATATTGCGAATATGAAGTATGAAAGAACATATTTGAATTATCATTACCGAGCTAATTATCAGGAAATTATAAACTTTTCAAACTATGCATTTTATCATGGTAAATTAATTGTTCCACCATATAAATATTATGACATTAATAATCCACCAATCGAGGTATTAAGTGTAGAAAATGGTATCTGGGAGAATAAACATAATATAGAAGAAGCGAAAGCTGTTGTGATGAAACTTTATGAAGTATTGAAGAAAAAGGAAAGAAGTACTACAGTTGGTATCATTACATTCAATAGCCCTCAGCGAGATCTAATTGAAGAATTAATCGAAGATTTCACAAGAAATAATCAAGAATTTAGGATTCTATATGAACAAGAATTTTACCGAGGAAATACTGAGCAAAGTGAATACATATTTGTTAAGAATATTGAAAATGTTCAAGGTGATGAAAGAGATATAATAATTATATCAATTGGATATGGTAAAAATATTGATGGTAAGATGATTAGACAGTTTGGTTGGTTAAATCAACTAAATGGAGAAAATAGATTAAATGTAGCTATCACGAGAGCTAAGTATAAAGTCTATGTATTCTTGTCATTTGATCCATATAACTTCAGTGTAGGTGATCTTGATTCAGTAGGACCAAAATTATTAATCGAATACTTAAAATATGCAGTGTCAGTAAGTAAGAGTGATAAGCTGGAACAAAAGAGGATACTCGCCAACTTGGATAGAGAAATAGTTAAATCTAAGACACCTAACAGTGATTTCTATAAGGACTTTAAAAAGACTTGTAGTAAATATAATTTAAGTGTTATAAATCTTGATTTCGTAATTGATGGCACAATTGATCTTTTGGTAAGAGACAAAGAGACCCAAGCTCAAGCTGGAATAATAATAAACGACTCATATAATGGTAATATAATTAGGGATAATTATTTTAAAGGTGAATATCTAAGAACAAGAGATATCTCAGTTTATGATATATGGCTTAAAAATTGGTGGGATGATAAAGCTAGTGAAATTAACAAAATTAAGAAGATGATTAGTATGTAAGTTTAATTAAAAGTTTTAAGAGACATCTACAGGATGTCTCTTTTTTTTACATATATAACCAGCCAATTTGTGTGTCGAATCGTGATAGAATTTAATTAATATGAGTGTGTGTATATGGGGGTATACAATGAAGAAGTTACTGTTGCTTTTTATTTTATTTTTGTCTGGATGCACTATTACTATCGAACCTTTGGTGGTTGAACAAGACACAAAGATAGACGTAGGAAGTCCTGAGCCTGACTGGGAGGAGTTTATTAAGGACTTTGGATTAGATGGACTTGTAGGATCATATGTAAATGTAAATGTGGTTGGGAAATACTTAATCGAGTATGAATCTAATGGACAGAATAACTTAATAGTTGTTGAAGTAGTTGATTCAAGTGATCCTGATATTGATTTAAAGGGAAGTACTGAAATAGACTTAGAATTAGGTGAAGAGTTTTTAGATCCAGGTGTAGATACAAGCGATAATTATGATGAAAATTTAGAAGTTAGAGTTGATTCTAACGTTGATATTCAAAATATTGGAGAATACACAGTTAAATACACTGTTTATGATTCTAGTGGTAATTCGGATGAAGTAATTAGAACTGTAAAAGTGACTGATACTGTTAATCCAATCATTGAACTTATTGGTGAAGCAATTGTTTCAATAGATTTAGGAACAGAATATATTGATGATGGTGCTGTTTGTAGTGACTATAGTACTTGTCAAATAGAAGTAGAAGGTATAGTTGATGATGGTGTAAGTGGTAGTTATGAGATTATATACACTGCTACTGATGAAAGCGGGAATAAAAATAGCATAAAAAGAACTGTAGAAGTTATAGAAGAAAATACAGAAGAAATCAATTTAGATTTAGTAATAAATAAAAACTTACTAGATTTATCTCATAAAAAAGTAGGATATGAGATGACACCTACATATATTGTGATTCATAATACTGGTAATACGGCTAGTGCATATAATGAGATTAATTATTTACATAATACTAACAATACATCATTTACATCATTTCATTTTGCTGTTGATGAAAATGAAGTATGGCAAGGTATGGATACAAACTATAATGCATGGCACGCAGGAGATGGGGATGGAGTTAATTCTTACAACAGAAACTCTATTGGAATTGAGATAGCTAAATCTTTAACTCATGATGACGAAACAAAAGATCAAGCAACATATAATGCGGCCGTTTTAACAGCCAGAATGATGCTTGAATATAATATTCCTATTGAAAATATCATCACTCACTACGATGCAAGTGGTAAGTATTGTCCACATGATATATTTGATAGATATGGATTTGATAGATTCAAAGATTTAGTTCAAACTATATATGACCAAATTTTATAATAATGAACAGACTATTATTAACAAATAGTCTGTTTTTGTTATATAATGGTAATAGGAGTGGTCGTATGAAGGAAGTCGGATTGTTTTGCGTTCATGGATTTATGGAGGATGGTCAAACTACGTTTAGATATTTTGCTGAGTTTTTAAAAAATAATGGTATTTATGACTATTATTTAACTAATTTGCAAGGCCATGGTTTGGGTGAAAATATTAATCATTTTAATTACCGTAAGTGTATTGAACAAGTTGAAAAAGAATTTATTGAGTATAAAGAAAATTACAAGAAAGTATTTATAATTGGCTTTTCTATGGGGGGAGTAATAGCTTCATATTTAGCTAGTAAGTTTGGAGCTGACAAACTAGTTTTAATCTCTCCTGCTTTTAAATACGGTCAAGGTTCACAAGTATTAAAGGATTTGATTCATATGGTCAGTAATGAAGATTTTCCTAAACTAGGTGAATTACTTAAAGCTGATCATGAGGGTAGAGTTAATAAAGTACAAAACTTTATTAATAATGAGTATAAGGATAAAGGATCATCATATGTTAATTTCGTGGATAGAATTTCAAAAGTAACGGTAGGACCTTTTATAAATTTTACTAGACTTGTTTCTAGATTAAAGAAAAAAATTGATTTAGATATTCCTGTTAGAATTTATCATGCAGAGTTTGATGAATTAGTACCTTTACAATCAAGTGTCTTCATTTTTAAAAAAATTCATTCTAATGATAAGAGATTAGTTTTGCTTAGTGGAGTAGGACATAGGATTTTATCCTCTAATTATAAGTCACTAATATTTGAGGAAATTTACGATTTTCTATACGGCGATATTGAAAAAGAATCATTAGTTTATGTTGCATAAGAGTAAAAAATTAAAATATGACAAATATTTCTATAGGTGATTGAATGAAGAAATTTATTTGTCTTTTTTTATTTATTAAATTAATAATTATTGTGTCAGCAGATATTATTGATGAATCAATGGTTGATGAAATTGATGGTGACTATATAGTTGAAGATGCCTTTGAGTTAATATTAAGCGAGAAAGTAGAGCTAGCTGAATATGGTAAGAATATTATTTTCAGGGATGTTTGTGTTTTAGATGACGGCTTTATTGCGGTTGGTGGTGCTGTAAGACTTGGAGATTATTATGGTGGATTAGATGGAATTATAGTTAAGTACAAAGATGATGAGATTGAGTGGTTTAGAATATTTGGTGGAAGTAATAGTGATATTTTTAATAGTGTATATTGTGGTGAAGAGATTGTTGTTGCTGGTGAGTCTTTTTCGGTCGACCATGATTTACTTGGAAACACATCAAGTAATTTTAAGTCGGGATTATTTTTGGCTCTTGATTTAAATGGAGAACTTAAATGGTTAAATAGTCATGAAGAAAAATTAGATTTCACTATAAGTTCTGTAGATTATAAAGAAGGTTATATTTTCTCAGGATATATTGATACAGGAATATCGGATGACGCATTTATTTTCAAAGTAGATGATTTAGGAAATATTATTATGTTTAAGTCTTATTCGTATACTGGTGATGATATCATCCATGATATTTTGGTTGATAAATCTATTATCCTAGTTGGATCGACCACAACAACTGATTTTGGTGTTACTGGACAAAGAGGTTTAATTATGGAACTTAATGACGATTTTGAATTAGAAAGAACTTATACAGATAGATCTAGTAGTATTAGTATCTACTCAAATATTGATAAAATTAAGAGTGATATCTATGTGAGTGGAAGTGTAGGTAAACATGAAAAACAGGAGTTTAGTAACAGTAAAGGGATAGTTGGAATTTATGATGGCGAGTTTAATGGAATTAATACAGATTTAAATATAGTAACTGGAGTTAGTGAAACTAGTTTGGGAAATATTATCTATGGCGGAACTATTAAGAAAGAGAAGTATATACCAAAATTAAGTATCGATGAAGTCGAGTTTACTGCAAATGGAGTAATAATTGATGTAATTGAAAGTGATGGAATTAAGGTTATTTATACTGATAGCACTAGTGTAAATAAAGGTGTAGTTGAAAGTGTAAACTTTATAAGTGGTTCTAATAACGAGTTATATCTTAATAATAACTTAATTGAATTAGATGAGTTGTATATTGGTGATCCATATAGAAGTGACATATTTGGTGAATATAAAAAGTGTAGTTATGCTGAAGTTTCAAAGTATAACTATTATTCTGATTTATTAATTGATAAAGTAGAGTTTTACACAAACATAAATAAAACTCTCTATTATGACTCAGTTAATCTTTTCTTTAACGGAATTGGTTACTTAAATGGTGAGTTAATTGAAACTGGGTTTCAATTAACTGAAACAGGAGAATATGAATTAATTGTAACTGGAGCCAATAACGCTAAAAAAGTACTAGATTTTGAAGTTAGAAAAAGTGTTGTTCAGGAGAGTAAGTTTTATAATTTCAGTGAAGAAAAAGAATATTTTATACCTGAGACTATTGATAAGGATTTTGATTATCGTTATTTGCTTGTGGGAGTCTGTTTAATCCCAGCAATTATTTATTGGTATAAAAGGAAGAAATGATTTATGTTATAATTATGGATAGAAGATATCCATTTTTATTTGAGGTACGAAATGACAACAAATCTATATTTAACTACATGTTACTCACTTTTAAATAGTACTGTAAGAATAGATGAAGTAATAGTAAAAGCAAAAGAATTAGGATATGAATCATTAGCTATTACTGATAATAATCTTTATGGTGCTTTTAAATTTTACTTAAAGTGTAAAGAGGTTGGAATTAAGCCGATTATCGGTTTAAAAGCTAGAATCTCAGATACACCATTTTTACTATATGCTAAAAACAATATTGGATATTTAAATCTTTGTAAAATTAGTTCTTTCATAGAGTTAAAAGGTGGAATAGATCTATCTAAATTTACTGATTTTAGCGAAGGGATAATAATTGTAAGCTTAGGTGATTATATATTAGAGGATATTTCAAAATATAAGAATTTTGATTTTTATTTAGGTATTCAAGTAGATGATTTAGATTTAGAAGTAAATTATGCTCCAAAGATTCTAGAATTAGGTAGAGTAAATAATGTAGATTGTATTACATTATCTCCAGTAAAATATATCGATAAGTCTGATTACTTATATTATAAAGCTCTTAGGTGTATTGATTTAAGTACTAAGTACGAATTTGAGGATGTATCACTTGGAGTTAATTATCTAAAGGGCATGAATGAGGAAAAATTATTATTTAGTGAATATGAAGCTGCGTATAAAAAAAGTGAATTATTAGCTGATAAATGTAATGTAGAAATAGAATACGGAGCTTATCAATTACCAAAATATCCATTAAATGGTTATACAAGTAAAGACTATTTATTTGCTTTATGTAAAAAAGGTTTAGAGAAACGTTTAAAGAGATTAGACGTTGATATCAATGTTTATAAACAAAGATTACTTGATGAACTTAAAATGATTAATCAAATGGGTTTTAATGATTATTTTTTAATTGTATGGGATTTGGTTACTTATGCTAAAAAGAATAAGATATTTGTTGGTCCAGGAAGAGGTAGTGCAGCGGGAAGTTTAGTATCCTATGTTTTAGGTATAACTAATACCGACCCAATCAAATATGATCTGTTATTTGAGAGATTTTTAAATCCTGAAAGACTTAGCATGCCTGATATAGACCTAGACTTTCCAGACAATAAACGTGATGAAATGATTCAGTATGTAAAAAACAAATACTCAGTAAATAACGTTTCTTTAATCGTTACATTTGGAACTTTTGCAGGTAGAAGTGCGATAAGAGATGTTGCGAAAATTTTAGATATTAATTCTAATACTTTAGATGAAGTTTTAAAGCATATTCCTATAAACGCTAGTAACCTGAAGAAACTAATGGAAGAAGAGGATTTATGTAGGTTAAGAAAAGGATTTGATGAAATTGAAATGTTACTAGATTATGCTTCGAAAATAGAAGGCTTACCTAGACATACTTCTACACATGCTGCTGGTGTAATAATAAGTGGAAAAAATATTTTAGAATATTCACCTATTCAAAAGGGAATGTTTGACTTAAATCAAACACAGTTTGAGGCAAAAGATTTAGAAAAATTAGGGTTACTTAAAATGGATTTTTTAGGTTTGAGAAATTTAACTATTTTAGATAAAACTGTTGATTTGATAAAAAGATATTTAAATAAAGATATCAACTTATATGAATTAGATTTTGATGACAAGTTAGTATTTGATTTAATTGGTAGAGCAGATACATTTGGAGTATTTCAATTAGAGTCAGCAGGGATGAGAAGTTTATTAACAAAGCTAAATGTTACAGAGTTTGAAGATGTAATAGCGGCTATAGCTTTACACAGACCAGGACCAATGGAAAATATCCCTGAATATGTTGCTCGTAAAACTGGTAGAAAGAGAATCAACTATATTCATAAGGACTTAGAACCGTTTTTAAAGAGTACATATGGCATAATTGTTTATCAAGAGCAAATAATAAAAATCGCTAATGAGTTTGCTGGGTACACTTTAGCTGAAGCTGATCTGCTTAGAAGAGCTGTAAGTAAAAAAGAGTTTAAAACACTAAATGATGAAAGAGTAAGATTTGTACGTAAATGTAAAGAGATGGGACATTTAGAGAGTGATGCTAATCATATTTACGATTATATTGTTAAGTTTGCTAATTATGGATTTAACCGAAGTCATTCAGTAGCTTATGCTATGATTGCCTATCAATGTGCATGGCTTAAAGTACATTATCCACTTTACTACATGACAGTGCTATTAAGTAGTGTAACTGGTAGTGATTCCCTTACTACTAGATATTTAAGAGAGTGTAAAGAAAAAGATTTAGAGATTTTACCACCAAGTATAAATAAAAGTGGGGTAAAATATTTAATTGAAAATGGAAAGATAAGGGTCCCATTAATTGGTGTTAGAAATCTAGGTTTTAATACTATTAAAAAAATCGTTGATGAAAGAAATAATAAGGAATTTACGGATTATTTAGATTTCATAAATAGAACTAGAAGTTTCTTAAATGAAAAACTTATTGAAAACTTAATTTACTCATCTGCTCTAGATGAATTTAATTTAAGTAAAAAACAAATGGTAAGCAAAATTAATGATGCAACTAAATATAGTGAATACGGGACGTTAATCGCTGACTTATCATTTGATTATGGAAGTGATGATGAATACTCACTAAATGAGCTTATAGATTATGAGAAAAATACATTAGGATATAATCTAAAGTATCATTTTATATATAAATATTTAGGATTAATTAAAGAAAAGAATCTTGATAGAATAAGTGATGCTAGCGTATCAAAAGAAATCAAATTTATCGCAAAAATAAATAGAATAAGTGTGATTAGAACTAAAAATAATAATAAAATGGCATTTTTAACTTTAGAGGATGAAACGGGTATTGTTGATAGCGTTATCTTCCCAAGCGTTTATGAAAAATATGATAAAATTATTATGAAGGATCAATGCTTATTGTTTAGAGGTGTACAGGAAACACATAATGGGAAAACTAATTTGAATATTGATAAAATAGGAGAAATAGAGGTTTAAATGAAAAAAATAGGAATATTAACTTCCGGAGGAGATGCTCCAGGGATGAACGCTGCAGTTAGAAGCGTAACAAGAGCAGCTATTGAATCAGGACACGAGGTTTATGGAATTTATTATGGATACAAAGGGTTAATAGATGAAAATATTGAAAAATTTGATAGATTTACTGTAAGTGAGAAACTTAATAGAGGTGGTACTTTTTTAAGGAGTGCTAGATTTCCTGAATTTAAAAATGAGGAAGTTAGAATTGAAGCTGTGAAGATTCTAAAAAAATATGGTATTGAGTATTTAGTAGTTATTGGTGGAGACGGGTCATTTATGGGTGCCAAAAAGCTTAATGATTTAGGTGTTAAGTGTATTGGGATACCGGGGACAATTGATAATGACTTGAATTATACTGATTTCACATTAGGGTTTGATACAGCACTTAATACAATTGTTGAAGCTATAGATAAATTAAGAGATACTTCAGCATCGCATCAAAGATGTAATATTGTTGAAGTGATGGGAAGAAATTGTGGTGATCTTTCAATTCATGCTGCTATTTCGGTTGGTGCTAAGCATTTAATTACTCCTGAAACTGGTTTTGATAAAGATGATTTTCTTAATGAATTAATCGAAAGAAATAAAGAAGGAATTAAGTATTCCATCGTTGTAATAACGGAAAATATTGTTGATGTTACTCTACTAGCAAAAGAGATTGAAGAGAAAACAAAAATTGAAACAAGGGCTACAATTTTAGGACATGTACAAAGAGGTGGAGCCCCTACGGCTTCTGATAGAATGTTAGGTATGAGGTTTGGTGTTCGCACTGTAGAATTAATAAATGCTAATATTGGTGGTAGGTGTGTTGGTATTGATGGTGATGAAATCATAGATATGGATATAACTGATGCATTAGAATTTTCAAACAGAAGTAAAACTGATTTAATAAGAATCTTTGAGATGACAAAGTAAAGAGGTTAATTATGAATATTAGAAAAACAAAAATTATTTGTACACTAGGTCCAGCATCTGATTCAAAAAAAATAATAAAAGAATTAGCACTAGCTGGTATGAATGTAGCTAGACTCAATTTTTCACATGGGAATCATCAGGAACAAGGTGAAAGAATTCAGAAAATTAGAGAAGTGAATAAAGAACTTCAATTCCCAGTAGCTATATTATTAGATACTAAAGGTCCAGAAATT
The DNA here is from genome assembly GCA_018394315.1 of Mycoplasmatota bacterium. Classification (GTDB taxonomy): domain Bacteria; phylum Bacillota_I; class Bacilli_A; order MAG-NZ; family MAG-NZ; genus Zrk6. Next base: position 1,983,292 of record CP074575.1, on the reverse strand, counting down.
AGGACTCATGAATTTGAAAATGGTGAAGTAGAAATAATTAAGGGTTCAATTGTAAGAATCCATATGAAAGAAATATTAGGTAATGCTAATGAATTCTCAGTTACATATGAAGAATTAATAAATGACGTTAAAGTTGGAGATAAAGTATTGATAGACGATGGTTATCTAGTATTAGATATTATAAATATTGATGAAACTAATAAGATTGTAGAAACTAGAGCTGTTAATACTCATGAGGTAAAAAGTCGTAGAGGTGTTAATCTACCAAATGTTAAATTAAAGCTGCCTTTTATCTCAATAAAAGATAGAAATGATATTGAATTTGGATGTGATCAGCGATTAGATTTTATTGCTGCTTCATTTGTTAGAGATAAGTTTGATATTCTTGACATTAGAAAAATCCTAAAAGAAAAAGGAAACGACCATATTCAAATTATCGCCAAAATTGAGAATCAACAAGGATATGACAACTTAGAGGAAATATTAGAAGTTGCTGATGGTGTAATGGTAGCTAGGGGTGACCTAGGTGTTGAGGTGAACGTTGAGAGAGTTCCGTTAATTCAACGTAAAATGATTGAAAAAGCCCATATAGAGGGAAAAATTATAATCATTGCTACTCAAATGTTGGAGTCAATGATCGAAAATATCACACCTACAAGAGCAGAAGTTAGTGACATCGCGAACGCTGTATTAGATGGTACTGATGCAATTATGCTTAGTGGTGAAACTGCTGTTGGAAATTATCCAGTAAAAGTGGTGAAAATGATGAGTAAAATTGCGTTAACTATTGAACCAAGTATTAACTATAAAAAAATGTTTAATCGTATAATTAAAAAACCAAGTGACGATAGAAGTGCTAGAGCTGTAGCTGTGTCTACTGCGCAGTGTGTTGAGTCACTTCCAATTGTAAGTATAATTTGTCCTTCTATGAGTGGTTATACTGCTAGACTAATCTCACAGTTTAGACCAAAGTGTTCTATTTTAGCACTAGTGCGTTCTGAAAGTGTCGCAAGAGGATTAGCATTAAACTGGGGAGTATTTCCAACTGTAATGGGAGGAGAAGTAACTTGCTTCGAAGAAATGGTAAGTTACGGTGTCAATCACGTCATGAAATTTAAGAAATCACTTCGTGAATTTGGTGATAGAGCTATTGTAACAGCAGGATTACCTTTTGGTAAAACTACTGCTCAAACAAATACTATGCAAATTGTAAAGTTTAAAGATAAAAAAGAATGGCTTGATGAGTGGAACTCATAAGTCATTCTTTTTTATTAATAAATTCTCTTGCGATTTCGATATCGTTATGTTTAGTGAGTTTATTATTTTTTTTCATGTATTGTTCATTACCTTTACCGGTAATAATTACAGTATCATTCATTCTAGCGATATGTATAGCTGCTCTTATTGCCTCTTTTCGGTCATATATTTTTATATAGTTTTCGGAAGTTACTTCTTTTAAAAGATCTTCTATTATTTTCGATTCATCTTCAAATTTAGGATCTTCTGAGGTAAATACTACGAAGTCACTGTTTTCTGTAGCTATTTTTCCCATTGTTTTTCTTTTTGTTTTATCCTTTTCTCCCGCTGCTCCAATTACTAATATACTATTTCCTTTTTTCCTTATATTGATTGTTTCAAGTAAGTTTTTAATTGCGTTTGGTGTATGAGCAAAGTCTACAACTACATTTATTTCTTTATCATTTTTTACATGAACGAATCTACCTTCGATTTCTGGTATATTATTAAGTTTAGGTATTAAAGTATTAATGTCTTTTTGTTTGCCTGCTGCGATAAGTGCTGCAGTGATGTTGTAGATATTATATTTTCCAAGTAAGTTAGTTGTTATTTCATATGTATTATTTTTGTTCTTAAGAGTAAAAGAAGTTAAGTTATCATTGTGTCTTATATCAACTATTTGAAAGTCTGCGTCTTTATTTGTCCCGTATGTAATGATTGGATTATCAATTGATTCATTTAATTCTTTGAAATAATCATCGTCTATATTTATGACTGCTATTCCGTCTCGTTTCATTTCTTTAAATAGTTTTAATTTGCTTTGTAAATAATTACTCATATTCTTATGTGTATTTAAGTGTTCATGACTTAGATTAGTAAAAATACATATGTCGAAATTTAATCCGTTTATTCTATTATCTATTATTCCTTCACTAGAAGCTTCGAGAACTGCTGTTTCTATCTTTTCTTTTTGAAAAATGTTTAAATACTTGTAAATGTCTTCTAGAATAGGAGTAGTAAGTTTGGATTCAAGCTTTTTATCTTTATACTTAATCCCATTAGTACCAATTATCCCGCACTCATTTCCTAAAAGGTGTTTTATTATTGAAGAAGTAGTTGTTTTTCCATCAGTTCCAGTTATTCCAACTAAGAATAGATTGTGATGATAAAATTCTTTTAATACTTCAGCATATGCTACTTTAGGGTTTACTCTATAGGTTGGTATGTCTAATTTTAAATTTTTGTTACTAATAATTGCACTTGCACCGTTTTCTATTGCTTCACTTAGATGTAAATCGTTCATTGAGATGAATAATGAACCAGGTCTTACCCTCTTGCTGTTTTGTGTTATATGTTTTATATTTACATCAATTTTTTCTAGCATAAAAAATACCTTCCTAAGTAGAATCTCTACCTAGACGGTATTTTTTACTAGTAACGAGTATTTATACATCTTCGACAATATATAATTTTTTACTTTCAGGTTTGTATACACAAATGATGTAATTAACTACTTTTTCGACAATAGCGTATTTATATAGTTCATCTATGTTATAATCAGTATTTATTTTTGAAAACTTTCTTAATATTTCATTCTTCTCTTTTTTTTCTAAGGGTTCCCACCATTTTTTTGGCTTTTGTTTGTGATAATTTAAATAATCATATATTAGTAATTCTTTAATCATGGGATCATTTAAATCTTTTGTATAATCAAGTAATCTAACGTATAAATCATTCAGCTGATAATCGAACCATGTATATCTAGATTCATAGTAATTACCAAAATCTAAGAAGAAGTCAAATGGATCATTAAGTAAATACTCCATAGTTTTATTCATAAATCCCTTATTCCAATATCTCTCTAAAACTTCTTCAACTGTTTTGATTTTTTTAATGTCATCTTGAGATAAAAATTGATTTTCTATTATTTCATATGGAGCTTTTTTAGAGTACTTATATTTATATTTTATAGCTTCCTTTCTTATCTTAGTTCCGGGAAGCATTTTTAGGAAACCTAACTGTAATTCTTTTGCTTTAAGTTTGAAAACTTCGTTAAACGTTTTCCTAAAACTGTCTAAGTTTTCATGTGGTAATCCCGCTATTAAATCTAAATGTAAATCAATGATAGCCTTTTCATTGATGTTTTTGATAATTGTAAGCAGTTTCATAGTGTTTTGGTATCGTTTTATGGAAAAATTTGTTAGAATGTTGGTGGACTGAATACCTATTTCAAATCTAAATAAACCTCTGGGTGCGGTATGTATTAAATTGACTAACTTATCGCTTAAAATATCGCCAGTTATTTCGAATTGAAATACGTTATTTGAATGATGATTATCAATGATGAATTTGATGATTTCTAATGAGTTTTCGACATTGAAATTGAAAGTTCTATCAAGAAACTTAAAAGTTTTGGCTCCTTTATTAATTAGATACTTTATGTTGTTTTTTACTTTATTTATTTCAAAGTATCTTACAGGTTTTTCAAGCGAAGCTAAACAATATGAGCATCTAAAAGGACATCCTCTAGAAGCTTCAATATATTGAATTTGACATTTGTCAAAATTCATGGAGTTAGCAAATTCTATAGTTTCAAGGTCTATTGCTTCAATTGGATTAGAACACACTTTTTTATCTTTGAAACTTAACCCGCTTATGTTTTTATATGAGAGGTCTTTTTCTAGTGCTGTCAGCAAAGCATTGAATGAGTTTTCACCTTCGCCCTTTATAATAAAATCTATATTGTAATCAAAATAATGATCTGAGTCATAAGATACCTCGGGACCACCTAATATTATAATTTTATCCTTAATTAAAGGAAGCATTATTTTCACTATTTCAACGTTCCAGATATAGACACTTATCCCAATTACTTTTGCTGAATGACCATTTATGAAATCAAGGATAGTTTCGAGCTTATCTTTTATCGTAAATTCTTTAATGAAAATATCATGCGAGCTATTTTGCTTAAGCAATCTAATAGCCAAATTAGGATGTATATATTTTGAGTTTATACCGATTAATAGTGTTTTCATCTAGAATCATCCTTTATAGTTATTATTCTTTAGTTTACCATAAAGAAATAGTAAAAATTTATTTTAATGAGTAAAATGTAGAAAAAAAGAATAATTTATGATATTGTAATATATGTTACGGATATAATGTAACTTTATGGATAAAAATAAAATGTATGATTGGAGACGAGGTGATTGTTATTATATTATCTAATTTAGAGATCAAAAATCCCTCAAAGGAAAGTGAAAAGGTAAAAAATTTACTATATTTTTTGAAGAAAAATAAAACGCTTTCTAAAGAAGAATTTTTGTTTGTACTTGATAATATTACACAAGAAGAATTTAAACTTTTAAGGGAACTTGCTTATAGCGTGAGAGAAGAGAATTTTGGAAATAGTGTGTATATGAGAGCTCTAATTGAAATTTCTAACTATTGTTCTCAAGGATGTAAGTATTGTGGGATTAGAAGAAATAACAAACTGGTCGATAGATATAGACTAGATAAGGATAGTATTCTTAACTGTGCTAATGAAGGGTATTTGTTAGGATACCGAACTTTTGTCTTGCAAGCTGGTGAAGATAAGTACTATAACGATGAATTATTATGTGACATCGTTTCGAGTATTAAAAAAAATCATCCAGATACTGCAATTACATTATCAATAGGTGAAAGAACAAAAGAAAGTTATCAAAAATTATTTGATGCTGGTGCAAATAGGTATTTACTCAGGCATGAGTCTGCTTCTAGAAGACTTTATGATTATATTCATCCAGATTCTAGTAGTTATGATAATAGAATTAAGAGTTTATATAACTTAAAAGATATAGGTTACCAAGTTGGTGCAGGTTTTATGGTAGGTTTACCAACACAAACAAATGAGGATTTGGTTGAGGACTTATTATTTTTACAAAAATTAAAACCAGAGATGTGTGGGATCGGACCGTATTTATGCCATAGTGAAACTCCACTTAAGGGTAATGTTAGTGGAACGCTTAACCAAACACTAGTAATGGTAGCGTTAACTAGGTTGATTCTACCCAACTGTTTATTACCATCAACTACAGCTTTAGGAACATTAAGTAATACTGGTAGAGAAGAGGCTTTAAAGGCAGGAGCTAATGTTGTTATGCCTAATCTGTCTCCGGTTGAACATAGAGTTAAATATGAAATTTATCAACATAAAATTTGTACAGGCGATGAAGCTGCTCATTGTAGGAACTGTATTGAAAATAGAATAAATTTCACAGGATTTGTTGTAGATATGGGTATAGGACACCATAAGAATTTCGGAGGATAATATGAAAAATTTGAATGCTGAATATATAGAGAAAGTTTTAAAGGAGGGTGAAAACCCTACACATGAACAAATAGAAAAAATTCTAGAAAAAACTTATAGAAGAGAAAAATTATCTCATCTTGAAGTAGCAAGATTATTAAATGCGTCTGAAAATGAACAAATAGAAAAAATCTATGAAATTGCTGGTAAGATTAAAGAAGAGATTTACGGAAAAAGAATAGTAACTTTTGCCCCTATATATGTGTCAGATTATTGCGTTAATAACTGTAAATATTGTGGTTATAAAAGAGATAACAAATTTCCAAGAAAGAAACTTACAATTGAACAAGTAAAACAAGAGGCTTTAATACTAGAAAAAGCAGGTCATAAGCGTTTAGCATTTGAGTCTGGGGAAGACCCGGTTAATTTACCTATAGAATATTTTTTAGATTGTTTAAACGCAATCTATGAGTCTAGTGATATTAGGAGAATTAATGTTAATGTTGCTGCAACTACAGTTGAAAATTATAAGAAGTTATTAGAGGTTGGTATTGGTACTTATATTCTATTTCAAGAGACATATCATAAACCAACGTTTGAATTTATGCATCCAAAGTCACTAAAAGGTGATTATGATTATCATCTTACAGCGTTTGATAGAGCACAAGAAGCGGGAATTGATGATGTTGGAGCTGGAATCTTACTTGGATTATATGATTATAAATATGAGGTGTTAGCTCTTTTAATTCATAACGAACATCTTGAAGAAAATTTTGGTGTGGGATTCCATACAGTTTCTGTACCTAGATTGAAAAAAGCTGAAGGAATGGATTTAAACGAGTTTCCGCATTTAGTAACTGATGAAGAATTCAAGCATGTAGTATCAATAATTAGATTGGTAATACCATTCACTGGAATTATTTTATCTACAAGAGAAACTCAAGAAATGCGAGAAAGGTTATTGAATCAAGGCGTTTCTCAGATTAGTGCTGGATCAATAACTGAAGTTGGCGGATATGTTGAGGATGAAGAAGCTAAAAAGGCTGGAATACAGAAGGAAGTTCCGCAATTTGAGTTATCAGATGAAAGAAGTGTATTACAGGTAATTAACGATTTAGTAGATGATGGTTACATCCCTTCTTTCTGTACGGCCTGTTACAGAAGTGGGAGAACAGGTGATAGATTTATGCAATTAGCTAAGTCTGGTCAAATTCATAATGTTTGTGAACCAAACGCACTAATGACATTAATGGAATATTTAGATGATTGCGCTGACGAAGAGTTGAAAGTAAAAGGAAAGAAATTTATCCTTTCATCTATAGATAAGTTAAAAAATGATAAAATCAGAGAGCTTACGCGAGAAAATATAAATAGGATAGAGAATGGGGAAAGAGATTTATTCTTATAAAAGAGGGTGAATTACATGAAAAACACACCAAGATCAAATAGATTTCACATTGCGATATTCGGTAAAAGAAATTCTGGAAAGTCAAGTTTAATAAACGCATTGACTAATCAGGATATAGCGATTGTTTCAGATGTTTTAGGAACAACCGCAGACCCGGTATTTAAAACCATTGAGATATTACCTTTAGGGCCATGTGTCTTAATCGACACTGCAGGATTAGATGATGTAGGTATATTAGGTGAATTAAGAGTTAGTAAATCCTTAAGTGTTCTAAATAAAGCTGATATTGCGATAATAGTTGTTGACGCATCAACTGGAATAGATAGATTTGACGAAGAAATCATTAGAAAAGTTAAAGACAAAGGACTTCCAGGAATTATAGTTGCTCATAAAACAGACTTAGCTAATGAAATTAGAGTGCATTCGGTTGATTTTAAAGTAGTTAACGTATCAAGTAAAACTAAAGAGGGTATTGAGAAACTTAAAAAAGAATTAGGAAAAATTGCAGCAACTGAAGATAAATTCGAAATAGTAGGAGATTTGATTGACCCTAGTGATGTTGTTGTATTAGTTACTCCTATTGATTCAGCAGCACCAAAGGGCAGAATCATTTTACCTCAACAACAGGTTCTAAGAGATATATTAGATAGCGATGGTATTGGGCTAGTAACTAAAGAATTTGAGTTAGAGAAGACCTTAGAGAGTTTAAAGAATAAGCCGAAGATGGTTATAACTGATTCACAAGCCTTTGGGATGGTTTCTAAAATTGTACCAGAAGATATACCGCTAACTTCGTTTAGTATACTTTTTGCTAGGCATAAGGGTGATCTTGAAGAACTAGTAAGAGGGGCAAAATCTATCGATAGTTTGAAAGATGATGATAAAGTACTAATTGCTGAGGGCTGTACGCATCATCGTCAAGCAGATGACATTGGTACTGTAAAAATACCAAGATGGTTAACTAAAAGTACAGGTAAGTCGATAATATTTGATTATTACTCTGGTCATGGTTTTCCTGAAAATATCAAGGATTATCAATTAATAGTTCACTGTGGAGCTTGTATGTTGAATAGAAAAGAAGTACTACATAGAATTAATCAAGCTAAGGAGAAAGAAATACCAATTGTGAACTATGGAGTATTGATAGCTTATGTTCACGGAATATTTGAAAGAGCTTTGGATTTATTCCCTAATGTTAAAACTATATATGAAGAATGAGAATGATTTTCATTCTTTTTTTTATTTTGAATGTTATAATAGTCTAAAGGAATGATTATATGTATAAACTAGTCTCAGATTTTAAACCAGCAGGAGATCAAGGAAGAGCTATTAAACAATTAGTAGATGGTATTAATAAAGGCTTGAAAAAGCAAGTACTTTTAGGTGCTACAGGAACAGGAAAAACATTTACTATAAGTAATGTGATAAAAGATATAAATAAACCCGTTTTAGTATTAGCGCATAATAAAACATTAGCTGGACAACTTTATAATGAATTTAAAGAATTTTTTCCTGAAAATAGAGTTGAGTATTTTATTTCGTATTATGATTATTATCAACCTGAAGCTTATGTAGCACACTCAGATACTTATATTGAAAAGGATGCATCAATCAATCAAGAAATAGATGAGATGAGACATGCAGCTACTGCTAGTATTTTAGAAAGAAAAGATGTAATTGTTATTGCATCTGTTAGTTGTATTTATGGTATTGGTGATCCTGAGGACTATAAGTCTAGAATGATTACACTAAGAACTAAGACTGAATATGGCAGAGATAATTTATTGAGCCAACTAGTTGATAATTATTATGTTCGAAACAATATAGAATTTGATAGAGGAACATTTAGAGTAAGAGGTGACGTCGTAGAAATACTACCTACATATAGAAAAGATAAGGCGATTAGAGTTGAATTCTTTGATGATGAAATTGAAAGAATTAGAGAATTTAATATTGTGTCTGGAGAAATATTAAGAGAGCTTAAGTACATTTCTTTATTCCCCGCAAGTCACTTTGTTACTAATACTGATAAATTCGAAGAAGCAATTCGAAGGATCAAAAATGAGTTAGCCGAAAGATTAGTTAAATTAAAAGAAAATAACCAACTACTAGAAGAACAAAGACTGCGCCAAAGAACTAACTACGACTTAGAGATGTTACAAGAAATGGGAACATGTCAAGGAGTCGAAAACTATTCAAGACATCTTAGTTTAAGGGAAGAGGGAGAGACTCCTTATACATTGATCGATTTCTTTGATGATTTTTTAATGGTTATTGATGAGTCACACGTAACATTACCACAAGTAAGAGGAATGTATAAAGGTGATAGAGCACGTAAGATGAGTCTAGTTGATCATGGGTTTAGATTACCGAGCGCTTTAGACAATAGACCACTTGATTTTGACGAATTCGAAGAAAAACTAGAACAAGTTATATATGTATCAGCCACACCAGGGCCATATGAACTTGAACATGGAGAACAAATTGTAGAACAAATTATTAGACCTACGGGACTACTTGATCCTTATGTCGAAGTTAGATCAAGCGAGGGTCAAATTGACGATTTAATATCGGAACTTAAGTTAAGAATAAAGAAGAAAGAGAGAACTCTAATTACAACTTTGACAATTAAAATGAGTGAAGACTTAACCGATTACTTAAAAGAGATTGGAATAAAGGTTGCTTACTTACACAGTAAGATTAAATCTCTTGAAAGGATTGAGATTATAAGAGATTTACGCCGAGGTATATATGACTGTATCGTAGGGATAAATCTTTTAAGAGAAGGTTTAGATATTCCAGAGGTATCCTTAATAACAATACTTGATGCTGATAAGGAAGGATTTTTAAGAAGTGAAAGAAGTTTAATTCAAACAATCGGACGAGCCGCGAGAAATAGTGCAGGAACAGTAATTATGTATGCAAATAAACTGACTAATTCTATGCAAATCGCAATAGATGAAACGAATAGAAGAAGGAAGATTCAGGATGAGTATAATAAAGAACATGGAATTATTCCTCAAACGATTGAAAAAGCAATACCAGAATCTATAAAAATAACTGAAGAAATCACTGAAAAATATCCTTCAGGTAAAAAGATGACTAAACCACAACTGGAAAAAATGATTAAAGATCTGGATAAAGAAATGAGAAAAGCAGCCAGAAATTTAGAGTTTGAACGAGCAGCTACATTAAGAGACTTAATTCTTGAACTAAAAGGTGACTTATGATATACGGTATAGGAACTGACTTGATTGAAATCAAAAGAATAAAAGATAATTATAACGAAAAGTTTATAAAACGAATATTAACAACTAATGAAATTGATATTTTAAATAGTTATAAAAGTGAGAAAAGAAAGATAGAGTTCTTAGCGGGGAGATTTGCAGCTAAGGAAGCATTTTCAAAAGCAATTGGTACTGGAATTGGTGATATCAGCTTCTTAGATATTGAAATTGTAAGTAAAAAAGGGAAACCTATTTGTGAATATTTAGATTATAAAATTCATTTAACAATTTCTCATACTATAGATTACGCCGTTGCGTTTGTTGTGTTAGAGAATTAATAGTATTTATATACAAATTTATGTTATACCAAAAAAAAAGTGTTTCAGTCGCTGAAACACTTTCTTATTTTTATTATCTTGAGGCACTTCATTTTGATTAACTAGCTTCCTTTACATTTTCATCCCAATAGTTATTTACAATTTTCATGTATTCATCGTCACTAAGCAATCTTCTATTTATAGAGTCTATGGTGCTTTGTTGGATTTTTGTGTTCAATGCAAATTCATAACCAGCTTCTTTAACACTTTTTTTGAATTCTTCAATAGTATTGTACAATTCTTCACCATCACTTCTTGTGGCATCTAAAACTCCTGCTGAATTTCTATAAATCTCAAATACTGGTTTTAAATTATCAAAATATGCCTTAATAAAATCGAAGTTCCTGTCTCCAGGAAATCCTGCAGTAGAAATTATAATAAATCTAGGATATTTACAAACTCTACCTTCGTGATAAAATGTCCCATCTTCATTTTTTGAAATGTATGGGCTTGCGAGTGGTAATAATCTATCTAGAAAATTCTTTAAATATCCTGTCATTAGTGCTCCATAAACTGGAGTTGATAATATGCAATAATCCGAGTCTAAGAGGTCATAAATCATTTTAGGCATGTCGTCTTTAAATTTACATGTTCCAGGATGCTTCGTCCAACAATCGAAACAACCTGTGCAGTGATTAACATCCTTGTTCGATAAATGATATTCTTTTACTTTAGCGTTACCTTTTTTTAAACCTTCAGTAAATGAATTAACAATTATCTGAGTGTTTCCTCCATTTGTTTTTGGGCTCCCATTAATAACTATAACTTTCATATTTTTTTTCCTTTCTATTACTAAAAGGGTCTTTATTGATTATTAATAATCAATGTCATTTATGTTTTCAGTATTGGATATTATCTATAAAGAATTTCTTTTTATTTCACCGGTAACTATATCATCTTGTGTCGTTCTAATTAGATCAAGAAGATATTTGTCGGTTGCATCTGATGGTAATAATCCAGAGTATAAAGCGCTTATTACTCCGAAAATAAATAAATCAATTTTAGAATGGATTCTTAATAGCTGATTGTCAGAAAAATTACACAATTTATCATCTTTTCTCATAATTGAAAGAAGTGTACTAATTAATTTCTGATCAGGTTCATTCTTGCTATCATAACTTATAACATCAACAAATAGTTTAGGATACTTCTTTGCGACTAAAAGTAATGATTCTCCCCTTTGGTAATAACTATTTTCTGAAATTTTTTCTTCTTGAAACTTAAATACTTCATTGTGGGCTTTAGCTACTATCTCCTTAATTAGTTCTTCACGGTTCGTATAACTAATATAGAGCGGAGCAACCGAACTTCCCAACAAAGTAGCTATTTTTCGCATACTAGTACCTTCTAACCCATCTCTGCACGCAATTTCAAATGCTGCACCTAATATATCTTTTTTACTGAATTCTTTTCTTCTAGCCAAAATTAAAACTCCTTTTCGTAACGGGTGTTATTTAATTATAGAATACATGAAAATACTGTCAATGTCAAGAAGAATTATTTTAAATTATAAGAGAAGATAACTAATTTTTTTAAAGAGTACAAATTATTTAAGGAAGAATGTCGATTTTAGACTAGTCGAATATATAATTTTCTCTTAATTTATTATTTTGACCAAGAAACCTACATATGATATTATATAGAAGGACGATATATAGTTAAACGATATAGAGTGTAACGATATAATACAGGAGGTGCGTTATGGAGTTTAAAAAATTCTCACCTTTAACGGAAGCAACTTATTATATTTTACTATCCTTACTAAATCCGTTACATGGATATGGAATAATTAAGAAAGTAGAGGAAATGAGTAAAGGAAGAGTTAAGCTAGCTGCTGGTACCTTGTATGGTGCGATTAGTACTTTATTAAAGAATAAACTTATAGCTTCAATAGGTGAGGATAAAGATAATAAAAGAAGAAAATTGTATGAAGTTACAAGTTTAGGTAGATCTCTCATAGAACATGAATTAGAGAGGTTAAAAGAGATGATAGATAATGGAATAAAAGAGATTGGAGGGGAATAATGAAAAAGGTAGTGAGAAAGATATTCTTTGCTTGGAATGAAGATAAGGAAAAACTTTTTTTAGAGGATATGGCAATGAAAGGGTATAGACTTGAAAAGGTACAATTAGGTAAGTATACTTTTGAAGAAGATATTCCTAGAAAGTTAATATACCAATTTGATTTTAAGAGTTTTGATAATATGGGTGAAGAGGAGTATCTACAGTTGTATAGGGACTCAGGATGGGACCTAGTTTGTAAGTTCAGTGGATGGTATTATTTTTCTAGAGAGTGGGAAGAGGATACTGATATAACAATTTTTAGTAATAACGAATCAAAAAGAGCAAAATATAAACGTTTACTAGTATTTTTAGCTATAACAGGCTTTCCTCTTTATTACCAGACTCTTATATTCTTTCCTTTATTAGAAAAAATAGATTTTGGTGGTTCTGAATACTCTAAATTTTACATCTTTTCTAGAGTAATTCTATTAATCGTAACTGGTCTTCATATGTTTGCAATGTTTAAAATGATTAAAGTGTATTTTAGATTAAGAAGAAGTATTAAAGAGTAAGTATTCTACTAAATAAGAGAAGGTGCGATTTTTTGTTAGATAAAAATAAATATTATAAGGTTGAAATAATTGATTATACATATGATGGATTAGGTGTAGGGAAAGTAGATAATTTTCCTATTTTCGTCTCAAATGCGGTTATGGGAGAAATATTAATAGTTGAAATAACTAATCTTAAGAAGAACTTGGCATTCGGTAAGATTGTAGAAATTATAAATGGCGTGAAAGAAAGAGTAGAACCAAAATGTAAATATTATGGAGAATGTGGTGGGTGCCACTTAATGCATATGAGTTATCAGGAGCAACTTAGGTTTAAGACTAATCATGTTAAGGAAACGTTAAAAAGGATAGGCGGAGTTGATACTAAAATCAATAGTTGTGTTGGAATGGAGCATCCTTATAATTACCGCAACAAATTAATTATTCCTTTTGCTGATAATAAAGCTGGATTATATAAAAAGGGTACACATGACATTATTGACATAGAGGAATGTCACATATTAAACCGTGAAGGTTTAGACATAATTAAGTTCATCAAGAAATTACCAGTAAGTAAGTTAATAAGAAATGTACTTATCAGAAATAGTTATTATAAAGATCAATTTATGCTTGTCATCATCAGTAGAATGGAAATAAAGCTAGATGATTTGAGTGAGATATTAAAAGAATTCCCAAATATAGTATCTATTATAAATAATATCAATAATGAAAAAACAAATGTTATTTTAGGTAAGAAAAGTAAAGTACTATATGGAGAGGATTTTTATGTAGATTATCTATTAGAAAATGTCTATAAGATTAATCATAAGAGTTTTTATCAAATAAATAGTGAACAAACAGAAAAACTTTATAAGAAGGCGATTGAATCCGTTTCTCTAAAGAATAAAGTTGTTGTGGATGCTTACTCTGGAATTGGGAGTATTGGTCTCAGTTTTGCGAAAAATGCAAAAAGAGTGTATGGAATAGAAGTAGTTGAAGCAGCTGTAGAATCCGCAAGAGAAAATGCAAAGAACAATGAAGTAGATAATATTGAATTTTATTTAGGAAAGGCTGAGGACGTAATCTCAAATATAATCTCTAATGAAGTTGATGTAGTTATAACTGATCCACCAAGAAAAGGGTGTGGAGAGGCATTCTTGCAAAGCTTAATCGATAATAATATTGATGACATTGTTTATATTTCTTGCAACGTTTCAACATTAGCTCGAGATATAAAGTTTCTAAACGATTATTATGATGTTATAGAAGTAACGCCATTCGATATGTTTCCTCAAACTTTTCACGTAGAGTGTTGTGCAGTACTTAAAAGAAAATGTGATGATTAAAACTGGTTGAATCTAATTCCATCAGTTTTTTTTAGTCTAGTATTTATTACTTAACAATTCAGTGCAGCGATGGATAATGAAATTGAGGAATAGCAAAAACATTAAAAAAAGATATCTATTAATATCTTATTATGTCGCTGACTATGTTGCTAATATAGATAACGATCTTGGGAAAACTTACAATGCTAGTATGTGTAATCAGCTTTATGAGGTGCTATTATTACATTCATCAGTATGGTAAAATATAGTAAATAGTATAAGGCGTATAATCCTCGAGACAGAAAAAGATGATTTTGAATTAGCTAAAAGCCAAGGGATATGTGTTCTAAGTTGCTATGTCTTATAATTGAAATAAGTATCATCGTTCTGATGATTGATAATGATGAATAGAAACGGTCTGGAATTAAAATAGGAAAGAGGGGTAACAATGAAAAAGTATATAAGTATTCTAACGACTATAGTAACAGTTTTAGCCTTAATAGGGTGTAGAAATACTTCCGTTGAGGAAAACAGTAATACAATAAATATTGAAGAAAATCTTATTGAAAATCCTCAAGAAATTAGTGACGATACTATAGAAATAGGCAAAATAGATGTTGTAGCAAGTGGTATTTCTGGAGCAGATGGTATCGTAGTTGATTACTCAGGTAATATATTTGTTGGAAGTAGAAACACAAATACAATATATAAGATAGATCAAGCTGGTAATGTAACAGATTTTGCTAAAGTACCTTGCGAGGAGCTATTATGTATGACAATCGACAATGAAAACAGCCTTTACGTTGCAGGAAAAGATAAACTAGTTAAAATAGATAAAAAGGGAGACATAGAAACATTAGCTTCAGATTTTACATGTGCTGATGATGTGAGATTAGACTTAAAGGGAAATATATATGTTACGGATTCCTTTGAAAACAGAGTATATAAGGTTACACCAGATTTACAGAAAAGCATTTTTATTGACAGTGATATTGATCAAAACAGATTATTCAGAGGATGGTACATTACAGGTCTAACATTTGATAAAGATTATCAAAATCTTTATATAGCTAAGATGAAGCAAGGGCTGATTATGAAATACCCTTTAGAATCTGATGGAACTGCGGGAGAACCTGAAACTGTAATTAGTGGATTACTAGAACCAGATCATTTAGAATTAGATAGTAAAGGGAATATATATATTACAATCTTTAGAGAAGGCTCTTTAGTAAGATTAGATTTAGATGGTAACATACAAGAGATTTGTACAAAAGCGTTCGGTTATGCTACCGGTATTGCTTTTGGTAAAATAGGCGATGATAGAAATTATGTGTATATAGCAGATTATCAAAGAGGTATTGTATATAGAGTTTTCGTCGGCGAAGAAGCAGCATTTTAAGAGAGATATCAACTAAATTCTAAGAGGTATAAGTTAACTCAAGTAGGAAAGACATTTCTTAAATAAAGTAAATACGAATTCTATTGATAAAAGGAGGAATGAAATGGATCATATTGTATATGTTGATGCGAAAACAAGGGAATTGGATAAAATCATTGATGGATCAATGACAATGATTATCAGAGGAGCAACTGGTAGAAAATTACCATATGGTAGAGTATTTATAGGAGACGATTTATACTTTATTGAAAATAACGCGGATGGATTAATCAAGGCGAAAGCTACTGTTAGCAATGTTTATAACTCTGAAAAATTGTCTCAAGAAGATTCAATAGCCTTAGTTGATGATAACCAGTTAAAATTAAATTTAGGCACATCACGATATAAAAAATGGGCAGGTAAAAGATATCTAGTGTTGATCGAAATTGCTAATGTTTCTAAAGTTGATTCATTTCTAATTGATAAAAGTGACTACGGAAACATGGATGATTGGCTTCCTGTAGAAGATATAAATACTGTAAAGATTACTACTAAACAATAGAGATTGCTTGGTTAATTGTTTGAATAAAGATAAGATTATTTTATATATTGATAAATAAAAGTAATTGCAAGAAGAATAAGGAATTTTATATAAATATCAGATGAATAATTGATTTCTTTTTCTTCTTAATATAATAAATTAAAGTTGTTAAGATGCGAGGTAATAATATATGATTATTGAATTACTAAAAAAGAGATGTAGTGTTAGAAAGTTCGAAAATAAGAAAATTCCTGATGATATAACTAATTCAATTTTAGAAGCTGGTAGACTATCTCCATCAGGTGGAAATGAGCAATCTTGGAAGTTTGGAGTTATTCAAGATAAGAATCTGATTTCAAAGATCTCAAATTTTGCATATAAACAAAACTGGTTAGTTACTGCTCCCTTATTGATTGTTCTTTGCACTGTCATAGTTGGTGATGATATTGACGGAAGAAGAATTCAAAAAGCTAGATTTCCTCGTTTTGAAAAAGAAATTGATCAGATGAAAAAAGACTTTTACTCTTTTATAAATTGTGAGGAACATCAAACAAAAATCCTTGGATCTCACATGATATTGCGAGCAATCGAAGAAGGAGTATACTCAACTTGGGTTTCATACTTTGATGTAGAAAAAGTCTCAGATTTATTAGGCTTACCAAATAATGTAATAGCATCTGAAATAATTGCTTTTGGTTATCCTAAAGTTAATCAAGTTGTTACTAGAAAGAAAAAGAATTTATCAGATATAATTTTTTATAATAATTTTGGAGAAAGCGCTTAAAAAGAAGCGTTTTACATTGTTTATAATTACCTTTATCATTAGGTCTTATTTTTTAAAGAGGAATTACTTATTTATACTTGTTAAGTAATCTAGTTAAATTTACGTAATTTTGCATATTTTCTTTCTACATTAATTTTAAATTATTTATAATAAATCAAGACTAATAATATGATAATTGTTGTTAAAAATAATAACAAATGATAGAAGTGATAGAATGAAACTTTTAGAGATGATTAAAAAATTTAATAAGTCTTTACCGAAGTACGACATAACATTATTGAGTGCAAGTGTCAGTTTTTTCATTATTTGGGCTGCGATTCCAATGATATATTTGATGTTTCAATTAATAATTACATCTAGATTAATTCCAGTTATTCAATTTTTAGATTATATTGATGAAAATGTACCGTCTTTCATTTCTGAATATATCCACGACTTCTTTGAGAGTACAAGTATCTTGGATGGATTTTTGCTAGTCAGTTTTGTCTTTTTGATGCTATGGGGAGCTAGTATGGCTTTTAATAGTATTATGCAGACAGCTGAGATAATTTATCATGAAAAAAAGAAAAGAAATCCATTTATTACTAGACTTATTTCCTTAATAATAACATTAGGATTTATAATAGTTTTTATAATACTTATTGGATTATCTTTTGTCACTAATGACTATTTACGTAATCTTTTAAGTGACTTACCTAGTATTTTAGTTGTATATAATTATATTAAGTTTTTAGGATTTCCACTTGTAATTTTAATTTTGTTAATATTTATATTAACATTTATTGTTCCTTACAGGACTAGATTTAGAAATCAATTTTATGGAGCAATATTCATTACTTTAGGTTGGTATATTTTCTCAACTTTATTTTTGATTTATGTAAGAGATATTGCTGATTATCAATCAAAATTTGGTCCTTTCTCAAGTGTTATAGCGCTGTTTATTTGGGTTTTCGTATTATCGTATATTTTGCATTTAGGTATAATAATTAATGCATCAATCAATAGGAAAAAAATTCAAGGTTAGTTTATTTTGATAAAGAACATAATAATAATAGATACACCAAAGGAGTGATTTAATGAAATTGTTTGTTGGTGTATCTCTCATTCTGTTAGCAACTGCTAATTCTTATGGATGGGGATATAAAAAAAATGGGAATGAACCACCAAGTATAGGTAAATATGAAGAGATAATTTCACCTTACGATGTGATATATATTGGTGACACATCCACAAAAGATGTTTACTTAACATTCGATACAGGCTATGAGACAGGAAACACAAGTACTCTTTTAGATGTTCTAATTGAGGAAAATGTACCAGCAACATTTTTTGTGACGGGTCACTTTATGAGAAAGCATCCTGAGTTGATAAAAAGAATGTATGATGAAGGTCATATAGTAGGTAATCATACTTGGAGTCATCCCGATTTAACTTCAATTACTAGTAAAGAAGTGGAATTAGAGCTCTCGAAGATAGAAAATAAATATTTTGAGATAACTAATTCAAAGATGTTTAAATTTGTTAGACCGCCAAGAGGAACGTTCAGTCCAAAAAGTTTAAAGACCTTAACGGATTTAGGTTATGTCACAGTACTTTGGTCATTAGCGCACGTCGACTGGCATCAGAATTCTAATCGGGGATGGGAATACGCATACAATAGTGTGATGGATAACATTCATAATGGTGCAGTAATCTTGATGCATTCTGTTTCAGAAGATAATACCTTAGCACTTGAAAGAATAATTGAAGATTTGAAAACTAAGGAATTTAAATTTAAACCATTAACAAATTTAATAACGGATTTAGAATAGACAAGTGATTATTCACTTGTCTTTCTCTTGGTTATATTGATTAATCAGTTTATTATGGTATAATCTAATGAGAAAAAGGAAGATGAATATGGAAAAAATGGTAGATGTGCAATTAGCATTAAGCACGATGAACAATCTTGAGTTCATTTTAAAGAAGGTTTATGAAGAGTTCTTACTTAATAATAAAAATTTACTATTAGATTTAGAAAGTGCAATTAGTGATGACAATAAAGAAGCAAGAAGACTAGTGCATTCGATTAAGGGGATAAGCATAAACTTAGGTTCAAAAAAAATGTATCAAACTTCAAAAGATTTTGAAGAAATTCTATTAGCAGAAAAAGAAGAAGAAATTAAAAACATGTTTCCTATTTTTAGGGAGTGTTTTCAAAATATGTATCAAGAGATAGATGGATATTTGAAAGAGATGAATTAGTATGAAGAAGAAAATAAAAAATATATTTTTAGGAACCTATGTTAGAGGGTTTGTGACATTATACGCATTATTTACATTTGTAGGTGCTGTCTTATTAATGCTACCTATTTCATTAAAAGAGGGTCAAGAATTATCATTTATTGACGCTTTATTCGTGTCCGTTAGTGGAATGAGTACAACTGGATTAAGTACTGTAGTTGTAGCTGATGTTCTAACTAGATTTGGACAATTGATTCTGGCATTCATTATTCAGTTTGGTGGAATTGGTTTGATAATGTTGCTTGCGGTATTTTGGATGTTCACCGGGAAAAACATTTCTTATAAAGAAAGACAATTTATTGTGACTGATCAAAATCAAGTCAAGAGTTCCAAAGTAGTTAAGTTAGTTAGAGATGTCTTGATTATTCTTTTTACAATAGAATTTGTTATGATTATAGTAATGGGATTTTATTTATACTTTAGAGGATATTTTGAAATTGGAGAATCTTTCTTTCAAGCATTCTTCTTAACTATTTCCATGACTGCAAATGCAGGGTTTGATATAACTGGTGATTCGCTTTTCAGATATAATGCTGATTACGTATTTCAGTTGATGGCAATGTTTTTGATGTTTACAGGTGCAGTTGGTTTTTGGCCATTAGTAGAATTAAAGGATTGGTTTATAGCTAAACGTAAGAAAGAGAAGTTTCAGTTCAGTTTGTTTTCTAAAATATTAGTCTATATGCATGTCGGGCTATGGATTCTTGGAGCAGTAATAGTATTTCTTATCGAAAGAGGTAATTTCTTCATAGATCTAAGTGTAATTGAACAAACGTTCTATTCGTTATTTATGTCCTTAACTACTAGAAATGCGGGATTTGCAACTATGGATATAGTTAATTTTAAAGATGCAACCTTGCTTTTATTTATTGTATTTATGTTTATTGGTTCAAGTCCAAATTCCGCTGGTGGAGGAATAAGAACAACTACTTTTTTAGTAGTTTTGGCTTCAATATTTTCATTCAGTAAATCTAGGGATCAAGTACTACTACATAAGAAAGCAGTTAAACCAGAGACAGTAATGAAGTCGATAATAGTGATTGTTGTTGCGACGTTTGTAGTGGTTACATCAACTTTCATGATTTTAGCATTTGACAACATAACTTTTAAAGAAAGTTTATTCGAAGTTGCTTCAGCCTTCGGGACAACTGGGCTATCATTAGGTGTCACTGCAGGATTAAACTCATTTAGTAAATTTGTTTTAATAATTACTATGTTTATAGGAAGAATCGGTATTGTTGCGTTACTTCTATTCATGCAAGGTCACAAAAAAGCTCAAAAAATTAAATATCCAGAAATTAATTTAATAGTTGGTTAAAGCGTGAAATTCACGCTTTTCTTTTAATCTTATTCTTGATATACTATGAGTAGTAAAGGAGTTGAAAGAATGAACATTACTTACTAAAAACGAAATTAGATAATCATACAGACATTTTTTTGTGTGCTTATCATTAGTAAGTAATTGTCATTAAAAATACAAAGATATATTTTTTTGTGTAGGTGGCTTATGCTTGCTTACACTTTTTTTTAGGAGGTATTATATGCAAATAAATAATTTAACAATTACACATCGCTATACACATAAAGTATTAGTAAAGAATCTAAATTTAACTGTGAATAACGGAGATAAGATAGCTATTATTGGGGAAGAAGGAAATGGTAAATCAACTATTTTAAAAGCAATATATTTTGGAAGTCTAGATTATGCGATTATAAAAGGACAAATTCTAAATAGTGCTAAAATTGGTTACTTACCACAAAGTATTGATGAAAGATGGTTAACTTCTTCAGTTGAAGAATTCTTTTTAAGGAATGACTATGATGATGATATTGATTATGATTATTATAGTATTTTCCAAAGAGTTGAGAGAATGTTTAAAGAGTTGAATCTAATGATTGATTTTGAAAGAACGATATCAACATTAAGTGGTGGAGAAAAGATTAAACTGCAAATTATTAAACTACTCATGAATGATTCAGAAATACTTCTCTTAGATGAACCTACAAATGATTTAGATTTAGAGTCTCTTGTATGGTTAGAAGAATATATTATGAAACTGGAAATTCCTGTTATTTTTATTTCGCATGATGAGACACTACTTGAAAGAACTGCAAATAAGATTGTACATATTGAGCAACTGAAGAAAAAAAACGAACCTAAACATACAGTGAAAAAGATTGATTATAATACTTATGTTAAAAGAAGAAAAACTCAATTATCTCACCAAGAGCAAGTTGCCTACTCTGAAAGAAGAGAACATAAAAAACAGATGGATAGGTTTAGACACGTATTCGCGAGAGTTGAACATGAACAAAATGTAGTTTCTAGGCAGGCTCCTTCAGTTGCGAGACTATTAGCTAAAAAAATGAAAGCACTTAAATCTCAACAAAAGCGCTTTGAAGACAAGGAGTTTACCGAAATTCCAGTTGTTGAAGAAGCAATTTATTTTGATTTCCCTGAGTGTTGTTTTATTCCAAATGGTAAGGACGTAGTAAAACTTAAGATAGATGAGCTTAAGGTAAATGAAAAAGTGCTTTCTATAAATGTTTTCATAGAAGTCGTTGGTAATGAGAAAATAGTTATTATTGGTAAAAATGGTGTTGGTAAGACGACGCTATTAAAAGAGGTACTTACAGAAGTAAAATCAAAATCACTTAGAGTCGGGTATTTCCCTCAAAATTATTATGAAATTCTTTCTAGTGATATGAGTGGTGTTAAGTGGTTAGAAAGCGAGACTAGTGTAGAAGAACATATTGTTAGATCATATATGGGTAGTCTTCGGTTTACTAGAGAAGAGATGCTGAAGACTATTGGTGAATATAGTGGGGGTCAAAAAGCGAAATTATGTATACTTAGATTAATCTTACTTGAGTGCGATGTCTTGATTTTGGACGAACCGACACGTAATTTTTCTCCTTTATCTAATCCAGTTCTAAGAGAGGCATTAGTCGAATATCCGGGATGTATTATTGCGATTTCTCATGATAGGAAATTTATTAATGAAGTAGCTAATAAAATTTATGAACTAAGTGAGAATGGATTAGAAAAGATAAAATGGAATATTAGTTGATATATTAAAATTGATATATTTTTATGAGTTTGGTTAAAAAATTATTACTGAAATTCATAATCAAAAGGGGTGTAAAGAGATAACCTAAAAAGTTTCTTTCAAATCCCCCTTTTTTTAGTGGTGTTAATTTGAATTGTTAATCAGTCGAAAGTGTCTAAGTATGCGAGAATAATTTGATTTAATTGACAAATTTTGACATAATTAATCTAGATAACAAAATCTCGTATCTATACTAAGTAGGAGGGTGATTTCATGGTTAAATTGCGATAAGAATCGATTTCTTATAAATAAAAATTTAAATAGGAGATGATTAGATGATTTATAATAGTAAAATATTAATGAACATTACAATATCTTTGAACTGCGATAGCAAATGTAGACATTGTTATATTAAAAGCCTAGATGATGATAGCTCAGTGGACCTTAGTATAGATACATGGAAGAAGATTTTACTACAATTTAAAGAAAAAGGTGGAGAAGAAATTTCAATTCATGGTGGAGAGCCGTTGATGTATGAAGGAATTGGAGATTTATTAATCTATGCTAGTGAGATTGGATTATCAACAAGTATTATAACTAATACATGGTATTTGAATGATAGTTTAATAAATGATTTGAAAAAATCAAACACATATGTACTTGTAAGTTTGGATGGACCTAGGGAAAACTATATGATATTTAGAGGAGAAGATAAGCTTGATACAGTTATTAATAATATTGATAGAATGTTAAAAGCAGGTATTACTGTTCATCCTATCTTTGTTGTCCATAAAAAAAATATAAGCAATATCTCTTGGCTTGTTGACTTTGCTCTAAAAAGAGATATTAAAACAGTGACATTAAGCCCCATGCAACCAATAGGTCGTGCTAATGAGCAGAACGAATTTTATATAACTCCCGAGAATATAACTAGTCTAATAAACAATATGGAAGATTTAAATGATAAATATAATGGGAATACCAGGTTTGTTTCACAATCTCTATATAGACCAAATGATACAGAACGATACTTAAATAGTAAAGAATTTTTATTAAACTATAATAATGATATCTGCAATGTTAAAAATGATGGCACAATCATAGCAGATTTTGATTTACCTAATAGAGATAATTATGTCATTGGTTCTGTTTTAGATTTGAATAAAATAAATAATGAAGCTCAAATTAGATATGTAGAACTACTAAATAGAGCTTATGTAAGAGGATTAAGGGAACTTAAGAAGGGCAATAGCATTAACTTCATAGAAGTTATTCAGAATCAAGCTCTTGATGAAATGACTTAAGTATAATTTATAAACCTATAAATATGAAAAAACTAGTGAAAGTAAAAGGTGGAACCTGTAATGTACTGAACCCCAAAGTTCGG
Source organism: Mycoplasmatota bacterium (assembly GCA_018394315.1). Taxonomy (GTDB): domain Bacteria; phylum Bacillota_I; class Bacilli_A; order MAG-NZ; family MAG-NZ; genus Zrk6. Next base: position 1,959,450 of record CP074575.1, on the reverse strand, counting down.
ACTAATAAAAACTAAATCAAGCAATGTTCTCGGTATTGTACCGGGGACATTTTTAGTTTAGTTACTATCCTTTCATTATTATAATAATTAATGTATTTCTTAAGTTCTCTTATGAACTGTTTGACTGTTTTGAACTTATTCACATGGTAAAATTCCGCCTTTAGATGAGAGAAAAAGTTTTCAGCCTTAGAATTGTCCAAACAGTTGCCTCTTCTAGACATGCTTTGTGTTATTTCCTTGTCTTCTAGATATGTTTGGAATCTTCTGTTTTGATACTGGAATCCCTGATCTGAGTGGACTATGGTATTTTTCATCTTAGTAGTAATTCCCTTTTCTAACATTTCAATAACTAGTCTTACATTGGGACTAAATCCTACTGTATAGCTTATTACTTCGTCGTTATGGATATCTATTAACGGTGATAAGTATATCTTTCTACCATCTACCTTAAATTCAGTTATATCAGTTACTAATTTTTCTTTGAATGTATTAGTGCTAAAATCCCGATTAAGTTCATTGTTGGCTATCTTACCAACTTCCCCTTTGTATGATCTATATTTTTTCACTCGTATTTTAGCCACGAATCCTAATGATTTCATTAATCTATATACTTTCTTGTGATTAATTACTAAACCCTCATTTCTTAAAACTATGGTTATTCGCCTATAACCATATCTACCCTTATGTTTATAGTATATATTGGTTATTTTGCTTTTTATTTCTTTATCGTTATCAGAATCTATATTTTTGAGCATATCAAAATAAGTAGACTTAGCTAAGTTGGCTATCTCAAGAATAGGTTTTAGAACTCCGTGTTTTTGCCTTAGTTCAAATACTATTCTTACTTTTTCTTTCGTTTTCGCTCTTCCCGTTCTTGAACTAAGGCGTCTAGCTTTTTTAGATATTCTAGTTCCAATCTTAACCTTTGGTTTTCTGCTAATAGGTCTTGATTTTTATTCAAATCCTTTGGTTTTTGTACAATCTTACTTTTTCTTCCTCTTCCATCTATGGATAGTCCATCAATGCCGTACTCATGGTATTTTCTTTCCCATTTATGTAGTGTTCCAGCATCAATACCATATTTCATGTCTGTTTCTGCGTATCCATATTCCCAAAAATATTCAAGTATCTCAAACTTTTTTTCGCTAGATATTTTCGTGTTTTTCTTTCTCATAAATCCTGTAGTTTTACTCTTTCTAACCCACTTGTATATAGTTTCATCTGCCTTTAGGTTGAATTTATTCATTGTAGCAGTTAGACCATACTTATTATAGTAGCTAACTACTTTCACCTTAAATTCTACATCATATTTTGCCAAAGTAAAAGCACCCCTTCCTTTCTAAGTTTACTTAGTCCGGATTTTGGGGTGCATTACATAAAGGAACCACCTTTTATTAAAAGTCATACAATAAATCATGTATCACTTTTGAGTTAATTCTTGTATAAATTCTGGATTAGGATCAATATATATTGTTTTTTGGTTTGTATAAGTAACAAAACAAAGTTGTCGCCCTGGGATTTTTTTAATATATTTAATGAATGTGTAATCTATTGGTACGCTGCTTGAATCTTTTGCCTTTGAGTAATAAGCTGCTAAGTTAGCGGCAGTACGGATAGTATCTTCGTCTGGATTATCATCTCTAATTATTACATGTGATCCTGGAATATCCTTAGTGTGCATCCAAATATCGTTTTTCTTAGCATATTTATGTGTTAAGTATTCGTTTTGTTTATTATTCTTACCAACTAATATTTCAGTACCGTTTTTTGATAGATAGGTTAGATAATTTAACTTTTTTATTTTCTTCTTAGATCTCTTCTTCAAATAATTATTTTCTTCTAACTCAACTCTTATTTCATCGACATCCTTATATGTTGCTTGATTGATTTGTTGAGAAAGCAACTCAAAATATTCAATTTCTAATTTAGTTAAGTCTATTTGATTTATTAAGTGATTAATTGCCTTTTTAGCTTTTTGATATTTATTAAAGTACTTATTTGCATTTTCAGTTGGTGTTAGTAATGGATTTAAATGTATCTCTATATTAGAATTATTATAAAAATTAGTTAAAGTTACTTTATTCATACCCCTTTTCACTTGGTTAAGATTTGCAAGTAATACTTCCCCGATGATTCTTAATTCTTGGTTATCATTTGCCTTATCTAAATCATTCTTCAATTTATCAAGTTTATTAATGTTCTTATCTAGTTCTCTTTTTATATAAATACTTAAATCTTTTGCTCGTTGTCTGATTCTATCAAAAGAATCCTTATTAAAGAAGAAGACATCTAACATTTCGCTAATTGAATTATAGTGTTCAATATTACCCTCAATGTTTACAGGAATAAAGTAATATCTCTCTTTAATTCCTCTTATAATTACAGGATCAGGTTTAGAATAGATTAAATCTGGATTACTCTGATATAATATTTCGTTAGCCATCAAAGGAGAAATTCCTTGATACGACATGATTTCTGAAAATGTAGCTGTATTATTAAATTCAATGAATGGATTAATTTTTGTACTTGGAGGATATAAATAGTCAGCTCCAGGTAAAATAGTACGGTAGGTATTCATGAATGGCGGAATATGTTTTATTGATTCTAATATTTTTCCTTCTTCAGAAAGTATAAGATTTGAGTGTTTACCCATTGCTTCGAAGTGAAGTTTTTTAGATACTTTATCACCCAATTCGTTAACCTTGAGAATATCGATTATTATTATTCTGTCGTTCTCATGTTGTGAGATATTATTTATGAATCCCCCATCAAGATGCTTTCTTAACATCATGCAAAAACTAGGCGGTTCATTTGGAACGTCGTACTTGTTATTAGTAATATGCATTCTTGCGTAATCGCTTGAACACGAAATAAGCAATTTATGATTGCTTGATTTAGCTCGAATAGTTAGTAGTATTTCAAGCTTAGATATTTGTTGTATTTTTGAGATTCTTCCTGTTTCTAGAAATTTTAGTTCGTTAATTAAATTTCTAATCAATAATCCGTCAAAAGCCATTCTATCATTCCTTTTATGAATACTTAAATAAATTATCCTTCTTTAGTATAATAAATCCTTTACTAATTTACTATAGTTAAGTTATAATGTATAGTAATAGTTCATATAATTGTGAAATAAGTATAGACTTGATGTAGGAGATAAGATATGAAACTGAACAAAAAAGGTATGTTAGTAGTTGTATCAGGACCGTCTGGTGTTGGAAAGGGTACTGTAAGAAAAGCATTATTCGAGTTGGACAATCAAATGTTCTCGTATTCAGTTTCAATGACTACAAGAAAACCTAGAGAAGGCGAAATTGATGGTGTGGATTATTATTTTGTCTCGAGAGAGGAATTTGAACAAAGAATAAAAGATGATATGTTCTTGGAGTATGCTGAGTTTGTTGGTAATTATTATGGAACTCCAATCGATAAGGTTGAAGAGAAACTTAATGAAGGTTTAGAGGTCATCTTGGAAATAGAAACTGCAGGAGCCCTTCAAGTTAGGAAGAAAGTGCATGATGCAATTTTGATATTCTTAGTTCCACCAACAAAACAAGCGTTGTATGATAGATTAATTAGGAGAGGTACTGAAAGTAGTTACCAGGTTGAAAAGAGAATCGCAAAAGCAGATAATGAGTTTAGACTTGCACACAAATATGATTATATAGTTGTTAATGATGAAATTAATAATGCAGCTGATAGGATTTATGCGATTATCCGTGCTGAGCACGCTAAAACAGAAAGAAGTATTCATTCTTATTTAGAGATTTTGGAGGAAGAAAATGGAAAATAGAGCTAAAAAATATGGTATGAGATATCCATCGATTGATAAATTACTAGATGTGGTGGATTCAAAATATAAATTAGCTATTGCTTCGGCAAAACGTGCAAAGGAAATTAGCGAAACGGACCATACGTTGATTGTAACTGAGTGTTATAAGTCGGTTGGTAGAGCATTAGAAGAAATTCGCGAGGGTGAAGTAAAAGTAACTGAAACTGATATAGACTAAAAAGAAACACTTAATAATTAATTAAGTGTTTCTTTTATGAGGTAAAAAATGATAGCGAAGGTTATAGTTGATGTAAACAACAAACAACTTAATCGACCATTTGATTATTTGATTCCTAGTCGCTTAATCGAAGTAGTAGAAAAGGGAATGCGAGTTATCGTACCTTTTGGTGCGCGAACATTGATGGGATTTGTTATTGATATAATTGAAGGTGACGATAAGGAGTTAAAGGAGATTAATGATTGTTTTGATGTTATTCCTAGTTTGAGTGAAGAATTATTGTCTTTAGGAATTAAATTAGCGAATGAAACGGCAAGCACATACATTTCTACTTTTAAGACTATGTTGCCTGTGGCGATAAAAGCTAAATATAGGAAGTATATTATACAAAAAAAAGCATTACCGGAAACACTTTTGAACATATTCAAAAAGGATAGAATTTACTTAGATGAATTATCTTTAGAAAATTTAAAGGAAGTGAAGAAGGCAATTAAAACTGGTGCAGTTGAACTTTTTTATGATATTAAGGAGAAGGCATCGATTCAATTTGAGACATATTTAAGACTAGAAAAATTTATTGATTTACCTAAGAAAGCGTACAAGCAATTACTCGCTTATGATTACATCTTGAAAAGTAAAAATATAAGGAAAAGAGATGTAGTTGAATTTGCTGGTTTAAGTGCAGTAAATGCTTTGATTAAGAAGGGGATTGTTTCTGAGTATAAAGAAGAAGTTTACCGTAACGAGAAGAAAGAGTACAAAGATAAGATTATTGAATTAAGTGATGAACAACTTGAAGTTATTAATCAAGTCAAAGGTGATAATATCTTCTTACTTCATGGTGTAACTGGAAGTGGAAAGACAGAAGTTTATTTAGAAATTATTGAAAGAACCATCCAAAATGGAAAAGAAGCCATATTACTGGTACCAGAAATCGCATTAACTTATCAAGTGATAGATAGATTTAAAGCGCGACTAAAAGATAATGTAGCTATATTGCATAGTGGATTAAGCATAGGTGAACGATATGATGAGTGGCGTAAGATAATTAGAAAAGAAGTTAAATGCGTAATTGGAGCTAGAAGTGCTATATTTGCACCTTTAGGAAATATTGGTGTTATTGTAATAGATGAAGAACATGAATCTACTTATAAGCAAGAGGATATGCCTAGATATCATGCTAGAGAGGTTGCAAAACTAAGAACTAAGTATTATAAGTGTCCGTTAATATTAGGTAGTGCTACCCCTTCACTAGAAAGTTATGCAAGGGCTAAAAAAGGAGTTTATAAATTACTCGAACTAAAGAATAGAGCATTAAATGCTAAAATGCCTAAAATCAATATTATAGATATGAAAAATGAAGATAGATTATTATCTAATATTCTTATAAAAGAAATTATAAACAGGGTCAAAAAAGATGAACAAGTTATTCTGTTGTTGAATAGAAGAGGTTATTCAAATTTTGTTTTGTGTAAAGATTGTGGAGAAGTAGAGAAGTGCCCTCATTGTGATATATCTCTCACTTATCACAAATACGGCAATAAAATGGTATGTCACTACTGCGGATATACTAAACTTAAACCAAAGAAATGTTCAAATTGTGAAAGTAAGGATATAGATTTTATAGGAATTGGTACTGAAAGTGCAGAAGAGGAACTAAAAAGGTTAATTCCAAATATTAGAGTCTTAAGGATGGATCAAGATACCACTTCAAGGAAAAATGCCCACAAGAGTATTTTAGATGCTTTTGCTGATAAGAAGGCAGATATATTACTAGGGACTCAGATGATAGCAAAGGGTTTAGACTTTGAAAATGTTACACTTGTAGGAGTTATTGCTTGTGATTTAACACTAAATATTTCTGACTTTAGAGCAAGTGAGAGAACATATCAACTATTAACTCAAGTTGCAGGAAGAGCAGGAAGAAGAAGTGTACAAGGGGAAGTGATTCTTCAAACCTATAATCCTGAACATTACGCGATTAGTTCAGTTACAAATGATTATCTTGAATTTTATATGAAAGAAATGTATTCAAGGAAAATTGCTGGGTATGTTCCTTATTATTATATTGAAACAATCAGGGTCACTAGTAAAGATGAACGACTTGCGATGACTGAGGCTAGTAAAATTGCATCACTACTTAAGAAAAGACTGACACCTAGTTCTAAGGTATTAGGCCCTGTTGCACCTTATATTTCTAAATTAAAAAACAGATATAGAATACAAGTAATAATTAAATATAAAATTGAACCTAATCTAGGTAAAGTTCTTTCAGAAATAAGTAATTATCAAAGAGATGATATATTAATATCTATTGATAGATATCCTAATTTCATCGGATAAAGGAGTTTAATATGAAAATAGTATTTATGGGTACACCAGATTTTAGTGTAGACATCTTGCAAAAATTGATAGATAACTTTAATGTAAATTTGGTTGTAACACAACCCGATAAAAAAGTTGGTAGAAAGAGAGAAATAAGATTTTCACCAATTAAAGAATTAGCCATTGAAAATAATTTAAAGGTGTTTCAACCAGTAAAAATTAAAGATGATTATCAAACAATCTTAAATGAAAAGCCAGATCTAATAGTTACCGCAGCATATGGGCAATTCATACCTGAAGAAGTCTTGAATTATCCTAAATATGGATCAATTAATGTACATGCATCTCTTTTACCTAAATTTAGGGGAGGTTCTCCAATTCACCGTGCAATCACAACCGGAGAAGAATATACAGGAGTTACTATAATGTATATGGTTAGAAAAATGGATGCTGGAGATATACTAAGTCAAATTAAGGTAAAAATAGAGGAAAATGATACTTGTGCTTCCATGCATGATAAATTAAGCAAGGTAGGAGCAAAGCTCATTATTAGTACTATTTTAGACTTAGTTAATGGAAAAATTACTCCATTATCACAGGATGAGTCTAAAGTGACATATGCTTACAACATTACAAGAGATGAAGAAAAGATAAACTGGAATTTAACATCACAAGAAATACATAATCATATTAGGGGATTTGATTCATGGCCCGGAACCTTTACAAAACTAAATAATCTAATTATAAAGATTTATCCAGGAGAAATTATAAATTGTAGAAGTGGAACTCCAGGAGAGATAATCAATATTGATAAGGATGGAATTTTAGTTAGAACATCTGATGGTGGGTACTTACTTAAAGAGATTCAAATTCAAGGTAAGAAAAGGATTAAAATAAGTGACTTTATTAATGGAAATAAAGTATTTTATTCGGGAGATATTTTTAGTTAGGAGAAGATTATGGAAAAGCATATTAAGAATAGTTTCAACAACTCATACTTAGAAAAAGCAAGTACGATTTATGGATTTGATATGACTACGTTAGAAGAAGTTGGCGGGTTTGAAAATTTAATATATTCATTCAAGAAAAATGAAAATAAGTTTATCTTAAGAATTTCACATAGCGATCATCACAATTTATATGATTTAAATGCAGAATTAGAATTCATTCAATTTTTAAAAGATAATAATGCGAAAGTAGTAACACCTATAAAATCAGAAAAAGGGAATTTAGTAGAAATGCTAGGTGAAAAAGAACCAACATTTTTAGCTACAGCCTTTAAGTTTGCTAAAGGTAGAGCACCTAGAAGAGAAGATGCTACGAAAGAGTTTTTTACCGAATACGGTAGAGTTTTAGCTGAAATGCATAAAATTACAAAGAGATTTATTCCTAAGAATAGAAGAATCGAATGGTACGAAGATGTGTTAATCAAAGATGCTTGTAGCTATCTTCCGGAAAATTCTAAAGTGTGCAGTATATTTAATGAATTATTGAATGAGCTACATGAATTACCTAAGGATAAAGAAAGTTATGGATTAATTCACACTGATATGCATATGGGGAATTTTTTCATTAATGACGAGTTAGAGTTTGAGGTTTTTGACTTTGATGATTCAGCATATAAATGGTTCATTTCGGATATTGCAATCGTTTTATTTTATTCTATTTGGTTTAACCCAGATGATTTAGAAAGAGCTGATTTTGTTATGAAACATTTCATGAAAGGATATAATCAAGTTAATAAACTTGATGATTCTTGGTTTTCGAAACTTAACCTTTTTTTGAAATTTAGGAGAATCATTCTTTACATTGTGATTCATAGAAGTTTTGATATAAACAATCTACCTGATTGGGCAGATAGATATATAAAATTGCATGAGGAAAATATCTTGAGCGATTCCCCATTTATAGCTTTAGATTTCAACCAGTATAATTAATAAAAAAAGAGTCATTGATTTGACTCGATTTTTTTTGCAAATGGAACTTTTTCACCTGTTGCTAAATAAATTGATAAAAACATCAAGAATGTAATCATACCAAAGATAAAGATATACCATGGGAATTCTGGAAAAAATCCAACTAAAGATTTTGGTAACTCATGCGTAAACATATAGTTTGCCTTAAGTGTAGTTAGTGATCTTAGGAATGTATTAATCGCAAAGTTTATTAACCATGCAATGATAACAAATAGTGATGTCTTTATAAGAGTATCTTTTCTAATAACAAAATCATACCCGATTTTGAAGTATAAAGGTACTAATATAATTAGTAATCGATTAAAGAAGAATGCGTAAAATCTAATATTGTCGAATCCATATCCACCGTTATCAGGAATAATGAATGCAACGATACCTCCTGAGATACCGATAAAGAAGACGGTCTCAAAAACATTATAGCTCTTTGTAATTAATAGAATAAGTGTCATTATAACACACAATCCACACAAGTGTAGTGGGAATGACCACTCTCCTTTTATCCATGAAAAGAATATAAAGTAGAATTCTGCGGTAAACATTATTATAAATATGATATAACGAATAAATTCTTCATATTTACTTTCTTTAATTTTTTTCGCATATTTTACTAATATAATAATTGATAAAATTAGTAAGGTAATTAGGAAGAAGTAAAGTGGAGTGAACATTTGTACTGATTTTGTAGGGTTGGGAACTTCCCGAAAAAAATCTAAAATCATAAATTTCCTCCTATTATTCTACTACAAATGAGATTATAGTAGTTTTTGTAATTTAATTTTATGCTATAATTATATCGAAAGGTGTGGTAATATGTCAAAGTCTAAATTATTATATTCTAGACAAGAGATGTTAGAAGAAAATTTACGAATTTTGAAGAAGCGTGGCGTAGATTATCGAGAAATAGCAAAAATTGCATTTGATCAACAATCTAAGTATTCTGATACTATCAACTTTGAAGACTGTGAAGATAGCGTGTTAAAAATTTTGTCCCTAAGAGATGTATTCCATATATTATTACTTGGAGCTGAGATTGACCGTTTAACAGAAGAGGAAAAATTTGAGGGACCTATCCAGAACATTTTAGCACATGATCTAGGTGTTTTTGGTATTGATGAAATTCTCGGTTTAGCTGTAGCTGGTTTGTTTGGTGTAATTGGTCAAACAAATTTTGGAGATATCGATGTGAATAAACCTGGAATTATTAAGGAACTAAATGATCACGGTTCTGGGGAAAATAGAGTATGCCACACCATGTTAGATGATATTGTTGGTGCCATCGCTGCTGCTGCATCAACTAGAGTTGCTCAAATGTCAATGGAGGAAGCAGCTCATAAAGATTTATCTGTAACACAAGAGAAATTGTTTTAGAGGTTAGCATATGAGTAGGGATGATTTAGGAATTGATGAATATTTAAAGAAAACTAATAATAATAAATATAATCCTGAAAAAGATTCTATTTTTAAGGGCGTTTCAAAGAAACTTTCGGTTATTAAGAAGAGATCAACTAAAAAGTTATATTCTGAGAAGAAACCAAAAAGAGAGCCCTTAACATTAAAGAGATTGCTTACGATGTTCGACTTAGAAGCTGGTGTAGATATTTTGGACGAGGCTGAAGTTCTTTACCGTAAGAATAGGATAATCAAGAGAATTGTTTTTATCACAAACATTCTCTTTTCACTGTTTTTACTCACTAGAGATTATAAAATCATAGTTGTATCAATTTTAATATTCTTATTTACTTTTGGAATAAACCAAATGCTTAAAAGTTTAATTTATTCGGATCCAACAAATGAAATTCAACAGAAGACAGCAATGTATTTAGTTAGTATCAATACAATAACAATTGCTATTGCGATGTTTATAAATCTTAGAATAGATGCAGTCAATGCTTTGAAAAATAATTTAGATACAGCACTAATTTATAATAGTATTTCAGATGTATCTTATGGATTAATATTCTTTTCTCTGACGATAACTGCATTTTATCAAAGTAGGAAATTAATGAAGCATATTTCATATTTAACATTGTTTATTTACACTATAATTAATTTTGTTGTCATATATCCCACCTATGAAAAGCTTGAAGATGTTGCAGATTTAATTAATTATTCTGAAACTGTTGAATTTAGGGACATACTAATAAGGACCATTGTATTAACGTTGTTTTTACTAGCACTAAATTTCAATGTGAAAATCGCGGCGAAAATGCATGATGAAAGAAAAAAAGAGCTGGCTTCAAGGAGAGCTTTAGAAAAGGACTTTCTAAAAGTAGTTGATGATACATTTGATAGTGTTGAGATATTTAATGGAGCAAATTTATATAAAGATAAATTTAATTCATATCGTTGTGCTCAATTATCTAGAAAGTTAGCAGGAGTTTTAAAACTTAGTATTGATGAATGCAATAAGACATTTGATTTTGCTAAAGTACACATAGATAAGAGAGATTATTTAACATTGATGGATTTTAAGTATAATAAGATTTTATCGCAAGATAATTACGAAGAAATTAAGGAGAGAACCCATATTGCTAGAGAGATTATTCATAGATTAAGAATTAATCAATATTCAGAAGACTTAGTGAGAAACCATTGCCAAACGGCATTTGATAAACAATTATTCTCTGAAGATCACGTTTCTTTAGATATTAATAGTCAAATTGTTTTGGTTATTGATATATATGATGCACTTAGAATGGACAGACTATATAAGGATGAGTTTTCTCATATGGAGGCAGTTAGAACTATTCGTGATTATTTTAGTAAATACTTCGACTTTCAAATTGTCGATAGATTTATAAGATTTGAAGAAGAATTTAGAGAGAAATATGATAATTTCATTTTGTAAGGAGGACAAATGATAACAAGATACAGTAGAAAAGAAATGAAAGATATTTGGACAGAACAGAAAAAGTTTGAGGCTTATTTAAAAGTTGAAATATTAACTTTAGAAGCGTGGAACAAGCTAGGTGTAATACCTCTTGATGATTTAAAGATGATACAAGATAATGCGGACTTTAGTATTGAAAGAATTTATGAGATTGAGAAAAAGACTAAACATGATATTATTGCTTTTACTAGAAGCGTAAGTGAATTTCTTGGAAGTGAAAAGAAGTGGGTTCATTATGGTCTTACTAGTACAGATGTTGTTGATACAGCAAATGGATATATATATAAACAAGCTAATGACATTTTAAGAGATGATTTAGTAAAACTAATGGATGTATTAAGAGAACAGGCAAACAAGTATAAAAACACACCATGTATCGGTAGAACTCATGGGATTCATGCGGATATTACTTCTTTTGGTTTAAAATTTGCACTTTGGTATGAGGATATGAAGAGAAATCTAGCAAGATTAGATTTAGCTAGAAGAGATGTTGAAGCTGGTAAGATTAGTGGAGCAGTAGGTAATTTTGCTAATACTCCTGTATTCGTACAAGATTACGTATGTGAACAACTTGGAATTGAATCTAGTAATATATCAACTCAAACTCTACAAAGAGATAGACATGCAAATTATATGAGTGTATTAGCATTAATTGCAACTGAATTAGAAAAAATGGCAGTAGAACTACGTCATCTGCAAAGAACAGAAGTCCACGAAGTACAAGAGTACTTTGATAAAGGTCAAAAAGGTTCAAGTGCTATGCCACATAAAAAAAATCCAATTAGCAGCGAAAATATAACTGGATGTGCTAGAGTCATTAGAGGCTATATGAATGCCTCATTTGATAACATTGCTTTGTGGCATGAAAGAGATATTTCTCATTCAAGTGTAGAGAGAATAATTGTTCCTGATGCAACTGTTTTGTTAGATTATGCATTGAGCAGATTTACTAATGTAGTGAAAAACCTTATTGTCCATGAAGAAAATATGTTAAATAATATTTATAAAACAAATGGGGTTATCTTTGCTCAAAGAGTAATGACAGCTTTAATAAATAAAGATTTATCTAGAGAAGAAGCATATGATATGGTTCAACCAATCGCAATGAAAACAATGGAAAATAAAAGTCAATTTCTCGATGAGTTGTTAATAAGTGAAGTCAGTAAGTATTTATCTAAAGATGAACTTAAAGCATGTTTCGATTTAGAATATTATTTAAAAAGTGTAGATACGATTTTTAGTAGAGTAGGTATTTAATAAAAGAATCGCTAGGTGGTAAATCATCTAACGATTCTTTTTTATTATTAAAACATACGGTGGATTTTTCTTGTTTAATACTTCATATTTACTAACAGAGTATTCACTACTTAGAGTATCTATAAATCCTTCAAGTTTTATAGATTCAAGCATACCATTTTCATGGCCTGTATATACAACAATTATTACTAGAGCATTCCTATTTAGTATTGGTAGTATATTTTCTAAAGCTCTTATAGTTACTTGATGGGTTGTTGTAATATTAGAATTTGAATTAGGTAGATAGCCTAAGTTAAACATTACTAAGTCAACGTTATTAACATAATTCGAGATATTTTCATGAGAATCATTGATAACACTCACGTTATCACTCTTGATTCTTTTCTTTGTATTTTCAATTGCCTTAGATTGAATATCAAATGCATATACATGACCATTAGGGACTAACTTAGATAGAAATATAGTATCATTACCATTTCCACATGTTGCATCTACTACGGTACTACCTTGCTTTAAATACTCACTAGCAACTTTGTGGGCAAAAGGGATTATTCTAAGCATCCTTGGTAAGAATCTCTCTTTCTCATTTCTTTATCAATCTCATTAATTACAACGAATTTTCTTAAACTCCAAAGCGGTTCAATTAGAGCTTCTTTTGGAGCATCTCCAGTTAGTCTATGTATAATGATATTTTTGTTAAGTATTTCAAGTTGATCACATACTATGTCGGTATACTCTTTTTGTGTTAAGGATTTAAATGGATTTTTTAGATAATCATAACCTAATTTAGTGTTTTTCATAATGTGAAGAAGATGTATTTTGATTCCTTGGATATCTAATTTATTTATGTCTTTGACCGTTGAAATCATCATTTCTTTTGATTCGTTTGGAAGCCCGTTAATTATATGAACTACGACACTTACGTTTCGTTTTCTTAATTCAGTTACACAATCTTTAAATTCTAAATAAGTATGTCCCCTGTTAATTAGTTTTAATGTATCATCGTGTATTGTTTGTAAGCCTAATTCAATAGTAAGAAATGTTCTTTTTGAGAGTTCTTCAAAATAATCCATTAACTCAATTGAAATACAATCTGGTCTTGTAGAAATACTTAAACCAACGATATTTTCATCTAGTACTAAAGCTTCTTCATATAGATTTTTTAAATAATCTATTTCTGCATTAGTATTAGTATTAGCTTGAAAATATGCAATGTATTTTGCGCTAGGCCATTTCTTATGCATCTTATTCTTAATAGAAATAAACTGCTCTTTTAGTGAATCGTTAGGGTTACCCGCATATTCTCCTGAACCCTCTAGACAAAATGTACAACCATGGTTATTTATTATATTTGGACAAGTAAAATTTGCGTTTAAGGATACTTTAAACACCTTTGAGTTAAATATGAGTTTATAATAGTTATTAAGTGTATTATATCTTTTTTCATTTGTCATTAAATTCATTGTTATCTTCCTTTCATAATCTATTCTAACATATTGATGCAAAATGGTAGATATACTTAAATGAAAAGAGGTTAAATTATGCAACTACTAGAATTTTTTTTGGTTTTTATTGTTATCTTTTTTAGTATATATTTTTCATTTAAATTTAAGTTCATTCAAATTACTGGGCTTAAAAATCTTAAAAGAGAAGAAAGAGATGGGATAAGCCCTAGACAGACACTTTTGCTCACTATCGCAACCCATGTAGGCACAGGAAATATTGTTGGAGTTCTAGTTGCAATCCTCTATGGTGGTAGTGGTGCAATCTTTTGGATGTGGGTTTTCAGTTTTTTTGGAGCTGTACTTAGTGTTATGGAGAATACTCTAAGCCAGTACTTTAAGGTCAAAGTTAATGGAGAGGCAAGAGGAGGACCTTCATATTATATTGAGAAGGGATTAAACAATCCAAATCTAGCAAAACTTTTTGCTGTCAGTGTGGTTATAAGCTTTGGCTTTTTATTTCCACCGATTCAAATGAATGCAATTGTTAACATATTTAATAGAGGATTTGGTGCTCCTACTCTTTTAGTGGGTGGACTTGTAATTATATTAATAAGTTACGTAGTATTTAGTGGAATAAAAAGTATTATAAATTTTACTGGAAAAGTAGTGCCACTAATGGCTTTACTATATCTTGGGATTGGTTTATATGTTATATTATCTCATTTAGATAATGTACCAGATGTACTAAAAGAAATAGTATTTAATGCATTTAATGGTGATAGTGCAATTGGAGGAACGTTTGGGGCTGCGATTTCTTACGGAATAAGAAGAGGACTTTTTTCTAATGAAGCAGGTATAGGAACTACTCCTAATATTAGTGCTATTAGTAATGTGAAAAAACCTATAGTGCAAGGTATGTATCAAAGCATTGGTGTTTTTATTGATACTATAGTAATTTGTACAATAACTGCATTAATTGTTTTACTGAGTGATGTTGATTTAAGTTTATATAGTGGAATGGATGCTTTAATTACAGTATTTAATGATCACTTTGGCTCACTTGGTAATATTTTACTTGCAATAATTGTATTATTCTTTTCAATAACTACTTTAATTGGTGCTTATTATATGGGAGAAACTAATTTTATTTATATTGGTGGGAATCACAAATATATATTTTTTTACAGAATGTTATTTGTGTTAAGCATGATAATGGGTATATTCTTAAGCTTACTCAAAGTATGGCAGTTTGCCGATTTAGGACTTCTAATAATGTTATCAATAAATATATACGCACTATATAATTTAAGAAATGTCTTTAAAGACTTGTATTATTAGTATATAGGGGGTATTATTACTAATAATAACATTATGACTCATGGCTAAATATGGTATAATCATTTTTGGAGGTTTCTATGTTCTATACTAAAATAAAAAATAATATACTTAGTCCTAAAAGTATTTATAAAAGAAGAAAGGATTCTAATATAAAAGTAATTGGATATATTTTATTTTTAATTACCTTATTATTAGTTCCATTACTTATTTACATAGTATCTTTCAGCGGGTTAACTCCTGGGAATCAAAGAATGATTCGTGAAGACTTGGAGGATCATTTAGATATTAGCTGTGAGTTAAGCGATAAACTAATTTGTCAAGGTGATACTCTTGAGGAAATCAATTTTAGCAATTTCTCCGTAGTTATAGACCCTGAAGATAAATTTGTTTCTGAAGGTTTTAGATTCAAATTGGTCTTTAAGGAAGAATATATCGCATTATACCCATTCGAGTTTGAAATGGCGAGAATAAGCTATAGTGAATTACCAACCGAATGGAGAAACTTAAACTTTGATGTTGATGATGAAGTTTTCTGGGAAAAATTGTTCTCTGGACTTGATCAAATACTTTTAACTAGTAGAAGTTTTTGGGTCCCTATAACGATTATAGTATCAGTACTTGTTTACGGGATGCTAATATTATTTGAAATATTGTTAAATACATTCATAATTAGAATATTTAGATTTGGAAGAGCTTCATTTAAAGAAATATTCACTATTATTACATATTCAATGACTGTCTATATAATAATTAGAGTAGTATTGAGCTTATATGATATAAAGATTAGTGGAATGATGTTATCATTTTTCCAAATTATACCTTTGGTTTATGCGCTAATCGCGCTAAGAAATGCATATAGAGAGTAGGGGATAGTATGTTTAATCACAAAGAAATTGAGAAGAAATGGCAGAAATTTTGGTACAGCAACAAAACTTTTAAGACAAGCTCTGATGATTCTTTACCCAAACAGTTTATATTAGATATGTTTCCGTATCCATCTGGAGCTGGGTTACACGTAGGTCATCCAGAGGGCTATACGGCTACAGATATTTATTCAAGATTGAAACGTATGCAGGGGTATAACGTTCTTCATCCAATGGGATGGGATGCTTTTGGACTTCCTGCTGAACAATACGCTATTAAAACAGGAAATGATCCAAGAGATTTTACTGATAAGAATATAGCTACTTTTAAAAGACAAATTCAAGATTTAGGATTTTCCTATGACTGGGATCGAGAAGTAAATACTACCGACCCAAATTACTTTAAATGGACACAGTGGATCTTTAAGAAACTATATGAAAAAGGTTTAGCCGAAATTGGTTATATGGAAGTTAACTGGTGTGAAGAATTAGGTACAGTTTTAGCTAATGAAGAAGTTTTAAACGTTGATGGTAAAATGGTTTCTGAAGTTGGTGAATTTCCAGTAATTAAAAAACCTATGAAACAATGGGTACTTAAAATAACTGAATACGCAGAAAGATTATTAAATGACTTAGATGAATTAGACTGGCCGGAATCAACTAAAGAAATGCAGCGAAACTGGATTGGTAAAAGTATTGGAGCTAAAGTAGACTTCAAAATAAAAGACCATGACTTAAGTTTTACTGTGTTTACAACTAGGGCGGATACGTTGTTTGGATCTACATACTGTGTATTAGCACCAGAACATGATTTAGTTCAATTTATTACATCTAATGAACAAAAATTAGAAGTAGAAAAATATATTGAATTTGCGAAAGGGAAATCAGATTTAGAAAGAACTGAGCTTAATAAAGATAAAACTGGTGTGTTTACGGGAGCATATGCAATTAATCCAGTTAATGGTAAAGAAGTTCCTATTTGGATTTCTGATTATGTATTAAGCACATATGGTACTGGTGCGATTATGGCGGTTCCTGGTCATGATCAAAGAGATTATGAGTTTGCTAAAAAATTTGATTTAGAAATAGTTAAGGTATTAGATGGAGATATCTCAGAAGAAGCATTTACTGGAGATGCATTACATGTAAACTCAGGATTTTTAGATGGACTTGGAAAAGAAGAAGCTATCGCAAAGATGATCGAATTCTTGGAGGAAAACAAAGTAGGGGAAGCCTATGTAAATTATAAACTACGTGATTGGATTTTCTCTAGACAAAGATTTTGGGGTGAACCATTCCCAGTAATCCATTGGGAAGATGGAACTGTTTCATTAGTAGATGATAAAGACTTACCTTTAGAATTACCAGAAATGGATAATATTAGACCAACTGGAACTGGAGAAAGTCCATTAGCAAATGCTAAAGAATGGTTGGAAGTTATAAGAGAAGATGGAGTTAAAGGTCGAAGAGAAACAAATACTATGCCTCAATGGGCTGGTAGCTGTTGGTACTATATAGGATATATTTTGAATGAAGATGGATACATAAACCCTGAAAGTGAACATGGTCAAAAGTTACTGAAAAAATGGTTGCCTGTTGATTTATACATTGGTGGTGCAGAGCACTCGGTATTACATTTACTTTACTCGAGATTCTGGCATAAAGTATTGTATGATATTGGTGTTGTTCACACGAAAGAACCTTATTTTAAATTGTTCCACCAAGGAATGATTTTAGGAACAGATGGGTTAAGAATGAGTAAATCAAGAGGAAATGTTGTAAATCCAGATGAATTAGTTGAGTCTCACGGAGCAGATACATTTAGATTATATGAAATGTTTATGGGACCACTAGAAGGTGAAAAACCTTGGAGTGAGTCTGGTGTTGATGGTGCAAGAAGGTTTTTAGAAAGAGTTTGGAGAATGTTCGAATTTAGCGAGTGTACTGATGAAAAAGTACTTGAGTTAGATAAGGTATATCATCAAACAGTTAAAAAGGTTACTGCAGACTATGACAACTTAAGATTTAATACTGCAATCTCTCAAATGATGATTTTTGTTAATGAAGTCTATAAAATAAAGAAACTACCACGAGAGTATGCTGTTGGATTCTTAACTATGCTAAATCCTATAGCACCTCATATAACTGAAGAGTTAAATGAGAAGTTGGGTAATGATATTCTTGCATATTCCAAGTGGCCTGAATATGATGAAAGTAAATTAATTGAAAGTACTATTGAAGTTGTAATACAGGTGAACGGTAAGGTTAGGGATAAAATTAAAGTAAGTGCCAAAGCGAGTGATGATGCTGTTAAGGAAGCTGCTTTAACTGAAAAAGTAAAATCTTTTACTGAAGGAAAAACAATAGTAAAAGTAATTTATGTTAAAGGAAAGTTAGTTAGTATTGTTGTTAAATAAGTACATTTATAGTAATTATTCAAGGTGTTGTAGGAATCTATAGCACCTTTTTGTTTGAAATAATAATATTAAAAATGCAAATTTTTGATATAGTGTTTAAGTACTATATATGATAAAATAATTTATTAGAGTAAGATATTAGTACTTGAAAAAAATAATTAAGAATTGGATGATAATAATGGGTTTGTTTAGTAGATTAAATAAGAAAAAACTTAATAGAAAATATGAAATTGGTATGCGTAAGACTCGTGAAGGAGTTTTTGCTAATCTTAAAAGTATTTTATCTAGTCATAGTTCAATTAATGATGAACTTTTTGATGAGCTAGAAGAAATATTCATTATGGCAGATATAGGTGTAGACACTGTTGTAGATTTTGTGGATGAACTTAGAAGTGATGAACGTGTTAAAGGATTAACAACACCAGAAGAACTTAATCCAATAATTGTAGATAAAATGTTCGAACTATATATTAAAGGTGAGGTTGTTAACTCCAACTTAATAGTTAATTCGGAAGGATTAAGTGTTTATTTATTTGTTGGAGTTAATGGAGTCGGTAAAACGACTTCAATTGGTAAAATTGCTGCAAAGCTCAAAAAAGAAGGAAAGAAAGTTTTGTTAGCTGCTGGAGATACATTTAGAGCGGGTGCAGTTGACCAGTTGAAGGTTTGGGGCGATAGAGTAGGAGTTAAAACAATATCGAAGGCCGATGGATCTGATCCATCAAGTGTAATGTTCGATGCTATTCAAGTAGCCAAGGACGAAAACTATGATGTATTATTATGTGATACTGCAGGTAGGTTACAGAATAAAGTTAACTTGATGAAGGAACTAGAGAAAATTAAAAGAATAATATCTAGAGAAGTTCCTAATGCCCCTCAGGATACATTACTCGTAATTGATGCTACTACTGGGCAAAATGGTATGGAGCAAGCAAAAGCATTCATCGATGTAACTGATGTAACGGGGATTATTTTAACAAAATTAGATGGTACAGCTAAAGGTGGAATTGTACTGGCAATTAGAGATAAGATAGGAGTACCGATCAAGTTTGTAGGTTTAGGTGAAAGAATAGAAGATTTAGAGAATTTTGATATTGAACAATATATATATGGTTTATTTAGTGATTTAATATGATTGAAAAAACTGACAAGATAATTAATCTATTCGATTTTTACCAGAATCTATTAACCGAAAAACAACAAAATTATATAAAAAGTTATTATGAGGATGATTTAAGCTTGAGTGAAGTAGCAGAGAAATTTGAAGTGTCAAGAAACGCCGTGCATGATAATCTAAAAAGAGTTGAATCTATGTTGAATGATTATGAAGATAAACTTAAACTACTGGAAAAACATAAAAAGAAAATTGAACTTCTCGGTGAATTAAGGAAAGTTATAAGTGAAGAGTATGAGGGGATTTTGTTTGACTTAGAGGAATTATAATAAGATATTTATATTGTATATAAGTTAATTGGGGGATTTATAGATGTATGCAATGTGTGGAATTGATTGTAGTAAGTGTGATTATAAGGACAAAATGAATTGTGGAGGATGTCACAAACAAGAGGGTAAAATGTTTTGGGGAGAGTGTGGCGTTGCAAATTGTGTTTTAAGTAGAAAACATACCACATGCGTAGAATGTACTAAATTTCCTTGTTCACTTTTAAAGGAATTTGCTTATGATGAAGAACAAGGAGATAATGGCGAAAGAATTGAGAATTTAAGAAAACTAAGACAATAAGGGATTGATATATATGGCATTCAACAGCTTATCAGAGCGTTTACAAATGAGTTTAAGAAGGGTTACCGGGCGTGGACGATTAACTGAAAAAGACATCGAAGATATGATGAAGGAAATACGTCTATCT
Organism: Mycoplasmatota bacterium; assembly: GCA_018394315.1. Classification (GTDB taxonomy): domain Bacteria; phylum Bacillota_I; class Bacilli_A; order MAG-NZ; family MAG-NZ; genus Zrk6. Next base: position 1,939,061 of record CP074575.1, on the reverse strand, counting down.
TTATTAGAAGCAGATGTTAATTATAAGGTTGTTAAGGAATTTACAAAAGAAATAAAAGAAAAGTCAATGGATACGACGATTTTGACTGGTTTGAATCCAGGCCAACAAGTTGTAAAAATTGTTCATGAAGAGTTAAAGACATTAATGGGGGAAGATTCGCCTTTAATATTTAACTCTGGAATGAGTGTTTTCATGTTAGTTGGTTTACAAGGTGCTGGTAAGACCACTCATGTTGGTAAGTTAGCAAATTATCTAAGAAAAAAAGAAGGAAAGAATCCCCTTTTAGTCGCATGTGATATATATAGACCAGCAGCGATAAATCAGTTAAAAACAATTGGTAATCAATTAGAAATTCCTGTTTTTGAAATGGGACAAGAAAAACCTAAAAAGATAGTAAAAGAAGCACTCAAATTTGCGAAAGAAAATAATCACGATTTAGTTATTATAGATACTGCAGGTCGATTGCATATAGATGAAAATATGATGGATGAGTTAGTTGAGATTAAAAAATTAACTAGTCCTGATGAAATTTTACTTACAGTAGATGCTATGACTGGTCAAGATGCAGTAAATGTTGCAGATACTTTCAATAAGACTTTGAATGTTACTGGATGTATTTTAACGAAATTAGACGGAGATACTCGAGGTGGGGCAGCACTGTCCATCAGAAAAGTAACTAATGTACCAATTAAATTTTCTGGTACCGGAGAAAAGCTTGATGAACTAGAAGTTTTCCATGGAGAAAGAATGGCATCCCGTATTTTAGGTATGGGAGATGTTTTATCTTTAGTTGAAAAAGTAACTGAAAGTATTGACGAAGATGAAGCAATGAACATGATGGATAAGATGATGAGTAATAAATTTAATTACAACGACATGTTATCACAATTCAAGATGATGAAAAAAATGGGATCTATGAGTAAAATATTAGGAATGGTTCCTGGTGCTGGAAATATAAAAAATTTGATTAACAATGTTGATGATAGCAAATTTAAGAAAATGGAAATTATCATTGGATCCATGACAAAAGAAGAAAAAAGAAATCCGGATTTAATCGATAAGTCCTCGAGAAGAAGAAATAGAATTGCAAAAGGAGCAGGTACTACCGTTGCCGAAGTTAATAAATTGAGACGGGCATTAGAAACACAAAAAGATATGGCAAAACGTATGAGTGGACTAAACCCGAATAGTATGAATTTAGGTAACATGCAAAATTTAATGTCAAGCGGAGCTAAACCTAAAAAGTCTCGTGGTAAAGGAAGAAATAAAAGAAGATGGTAAAAAAAATATGGTTGATTGAACCATAATTTTTTTTTATTCTACTAGTATTTTTAGTTCATTCATTATTTCAACCATAGCCCATGTATCTTGCTTACAATATTCAAGCAATGCTTGATATTTTTTTCTAAAATCATCGCCTTTAAGTTTATGTAACATAATATAAGCAGTAACAGCTTCCATTCCATTTCCAACATCCATACCAGCATACGAAAGATCTGAGAAAATCGGTAGTACTTTTTTTATTGAAAAAGAACCTTGTAAGCTATTGTGATAGTAGTTAAACATTTTTGCATTTTTTTCATCATAACCTAATGACAAGTATAGTTTGGTATTTGATTTAAGTATATACATAAGGTCAAAAACTCTATCAATTATTTTATAAAGTTTATTCTTTAACTCTGGATAAATCTCTGCAAATTCTTTTAGTCTAGCAATTTCGAATGATTGATTCCATACTATTATGGTTCCTTCATCATTTAAGTTGCTAATTAAAGATTCAACTAATTCACGCCTTTGATCAATTTCCTTATCAGATAAAAATTCATAATGATTCTTTTCTTTGTCACAATCATTATAGGATTTTTGAATATGTAAGGAGTATTGAAATACTGATTGGCTATAAGGTTTTTCACCTCTAAATCTTGGTAATGGACATGGGAATGATTCAAAATCTAAATGATAAACCGGAAATTTTATCTGATTCAAACCATCTATTATTTTTTTCTTGTTGATATATATTTTTTTAGTTTCAAATACTTCTCGCTGTATTTGATTTTTTTCTCTATGCAACCATGTAGTAGGAATGTCATCAATTTTTACTTTCCCTGAATTTATTAAGTCGAGGGGTAGGTGTTTAGTATCGGTAGGATCCTTAAAACCATGGTGATTATCGATATAAGTGAGTAATGAATCTTTTGCTGGGACTATATCCCAACATATTTTACTGTACTCACACTCTGTCGTTTTTTTTCTTTGACAATGTTTCCCTAATTTATGTGGTTCAACTTTTAGATAATCTAAGTATGACTCAACCATTTTATATTCAATATCAATTAGTGATTGATACTCTTTTGTGATTTCAGTTAAATCAATGAATGACACAATTTCTTGACTATTAATTTTAGGGTAATTAGAATTACTTATATCATTATCCAATACATAATCACTGTTAAGTACTACTAAGTAATACCTTGCATCCTTAATTAATTTATTCTTATTGTTCTGTATGTGATGATTTTCAATAATCCACCTTTGAACGGCTAAGTCATAAACATATTTTCCTGAATCACTATGTTTATCGAATAGTTTTTTTCTCTGGTTTAAATACTTGTCCGATTTTTCAAAATCAGGTGTTAGCTCTTCTTTTAGAATATAAGTATTGTTAATCTTCTCAAACAAATGTTTTGTCTCTTTATTCTCTGAATACTTTAAAGAAGTAAACTTATTAGTTGTGGTTGCTTTTGTTTCAAAGATATGAAAAGAGTTTTTCTTCTCTAAATATATATCGATATAGCAAATATATTGATAATTTTCACCCCAACAGTCAAATGATTTTTGAGCATGTGTTTTTAGTGAGTAAGTGATTTCACCATCGAAATAATTACTTACTATATTTGAAGATATTTCCTCTAGTTTGTTAAAGTAAGGCATCATAGCTTCTAATTGTTCGTCTGAAACATCGGTTAAATCTTCTCCATCACCAAACATCAGACTAAGTAAGTCTTTGACCTCATCAGATTTACCAGTGACAATAGCTTCTTCTTTATCTTGTTTCATACTTTCAAGTGCAGAAAATCTTGGACATCTAGCATAATTTTTGAATTTAGTTTTTGAAATCATGTTATCCCCTCTATATAATTATAGCCTAAAGAATGCTAAGAGTGAATAGTATAACAATTAAGGTTAATATTATGAAAAGATATGTTATACTTTATTAAGAAAATTGCGAGGTATATTATGAAAAAAGTTAATACATTATTATTCGACTTAGATGGAACTTTAATTGATACAAATGAAATAATAATAGAATCGTTCAGAGATGTGTTTAGAGAGTACGTTCCAAACCTAGAGTTTGACTTAGAAGTATATAAGGGATTCATTGGACCCTCTCTCTATCAGACGTTTTCTAGTTATATAAAGGATGAAGAAGTAATTCAAAAAATGATAATTCATTACCGTGAGTATTATAAGAGTAATGAATTTGATTACTTTAAAATTTATCCGAATGTATTAGATGTAATTATTAAATTGAAGGAAGAAGGATATAACTTAGGAATTGTAACGACAAAATATAAAGAAGCTGCTTGGCCTTCTTTTACTAATTATGAATTAGATAAGTATTTTGATATTTTTATATCTCTTGATGATGTAGAAAAACCTAAACCAGACCGTGAGCCAATAGACAAAGCATTAGAAAAACTAGATCATACAGGAGCAATTATGATAGGAGATAATCAAGGAGATATCTTGTCTGCAAAGAATGCTGAGATATATTCATGTGGTGTTGCTTGGACCTTTAAGGGTAAAGAACATTTATTAAAAGTGAACCCGGATTTTATGATTGATGATATGTATGACCTGTTTGATATCTTGGAGAAATTAAATGCTTAAGAGATTATTGTTTTACTTTATTGGTATGACGCTTATTGGATTTGGTGTTGGATTTATTTTGCTTGCTAATGTTGGAGTTGGTCCCTGGGATTTATTTATGGCAAATATTGTGGCAGCAACTAAGAGTAATTTTACGACTCTTTTTGGAATTCAGTCTGTTATTCTAGTTACAGCAGGTTATATCTTGAGAAAAGAAAAACCAAATATTGGTGTGTTATTAATAGTAATAACTGCTTTATATATTGGTTATCTCATTGATTTGATCTTAGATAATTTTAATGTTATGAATACATCAGTCTATGGATATATTGCTTTAATAAGTGCTTTAGTGGTTATTAATATAGGTATTAATATTGCGAGAATAACCAATATAATATTACCCTCTATTGATTTTTTTGTTGAATCATTACATATAAGAACCGGTATATCATTTGGGAGAGTTAAACAGTTAATTGAGTTTATAGTATTGGTGTTGGGTCTAGGAATTGCTTTATTATATGATTTACCAAACAAATTATGGTTTGGTACAATCATAATATTAGTTTGTGGAGGTCCTTTGGTTAATTTATTCTATTCACCTGTTAAAAAATTTTTGGGTAAATTTAATTTATAAAAAAGTTATCTTACGATAACTTTAATATGGTAATAATGACTGGTAGTAAGGATTACCATGGTAATAGCAATAAGGGCTATTGAAACAGTAAATAGGATTAAATGGAGGATATAGGAATTTTGATAGTTGATTTATTCCGTAGCTTAAACCAAAACCAAAACCAGATTGGTTTCGGCTGTTATCGTCGTTATTTTCTCTATGACCGTGTTTATGTCCTTTATGGTGATAGTATCCCCCATGCTTATAATATGGGTAAGGATAATATGGATAATACGGGTAGTATGGATAATATGGGTAATATAGGTAGTATGGATAATATGGGTATCTATAAGGTGAATATCCGTATCTACGTCTGAGTTTACCATGACCATTATAATTTAGATCTTCACTTCGTAATCCGTTGATTGGTCCTTGGCCAATACCCCCAGCGCCTCCAGCACCACCTGCATATCCTCCAGCATATGGTGGATAGCCATATGGTGGGTATCCAGGATAACCTCCACCATAATAGTAGTCTTTTTCGACATTGTAATAGTAATAATTTCCTCCAGATGAGTAAGGATAAGGATAGTATGGATATCTACAACAAGGACGATACCACAGTGGGCTTGTTACTGCTGCTCCTATAAGGAAAGGCAATAGAAATCCTCCTCGAGTTTCATTGAATGGACTCATTTCTCCTCCTTAAATTTAAAATCATTTCTATATATTTTATGTTACTAAAAAAAAAACGTGTATCTTGATAGAACACGTTTTTTAGTTATTAATTTTGTTTTGACAAAAGAAGTGGTCCGAATTTTTCAATGAAAATAAGTCCTATAGGCGCTGTGACTATGATACTTAAAGCACTAATCGCAAGAATCATTTCTCCACTAGTAACACCATATATTAATGGAACAGCTCCAAGGCTTGCTTGGACAGTTGCTTTTGGTAGGTTCGCAATCATACAAAATAGTCTTTCACTTTTCTTGAAAATAGACTTCTGTAGACATATGAACACTCCTAACAATCTAAATAAAAGTCCTACGATAATTATTACTATTGCGATGAAGCCAACTGTAAATGCAACTTCAGTATTAACAAGTAGTCCAATTATAACAAATAAATAGACTTGAGCGATACTCCATATTTTATTAGTTAAACTTATAATTTTATCTTTATGTTTTGATAACTTATTTATAAAGAATCCAAACATCATAATTATAATGTAAGCTATTGGTGTGATGATAGATTTAATGCTGTCATTTGCCACTCCACCTAAATATAAACTTAGGAATATACTGAATATTAGCACACTGATAATATCATCAATTGAAGCGCTCGCTAAGTTAAGCACAGGAACACCGTTTCCATTATATCCTTTGTCTTTTAGTTTTATCATTGAGGGTATAACAACTGCAGGAGATATTGGAGAAACAATGAATCCTAACATGCCTGCTTCAATGAACGGTAGTTTAAGTATGGTCATAGATAGTACAGTAATAACTGTCCCCTCAAAAATGTTAGGAATTATTCCTAAAAGAATTGCTCTTCCTCCTACTTTTTTTAGAGTAACTGAGTCAATTCCTAGTCCCGCCTTTAATAGTATTACTGATAAGGCAAAAGTTGTAATCTCTTTTTTAAAGGAAAGAATACTCGCCTCAATAGGGATAAGTTGAAACAAGATTCCAGTAATTAAATACCCTAAAATTTTGGGTAAACCCATTCTATCGAAGATTTTTCCAAGCATAAATCCAGTTATTAGTATAATTATTATTTCAATTAGCATAGTATCACCAGTTGTATTATAACACTAATCCAAATACTCTTCTAATGTTATATTTTTTTCATATAATTTTTTTGCGTGATGTTTCCCAACATATCTTATATGCCAAGGTTCATATATATACTTTGTAATATGTTGTTTGTCTTCGGGGTATCTTATAATAAATCCATATTTATGAGCATTTTTCTCTAACCAAATACCTTCAGGAAGACTGCCTAATGGTTCAGTTAACCCAACATCAGGAATTGATACGTCTAAAGCTAATCCAATTTGATGTTCACTATGTCCTGGTCTAGCAGTTATATATTCGTTTGTAAAGATCTCTTCTTGGTAGTTGAAAGATCTATATCCTGAAAATACATAAAACTTGATATTGTCTTCTAATGCATTCAAATATAATTCTTCATATGATTTTAGAACTTGTTCGCTAATATAAATCTCTTTATTTAAAATTGTCGGGAGATATACTTTTTTTAAATCATCTGGTACAAAGTCGCTTGAAACTGGATTTTCTTTATTGACGAGAAGCAAGTAGTTTCGTTCCATATTCACCTCCAAAGTTTTTTTTAGAAATAGTAAAATAAGAAGTAAAAGTAAAGAAAGGATTATCATATAAATATTTTTCATTCTAATATTATGATATGGATTTGATATATGATAAAATGACAAATGGAGATGATTTGATGAAAAAAGTGATTTTAGTTGATGGATTCAGTCTTATTTTTAGAGCTTATTACGCAACAGCATATACAGGAAATTTAATGAGAAATTCTAAGGGGGTACCTACAAATTGTTTGTTTGGTTTTGCTAGCATGATTAAGAAACTAACTAAAGAGGATTTTTCTCATTTTTTAGTTGCTTTTGACTTTGGTAAAAAGACATTTAGACATGATAAATATCCTGAGTATAAAGATGGTAGAAGTGAAACGCCAAAAGAACTGATAGAGCAAATTCCATATACAAAAGAGCTTTGTGACAAGTTAGGGATTAAAAGATATGAGAAGGAACTTTATGAAGCAGATGATATCATTGGAACTTTAGCAAAAGAAGCTTGTGATAAAGGTTATAAAGTTGAAATATTCACAGGTGACAAAGACTTGTTGCAATTAGCTACAAATAATATTACAGTTAATATTACAAAAAAGGGAATTACTCAAATAGAGAGTTTTACTCCGGGTTACTTGTATGAGAAAATGGAAATTGAACCAGGTCAAATTACTGACTTAAAGGGATTGATGGGAGATTCAAGTGATAACTTACCAGGGATTCCGGGTGTTGGAGAAAAAACTGCAATTAAACTATTAAAGCAATATGGTACTATTGAGAACGTATTTGCTGATAAAGAAAATATAAAGGGAAAACTTGGTGAGAAGATAAGAGATAATTTTGAGTTAGGACTTTTGTGTAAAGAAATAGCTACTATAATAAAAGATGCTCCCATTGACTTACAAGTTGAAGATACTGTCTATAATGGTTATGACGAAGATGAGTTAATGGAATTTTACCGTGATTTAGAGTTTTATTCTTTCATGAAGAAAGAAAAATCTAAAAAAGCTGATGTGTCAGTAAAAGTGTTAAACTCAGATGATATTTATGAGTTAGATAAATACTTAGAAAATGATTCTTTTGTAAGCCTTGAAGTATTTGATGATAACTATCATAGAGGTAAGATTCTAGGTTTAAGTATCGTAAATAAAAAAGGAGCGTTTTATATTCCATTTAATTTGATTAAGGAAAACATGACTTTCTTACCACAGTGGCTAGCTGATAATAAAATTAAGAAAAGTACATATGATTATAAGGCAGCAAAAGTTGCTTTGCTTTGGGAAGGATTTGAATTTAGAGGATGTGATTTTGATATTTTACTAGCTAGTTATGTTTTGAATCCTAATAATAAAGAAGATTTAGAATCCATAGGATTATCTTTTGATTATGATGATGTCTTACCGAAAGAGTCAATCTTTGGTAAGGGTACAAAGAAAACCATTCCGGATGATTTTACTATAGCTAACTATTCTGTTAAAAAAGCCATTGCTGTTAAGAATTTGAAGGAAGAATTATTAGAAAAGTTAGAAAATAACAATCAGTTGGATCTATTTAAAATGGAAATGGAATTAGCTGAGACCCTAGCAAAGATGGAGTTTGAGGGTGTAATCATTGATATAAAAGAACTAGATGAATTAAAGCAAAGATTTGATGATGAATTGAATGTCTTGAAAGAAGAAGTCTATAGTTATGCTAATAAGGAATTTAACATTGGGTCACCTAAGCAACTTGGTATAGTATTGTTTGAAGAATTAAATTTACCTTTAGGAAAGAGGACTAAGACGGGGTATTCAACTAATGTAGATACATTGAATCAATTAAAATCACATCATCCAATTATCGAGAAGATTCTTGCATATAGAACTATCTCAAAATTGGTAGGAACTTATATCGATGGAATAAAGAAAGTTTTACTAGAAAAAGATGGAAAATTTAGAGTTCATACTATATTTAAGCAAGCAGGAACTGCAACCGGTAGACTAAGTAGTATTGAACCTAATATGCAGAATTTACCGATTAAAACAGAACTCGGAAAATTAATCAGAAAAATATTCATACCAACTGAAGGTAATTTTCTATTAGGTGCTGATTATTCTCAAATTGAATTACGAGTATTAGCTCATATGTCGAAGACTGATACGTTGATTAATGCATTTAGGGAAGAATTAGATATTCATACTGAAACGGCGATGAAGGTCTTTAAAGTTAATCAAAGTGAAGTTGATTCAATGATGCGTAGACAAGCAAAGGCTGTTAATTTCGGGATAATATATGGACAAGGAGCTTGGGGATTAGCAAACGAGCTAAATATTACTCCTTCTAGAGCTCAAGAGTTTATTGATGAGTATTTTGAATCGTTTCCTGGTATTAGGATGTATTTAGAAGATGTGGTTCAGAATGCTGTTAAAAATGGATTTTCTGAAACTATTATGAATAGAAGAAGATATCTTCCTGACTTGCATTCATCAAATGGTAATGTGAGAGCATTTGGTGAACGAACAGCTAAGAATGCACCTATTCAGGGAAGTGCAGCTGATATAATTAAGAAAGCAATGATTGATTTAGATAATGAGATAGAAAAAAGGAACTTGAAATCAAAATTACTAATTCAAGTTCACGATGAATTGATATTTGATGTGCCTTCTGAAGAACTAGAAATAATGAAAGAATTAGTTCAAGAAATTATGGAAAACACCTTAAAACTACTAGTTCCATTGAAGGTTGATTTAGGATATGGTAAAAATCTATTTAAGATGAAGTAGGTTTAATAATTGGGAATAGGTGATAAAAGTGCCAGAACTACCAGAAGTAGAAACAGTTAAAGAAACTTTAAAGAAAGTTATTTTAGGGTCTAGAATAACTTCGGTGGATATTTATTATGGTAATATTATAAAGACATCTAAAGAAGAATTTGTAAAATCCATTAAAAACCAGGTTATAGAAGATATCTCAAGAAGAGGTAAGTACTTAGTGTTTCATTTAAGTGATTATTATCTTGTATCTCATTTAAGAATGGAAGGTAAGTATTTTATTAAAAGAGATGAAGAAGTAGATAATCATGAGCACATTGTTTTCAATCTTGATGATGGAAGAACAGTGAGATATCATGATGTAAGAAAATTTGGGACAATGGAATTAGTTAGTAAAGAGATTACAATTAATGAACATCTATCACATATAGGTCCTGAACCTTTTAGTGAAAAATTCAATGCAGATTATTTAATGAATCTTAACTCTAAAAAGCAACTGAAGCCCTTTTTATTAGATCAAAGTGTAGTCGCAGGGATTGGAAATATTTATGTCAATGAAATTTGTTTTCTAGCCAAGCTTCATCCAGAGAGAATAACAAATACATTAAAAATTCAAGACTTTGAAAGTATAGTAGTTGAAACTAGAAATATACTTAGAAAAGCTATCAACCTGGGTGGCACAACCATTAAAAGTTATACATCTAGTTTAGGAGTTACAGGGCGGTTTCAGAACGAATTACTAGTTCATGGTAAAAATGGCGGATGCCCTAATTGTAAACAACCTATTTTAAAGATTAAAGTAGGTGGAAGAGGTACTTATTATTGTAAAAACTGTCAGAAGTAGGGATGTATATGTATATTTTAGGAATAATTAATTCAAGAAGATTAGGGAAATCGCTGGGAATTGATATAGTTGGTTCGGAAAAAAAAAGATGTAACATGAATTGTATATATTGCGAATGTGGTTATGGAAAATTAGAGAGTGAACTTGGAATATATGCTGATTTTGATGTAGCGATGAACGAATTGAAGAAAGCTTTAGATGAGAATGAAATTGATGTGGTTACATTTTCAGGTTTTGGTGAGCCTACTTTAAATATTGAAATTGGTAAATACATTGAAGGAATTAAGAAATTGACAGATAAACCTGTTTGTGTAATTACTAATTCCACAACGCTTCATAAAGATATTATTTTTAACGCTTTGTTAAAATCTGATATTGTAATTCCGAGTATTGACTCGGTTAATAAAGATATTTTTAGGAAAGTTAACAAACCACACTTTGATATTAATCTAAATGTACTTAAGGACTCTTTAATTAAGTTTAGTAACGCATATGAAGGAAAACTTTTTTTAGAAGTTCTACTTGTAAAAGGAATAAATGATTCAAAAGAAAATCTTATTGAATTAATTGAATATGTTAAGTTGATTAATCCGACCGAGTTACACATTAATACAGTTGATAGATTACCTGCAGAACCACTAGATAATTATAATGAAGAGGAGATACAGGTAATCTACAAAATGTTTCAAAACAATCTTTCTTTTACTGTAAAATTATTTTGACATCTCAAGGGATGTCTTTTTTTATGATAAATTGACTATTACCACATATTTTGATAAAATATATCTCCCTATAATACTATATTTATGAAAGAAAAATAGGAGTAATTATGAAGAAAGTTATCGGACTAACTGGTGGTGTTGCAAGTGGAAAATCATTAGTTACAAAATTTTTTAGATTACTTGGGGCCGAAATTATAAAGGCTGACTTAATAGGACATGTAATTCAGCAAAATCAATCCACTATAAATGAGCTTACAAAATGTTTTGGAAGTGAAATATTAAATATACAAGGAAGAATTGAACGGAAGAAACTCGGAGCTATTGTTTTTTCAGATAATGAAAAATTAACTCAATTAAATGCAATAATGCTTCCTAAGATAAAAAAGTTAATTAAACAGTTTATAGATAGATCTAAATCAAACTTGATAGTTATAGAAATGGCGATACTGTTTGAAGCAGGGTTTGAGGATATATGTGATGAGACAGTAGTAGTCTATTCTGATGAAGCAGTTCAATTACATAGATTATCTTTTAGGAAAATATCTGAGTCACAAGCAAGAAATATTGTTAAAAGTCAAATGGATATTGAGAAAAAAATTAAATTAGCTAACTATGTGATTAGAAATAATTCAAATATATATGATTTGAAGGCAAAAGTTAGGAGTCTATACAATTACTTAGTTAAGAGTTAAAGAGGTGAAGAGTCACAAAGTGATTCGTATTAAATGAACGTTAAAATTCTTGAAGATATTAAAATTCAATCAGGCGGAAATTTAAGTAGTGATGATATATCAGTGCTTACTTTGTTGTATCAACCCCTGATTGGTTCTAATGCATATGTTCTTTATATGACTTTGTTTAATTTATTAAGTAGAGAAAAACTTACTAAGAAGTGTCTTTTAAAGAATGTTTTAGCAGTATGTAACTTTACTATTGTTGAGTTCAATGAATCAAAAGATACTTTAGAGGCTATAGGATTATTAAATTCTTATTACAACAATCAAAAGGGATATATTATGGATTTAAATATACCACTAACTGCAAATGAATTTATACTAGATGGCAGTTTGGGAATATATTTATATTCTGAAGTTGGAGAAGATGATTTTAAGAATTTAACAAAGCATTTTAAAATTTCAAACTCTATACCAAGTGATTTTGAGAATGTTACTAAAACTTTTGATGAGGTCTTTACAACAAGTGTTAGTAATATCCCGTTAAAAGGGAATTATTTATCAAAAGAGAAGAATGCATTTATTAAGTTTACAAATGATTTTGACTTTGACTTATTTTGTAATGACTTTAGTAAAACTTTCTTTGATAGAAAAGAACTATCTGATAAGTTGAAAGACACTTTAGTAAAATTAGCATTTACTTACAACTTAACAGAAGCTGAAATGCAGGATGTTTATTTAGGGTCATTAAACAATAAAGGTATACTGGATTACAAGACTTTGCCTAAAGAGGCTAGAAAAGTGTATCAATACAAGTTTAAACAAGATGCACCTAAGCTATCTGATAAAAAAACAGAGATTGTTGGAAATGATATTAAAAGCCATATGAAAACTATGTCACCTGGACAGTTACTACAAGAACTTAGCGGAATGCCTGCAGCTCAAGTTGATTTAGAAATAGTATATAAGTTAATGAGTGTTAATAAAATGAGTACGGAATTAATAAATGTTATGATATATTACGTTTTAAAAGTGAACAATAAAAAGATGCCTACTTATCCGTACTTTGAAAAGATTGCCAATGAATGGGGAAGAGTAGGGATTAAATCGCTAGAGGAAGCATTTGATTACCTTAATAAAGAGAAAAAAACAAATAAGAAGAGTTATACTAAAAAGGGGAGTAAGAAACCTGAATGGTATAAAGAGTATAAATTAGAGCGAGAGGAAAAAGACAAAATTATTAAGCTTGATGATGAAGAAAAATATAAGGATGTTGATTATAAAAAGGCATATGATACATTTAAGAAATTGTAGAGGTGAATTATGAAAAAAATAAGCGACTATTTCATTAATGATGGAAGTGTAGTTGAAATTAAAAAAGAATTATTAAGTAATAGTGTAATAGATAAACTTATTCGTGAGAATAACATCTCAAATCATGAAGTAGAAAGTAAGTTATCAGAATTATATAGATACGTTAATGAAGTTACAAACTGTAAAGGTTGTAGAGGACTCGAAGAATGTAAGATGGATATAGTGGGCTTTTACCCATGTTTATCTGCAGATAAGAGTTTGATTAATGTAGAATACAAACAATGTGATTTCTATAGAGTAGAATACCAAAGGCTAAAAAGGAAAAATCAACTTGTGAGTATGTATATGCCTAGAAAAGATTATGTTGATTTTGAACCTACGAAAGAAAGAGGAGCAATTATTGATTATATAACTGACTTCTTACAAAATGATGAGTATATGAAAGGTATATACTTGCATGGAAAGCCAGGTGTTGGTAAAACAAGAATTCTAACTGTAACAGCTAAGAAAGTAGCAAAAAACAAGAAAGTTTTATTCGTAAATTATCCAGACTTTGTTAGAGAAATTAAGAGTTCGATAAATGAAGGAACATTAGAAAGCAAAGTTGAGTATCTAAAAAATATTGAGGTTTTAATTCTTGATGATTTTGGAGATGAAGGACTATCTTCTGATTGGTTTAGGGATGAAGTGTTGATGCCTATTTTGCAAAACAGAATGAGTCAAAAAAAACCAGTATTCTTTGGAAGTAATTTCTCAATAAAACACCTTGAAGATAATTTTAATAGTAAGGTGTCTGATCCTGTTAAGGTTGAAAGATTGATGGAAAGAATAAGGGCTGTTAGTAAACCATTTGAATTGAAAGGTAAAAACTATAGAGAATAAGTTTTTAGGGGATAAACTAATGTTTGATTATAATTCAACTAAGAAATTTTGGGATAAAATATTTATAAAAAGAGGAAATCTTAAGATAACTTCACCATCAACTGGTGTAAAGGAATTAGATGATTCAATTATATGGATTTCAGATTGTAAAAGAATCATGGATTTTGGATGTGGCAATGGATCAATGCTAATACGATGTGCACTACAAAATGATGCTGAATGTCTTGGAATCGATATTTCAAGTGAAGCAATTAATACTGCTAACGAAAAATTTAAAGTAAATAAGATTAAAGATTATTCGTTTATTTCTGGTGGAGTAGAAGTATTAGACAAAATGGAGGATTCTAGTTTTGATGGTATTATTCTTTATAATATTATTGACAATCTACATCCTAAGGATGCAAATCAAGTATTAAAAGAGATTAAGAGAATCTTGAAAAATCATGGTAAAATAATTCTTAAAGTTAATCCATACATAACTAAAGAAGAAGTTAAAGAGTGGAATATGACACTTGTTGAGAAAAACTTCTATAAAGAAGAATCAGAGATATATTTACATAATTTAACCACAGAAGAATGGAAAACCTATTTATCAGGATATTTTATAATTGATAAATATATAGATGTTTATTATGAAAAGCATAAACGATTTAATAGGTTATTTTATTTAACTAATATTAAATAATCAAATTAGAATAGATATAGACTTTTATGTTTAAACAATATATAATATATCAAGCGATGAAGAGGATATGATAAATGATTTCAGACTTAAAGCGAGTTAGTGATGGTGAAAGACTAACAGTACAAATTATTTTATTACTCCCTTGGAGCTAAACCTAATCAGTTTCGTTGATCCAGCGTTAAGGGATTTTAAGTGCACATATTGTGAACTAAGGTGGTACCGCGTATACTACGTCCTTAGAAGATATTCTTCTAGGGACTTTTTTTAAGGAGTAAATATGAAAGATTATAAAATTAGTGAATTTCAACAATTTGTTAAGCTAAGAGATCATAATCCAGAATATAAGCTAGAAGTGATGCTTAAGTTTGTAGAAGAAGTTGGTGAGCTAGCTAATGAAGTTAGAAAGAGCAGTTTAAATGGACTCACCCCAGAGATTAAGGAGAATATGAAATTGGAGTTATATGATTGCTTACATTATGTCGCTGCAGTCGCCAATATTAATGAGATAGATTTGAATGAAGCGATTGAACTTAAAGAAATAATAAATAAAGATAAATATAATAGATAAGGAGATGATTTGATGATTAAGATTACTTTTCCTGATGGAAATATTAAAGAATTTGAAAACGGAGTGAGCGTTGAAATGATTGCAGGTAGTATCTCACCTGGATTAAAAAAACAATCAGTAGCAGGTTACATTAATGGTGAGTTATATGATTTAAATAGACCCATCGAAATTGATGGTGACATTGAGATAATTACAAAGAAGCATAAGGATGCATTTAGTATACTTAACCATAGTACTGCTCATTTGATGGCTCAAGCGGTTAAGAGACTTTTTCCTGATGCAACATTTGGGGTAGGTCCTGATATTGCAGAAGGGTTTTATTATGACGTAAATACAAACGGAGAACCGATTAGAGAAGAAGATTTGAAGAGAATTGAAAAAGAGATGACTCGACTTGTAGGTGCAGCGTTACCAATGGAAAGAAAAGAATTACCAAAGGATAAAGCATTAGAATCTTTTAAAGGTGATAAGTACAAGACTGAATTAATCAACGATCTACCTGACGGAGAGATTATTTCATTTTATACTCAAGGTGAGTTCACTGACCTTTGTAGAGGTGGACATATTGGTAATACAAAACATATTAGATTCTTTAAGTTACTAAGTATAGCTGGAGCTTATTGGCGTGGGGATGTGAATAATGAACAGCTTCAAAGAATTTATGGTACTTCATGGTATACCAAAGAAGACTTAGCTAATCATTTAAAAATCTTAGAGGAAAGAAAACTTTATGATCATAGAAAAGTCGGAAAAGAACTAAGGTTATTTGAAATTGTACCTGATGCGGGGCAAGGGTTACCTCTATTACTTCCAAAGGGTTACGTAATAAGAAGAGAGTTAGAGAACTACGTGTATGAACTTGAAAGAAAAGCGGGATATTTACATGTATCTACTCCAATGCTAGGAACTAAATGGCTGTATGAAACTTCAGGCCACTGGGCAAATTATAGAGATAATATGTTCCCTTCGATGGAACGAGATGGAGAAGAGTTCGTACTACGCCCAATGAGTTGTCCACATCATATGCTAGTTTATAAGACCGATTTAAGAAGTTACCGTGATTTACCAATCAGATATGCAGAAGTAGTAACTCAACACAGATATGAAGCTAGTGGAGCTTTAACAGGTTTAGAGAGAGTTAGAGCAATGACTTTAACTGATGCACACTTGTTTGTTCGTCCTGATCAAATTAAGGATGAAGTAAAGGCCGCGTATAATTTAATATATCAAGCAATAGATGACCTTGGTTTAGAAATTGAATATGTTGAGTTAGCTTTACGTGACTCTAAAAAAGGCAAATTCCATGACGATGATAAATTATGGGATACTGCAGAAGAAATGATGAGAGAAATATTAAATGAAATGAATGTAGAGTTTGTAGAAATGAAAGGTGAAGCGGCTTTCTACGGACCTAAAATTGATATTCAAGTCAAAACTATGATGGGTCATACTATTACGATGAGTACTGTTCAACTTGATTTCTTGTTACCTATTAGATTTGATCTAAATTATATTGCTGAAGGTGGACATAAAGAACGACCAGTGGTTATTCATAGGGGTTTAATATCTACTTGGGAAAGACTAATGAGTATACTAGTAGAACAATACCGAGGAGCATTCCCATCTTGGTTGGCTCCTGTACAAGCAATTGTCATTCCTGTTAGTAATGAAGTGCATTTAGAGTATTCAAACAAAATATTTGAAGAACTATTTGATTTAGGTGTACGTATTGAGTTAGACAAACGTGAAGAAAAATTAGGTTATAAAATACGTGAAGCCCAAACGCAAAAAGTACCATATCAATTAGTTGTGGGTGATAATGAGGTACAAAAAGACCTTGTTACATATCGTAAATATGGATCGAATGAACAGGTTACAGTAGCTTTCAGTGATTTTAAATCTATGATTTTAGATGAGATTAAAAACAGAAGAAAATAATTAATTAAAAAGTACTTTGTCAAAAAGTGCTTTTTTTTGATAAAATATGTAAGAAGGGGATGAAAAAATGTATGTATTAGTGTATAACCCAAAAGCAAGAGGGAACCGTGGAGATAAATCTTTAAATGAAGTAATTAAGAGGATAAATGGAGAATATATAATTTTTAATGTCTTGGAAATTGAAGACTATGGAGAATTTTTAAGTACTTACACTATTGAAGATGAAATTATAGTAATTGGTGGAGATGGTACATTATCTAGATTTGCGAATAACATATCACACATTGAAAATATTAAGTCGAGAATTCTGTTTTATGCGGGCGGTACAGGAAATGATTTTATGAGAAATTATAAAGCTGAATTTGTTCCATATCATGGTTCAGTTGATAAGGTTATTGCTGAAGGTGATATAACTAGAATTATGTTAAATGGATTTGGTGTAGGAGTTGATTGTGAAGTTATTGAAAGATCTCAAAAAGCTAGAAAAAAAACAAAAATTTCTTATGCTTTTCATTCTATTATGTCATTCTTTTCTTATAAACCGACTGAAGCAATCGTTACAGTTGATGGTGAAACAAGAAAGTTTAAGAAGACATGGTTAATTGTTGCACAGAATGGTAAAAACTTTGGTGGGGGTATGAATGTTACACCAGAAGCGAGGAACAATGATGGTATATTAGATTTTTGTATCGTGCATAATATTAGTAGATTAAAACTATTATTTCATTTTCCAAAAGTTTACTCTGGTAGTCATGTAAAACTAACAAAGTATTTTACAATAGTGAAAGGTAAAGAAATATTGATAAAAATGAGCGAAGCAAGAATGCATCAAGTTGATGGAGATGTTGGAATACAACCTCAAACGGAGTTTAGAGTATATATTGATGAGTAATTCCCTATATGATGCTCATCAATTATGGGAAGATGGAAAGCTAGAAGAGGCATTAAAATTATTACTTTCTATAGAAAACCCGGATAGTGATATTTTGTTAGATATTGCATTAATTAATTTTGAAATGAATAATTTAAGTGAATCCGAGGGAATCTTACAAAAAATAATCATGATTGACCCTAAACATGCAGGAGCACATTATGGTCTTGCTACTGTTTATGATGAGTATGGTGACTATGAGAATGCGATTCATTTTTATAAACGAACAATTCAACTTGATGAAAAGTACGAATCTGCATATTTTTTCTTAGGCTGTATTTATGATGAACTTGACAAAAATGAAGCTGAATATTATTATCTTAAAACTATTGAATATAGTAAGGATCACTTTTGGGCATACAACAACTTGGGGTCGTTTTACGAAAAAAAAAATCTTAATGAGCAGGCTTTAGAAATGTTTATGAGCGCATTATCTATTGAGGAAAATACGAAAGTTTATTTTAACTTAGGAGTAGTTTCTTATAAAACGGGTAAATTAGATGATGCAATTGAGTACTATGAAAAGTCTATTTCATATCAGGAACCATATAGTTATTCATTTTTTAATCTTGGAGTTATTTACAAGGAAAAAAAAGATTACGATAACGCAATCTTGCTTTATACAAAAGCTTTAGAAATTTCTAAAGAGGCAATCTTTTATTATAATAGAGGATGTGCTTACAATTTAGCAGGAAACATCAATTTTGCAAAACTTGATTTAACTAAAGCTTTTAAAATTAACACAGACTTTAAAAAATATGCATTAGAGGATAAGGAATTAGATAATTTATATAATTGGTTGATGAATTAGTTATCAACTTTTCTTTTGCCCATACTAATTCAGTTTTTATGCATATATAAAAGTGAGATATATAAACTATAAGGAGGGAAAATGGAAAGATTTGATATGTTCTATAATAATCAAAATAGATTAAATGAACTAGAGGAAACATACTATGAGCCTGAGCAAACATACTATGAACCTGAGCAAACATACGTAGCTCCTAGAGTGCAAAACGAGATGAGTTATACTGTACAAAAAGGTGATAATTTATATAGTATAGCTAATAATTATGGTACTACTATAGAGGAGTTACTCAAACTAAATAATTTAGAATCAACAACAATATATCCTAACCAAGTGCTTCTAATACCTTATCAAGAAATGAATGGGATGCACTATAAAGAATATTTAACTGTTTCTGGTGACTCATTAATTAAAATCAGTGAAATGTTTAATGTTCCACCAAGAGTGTTAATGATGTATAATGATGTCCTAAAATTAGAACTTGCTCCTGAACAAATGATTAAAATTCCTAGAAAATTGAAGGAATACATTATTTTAGAAGAAGATACATTAAACACTATTTTAGAGAAAACTGGTATGACGTATGAAGAATTAATGGACTACAATCAAAAAATATGGTTAAAACCAGGAGCAACTATAATAATTAAGTAGTGAGTTTACGACACTGAAAATTCAGTGTCTTTTTAATTAGTTATATGAATTACCCATTAATTTATCGTAGGATATTAGTTGATTTCTTAGATGTCTAGATGTAGAATAGGGTATATTAAATGAGAGGTATATAATGAAAAAACAAATAATTACAAGTGATGCACCTGGTGCAATCGGACCGTATTCTCAAGGAATAAAATTTGGGGATATGATTATTACAAGTGGTCAACTTCCAATTGATCCATCTACAAAAGAAATGCCTAAGGATATTAAATCTCAAACTAAGGTTTCTTTAAAAAATGTAAAGGCGATACTTGAAGAAGAGGGATATAGTTTAAGTGATGTCGTTAAAACTACTGTCTATTTAGACGATATCACTGAATTTAGCTTAATGAACGAAGTATATGCTGAATTCTTTGAAAAACCCTTTCCAGCAAGAAGTGCCTTTGAAGTAGCTAAGTTACCTTTAGGTGCTAAAGTAGAAATCGAGGTAATAGCTAGCAAATAAAACAATCAAGATTGATTGTTTTTTTTAAGAGTAATATTCACTCTATATGATATAATATTACTGGTGATATTATGGGAAGTTATGTTAATGTAATAGGTGCAGGATTAGCTGGTTCTGAAGCTGCCTGGCAACTAGCTGAAAAGGGAATACAAGTGCGTCTGTATGAAATGAGACCTAAAATCAATACACCTGCACATCACACAGATTTTTTTGCGGAATTAGTATGCTCTAATTCATTAAGAAGTAATAGCTTAGAGAATGCAGTTGGTATATTAAAGGAAGAAATGCGTTATCTTAATTCATTAGTATTAAGGGCTGCCGATAAATTTAGGGTTCCAGCTGGTGGAGCACTTGCGGTCGATAGAATAGAGTTCTCTAAGTGGATAACATCTGAAATTTTGAGTCATAAAAATATTGAGGTTATATATGATGCGGTAACAGATATTCCAAATGGACCTACGATTATCGCAACAGGACCTTTAACAAGCAATGCTCTTAGTGAGTCAATTAAAGAATTTTTGGGAATCGAATACCTTTCATTCTTTGATGCAGCCGCCCCAATTGTAACTAAGGATTCGATTGATATGACTAAGGCGTACTTAAAAAGTAGATATGATAAAGGCGCTGCTGATTATATTAATTGCCCAATGAATATACTAGAATTTAATAAGTTCCACCGTGAATTAATAAATGCAGAAACTCAGATTTTAAAAGATTTTGAAGTTAATGTTTTTGAAGGTTGTATGCCTTTTGAAGTAATGGCTAAGCGTGGGAAAAAGACTCTTTTATTTGGACCGATGAAGCCTGTAGGTTTAGAACATGATAATGTTAAGCCTTATGCAGTAGTTCAATTACGTCAAGATAATGCAATAGGTGATTTATATAATGTTGTTGGTTTTCAGACTAACCTTAAATTTGGCGAGCAGAAGAGAATTTTAAGAATGATTCCGGGACTAGAAAGTGTTGAGATAATTAGGTATGGTGTAATGCATAGGAATACTTTTATTAATAGTCCTAAAGTATTAAAGAATACTTATCAATGTCAATTTCGAGATGATTTATTTTTTGCAGGTCAAATTACGGGTGTAGAAGGATATGTTGAAAGTGTAGCTAGTGGGTTACTAGCAGGGCTTAATATAGCAAAGTTTATTTTAAATGAAGAAATGTATTCGCTATCTAGTAAGTCAATTATAGGATCGATGGTTAATTACATTTCTAATGAGAACATCCAAAATTTTCAACCAATGAATGCTAATTTTGGACTTATGCCAAGTTTAGAAGAAAAGCATCATAAAAAAGACAGAAAGAGATTGTATGGGGAAAGAGCTTTAGAAAGTATTGTGACTGAATTTGGACTTAATAGATAACTTTATTAGGTATTTAGAAAGCAAGAATTATTCCACTCATACAATCGATAATTATATAAGAGATATAAATGTGTTAACAGATTTTATTCAAAGTGAGGGTTTTGGGGAGTTAACAGATGCAAACGAGGCATTGGCTAGATTTTATTTAGGATTTCTATTTGAAAAGGACTATTCAAGAAGAAGTATTGCAAGGAAAATATCTAGCGCAAGAACTTTCTTTGCTTATTTAAGGAAAGAAGCATATATAGGTAATAATCCATTTGACTCTGTAAAAATTCCTAAACAAGAGAAGAAAAACCCAAGATTTATATACGAAAGTGAGATTAGTAGTTTATTTGATGGAATTAATAAAGAAAAGGCAAAAGGTAAGAGGGACTATGCAATCTTAGAGATGCTATATGGATGTGGGTTAAGAGTAAGTGAATTGTGCGGATTAAAGATAAGGGATTTAGATTTTTACCAAAACTTGATTTTGGTTCATGGAAAAGGGAATAAGGATAGATATGTTCCTATGCATTCTAACGTGGTTGAAAGTGTTAAAGATTATCTTGATAATGCAAGAACAGAATTTCTATTGAGAAGTGAAAACTATTCTGAGGAAAAGTTATTTGTGAATTATAAAGGAACTTCGCTTACTTCAAGAGGAGTAAGAGTAATACTTAATGATATTATTGAAAAGTCTAGTGAAAATATAAAACTTAGCCCTCATATGTTAAGACATAGTTTTGCTACACATTTACTTAACAATGGAGCCGACTTAAGGAGTGTTCAAGAATTGTTAGGTCATGAACATTTATCAAGTACACAAATATATACCCAAGTATCAAAAGATAAACTAAAAGAATCATACATGGCACATCACCCACGTGCAAGAAAGAAGGAATAAGATGAGAGGATTCGAAATCGCAAAAGGGTATGAAAATAAGGAAGTCATTTTACCAAAAAGAAGTACGAAACTTAGTGCTTGCTATGACATTTCGCTAGTAGAGGATTTAGTAATAGAGCCTCATGGTATTGGCTTAGGCGTAACTGGGTTAAAGGCATATATGCAAGATGACGAGGTTCTTATGTTATTTGCAAGAAGTTCTCTACCTAGAAAGTTTGGAGTTTTTCTGCCTAATGCTGTAGGAATTATCGATGCGGACTATTATAATAACCCAACTAATGACGGTTTAATACATGTTCAACTCTTCAATTTAGGTAATGAAAAGGTTGTACTTAAAAAGGGTGAGAGGATTGCACAAGGTATGTTTCGTAAATATTTAACAGTTGATAATGAAGATGCTATCGACACAGTGAGAGTTGGTGGATTTGGAAGTACTGGGAAATAAATCAACAATGTGACAAATTATAACTTGAATGACTTGTTTTAATTTGATATAATAACAAATGGCAATTATTACACACACTATCTGAGGCAATCGTCGTTTGACTTTTAGAAAGTTGGCGGTAACTTATGATGATAGTGGAGGCCCAAAAAAACAAAATTAGGAGGAATTAAAATGGCTGTAGTTTCAATGAAAAACTTACTAGAGTCTGGTGTTCATTTTGGTCATACGACTAGAAGATGGGACCCAAAAATGGCAGAGTATATCTATACTTCACGTAATGGAATTCACATTATAGATTTACAAAAAACTGCTAAAAAAATTGAGGAAGCTTATAAAGCTTTAAAAACTATCGTAGATAACGGTGGGAAAGTATTGTTTGTTGGTACAAAGAAACAAGCAATGGAAGTAGTAAAGAATGAAGCTGTACGATGTGAAGAGTTCTATGTAAACCAAAGATGGTTAGGTGGAACATTAACTAACTTCAAGACTATCCGTAAAAGAATTAGAAGATTACATGATCTTTACAGAATGGAAAAAGATGGTACATTTGAAGTGTTACCTAAAAAAGAAGTTATTCAATTAGGTAAGGAGAGAGATCGTTTAGAGAAATTCTTATATGGTATTAAAGATATGAGAAGTATTCCTCAAGCTTTATTTGTTGTTGACCCACGTAAAGAAAAAAATGCAATCGCTGAGGCTAGAATTCTTAAAATACCAGTATTTGGTATTGTTGATACAAATTGTGACCCGGGTCTTGTTGATTATGTAATCCCAGCTAATGATGACGCAATAAGAGCAGTTAGATTAGTTGTTGCTGTTATGGCAAACGCTGTTTCAGAATCAAAAGGGTTACCAATTGCTACGTTTGAAAGTGTTCCAAGAGAACAACGTCCTGAGAGAAAAGATAACAGAAGAGGTCAAAGAGATAATAGACGCGATTATAGACCTTCAAACGATGATTATAAGAAAAGAAATGTAAGAACTGAATCTAAGGGAAAAAAACCTGTAGTAAAACCTGAAGTAAAAGAAAAAACTGAATAATTAAATTAATAAAGTGATAATATTGAAATTTTATCACTTTAAAGATATGGAGGATAGAAATGACTATTAGTGCAAAAATGGTAAAAGAATTACGCGTTAAAACTGGCGCAGGAATGATGGATTGTAAGAAAGCGTTAGTTGAGACTGGTGGAAATATTGAAGAAGCTGCAGTATGGCTAAGAGAAAAAGGAATTTCAAAAGCTGCTAAAAAGCAAACTCGTATTGCTGCTGAAGGGTTATGTCACTACGCATTTGAAGGAAATACAGCTATTGTATTTGAGTTGAATTGTGAGACTGACTTTGTTCCAAAAAATAAACAATATTTAACTCTACTTGATGATATTGCTAAAGCTTTAATTGTTGTTAAACCTGATAACACTGAAGAAGCTTTGAAGGTTGAAATCAATGGTACTACCATAGAAACTGCATTGGTTGACGCGACTTTCACTATTGGAGAAAAAATTACTTTAAGAAGAGTAATGAAATTAGAAAAAGAATCATCACAAGTATTTGGTGCTTACAAACATAATGGTGGTAAAATTGCAGTAATAACAATTTTAGACGGTGATAAGGAAGAAGTAGCAAAAGATATCGCAATGCATGTTGCAGCTATAAATCCTAGTTATGTAGACCAGTCACAAGTACCACAAGATGAATTAGAAAAAGAAAAAGAGATTTTAAAGCAAGAAGCATTGAATGAAGGTAAACCAGAAGCAATTGTTGAAAAAATGGTTATCGGTCGTTTGAATAAGTATTTGAAAGATATATGTTTAGTAAATCAACCGTTTGTAAAAGATAGTGATATCACTGTTGAAAAATATGTTAAGAACATGGGAATGAATATTGCTTCATTTACAAGATTAACTGTAGGTGAAGGAATTGAAAAACGCGTAGATGACTTCGCTGCTGAAGTAGCTGCTCAAGTAGGAAATAATTAACATTAATTGGAAAACGGGTGGAAAGTATGAGTAAATATAAACGCATTATTCTTAAATTAAGTGGTGAAGCATTAGCCGGAAAACAAAATCAAGGTATTGATCCTATCACAGTAAGAAAATTTGCAGAAGAAATAAAGAAAGTGCATGATGAAGGATTTGAAATTGGAATTATTGTAGGTGGAGGTAATATTTGGCGAGGACGTCAAGCTGAAGCAATTGGGATGGACCGTGCTAGTGCTGACTATATGGGAATGCTAGGAACTGTAATTAATGCGTTGGCTCTAAGTAATACTCTTATACAAATAGGTGTTGATTCTAGACCAATGACTTCAATGGCTATACCGAGTGTTGCTGAACCATATTTACGAAACAAGGCTTTATCACATTTAAGAAAAGGAAAAGTATTAGTATTTGGTGGGGGAACTGGAAATCCTTTCTTCTCTACAGATACTACTGCTAGTCTTAGAGCTGCTGAAATGAATGCTGATGTTATACTAATGGCAAAGAATGGTGTAGACGCAGTCTATGATTCTGACCCCAAAACCAATCCTAATGCAAAACGCATTAATGAGATTACGTATGTAGAACTTATTAATCAAAAACTTGAAGTGATTGATTTAACAGCAGCTGCGATGTGTTCAGATAATAATATTGATACTATTCTTTTTGATATGAACGTTGAGGATAATATCAAACGTGCCGCATTTGGTGAAAATATCGGTACTAAAATCACTTGTTAAGGAGAGAGAAAGATGCCTGATCAAATTTTAGAAAATGCTAAAAACAGAATGAATGATTCAGTTGATGCTTTGTCTAGGGAGTTATCGAAGATAAGAACTGGTAGAGCAAATCCAGCAATTTTGAGTGGAATTATGGTTGAATATTATGGTGTAAAAACACCATTATCACAAATCTCATCAATAACAGTTCCTGAACCGCAATCCTTACTTATTAAACCATTTGATAGATCTGCTCTTAATGGTATTAACAAAGCTATTTTGGAGTCTAATCTTGGATTAACTCCAAACAATGATGGTGAGACTATACGTCTTAATATACCATCTCTTACAGCTGAGAGAAGAGTTGAATTAACTAAGTTGGTTCGTAAACATTCTGAGAATGCTAAAGTGAGTATTAGAAACATCAGAAGAGACGCGAATGATGAACTAAAAAAAGTAAGTAGTATAAGTGAAGATGATGTTAAATTATATCAAAAAGAAGTTCAAGATTTAACAGACGATCTTATAAAGCGATTAGAAGAAGTTACTAAAGAAAAAGAAGATGAAGTAAAAACGATATAAAGGTTGTTTAAACAACCTTTATTTTCACTTTGGGAGGTAGACTATGATTATACCAAAGCATATAGCTTTTATTATGGATGGAAATGGACGCTGGGCGAAAGCAAAAGGCAAAAGTAGAACTTTCGGACATAAGGCAGGTTTTAAAAACCTAGTAGAAGTAGTTAAGGCTTGTCAAGAACTAGGAGTAGAAACAGTAACATGTTATGCCTTTAGCACGGAAAATTGGAATAGACCAGCTAGTGAAGTGAGTTATTTGATGGATGTTCCATCTGAACTATATAGTGAAAAAGGAAAAGAATTTGTTGAGAAGCAAATTAAAGTTCGATTTATTGGTAGACGTGATAGAGTTCCAAGTCACACTTTAAAAGCAATTGTATCTATTGAAGAGGATACTAAAGAATTTACTAAGTTTGAAGTAGTTATTGCATTCGACTATGGTTCTTATGAAGAATTAACTACATCAATTAAAAAGATTGCAAGAGACGCAATTGATGGTACAATTAAAGTTGAAGATATCGATGATAACTTGATTAGTAATTATCTTTATACAAGAGATTTGCCACCAATAGATTTAATGGTTAGAACTAGTGGTGAACATAGACTTAGTAATTATTTACTATGGCAATTAGCTTATAGTGAATTATATTTCCCAAAAACTTATTGGCCTGATTTCAATAAGAATGAATTGTTAATAGCAATAAATGAGTATAATAAGAGAAATAGAAGATTTGGAAGTATTGAGGAGGAGTAATATGAAACAAAGAGTAATGACTTCAGTTTTACTTGCACTAGTTTTAATACCAATCATTTTTGTAAATACTATTGTACCTATGATTCTATT
This sequence comes from Mycoplasmatota bacterium, assembly GCA_018394315.1. Lineage (GTDB taxonomy): Bacteria > Bacillota_I > Bacilli_A > MAG-NZ > MAG-NZ > Zrk6. The sequence continues at coordinate 1,912,152 of CP074575.1, read as the reverse complement.
AGGTTTTATTTTAGTTAGTATAGCAGGATTAGAGTACGCAAGACTTTCTAAATCGAATGTTTTAGTAATTACTTTAATATCGATTTTAACATACTCCTGTGCACTATATTTTAATTATTACAACAAGACATTAATTTTCTCGAATATATTTATTATCCTTATTATTATTCAATTATTTTATTTAGTATATGTAGTGTTGAATGATGCAAAACTATTCATTCCTCACTATTTAACTGCTTTACTATATATGGGTGTAGGTTTTTCATCATTTGTCATGCTTAAAATTATAGATGTAAGATTAATCTTATATTTAATTATAGTTATTGCAGTTACAGACTCTTTCGCGTTTTTCTTTGGAGTAAAATACGGCAAGCGTAAATTAGCGCCTACAATAAGTCCGAAAAAATCTGTTGAAGGAAGTATTGCAGGATTAGTCGGAGGACTTATAATTGGAGTATTGGTTGTTTATTTATTACATTTAGATGAGATAAGCATTTTCTCTAGTTTATTAACTTCTAGTCTAGTAACAATATTAGTCTCAAGTCTTGGTCAAATAGGTGATTTATTTGCATCAAAGATTAAGAGAACATATGGAAAAAAAGACTTTAGTAATCTTTTTCCTGGTCATGGTGGAGTGTTAGATAGATTTGATAGTTGGATTATTGGATCAATGGTTCTCATAATGTTTTTATTAATAGGTGTTTAATATGAAAAATATCTTTTTACTTGGAGCAACTGGTTCGATCGGGACCCAAACATTAGAAGTTATTGAAAAAGAAAAATACAACTTGGTTGGGTTTTCTGCTGGCTATAATATTAAGAGGACTATAGAAATAATTGAAAAATTCAAACCAAAAATTGTTTCTATTGCGCTAGAAAAAGATTTTTTATCATTGAAGGAATTATATCCTGGTATTGAAATTCACCATGGAGATGATGGATTGGTAAAAGTAGCTACATTTAATAATAATGATGGGTTATTAGTTAATGCTGTTGTTGGATCTGTTGGTTTGATTCCTACAGTCGAAGCAATTAAAGTAGGTAAAAGTATTTGCTTGGCAAATAAGGAGACTCTTGTTATAGCTGGAGATATCATAACTAATCTAGTTAAAGAATATAATGTAGATATGGTTCCAATAGATAGTGAGCATTCCGCAATTTTTCAATGTTTGAACGGGGAAAATAGGGATGAGGTTGAGAAAATAGTAATCACTGCATCTGGTGGAGCATTTAGAGATAAAACCAGAGATGAATTAGTAGGTGTTTCTAAAAAAGAAGCGTTAGACCATCCAAACTGGGCTATGGGAGATAAAATTACCATTGATAGCGCAACTATGATGAATAAGGGACTAGAAGTAATTGAGGCGCATCATTTATTCAATATTCCATTTAGTAAAATAGAAACTATAATTCACTATGAAAGTATAATTCACTCAATGGTAGAATTTATTGATGGTAGTGTATTAGCTCATCTTGGTTTGTCTGATATGACAATTCCTATTGCATATGCTCTTAGTTATCCTAATCGTATTATGTCGCTAAAAAAGCTTGATTTCGATAATTTATCTAGTCTTAGTTTCTCTAAGATGGATTATGGAAGATTTCCATTACTAAAGCTTGCCTATGAAGTAGGTGAAATGGGTGGTATAATGCCTTGTGTTATGAATGCTGCAAATGAAGCAGCTGTGGAATTGTTTTTGAATGAAAAAATATCATTTCTAGATATTGAGAAAATAGTATTTAATGAAGTTAGAAGTTGTGAAAATATTAATAATCCTACTTTAGATGATATAATTAGGGTTGATAAAGAAGTATATAGTAGTATAATATTAAAAAACAAGTGATTAGTCTTTTGAAAGGTTTGATTTTATGTTAGGTATATTAGCGTTTATTTTTGTTATAGGTTTAATTATAACAATTCACGAATTGGGGCATTTCTACTTTGCTAAAAAAGCTGGGGTATTATGTCATGAATTTTCTTTTGGTATGGGACCAGTTTTATGGCAAACAAAAAAGGGCGAAACAATTTATTCTATTAGAGCTATCCCAATTGGGGGATTTGTCTTAATGGCTGGTGAAGATGTTGAGACATCAATGATTAAAGAAAATCAAGAAGTTAGATTATTGATTGAAAATAACATCGTTACAAAAATTATTGTAGATGTGAATAATAAAAAATATCAGCATCTAGATATTGTTAAGGTTATTGATGTTGATTTGTATGGAAAAGATAGCGATTTATATGTTGTTGTTAAAGATGATGAAGTTAAAAGGTATTCGGTTAAAAGAGATGGCTTCTATGTCTTTAAAAATCAAGAATTGATGTTTTCTCCATATGAAAGAAGTATGGAGTCTAAAAGTCCATCAGAGCGTTTTATGGCGATCTTTGGTGGGCCAATGATGAACTTTATTTTAGCTTTAACAGCTTTCTTTATCGTAGGGTTAGTTACTGGTACCCCCGATATGGAATCGTCGAAGATTGGAAATGTAGTTGAAGATGGACCTGCTTATGTAGCAGGAATCCGTCCAGGTGATGAGATAATTAGTATTAATGGTAATGAAGTAAACTCGTGGCATGATATTTCAAGAGAATTAGATAGTCTTGTTGGTGAAAGTGCAATTATTGTAGAATGGCAAGCCGAAACTGGAAAAGTGGCAGAAGTTGTCTTTCCTGAAATCACTTTCTTCTCTGCAGGTTTCACTTCAAATCCTGAGAAACCATTTGAGTTAATTATAAGTGGAATATCAAAGCAAACTGTCGCAGGTAAAGCTGGTTTGTTGAATGATGATAAGATTATTAGCATAAATGGTGAGGAAGTCTTTCTTTGGTCTGAAGTGACAGACGTATTCAAAAATAATATTAGCGGAGAGTTAATTGAACTTACAGTTGAAAGAGATGGTAAATTAGTAGATATAGATATTACTCCTTACGGAAAAGAAGTAATCGATAGTCAAGGCTTTGATTTAGTTGATTCACATGTTTCAATTTCACCGATTCATAAATTCAGTTTATTTGCATCTGTTAGATCTGCTTTTACAGGAACAATTAATTCTGTAAAATCTGTATTTTCTACAATATCTCTCTTGATTGGGAATGATCAAGTAGGGATTAAGGATTTAGCAGGACCAGTTGGGATTTATTCACTTACGAGTAAAGTAGCTACTTCTGGTGTTACATCACTTATCGCGTGGTTAGGATTACTAAGTGTTAATATTGGTATTTTGAACATTCTACCAATTCCTGCACTGGATGGTGGAAGATTAATCTTCTTAGGAATTGAAGTCATAACTAAGAAAAAGATAAATAGAAAAGTTGAAAACACAATACATTCAATAGGATATTTTGCATTACTTGCATTAATAGCGTTTATTACATGGAATGATATAGTGAGGATAATTAGTAGTTTTAGATAAAATTAGTGAATCGAGGAAAATTTATGAAACAAAGTATGATGTTTATTCCTACTCTGAAAAATGCACCAAAAGATGCAGAAGCTATGAGTCATAAACTTTTAGTAAGATCAGGATTGGTAAAACAAGTTGCAGCGGGAATCTATAGTTATTTGCCGCTAGGTTATAAAGTTATTAAAATAATTGAAAATATTGTTAGAGAAGAATTAGATGCTTTGGGCTGTAGCGAATTACTTCTTCCTGCCTTACAGACCTCTGATTTATGGAAAGAGTCAGGGCGATGGGATGATTATGGACCAGAATTAATGAGACTAAAAGACCGTAAAGATAGAGATTTTTGTTTAGGGCCAACTCATGAAGAGGTTATAACTTTTGTTGCGAGAGATTATTTGAACTCGTATAAGAAGTTACCAGTTGCTTTATATCAAATTCAAACTAAATTCAGAGATGAAATGAGACCTAGATTCGCGTTAATGCGTGGTAGAGAATTTAGCATGAAGGATTTATATAGTTTTCATTCAAATGATGAATGTTTAAATGAATGGTATGAATTAGTGTGGGAAGCATATAAAAAAATATTTAATAGATGTGGCTTAGAAGTTAAGGTTGTAGACTCTGATACTGGACAAATTGGTGGAAAAGAAGCTCATGAATTTATGGTAATGAGTGAAGTAGGAGAAGATACTATTTCTTATTGTAATGATTGTGACTATGGATCAAACACTGAGTTTAGTAATTTAGCTGAAAGAGATAAGTGTCCTAAATGTGGTGGTACTATTTCAATCGCAAAAGGAATTGAAGTAGGAAATATTTTTAAATTAGGCACAAAATACTCTGAGCCTATGAAAGCTACATTTACTGATAAAGACGGTAAAGAAAAACCTATGATCATGGGATGTTATGGTCTTGGTGTTTCAAGAACCCTTATGGCTGTAGTAGAACAAAATAATGATGAACTTGGGATTGTTTGGCCAGAGGAACTAAAACCATTTAAATATCATATAATATGTTTTGATGTTAAGAATAAAGATCAACTAGATGTGGCTAATCATATATATAGTGAACTAAGGAAACAAAGTGAGTGTTTATTTGATGATAGAATAGAACGCGGAATTATCAAACTAAAAGATTCAGACTTAATTGGTATTCCTATTAGAATTACTGTCGGAAGAGATATTAAGGATGGGTTAGTTGAGGTTACAGAGCGAAAAACTGGAACATCAAACAAGGTAAAAATAACA
>CP074575.1:647500-1905000 GCA_018394315.1 Mycoplasmatota bacterium | reverse complement strand
AGAAAACATTAAATTGATAAGGTTAAGAAACAAAGGGCGTACGGTGAATGCCTTGGCAATAGGAGCCGATGAAGGACGCGACGAACAGCGAAATGCTGCGGGGAGATGTAAGTAATCTAAGATCCGCAGATGTCCGAATGGGGAAACCCACCATAAGGAAGTTATGGTACCCATGAGTGAATACATAGCTCATGAGGAGGGAACCCGGTGAACTGAAACATCTTAGTAACCGGAGGAAAAGAAAGCAAAAGCGATTCTCTGAGTAGCGGCGAGCGAAAAGGGACTAGTCCAGTGTCATAAGAGTTACAAAACCATATTATAGACGAAACGCATGGGAAGGCGTATCAAAGAAGGTGAGAATCCTGTAGTCGAAATAGTATGGACTCGGACACGAAGAGTACGGCGGGACACGAGGAATCCTGTTGGAATATGTGAGGACCATCTCATAAGACTAAATACTACCTATTGACCGATAGTGAACCAGTACCGTGAGGGAAAGGTGAAAAGAACCCTTGGCAGGGAGTGAAAAAGAACCTGAAACCGTATGCCTACAAATAGTCAGAGCTCGTTAATGAGTGATGGCGTGCCTTTTGTAGAATGAACCGGCGAGTTATGATATTGTGCGAGGTTAAGCTTTTAGGAGTGGAGCCGAAGCGAAAGCGAGTCTTAATAGGGCGAATTAGTACAGTGTTGTAGACCCGAAACCGTGTGAGCTAGCCATGAGCAGGTTGAAGGCTGGGTAAAACCAGTTGGAGGACCGAACCAGGGTATGTTAAAAAATGCTTGGATGACTTGTGGTTAGGGGTGAAATTCCAATCGAACACGGAGATAGCTGGTTCTCCCCGAAATAGATTTAGGTCTAGCGTCAGAGTATAAATTACATGGAGGTAGAGCACTGAATGTATGATGGTCCCACCTCGGGATACTGAGTATAATCAAACTCCGAATGCCATGTAAAGATTTCTGGCAGTGAGACAGTGGGTGATAAGGTCCATTGTCGAAAGGGAAACAGCCCAGACCGTCAGCTAAGGTCCCAAAATATATGCTAAGTGGGAAAGGATGTGGAGTCGCACAGACAACTAGGAGGTTGGCTTAGAAGCAGCCATCCTTTAAAGAGTGCGTAATAGCTCACTAGTCGAGTGATTCTGCGCCGAAAATGTACCGGGGCTAAGCATATTACCGAAGCTACGGATCCTAAGGGATGGTAGGGGAGCGTTCTTATTGGGGTGAAGGTAGACTGTGAGGACTACTGGACTGATAAGAAGTGAGAATGCCGGTGTGAGTAGCGAAAAGACGGGTGAGAATCCCGTCCGTCAAAAACCTAAGGTTTCCAGAGGAAGGCTCGTCCGCTCTGGGTAAGTCAGGACCTAAGGTGAGGCCGAAAGGCGTAGCCGATGGACAACTGGTTGATATTCCAGTACCACCATATGAACTGATGGAGTGACGGAGAAAGATAACCTGAGCTAGTAAGAGGATTCTAGTTTAAGCACAAAGGTGGTCATGTAGGCAAATCCGCATGGCGTAACACTGAAGTGTAATGACGTAAGTCAGGTGTGTCTATGCTTCCAAGAAAAGCTTCTAGGGTTAATTTATATGGTGCCTGTACCGTAAACGGACACACGTAGGTGGAGAGAGAATCTTAAGACGCGCGAGAGAACCCTTGTTAAGGAACTCGGCAAAATGACCCCGTAACTTCGGGATAAGGGGAGGTCACTTAGGTGACCCGCAGAGAATAGGCCCAAGCGACTGTTTACCAAAAACACAGGTCTCTGCTAAACCGCAAGGTGAAGTATAGGGGCTGACGCCTGCCCAGTGCTGGAAGGTTAAGAGGAAGTGTTAGTCTTCGGACGAAGCTCTGAATTGAAGCCCCAGTAAACGGCGGCCGTAACTATAACGGTCCTAAGGTAGCGAAATTCCTTGTCGGGTAAGTTCCGACCCGCACGAAAGGCGTAACGATTTGGGCACTGTCTCAACAAGGGACTCGGTGAAATCATAGTACCTGTGAAGATGCAGGTTACCCGCGACAGGACGGAAAGACCCCGTGGAGCTTTACTGTAGTTTGATATTGATATTCGGCATGTAATGTACAGGATAGGTGGGAGACGGAGATCCCGGAACGCTAGTTTCGGAGGAGTCATCCTTGGGATACCACCCTTTACATGTTGGGTATCTAACTTGCACCCCTTATCGGGGTGGAGGACAGTGTCAGATGGACAGTTTGACTGGGGCGGTCGCCTCCCAAAGAGTAACGGAGGCGCCCAAAGGTTCCCTCACAATGGTCGGAAATCATTGGAAGAGTGCAAAGGCATAAGGGAGCTTGACTGCGAGACGTACAGGTCGAGCAGGTAGGAAACTAGGGCTTAGTGAACCGGCTGTGCTGAATGGAAAGGCAGTCGATCAACGGATAAAAGCTACCCCGGGGATAACAGGCTGATCTCCCCCAAGAGTTCACATCGACGGGGAGGTTTGGCACCTCGATGTCGGCTCATCACATCCTGGGGCTGGAGAAGGTCCCAAGGGTTGGGCTGTTCGCCCATTAAAGTGGTACGCGAGCTGGGTTCAGAACGTCGTGAGACAGTTCGGTCCCTATCCGTCGTGGGCGTTGGAAATTTGAAGAGGAGCTGCTCCTAGTACGAGAGGACCGGAGTGGACGCACCGCTGGTGCACCAGTTACACTGCCAGGTGTATGGCTGGGTAGCTAAGTGCGGAAGGGATAAACGCTGAAGGCATCTAAGTGTGAAGCCCCCTCAAGATGAGATTTCCCATTCGAAAGAAGTAAGACCCCTTAAAGACTATGAGGTTGATAGGCTAGAGGTGGAAGTGCGGTGACGTATGAAGCTGACTAGTACTAATCGGTCGAGGACTTAACCTTAAATTAAGTAGAATGTATTATCCAATTTTGAAAGAAGTTTGGTGACGATAGCGAAGTGGATACACCTGTTCCCATCCCGAACACAGTAGTTAAGCACTTCAGCGCCGATGATAGTTCTCACGAGCGAAAGTAGGACGTTGCCAAGCTCTTTCTTTTATTTTAATGCCTACGTAGCTCAGTTGGTTAGAGCACATGACTGTTAATCATGGGGTCACAGGTTCGAGTCCTGTTGTGGGCGCCATATTATGGCCCGTTGGAGAAGCGGCTTAACTCACATGCCTTTCACGCATGCATTCACGGGTTCGAATCCCGTACGGGTCACCATAAGAAAAACAAACGAATTTAGATTCGTTTTTTTTTGTTACCGACAATAGTTAGAACCGTAATCAGATGAAATATAGTATTAGAGTAGGCTTTTAAATTGTATTGGAAAATGATAGAATAATAGGTAATAAGAAACTATATTAAGATTTTGTTTGGTTACTGATTGTATCTATTTACAATTAAAGATTTATTGCTATACAATTATAAAATATCAAGGGGGAAGAATGTTAGAAATATATAAAGAGTATTTTAAGAAAAGAGGAACTGCTGACATTGTTGCATACGCAACAGATATTGAAAAAGAGATTTTCGTGTATAGACTTACAAAAACAAATCTTGGGAAGAAGAAAGCATTGTTTATGATAAAAAAGAGAGATTCAAACTCGTACAATTTATTAATGATCGACTGGTTTTATGATAAATTTCTCGAGACTATTGAAGAATCAAGTAGTAGTATAGATGCTGTCATTACCAGGATGTTTGCAGTACTAAATAAGTTTAGAAGACGTTCTATCGCAATTTCGGTAGCTATGTTATTTTTGTTGACTATTACTTTGATTCTAATGTTTTTAGGTTACTTAGATATTCAACGTTTCACTCTAATAGTGGTTGCTTATATATATATATATAGACATATATTAAGAGGACACTTTAGAAAATTTGTAGAAAATGAAATTTCTGTTAAGTCTTAGAAATCTAATCTTATTATGTAAGATTTTAACTAAACTAATTCTCATAGATTAAAACATAACTGGTACCGTTTTATTTTTCGCTGTTCAAGTTCGATAGAAGTCAAGAATAGTGTATCTTCATATCTAACGTTGAACCTTAATATATAAATAAATTATAAAAAGGATCTTAATTATTTTTGAATGTGTTATATTTTAAATACTATATAAAAATTAATTTTTATAGTCATATACGGTCCATGGAGTATCTACCCCATTATGTTATAATAAAGCAAACGAATTTAGGTTCGTTTTTTTGTAATTAGAATTTTAACTTCACATTACAATATTGTATGGCACTATATTAATCAAGTGACAATAATTATAATACTTTAAAAGTGGTATTTAAGTATGAGTCATTATGTAAGAAAATTTATGAGCACTTTTGCGATAGTGTTTCCAGTAAAGATGCTATTGATAGTTGATAGAGGGATTATTTTTAATGGTTACAAAACTTCTTGAATTATATTCTTAGTATACTATTTTACTTTCTATACTTATAGTATATAATTATTATGGTATTATAGCATATGGAAGAGAGGGATAATTATGAGTATAGCATTTTTGATTGTAGATATGCAAAAAGCATACGAAAAAAATCGTGCATTTCAGTCGTCGATAGGTGATGCTTTAGAGAGTATTAATCATACTAGCAAAATTTTTAGAAAAAATAATTTACCTGTAGTAATTGTACAACACGAGGAAACTGGTCCTGAATATGAGGTTATGGATTCTTTAGTTGTCAGTCCAACTGATATTTTAGTAAATAAAAAATATTCGAACGCTTTTTGGAAGACGGATTTAAAAGAAATCCTTGTTGGAATGGGAGTAGAATATTTAGTAATTAGTGGACTTGCTGCAGAGTATTGTGTCTTAGCTACCTATAACGGTGCCTTAGAACGAGGATTCAAAACCTCAATGTTGCAAAATGGTCTTGCAGGTTATAGTGAGGATCAGATTACTGCCATGCATAGATTTAGATCAATTATAAGTATTTCAGCATTGGAATACATATGCGATTCTTTATTAAAGTGATATGAGAATTATTATTTTCTTTTAATAGACTATGTAATTAAGAGGGCTATATTTATTAGTTCTCTTTTATAATTCGACAATATCTTCAATAAATGCTAAACTATTTATAGAATTCTATTCTAGTAGAAGATTATTTATGAGAAGAGTGGACTAGTTACACAATAAATTGTTATAGAGTTCAAAATTAGTTTTGGAAAATATTTGTTAAGATAAGGAGGAAATCATGAAGAAAAATGAAGTGTTATGGGGATATTTAAAAAGGTACACTATAGTGCATGTTTTAGTATACTTAATAGTTGGTTTAATTTCTATGAGTTTGATGAATTACAAAGAAGGTTTTATGAGTGATGATTATTTTGCTCACTTTCGTCCACTGGATTCACCAATAGTAAGAGCAGCTTTGTTATTCCAAGTAGTCCGTGGATTAATGATAGCATTAATCATTTATCCATTTAGAGATAAAATAGTGGGTAGCAAGCATGGATGGTTAATGTTATTCTTTGTTTTATTTGGATTGACTTGTATAGGAGCAATTAATGCCCCCCCAGGCTCTATCGAGGGATTTATTTATACAAATGTGAGTTTAAAGGCTCATTTGATTGGCATGCCAGAAATAATAGTACAATCCATCGGGATTTCTACTTTATTTTATTGGTGGGAGAAAAAAAATTATTCTCACAATTGATTAAGTTGATTCTTAAACTAATTGGTTAAAATTATAAAATAGGAGGTCTAAATGAACAAAAAGATTTTAGGTTCTATAGTAATTACTATAGTTATTTTGGCTCTATTTGCGTCATTAATGGGTATTTTCTCATCTGGTGGAGTTGGTGAATTTGAGTACATTTCAATACATGGAGATAAAGTCTCGATCTATGGGAAGGGAATTTATAAGAATGACTCTTATTCTTATGCAACCCAGGCTATTGCTCAGGATATAGTTACAGTTTTATTAGGTATACCATTACTTATTATTTCATTCATGTTATATGTTAAAGAATCATTTAAAGGTAAATTACTTCTTACTGGTACTATGGGTTATTTTTTATATACTTATGTTTCATATTCTTTCTTATCAATGTATAATAGTTTATTTATTATATATGTCATTTTAATGTCCTTAAGCTTTTTTGCATTTGTAATTATGATGATGTCATTTGAAATAGAAAGTATCAAAGAAAAGTTTAAGAAAGAATTACCTATTAAGTTCATAAGTGGTTTTCTAATATTTTTAGGTATAGTACTTGCTTTGATGTGGTTAGGTAGAATAGCTCCATCGATTTTTGGCAGTGAAACTCCGGAAGGAATTGATCACTATAATACATTAGTCATACAAGCAATGGATTTAGGGTTTATCGTACCTATCTCATTAATCTCGGGTATTTTATTAATCAAGAGACGAAGTATGGGTTATTTACTTTCTGCTATTATTCTAACAAAGGGTATTACTTTATTTATAGCTGTTTCAACTATGGCTATAATGATGTTCGCTAGTGGAATTGACATTAGTACAGTTGAACTTGTCGTATTCCCGTTATTTACACTAGTTGCTATATATTTACAATATGCTCTTATAAAAAACATAGAGTAATCATAAATAGATAAAAATAGGAGGATTCATGATAGAGTACAAGGTACTAAATAAAGAAGAGATTAGTAAAGTAAAAGAAATTGACAGAAGCGATGTCGCTCCAGGGATTTATAAAGTTTTGGATGGTAATTTAATCATAGAGAATAATCAATTTATTCATCCTGGGTTTAATGAAGAGAATTTTGAGAGAGTTGTAAGGGAATTAACTACTGACGTGGAAATGGGCGGAGTATTTATCGGTGCTTTTTCTAAAGATAGATTAGTTGGAATAAGTGGATTTCAAAGTGAGCTAATAGGAAATGAGAAGAATATGCTTAATTTTGGCCCTTTGTGGATTGATAAGTATCATAGAAGAATGGGTATAGCAAAGAAACTAGTTAATCTATCAATTGAGAAAGCGAAAGATTTTGGAGTAAATAAATTTTACATATCCGCAACACCTTCATCAAACACAATCTCATTCTACTTAAGTCAAGGTTGTAGATTAATAGAGACTCCGGATGAGCGATTATTTAAGAAAGAACCAGATGATATACACCTAGAATTAGTATTTAAATAATAATTCAATTCATACTTTTAAAAAAACTCTCACCTAACTGTTGAGAGTTTTAATATATACTATAATTATAATTTTATATTCTCATATCATTGAAAATTTTGACACCATCATCTAAACTTGCTATATTGTGATGTGTATCAATTTTCTCGCTAATAATCTTAGCTGGGATACCAACAGCGGTAGAGTTTGAAGTAGTATCTTTTAAGACAACTGATCCCGCTCCAATTTTACTACCTGAAGCAATATATATGTTTCCTAGAATCTTTGCACCAGCACCGATAACAGTATTTGAACCTATTGTTGGGTGTCTTTTTCCACTCTCTTTACCAGTTCCACCTAATGTAACTCCCTGATAAATAGTGACATTATCATGTATTATTGTAGTTTCACCAATTACAGTTCCTAATCCATGGTCAATGAATAAATTTCTACCGATTTTTGCTCCTGGGTGAATTTCTATTCCTGTTAGAAATCTTCCTATTTGTGATATTAATCTTGCGATAAAAAACAATTTGATTCTATAGAACATATGTGAAACTTTATATAGTACAATTGCATGAACTGTAGGGTATAAAAGTATTTCTAAATAACTATTCGCAGCAGGATCTCTATCCTTAATTGATTTTAAATATCTTATTGATTTCATAATTATTAACCTTAGTTAAAAACACCCGTCGATAGGTATTTGTCACCGTTATCTGGTGATATAACCATAACCTTTTTATCTATACCATATTTTTTTATTGCTTTAATAGCTCCAGAAACGTTAGCACCAGTTGAGATCCCTACGAATAATCCTTCGTGTTTAAGTAATTTCTTTGTTGTTTCAAAAGCTTCTTCATTTGAAATAGTGATGACATTATCAACAAATTCAGATTTATAATTATTTGGGACAAATCCAGCCCCTATTCCTTGTATTTTATGAGGTCCTGCTTTTTGTCCTGATAAAACCGCACTTGATCTGGGTTCAACAGCTACCACTAAAATGTCTTTATTATATTCTTTTAGTCTTTTAGCAGTACCAGAGATTGTACCTCCAGTACCAACACCTGCAACCAATATGTCTATATCAGGCATGTCATTGATTATTTCTTTCCCCGTTGTCTCATAGTGAAATTTCCAGTTGCTTGCATTGTCAAATTGACTTAACATATAATAATTATTATTCTGTTTAAGTAATTCCTTTGATTTTTCAATAGACCCTTTCATACCCAAAGATCCTTCAGTGAGTATTAACTCTGCTCCATATGACTTGATTATATTACGCCTTTCAATGCTCATTGTATCAGGCATGACTAAAATAACTTTATATCCTTTGACACTACCTATCATAGCTAGAGAAATACCTGTATTTCCGCTTGTAGGTTCTATTAAAACCGATTCGTTATTTATTAATCCCTTATTTTCCGCATCTAAAATCATACCTAAAACCGTTCTATCTTTTACACTCCCACCAGGATTTTTACCTTCAAGTTTTAAATAAAGATCTTTAATTTCTTTGTTTAGATTTTTTATATTAACACATGGTGTGTTGCCAATCATTTCGATTATGTTCTTATACATAATTCCTCCTGTCTAGAAAAATAATATTATTTACACTTGATATTAAGTGAAATTAGACTTAAATGCAAATATTATGCAAATAACTTATTGTGAAATTGTTTTCATTATTCATACATAAAAATACGCTGCTATATGTTCTTACTGTTATGATATGTAGAATGTAAAATAAAATTATACTGAATCAGAAAAGATAAAATAAAATTATCTATAATATATGATCTATTCAACTATGAAATCGAAACATACAAGATATAAGTATGTTAAAACTATTATTTTAGTTAGAAGGAGAATATGTCATACATAGAAATTATTAAAGAGTTGCAAGCTGAAGAAAAATTATATAAATTTTATAAACAACTTGGACCAAAAGGTGATGATAGCTTTGTAACATCAGCTGTGAATGAGTGCTTGTACTGAATTGAGCATCTTGGAGCGGCGCTTCATAAAGAAAGTAATGAAGATGCATTGAAAAATATAATTTTGAGAGATTATCATAATACAGGGTTAAAAGAAGCTGATATAAAAATGTTAGATTATGCAGTTAAATTAACTAAGAACAATAAAAAAATAACTCGTATAGATATAGAAATTCTACGAAACGAAGGATTTAACGATAAAGATAATTTTGATATTAACCAAGTTGTTGCATACTTTAATTATGTAAATAGGGTAGTTAATGGACTTGGTGTAGAATTAGAAAAAAATATATAAAGGTAAAAAATATTAGCAAAAAGCTAAATTTTTTTAATTAGATCAAAAACTTAAAAATAAGAAAAATAAAGATATTAATTAAATTAAAAATAAGTGTTGACAATATATGGTAATATCATTATAATGTATTTAGATATTTAGTCAAATGTCTAAATAAGTATGGGAGGATTTAAAAATGATTACAAGAGAAAGTATTTTTACAACTAATGTATTGACAGATAAAAAGATTGTTAAGACAATCGGTTATGTGAAAGGATCGACTGTGCAGACTAAAAACGTTGGTAAGGATATTGCTGCTGGATTTAAAACATTATTTGGTGGTGAAATCAAAGGTTACACTGATATGATGGACGATGCTCGAAAAATTGCAGTTGGACGTTTAGTAGAGGAAGCTGAAGGACTGGGCGCAAATGCTATTATCGGATTCAGATTACAGACATCTGCAGTTATGTCAGGAGCAGCTGAGATCATAGCTTACGGTACTGCTGTGGTGATAGAGTAGTGAAAGAAAATTATATAGTTTCAAGTACAACTAGAATTTGTACAATCATTGGTCTAATTATTAATGCTGCTTCTGTTATGGGCATGATTTTCATAATATATTGGTACCAAAAATTCTTTGATTTATTGGTTGAAGAACTTAATTCATTACCGCGAGTGAGTATTAGCCAGTTTATCGAATACTCAGATTCGATAAAAGTTATAATAATAGTTTTAACAATACTAAATACTTTGTTTTTAGTTATTAATTTAATACTATTTAGTAAACTTATCAATAAAAAAGTTACTTTAAAAGCAGCTAAGAGAATTACTGTTTATCAAATTGTTTATGGCGTAATTACTCTAACTGGAAGTACTATTTCAGCTATTTTATATTTAATCTCAGGAATTAATTCAAACACTAATTTGAATCCTGTGATTACTAATCCAATTGTAGAGGAGTATTAATTATGGATATTATAGAAATTATTTTATTACTATCACCAATTATTATAATAAATTACGTAATGGTTATTTATTGCATAATAGATGTTTTAAAAGAAGAACGTACTGTTAAAGGCGGCAAAAAAATCATTTGGATATTATTGATTGCACTTTTAAATCCTTTTGGTTGGTTACTTTACTTATTAATAGGACGTGAAGAATAATGGCAGTTATAAGAACAGAGAATCTAACAAAAAAATACGGAAATTTTCTAGCAGTTGACAACCTAAATATCACTGTAGAACACGGTCAAGTTTATGGATTCATCGGTAAAAATGGAGCTGGAAAAACAACGACAATTAATATGATTTTATCTCTATTAAAACCTACAAGTGGTAAAGTGTTTATCAATGATGAACCTATAGAATTTGAGGATTCAACATACAAATCTAAAATTGGATTTGTTTCGGATGTACCTGTTTTTCCGAATTATATGAACGCTAGAGAATATTTAACATATGTTGGAGAATTATTTGGAATAAAAGGAACATTGCTAAAAGAAAGAGTAAGCGATACTTTAAAATTTGTTGAACTAGAAAACTCTAAAAAACTAGTTAAGGGGTACTCGCGAGGGATGAAACAAAGGTTAGCAATTGCTGCTAGTTTAATTAATGATCCAGAGATATTAATTATGGATGAGCCAACTAGTGCACTAGACCCTATTGGTAGAAAAAAAGTAATTGATATAATTGATAAATTAAGAGGAAAGAAAACAATTTTTTACTCGACACATATACTTAATGATGTTGAACGTGTATGTGATTTAATTTGTTTAATAGATGAGGGAAATGTTATTATCCAGGATTCAGTAGAAAATATTAAGAAGAGTTACTATCTAAATCGTTATTTAATTGATACAAGCAATAATGAGGTGTTTTATGAACTACTTGATAATTCATCTTGGGTAAAATACCTTAATAAGGATAAAGATGGGTTGATATTTGAATATAGTGATGAGAATGATTATCAATCAAAGTTTCTACCTTTGATGTTAGATAATAATATTCACTTGAAACAGCTAATGAAGCTTAACATGAATTTAGAAGATATATTTGTAAAGGTGGTTGACCATGATAACACTAATTAAATACGATTTAAACTATCTATTAAAAACGAAGAAATTCATCATTATTTCTGTCGTAGTTGGTATATTTTCATTACTTAGTCCGATAATGGCTAAATATTTACCGGAGTTGTTAAATTCGCTAATGACACCCGAAGGTATTCAAATTACGATTCCTGAGCCAACTGTAATGGATGCATATAGACAGTACTTCTCAGATATGAATGAAACTATACTTTTCGTGATATTGTTTTTTGCGATAAGCATATTCATTAGCGAAAAAACAAAGGGAATGTTACCTTTAATACTTAGTAAGCCTATATCTAGAAGAGACTATATAATTAGTAAATTTATCACTCTAATAATTTTAATTACGATATCACAAATTATTGGGATCTTAGGATTCTCATTATATACATATGTATTATTTGATGAAATAGCATTTGGTAGTTTTCTACTAAGTAATATACCTCAATTATTATATTTTGTATTTGTAATTTCTATTTGTTTATTCTTTGCTACTATCCATAAATCTTACTTGGCAGCACTATTATCAAGTTTTGGAGTTTACTTTGTTTTAGCACTCTTATCTGTAATTACTGTAGGACCATTTAAGTATTTTCCTGTATCATTAACAAAGTTATTCTCGCAAATTATATTGAATGTAGCTGATGTTAAGGATATATTAATAAGTTTAGCAGTTACACTAGTAATGATAATTGGTTTAGTCTATGGTTCTATTAAGATATTTACAAATCAAGAAGTTACTAGATAAATAATAAATAATAGGTGAAGATAAAAAAACATCAGGTTGATGTTTTTTTATTACAAGATTTTATTCATAGCTATAGGAAATGTTGTTTGTACTGTGTTATATAAAATGTTTATATAGAGAAAATATGTTATTTTGATAGAAAAATTACATAAGCTAAATTTATAGAAAAATTTATATTTATATAAGATGTCTTTATATGTATAATAATAGAGTAAAGTCTTATTGAAGGAGAATAACATGAATAAAGATTTTTTATATGAAATGTTAAAAACATCATCACCTACTGGTGATGAATATGCACTACAAAAGAAAGTTATTGATTATATGAGTGAGTTCGATATTCAAACTGACTACACTGGGAATGTTATTAGTTGTTTAAATACCGAAAGCAATTTTAAGGTTCTACTTGCTGGTCATATTGACGAAATAGCATTTATGGTATCTCACGTGACAGATGATGGTTTACTCAAGGTTGTGAAGGCTGGTGGTGTAAAACATGAATTAGCTCAAGGAAGAAGAGTAAATGTCTTGGGATATAAGAAATCTTTGAAAGGTGTGTTTGGTGTTTGTACAAATGATAAGGGAATAAATACGGACGCTAAAGAAAAAGATTTATTTATTGATCTTGGATTCAGTAAAAGAGATGAAGTCTTAGAATATGTTAGAGTTGGTGATTATGTTGTATATTCTGATGATGTTGATGAACTAGCAAATAATCGAATAGCAGGTAGAGGTCTAGACAATAGATTAGGTGCGTTTATCGTTGTTGAGTCATTAAAAAAAGCAAAAGAGAAGAATACTAGTGTAGGCGTATATTCAGCTACTACAGTTGGAGAAGAATCAACAATGCGTGGAGCTTTCTGGGCAGTGGAAAAAATAAGACCCGATTTTGCACTTATTGTAGACGTAACATTCTCCACGGATTACCCGGGAACTAATCCTTCTAAATCTGGGAAAGTAAAATTGGATAATGGTCCCGTATTAGCAAAAAGTTCTATTATAAATAATAAAATCAACGCTAAGTTAGAAGCGATTGCAGGAGAATTAGGAATAAATATTCAATGGGAAGTTGCACCTGGAAGGACTGGGACTGATGGAGATAAGATTCATCAATCTGTAGCTGGAGTTCCGTTAGCATTAGTAAGCATTCCACTTAGATATATGCATTCCCCAGGTGAAGTAGGAAGTTTAAAAGATGTAGAAGAAATAATTGAATTAATAAGTGAATTCTTATCTAGAATTGATAGCGATTTTGATATTAATCCATTTAAATAATAATAAGTAATATTAATAGTCTTTATTGATATTAATGTGTTACAATATGATGTAAAGAATTAAAATTAAGGAGATTAGTATGAAATTATTAGAAAAATTCAAGACTTCAAAGAATTTTCAAAAGGTTATTGTAGCTGTTGCTTGTCCACATGACGTTGAATCATTGTCAACAATAGTAAAAGCGATTGATTTAGATATAATCGATGGGGCTTATTTATGCGGAGATGAATCGATCATTCAAGATGTTGCAAGTCAAAATAATATTGATTTAACAGATTTTACTGTTATTCATTCCAGTTCAATGGAAGAATCAGCTAATAATGTTGGAAAGTTAATCAAAGAAAACAAAGCTCAATTTCCAATGAAAGGGCTAATTGATACATCAGTATTTTTGAAAGCAATGTTAAATAAGGATTATGGGTTAAGAACTGGTGGATTACTCTCTCATATTATGCTTATGCATCGTGAGAGTGACGACTTAGTATATATAGTTACAGATGGTGGAATGAATATAGCTCCAGACATATCACAAAAAGCAGAGATAGTCAAAACAGCAGTTATATTGGCTGAAGCATGTGGTATTGAAAATCCGATAGTAGCGCCTCTTACTGCTAAAGAAAAAGTGTATAATAAAATGCCCGCAACAATAGATGCTGATCTTTTAAGAAAATTGAATTTGTCAGGCGAGTTAAAAGGTTGTAGAATTTCTGGTCCTTTACAGTTTGATAATGCTATTAGTTTGGAAAGTGCTCAAATCAAGGGTGTTAAAGATGAGTTAGCAGGTAAAGCTACGATCCTATTAGCTCCAGATATTGAAGCAGGAAATATTATGGCTAAGACAATGACATACTTAGCTGACTTTATTGGATATGGCTTAATTATGGGAGCGAGAGTTCCTATGGTTGTAGTTTCAAGAAGTGATGGTGAGACAGAAAAATTAGGTTCACTATACCTTGCTAGATTAGTTTACGAAAAGGGGAATAAAAATGCATAAAATATTAGCTATTAATCCTGGATCTACTTCGACTAAAATAGGAGTATTTTTCGATAAAGAAAAGGTTGAAGAAATAACTTTAAGACACTCTAAAGAAGAGTTAAGTAAATATAAAACTTTGAGTAGTCAATTTGATTTTAGAAAAGAGTTGATTGTTGCATCATTAGAAGAAAACAATTATGATTTAAATGAATTTAGTGCAATAGCTTGTCGTGGGGGAATTATTAAACCTATATCTAGTGGAACTTATTTAGTAGATGAAAACGTAGTATATGATTCCAAAAATTCTAACACAGACCACCCTAGTAATTTAGCTGCTTTAATAGGAAATGAACTTGCTAAGCAATATAATCTTAAAGCATTTATTACTGACCCTCCAGTTACATTCGAAGGCGAAGAAATGGCAACGATAACTGGTCAACCGCTTACAACTAGAAGAATGAGATTTCATGCGCTTAATCATAAGGCAATTGCTAAGAAGTTCTGCGATGACAATAACTTAGATTATTCGAAAGTGAATTTAGTTGTAGCTCATGTTGGTGGTGGAGTTAGCGTTGGAATCCACAAAAATGGTGTTGTCGTTGATGTAACTGATGCAATGGACGAAGGTCCTTTCTCACCAGAAAGATCTGGTGGAATACCAGTATTTCAACTAGCAGATATATGTTTCAGTGGTAAATATAGTCATGATGAAGTAAAGAAACTATTAAGAGGAAATGCTGGATTCAATGCTTATCTAGGTACTAATGATGCAAGAGAAGTATTTAAAATGATAGAAAGTGGCGACGAATTAGCAAATGTTGTTTATGAAGCGTTTGTTTATCAAATCGCTAAAGAAATAGCTGCAATGAGTGTTAATGTTAATGGTAATGTTGACGCAATAATCATTACAGGAGGAATTGCTTATCAAGAATACTTTATCAAAAAAATAAAAGAGAGAGTAGAATTTATTGCTAAAATGCATGTATATCCTGGAGAAATGGAATTGGAAGCATTAGCATATGGTTCACTTGAAGTAATAACGGGAAAAACTATAGCCAAAATATATTAAAATTTGTAGTAATTACTACAAATTTTTTCTACAAATAATTCATCTAGATTGTTTTATAATGCATAATAGATAGGAGGGGTAAATATGAAGAGCAAAATAATTGGATTAATAATATTATTAGCGATTTGGGTTACGACTTTTTTTGGTATAGATTTTCTAATAGATTATCTTACTAATGATGTGAGTCCCTTTTACGTTAGTGTCTTTGTTAGATTTTCAGCAGGATTAATTGTTGCTTCAATTTGGATAAGCGTATTATTCAGAAGTGAAAATACTGCTAATAAGATGCCCTGGTTGTTACTATTAATTGTCGCACCAATATTTGGTTCAATGCTTTTCTTATCATTTGCTAGAGATTACAAAAAATCAAAAAGATACAAAAAGAAAAAATTAATACATCATGAAAAATACTTATTATATGAAGCAAGAAGCTATCTTAATGGTATAAGTGAAAATGTTAATGATGTTTTTAAATATACCGCTAGTGTAACTAATCATAGTATATATGCTAATAATTCGTCATCTAAAATACTTATTGATGGAGATGACTTCTATGGAAGTTATTTTGAAAAAATCTCTAAGGCAAAAGAATATATTTTCATCGCCTTCTACATAATAAGAAGTGATTCAATAGGGAGATATCTAATTGATTTACTTATTAAGAAGGCGGAAGAAGGTGTAGAGGTTAAGATAATATACGATTACTTAGGAAGTCAAGATTTAAAAAGAAAGGATCTAAAAAAATTAAGGTCTCACGGTATACGGATTTATCCAATTGATAAAATAATAGTCCCAATATTCAATACTAAAATCAACTACAGATATCACCGAAAAATAACAATTATTGATGGCGAGTATGCGTTTACTGGAGGATTTAATGTTGGTAATGAATATTTGTTAGGTACTAAAAAATACAGATGGCGTGACACTCACTTGTTAATAGAAGGTGGGATAGTAAAATCATTAACAGCTGTATTTGCTCGAGATTGGTACTATGTAACAGATGAACTTATAAGTGACGAAAAATATTATAAGAAGAGTTATGTTGAAAATTCGGGATACTATCAAGTCTTACAATCAGGTCCAGATACCGTTCCTATTATAAGAAATACATATTTAAAAATGATTTACTCAGCAAAGAAATATATTTATATTAGCACACCTTATTTAGGTTTGGATAAAGAAACTGAAACAGCTCTAAAAGTAGCCGCAAAATCCGGAGTTGATATAAGAATTTTAATTCCTGGAGTACCTGACAAAAAAACTGTTTATAAAGTTACAGAATCATTTATTGAGTCATTACTTGAAGAGGGTGTGAAAATTTATAAGTTTAATAACACTTTCAATCATTCTAAGTTTATTGTAGTAGACGATTATCTTGCGTCATGTGGTACATACAATTTAGATGTAAGGAGTTCAATAATCAATTTCGAAAATACTATTTTAATGTCTAGTAAAAGTGTGCAAGAGTTAAGAGATTGCTTTCTGACTGATTTAGAGAATTCTAGTGTTGTTTCATATAATGAATGGAGAAGAAGATCAAAATTTGATAAACTAATAACAGCTGTTTTAAATTTATTTACACCACTAGCATAGGAGATTAATATGAAATTAACTATTAAGAGTATCGACATAAATGGAAATGGTATAGCTTACTATAAGAAAAAAGTTGTTTTTGTAAAAGGGGCTTTACCGGGTGAAATTGTAGATGTTGATTTAGAAATTGAAAAAGAAAATTACTATCAGGCAAGTATAAAAAGCATAATTAAAAAGTCGAATTCCAGAGTTAAACCTAAGTGTGATATTTATTCAAAATGTGGGGGATGCTCCTTAATGCATTTAGTTTATGGTGAGCAACTTAAGTATAAAAGTGATAGAGTAAAAGAAGCATTTAGTAAATATGCTTCAATAAGTCCTAAAGTCAATAAAACAATTGGAATGGAGTTACCATATAATTACCGAAACAAAGTTCAACTAGTTGTAAAGAAACTTAAAAATAAAGTAGTTTTAGGACTATATGAGGAAGGTAGTCATTTTGTTACTGAAATGGATAACTGTTTAATACAAGATAAAGCAATTAATAATTCTTTAGTTGAAATTAAGAATCTTTTGAATAACATAAAGTTAGATATTTCTTCAAAGGGATTACATAAAATAATGATTAGGACTAATAAGGAGAATGAACAACAAATAACATTAATTACAGGAAAAAAAATGAAGCTTGATTATTTAGTTAATAGACTTAGTGAACTTAAAAACGTTACAGGTATCTTCAGTATTATCAATAATAAGAAAAGTGGAAATTTGTATGACTGTAAATCTATTAAACTATTTGGTAAATCAAGATTAATAAAGAAAATAAGTTCCAAAAGTTATTATGTTAGACCTCTGGATTTTTTCCAACTAAATGATATACAAACAGAAAAACTTTATAACTATATAAAAAAATTGGCTGGAGATAGTAAAAGAATAGTAGATTGCTACGCAGGAGTAGGAAGTATAGGGCAGTATGTATATAGTGGTCAAGATCTTAGGGGAATTGAAATTGTTGAGTCAGCAGTTGAATCTGCAAAGGATAATTGTAAGTTAAATAAGATTGACGCGGAATACGTTGTTGGAAGTGTAGGGCAAGTTTTGAAAAGATGGGCCAAATCAGGATATCGCCCAGATTTAATGATATTTGATCCACCACGTATAGGACTAGATAAAGATAGTATTAATACTATTTTAAAAGTAAAACCAAAGTCTGTTATATATGTATCGTGTAACCCGTCAACACTTGCTAAGGATATAAATTTATTGAAACAAAAATATAAGATAGAATCGGTACAGCCGTTTGATATGTTTCCTCAAACTTCCCATGTGGAGACGGTGGTACGACTACAACGCCAGAACCCTTGATTTTACTGGAGTTTAAGCACTTTTATGACTTCTTTAGTTTTAGCAAGAATAGTGAAAATTACCTCCAAAAAGACCTAAAAAGGAGTATCAAAATCAAAATGCAATAAACCTGGTACGTGGGAACACGTCAACCAACAGTAGATTCTGAGGTTCAAAAATGGAAATTTAGATAGTAAAATGTCCTAGATTCAGTGTGAAGAGTCTAGGTTTTTTTTGTTTAAAAATTTGAGATTTACTCTAAATATTATTCGAAAATATAGCTAAGATGCATTAATAAAAGAGTGCAAAAGAAACATACATCATTGTGTTGATAGCACAAATTTGTGTCATTGGTGGAATAATTGCAGATAAACAAGGGGTTTCAAATAATAAAATGACAGATATTTTCTACTGATAGCACAATAATGTTTGCGTGTGTTGACAAAAGCTAAAAGTAATGTTACTATTAGTAATGCGTATGATTGTTTCATATCTTATTTATTATGTAGAGAAGGAGTAAAAACAAATGAAAAAGACATTAGTTGTAAAAACCGATAATCTTACAAAAAGTTATTCAAGCATTGAGGCAGTATATCAGTGTAATATAAGCATTGCCAAAGGCTCAATTTATGGATTGCTAGGTGAAAACGGTGCAGGCAAAACAACTATATTTAAATTATTAACAGGTTTGCTAATTCCAACAATGGGAAAAGCAGAAGTTTTAGGTATGGATATTACAAAATGTAGAAGTGATATACTAAAAAATATTGGTAGTATTATCGAAGTTCCAGTTTTTTATGAGCATCTTTCTGCTGTTAAGAATTTGGAAATACATTTAGCTTACATGGGTGTTAGTGGTTTAGAGATAAACTCGGTTTTAGAAATGGTAGGGCTTAGTAATACAAATAATCAGCCTGTGTCTCAATTTTCATTGGGTATGCGTCAAAGATTAGGTATAGCAAGAGCATTGATACACAAACCTAAATTGCTAATACTTGACGAACCCGTCAATGGTCTTGACCCAACGGGAATACGTGAAATGAGAAAACTATTTTTAAAGTTAAAACAAGAAGAAAACATGACAATACTTATATCAAGTCATAATCTTAGTGAAGTTGAGCATGTGGCTGATACAATAGGTATAATTGCAAAGGGAAAAATTATTGAGGAAGTAACTTTATCGGAAGTAATACAAAAATTTCCCAATGGATTAGAAGATTACTTTTTTAATATTTTGAAAGGGGATAACAAACGTGATTAAATTAATAAGATTAGAATTAAAACGAAATAGAATAAAAAAATATATAGTTGCAAGTATAATCATAAGTATAGTAATGTTTGCTTTTATATACGCACTTGCTTTTTTATCTTATATTGGAGTTGATAATTTTGACTCTGATTTAAAAGTGTTTACGGGATACGATAGTATTATCTCGTGGATTTCCGTACTTAGTATGGTTGCATTTACGACACTATCTGCGGTCATGTATACAAGATTTGTTATAGATGAATACAAGCAAGAAAGGAAAATTTTACTGTTATCCTATCCACAGAAAAGAAATATTATTTTTCTCTCAAAATTAACTGTTGTATTTCTTTTTACAACGATGACAATGATTATTTGTAATTTGTTTATTTATTTGGTATTCAGTGTTTCGGAGAATGTTTTTCATCTTGTTGACAATACATTACCTATTGAAATAATCCAAAGAGCCATAAAAGTTACCATTCTTACATCATTAACAGCAGGTGGATTTGGGATTGTTGCAATGGGAATTGGATTTATAAAAAACTCTGTGCCTATGACTATTATATCGGGTATTTTAATACCTGCACTATTTAGTAACATAGTGCTTGTTTCTGCAAATAATGTAGTTGGCAATGATATGTTTTTTATAGTTTTAATGGTATTAAGCCTTATACTAGGAGTTGTTATATCAACAAGGCTAATGAAAAAAATAAACATCATGGAGGCTTAACAATGGATAAAATGATATTAGGTTTATTATTACTAAGTGAACTAACAATTTACGAAATAAGGAACTATATACAAACTTACTTTAGTGATATGTGTAGCAATAGCATGGGGGCTATTCAATCAGCCATAAAAAAGTTAGTTACAAATGACATGATAGAATATACAGAATATGTAGACAATGGTGTAAATAAAAAAAGATATTCTATAAAAGAAAGTGGTAAAGTACATTTTCTTGATTGGGTTTCTCAACCTATGAATAGCAAAAAGGCTAAAAACATGGAGCTAAGCAAAATATATTTTATGGGGTTAGTTGTTGAAGAAAAAAGAGTAGATTTAATTCAAGCATATATTGACGAGCAGGAAAATAATTTAAAAGATTTATATACATTTAAAAACTCTATACCAGATGTAGATAAGCAAATAGAAGAAATTATTAAAAGTAATTCAAATAACCCTAAGCACTTGGAACAGCTTAGAAGTTGTGCGGGTAAAAAAACGGATGTGGAATGTCTAAAGGATATATCAATTTTCAGTCTTGCTACACTAGATTATGCTATTCAATCAACGGAATTTGAAATATCATGGTATGAAAAATTAAAAGAAAATCTAACCACAGGAAAACATTATGAATAAACTTGAAACTACCTTTTATAGATTAACTAAAAATAGAAACATACATGAGTGTGTTGCTTATATAAAGAACTCAAAAGGTAATATTTCATTAGACAAAGGATATTGTAAGAGAAAGTTGGATAACGGATATTGTAACAAAAAGTCAAATTCAGAAATTGTTAGCAAGTATAACAAAATTATATACCACAGCTTGTATTATGTCATGCATCTTATAAACTTACGTCTAGTAGTAAAACAAGAATTTTCTATGTAGAGGGGAATTAAAAAAATGAAAACAAATAAATTAACAGAATCAATAGAAAACTCGTTTAGAAAACAAGTACAAAAAGATAGTAAAATAAAGAACGCTTATTTATTAGTTCATTCGGAAAAAGAAGGCATTCACATAAATATTGCAGAAGGTTTAACGAATAATATGCCTGCCAACCCGCAGCAGCCAATCTATATGGCTAGTGTGGGTAAATTGTTTACTTCAGCAATTATCGGCATATTAGTAGAAAAGAAAAAGTTGTCTTTTGATGATAAAATCACTAAATACTTAGATCATGAATTATTGAATAACCTGCATTTATACAAGGGGAAGGACTG
This sequence comes from Mycoplasmatota bacterium, assembly GCA_018394315.1. GTDB lineage: Bacteria > Bacillota_I > Bacilli_A > MAG-NZ > MAG-NZ > Zrk6. Next base: position 1,883,396 of record CP074575.1, on the reverse strand, counting down.
TACTGATGAAATCAGGATTAAACATCTGCTAAATCAAACATCGGGCTTAGCTGATAATTTTAGGACTCTCTTAGATGAACTTATTAAGGATCAGAATCTAAATATAACGCCCAGAGAAGCAGTCGCCTGGGTAAAAAATAATGCAAGACCTCATTTTCCTCCAGGTAAAGGATTTAAATATACAGATACAAATTACCATTTACTAGGTTTGATAATCGAAAGTATCACCGGTGAACCATTTCATGCTACATTAACAAATTACATCTTTAAACCTCTTGATATGAGGCACTCATATATGAATCACTATTCAGAACCAATGGAAAAATCCCAGTTTCCTACTGCCGATTTTTTTATACGAGAAACTAGATTAAATGATATTAAAGGGTATGCCGGTCTTGACTATACCGGTGGAGGAGTAGTGGCTACTAGTGAAGACTTACTCAAATTCATGAAAGCTTTGGTGAACTATCAAATAGTGACAAAAAGTACCCTTGAAGAAATGAAGAATAATTGTGCTAGATTTGGACTGGGAATTGATTATGGATACGGAATTTGGAAGATTACAACCGTGCCTTTGTTGATGCCTAAAAAATTCAATTCCTGGGGGGCTGCAGGGGCAACAGGCTCGTTTATGTTTTATCACCAGGAAAAAGATGCATATATCATTGGAAGCTTTAATGATTTTTCATATGAAATAAAAGGTGTTCGATTTATGCTTCTTAATGTAGTTAATCAATTGTAAAAGTACTAGAAGGAGAACGGTTATAATGAATAACCAGTGCTTAAAAAGAGTTCAATATAGCTCAGAATTAGGACAGCATAAACAAAATGTAGCTCAGTTGCTCGTGCATTTTTGCCTATTATTTAGAATTAGAGTATATTGAAAGATCATATCTAGTGGGCATGTTACATGATATATTTTTAGGAATTCTGCTGAGCAAGCCAAGGAAGCTTCGAAAAGAATAATGAAAGAACCTAGTACTGGAAAGTTTAGAAAATCATAAGATCCAAACACTGTGAAAATTAGATATTTAAGTAATACTCTAAATTGGGGAAGATAGAAATTATGAACCTAATAGTGAATAGATAACTTAGCCCGTGCCTTAAAGGTAGGGGCTGCTTTTGTACAACAACTGTTATGTTTAAGTAAAGTATCCATGACTTGGGGATGATTATTTCCAAATTTAACACTATTAATACAGTAGAATAATACTATTTGCATTAAAGTGTAAACTCTAATAAACTCCTACCACCCCCGATAACGGCGCCTTGTAATGTACCTAATGATTCTGCATATTTGTATTAGTTAAAACACATGTGGAATGTGTACTCAAAATAAGTAATTTAGTTTAATTATATAAGATAGTAATCTTTACATGAATTTTACACTATGCTACTTGATAACTATTTAATAGAGTGATAGTATTTGATAGAGTTACATGTATAATAATACAAAATAAGAAATGTAGGTGGTTTTGAATGAGTAGACTTAAGGAAAATAATTTGGCAAATGAAATGGGTGTGTTCGGAAGGTATTTAACTTTATGGGTAGCATTGTGTATTCTTTTGGGGTTGTTAATAGGTAAATGGATTCCAATAATACCAGAAACACTGTCTAAATTTGAATACGCTAACGTTTCTATACCAGTGGCGATTCTTATATGGCTAATGATTTACCCGATGATGTTAAAAGTAGATTTTACTAGTATTGTAAAGGCAACAAAACGTCCTAAGGGACTTACGATTACTACTGTAACAAATTGGCTGATTAAGCCTTTTACTATGTATTTAATTGCGGCATTTTTCTTAAAAGTAGTATTTAAACTTTGGATTACTCCAGATTTAGCAAATGAATATTTAGCTGGGGCTGTACTTTTAGGTGCTGCACCATGTACAGCAATGGTATTTGTTTGGAGTCACTTAACGAAGGGAGATCCTGCTTATACATTAGTACAAGTAGCTGTAAACGATCTTATTTTGCTATTAGCTTTTACTCCTATTGTAGCTATACTACTAGGTGTAACTAATATAGAGGTCCCATATGATACTTTGTTTCTATCAGTTGTATTGTTTGTTGTTATCCCGTTATTAGGTGGATTTCTATCTAGAAAATATATTGTAAAGAGAAAAGGACTTGATTATTTTGAGAATTCGTTTTTGAAGAAATTTGATAAAACAACTATTATCGGATTATTCCTAACATTAATAATTATATTTTCATTTCAAGGTAAAATTATATTAAATAATCCTTTGCATATTGCTTTGATAGCAATCCCACTCACAATTCAAACGTTCTTAATATTCTCTATAGCATATATATGGGCAAAAGCATGGAAATTGAAACATAATATTGCAGCACCTGCTGCATTAATTGGTGCAAGTAATTTCTTCGAACTTGCTGTTGCAGTTGCAATTGCTCTGTTTGGATTACAATCAGGTGCTGCATTAGCGACCGTGGTTGGAGTGCTTGTTGAAGTACCAGTAATGCTAACTCTTGTTAGAATAGCTAACAATACAAGATATTGGTTTAAGACTACATAATCACTAATAAAGGAGTCGATGTGAAATGAAATATAGAATTGCTTTTGTTTGCGTTCATAATTCATGCAGAAGCCAGATGGCAGAAGGATGGGCAAAAGAACTTGCGGGGGATATAATAGAAGCTTACTCTGCTGGAACTGAAAATTATCCAGAAGTAAAACCGCTTGCTGTAGAAGTAATGGAAGAAACTGGAGTTAATATGAGTAATCATAAACCCAAATTGCTATCAGATATTCCAAGAGAATTGGATATACTAATTACAATGGGATGCAATGTAAATTGCCCTAATGTACCTAGTAAGTATAGAGAAGACTGGGGACTGGAGGACCCCTCAGGTGGGCCCGTTGAAGATTATAGAATTACAAGAGATATTATTAAGTCCAAAATGATTGATTTAAAGAACAGAATTATAAAGGGAGAATTTAACAAATAGAATTATGTATAACACTAAATCTAAAGAAAATTAGAGTAAAAACCTACTCTTTTTTTTATAAAACAAAGTCAAGAAAAAGACTAATTCACTGGCTTCCGCTTTAATTGAATAATTAATTATGCTAACATTGATATATAAAATCTCTAGGAGTGATAAATTTGAAAATAGGATTAATAATGCTGTCAATGTTGGTTTTAAGTTCTTGTGGAATAGAAGATGATTATTTTGGTGAAGAAAAACCACTTGATATACCAATTGTTTTTGCAGAGGGTGTAATTTCACTTGAAGAAAATTTTGAATATCCATGCACATTTTCTCGTAAGTATGATGAATTTTTCTATGGTGCTATGGATAAAGACAGAAATAGGTTCTTGATGCACGTCAAAAAAGGTACAGATAATAAATGGAGAGATCCTGAGTTTATATCATTTACTGGACTTCCTGAGATGGAACCCATACTTTCACCTGACAGTGATAAACTCTTTTTCTCTGCATCTTTAAACGAAACTGGAAAACCTAGTGAGTTATACTTTGTTGAACGAGAAGATGAAGGATGGGGTGAGCCAGTTAGACTACCAAGTAGTATAAATAGTACTAGTTTAGAGTATTTTGCATCAATATCAGACAGTGGAAATATATATTTTACAAGAGAAGGAGAGGGCATCTTTGTATCTAACTTTGATGGGAGGAAGTATTTAAAAGCAGAAAAAATAAAGGAGTTTGAGGGTCACTTTTATGCGAGTCATCCATTTATATCTTCGGATGAACAGTTCATTATTTTTGATTCTAGGAAATTTGGCGGATTTGGAAGCGCTGATTTATATATATCATTTAGAACAACTAATGGATTTAGTGAACCAATAAACTTAGGAGAGAATATTAATTCTGGATCGTGGGACGCAATGGCATCGTTATCTCCTGATGGAAAGTACTTGTTTTTTGTTAGGGAAACATTTAATGAAAGAGATATTTATTGGGTTGAATTTAGTGCAGACTCATATAAGTAAGAGTGCGTAGCATAAGAATTGCTTTTTTGATTAAAGCAATTTATAGTCATAATTTTGGGAATTCAACAAGATATTTTCACATTTACATATCTTTCCTAAATTTTTTTAAAAAACAATTGACAATAATAGCCAAAAGTGGTAAAACTAATAAGTAGTTTTTATTTTATGAAAGGAGGAAGGTCAAATGACTAGAAAATTATTATTATCGAGTTATGCAAGTGTCATTGATTCTATGTTAGATTTATCTTATACATTTGTAGCGCGCGGAAAAGAAATTTTATGTTTCAAAAAGAATATAATTGAAACTATTGTTCATATAAAAAATCTATGTCTTTCAAATTCAAAATATCATTTTTCCAGATTGGAAATTAGTAATTATTTGACTACCTCTCGTATGAAGCTACAAGTACTCAAATGATTTTATCATTTACATTTGAAAACCATAGGTTGTTATTGGCTTGATTAAGATGAGTTATTAGGTACCCCTAATTTACTATTTGATCAAAAAAATAATATTATGTATGAACATAGATAATTGTATCTATGTTTTTTTTATGTTTATTAATATGATTATTCATTCAAGCAAAAGTCACGAATATCATTTGTTTGAATATAATCTATAGGAAGAGGTGAGGAAATGAAACAACTAATCAAAATCGGAAAAAATCATAAATGGATTTTCTTCCTAGGTATAATGTTTACAATTCTTTTAAGTATTACTAGATCTTTTATACCAAAAGTCATTGAGTATGTGATTGACTCTCTACTTGGTGATGCAGTACCTAATCTACCATCGTTCGTTGTAGATTTATTATACGCAAGTGATTTTAAAACTCATTTGCTAAATGTTACATTTGGTTTCGCTATATTCGCTTTGTTTAGAGGTTTTATGATGATAGGGAATTCAGTATCAAAAGCTAATTTTTCAGAGAGTATTGCAAGAGATTTAAGAAACAAAATGTATTCACATTTACAAAATCTATCATATAGTTATCATAATAACGCTGATACAGGAGACTTAATTCAAAGGTCGACAACAGATATAGACACCATAAGAATGTTCTTTCAAAATCATGTGTTTAACATTTTTTGGATTAGTGGATTATCAGTTTCTGTTATCTATCAAATGGTTCTTATTGATCCGGTTTTAACAATTATTTCATTAGTTGTTTTACCAATTACCGTAGGAATCTCAATGTTCTACTTTAAGAAAATCGAAAAAATATTTACTAAAGTAGAAGAAGCAGAAGCATCATTAACAACTACTGTTCAAGAAAACTTAAATGGGGTTCGAGTTGTTAAAGCATTCAGTAATGAACAATATGAAATTGATAAATTCGTAGAGAAAAATGAGTTTTACAAGAATAGATCTCTTAAAATGTATTATAAAATGGCTAATTACTGGTCAACAAGTGACTTTATCACATTAATACAATATTGTTTAACATTAGTAATAGGTACTTTCTATGCACTTGAAGGTAACATCTCTACTGGGCAGTTAATTGCATTTATTATGTTAGTTCAGATAGTAGTTTGGCCAATTAGAAACTTAGGACGTATTGTTTCGGAATATAGTAAAACAGTAGTTTCTATAGATAGGTTGAATAAAATATTTGATGTTAATGACGAATATGAGAGTGATGGTAACTTAACAAGTGAGATTAAAGGTGAAATTGAGTTTAAAGAAGTTTCTTTTAAATTTGATGACTCTGATCAAAATTTACTTGATAACATTAGTCTTAAGATTAATCCAGGTGAAACAATTGCTTTAGTTGGTAAAACTGGTAGTGGAAAATCAACTTTAATCAAGTTGTTGATTAGATTATTAGATTATCAGTCAGGTGCTATCACAATAGATGGAGTTGAATTAAGTAAATACTCTAAGAAACATTTAAGAAGTAACGTAGGAGTTATTCTACAAGAACCATTCTTGTATTCTAAAACTGTTCAAGAAAATATCGGGATTACTTTAAAGAAAAGAGATGAGAAAAGAATTATTAGAGCTGCACAATTAGCAAGTCTACATAATGATATCCAGGGGTTTGAAAAAGGGTATGAAACTATAGTTGGTGAAAAAGGTGTTACTCTTAGTGGTGGTCAAAAGCAGCGTGTTGCGATTGCGAGATTATTAATCGATGATAGACCAATTATGGTGTTTGATGATTCTTTAAGCGCACTAGATACTGAAACTGATTTATCAATAAGAGAAGCTCTAAATGATGAATCAAGTGATACTACAGTTTTGATTATCACACATAGAATTACGACAGCTATGGAAGCAGATAGAATACTAGTTCTAGAAAAAGGAAAAATCGTTGAGAATGGTACTCACGATCAATTGATATTAGAGAATGGATTATACAGAAAGTTATATGATATTCAAACAGGTTTATCTGATGAACTTGAAGAAATAATAGGGGGTGAATAATAATGGCTGAATTTTTAAAAGAACAAGATTATAATGATAGTTTTGAATTTGAAACATGGAAGAAAATTTTAAGGTATTTACTACCGCAAAGAAAATTATTGATTATTTCAATAATTATCGCAATTGGAATTGCCTTTGTGGAAACATTACTACCATTATTAAATAGATATGCGATCGATACATTCTTATCTGGAGATTTTGTTAAAACAGAATCTTATAAGATAATTATCTTCGCAGTTATATATGTATTATTGGTTTTTGTTTTTGCAGCACTTATAAGACTATTCATCATTTACGCGGGTAAAATTGAAACAAGTACAGCTGCTCAATTAAGAGAGAAGGCGTTTAGAAAACTACAAAAACTTCCATTCTCTTATTATGATAAGACTCCGACAGGGTGGATCATGGCGAGAATGACTTCAGACTCAAGAAAATTAAGTAACATTTTGGCTTGGGGACTGATTGATGTTGTATGGTCTTTTATGTTAATGATAATAATTGCAATTGTATTATTTATTGTCAATGTTAAATTGGCACTGATTACTTTAAGTGTTGTGCCTTTATTAGTCCTAGTAGCGATATATTTCAGGAAGAAAATATTAATACAATGGCGAGATGTAAGAAAAACGAACTCAAAAATCACTGCCGGATTTAGCGAAAGCATAATGGGTGCTACAACTACAAAAACACTAGTATTAGAAGATAAACATTTAGAAGACTTCGGTAGTATAACTTCGAGAATGAAAAGGAGCTCAGTTAGAGCAGTTACAATTTCTTCATTATTATGGCCTACAGTGTTGTTCTTAGGTTATGTTGGAACTTCTTTATCAACATTCTTTGGCGGAATGATGGTATATAACACATTTATTACCGTAGGAACACTATTTATGTTTATTCAATACTCAATGCAGTTTTTTGAACCAATACTTAACTTAACTAATATATTGTCAGAATTTCAACAGGGGCAAGCAGCTGCTGAGAGAATAATTTCTTTAATTGATAGTCCTTTAGACTTATCTGACAGTCCAGAAGTTATAGAAAAATATGGTGACTTATTCGATAAGAAGATTGAAAATTGGGAAGATTTGGACGGAAACATTGAGTTTAAGGATGTATCTTTCAAGTATAAAGATGGTGAGAAGATTTTAGATAGGTTTAACTTAAAAATTGATGCAGGAATGAGTGTTGCCTTAGTAGGTGAAACTGGTTCCGGTAAATCTACCATCGTTAATCTAATTAGTAGATTCTATGAACCAACAGGAGGTCAAATATTAATTGATGGTAAAAATTACAAAAGGCGTTCTATTGCTTGGTTGCATTCGAATTTAGGTTATGTATTACAATCACCTCATCTATTTACTGGAACAATCAAAGATAACATTGCTTATGGAAAATTAGATGCTACTTTTGAGGAGATTGTTAGCGCAGCAAAAACAGTAAATGCTGATCGGTTTATTTCTAAAACTCCAAATGGTTATAATTCAGAAGTAGGAGAAGGCGGAAATAAACTAAGTGTGGGTGAAAAGCAATTATTATCATTTGCGAGAGCAGTTATTGCTGATCCGAAAATCTTGATTTTAGATGAGGCAACATCAAGTATTGATACTGAAACTGAGAAGTTGATTCAGGGCGCAATTGATACATTATTAAAGGGAAGAACTAGTTTTATTATTGCACATAGACTTTCTACAATTGTAAATGCAGACTTGATCTTAGTTCTTAAGAATGGTGTTATTACAGAGCGTGGTAATCATAAGGAATTACTTGAGCAAAAAGGTTATTATCATAGGTTATATCTTAACCAATTCAAAGAAAAGAAAACTAAAGAAGTTTTGTAAGAAATTACATTACTTCTTTTATTTTTAGACAATTCAAGTACTGTTTGTGGTCAAATTATTGACTACGATAAATTATACCCATATTGTAGTGTTGGAAGCGAGCTTATTATTCTAAAAAAATGAAGAAAAACTAATATATATTTTGTTTGTACTTTTATGCGGGTCTTTTAGATTCGCTTTTTACATTTCTATGCCTATCAGTAAAGCTAAGACGTGCATATAATATTATTGGATTTGAGGTGAGGATATATTGGAGATTGGTATAATTGTAGTTAAAGAATCACTTGATAAGTACAAGGAAATAATATATGATTTAGTTTATGAATTTAAACTTGATTTGATTTTCTTTATCATAAACTTGGACAGTATTTATCTAGAAAATGTTACCTTTTCTGGGATAAAGGTAGATATTGAAGGTGCAAATGATGGTATATATGAACTTCCAAGTCACATTTTCAACCTTTCGGCTGAGAAGCGAAAATATAAGATGAACAAATTGAGAAAACTTAACGCTGTTGATGGGATAAGTTTGTTTAATTCTCATAATAGACTAGACCAAATCTCTGTATTCGAGATATTAAAATTATCTAGTAAGACGAGAAAGTATGTTACAAACATTGAAAAAAGAATCGATGAATGCAATAGTGATAATATATATCTTAAACGTAAACTAGTTGATGAATTAGATATAATGAGCCCTTCAGGAAATCTTCTTTATACCGATGTTAAGAGAAAGATGATTAGAAAGATAGTAAAAGTAAATTGTTTCTTGTATGATAATAGTGCATCCAATGACACAATTAAAGATGTCTCGCGGGATATTGTCCGTTTTTTAAGGCGATTTTACCCTAGTATAATTCTCTTTACTATTAACTTTGCTATTACTGTAAACAATGAATTACTTATAATGACAGTAGGCGGGTATAATCAATTCGACATAAGAAATACTCTTTTAAAGATTGTCTCATTCATGCATATGAAAGGAAGGGAAAATTTTGAGATGGGTTAAGATAGTTAGTAGTGGTAATAACCTAGCTTATTTTCCGAAAACACTAAAAAGACACAAAATAGAGTTTATAAAAGTAGGTCACATTAAGAAGGATATTGAAATTGTTTACTACGAAAGCAGTATTGATGCTCTTATAAATGACTGTTATGAAATTAAGCTACCAGATGAGATAATTGAAATGATGTATATTGACAGTAATCTAAAGTATCAGTTTTTTACAAGGAAAGGGATAATTGAAATAGGTCCAATTATAGGATTTCTTCTTGGAAATAGTGCAGAAATGTATACAATTCAACATATGGAAAGATATCTTGATAGATTAGGGATTTATGATAAAATACAAGGCTTAGTTACAGCATTTACTCCCAAAAATATAGATTATGATAAAATGACTGCGTGTGGACTTTACTATCATCCTGAAAATGGATGGATATTTGGTGAGTTTCCGCTACCAAAAATATTATACAGAAGAAGTTTTAGACATCATACGAATGATATCAAGAAGTTAAAAGCTGTTTTAGGAAATGAAATATATAATTCCGATAAATTAATAAAAGGAGATTTTTATAATTTAATTAAAAGAAATAAAAAACTAAGCAGATATTTACCAAAAACAAGTAAATGTAAAGATTTTGAATTAGTCGATGATTTTTTATATAAATATAGAAAAGTAATATTAAAACCTACCAATTCTTCAAGAGGAAGAGGGATATGTGTAATAGAAGAGACAGATAAGAACTTTATAGTATATGACTATAGGGTTAAGGATGGGAAAATGCGGACCTTTAATGACTTGAGTGCCTTGAGGAACTTTTTTAACAAAAATCCAATGTTTTTCCATAATTACTTGGTTCAGGAGTATATCGATTTGGCTGAACTAGATGGTGGAAAATTTGATATAAGAGTTGTCATTCAAAAGAATCTTAATGACAAATGGGATTGCACTGGGATAGAGTGCAGAGTATCTACAGGAAAGGAAATAACAAATGTCGCACAAGGAAGCTATATTAAAGGACTAATATTTACTCTAACAAAAGTTTTTAAACTTGAACTGGGTGAAACCCTTCAATATAAAAAGAAAATTATTAAACTTTGTATTGATACGGCAAGGCATATTGAATCAGATAGAAAATATATTGAATTTGGGATGGACATAGCCATTGATAAGAAAAAAAATCTATGGCTACTAGAGGCTAATGTCCGTCCGAGTTTTACTGGGTTTAAATCACTAGACTACTCAAGTTATTTAAAAATTAGATATAGGCCTCTATTATATTCAACAATAAAGTCTGGATTCAAAATTTATTAATAGATTTATAGAAAGTCGGTAACGACTTTTCTTTTTTATGGTAGTATTAATATGAAGGTGATATAGATGCTGCAAATAACAGGACTTAAGCTATCAATTAATAGTGATGAAAGAAAACTGAAGAAAAAGTGTGCCAAATATTTAGGGATCAATATAGATGATATTGTTGATTTCGTTATTCTTAAGAGAAGTTTAGATGCAAGGAAAAAAGAAAATATAATTTATCAATTTAATATTGGACTAGAACTTAAAAATGAGACGGTTGTTCTAAAACGAAACATAAAAAATGTAATGGTATATAATGAACACCGATATGATATTAAGAAGATCTCCACAAACAAAAAAGTAGCCGTAATTGGTTATGGTCCTGCGGGTATGTATTCTGCTATGTGCCTGGCTGAAGCTGGATTTACAGTTGATGTTTATGAACGAGGGGAAGAAATAGAAAAAAGAATAAAATCCGTTAACGACTTTTGGATTAACAGAAATCTAAACACAGAGTCTAATGTACAATTCGGAGAGGGTGGAGCTGGAACTTTTTCAGATGGAAAGTTAACTTCTAGAAACAAAAACATCAGAACAACAAAGGTTCTTGATGAGTTGATTCTTGCAGGGGCTCCTAATGAGATTTCATATGTGCATAATCCGCATATAGGGACGGATAAGCTAAGAGAAGTGGTCAAGAATATTAGAAATAAAACCCGTAAATTAGGTGCAAGTATTTATTTTAATACTAAATTAGAAAATGTAATAATTGAAAATGAATCAATTGTAGGAATAGTTGTTAATGGAATGAAAAAAAATTATGATTATGTAGTATTAGCAATTGGACATAGCTCAAGAGATACATTTAAGATGCTTTATGAGTCAGGAGTTAGGATTGAACAAAAACCTTTTGCTGTAGGTTTTAGAATTGAGCATCCACAATTACTAATAAATAGAGCACAATATGGTAATGAGTACAACAATCCAAGACTAGGACCAGCAGAATATAAATTAACTAACCAAGCTAATGGAAGGGGAGTTTATACATTTTGCATGTGTCCTGGAGGAATTGTTGTCCCTTCACAAAGTGAAATAAATACTGTTGTTGTGAATGGTATGAGTGAATATGCAAGAGATATGCCAAATGCAAATAGTGCGATACTAGTAACAATTGACCGTAATGATGTAGGTGATGATGTATTTTCTGGAGTGAATTTCCAACGAGAGATGGAAAGAAAAGCGTTTTTGTTAGGTGGAAAAAATTATAATGCACCTGTACAAAGAGTTGTGGATTTTATAAATAATAAGAAGACTGAAAAGATAGGAGATATTAATCCATCATACAAAATTGGTACCACGTTTGCCAATCTAAGAGAGATTTACTCAGATGAAATTAATAAAGCTATAGTTGATTCACTTGAGTTTTTTAATAAAAGAGTAAAGAGTTTTTCTTTGGATGATGCAATCTTAACTGGAGTTGAGACTAGGAGTTCTTCTCCTATAAGAATAGTAAGAGATGTTAAAAGTCTTATGAGTGTCAATATTTTAAATTTGTATCCATGTGGGGAAGGTTGCGGTTATGCAGGAGGAATTGTATCTGCTGCAGTTGATGGGATTAAAATAAGTGAAAAAATTATAGAAAGAGCTATCGATAATAATTAACTTTTGGTGTAAAATATGATAAAATTTGATGAAACTGAAATGGAGGTTTACATGAATAAAAAGATAAAAAAAATAGGTGTAATCACGGGTGGTGGTGATTGCTCTGGTTTAAATGCAGTAATAAGTGCAGTAACTAAAACAGCAATTAATAAATATGGCTTAGAAGTTATAGGATATCTTAGAGGATATTCAGGATTATACACAAATGACTTTATAAAACTAGACTTAAAAGCTGTTTCAGGGATTATGCATCAAGGTGGAACGATTCTAAAAAGTTCTAATAAAGATAATCTGTTTAATTATGCTTTAAAAGATCCAGATGGTACTGTAACGTATAAAGATGTTTCGGATGTAGCTCTTAAGAATATGGAAGAAGAAGGAGTTGATGCATTAGTAGTGTTAGGAGGAGATGGTACCCTAACAAGTGCAAGAGATTTCGCCAGGTTAGGAATGACTGTTATAGGTATTCCAAAAACAATAGATAATGACCTTCCAGCAACTGATGTTACATTTGGTTATAATACATCATTAGAGTCAATTACGGATGCTCTAGATAAGATTCATACAACAGCGTATTCGCATGACAGAGTTATGGTAGTTGAAGTTATGGGTAGAAATACAGGTTGGTTAGCAATAGAAGGTGGATTAGCAGGAAGTGCTGATGTTATTTTAATTCCAGAGATTCCTTATGATTTAAACAAAGTAGCGGAAAAAATTAAAGAAAGAGATAATTTTGGTAAATTCTTTTCTATTATTGTAGTCAGTGAGGGAGCAAAACCTATCGGAGGAGATGTATTCGTAAGAGAAATTATCGAAGATAGTGCAGATTCTATTCGTTTAGGCGGGTTAGGTGCTTTGGTTACTAAACAATTACAAGAATTAGTTCCATCACATGAAGTAAGATATACTAATCTAGCTTATCTTCAAAGAGGTGGAGTAACATCACAATTTGATAGATCTTTGGGAATCAAATTTGGAGTTGCTTCAGTAGACTTAATTATGAGTGGGAAGAATTCGCGAATGGTAATTTATAAGGACAATAAGATTCAACATGTGTCACTTGAAGAAGTAGTGGGAAGTGGTGCAATTGGAGAAACTTCAAAAGGTGGAAACAAACAAGTTGATCCAAATGGGGATCTAGTTAATGCATGTCAGGCAATTGGAATAAATTTTGGTAATTAGTCAGGGTGAAAACCCTGATTTTTTATTTTTATATTGACTCTAACGTTACGTTATAGAATATAATAAAAAGGGGTAATTCTGTGAGAGTTAAAGAATTAGCAAATTTGGCAGGAATAACAGTAAGAGCACTTCATTATTATGATCAATTGGGTTTACTATGCCCTAGAAAGGATCAGTCGAACTATCGTTTTTACTCAAAAGAGGATGTAGCGAAATTATCTCAAATTTTATATCTTAGAGAATTAGGATTTCCATTATCTAAGATAATGTTGATTATTGATAAATCAAATTTGGATAAGAGAAAAGCTCTTTCTATTCATAGAGAGTTGATTAAGAAAAAAATTGAGAGGGTGGAAAGTTTGATTGAGTCAATTGATAACACGTTAGCGAAAGGATTTGAAATAGATATGATTAAAAGATTTAGTAAGAAAGAGTTTAATAAATATAAGGAAGAAGCGATAAAAAAATATGGTGATGTAGCGATACAAAGCCATAAAAAGACGGATAAGTTCGATGATGCAAAATGGAGCGATGTTCAAAAAGAAATGAACGAAATCTTTGTGATGATTTCAAAAAACATGGATAAAGATGTAAGTGATTCAATCATCCAATCATCAATTGATGATTGGAGAAGATTTATAAGCGAAAACTTTTATGAGTGTACAATCCAAATTTTCAGAGGACTTGGTGAGTTATATGTAACTGACAAACGATTTACAAAAAATATTGACAATATCAAACAAGGTTTATCAAATTATTTACAATTAGCTATAAACTATTATTGTGATAATCAATAGAAATATAATTCTTTAAAAAAAGGTGAAAAGTAATAATTAAATATTTTTCATCTTTTCTTTGTATATAAAATATGATATTAATATGGTAAAATTTATAATAAATAGGACTTTTGGTATGAATTATTAATGAAACTTCTAAAATTATATTTCTGTAGAATCTAAATAATATGTTCGGAGGTGTTCTGTTGAAAAATTTAGAAACGGATAGATTAATCCTAAGAAGAGTTAGGTTAGAAGATGTTAATGATCTTTATGAATACTCTTCAGATGATAGGGTGCAGATACCAGCTGGTTCGAAAAAGGTATATAATATTTTCGAGATGATGAAACGAATAGAAAAACTTATAAAAAGGGATGACATATTAGTTATAGAACTGAAATCTAATAGAAAAGTAATTGGAGCTATAGGAGCATACAACTTAACCTACAATGATATTATAGAAAGACATATCGGGTTTGAATTAAATTATGATTACTGGAATAATGGATACATTACTGAAGCTTGTAATGTAGTAATAAAGTATTTATTTGAAGAACTTAACATGGATAGAGTAGCTATGAGTCATTATCCATTTAATAAAACGAGTGAGAGAGTTGCTCAAAAATTGGGATTTACCAAAGAGGGCATATTAAGAAAAGAAGATAAAATCGCAACAGGAGAAATCGTTGATAGAATAATATATTCAATTATAAAAGATGAGTATTTTGAAAGATTACAAGGAGGAAAAAGTAATGAGTAAGATAGGAATTGTAGTAGATAGTACTTTTTGTTTAAATAAAGAACTACTAGATTATTTAGAAATGGAAGTAGTAAATCTTAATATTATTATAGAAAATAGAATATATACAGATGGTGTTGATATATCATGTGAAGATATTTTTGATGCTTTGGATGATAATAAGAAAGTAACTACATCTCAGCCAACCCCCGAAGCATTCTTAGAAGCATTTAATAAATTATTAGAAAAAGGTATAAGCAATATTATATGCTTTACTGTTTCAAGTGGAATTAGTGGTACATATCAATCAGCAAATATTGCGTGTGAAATGGCTAAAGATGCTAATATCAAGGTGATCGATTCAAGAACGTCAGCAATGGGCGGTGAATTACTTCTTGAGGAGTTAAAAGATCTAATGCATGAAAATTCTGATTACAATGTTATTTCTACGATTATGGAAGAAAAAGCTAATAAATTAAATACAATTTTTACTATAGACAACTTTGAAGCTATTCTGAAATCAGGGAGAGTATCTAAAACAAAAGCAATCATAGGTACTATAATGAGAGTAAAACCAATTATGGAGTTAGACAGAGTTGGAAAAATTTTTATCGCAGGAAAGGTAAGAAGTACTAAAAGAGTCTTTGAGTTCATAATTAATAGAATAGAAAGAACAATCTCTTTAAAAGAATTATTACATATTAGAATCTCTTATATTTCAACGAAAGTGAATGCATTAAAATTAAAGTCAAGGCTTGAAGAGAAATTTGAAAATGCAAGGGTATTTATTTCAAGGGAAATTACTCCAGTATTAGGCGTTCATT
Source organism: Mycoplasmatota bacterium (assembly GCA_018394315.1). Taxonomy (GTDB): domain Bacteria; phylum Bacillota_I; class Bacilli_A; order MAG-NZ; family MAG-NZ; genus Zrk6. The sequence continues at coordinate 1,867,662 of CP074575.1, read as the reverse complement.
TAGGAAGAGGTGGACTTGGGTTATCTTGGATAGTTAAGTAAATATTAGTTTATCTACCAAAAAAACGATAGTCTAGAAAATTTTCATAAAGCAAATTAAATAGAGGTGATTTGGATGAGAATTAATGATGGAAGAATTGTTGAAATTAGAAATACAAAAGTTAGTGATGCTAGTGACTTATTAGATTTCTTTGCTAAGACCGTAATTGAAAGTGATGCTTTGACTACTGCGCCTGGTGAAGTTTCGTATACAGTTGAAGAGGAAGAAAAGATAATAATGAATTGGATAGAAAATAAAAGCTGTAATAATCTGCTGTGTTTATATGATGGTAGAATAATTGGAATCTGTGGCTTACATGGAACTGATAAGAGAAAAAGGATTAAGCACATGAGTAGTTTAGGAATAACGGTAGCTAAAGAATTTTGGGGGTTAGGTATTGGTTATTTTTTGATTCAAGAACAAATTAGATACGCTAAAGAAGTTGGTCTTAAGAAAATTGATCTAGAGGTACGATGCGATAATAAAGCGGGGATTCATTTATATAAAAAGTGTGGATTCGAAATAGAAGGAACACACAGATGTGCGGCATATATTGACGGAATTTACAAAGACAATTATTATATGGGAATAATAATATATTGAATATAGAGGAGTTAATTTCAACTCTTTTTCTTTTCCTTGCATAATAATAATGGGTAATATATAATAGTTAGGTAAATACTAACTAACTATGAAGGAGAGACCCATGGATAAAGAAATATTAAGATTATCAATAAATAAGTTTCTAAGGCTTTATTTCAAAAGTTGTAAAGAAGTGTATAAAGAAATTGGTTTAGATAAGATAAGTAATAAACAGTTTAGATATTTAAATATAATATATAATAATGAAAATATTACCGCAAGTAAATTTGCAAAAATAGCTGAGTTAAGTAAACCAACGGTTACAGAGATAATTAACAGATTCATAGAGTCTGGATTAGCTATTAAGAATCAGTCAGATTTTGATAAAAGAGTATCATATATTAGCTTAACTACTAAAGGAGAAGTCCTAGCAACATCAAATGTGATTGAAAGTAGTAGATTTACTGATAATGTTATTGCAAAATTAAATTCGGACGAATTAGAAACATTAAGCAAAATATTTGACGAAATGGAATAGGGGGTATTAGTGTGATTTTCGGGAAAACATTAAACAAATATTATATTAGATTCTTTCACTTTTTTTTAATTGGTATTACTGCACTAATACTTATTGATTTTTTTCAGCTAAAAATTCCAGAGGTTGTAAGAGGAGTAATTGATGGCTTAACAGAAGGTACAATGACTAAAGAATTAATTGTCGATAGTGTTAAGATGCTATTTACTTATGCACTAATCATAGTGGTTGGTAGGTTTATATGGCGATATTTTATTTTAGGAGCAAGTAGAAGAATTGAGTTTGGTGTTAGGAATGAGATGTTTAAGCATTGTGAGAAATTAGACCAAGAGTTTTATCAAAAAAACAAAACTGGTGGATTAATGGCATACTTTATTAATGATCTAGAAGCAGTTCGAATGTCTATTGGTTTTGGTACTATTATGGTTGTAGATGCTGCCTTTTTGGGTTCCTTAGCATTTTACAAAATGATACGAATAGATGTAAAGATGACTTTAATTGCTGTTTCACCATTAATACTTTTGGCTATTATTGCGGGTTTCTTATCTAGATTGCTACATAAACGATTTAGATTAAGACAAGAAGCTTTTGAACAAATGAGTGATTTTGTTAATGAAAACATGTCTGGAATTCAAGTTATTAAAGCATTCGCAAGAGAGCCAAAAGAAATTATTGAATTTCTAAAAGCTAATGAAAATAACAGATCTAAGACATTTAGCTTTATGAAGCTTGTAGTAGTAGTAGAAATAATGATGCGTTTCTTTATCACTGTGATAGTTATTATCATTTTAGCTTACGGTGGAAATTTGATTAAAAATACTATAGGAACAGCATCGGAATTCACTATTGGAATGCTTTTTGAATATATTTCATACTTTATGGCTATGATTTGGCCGATGATAGCAGTAGTGAGAGTAATACAAATCAACTCATCTGGAAAAGCTTCATTAGAGCGAATAAATAATATTCTAAATGAAGACGTAAAGGTCAAAGATGAAGAGGTAGTTGATGTTGAAGAAATAAGAGGCGATATACAATTCAAAAATCTAACTTTTTCTTATCCAGGTTCAGAAGTTAAACAACTAGTGAATGTTAGTTTTGAAATAAAAAAAGGAGAAACTGTAGGTATTATCGGTAGAACTGGATGTGGTAAAACTACTTTAGTTGATTTGTTGATGAGAGTGTACAACATTCAGAGCAATTCATTATTTATTGATGGTATCGACATTATGAGATTACCAATAAGAGAACTGAGAAGGAGTATTGGTTATGTTCCTCAAGATGGGTTCTTATTTAGTGATAACTTGTATAATAACATTGCTTTAGGAATTGATAGAAATGGAGATTATTTTGATAAAGTAATCAAGGCAGCAATTTTAAGTGACGTTAACAAAAATATTCAAGAATTCAAAGAAGGTTATGAAACTGTTATTGGAGAAAGAGGTGTCACCCTAAGTGGCGGGCAAAAACAGCGAGTTGCGATAGCTAGAGCACTAATAAAAGATCCAAGTATTTTAATACTTGATGATTCTGTATCGGCTGTAGATACTAAAACAGAAGAGACAATTTTAGAAAATCTAGGTAATGTGAGAAGTGGAAAAACAACTATAGTTATAGCTCATAGGATATCTTCAATAAAGAATGCGGATAAGATAATATTGATGGATGAAGGTAAAGTATTAGATGTTGGCACTCATATGGAGTTAATTAGTAGATGTGAATTGTATCTAGACATTGTTAATAGACAAAAATTAGAAGATGAGATTGAGGGGCTATAATGGAATATAAAGATAGTAAAGTGGAAAGATCAATGTCTGATATTACCATAATCAAAAGGCTTGTAAAATACGCAAAACCATACAAAGTATCTTTTATAATCACATTTGCACTAATGATCTTTGCGGTTGGAATTCAACTATTGCAACCATACATATTCGGTGAAGTATTTGGTGTATTTGAAAAACCAACATTTGAGATGAAAACTCTCTTTATGTATTTAGGACTCTACTTTTCAATAACTGCTGTAGCAAGTATTACTTCATATTTTCAACAAATAATACTCCAAAAAACTGGTCAAAATATTGTGTATGATATACGTAAAGAAATTTTTACACATATGGAATATCAATCTATTAAGTATTTAAATAATCAACCTACAGGCGTATTAGTTTCTCGTATAACTAATGATACTAATACTGTAAGTGAAATGTACACTAGTGTACTCGTAAATATGTCTAGGGATTTACTAACAGTTATTGGGATTATTGCTGCCATGTTATATCTTAATTTAAAATTAGCATCACTTGTTATTATAGTTATACCAATTTTACTAGTATCTTCTTATTTGTTCAGAAGAGTATCAAGAAGTATTTACCGTAAAGTAAGAAAAAATGTCGCGATAGTAAATGCATTTTTAAGTGAACATTTATCTGGAATGAAAATTGTACAGATTTTCAACCAAGAAGCAGAAAAATTTGATGAATTCCTAAAGGTAAATAAGAAGTTAAGAAGATCGCATTTACAACAAATTCTTGCTTTTGCTTTTTATAGGCCAACAATATATTTACTTCACATTACTTCGATTAGCATTGTAATTCTTTTTGGGGGATATCAAGTTATAGATGGACTAATGACAATTGCATTAGTGATTACATTTAAAACATACGTTGATAACTTATTTCAACCAATACAAATGCTCGCTGAGCAATTTAATATATTGCAGTCTGCTTTAGCGTCAAGTGAAAGAATATTTGGAATTTTGGATGACAATCAATCAATTAGTGAGGAGCCAGACGCTCTTGATTTAGATAGTATAAAAGGTGAGATAGAATTTAAAAATGTCTGGTTTAAATATATTGAAGATGAATGGATTTTGAAGGATGTTTCATTTAAAATCAATCCGAAAGAGTCATTTGCTTTTGTGGGTGCCACTGGAGCAGGAAAGACAACTATATTAAAATTGATAACTAGAGATTGGGATATTCAAAGGGGGCAAATACTTATAGATGGAATAGATATAAAGAAAATTAGACTTCATAGTTTAAGGAAATATATAGGAGTAATGTTACAAGATGTTTTTATGTTCTCTGGAACTATAAAGTCGAATATAACACTAAAAGATGATACTATATCAAATGAAGAATTGGTTGAAGCAGCTACATATGTTAATGCAAATCAGTTTATTGAGAAATTACCTATGAAATATAATGAAGAAGTCACGGAAAGAGGGCTAAACTTCTCTCAAGGACAAAGACAATTATTATCATTTGCAAGGACGTTGCTTCATAAACCGAGTGTAATGATTTTAGATGAAGCAACAGCCAATATCGATACTGAGACTGAACAACTTATACAAGACTCATTAAGTAAAATGATGAGTATCGGGACAATGTTGATAGTTGCACATAGATTATCTACAATTCAATATGTTGATAAAATTGTAGTCTTACATAAGGGAGAGATTGTAGAAATCGGATCTCATCAAGAGTTGCTTAAAAATAAGGGAATGTATTATAGTCTTTATCAAATTCAATATAAGGAAAGGCCCGTATAAAAGTGCGACTATACTTATAGATCGCTTTTTTTACTAGATATATTCTAAAAACAGGGGAATAATATTATATAATTGATATAATATTTATAGAATATAAGAATATAGGAGAATATTATGTATAACAAAGTTTTGGAATCTGTAAATTATATAAAGAGAAAAGTTAAATATAAACCGAAAGTATCAGTGGTTTTGGGTTCTGGATTAGGTGATTTAGTAAATCAAATTGAGAATCAAGAAATTGTTGAATATGAAGAAATACCAAATTTTCCAAAAGTTACAGTGAAGGGACATTCAGGTAAGCTAGTGTTTGGAACGATAGAAGACGTTGAGATTGTGGTACTATCGGGAAGATTTCATTTTTATGAAGGTTATGATATGAAGCAAGTAACCTACCCTATATATGTGATGAAATTATTAGGAATAGAAAAAATGATCATTACAAACGCATGCGGAGGAATAAACAAGAATTTTAAACCAGGGTCACTAATGATTATTGATGATTTTATAAATCTTATGGGAACAAATCCACTTGTTGGTACTAACGATGAAAGATTTGGACCTAGATTTCCCGATATGACTGAGCCTTATAAATTATATCTTATCGAAAAAGCAAAACAAGTAGGAAAAGATTTAAATATAAAATTAGAGCAAGGGGTGTATGCGGGGTTTCAGGGACCCTATTACGAAACAAGGGCTGAAATTAGAATGATTGCAGGATTTGGAGCTGATACTGTAGGTATGAGTACAGTTCCAGAGACAATTGTGTGTAATCAACTAGGGATTGACACATTAGGGATCAGTTGCGTAACTAATATGGCTACTGGCATTCAAGAAACTAAACACTCTCATGATAATGTAGTTAAGACAGCACAAGAGACATCTGTAAAGTTTGTAGGATTAATCTCTGGAATAATTGCTGAACTAGGTTGAAATTAGTAAGGAGAATGATATGTCACTATCTGAATATAAAATAAAAGATAAATTAATTAAGAATAGAGATTGTATGCAACCTAGGATTACTTGTCATGCTAAGGATGATTCAAGTAATATTGGAGAAGAAATAGAATTAAATTATCCATATAGTAGGATATTCAAATGATTCTCATTCTAAATGGATCACCAAACAAAAATGGACACACTATGAAAACTGTGAAGAAAATTATTAAGGGAATTGATGAAGAGTATATAATCATCAATTCATATGCTGAAAATATCAAGGCTTGTATGGATTGTAAATATTGTGACAACTTAGATGGATGTAGTATAAATGATAATATGATTCAAATATATGATTTAATTGGTTCTGCTGATAAAATAATTATCGCAAGTCCTTTATACTTTGCGAGTTTATCAAGTAGTTTATTGGATATAATATCGAGATTTCAGACTTACTTTACAAAGAAATTCATAAGAAAAGAAGAAGTGAAAAAGTTAGATAAGTCTTTATTAGTTTGCACTGCAGGTGGAGATTGGCCTACTATGTTTAATGGACCTATTGAAACTATGAAGGTAGTAAATATGCTCTTTTCTATAGATGATTCTATGAATTTATTAATCAAAAGTACAGATAAAATTAACTCACAAGAAATTGACGTTACAAAGTATAGTGAGTTTTTGAAGTAAATGAGTAGCTTAGGCTACTTTTTTTGTTTGAAAGGCTTTTACATAAAGATGTGAAAACGTTTTTCTGTAAAAAAAGGTTTGTACCCAAACAATAACTGTGCTAGAATCAGAGAAATACATTTATAACAAGAGGAGGAAAATTATGAGAAAATTATTAGGATTATTGTTATCTTTAGCTTTAGTATTTTCATTAGCTGCATGTAAAAGTGATGAAAGCACTGATACTCCTACAGGTAACGAAACTGGAGAACCAGTTGAACAAGAACCAAAAGTATTGAGAATAGCAACAGATGTGGAGGTACCATCAATTGATGCTCAAATAGCTACTGATGGACTATCATTTGAAATTGTGGGTGCAACTATCGAAGGACTTTTACAATATGATGCAAATGGGAAATTAGTTCCTTCCATTGCAAAATCATACGAAGTTTCTGAAGATGGATTAATATATACATTCTATTTAAGAGAAGATGCGAAGTGGGATAACGGGACTACTGTAACAGCGCATGACTTCGAATTTGCTTGGAAACGTGGAATGAATCCAGATGTTGGATCAGAATATAGTTGGATATTCTTCGTTGCTGGAGTTAAAAATGCAAGAGCAATTTATGATGGCGAAGCTGATTACCAAACATTAGGAATCGAAGCTGTTAGTGATTATGAGTTAGTAGTTACTTTAGACAATGAAGCTCCATTCTTTGTTCAGTTAATGACATTTAACACATTCTTCCCAATTAATGAAGAGTTCTATAACGCACAAGATGGGCAGTATGGAATGAGACCTGAAAATGTATTAGCAAATGGTCCATTTAAAATTACCAAATGGCAAGAAGGATACGGATTAACTGTAGAAAAGAATGAAACTTACTATGATGCAGATAGCGTTCAAATTGATTCTGTTGAATGGCGCGTGTTCAAGGATGCGCAAACTGCTGCACTAGAATTTGAAGCAGGTAGTGTAGATGTAGTTAAGTTAAATTCTGAATTAGTTGACAGATATAAAGATGATGAGGCATTCACAAATGATCCTGGTGGATATGTTTGGTACGTAGCTCCAAACTATGCTTCTGGTATGCCTGAACTTGAAAATTTAAACTTTAGAATGGCATTAGGAATGGGATTTGATAAATCTTATATCGCGAACTCTGTATTAAACGATGGTTCTGTTGCTGCTAATTACATTGTACCTACAGGACTTGCAGCATCACCAGTTGACGGAACTGATTACCGTGAGGCTCAAACTAGAGATTTCCTGAATTATGATGTAACTGAAGCTCAGAAACACTGGGAATTAGCTAAACAAGAGTTAGGTAAATCTGAAATTGAGATTGAATTATTATTTGATGATGCAGAGTCTGTTAAAAGAATGGCTGAATTTATGAAATCAGAATGGGAAACTAATTTAGAAGGATTAACTGTCATTTTGAAAACTCAACCTAAGAAAAATAGATTACAGTTAATGCGAGAAGATAAATTCCAATTAGGAATCACTCGTTGGGGTCCTGACTATGCCGATCCACAAACATACTTAGAGTTATTCAAACCAGGTGGATCATCTAGCACAGATTATGCTAATCCAGTATACTTAGAAATGTTAGAAAAAATTTCTGGTGGTGGCGAATTAGCATCATCAACAAAAACAGTAGAACGTTGGGACATGATGTTAGAAATGGAGCAAGTTTTATTAGATGATGCAGGGGTTTTCCCAATCTATCAGTCTGGTTATGCAATGCTTATTTCTCCAGAAGTTTCAGGAATTGAAGTACATTCAGTGGGATTACCACACGTTTATAAGAATGTTAAGATTGGTTAGTATTCTTTAAAATAGTTATCTAGGGAACCTATTTCAAATAAGTTCCCTTGATTTTTATGAAAGTGAGATGAGATTATGACAAAATATATTTTAAAGAGACTAGGAATGGCAGCACTGACACTTTTAGTGATATTATTTATCTTATTTTTATTACTTGAGTTCATGCCAGGTTCGCCGTTTAATGATGAAAAATTATCTCCAGATCAAATTGCCAATTTAAACGCTTTGTATGGACTGGATAAATCTCCAGTGATAAGATTTTTGATTTTTGTGAAGAATGTGGTTTTACATCAGGATTTCGGTATTTCGTTTGTAATTAAGAAGAACGCCGCAATATCAGATATGATAAGTAGTAGAATTGGAATTACTATTAAGATTGGTTTACAAGCGATTCTAATAGGAACAGTTACGGGAATAGTCCTTGGTGTAATTGCAGGTATAAAAAGAAATACAATATTTGACACTCTTACTACAATTATTGCAGTACTTGGTGTTAGTATTCCTTCATATGTATTTGCTTTAGGTTTAAGTTATTACTTTGGTTATAAGATGAGGCTATTTCCAATAACATTTGATATAGATGACACTGTTAGGTCTATGGTTTTACCATCAATTGCACTATCAATGTTTGTAATTGCACAAACTGCTAGGTTTATGAGAATGGAATTGATAGATATTTTCAAATCAGATTATATCCAATTAGCAGAGTCAAAAGGGTTGTCTAACTTAAAAGTAATAATAAGACATGCCCTTAGAAATGCAATGATACCAGTGATTACCGTCCTAGGTCCTTTACTGGTTGGGCTAATGACTGGGTCATTAGTAGTTGAGAAAATATTTGGTATACCTGGTATTGGTAGTTTATTAATACAAGCAATTCAAGTTAACGACTTCAATGTAGTAATAGCGATAGCGTTTATTTATAGTTTTCTATATATCTTCGTTAACTTACTTGTAGATTTACTGTATGGGATAATTGATCCTAGAATTCGAGTGCAAGGTGGTGGAACTAATGCTTAATTATGATAAGAGTCGCTTTGAAAGGATATTTAGAGATAGTAGTAATGAAAGAGAGATACTGGTTCATAACGCATCCTTTTTTCAAGATACTTTAAAAAGATTTAAGAAAAACAAAGGTGCAGTTGTTGGATTGATTGTAATCACAATTGTTTTGTTCTTTTCATTGATTGGTCCATTTATGAATTCATATAAGTACGATCAAGTAATGACAGAATATGAAAAACTTCCACCTAGGATTCCAATTGTTGAAAAATTGGGAATTCTTGATGGTACAATAGTAGAAACCAAAACTAAAGCTCGTGCAAAGATTAATCCAGATTATGAACGTATCGTAAAAGAATATGTAGTAAATGGAAAAGAAATGGTTGATGTAGAGAGAAACATATATAAAGAAAAAGGATTTGATGATGTCTATTTTTGGTTTGGTACTGACACTTTAGGTCGAGATCAATGGACTAGAGTTTGGACAGGAACAAGAGTATCATTTTATATAGCTTTTCTAGCAGTATTAATTGATATGGTTATTGGTATCACTTACGGAATGATTTCTGGGTATAAGGGTGGAAGAACCGATACAATAATGCAAAGAGTAGTAGAGATTATTGTTGGAATTCCTCGTTTAGTTATAGTGACTTTGCTAGTACTAGTGCTTAATCCAGGATTGATGTCTATAACATTAGCCTTGATTTTAACTGGGTGGATTGGTATGAGCAGGGTAGTTCGCTCACAAGTTTTAAAGTTAAAGTCATTTGAATTTATCCTTGCGTCAAGAACTTTAGGATCGTCTGATTCTCAAATAATAATAAAAGATATTCTTCCTAATATATTCGGACAGGTCTTAGTAATGAGTATGTTTTCGGTTCCGAGTGCTATATTTTATGAATCATTCCTGGCATTTATAGGATTGGGATTACAGCCCCCTATGGCTTCCCTTGGTGTTTTAATTAGTGATGGATACAAGTCTATTATGGTTTATCCTCATATGCTATTGTTTCCAGTTGTAATTCTAGCACTCTTGATGTTAACGTTTAATTTACTGGCTGATGGATTACGTGATGCATTGGATCCTAAGATGAAGGAGGAATAACTATGAAAAAAATATTGAGAGTTAACGATCTAAGAATTTCTTTTAAGACTAATTCAGGTAATGTACAAGCAATTAGAGGGGTAAGTTTTAATTTATTCAAAGGAGAAACACTAGCAATTGTAGGTGAATCAGGTAGTGGGAAATCAGTTACCACAAAGGCCATAATGGGAATGCTAGCCAATAATGCAACTGTTGAACAAGGATCTATTTTGTTTGATGGAAACGATATACTTAAGTTAACCAAAAGGGAACTGACTAAGATTAGAGGTTCAAGAATATCTATGATTTTTCAAGACCCAATGACTAGTTTAAATCCAACTATGACTATTGGTAAACAGATTATGGAAAGTATGCTGGAACATCGTAAGATGAAAAGATCTGATGCAAAAATAAAGGTTATAGAACTATTAGATTTAGTAGGGATAGAAAGTCCTAGTAAAAGATTTAAAAGTTATCCTCATCAACTATCAGGTGGAATGCGTCAAAGAGTAGTGATCGCTATCGCATTAGCTAGCGAACCGGATATTTTAATTGCTGATGAACCAACAACTGCATTGGATGTAACAATTCAATCTCAAATTTTAGAGTTGATAAAGGAACTACAAATGAAACTAAAAATCTCTATCATTTTTATTACTCATGATTTGGGTGTAGTCGCTAACATGGCAGACAGAGTTGCAGTTATGTATGCAGGAAAGATAGTAGAGTATGGTTTAAGTGATGAAATCTATTATGATTCAAAACATCCCTATACTTGGGGATTGTTAGCATCTGTTCCTGATATGTCAACAAAAGTAGATATGTTATATTCTATTCCAGGAACTACGCCAAACCTTATATCACCTCCTGTAGGTGATGCATTTGCTTATAGAAGTGAACACACTTTGAAAATTGACTTTGAGGAACAACCACCATTTTTCAAGGTAAGTGATACTCATTATGTTGCTAGTTGGTTGTTACATGAGTATGCACCTAAAATTGAAATGCCAGAGCATCTCCAAAGAAGAATAAAATTGATGTTAAGTGAGGAATACTGATGAGTAGAGAAGTTTTATTAAAAGTAGAGAATTTAAAACAACACTTTAAAGTAAGTAAAAAGCAAACTGTTATGGCTGTAGATGGTATTTCATTTGAAATTTTTAAAGGAGAAACATTTAGTTTGGTTGGTGAATCTGGTAGTGGTAAATCTACGACGGGTAGAAGCATAATTAAACTCTACCAAATAACTGATGGTGAGATTTATTTTAATAACAAAAGAATTTCTATAGGTGATAAGCAATTTAAGAGATTAAAACATATCATTAGAGAGTCTAAAGAAGGATATGATGGTAAGAAGATTAATGAACTTCGTGCCGAAGTCAAGCGATTAAAGTCTACTACCCACACTGATAGACTAAAAGAGTATGAAGAAAAATTAAGTAATGCAATTAATACTAAGGTCAAAATTAATCACAAAGATATTGAAGAATTAAAACTAGATTTAAGACAAGCACAAGTCGATAATATGGTAGACAGAGATTTTAGACAAAAGATGCAAATGATTTTTCAGGATCCAATGGCTAGTTTGAATCCAAGAAAAAAAGTTATTGATATCATCGGACAAGGTTTAGTCGTAAACGGATTAGTTTCTAGTGAAAAAGAAAAAGAAGAGAAAGTAATAGCTATTTTAGAGAAGGTAGGTCTATTAAAAGATCATTTACATCGTTATCCACACCAGTTTAGTGGTGGTCAACGTCAGCGTATTGGTATTGCTCGCGCTATGATAATGAACCCAGATTTTGTTATTGCAGATGAGGCTATTTCTGCTTTGGATGTTTCTATTCAAGCACAAGTGATTAACTTACTAAAAGCACTTCAAGAAGAAACCGGTGTAACATATTTATTCATTGCTCATGATTTGTCCATGGTTAAGTACATAAGTGATAGAGTTGGAGTGATGCATAAAGGTCATATTGTGGAAATGGGTACTGTAGAAGATGTTTATGAGAATCCAGTACATCCATATACTAAGTCACTTTTATCAGCAATACCTGAACCTAATCCGAGGTTAGAAAAAGTAAGAAAAAGAGATATATATGATCAAAAGAACATAAATTATACGGGTGGGAAAATACAACATCTATCTGACACTCATACTGTTCTTGCTACTGATTATGAACTTGAGAAGTGGCTTGAAAAGTAATGAAAAGCACATAATCGATGTGCTTTTTTTGATTTAGTAAACTTTCGAACCATTTATGTATGTTGCAAGAACTTCTGTCTTAAGCAACTCCTCTGGTGTTGATTCAATGATGTTTTTATCTATAATAATAAAATCAGCAAAGTATCCAGCCTTTAACTTACCTACTGATTTTTCATCATATGAGGTATATGCTGAGTGAGTAGTGTAACACTCAATTGCTGAAGAAATATTAAAGGCTTGATCTTTAAGGAATGCGTCTTGTGTAGGATTTTTGATTGATTTCCTTGTGATTGCAGAATATAGGTTTTCAAAAGGGTTAAAATTTTCAACAGGAGAATCTGTACCAAATGAAGTGATTACTTCTGAATCATACATAGTTTTAAATAAATAAGATTCATTTGCTCTATTTCCTAGTCTATCGAATACGATATCTATATCTGAGTTTAAGAATATAGGTTGGACATATAATAAGAGGTTTTGTTCTTTTATTCTCTTTATCTGTTCTTTATCAACTATTTGAGCGTGTATAATTCCATGTCTGTGGTCTTTAGAATCTTTTGTAGCTTCTAAAATCATATCTACGGTAGCATCACCAATCGCGTGAATTGCTACATTCATATTTGACTTATCTGCTAGCCTAACGTATTCATTAAGGGTGCTTTGTGTAAATACAGGAATGCCTAAAGTATCTTGGTCACTGTATGGTTTTCTTAAGTAAGCAGTTCTTCCACCAAGTGAGCCATCAGCTAATAGTTTTAGTGGGCCTAATTTAAAAAGTTCACTGAATATCTTATTTGGGTATCCTTTAGAAACATAATCCTTGAATAGTTCAATTGTTGGTAAGTTTACTTGCTCGTATAGCTTAATATTAATTTTCTTTTCTAAGTATAATTCATTTAGACACTCGATTATAAGTTCATAAGGGACGTTTAAAGTAGAGAAGTCGTCACTAGCTATGTATGTTATTCCTTGACTGAGTAAATGTTCATTAGCATTAATAAACATTTTCTTAATATCATCCTTTTTATAAGGAGGTATAACTTTAGTTATTAAGAGTAATGCGTCTTCAGTAAATAATCCCGTTTCATAATCAAAACTACCCCCATCAATTTGTTCAGTAAATTTATCTATCTTAGCGATTTCCATAGCCTTAGAGTTGGCTACTAGCACATGACCACATACTCTAATGGCGATTACAGGAATCTCTGAAGAAACTCTATCTAAATCATTCTTAGTCGGCACATACCCATTCATATTCGATTGGTGCCAACCTCTCCCGATAATCCAACTATTAGTATTTTCCTTTAACTCATTTACTAGCTCATCAATTGACTTAGATTGAGATAAGTTTGAAAGATGATTGAGAAGTCCTATACCTAAGAAGTGTATATGACTATCGTAAAACCCTGGTAGAACAGTATTACCGTTAAGATTTATAGTTTCTATATTGGCTTTATTAACAATTTCATTAGTTCCAACATATTCAATAGTCTTTCCATTAACTATCATAGCTTCTGCAACTGATTTATCATTTGTTATTATGTTTCCGTTTATATATGCTTTTCTCATATTTCTCACCTCTTTTTATATTATATCTTTATTTTAGTTAAATTAAAAACTGCCTCAGGCAGTTTATAAATTAATTTTTGTTAATACTCTTTGCTCGAAATCGATAGTTTTTGTTTCTAAAGCATTTACTTTTTTATTGCACTCTTCTACAAATTCTTTATCTTTGATAGAGCCTAGGTTAATTTTGACATTTAATAATGCTCCTAATATAGCAGTTCTAGCTGACATTAATGAAACTAAACCATCTGTAAGTGCGTTTTGGTTACCATTGTTAATTACAAACTCAATCACTTCTAATGATTTGAATATTTTTTCAGCAATACCCATAGGAACACTTGCCGCGTATTTATAACCTTCTTGAATTTTTGCTGATCTAACCTTTTTTTCTTCATCAGTTGATTTAGGTAACTTAAATGCTTTCATCACTTCATCAAAAGAAGATGCATCTTTATTAATATCATCTAATAACTCTTCTCTTAAATCTTCAGTAACTTTAATTATATTCTCAAAATCTTTCTTATGTATGGCGTATTTCTCTTTATTTAAACTTAGATTTGCAACCATTTCACAAAGTGAGAAAGCTATTGCACCTGTTAAGGCTGCAATACTTCCACCACCTGGAGTTGGTTCATTTGAAGCAGTTTGGTTTAGAAAATCTTTAATTTTATAATCTTTAAACATTATTCCATCAAATGCTTTTCTAATACTTGATTGTAATCTAAGTTTTCAATTCCAAAGTAATATTCAGTAGTTTGGATAAAAGCATCCATTGGTGCTAATCCAATTAATTCACTTCCTATTACATTAACGCCATATCTTTTAGCTTCAATTTTAATTAATTCAAAGACTCTATATATAGGAGTTTTTGTATAATCAGTTAAGTTCATAGAAACTTGAGTTATATTTCTCTCAGGCATATCAATACCAATACCTTTTACGAAACGTAAACCACCATTAATATGTCTAACTGCTTTTGAGATTTTAGTTGCGATGTCTAAGTTGTTTGTGTCTAGTAGTACATTGAATGCAACTAAAGGCATTCTTGCACCAATAGCAGTTATACCAGTTGATTTTTTGAATTCACCTAAATCAGGTATCCACTTCTCATTCTGAGATTTTTCTTCCATACCTTCATACTCACCTTTTCTTATTTTAGCAAGGTTTTGTCTTAAAGTGCTGCTAGCACTTTTTTCATAGAAGAAGAATCCCATATCATGTTCTTCATGAATTGCTTTTGCAATATCTTTTGCTAGTTCATCACATTCTTTAACATCAGTATTCTTGATTGGGATGAAAGGACATACATCAACTGCTCCCATTCGAGGATGTTGTCCGGTATGACTCGTCATATCGATTAACTCTTTTGCTTTGCCAAAAGCAACTAATAGTGATTCTTTTAGGCTTTCAGGAGTCCCTATTATTGTTACTACACATCTGTTATGATCATTATCATATGAGTAATCCAATAATTTTAGATCTTTCTTCCCACGAAAAGAATCAACTATCTTCTCGATTTTTTCTACATTCCTACCCTCAGAGAAGTTAGGAACACACTGCACTAATTTTTTCATACTACCTCCTTTATTAATTTACCGCTTTTGTAGACTTTATCTACATCGTTTACTGCATTATGATATACAACATATTCATGATTCTGAGCATTCCATATCACGAAGTCAGCTGTAGACCCGATTTTCAGAGTACCTGCATTTAAGTTCAGGCTGTAGGCTGGATTTATAGTAACTGCATTCCAAATTTCTTTTGGAGTCATCTTATATTTTAGTAATGCCAAATTCATTATAAATTGAATGTTTTCACAAGGACTGCTTCCAGGATTATAATCAGTAGATAGTCCTATTATACAATTATTATCAATCATTGTACGAGCTTTTGCATAGCTTTTATTCAAGTAAAACGAAGTACCAGGAAGTAAGTTACAAACTGTATTTGACTTTCCTAAAGCTTTTATACCTTCAATAGAAGAACCAATTAAATGGTCAGCACTATTTGCACCTATCCTAGCAGCTAATTCAGCTCCCCCTAGTGGTTTAATCTCATCACCATGTATTCTAATTCCAAATCCTAACTCTTTAGACTTTAATAAATATTCTTCACTCTCAGCTATATTAAAAACACTATCTTCGCAAAATATATCTACGAATTGGAATAGATTTGAATCCTTATATTTTTCTATAAAGGAGATCATTTTTGATAGTTGTGTTTTAGAATCAGAGTCTTTTGGAATTGCATGTGCACCTAGGAATGTTGATTTTATATTCATGTTGTTTGTTAGATTTACTAATGCTTTCAATTGCTTTAATTCAGTATCCTCATCTAGTCCATAACCACTTTTACATTCTAAAGATGTAACACCAAACCCATTCATAGTATCGATAACTTTTAAAGCCTTTTCTTGTAGCTCATTAATTGAAGCATTTTTAGTAGCTTCAACTGTAGAATGAATACCTAATCCCATATTTAGTATTTCTAAGTAACTAGCACCTTGTAGTTTGAGTGCAATTTCTTTTTCTCTAGAACCACCAAAAATTAAATGTGTATGTGGATCCACTAAACCAGGAGTAATCATTTTGTTTGTACAATCTATCACAACATTAGCTGAATGATTCATTTCTTCCATTGTTCCATAATCAACTACTTTATCATTAACAATATATAGATACGCATGTTCAACGATCTTAAGTTGATCTAACTCTTTTCCTCTTAAATAGGGTTTACCGTAATCCATTGTAAGTAACTCAGAAATATTTATAAATAACTTATCCACTTATATCACAACTTTTCATAAATTCATTAGTTTTGTTAATATCAATTGAGAACATTCTATCCTTTTCAAAGTGCTGAACCTTTTCTCGGTACTCATCATAGAACTTTTGACTAATTGGTGATAATTTGTTTGAGTCCATTAAGTGAACTGCTTGTGCAGAACAGAATAACTCTATCGCAAGAACGTTATATGAATTCTCAATTATTTCAAGAGCGTGCCTAGCGGCTATTGTTCCCATTGAAACATGATCCTCTTGGTTAGCGCTTGAAGGAATCGAATCTACACTTGCTGGATGAGCTAAAGTTTTATTTTCACTCACCAGTGAAGCTGCAGAATACTGTAAAATCATAGCACCTGATTCAAGTCCTTCCTTATTGCTTAAGAAACCTGGAAAATCATTATTTAGTGCTGGATTTACTAATCTTTCAATACGTCTTTCTGAGATATTAGCTAACTCACACATTGGTAATTTTAGAAAGTCCATTGCGAAAGCTATAGGCTCACCGTGAAAATTTCCTGCAGATATAACTTTGTTACCATCATCAAAGATCAATGGATTATCTGTGGATGCATTCATTTCTATTTCTAATTTTTCTTTAACATAGTTCAAGGCTTGAAAGCAAGCTCCATGTACTTGTGGTACGCATCTAATTGAGTAAGCATCTTGTACTCTTAACTCGCCTTGTCTAGTCATCAATTTCGAGTTGTTTAAAATATTTCTAAATCTCTTAGCCACATCAATTTGTTCTTGATATCCTCTTGAAATGTGAATTTCCTCATCAAAGACATCGATAATACTTTCTAAAGCTTGCATTGTAAATGAAGAAATATATTCACTTAAATAAGCTAATTTCTCTCCATGTATATAAGCTAAAACTCCAACAGCGGTCATTGCTTGTGTACCATTTATTAACCCTAAGCCTTCTTTTGCTTGAAGTTTGATTGGAGTAATATTAAGTTTTTGTAGTAATTCATCTGTAGGATATGTAACACCATTATATTTTACAAAACCTTCACCAATTAATGATAAAGCTAAGTGTGATAGTGGAGCTAAATCTCCACTTGCACCAAGGCTACCCTTACACGGAATTACTGGGTATATGTCCATATTAACGAATTTAAGTAATTGTTCGATTACTTCAATTCGTACGCCAGAGTGTCCTTTTAATAGAGCGTTTGCTCTTAGTACTAACATAAGTTTTGTAATTTCTTCGTTGAATGGTTCGCCAACTCCAACTGCATGAGATCGAATAAGATTAATTTGTAATTCACCTGTTTTATCAGAATCAATTAAGACATTACAAAATAATCCGAAGCCTGTTGTTATACCATAAACTACTCTATCTTCATCAACTATTTTCTCTACAGCTTTTCTAGATGTGTTAACTTTTTCGATAGCTTGTTCTGAAATCCTAACTTTCTCACCAGTAAGTATTTTCTTACATTTTTCTATTGTAAGACTATGTCCATCTAATATAATCATTATCTTACCTCTTATAATTTTTTCTTACTATTTCATTAATAAATGTATTATCCGCTAGATATGGTATAGTGATAGAAGAATCATTATCTAACTCATTAAATTCTTTAGAAGTAGAAACAGCGTTTTCGTTGCGTGCCCAGTTTCTACGAGCAACTCCGCCCATAACATCCCATAACATTGCTGAATTAAGGATCTCATCAACCCTAGTAGAACCATCTAATACCATTCCGTAACCACCATTGATTGACTTTGAAATACCAACTCCACCGCCGTTATGTAACGCGATTAAACTCATTCCCCTAGCTGCATTTCCAGCAAAAATATGAGTAGCCATATCAGCCATTATGTTAGAACCATCTTTGATATTCGATGTTTCTCTAAAAGGTGAATCAGTCCCACCGGTATCATGATGATCACGACCTAACATAATTGGTCCGACAATACCATTTCTAACCATTTCATTGAATTTAAGAGCTATTTTTAATCTACCATATGCATCTTGATATAAAATTCTTGCCTTGGTACCAACAACTAAATTATTTTCTTTAGCATCTTTTATCCAATTATAGTTATCTAAGTCTTGGAACCTTCTATCTTTATCGATCATTTCCATAGCTGCATTATCAGTTTTATCTAAGTCACTATCTAAACCTGATAAACATACCCATCTGAATGGTCCATAACCATAATCAAATAATATAGGACCCATAATATCCTCTACGTAACTTGGCCAAATGAATCCATCTAAATCATTTTTACCATTCTTACATATTTCTAAAACACCGCTGTCATAAATTGCTTTCATAAAACTATTTCCATAATCGAAGAAGTAGGTACCATTATCGCTTAGTTTAATTATAACTTTGTAATGCGCTTGTAAACCTTTATTAACTTCTTCAATAAACTTTTTCTTATTATTAGCAAGTAAATCGGTTCTTTCTTCAAAGCTTAAGTTAACAGGAGTATATCCACCGTCGTATACATTATGACAACTAGTTTGATCACTCAATAAATCGATATGAATATTGTTACTAACGGCGTACTCTAATAATGTTACAATATTTCCAATATAACCAATTGCTAGTGGTTTACCTTCTTTCATAGCATTTTTTGCTAAATCAAAAGCTTCTTGAACATCGCTAGTCTTAATATCAATCCATTTCTGAGTATATCTTGTTTCAACTCTCGAAGGATCAACTTCAGCAATTATTCCAACACCACCAGCTATTTTACATGCCTTACCTTGTGCACCACTCATTCCACCTAAACCACTTGAAACAAACAATTTCCCATTTAAGTCTTCATCTACAGGAATACCAAGTTTATCTCTACCAGCATTTAGTAAAGTAGAGTATGTACCATGAACAATTCCTTGTGGTCCTATATACATCCATCCACCAGCAGTCATCTGACCATAATTAGCTACTCCTAATGCTGCAGCACGGTTATAGTTATCTAAATCATCAAACATTCCTATCATTAAACCATTTGAAATGATAACTCTAGGTGAATTTTTGTGAGATTTAAATAAACCTAATGGATGACCCGATTGAACAACTAAAGTCTGTTTATCATTCATAATTTTTAAGTATTCTTTAATTAAATGGTACTGCATCCAATTTTGACATACTCGTCCGGTTTCTCCGTATGTCACTAATTCATATGGGTATAAAGCAATATCGAAATCCAAGTTATTATCAATCATCACTTGGAAAGCTCTTCCTTCAAGTGTATTACCTTCATAATCATCAACAGTTAACCCCTTGATATTTCCGCTAGGTCTAAAACGATAACCGTAGATTCTTCCCATAGTAAGGAGTTCATCTAAAAACTCTTCCGCTAACACATCATGCCACTTTTCAGGAATATATCTAAGAGCATTCTTTAATGCTAACTCTGTCTCTTCTTGAGATAACGTGAATTCCCTTTTAGGTGCTCGTCTAATCCCTTTTATAAATTTCTTTTTACTTGGTAATTCGTCAAAAATTGACTCTAAAGTAATATTAAAACTATCCATAAAAAAAACCCTCACTTCCTAATGATTTAAAACGTTTTCAAATACAATTTATTCTACACTTATATGAGTAATAAAGCAAACAAAATTATCATGTTTAATCACGATATTTATAACGGAAAATAATAAGGAGTGAATCAAACTCATTTATCGTCTAAATAGAACCTATTATTAAAAGTTGATGTGTAATTCATATTATTTATTACCTCTTATTTAACTTCTATAAAAATTTATTTTTTTCTTTAAAATTCATAAATTTTATGATATTATTAGAATGAAAAACATGAGATGAGTGATGTGAATAAAATTAAATTTAATTGTTGTATTTAATAAACTTAACCTTAATTTAAATGATATCTTTGTCTATATAAGCTTAGAGAATTAATTTATGTAAATTAATTCTCCTAATTTATGTAAATATATTGAAATTGATTTATTTAATATTATTAAACTGATACAATGATTATGGCCATATATGACTGCAAAGGAATGGACAAACTATATAGAGTATAAATTGATTAAAACATAGTTTCTAAACTCTATTGCTCAGATCATAATTTTTACAATGGGAGATTAAGGGGGATCTAATTTTATGAGGAAAAAATATTTGTTAGTAGTATTATTACTACTAATTGTTAATCTTACAAGTTGCTCAAACAAAGAGGGGATAATTGATGCCATAAAATATAATCTTGGTGATATTAATTATAAAATAAGATCAATTGAAGAAGCTAGATTCGAAATGTTCGGATCAAGTTTGGCAATGAATGATGATCTTATAATAATAGGAGCAAGTGGCGATAGCAGTAAGGGTGATTTTAGTGGTTCGGTGTATGTATATAAAATAGATGATGATGAATATACAAGAAAAATTTCTCCTACTGATGGTGTTAATTTTGGAGTTTTTGGCTCTACAGTTGCAACAGTAAATAATTACATTATAGTAGGAGCTCCAGGGGATGACGATTATGGTAATTCCAGTGGTTCGGTGTATGTATATAAAATAGATGATGAAGCATATAAAAGAAAAATTACTGCAAGTGATGGAAGTGCACGTGCTTTATTTGGAAGAAGCTTAGCAAGTAATGACGAGTATATCGTTATTGGTGCACCTACCACAAGTAATGATGGGATACCTAGCGGTTCAGTGTATCTATATAAGTATGATGATGATACATATGAAAGGAAAATAACAGCAAGTGACGGCAGTGAGTATGATAAATTTGGAGCTAGTGTGGCGATATATGGTAATTACATTGCAGTAGGAGCTTGGTCAGATGACGATAACGGTAATCGATCTGGGTCAGTTTATGTTTATAAATTAGATGATGATACATATGAAAGAAAGATCATTATGTCTGACGGTTTTTTCCGTGACAAATTCGGATTTTCTCTGAGTTTATATGATGATTACTTAGTGGTTGGAACACCTGGTGATGATGATACTGGAGAAGACTCTGGATCAGTAATGGTGTACAATCTAGACGATGAAACATATGAAAGAAAAATAATAGCTTCAGATGGTCAAAAATTTGAATATTTTGGCGAGAAGGTTATAGTTGATGATGAGCATATTTTTGTAGTTGCAAGAAGTGATGAAACATATATTATGTCCGGATCAGTATACATTTTCAAATTGGATGACGAGACTTATGAAAGAAAAATCACATCTAGTGAAGATAACGGTAAAGATAATTTTGATGTGTTTGGATCAAGCGTTGCAAGTAGTGGTGATCATATAGTAGTTGGAGCAGGACGTGATGGTGAGAATGACTCAGAGAGTGGGGCAGTATATGTTTATGATTTTGTCGAAGGATATCAAATAGATATTAATATTGATGAGTACGAAAATATAAATGCACTAAGGGATGGATTATCCTATGAAATACCTCAGGAAATGTTTTTTACTGAACCTGGATCATACAAGATCGCAGTAACAGATAATCAGGGTGAATCACACGAATATAGTTTTATTATAGAATAATTATTGATTAATTTATGAAGACTTTAGATGATATTTCTAAAGTCTTTTATTTTTAATAAAAAAACCCAATTAAAGAAGGAATATTCTTTTTGGGATTTTTTTGATTCATTTTAATCTCTAGCTTTTCTAATTACATCAATTGGGTTCATTCGAATTAATCTGTAAAGTGGTAAAGAACAGCTTATTAGTGCGACTATGGCTGCAAATAATAGTAAAATTATGTAAACTAATCCATTAATATAGAATAATTTAAAATTTAGAGATGCAGATTGGTTTATAACATCGTTTAATTTATAAACTACATAATTTAAACCAATAACACCAATAAGTGATGATATCATGGAAATAATCATAGCTTCAGTGACAAATATTTTCGCAACATCTGTTCCTTTAGCTCCAATGGCTCTTAAAGTACCTATATCCGCTCTTTTGAATCTGATGCTTTGGTTAATATAAGAAAACATTAATAGTGAAGCGAATCCACCAAATATTAGCGAAATTATTAGAAATGTTCTTCGAACTACTTGATTCATAAAACCATCTAATACACTTAATGAAATTGATGCTGGCGTATTGTGATTATAATCTGCTTGGATCATTTTAATAAATGCTTCATGTTGACTAATCGGTTCAGATAAAAGCGCTACTACAGTATGTCTATTATAGAAGTAATTTCCTTCTAACTCTACTCTTTTGTCCAAGTAATTACTTAATAATTTTTCATTTATCACCATATCCATTCTTGTGTTATATGAAATACCTGTAACCTTATTAAATGTTGCTGTATCCAGTGAAACACTATTATATTCTCTTCTCGAATATGTTATCGGAGAGAATTCCATTGTAAATTCTTGGTCTTCTAATCCAAAAAAGTCATTAACGTCTATGATGAAATCGTTTAATAACTCATCACAAGTTTCTAAGTCATACGATTCATTATAAACACCACAGAAGGATTCAATTTCGCTATATGGGGAAAGTCTATTTATCTTTGTAGTAGATGAGATTTCACCTTGATCTATCAAATTATCCATTTGTTCATTAACCATAATTAATAGAAAATTATAACTAAAGGCTGCTTCGTTTTCTTTAGTTGGTAATGACCCGACATAATGTTTTCCGAATCTATCAGATACATTTAAAGCTCTTAAATTATGTGATTTAACTTCGCCTTCGCTTTTGTTATCAAGTTCAAAGTAATAAGAATCTACTTGATAGTTCATATCGCTTGAAGCATAAGTATAAAGTGAATTATATGTTGTTAGTGATTGATAATCTCTGAATTCATTTCTCTTTATTTGTTGATTAACTGTTTTTAATTGATCAATCATATTTGATTCATAGATAGCTTTTATATATCCTTCTTCAAATTCGGAATGTATATTTGAATCACTTAACTCAGACAATTTTATATTAATAAGATCACTTAAACTTGATTTTTCTAGTGCATTCTTCAAATAAGTGGCTGTTACATCACTAATTACAATACCTAAATTATCATCACCAAAATCATCGTTCAAATCACCATAAATGATATTTAGATCTAGTAAATTTGCGTCATCTAAATAAACAGTTTTTCCGGTGTAGTTGCATAATTGAGACTCAAATCCACATGAGTCAATATAGAATGTATTTTGTTGACTTGCAGGTGCAATAACGATATTTGGATATCTTTGATTCAGTTGAGATATTCTCTCTTCAGTTAAGATATTCATTAATGAGTGATCTTCAGCGTATCCTTCTGAGAATTCAATATTTGTTGTTTCACTATCCTTAATAGATTGATAGAAGATATCTTCAGTGTCATAAAAGTTGAAAGAAGTAGAAAACGAAAAAAGTCCAATGGAAATTGAGAATAATAGAATTGTGAATATTAATCTGAACTTCTTTCTAAAGACACTCTTGGTACTCATTTTTAAAGCAACTTTAAAAGGAAATGTAGATTTCTTAAACCTTAATCTTTCTAAAGGGGTGTAATCAAGTAATTTTTCTCCCTCAATCATTCTCTCGTTGTCTTGAATGATTTTTCCATCTTTTAATATGATAACTCTATCTGCGAATTCATTTGCAAAATCTATATCATGAGTTACTATAATAACAAGTTTCTTCTGAGAAAGTTTTTTTAATATTTTCATAATAAGTAAACTTGTCCTAGAGTCTAAGTTTCCTGTTGGCTCATCAGCAATAATTACTTGAGGATTTTTAACTAATGCTCTAGCAATTGCTACACGTTGTTTTTGTCCTCCACTTATTTCTGATATTTTATGGTGCTTTTTGGTATACAAGTCAACCATTTTTAATACTTGTCCAACTCTTTTAGGAATTAATTCTTTTCTATATCCTTGTAGTTTTAATGCTAGTGAAATATTTTCTTCAATTGTTTCTCCATCTATTAAATGAAAATCTTGAAATACAAACCCTAAATAACTATTTCTATAATTATCAAAATCTCTGTTCGTAAATTCTTTTGTAGAACGCCCCCTAATTACTAATAATCCCTTGTCATATGTATCCAAACCACCAATAATATTGAGCAAAGTTGATTTTCCGCATCCTGACTTACCAGCTATAAAAACAAATCCTTTATTTGGAAACTTAATATTAATTCCTTTTAAAGCATGGTATGCCTTTGATTTCTTCATTTTATAATATTTATGTAGTTTTTTAACTGTAATCATTGTATCACCCCTACGATGGCCCTAGTGATAAAGTTATTGTTACTGGATCATTTTTTGAGATGACTTCATCAGCTTTAATTGATTGAGAAATGAACATACCCGCAGGAGAAGGATAATGTTTAAATTTAAATACGCACACCATCTCGTTTGCTTGACATAATTCTAGAATACTTGTTTGGTCCAATCCTTTGAAATCTGGAACAAATACACTTTCACCTTGAGACACTAAAATCGTCATAATTGATCCAGGGCTAACCTCACTATGTTCATATGAATGTGATACTACCATACCATCTGGATATGATGTTGTGTACACATAATCTATTGAGTAAGTAATGTTTGCTCCTATTAAGTTGAGTGCGTCTAAGTCGGACTTCATGTCTAAAATACTTAACCCGACATAAGAATAAATATCTATTTTACCTAATGAGTAAGTAACTGATAAATCATCTCTTATAGCCATAATTTCATTAGCTTGTAAAGATTGTTCAATAAAATAACCGTCTTCTATATGACTTGAATAGGTTTTATTTACTGTCAAGTTGATACCATTATCTAATCCCCATTTATCAGCTTGTGTTTGAGTTAAAGTAGAGAAATCTGGGACAATTACTTGTTTACCTAGTGAAACTGTTAGATTAATAACGTTACTAGGACTTACCTTCGTACCAGAGTCGATATTTTGCTTCAAAACAGTATCAGCTTGAGCATATTTACTATATACATAGCTTGTATTTAATGTAATATTATTATTTTCTCCCCAAGCGAAAGCTTCTTGAAGAGTCATTTTAGTTAAATCAGGCAATGTAACTTTATCTATATTTGAGTTTGAACCTTTTGAAATCTCGACAACAAGGTGATCTTTTCTTTTAAACGTGATTTGTGAACCACTTTCAAATTCATAACTTACAATATAGTTTTCGGGAACAAGTTGATTAAAGCTATAGTTCAATTCAATGTTTGTTAAACCATTTGATTCAATCCAATTTTGAATGTCAGAATCGTTTGCGTTTGAAAGATCAATCATTGGAACTAATTCATTTGGGTTTAGTCCTTCTGATAACGTAATTTTTATTACCATATTTCTTTTAACTTTCGAGTCTTCTGGAATGGATTGTTTGATCACGTAGTTTTCAGGAATAGATTCATGAAATTCATATGAATATAGGACTTCAACTTTATTTGAAGTTCCCCAATTATCTACTTCGTATTGATTCCAATTAGTCATATTTGGTGTTATTGCTGATCCTCTGAAAAACAAGTACCAAACAGCAATTACTGCTACGATAATAACACTTGAAACAATTATTATTTTCTTATATTTACCATTCCTTGGCATATATTCATAAGATTCTTCATCATCTGCCTCATCAAAAGCATCAAAGTCAAAATTATCTAGACTACTATCTATTGACTCATCTCTTTCATTTTTTGTTTCTTTATCTATCATAGTACTACCTCCTCTTTTTATCGGTTAATTATAGCATTTGATTTTTAATAAGTCGACTGTAAGGTGATTATAATAGATAGAGGCATATGTTTACTATTCAGTTATCTTATGCCTAAGTGAATGTTAGTTGTCATGACTAATTTAGATTAGTCAATCTGAAAAAAACGAGTGTTAAATAGCTTTACTGATAAAGTTATGTCATAGTATATCAAAATTACACTGAGTGAATTAAAGGGAAGTGACCACCGTTTTAAATAGAAGGCAAATAGGTACCGGTCTTAATGTGAATAATAGTATTTACATTGTTTCAAATCTATTCATTGACAAATATATTATAGGTGTATATAATCTAAAGTGAACAATGTTCAATGAGGTGAAAAATTATATGGAAAAACAAAATTATAATCAAAAGGAGATTATCTTGTCGGTTGCAAAGCAAATTGCTTTAGAGCAAGGGATGAGTAGAATAAATATCCGATTAGTGGCAAAAAAAAGTAATATATCTATAGGGACGGTATATAACAATTACACCACTAAAGCGGATTTGATTGTTGCGGTTATAGAGGATTTTTGGATAGAAGCATATAAAAAGATCGATCTTACTAATCTAATTGATAAGAATTTCTATGAAAAGATAGAAGAAGTTTATAATACCTTATCTACTTATCTTCAAAATTTTAAGGATAATTGGCTTGATCAAATCGTTCAATTGAGTTCTCAAGAAAAGCAACTTGGTAGAAAAAAACAAGAAGAATACTTCGGGAAAATACGTAATATGATAGTGACATTCATAGATAATGATACGAGCATTAGTGATAATATTTGGGTGGATGGTATTTCTAAAGAAAAGACCGCAAAATTCATATCAGATAACATGCTTATAATGTTGAAAAACAATGAAGAGGATCTCTCTTTTTTTATATCATTACTGAAAAAAATAATCACTGATTAAAGAAAACTATTCCCTTTTTACCTTTGAAGAAGCAATGTTCAAAATCAAAAATTTAGAGGAGGTCCAAATGCAAGCAATTATAGAAACTTTATTTGATATTATTTATCTTTCTACTGTAATAACTCTTGGAACTATTATGATAAAAAAATCTGGTGATAATATACAGCATAAACTTTTTGGACTAATGGCAGTTTTATTAGGTTTCGGTGATGCTTTTCACTTGATCCCAAGATCTTATGCATTATTATCTACGGGTCTTGAAGCTAACGCAGCTATATTAGGTATAGGCAAACTTATAACGTCCATTACTATGACTATATTTTATGTGATCTTATATAATATATGGAGAATGCGCTATAAAGTAAAAGAAAATAAAATACTAACTTTGTTTATCTATTTGTTAGCTATAGTTAGAATAGCGTTATGTTTCTTTCCACAAAATGAATGGCTTAACTATTATGCACCTGTATCTTGGGGGATTTATAGAAATATTCCATTTGCCATTATGGGGATTATTATTATATGGTTATTCTATAAAGAAGCGAACAAAAATAACGACAAAGCCTTTAGATACATGTGGCTTGCAATAGTATTGTCATTTGGATTTTATATCCCAGTGGTAATCTGGGCAAGTACTATTAGAGTGATTGGAGTATTTATGATACCTAAAACACTTGCTTATGTTTGGGTGGTCTTTATGGGATATAGTGAATTTAAAACTAGTCTTAATAAATCCGAATAAATACTTTATGAGACTTTAGATTTTTTACAAATTGGAAAGACATATCAGATTTTCTCGAAAATGAACCTAACCTTGATGATTCGTTATCAAATCTATTAAATTTTATATTTTATGAGAATCATTAAACGAAATAGTAAAATTAATATTGATTTGTAACGAGATAGTTATGTGGATGAGAATATTCATCTTAGCGATTCCACATTAGATAGAACATGAAAAATAAGTATAATGAATAATGAGGGGTTAAACTTTCATTATTTTTTATTGTTGTAAATAATAATTACATTTTGTGTTAATATTATCTTAGAGAGTGAGTGATATTGTGAACGATAAGATATTTGAGTTTATTAAGAAAGTAAATGCTATTGCTCATACAGGTATAACCTATTCTACTGATGAATATGCTCTAGATAATTACCATGAGTTGCTCGATGAGAGTACTAAAATGCTAAATGAGTATATCGGGTTAGAAGTTAGACCATATGATATATATCATGAATTTTACTACCCGACTCCTCAGCCTTGTGTAAGAACATTAGTTATAAAAAATGATAAATTATTATTAGTTCAAGAAGCAAAAATGCATGATAAGGGTAAATGGTCTTTACCAGGAGGATGGTGTGATATTGACACTACACCAATGGAAGCTGCTATCAAAGAAACTAAAGAGGAATCAGGACTTGATGTTAAGATTACTAAGTTGTTAGGAATTCAAGATAGAAGGAAGTATAGAAAAAGTAAAATGTATGAAGTTTATAATATTTTCTTTTTAGCTAAGGTTATAGGTGGAGAATTTAACCCTAATTTTGAAGTGTTAGATGTGGGATGGTTCGATATTGATAATTTGCCGGAGTTATCTACTAAAACTACTATGGAAGAATTGATGATTATTTATAATAATTATAAAAATGGTAGTAGTGCATATTTTGAGTAAAATGTAAAAACCGCTTTCATAAATATGATATAATTATGGTTAGTATAAAGAGTAATATTAATACTCTTTTTATTTTATAGTGAAAAAACAAAACCACAGGGGGGGAAGTTATGATTAAACTAGCAATAAGAGAAGAGCAAATAAAAGAATTAAAGAATAAAATAAAGACTCATAAAGAAAAACCAGGACCACTTATGCCTAGTTTGCATGATGCTCAGAAGCTAATAGGATGTATACCATATGAAATACAGAAAATGATATCAAAAGAATTAAACATTCCAGTTGCGAAAATAAATGGTGTAGTAACATTCTATGCACAATTTTCACTAGAACCAAAGGGTGAGAACATAATAGGAGTATGTTTAGGAACAGCATGTTATGTAAAAGGAGCCCAAGCAATATTAGATAAAATAGGTTCTGAATTAAAAATAAAGAGTAATGAAACTACAGATGATGGAAAATTCACACTAGAAGCAACAAGATGTATTGGAGCATGTGGATTAGCTCCGGTGATGACTGTTAATGAAGAAGTATATGGTAATTTAAATGTATCAAAATCTGTAGAAGCCTTAAATAAGCATAAAGAGGGTGCTATTAATGATTAGAAGTAGTGAAGAATTAGTTAAAAGATATAACGAAACAAAAGGTAAGATATTAAACCGTGCAGGTCTTGAAACTAATGGAAGAAAAGAAGTATTAGTATGTGGAGTAGCAGGATGTAAATCATTAAAGTCAGATACACTAGTAGAAAGATTAAGAGAAGCAATTAGTGACAATGGATTAGATATAGAAGTAAAAGAAACTGGATGTTTCGGTTTTTGTGAGAAAGGTCCGATAGTAAAAGTGATGCCTGAAGATATATTTTATTCGCAAGTAAACCCAAAAGATATAAATGAAATAGTAGAAAGTCATTTAGTAAAGGGAGAAGTATATAAGAAGAAATTATATATTAACCCTGAAACTAAAAAAGCAATTGAAACAACAAAAGAAATTCCTTTTTATAAGAAACAAGTGAAGATAGCATTAAGAAACTGTGGATTTATAAATGCAGAAAGTATTGATGAATATATTGGAGCTGGAGGATATCAAGCATTAGCAAAAGCTTTAGAGATGACACCACAAGAAGTAATAGAAGTAATAAAAGAATCTGGACTTCGTGGACGTGGTGGAGGAGGATTTCCAACAGGAATTAAATGGCAGTTTGCAAGAAACAATGAATCTCAGACAAAATATATTATCTGTAATGCAGATGAAGGGGATCCAGGAGCATTTATGGATAGAAGTATCTTAGAAGGAGACCCGCATAGTGTAATAGAAGCAATGGCAATTGGAGCATATGCGATAGGAGCTAATTTTGGTTATGTGTATGTAAGAGCGGAATATCCACAAGCTGTGGAGAGGCTTGAGCTAGCGATAGAAAAGGCGAAAAGAGAAGGATTACTCGGAAAAGATATATTAGCGACTGGCTTCAATTTTGATTTAGAGATAAGACTAGGCGCAGGAGCATTTGTGTGCGGTGAGGAAACAGCATTAATAGCTTCTATTGAAGGTGAAAGAGGGATGCCAAGAACAAAACCTCCATTTCCAGCGAGTAAAGGATTATGGGGAGCACCAACGATAATAAATAACGTAGAAACATTTGCAGTAATACCAGAGATTATAAAAAAGGGTTCTGAATGGTTTAAAGGAATAGGAACAAAAAAATCAAGTGGAACAAAAGTATTTGCGTTAGTTGGAAAAGTAAAAAACACAGGATTAATCGAAGTGCCGATGGGAATTACATTAAGAGAGATAATCTATGATATCGGTGGAGGAATGCTAAAGGGAAGAAAATTTAAGGCAGTATTAACTGGAGGACCAAGTGGGGGATGTTTAACAGAAGAACATTTAGATGAAATTGTGGATTTTGATAGATTAAAAGAGTTAGGAAGCATGATGGGTTCTGGAGGAATGATAGTATTAGATGATAAGAACTGTATGGTAGATATAGCTAAGTTCTATATTGATTTTATGGTAGAAGAGTCTTGTGGAAAGTGTACTCCTTGTAGAGAAGGAACTATCCAAATGTATAACATATTAAATAATATTACTTCAGGAAAAGCTACATTACAGGATATTGATTTATTGGAATCTTTAGCAGAATCAACAGTTTCAACTTCTTTATGCGGTTTAGGACAAACCGCACCGAATCCAATTCTTTCAACTTTAGAATATTTTAAAGATGAGTATATTGAACATATAGAAGATAAGAGATGCAGTGCTAGTGTATGTAAAGATTTAATAAATGAATATATTATCACTGACAAGTGTACAGGATGTACGATATGTGCAAAAAATT
Source organism: Mycoplasmatota bacterium (assembly GCA_018394315.1). Classification (GTDB taxonomy): domain Bacteria; phylum Bacillota_I; class Bacilli_A; order MAG-NZ; family MAG-NZ; genus Zrk6. The sequence continues at coordinate 1,836,299 of CP074575.1, read as the reverse complement.
GTCCAGTTGAGTGTATAAGTGGTGAAAGAAAAGAAAAGCATACTATAAATAAAGAAAAATGTATCTTATGTGGAGATTGTTTTAATAGATGTCCATTTGATGCAATTGTGACAAGGTAGGTGGAATTATGGTTAAATTAACGATTAACGGAAGACAAATAGAGGCTAAAGAAAAAACTACAGTCTTAGAAGTAACCAAAGAATTGGGAATTAATATTCCTACACTTTGTCATGATGATAGATTAAGTAAAGAAACAAGTTGTAGATTATGTGTTGTTGAAGTAAATGGAGGAGAAAAGCTTCTAACATCATGTAATTTAGAAGTTGCTGAGGGGATGGCAATTGAAACGCACAGCGATAAAGTTATTGAAGCTAGAAAACATAATTTATCTCTACTTTGGGGACCACATCCAAATGAGTGTGTGGTTTGTGAAAAAAGTGGGGAATGTAAATTAGAAGAGTATAATTATGAGTATGATATAGATGTAGAACCAATATTTGATGCCCATAAAAGGAATCAACCGAAAAATGAAAGCAATCATTTCTTTGAAATAGATCCAAGAAAATGTATCTTATGCGGTAAGTGTATTCGTATGTGTGATGAACAAATGCAAGTAGGAGCATTAGGTTATGTTAATAGAGGAAATGAAACTTTTGTAACTTTTGCAAATGAAGATTTTGATGAAGCTAATTGTGTAAGTTGTGGTAACTGTGTAAGCGTATGTCCAACAGGGGCATTAATGCCTAAATCTAAATCTAAATATAGAAATTGGAATACAACCAGAACTAAAACAACATGTCCATATTGTGGTGTCGGTTGTCAAATGGAACTAGTAGTTACAAATGGAGAAGTTGTTCGAGTTGAACCAGTAGTTGATGCTGTTAATAATGGTTTGCTATGTGTAAAAGGAAAGTTTGCATTTAATTTTATAAACCATCCTAATAGATTAAAAACACCACTTATAAAAAGAAATGGTGTATTTGAAGAGGCTACGTGGGATGAAGCTTATTCTTTGATTAAAGATAAGGTAGATCTTATTAAGAAAGATTATCCTAATTCCTTTGCAGGACTTTCTTCTGCTAGATGTACAAATGAAGAGAACTATCTCTTCCAAAAGATGATGAGAGCTGTATTTGGGACTAATAATGTAGATCATTGTGCTAGATTATGTCATGCGTCAACTGTAGCTGGCTTAGGTTCTACTTTGGGAAGCGGAGCGATGACTAACAGTATTTCAGAGGTTCTTGACCATGATGTAATATTTATCGCTGGATCAAATACTACAAGTACTCATCCTGTAATCGGATCATTTATGAAGCAAGCTCAAGCAAGAGGAGCTAAAGTTATAGTAGCTGAACCAAGAGAAATAGAACTTGCAGAAAATGCGGATGTGTTTATTCAAATACAGCCAGGTAGTAATGTAGCCTTATTTAAAGGAATGATGCACTATATTTATAAAAATGATCTTCAGGATGAAGAATTTATAAGATTAAGAACCGAAGGATTTGAAGAGTTTATTAAATCCATCGAAGACTTTACAACAGAAGAAGCAGCTCAGATATGTGGCTGTAAAAAAGAGGATATTGAGAAAGCTGCTGAGATATATGCAAAAGGAAAAAGAGCTGGAATTTACTACTCTATGGGTGTTACTCAACATTCTCAAGGAACAAATGGAGTTAAATCTGTAGCTAATTTGGCAATGCTATGTGGTCATGTTGGAAAAGAATCATCGGGAATAAATCCACTCAGAGGTCAGAATAATGTTCAAGGAGCCTGTGACTTAGGTGCTTTACCAAATAATTTTACCGGTTACCAAAAAGTTTTTGATGACTTAGCGAGAGCCAAGTTTGAGAGTGCTTGGGGAGTTAAGTTGGACTCACAAGTTGGTTTAACTGTACCTAAGATAATTGATGGTATGGTAAATGATGAAATTAAATTTTTATATATTATGGGAGAAAATCCAATGATCTCTGATCCTGATATAAATCATGTAAAACATGGATTAGAAAGTGTTGATTTCTTAGTGGTTCAAGATATCTTTTTAACAGAAACTGCTGAATTTGCGGATGTGGTATTACCAGCAAGTTCATATGCTGAAAAAACAGGAACATTTACAAATACCGAGCGAAAAATTCAGTTAGTTAATAAGGTGATTGAGCCTACTGGAAATAGTAAACCTGACTGGATTATACTGAAGGAGTTAATGACTGAATTAGGATATCCACAAGCATATTCGTCACCAAGTGATATCATGGATGAAATTGCTTCCTTGACGCCTATTTATGGTGGTGTGAACTATGATAGAGTGTCTAAATCAGGATTACAATGGCCGTGTTTTGATGAGTCTCATCCAGGTACTAAATACTTACATAAAGATAAGTTCTCACGTGGGAAGGGATTGTTCACACCAGTTGAGTATATTTCACCTATGGAAGTCGCAGATGATGAGTATCCTATTACACTTACAACTGGTAGAACGCTTTATCACTACCATACTGCCACTATGACAAATAAAACTGAAGGTATTAATAAAATCGTTCCAGAAAATTTCTTTGAAATATCTAAAGAGACAGCAAAAAAATATAACTTAATTAATGGTGCAAAAACATACGTATCTTCAAGAAGAGGAACAACTATAGCGGTAGTAAAAGTGGTAGATACAATCAAAGACGATGTGATTTTTATGCCATTCCATTTTGCTAATGGTGCAAATGTGTTAACTAACACTGCACTGGATCAATTTTGTGATATTCCAGAGTTAAAAGTTTGTGCTGTAAAATTTGATGATAAATTGTAATACAGCGGTTGTATTAGCGGGTGGATCTAGTAGTAGAATGCCATTTAATAAAGAATTTGTTAAAGATGGTGATGAGTATTTAGTTCATAAATCTATAAGAAAACTAAATAAGTATTTTGACGAGGTTATTGTAGTTTCTAATAATAAAGAATTTTATGCTGATTTAGACTGTAAAGTATTTCAGGATGAAGAAAGAAACAAGGGGCCATTAGCAGGACTTAGTGTTGCGTTAAAGAATTCTAAAAGCGAATATGTCTATCTGCTTGCTGTTGATATGCCTAATATTAGTGAAAAGGTTATAAATTTCTTACGCAGTAGTGATTCTGGTTATGAAGTATATTCTCTAAAAAACAATGGGTTTATAGAACCATTTCACTCTTTATATAGAAAATCTTGCTTGAATTACTATGAAGGTTCACATAGTCTATATTCCTTAATAAAAAGATCAAATTCTAAGATTATTGATGTTAAGGATGTGAATTGTAATATAAGTCCTAGTGAATTATTTTTTAACATAAATACTCAAAATGACTTAAGTCTTTATGCGAAAAGTAAACAAGTCATTATAGTAAAATATGATGACGACACGTTATCTATTAAAGAAGACCTTGTTGTAGAAGAATATCCAATAACTCTCTATATAAATAAAGAGAAGTACATAACTATTTTATGTACTCCTGAAAGCATTGAAGATTTAGTAGTAGGACACTTAAATGGTGAAGGCGTTATTGATGATGTGTCTGATATTCTTTCTGTAGATATTGATGAAAATAGAGTGGATATAGAACTTAAGAATTCTCCAGTTATAAAATCTAAGGAAAAGATATTATATTCAGCTTGTGGTGTTGGAACGTCCTTTCATGATAAACTTGACCAAATTGTTGTAGACATGTTAGAAAACGATTCAAAAGTTCATCCGGAAGTAGTTTATTGGTTAACAAAATATTTAGCTCAGGAAAGCGAGTTATTTAAAGCAACAGGTGGAGTACATTCTGCAATTTATAAAATTGGTGATAAAATCATCTTTAAAGAAGACATTGGAAGGCACAACGCTGTAGATAAAATCATTGGGCATTTATTAAATAATAATATTTACACAAATGGCCTATTAGTTGTAAGTGGTAGATTATCAAGTGATATGGTACTAAAGTGTTTACTTGCTAAAATTCCTGTGTTAATTTCGAGAAGTGCTCCTACGTCATTAGCAATAAGGCTTGCTGAAAAATATGGAATCACACTAATTGGCTTTGCAAGGAGTAAAAAAATGAATGTTTATACAAATGGTTTTAGAGTAAGTGAGCTAGTAAAGTAATTTTGATTTAAAAATAAACCATAATTATTATAATTAAGTAGATTATGGTTTTGTTTTGGAGGTGGTCTTATTCAAACTAGATTAAATAAGTACCTATCAGAGGTTGGATATTGTTCAAGAAGAGAGGCTGATAGACTCATAGAAGCTGGCAAGGTAACTGTAAATGATACTATTCCTGTAATTGGATATAAAGTATCTATAGGTGACATTATTAAAGTAAATGGTTCTATTGTAAAGAAAACCAGTAAATATGTTTTCATTGCCTTTAATAAGCCGGTAGGAATTGTATGTACAACCGATAGAAGTAAAAAAAATAATATAGTAGATTTTATTAATCATAAGGAAAGAATTTTTCATATTGGAAGACTTGATAAGGATAGTGAGGGTTTAATATTCTTAACTAATGATGGAGATATTGTTAACAAGATATTAAGATCAGGTAATTTACATGAAAAAGAATACATTGTAACTGTTAATAAAAAGATAACAGATAAGTTTCTTTATAAGATGCGTCATGGAGTACCTATTTTAGATACAATTACAAAACCATGTATAATAGAGCAATTAGATTCTAAAAGATTTAAAATAGTACTAACACAGGGATTAAATAGACAAATTAGAAGAATGTGTGCTCATTTTGATTATGAAGTTACAAAACTAAAGAGAATACGCATTATGAATGTTAGTTTGGATTTAGAAATAGGTAAATGGAGATCGTTATCGAAGAGTGAAATGAGTGAACTTAATAGACTAATTAAAAACTCTATTAAGACTGAAGAAGCAAGCATATTATGATAAATTAAATCAAAAAAATCCATTTTTAAAATGGATTTTTATATATGAGTTATATCTAAGTGCATATCAGCAACTTTTGCTAATGTTTGGTATATAGAACAGTATTTAACAGCTAATTCCATTGAAGAAGAAGTTTTTTTCTCATTTTCTGAATTCTTAATTATTACTTTCACATATACATCTTTAAGAGTAGTTGGAATCTCATCTTTTTTAATTCCTTCTATGTCATATGTAATAGACTCATATGCTACTTTTTTCTTTCTGCAAATACCCAGATATGTTGCATGTACACATGATGCAAGAGCACCTAACAACATGTCATAAGGAGCAAGTGTTCCTTCTGTTGATCCAATTTTAGAAGTTCCTCTTGGTGCAATTAATTCTCCCGAAAAAGCCTCATTGAAATTTACTTTTACTTGATTAGCCATAATATTCTCCTTTATTTAATCTTAATTAATTTTGACATAATTTAAGAATGAATTCAACAATTATACTTCTATTTATATATGAGTTTGACTATTAAATATAATTATTAAGAGTGATTATATTATTTTCATAAAAGGGAAAAATAATTCAAGATATAAAATTGTATATTTCGTAGTGAATTTAATAATACCTAAATTTAAAAAGTTGAAAAAGTCTTCTTAAAAATTTGAGGAGATATCATTTAGAATAGAAAGCAAATAATTAAGTATAAAAGGATATTATTCAACGGAAAATAAATTGAAGGAGGTTAATATGAAAAAAATAATCGCATTTATAACTATATCTTTATTGATGATAGGTTGTGGAAAAGAACCTACAGAAATAAAAATTGGAACAATCGAATATGCTCCTCATGGAAACAGATCATTTTCAGTTACCTCAGTAGCAATGAGTGATGATAAAATCGTAGGAGTTACTATAGAAGAATATCAATTTTGGAAATATGAGAGCTATGATGAAGTAGTTTGCGTTCCAAACGGAAAAGATGTTGAAGGCTTTGGAGGAAATTATGACTCTTCAACTAAGTGTCTCGGGTCAAAGAGGGCAAATAATGACGTTTATAGTGCTAAAATGACAGATATTGCAGGAGCAACTCAAGAATGGATAGAATCAATTAAAGCAATTGAAGATTACGCTGTAGATAAGACTATTTCTGAGCTAAAAGAATTTAAAGAAGATACAGATACTATAGCAGGTTCTACTTTAACAGGAAATTATGGATACTTACAATCAGTTATAGCTGCTGCAGAAGCTGCAGGTGAGTAATAACTATTGAAACATGTTTTAAGTTAATATTATCTTAAGATGAGTTAAGCAGGTCTAAAAAAAATAGGCAGTTCGCCTATTTTTTTATTGTTATAGATGTTATTGTAATGTCACTTACCGGTTTGTCATTTGTGGTTTCAACAGTCGCAATTGAGTCTAAGGTATCAAAACCATCAATGACCATTCCGAACGCCGCGTAGTTACCATTTAAGAATTCTGAATCTTGATGAACAATGAAAAATTGTGAACTTGCACTATTTAGATCAGTTGGCTTTCTTGCCATTGAGATTACTCCACGAACATGTGATAAAGAGTTATCTACACCATTAGCCTTGAATTCACCTATGATTTTTTCATCAGAGCCACTAGCTCCCGTCCCCGCTGGGTCACCACCTTGAATCATAAATCCTTCAATTATACGGTGCATAATAATTTCTTCATAGAAGTTATCTTCAATTAACTTGAGAAAGTTTTCAACTGTAATTGGAGCTACTTCTGGGAACAATTGAAGTGTTATTGTCATATCATCATTGAATGTTATTTTTACTTCAGGGTTATCTTCTTTAATGTATTCATCAGGTAAGAAAAACTCATCTGAAAGTGGAGCTACCTTTTCAGGTTCATCATAGCTTATACCCTTAGTATCGATGATTACATCTTTGATTACAACGTCGTTAACAGGTTTTTCATTACTAGTATCTACTGTGCAGAATTTATCAAGAACTTCAAATCCCTCAATTATTGCACCGAATGCCGCATAACTGCCGTCTAAGAATGAAGAATCTTTATGGACTAGGAAAAACTGTGAACTTGCACTATCTAGACTTGCAGCTCTAGCCATCGAAATCGTTCCTCTATAATGAGATAAGTTATTCTCAAAACTGTTTTTTGAGAATTCTCCCTTTATTTTATAATCAACACCAATTCCTCCACTCATTTCTGGACTTCCGCCTTGCATCATAAATCCTTCAATGATTCTATGGAATATTAAATTGTCATAAAAATCAGATTCTGCAAGATAGATAAAATTATTTACAGTGTTAGGAGCAACTTCTGGGAATAGTTGCAGTTTAATTTCGGAATTATCGTCAAAAATAATTGTTACTTCCGGATTGTTTTCTTTTATGTATTCGTTGTAGGGTAAATTTTGCTTACAACCTACAAGTAATAAAACTAATATTAAAAATATTTTTTTCATAATTAATCCCCCATTTCTATTCAATTATATCCATATTATATAATAAATCAAGTTGTCAAAAAATGTAAAGCAGGGTAAAATACTTTCAAGGAGGATAGATATTATGTTACCGAATTTTTTTTCAACTGAACCCGATCCTAAAATGACTTTATATTCCCTAGAACATATAATTCCGCTTTTGATAACTATTGTATTAGTAATACTTTTATATTATAAAAGAAATTTTTTTAAGTCATGGAAATATGAGAAGCATTTTAGAATATTTTTAGTTATTTTCTTAATATTTTGTGAAATAACCATTGTACTGTGGAGAGGTTTAACAGGAACTTATAATATAACACATACATTGCCACTTCATTTATGTTCATTCTCTGCTTTAGCAATTGAAATTGTTTTAATAACTAAAAGCAAAAAAATTATGGATTTTGTTTACTATATAAGTATTGGTGGTGCTTTTATAGCTATGTTTTATCCTGATCTAAGGTTTACTCATTTACAATATAGATACTGGGAATTCTTTATTTTTCATATCTTGATTATTTTTTCAACTTATTATATGGTTTTTGTTCATGATCTTGTTCCTAGTAAAAATTCTATTCTCAAGAGTATGTTAATAGTTCATATTATAGCAATCCCAATAATTGTTGTTAATACACTTATAGATGGATCGTATATGATGTTAGTAAATACATCTGTACCTTTATTGGTTGACTTATTTGGTGAGTGGCCAAAATATATAATTGGTTTAGAATTATTACTGATAGGACTCTTTTCAGTTAACTTTATAATTACATATCTATTTATATATCGAAACAAACAATTGAAAGGAGAAATATTATGAAAGTAATTGATTTTAGAAGTGATACAGTTACAAAACCAACTAAAGAAATGAGAGAAGCAATGTACTCTTCATGTGTAGGTGATGATGTTTATGAAGATGACCCTACTGTATTAAGATTAGAGCAATTAGCTAAAGATATTCTAGGAAAAGAAGCAGCGCTATTTGTACCAACTGGAACTTTCTCTAACCAATTATCTATAATGACTCATACAAATCGAGGCGATGAAATTATTGTAGAGGAGAATGCACATATAAAAAAATATGAAGTAGGAGCAGTTGGGGGTTTATCAGGAGTTAATATTCATGCCATACGAAGTAAAAGAGGAAAAATGGATTTAAGTGAAATTTCACGTGCTATTAGAGGCAACGATATTCATTATCCTGAGACTAAACTAATATGTATTGAGAATGCACATGATGGAATAGCTTTAGATTTAGAATATATGAAAGAAGTATATAAAATTGCTAAAGATAATAATATAAAAGTTCATCTAGATGGCGCTAGATTATTCAATGCAGCAGTAGCATTAAACGTTGAGGCGAGGGAATTAGCAAAATATTCAGATTCCATAAGTATTTGTTTATCTAAAGGATTGAGTGCACCTATAGGTTCTCTATTAGTTGGAGAGGCTAAATTCATAAAAAAAGCTAGGAAATATCGCAAGATGTTAGGCGGAGGAATGAGACAGGTTGGAGTGATAGCTGCGCCAGGTATAATAGCTCTTGAAAAGATGACTAAGAGACTAAGTGATGACCATGATAATGCTAAATTCCTAGCGAATGAATTAGATAAGTTTGAGTTTATAAATGTAGATAAAGATAGATTAGATATAAATATGGTATTTTTTGATATGAATCATATAAGAAAAGAAGAGTTGCAAAAAATACTGTTTGATGAAAACATTATTATTGGAGGATATAGGCCAGGAGGATTTAGATTTGCTTGCCATAATGATATAGATAAAAAGGATATTGAAAAATTGATAAGAATTATCAAAAGTCTATAAAAAAAATAAAACCTAGTAAGGTTTTATTTTAATCTAAATGAACTACACTCTGTACATTCGCTATTATTTACATTTGAATCCGATTTCCCAACAGAAATAGAAGTAAGAGTGCATAACTGATTGGTATTTGCATGATGAGTGCACTCAGAGACAACACATTTTATTGATTGATTCCCATTTGTCATAAAATTCACCTCCATAATTATTTTTTGATTATATCATGAATCTATCAATGGAAATATTATCTATTTTTTTTATATTATGTTAAAATAAACATTGGGAGGTTTTGTTATGGAGATAATTAAAAAGTATGAAAATTACCGAAAAATTATTAAGTCATACGGTTTTGCGCTTAGTACAATTAGTTTTGATGCTCAAACAATTGCACCTAAGAAAAGTGCTAAATACCGAGCTGAAATGATAAGTACCTTATCAGGAGAAGCTTTTAAGATTTCGACTTCAGATGAATATATAAAAATAGTAAATGAGCTTTTTGGTATTAAGGATCAATTAGAGGAAAATCTTAAAAGGGAAATCGAGAAAGTTTATAAAGATATTAATAGAGAAAAAAATATCCCTAAAGAAGAATACATTGCATTTAGAAAGACTCTTTCTTTAGCTAATACTAAGTGGGAAGAAGCTAAACAAAAAAGTGATTATAATATTTTTAAAGACCATTTTAAGGAATTAATCAAATACATTAAAAAGTTTAACGAGTACACAAATCCAGACGAAAACGTGTATGATGTAAAATTAGATGATTTTGAAGAAGGATATACTATTAATAAATACGATGAGTTTTTTGAGTATTTGAAGGAGAACTTAGTTCCTTTTGTATTGGAAGTGTTGTCAAAGCCTGAAGTAGATGATAACTTTATTACTTCAAAATTATACGATATAAGTAAACAAAGAGAGTTTATTAATTATTTATTAGATGTCTTTAATTTTGATCTAGATAGAGGTTTATTAAGAGAGAGCGTACATCCTTTTACTTCTGGAATAAATTGTAATGACGTTAGATTAACAGTAAGATATTTAGAAGATTTTTTACCTTCTAGTATCTTTGCGGGAATTCACGAACTTGGACACGCATTATATGAACAGCAAGTATCAGAAGAATTGATTAACACTAATCTAGCAAGAGGCGCAAGTCCAGGAATGCATGAATCTCAGTCGAGATTCTATGAGAACATAATTGGTAAAAGTTACGACTTTTGGCAAGTTCATTATAAAAAATTACAGAGTATTTTTAGTAATGAATTAACTAATGTTTCATTAGAAGATTTTTATAAAGGAATTAACAAAGTAAAAGCATCATTAATTCGAGTTGAGGCGGATGAATTAACTTATCCATTACATATATTAATAAGATATGAGATGGAAAAGCTAATATGTAATACTAATATTTCTGTAGATGAATTACCTAAAAGATGGAATGATCTATATGAAAAATACTTAGGTATTAGACCGAATAATGATTCGGAAGGTATTTTACAAGATATTCACTGGTCATGGGGAATGTTTGGGTATTTCCCAACATACGCATTAGGAAGTGCAATAGCTTCTCAAATTTATTATAAATCTGATATCAATCTAGAACAGTTAATTAAAAACAACGAGATTTACAAAGTGAACGATTATTTAAAAGAGCATCTTCACAAGTATGGATCTACAAAATCACCTAGAGAACTTATAAAAATAGCAACGGGTGAAGATTTTAGTCCTGAATACTATGTAAGATACTTAAAAGATAAATATTCAAAAATTTATAATATAAGTGAGGAAAAAGAATGAAAAAAATAGGAATCATAAATACTTCTACTGGTTGTACTGACTATTTAAATCATGGGTATAACATTAAAACTGCTAGAATGAGAGTTGTAATGGGGGACAAAAGTTATTTGGATTACACCGAATTGACTGCTGATAAATTTTTCGATATGTTAGAGGAAAATCCTGAGATATTGCCTTCATCATCTACACCTAATTATGTTGAATTCCAAGATTTGATTAAGGAATTTGAAGACGAAGGTTGCGAAGAAGTAATAATTATCACAATTTCTTCTAATTTAAGTGCGTCTTATTCAATTGCTGTAAACGCAGCTGAAGAATATGAAGGTAATGTAAAAATAACAGTATATGATAGTAAAAAAGTTGCTTTACCTGAGGGTTACGTAGCTATAGAAGCAGCTAAATTAGCTGAAGAAGGAAAAAATGTTCAAGAAATAATTGAGAAACTTGAACGTATTCATGATAATCAAAAAATATTCTTTGTGGTTGATTCGCTAAGATTATTAATAAAAAATGGTAGATTAAGCAATGCAAGTGGATTTATCGGTACTGCATTGAAAATAAAGCCTATCTTAGAAATTGATGAAGAAGGAAAGATTCAAACATTAATGAAAGTAAGATCAACTAAAAAAGCATTACGCAAATTGGTTGACCACTTCCTTGATGAAGTTAAAGAAATTGAAGATTTCACTATTCTTATACATACATCGAACAATCCAGAAGCAGAGAAATTTATTCAAGACGAAGTTGCTAAAAACTATCCAAATAAAGAAGTTTTAATAGCACCTGTTACACCAGTAATAGGATGTCATGCAGATGCAAAAGTAGTTGCAGTTGGTTATGTTAAAAAATAAATAAAAAAAATCCCTCTTCATGAGGGATTTTACTGGCTGTAAAATTAAGTTTGGGGTAAGAGAGTTATTCTCTTATTTCAAACTTTTTTAGCGGAAATAAAAAAAGTGCATAATAACACGTTATAATTAAAGCGACGAAACCCAATTAAAAGAGGTGTATTATGCAAAGAAATTTTATCACATTTAATGAAGATTTGAAATCACTATTCAACATTGATGATCAAAATATTCACATTGATGGTTATGAACATGTAGGAGATGAAATTATAATTAACTTATCCAGAGAGCGTCAGTTATCTAAATGTCCTGTATGCGGAGAGCTAACTGATAAAGTTCATGACTACTATACTCGAACTATTAATCACGGTGTTTTCAATAACCGTAAGTGTTTTATTAGATACAAACAACGTAGATATCGTTGTGATTGTGGTAAGAGGTTCTCTTTACCTAATCAATTCGTAGAGAAGTACAATAAGATAAGTACTAACTCTAAATGGAGTGTTATTAAAGAAGCTATACTTGTTTCTTCTTTCAAAGACATGGGGAAAAGACTTAATATGTCTTCTACCACTGTAAGAAGAATATTTAATATGTATTGTAAACAATCTAGAAAGTCTTTACCTAGAGTATTAAGCATTGACGAATTCAAAGGTAATAGTGGTGGATATAAGTATAATCTATCTCTATGTGATCCGTCGAACAGAAAGATAATCGACATATTACCATGTAGGTATAAGGATTATTTACATCATTACTTTAGTAAGTTTAGTTCTGAAGAACTTAATAATGTAGAGGTTATTACTATGGATATGTATCATACTTACTATGATATTTGTAAGGAGTTCTTCCCTAACGCTACTATAGTTATTGATACATTCCATTTTGTGAGACTAGTCACCAATGCAGCTAAAAAGATAAGAATACGGATTATGAAGAAATTTAATCGTACTGATAAAGAATATAAAGTTCTCAAGTCTAGGTGGAGATTATTTAATACAAAGCCGGAAAACATCTCTAATGATTGGAAGTTTGACAAAAGAACTAAACAATGGACTAGCGATTCTTACTTACTAGATTATATGAGAAACATCCATCCAGAGTTAGCTACAGCTAGGGAACTACTAGAATCATTTTATGAGATTGTTCATAGCTCTACTTATCCTGATGTTTATTCTAAAATCTCTAGTTGGATAATTGAATCTAAAAAATCTAACATTGGTGAATATAGAGAAGCAGCATTATCAATTGAACGATGGTTACCTGAAATAGTCAATTCATTTATGATTAATCCTGATACGAATACTAAATATACTAGTTCTTTTATAGAAGGATCTAACAACTATATCAAAGTGATTAAACGTACTTCATACGGGTTCAGATGTTTCAATACCTTTAGAAACAAGATCCTTTATCATCACAATAATTCAAGACACGTTGTATCTGCATAGTTATGCACAAAAAAAGGACATAGATTTTTCAATCTACATCCTTTGAGCTCTTACTCTTTTATTGAGTTTACCCCAATCCTTGACTTAGAGCCATTTTACTTATCTACTGTAATACTCTACAATTAAGTTTTCTGAAATTTCAGTCATAACTTCTGCTCTTTCAGGTAATCTTACATATGTAACTTCTAATTTGTTTTCATCATAAGAGATGAATTCTTTTCTTGAAGTTGTTGCTTCTAAAGCATCTTTAATAATTTGTAAACTTCTAGATTTTTCTCTTAATGAGATAGTTTGACCTGGTCTAACTCTGTACGAAGGTATATCCACTCTTTTACCATCTACAGTAATATGACCGTGATTTACTAACTGCCTAGCTTGTCTTCTAGTACTAGCGAAACCAGCTCTATAAACTAGTGAATCTAATCTTGATTCTAATAAGAATAAGAAATTTTCCCCTGCTTTACCAGGTAATTTAGTTGCATCATTGAAGATTCTTCTGAATTGCTTTTCAGTTAATCCATAAGTGAAACGCACTTTTTGTTTCTCATGTAATTGTAAACCGTAATTTGATAATCTTCCTCTACGCTTTTGCCCGTGTTGACCTGGAGCAAAAGGACGTCTTTGAAGCTCTTTTCCCGTTTCAAGAGTTGAAAACCCTAAACGACGAGACTTCTTCCATACTGGACCAGTATATCTTGCCATGTATGTTCCTCCTTCATTGTTTTATTTTAAAACAACGACTTGCACATGTAGTTTATCTCAGGGAGTCTATTATATATCCTCATCTTGCAGCCAAAGACTACCGATACACCTAAACAGAATAAACACGTTGAGTAACTAAGTATGCCACTGCCATTATTTCGCAAATATAATTATATAGTAATTTGTGATACTAGTCAATGGATATGTAAGATATTATAGTATTTATGACATTTTCTAGGTATAGTTTATCATCTTCATCGAATCTTGATAGTATTGGGCTATCAATATCAAGTAATCCAAATAATTTGTCTTCTATAATTATTGGAACTACTATCTCTGATTTGGAAGCTCCATCGCAGGCAATGTGTCCTGGGAACGCTCCTACATCATCTACCACCATAGTTGATAATGTTTTTGCTGCTGTACCACATACACCATTACCTATCTGTATTTTAGTACATGCAGGCATACCTTGGAATGGACCAAGTACTAATTCACTATTCTTGTAAAGATAGAAACCAACCCAATTGATATTTTCTAAATACACATTTAAAAGTGCAGATGTATTACTTAGATTCGCTATATTATCATTTACATCCTCTAATAGATAATTTAATTGCTTTATTATTAAAGAATACATTTCTTCCTTATTATTGCTAATATTTTGTTTTTCGAACATAGAATCACCTCTTACAATAATTATACTTAAAGTATTTTTAATTGCTAGATATATTTGTTTATATATATGTAAAATGGTAAAATTAATAGTTGAAAAGACATCAGTATTACGATATAGTTAGTTGCAATTCTAATATTGGAGGTAAAAAATGTACGATAGAATATTAATAAGATATGGTGAATTAACTTTAAAAGGGAAAAATAAAAAAGATTTTATCAATAGAGTTTATCAGATGGTAAGAGATAAGTGTAATGATTTGGAAAAAATTTCTTTTGATAAAAGACACGATAGATTATATATTATTTTGAATGGGGAAAAATATACTAATGTTGTTGAAAGACTAAATAAAGTTTTTGGATTACATTCATATAGTTTAGTTGCGACAACTTCAAAAGATATGAATGATATAAAGAAATTGGCTTTAGAATTATCAAAGTCTATTAAGGAAGAAAAAACTTTTAAAGTAGAAACAAAACGTAGCGATAAGAGATATCCTCTAACTTCAATGGATATTACAAAAGAAGTAGCTGCTTATGTGCTTCAAAATACTGATAATTACAAAGTAAAAATGAAAAATCCTGATGTTAAGCTTTATATTGAAATAAGGCAGGATTCAAGTTATCTTTATTTTGATAAAACTATGGGTTTAGGTGGTCTTCCGATTGGTGTATCAGGTAAGGGAATGCTTCTTTTATCTGGTGGAATTGATTCGCCTGTAGCAGGGTTTTTGACGATGAAAAGAGGAATGGAAGTAGAAGGTATACATTTTGAATCCACTCCTTTGACTCCAATTGAGTCAGCTCAAAAAGTTGTAGAGTTAACTAAAAAAATGGCTGAGTATGCGCCAAATAGAGGTATAAAGGTTCATTTCGTACCGTTTAAGGACTTGCATATGAAAATCCTAGAAAAAGTAAATGACTCATATAAGATAACTATAATGAGAAGAATGATGTTTAGAATATCAGAAAAACTAGCAAAAAAATTCGGCAGTAATTGTTTAATAACAGGTGAAAGTTTAGGTCAAGTCGCATCACAAACAATTGAAAGTATTAATTCGATAAATGATGTTGTTAATATTCCTGTACTAAGACCATTAATATCTATGGATAAATCGGAAATAGTAAAAATATCAAAAAATGTTAATACTTACGATATTTCAATAAGACCTTTTGAAGATTGTTGCACAGTTTATGTACCAAGTAAACCAGTTACTAAACCAAAAATTGAAAAATGTATTAGAGAAGAAATATTTGATTATGAATCAATGGTAGATTGGTGTGTAGAGAATACACAAACAGCAGTAATAAAAACTAATTCAAGTCTTGATTTACCAAAAGAAGGTTTTGAGGTAAAAATTACATAATGAATTTGAGTATCATCTTGTCAGTAATGTAAAAGATATTATTGACAGGAGGTGACATTATGGCTCAAAACTCTTATAATAAATTAGTAGTTCCAGGAGCACAGGCTGCAATCGATCAAATGAAATACGAGATTGCCAGTGAACTTGGTGTAACATTAGGACCTGACAGTACGGCTAGACAAAACGGGTCAGTTGGTGGAGAAATAACTCGTAGATTGGTTTCAATGGCTCAACAACAAATGGGTTCTGCTGCCCCAAGTCAAGGGACATATAAAAAATAATAAATTAAAATAAAACTAAATATTATATAGAAGAAAGTTTTAAAAAACTTTCTTTCTTTTAGAGTATAATCATTTTAATTCTGGTGCTTAGGAACTATGAAAATTATACTGTACGTTAATCGAAATGAACTTTTTATATAAGTTTAGTCAATACTGTTTTTTAGCGATTTATTTTTTGAAAGATTATATATTGAAGTAAGTATAAGTTTAACGTATGAGGGTTCGATTCCTTCAGTCACCCCATTGAGACTCATGAGATTGGATGATTACATCTAATCTTTTTTATTTACATAGTCAGTATCTGATTATTGTCGATACTTAGTCCTCTGTGAATGGATTTCTATGACTGAATAATGATTTTAATTTTGTACATAGATGACTTGAATATGTATTGAGTAAACACTGGAAGAACGATTGGACATCCATCTTTGCTATACTGTTTGTACTAAAAGAAATTTATAGAGTGTAATAGAAAATAATTAATTATTCAATTATATTATATTGATTTGTAGTAAAAGATTCACTATCCTTTTCATAAGGAGTGATTAATATGAATCTAATAAGCATTGTGGATAAAGATGACCGCATACATGGAATCTGCATTTATGAAGACAATTTGGAACTTTGGAGCATAAGTAATAAAGCATCACTTATTGAATCAGAAAACCTAGCTGAAGAGTTATCTATTGTATTGAGGAGGTCAAATCAATTTAAAAGAGTGGTCCATATAAGATTTTAGAGTAAGTGATATAATGGAAGTAGATAAATTGGTGAGAGTTAATATGAGTACATATAATTCCACCATTCGATCACTTACTTGAGATGTATTGATAATGCCTGCTGATTTTAAAAACCAATGGTATGGTTTAGCTGCTTGTAGTAGTAAGTGTGTGTCTCCTCACAAACAGTTAATTGACACTTTTGTAAGTATACATACTTTAGTGACTCACGTCTAAACAAGCTATTGTATGAGATAGACGAGTTTATGTAGATTCAATTATTGTTACTTATATAGATTAAGTTAGCAAGGGCAATTGCTAATTTAAGAATTATAGTCAACTGATTGAGTATAATTTCTCCTTGATATGGAATAAGTTGAACTTTCTCCATTCATAAAAAAAGATATTAAATCCACTTAATCATTGATACCCTTTTTGGAGATATTTGCTGTCAATATTATTTCTTATATCATTTCTTTTTTTAACTTTTATATGAAATCTTGCATCAACACCCTAAATTACCCCCCTTAAAGCAGTGTTTTTTGAACAATGTTGCTAGACTACAAAAAAATTTTGAATTCTATAATAGTCAGTGTATAATTTAATTGTGAATTCAAATATATTTGTTTTTGAGTTCTTAAGTGTTGATTATAACGATGAAATTAATATTTGATAGTAGGGACTATTACATTTTTTTCGCACATCAATAGTACAAACACTATTTCATATTAGTATTAGAAAGGAGTATTTAAGAGGATACAATATTTAAGACATTAAACTATGGAATTCACAAAAAAAAAGAAAGTGAGATTTGGGATGAAAAAAGTAATTATGATGTGTTTGTTTTTATGTTTATTCACTATTTCCGGACAAGACGTACTTGCTAAGAATGGAAAATATAAGGAAGAGATAGAAGAAATCAGTATTGATTTAGAGAAAGTTGTATATGATAGCGAAACAGGACAGTTAACTGTAGGTGATAGAGTGCTAGGTGATTATCCGACTTATGCTGAAGCACATTTAGGTCTTGATAACGATATTAAAAGTATCTTACCAACACCATCAGATGACGATCGAGTTAGGGTTACTGACACAACTGCCGATCCGTATTCAGGAATAGTACACCTGAAAATGTACTACAAGGATGTGAATAATGATATATATAACGGCTATTGTACAGGTGCAATGATAGATGCAAACAGTGTACTAACTGCTGGACATTGTCTGTATGATCATAAAGATAACTTAGGATGGGCTTATGCGGTTACTGTGTCTCCGGGAGTAGACGAAAATACTAATCATTTTAGTACGGAGTATGCAGCAACAATTTCAGTTGCATCTCAGTGGGAGAGTAGCGGTTCAACTAATCATGATTGGGGAGTAATCACTCTTTCTTCTAACGTGGACAGCGGAGTAAAAATATTTGATTTACATGATAATGTATTAATTGCACAAAACATTAACTTAACTGGCTATCCTAACACAACTCCAGATGCAACGTCAAAGACAATGTGGACCGCTGATGGACCAGTTTATGATCTCAATCTATATACTATTGAGTATAAAGTTGATGCTACATCTGGTCAAAGCGGTTCACCTGTTTATGATTCACAAAATAGGATTGTAGCGATACATAACGGTGGAGTGACTGGAGAACCCATGAATATCGCAAGGAAAATGAGTTCATGGCTAAAATCATATTTAGAAAGCAATCATATTAGTTAATCCATAATCGTAAATTTAAGTAGTAGAATCGTATTGGAATTGACCTTGTTATTGTCGAATCTATACGATTCTTAAAATATACGTTACTTAAAAAGAGTACACTCTTCAAATAAAATACGTTCTTCAATTATTGGTCTAATAATACAATTTTACTGTAATTGTTTTAAATCCTAAACAGTAGATGTATAAAGATCGAAAAGATTTATTCCATATCTACATTTTATGGGATTATAATATTAGAATTTATGTTTACTCTGATGAATGTTTTTTAATGATGAGATCAAAAGTATAAGGAGTCTTAAGTTATGAGAAAAATCATATTCCTGATTTTATTACTAAATTTAGTAGGTTGTAAAGACAATAATTGTTCTCCGGTTGATAATAATCCATTATTTGATAACATGGTTGCAGGAAGGCCAAGAGATCAAAAGGATAATAAATTATTGATACCAGATAGGTTATCTAACTATGGTTATGTGTGGGTTGAGATTAATTATGAAACTGAACTTCCAGACAATTTTCCTGAGGTTGAACTGTGGCGACATCATCTAGAATTTGAAATTAAGGATCTTGATAAATCTAGTTATCCATGGAATGCCACTGCTGTAAAGGCAAACTATCCAGCAATTTATGAAGTTAATTACAATGTGTTGGGACCCATTGTCAAAGTAAAAGAAGAAAGTATTTGGGTTAATACTCTTGATGAGGGTATGACTATTGTAAATATTGAAAAAAAACCAAAGTTTTGCAAAGGAGTTTCAGATGAGTTTGAGGTTGGAAACCTAGTTGAAATAACTTATGATGTTATGTTGGAATCTTTTCCTGGAAAGACTTCGGCTAAAGCAGTACTGATAAATGAAAAGGACTTTGTTCCAGATATCATCATTGATTATCTAGGCAAGAATAGCGTTTATCTTGGAATGTATCGCAAAATGCCATTATATTACAATACTAATCATAGTTATGATTCTGATTACGAAGAATCCATTGATAATCACACTATTGTAGGTGGATCATTTTCTGATTATGTTTTTTTGGTCAATGATGAAATAATGACGTTAACATATGCTATTGAAAATGGACTTTTTAATTTTGAAGGAATGTACTTCCCAGATCCAATCTCCGGATCAGGTAATGGGTAATTCCTATGTTAGTGAGGTCATAGAAATTTTGAAGGAAATTAGTGATTCATATATAAAAAAAGTGTTAACAACTCATTCTTCGATTTTGTCATTTACACACATATATTTTTGATTATAAAATAATTTATCTAAATTATTCCATCTTGGAATGTTGGACACTAATGATCCTCGTTGGGGGTATGATAAGACACAAAAATATTTTTATGATCAAGACGGTATGGAATATATATATATATTATAATTTTTTAAGGTTAATATAGGAGATGGAGTAGCTAACTATAATATATCATATTACCATCCAAACCTAGAAATATGAAATGATTATATTAATGACTAGAAAAAGACATGATTTTAAAGAAATCTTGTCTTTTTTTTGTTATAAGCAGATATTATATCTATAATTATTTCTATGGTAAATCAAAAAATTAAATTATTTTTTTGAACAGAACGAATCATTCCGTATAAATCTTATAATAGAAGTAGATGAATTGATGAGGTTAATCATTTACAGATATAATAAACTCATCATTCATCAAATAGAATACGATCGATCTTTGAAAAAATACATATTGAAATAAGTGTATGTTTGACTTACGAGGGTTCGATTCCCTTTAGTCTCTCCTTAAACTATCATATTGAATCTGACCTCAATCTAGATTCAGTTAATCTTTGTCGAAGGATTGCATCTTAATTGAACTCTATAAATATTTATTCATGATATAATAAGTCAATACATTCTATAGATGGAGGTACTTATGTGGAAAAAAGTAATGATACTCTTAATAGTTTTTATGTTGATTGGATGTACAGATAACACTGCTGGAATTGGTGAGGTAGCGGGAATTATTGAACAAGAAGAAACTTTAGCAGAAAGTGATTCTGGTGAGACTACTGAAAAAATTACAACAGATGATGGAACTGGAGATAATGTTCCAAGTGAGATTGTCGATGTAATTGATACAGAGGGCAACACTCGAGAAGATGATTCTGATGTCTCAACAGAAAAAAAAGAGGAAGTAATTCAACTCACTGATGTCATTAATTCTTTAAAAGAAGGTTACCAAATATCTTATGAAGAATTAAAAATAATTGTAGACGAATATTTCGTCGATGATAATTTTTTCGTTGCCGGAGATGAAGATGCACTAAATTACTTACAAAGGCACGTACATCATACGCTAGGGATAGACTTACCATACTGGTTGGCAAGTATGAAGAATGTTCGAGAGTTTGTTGAAAATGAAGAAATAGAAAGAGGAGATCAAGTTCACTCAATTTTGTTAGACGGGAATTATCATTTTAGTAATCCAGCATGGTGGGATTGGTATATTCTTCTTGAGAGGAGAATTCCAGTTTTTTTTGAATTGAAAAATGGATACAACTTAATAGTAGATGGAGAACAGTTAGTATTATATGTTAATACTGGTGAATCTGATTATAGGGCATATATAGATAATTTATTTAGGGAAACTAATGTATTTAGTCCAATTAACCCGATGAATGTTGACGTATATACAATATATACTGACAAAGAAGGTGTTATTGCACCTCCAAATAATAAATTGTCACGTATTGAAATTGTGAAAGACGTACATGAAATTATTACTCCTCCATCTGATCCCGAAATGGAATTCTATAATGAAGATGATTTAAAGGATAATTTGATTATTGGACAAAGAGAATCTGTAAATAGAATGATAGATTTTTATCAATTTGATAATTGTAGTAAACAATCAAATCAGAATGTGACTCAAAATGAAATAGACTACGCCAGTCAAATAATTGTTTTAAATATTCCGAATCAAGATTTCCCATTGTATATAAAAGAATTGATTCCAGAAGCTTCAAGACTTGAAGAAAATCAATACTTGTCAAGAAATTATGATGGAAAGCATATTATTATACTTAACGCTAGTAGTGAGTCAAACTTAATCAAGATGTTTGAAGTATTACCAGATGATTTATTTACATCTGAAATATCAGGGATAGCTGATATTTCAGAGATTCTTTCATGGCAAGAGAGAGAAATGAGGGAGATTATAGAACTTGGAACAAGTTTCAAAAATACGGATTATGGTAAAATTGTATTTATACCTGCTAATCCAGATAAAGGTTTTAATTATCCATATTTTATACAACTACCAACATCCAATAATCAATTAATAAATAGTAATGACTTATCATATCTAATATTTGAAACTAATAACCCTAAGTCTAATGACAATTTCATAGAAACTATTATTGAGGCTTATGAGTCGCTACATGAAAATTGGAGAGTAATGTATTATGTTTCTGATGAACTTCATGTCCCAAGAGTAATGCCAATAACTCCACGACCTGATGTTAGAAACATCACAAGTGAAGTAACTGAAGTTATAAAGCCACAAGACTTAGATAGTACTACTATGTACTTGGAAGATGAATTTGAAAATATGGAAATTAGTAAGGGTTCTATATATACTCGAGAAGACCTTGAGTTACTCAAAAACTATGAGGTCCAGATGATGAATATACTAGATGATGCGAAGGAAAGACTAAGTGAAGCTGGATTTGACCTTGAGGAGAAAGTATTTATTGGTGGATTTTCAACAGGAGGAGCATTTGCAAATAGATTATCATCAATTTATCCGGAAGAATTCAAAGCTGTTTATGTTGGAGGAATTCATCATCCAATTTTACCAAGTGATAATTATCAAGGGTCTGAACTGATTTATCCTGTAGGAATAGCTAATCATGAATACTTATTTGGTTCTGAATTTGATAGTAAAACATATGGTGATTTACCTAAATTATTCCATCTTGGAATGCTAGACACTAATGATCCTCTTTGGGGGTATGACACGTTCACAGAAGAAGAAAGAGATTTATTAATAGGCTTAATTGGACGTGATATGCCTGAGAAGTGGTTCAATATAATTGACATATATTATGAGTTGGGTGGAACGGGTCAGTTTATTACAAATAAAACACAAGAACACTCGTATGATGATAAGGACAAGGATTATATATTAGAATTTTTTAAGATTAATAGAGGAAATGGAATAGCTAACTATAATATTTCCTATTACCATCCAAACTTAGAAATAAGAAATGATTAGTTATTATTTAAGCTGTAAGTTAAGGACTAGATAAAAAGACTAGGTTTGTTGAAATCTTGTCCTTTTATCTAATAATTACAAAGGATTAATTAACATCTTGAAGTGGACATTCTATCTGATTTTTCGGTAATAGCTAGTAAAAGAGGACTTTGAATCAGTACATGTAAATCTTTGTAATAAGTTGTCAAAAGTTGGTGGTTTATGAAGCTACAGATAGATTGGTTTCTATGGCTCAGCAACAAATGGGTTCTGCTGCCCCAAGTCAAGGGATATATAAAAAATAATAAATTAAAATAAAACTAAATATTATATAGAAGAAAGTTTTAAAAAACTTTCTTTCTTTAGAATCAAAATCCACTCCAATATTAAGAAACCACTTCAACTCACATAAATTTTGACTATACGTTTGAGTTATTATATATAGGAAATAACAAACATTAACTACTGATACTCAGTATTTTTTTTATATAATATTCAAACAACACATTTCCCATATAATTAGTGGTTATATTAATTATAAGTAGAGGTGTTAAATTTGAATAATATTTTGATAGTCGAAGATAACCAAAAAATCAACAACCTAATATCACTTTACTGTGGGCAGGAAGGATACAGTGTTTATTCAGCACTTAGCGCGGAAGAAGGGTTAGAAATTTTCAATAATTATGATATTGATATTGTAATATCTGATTTAATGCTTCCTGGATTATCAGGTGAAGAAATGATTAAAAGGATAAGAGTTAATTCAGATGTCCATATTATTATATTAACGGCTAAAACTAATATAGATGATAAATTATATGGATTGAAGATCGGTGCAGATGACTATATAGTAAAGCCATTCTCCTGTGATGAGCTACTTCTAAAAATTAAAAATTTCCTTAAGAAGAGAAACAAAAATGTTAAAAACATACTTTCATTTAACAGAGGTAAATTATTAATTTCACTTAAAAACAACATAATAAAAGTAGGTGATACTGATATGGAACTTACGAGTAATGAATATAGAGTGCTATTACACCTAGCTTCAAATCCTTTTCAAATATTCACTCGAGATCAATTGTTGGAATATTGTTTTGGCAATGGTTCAGATGTCTTTGATAGAGTTATTGATGTCTATATTAAAAATATAAGAAAGAAAATAAAGGATGATATTAAGAATCCTTCTTTCATCAAGACTATCTATGGTTTAGGATATAAGTTTATAGGTAATTTAGATGAATGACTTTAAAAGATTTTTCAAGAGAGATTTTGTACTAAAACTAAGTATAATGTTTACATTGATTTTCTTTATTATGAATATAGGAATATTTTTGTTTAATAACAACTATGAAAACCATTCAACTGTACAAAAGGAAATAGCTTTTGCTTCGGTAGTGGAACATATGATAAGAGATAATGGAAAAGATTCTGTTAATGAATACATCGAGCACTACTCACATATTCACAACACATCAATCAAGTACTTCTATAATGATTCCTTATTATATGAAACTGAATTGATAGGAAGTAACTATAAATCATACACACTAAATATAGAGGATGAAATAGTGGGTAAGGTATTGATTGACAGTACCTATTCGGTAAATACGTTATTAAATAATACATTTTTATTAGTAACTAATCTTTTTATCTTGGTAGTTTATATAGCAAGTCTTATTTTCTATTATAATTACATCTCGATCAGGGTTAATAAGGTTTTGAAAGATATGAGTAAACTTAAATTGAAAATAAACAAAAGTGATACTATAGATAAGGAATTTCATTTTCAAGATTTCCATGAAATTTACAATGAAGTTGATAGGATAACCAATGATTATGCGAAACTAAAGATATCTAGAACAAAAGAGCTTCAAACAATCACACACGATATGAAGACGCCCTTAACAATATTATTGAGTTATTTAGAAGGAGTTGAATCTAATAGACTTAAAATTAATGGTGACGTTCTAACAATACTAAAAGAGGAAGTTGCAACACTAAATAATCTAATTGAGTCAGTCAATAGTTGCGAGAGTGAGTATATCTTGGAGGAAATTAATTTATCAGAAATGATAGTAGAGCATTGTGAGCGATTTCTAAACGTTTTTGATACAAAAGATATCAACTTATCGGTAGATGTAGAAGAAGGGATTATGATAACAGGTGAAAGGGAATCTGTTTCTAGAATCATCTACAATTTACTATCAAATAGCTATTACTATTCTAAAACCAGTAGTTATGTTGAGGTCTCACTCAAGAGGAGTGAAATGATTATATTCTCTGTAAAGGATAAAGGCATTGGTATTCAAGATAAACACTTAAAAAATATATTTAAAAAGGATTATAGAGTTGAAAGTGCTACTGATTTACATAAAAAAGGATCTGGATTAGGTCTTTATATTGTCAACTTGCTTGTACTGGATTTAGGGGGAAAGCTTGAAGTATTAAGTAAAGAGGGAGTTGGAACAGAATTCAAAATATTCCTTAATGAGTTTAAATAATAATCTATTCATAGTTATTTTATAAGATTAATGTAGGAGGAGATAAGATGAAAAAAATAGTTATATTTACTATAGTTATATTAGTGTTGATACTTGGTGGTATTTGGTTTCTCAATTATCAATCAAATAATGTATTAAGAGGTGATTACTATTATGGTGGCCACATGATGGGACATTATGGTGGTAGTTATTGGCCATTTGGGATGATTTGGATAGTAGTTTGTTGGGTAATTATCTATTTTGTAGTAGCATTTATCTACAGATTAATTTTCCAAGTGGAAAAGAAAGACGTTAGTGCTCAAAAAATCTTAGACAATAGACTAGCAAATGGAGATATTACGATAGAAGAATATAATAGAATTAAATCTGAGATTGAAAGGGGAAGATAGAAATGAGGATTATTCTGTTCTTGATTTTGTTAGTATTTGTTTATACGGGTTATAAAGATAAACCATCTTTGAAAAGTGCTTCTGAAATATTAAATGAAAGACTTGCTAGAGATGAAATATCAATAGATGATTATAAACACATAAGACAAGTACAAAGTGAATAATATGAAAGAGCTATTATCATTAAGGAAATCTATTCAGATTGGCCCTTTATTTATCCAGTCCTATGCTAGAGCGATTTTATCAGGTATTCTAGTAGCATTATGAATAAGTTACCGTGATGTTGAAAAATTACGATTAAATGCTGAGGCATAAAGAAGTATTGAATAGAAGACAACTTATCATTTTAATTAATATGGTATTCAGTTGGTAGATTCTTTATAGAAAATACGAGAACGGAAAGCTTAATGTTCGGAACCATTCAGATAGCAAGATTTGTGTCAATTATATTGATAATCATTGGAATATCAATATTCGTATATAGAAGAGTAAAGAAAATATACCCAGTACGTTATGTTGAATATATAAACCCAAAAGTAAATAACGATTGATTACTTTATGAATATGAAGAATATGAGGTGTTATTATGGAGACTAAGAAATATAAAGTGAGTGGAATGACTTGTGCTAGTTGTGCTAGTTCTGTAGAAAAAGCAGTATCTAAACTAGATGGAGTAAAAGAGGTTTCAGTTAACTTAACTACAGAAAAAATGAGCGTGAAATATAACAATGATATTTTAGATAATGATGAAATTATTCAAGCAGTATCTAAAGCGGGATATATTGCTAAAGATGATGTTGCATCTAAGAACATTATTATAAAAATTGAAGGAATGACATGTGCAACCTGTGTTAATACTGTCGAAAGAGACCTAAGTAATGTTGATGGAGTTATCAATGCTACTGTTAATTTCGCAACAGAAACAGCTAACATTAAATATGATGGCTCTGTTGTGACTGAAAAATTGTTGAGAGATTCTATAATAAAGTCGGGTTATAATCCACTAGATTCATCTAAGAGCGATAGTAATGAAGAGGAGAAAATAAGAAAGAGTTTAGAGATGAAGAAATTGTGGAAGAAATTTATAGTTTCTGCGATTTTTACAGTTCCTTTACTCTATTTAGCTATGGGACATATGATGAAACTACCAATTCCTAGTATTCTAGATCCTATGGAGCATAGTCTTAATTTTGCCTTAGTACAATTATTGCTTACAATACCAGTTATAATAGCTGGTAATAAGTTCTATGTAGTCGGCGTTAAGACATTAATGAAACGTTCACCTAATATGGACTCTTTAATTGCTTTAGGTACTGGAGCAGCGATTCTTTATGGATTATTCGCTATATATAAGATTATAACTGGAACTTATGAAGTGAGAATTGCTTACGCAAGCGATTTATACTTCGAAACAGCAGGAGTAATTATCACGTTAATATTACTCGGAAAATACTTAGAGTCTATTGCTAAAGGGAAGACTTCAGATGCGATAAAAAAATTGATGGGTCTAGCCCCTAAGACTGCTACTATTATAAGGGATGGGAATGAGATAGAAGTATCTATTGACGATGTAATAGAAGGTGATATAGTTCTTGTTAAACCAGGTCAAAAGATTCCTGTTGATGGGATAGTTACTAAAGGCAATACTGCTGTAGATGTAGCAATGATTACAGGGGAAAGTATACCGGTTGAAAAGAATGTTGGTGACCATGTTATTGGTGCAAGTATAAACAAAACTGGTTCAATTCAGTTCAAAGCTACTAAAGTGGGTAAAGATACTACGCTTGCTCAGATTATAAAACTTGTGGAAGATGCACAAGGATCTAAAGCACCAATTGCTAAGTTAGCAGATGTTATTAGTGGTTATTTTGTTCCAATAGTACTTTTAATTGCTATTATATCAGGATTTGCTTGGTATATAACTGGAAGCACTGTTGTCTTTTCGCTGACAATTTTCATATCGGTTCTTGTCATCGCTTGTCCGTGTGCACTGGGACTTGCTACTCCAACTGCAATTATGGTTGGAACTGGTAAAGGAGCAGAAAATGGTGTATTAATTAAAAGTGGAGTGGCGTTAGAAACTGCACATAAAATAGATACCATTGTATTTGATAAAACAGGGACTATAACTGAAGGTCGTCCAGAATTAACAGACATTATAACTGTAGATGAATTTGACGAAACAAAGTTGTTAAAGATAGCTGCATCTGCAGAAAAGAGCTCGGAACATCCTCTAGGTGAGGCTATTGTGAGAGGTGCAGCAAATAAAAATATTGACTTATATCAAATTGAGAAATTTAATGCAATACCAGGGCATGGTATAGAAGTAGAAGTTAATAAGAAAAGTTACTTGCTTGGAAACGAGAAATTGATGAGAGATAGAGATATTGAGATAACATCTCTTAAGAAAGATTCTGAACGCTTAGCTAAAGAAGGTAAAACTCCAATGTTTGTTTCTACTGAGAAACAGGTATTAGGTGTCATTGCTGTTGCTGATGTTGTAAAAGTAAGTAGTATTCGAGCTATAAAGAGATTACACCAGTTAGGTATTGAAGTTACGATGATTACTGGTGATAATAAACGTACAGCAGCAGCTATTGCTGAAAGTGTTGGAATTGATAGAGTTTTAGCGGAAGTATTACCTGAAGATAAAGCGAATGAAGTTAAGAAACTTCAAGACTTAGGTAAGGCTGTAGCTATGGTTGGTGATGGTATTAATGATGCTCCTGCTTTAGCTCAAGCAGATGTAGGAATAGCAATAGGTTCTGGAACAGATGTAGCCATGGAATCTGCCGATATAGTTTTAATGAGAAGCGATTTACTAGACGTTGTAACAGCTCTTCATCTTAGTAAAAGCACTATTAAAAACATTAAACAAAATTTATTTTGGGCATTTGCATATAACTCTGCGGGAATACCTCTAGCAGCTGGTCTATTCTTTGCATTTGGTGGGCCTAAGTTAAATCCAATGTTTGCTGCAGCAGCAATGAGTTTCAGTTCTATTTCTGTACTGTTAAATGCATTAAGGTTAAAGAGATTCAAAACAGAAAATTAGAAGTAACATGAGTAATTACAATAAGAAGGAGTATACAAAAATGAAAGTAAAAGTAGAAGATATGAACTGTATAACATGTTCTGAAAAGATTGAAAAAGCGCTAATTGATTTAGGGATAGAAAGTTATAAAATATCTTTAGAGGATAAAATTGTTGATGTAGAACTCAACGGTCAGAATGAGGAAATAATTTTAAAAACTATAAAAGATGCAGGATTTACTGTTAGTCAAAATGAAGTTGAGGAAATCATATGTTGTTGTCACAACATTAGTAAAGCTAAAATTGAAGAATCAATTTCAAAAGGAGCTACTACAGTTTCAGAAATTGAAGAGTACTGCGGAGTTTCTGAATTTGGATGTTGTAAAGAGAAAATTGAGGAGATTGTTAACAATTAGATAAATTTAGTAATTCAAGTGTTAGGAAATAATAAAACTAAAATAATTACTAAACTGTAAAACAGTTTATGAAAACTTCTTGAGAAATAAATTAAGACCCTTGTTCGATTCTATAAAGAACGGGGTTTTTGTAATTTAGAGCTTGCTCTATGATGGTTCTCTAAATCGTATTGGAAATTGAAATTCATATTTACTATACATTTATTATCTATAATATAATAGTAAAATAAGAAAGGAGGAATATGATGAAAGGTTTATTATTATCTATTTCATTATTAACTGGAGGATTTGCAGCAACATATGATGGTGTACAAAATCAAGTAAAAGATTATTATCATATGGCGACTCAAAAATTAGGATTTGAAGAAACACAAGAATATGGTGGGTTTGGTATGCATGGAGGTATGAACAGATTATTTATTGATGAAGAAATGAAACAATTCATGGACTATCAGATTGAATTAATTGAGGCTTATGACTTCTCGGCAATGACTGCTGAAGAAATCAGGGAAGCACAATCTCAAATGAATCAACTCTTAGATCAAAAAGCAATCGAACTTGGATTAGACTTACCTGATTTTGGGGCTGGTTTTCGACCAGGAATGATGTATGGTTACGCTTCAGATGAACAGACAGAGTTAATGTATTATATGCACAACTTGATGTTCTCATATGACTGGGCGAGTATGAGTGAAGAAGAAACAATTAACGCTCGCGAAACTATTGATTCTTTAGTTGAAGACAAAGCTAATGAATTAGGACTAGACTATTACGGATATGGCGATTACATGGGTGGATTTATGAATGGATACGGATCTAATAGTAGATTCTACGGTAGTTGCCATGGTTCATATAATAATTATAGAAGAAATACTAGTTACAGATCTTCTAGAGGATTCTAGTATATATATTTTAGGGGTGTATAGACACTCCTTTTCTTATGAAGAATATATCAATCTAATAATTCATATTCTGTTCATATTTATATAATAGAATATAAACAAAAGTAGAAAGGAGTGAAGACAATGATTCAAAATCTTATTGTCGTTTTATTTGTTTTAGGTATGGTAGCAATATATATTGGTTCTTATTTACTTAATAACAATACCCCTGCTCCTGATGGTATAGAAATTGAGATTGATTGTGATATGTGCAAGCATACCGAATGTACGAAAAAATCCAAAAGTAATAGTAATTTTAATAAGTAAAATCTATAGGAAGTAGTGATTAAAGTGAAGAAGTTGGTAATAATATTTGTGTTGGTACTAATATTAACTGGATGTACTAAATCTGGAATTTCGGATGAGTTAAAATTAAAAGAAAATCTAGGAATTGAGGAACTTTCAATAGAGGAGATTATTTACAAATTGGGAGAAATGTCTACTTCAATAAAGGATGTGGGTGCTTCAGTATATGATGACAAACTAGTCATACGATCAGGTTCTGTTGAGCTGAAGTACGAAATGCCTGAAGAAATGTTTTATGTAGCTGTTGCTCCATATGAAAACACTACTCATACCTGACTAATCCATAGTGCTACAGGATGTAGAGCTGAACTGGTTGAGAAAAGATTTGAGGTTATTGTAAAAGATAGCTATGGTAAAGAAATATTTAATAACGAAGTTACAAGTTTGAGAAATGGGTTCTTTGAACTTTGGTTACCTAGAGAAATAGAAGGTACTATTACTGTAAATTATAATGGGCTTAGCAGTACTTCAACTATTTCTACGTTTGATGGTGATCTAACTTGTCTTACTACAATGGAGTTGAGATAAAATGAAGGAAATAAAAGTTGTCAATATGGCATGTGGGCATTGTAGATTAAAGATCGAATCAGAGCTGATTTCTGCAGGCTTTTCAATAGTGAAATTTGACATGCTTAATGATATTGTCATGATTGAAGAAGGAGATCTTAGCGTGAGAGACGCTTATAAAGCAATAGAAAAAGCAGGATATTTAATTGATAAAACTTATAAAACAAAGGATACTCAAATAGTATTGAAGATATTAAATCCAATTGAAGAAGATATTGAAAGTGAAATAAGAAGTTTCTTTTTAGGTGAAGGTATATCAGATTTGGAGTTTAATATAACTAATCAAACGTTGAAAATAAATGAAACCAATAAAGAAATAGAAGAATTAATAGAATTACTTGAAATCATAGGCTATGATGTAGAATTGTTAGATTAAGAATGTAATAAACATGATATAGATTATAATGGCGAAGTAATCGAAATAAATATTAAAATATTAATATTATTCGAACTATTGATATAAAGAACCAGGATGATGAGTATGTATACACTTCAACTACTAAAGATTATCTTTATCATCCCGACTCACAAATAAAACTCACTAATGGAGTTCCGTATAATTTCACTTATACGGATGACATAAGTAAGTTTAACCAAAGTAAGGGTAGAGAATACATAGCAGAATTTATAATTCGGTTTGAATATAATAGTGAGACCTACACACTTAAAGAAAATGTTCCATTTAGTGTGGAATGGTGAAATATAGTATAGTGACCTAAAATCATGCTACAGTTTAGAATTTTAGATACTGAGTATTAATAATTAATAAGATTAACCCCTTATTTGTAGAAAATTATAAAAGAGGTTTTTCTTTTAGGAATTAACAAGATGCTTGGTATACCTTTTTGTGCACACTAATAATTTTGTATAGCTTATAGCTTTGTGTTAGAATAGAATTAAACCAATTATTGGAAGTATGAAGTTGGCTTTTTATGGAGCTACAGATAGATTGGTTTCTATGGCTCAGCAACAAATGGGTTCTGCTGCCCCAAGTCAAAGGACATATAAAAAATAATAAATTAAAATAAAACTAAATATTATATAGAAGAAAGTTTTAAAAAACTTTCTTTCTTTAGAAACACTCCTTTTAAATCTGGAGCATTCTAGATCTGGTAATTATATTTATGATAATCGATTTTGCCATTATAGAAATTAGACGATAAATAAATGCTTCAATCAAAATAAAGTGAGGGAGTTCGACTCCCCCCCAGCTCCACCAATAAATGTTTGAGTTTTGAGAGTATGTGTAATGGAGTTCAAATCCCCACTCTCATTTCATTTCCTGAAACAACAGCATAAATCTTGCATCAAACACCCCAAAACCCCTGTTTAAAGAGGGTTTTTTTGGACAATGTTGCTAGAAGCTCATTTTTTTGTGATTTGAAAAAGCATATGATACAATTAGTCATCAATTGATGAATTACATATGTCATGACACTCACATCGCCAATTTGTAGGATTTTTTTTGATAATATTCTGCTAGAGGCAATATTAAAGTTGCATCAATATCTAATTATTGATGTGATTACGATATTTATTTTAAAGAAAGAAGGAAAAAAATGAAAAAGATTGTAATTAATATGATGGTTATTTGCATGTCGTCAATAATTATGCAAGGTAGTGCTAAAGACGATGTGAGTAAGTTAATATGAGACTAATTATTTATATTTTATCGCTACTACTTATTATGGTTAGTCTACTAGGTTGTATAGAAAAAAACAATTCTCTCAACCAGGTAATCACTAATGGTGATTTTACATTTAGTATTAATCTGAATGATAATGTTTTGAACGAAGACGATAATCTAGTTCTCTCAACTTCTCTAAAGTACTCTGGTTCAAAAAAAGAAGAAAAAGTAAAACATTCGAAAGATTACATATATTTGCATGTTATAGAGGATGGGGTTGTGAAGCCTTTTATGATTCCTGATTTATTGATGAACTCAACAGTACTTAGAACTAATGAAGACGACATCAATTTTTATGAGCTCCCACTTGAGTGGTTTGAATGGAATAAGAAAAAAGAAGTGATTCTACTCATAACTGCTGATTTTTTTGAGAGTGATTCTAATAGATTAATTATGGATATTGAAGTACCGCTGATTATAAAATAGTTTAGATTCAAATTGATAAATGTCTCACAAGCAAGATTAAAGGACTAAAAAGTCTTTGTGTTGTAAAATCATGAAAAAAGAAATTTAAAGGACGGTGATTTCAAAGTGACTCTAAATAGATATAGTGTTAAAATAATATTTGGTTTAATGATATTAGTGTTGTTACTCTTTGCTTTTCCAAGAAGTGTTAGTGCTAATTCCGCACAACCTCCTTCTATAGTTATTTTGGTAACCAATCCACCCAAAGATATGGAGGTAGCCATCTTTTCTGATGATTTCTTCGAAACTGGTAGACATAAAGAAGTAGCTTGGGAAGACTATTATATATTTTATTCTGTATCCTTAAATTCTATCTCACAGTACAAGATAGTAGTGACTACGAGGGCAAAGACTTTCGAAATTAATACTGATAATCTTGAAAAATATACAAATGTTTTCACCCTGGATGTAGATAATGAGAGATTAGTTCCTGGAGAATATCCACTAAGAACAACTATCTTAGTAGGTATAAGATTAATACTTACTTTGTTGTTAGAAGGATTTATTTTGGTGGTATTTCTCTATAAATCAAGAAAGAGCTGGGTTACATTTTTAATTATTAATTTAATTACTCAATTATGGTTAAACATTTGGTTGATAAATGGTTCTCCGATTATTCCGAGTTATTTATTGTTTAATCTAATTGCTGGCGAACTTCTTGTGTTCCTTGTTGAAGTGTTAGGATTCACAATACTTCTTCGTGAGCATAGTAAGCGAAGAGCATTTTCTTTCGCGATAGTTGCGAACTTTGCGAGCTTGATTTTGGGGGCAATCTTGATTTCTATGTTACCTGTCTAGACAGTAGAACCTCTAGTGAACTATTACTGGAACAGTAAGAGAGTTGATTTTTAAAAAAGTAGTGAAAATACTTTTTTATTTTAGTTTGCAATAATATGCCGAGCTTAAAATTATAATGTAATTATGGAGTGTTAGTGATTTGATCTTTGATAATGACAAATATAATAAAATTTGAGTCGTTAAGCTACTATAAGGGAGTTCGGCTCCCCCCAGCTCCACCATTGAAAATAGACGCTATAGTACAATCACTATGTTCTGTGCGAAAAATATTAATATTTATAAATTGAAAATCTATCTAATTAAAGAAAGATTTTTTTATTATTTAGTAACGCTCATACACCTTTTTTTCGGATCTTACTCCTTTGGAGAACGGATACGTAAAATAATCTCTTTGAAAGCATTTGGAAGCAAGAGTTTATTTGTGATGATAACACAATTAATGTTCACATTAGTAATAATCGTTCTAAAGGTAAATTTCGGCCGTTAGATAAATACATACAGACTGTTTGGGGTATTGGGTATAAAATGCAAGAATAAAATTAAGACTTTTTTAAGATTTAATTTAGTATTAATTAAGACCTTACATGTAATATTATGATATCAAATGAAGGGAGAGTATAACTATAATTAAGTAAGCTTTACAATAAAAAAGTAATCTTTTTATTCTTGTGAATTCTTGATATGTTTGGCAATTCATCATATTAATCAAAATTCAAAAAAATGAAACTTAATAAATTCTTAATAATTTAGTAGTTGTTGTTTAATAATTAGTTCATATAATGAGCTTATAGAATTAATTGGAGGGAGAAAATGAAAGATTTAATTTTAAAGTTTAAATAGCGATTATGATTTTAGCTGTAGTGAAATGATTATGCAGTTGAGTAACTGCATATAGATAGAAGGGAAAGAGTGAAATTATGAGTTTAAGAAAAACTACAATAATTGCTGGATTATTATTTATAATTGGTACCATTGCTGGGATACTAAGCATTGCTCCAGCAATCGATGCATCAGATTATTTGTTCAAAGCTTCTGCAAATGCTAACCAAGTAATAATTGCATCAATTTTTCAGTTTATTATGGCCGTAGCATATGTTGGCTTTGCTTTTTTGATGTATCCTATCTTAAGAAAATTTAACGAAGGTCTAGCAATTGGATTCATTGGTTTTAGGTTTATTGCTGGCGTGTTCAATATAATTGGAGTGATTGCCATACTATTACTACTGATATTAAGTCAGGAGTTTATCAAAGCTGGAGCACCTGATTCATCCTATTTTCACACTTTAGGTGTATTACTTCGAGCAGGACGTGATTTAGTGAACCATGTGGCAATGATACTAGTTCATAGTTTAGGAGGGCTAATGCTTTATTACATTTTCTACAAAACAAAACTAGTTCCTAGGTGGTTATCAGGTTGGGGTTTAATAGGTACAGTATTGACCATGTTAGCAAGCTTATTAGTAATGTTCCAATTCATCGACATCATAACACCAATCTACATTGTTTTAAGTCTGCCAATGGCCTTACTAGAAATGATTTTGGCGATATGGCTGATTGTAAAAGGATTCAATACATCAGTGATATATTCTGGATATAAATGCGGTATTGCTAAACTTTAATAAATCACAGTCAGGAGAAAGTGAAATGAATCAATCAGAGAAGTTTTGGAACAATATGGCAAGTAAGTTTGATCAAGAAGAAAAGAAAGATCAACTAGCTCCTTGGTGTGTCAATTGAAGAAGTTTTTTATGTTAATAAAGAAAAGGAGAGAAGCAAATGAAAGCGATAAGATACACAAAATATGGATCACCAGATGTTATTAAGGTTGTGAATGAAACAACCCCAGAGCCCAAAGAAGGCGAATATAGAATTAGAATAAAAGCAACAACTGTAACCCCAACAGACTGTGCAGTGAGAAGAGCAGAACCTGCTATTACAAGGTTATTTGCTGGATTATTAAGACCAAGAGATATCCCAGGAGATAGTATTGCAGGAGTTATAGATGCTATAGGCGAGGGTGTCACAGAATTTGCTGTTGGAGATGAAGTATATGGGACTAGTGCACCAAAATCAGGGGCTCATGCAGAATATATATGTCTGAGCAGTGAGAGTCCTATTGTAAGAAAACCGGAGCAACTAAGTTTTGATGAAGCTGCAGGTATTGGCGATGGTGCAATTACAGCGTTGCCATTTCTAAGAGATGTTGCAAAGCTTCAAGCAGGACAACATATATTAATTAATGGTGCGTCAGGGGCTATAGGTACTTATGCCATTCAACTGTCTAAAAACTACGGGGCAAAAGTGACTGCGGTATGTAGTGGTAAAAATGTACAGATGGTGAAGGAACTTGGTGCGGATGAAGTTGTTGACTATACCAAAGATGATTTTACTAAGGCAGTATCCAAATATGATGTTATATTTGATGCGGTAGGTAAAAGCAGCTTTAAAAAATGCAAAATGGCGCTTACATCTAATGGGATTTATATGACAACAGTACCGAATCTATCGGTAATGTTTTCAGCTATGATGACGTCTATTGTTAAAGGAAAAAAAGCGACGTTTGCGGCTACAGGACTAAGGAAAGGCCCGGAGAAGAAGAAGGATTTTCTTTTCTTTAACGAGCAGATTAAATTGAATCAATTAAAATCAATAATCGATAAAACTTTTGACTTTGATCAATTTAAAGAAGCCCACACTTATGTAGATAAAGGACATAAAGTTGGGAATGTCGTAATACGATTATA
The DNA here is from genome assembly GCA_018394315.1 of Mycoplasmatota bacterium. Taxonomy (GTDB): domain Bacteria; phylum Bacillota_I; class Bacilli_A; order MAG-NZ; family MAG-NZ; genus Zrk6. The sequence goes on along the minus strand of CP074575.1, from coordinate 1,799,467 downwards.
AGTGTTGACCTAAAATGAAATTACATACCTTTTAATGATACTCGCAGTATGAAAGTATAGAACTAACTGTATTTCTAGGTAGGATTTCCATCTAAGCTGTAAGTTAGGGACTAGATAAAGAGACTTGATTTTACTGAAATCTTGTCTTTTTTCTAACTATTACAAATGGATAACTGACATTCTGGCGTAGTCATTCTATCAGCAACAAATGGGTTCTGCTGCCCCAAGTCAAGGGATATATAATAAATTAATATAAAAATAAATATTATATAGAAGAAAGTTTTCTAAAACTTTCTTATTTTAGAAAATGATATTATGGTATTCTTTATATGAGGTGATATCCATGAATAAAATTTTAATAATTGGAAGCCCAGGAGCTGGTAAAAGTACTTTTGCTAAACAATTAGGTTTAGTGTTGAAGTATCCCATTTTACATTTAGACAGGGTGTTTCACATTAATAATAATCATACAATATCAAAAGAAGAATTGAAATCAATTATTACCGATTTTGCTCTATCAAACAATAAATGGATCATTGATGGAAATTATAATGCAACATTACAGTTCAGAAGCGAGTATGCGGATACAATAATCTTCATGAAAATTCCTGGTGAAATTTGTTTAGATAATATTTACAAAAGACAAGAATCAAGCAAGTATAAAAAATGTTCTGATATAGCATCTGGATTCGATGGAGGAATAGTGAATGAAGAATTTTCTCAATTTGTTAGAGATTTTGAAAAGAATAACTATCCAAGGATAAATGAAGTATTATCCTCATTTAAGGGGAAAGTTATCGAAATAAATAGTTATGAAGAAAAAGAAAATTTTATACAAGAGGAAGTAATTTTAAAGCAATAATAGTTGGCTTCTTGTGTTAGTACTGATAGATTGGTTTCTATGGCTCAGCAACAAATGGGTTTTGCTGGCCCAAGTCAAGGGACATATAATAAACAATATATTAAAATTATTATATAAAAGAAAGCTTAAAAAACTTTCTTTTTCTATCACAAAATCATATTAGGTGCTTTAGACGTATCACACATAAATTAAAAAAATTAAACTAATTTCATCCATTTAATGTTGTATCGATAAAATTTTATACTTATATAGTATTCTTATCTTTCTCTTTGTCTCATTCATTAAACGTAAACTTTTCCAGGATTATTCAAATATATTTTTGCATTTTAAAGGTAACATTTGATACCTATAATAAATGTATAAGTGGCACAATAAAGCCATTTTTAAGAAAATTGACGATTTGTCATTGACTATGAATTATATGGTGTTATAATGACAGCGTAGATACTTATAGTGGATAAAAATATAAAAAAATTGATTTTCGGTCGTGGCTCGTTACTAATTAAGTATTTTTAAGACGGAAACAAATAAAAAACTTCGTGGTGATTGATACTTTAATCGATATTGAATATGCAAATTATGGATGGATTAATCAGCACGATTTTAGTTAAATAAATAAGAAATTTCATAAGAGTACGAGTACAATTTATTGTAGTCATTTACTTGTGAAAATATTTTTTATGATAAATTAGGAGGGGTTTAATGGGATTAGTAAAAATGTCAAAGAAAGAGGCACAAGCAATAAGGGATATTGTAGCGAAATATTCTGCTTATGAGACACCACTTATTGAAATACTACACGAGATCAATGGAATCTATAAGGGCTCTAAGTCAAGGATTGGGGTAAACTCAATAAATGAGTAAGAGTTTAAGGATATAGATTGAAAAAATCTATGTCCTTTTTTTGTGCATAACTATGCAGATATAATATGTCTTGAATTATTGTGATGATAAAGTATTTTGTTTCTAAAAGTATTGAAACATCTAAATCCATATGAAGTACGTTTTATCACTTTGATATAGTTATTACTACCTTCAATAAAGGCTGAGGTGTATTTAGTTTCAGTATCAGGATTAATCATAAACGAATTAACTATCTCAGGTAACCACCTTTCTATAGATAATGCTGCTTCTCTAACTTCACCAATGTTAGTTTTCTTCGCTTCAATGATCCAATTATTGAGCTCATGATAAACGGTAGGATAGCTTGAGTTATGAACAATCTCATAAAACGATTCTAGTAACTCTCTGGTCTTACCTAACTCTGGATGAATGTTTCTCATGTAATCAAGTAATGATGAATCACTTGTCCATTGCTTACTCCTTTTATCAAATATCCATTTATCCGAGATGCAATCTGGTTTAGTATTAAATAATCTCCATCTAGATTTGAGGACTTTGTATTGCTTATCAATTCGATTAAACTTCTTCATAATTCTAATCCTTACATTATTAGCTGCATTGGTAACTAGTCTAACAAAGTGGAAAGTATCGATTACTATAGTAGCGTTAGGAAAGAATTCCTTACAAATATCGTGGTAAGTATGATACATATCCATAGTAATAACCTCTACATTACTTAGTTCTTCAGAAGAAAACGTACTAAAGTAGTGGTGTAAGTAATCCTTATATCTACAAGGTAATATATCTATTATTTGTCTATTAGAAGGATCACAAATACTTAGATTGTATTTGTATCCACCACTATTACCTTTGAATTCATCAATGCTTAATACTCTAGGTAAAGACTTTCTAGATTGTTTACAATGCATATTAAATATTCTTCTTACAGTGGTAGAAGACATATTAAGTCTTTTCCCCATGTCTTTGAAAGAAGAAACAAGTATAGCCTCGTTAATGATACTCCATTTAGAGTTAGAACTAATCTTATTGTACTTCTCAACAAATTGATTAGGTAAAGAGAATCTCTTACCACAATCACAACGATATCTACGTTGCTTGTATTTAATAAAACACTTACGGTTATTGAAAACACCATGATTAATAGTGCGAATATAATAGTCGTGGACCTTATCAGTTAATTCTCCACAGACTGAACATTTGACTAATTGGCGATTCCTTGAAAGATGAATGATTATTGAGTCATCGATAATTTCATAGTTATCTAGGACTATAGATTTATCGTGGATATTGAAAATAGATTTTATATCATTATTAAATGTGATAGAATTTGAGTGCATAATAATTTCCTTTCTAATTAGGTTTGAGCGCTTAAATTATATCGGATTATTATGCACTTTTTTTGTTTCCATTAAAAAAGTTTGAAATAAGAGAATAACTCTCTTACCCCAAACTTAATTTTACAGCCTCTATAAGTGTATACCACTTGCTGCTAGCAAGTTGATTTCATTGGAATTAGGGATCCCTATGTCACAAGTCAACTCAACTGCTACATTTTATGATTACTTTACTGAAAAACCAATGGGTGATATTGTCATTAGGATTTGTGAGGGAGCAAGTTGTGTAGTAAATGGTTCTGAAGACTTAACTAAGGTTCTTAAAAGCAAGTTAAATCTAGAAGATGAACACACTACTGAAGATGGAAAAGTATCTGTAGAAGTTACTTATTGTAATGGTCACTGTGATCAGTCTCCAACTATTACAGTTAATGATGAGCTACATACTAATGTAGATGTCTTTGAATTAGGTTCAATTGTAAAGGAGCATCTGAAATGATAACTTTAGCTAAATTAATGAAAATCAAAGAGAAAACTTTGAATGAAGTAGGAGATAAATTCAATAAAAATATTGAATTAAATTCTTTAGAAATTAGGGACAAGCTTAGAAATGCAGGTGTAATTAACCCATTATCAATAGAAGAGTATATTGCTAGAGATGGTTACTTAGGCGCTTTAAAGGCAAGTCAAATGAAACAAACTGATATAATTCAAGAGATGAAGAAATCAGGACTTAGAGGACGAGGAGGAGCTGGATTTCCTACTGGTCTAAAATGGCAGTTCGCGCACGATGCGAATGCTGATCAAAAATACATTATCATGAATGCAGATGAAGGTATTCCAGGGGATTACATGGATAGAATCATTATGGAAAGCGATCCTCACTCAGTTATTGAGGGAATGTTAATTGCTGGTATGGCTATCGGAGCGACAAAAGGATTTATATATTTAAGAATTGAGTATCCAAAATGTAAAGTTGTTCTTGAAAAGGCTATTAAAGACGCTTATGAATTAGGAATTTTGGGTAGTCCTTTGTTTAATACCGATTTCAAATTTGATATTGAATTAAGAATCGGAGCAGGGGCTTATATATGTGGGGAAGAAACTGCATTAATTGAATCAATTGAAGGAATGAAAGGTCAGCCTAGAAACAAACCACCTTTCCCAGTTACTGAAGGATTGTATGGAAAACCAACAGTTGTAAATAATGTAGAAACTCTATGTATTGTTCCTCAAATCATTCAAAAAGGTGGACATTGGTATCATAAAATTGGTAATCCTGAAACTCCTGGTACTAAAATTCACACAATCTCTGGTAAGGTAAAAAGACCTGGATACTATGAATTACCAACTGGTATGCCAATTAAGACAATTTTAGAGCAAGTTGCTGGTGGTATGGCAAATGGAAGTGATTTTAAGGCTGTTCTATTTAGTGGTCCTAGTGGTGGTTTCTTAAAAAAAGACGAACTGTTTAGAAGAACAGGATTTGACACGTTAGCTAAGAATGGTGTTCAAATGGGAGCAGGAGGCTTAATCGTTTTAGACGAATCAAATGATATTGTTAGTCTTTGTCGCTCATTCATGAAATTTAACATGAAAGAATCATGTGGTAGATGTACACCTTGTAGAGAGGGTACTGTTAGAATATACGAACTTCTTAAGAAGATAGAATCAGGAATGGGTACAGATAAAGATTTAATACAACTAGAAGATTTATCATATTATATGATTAATTCAGCTTTCTGTGGTTTAGGTCAATCAGCTCCTAATCCTGTATTATCAGGATTAGATAAGTTTAGAAATGAATTTCAAAATAAATTATATAATTTTGGGGAGGGTAAATAAATGTCAGATTTTGTAAAAATGACAATCAATGACATAGAATTAAAAGCGAGAAAAGGGCAGACAGTTTTAGAGGTTGCTGAAGAAAATGGCATCTATATACCTCGCTTGTGCTACTTAAAGGGAATTAATAATGAGGGTGATTGTAGAGTTTGCGTTGTTGATGTAGATGGTCAAAATGGTCTTAAAAGCTCGTGCAAACTAGAAGTTTATGAGGGAATGAAAGTTAATACTGGAAATGAAAAAGTAAAAAGCAGTGTTAAAAACTCACTTGAGTTATTAGCAGCAAATCATTCGTTTGAATGTTGGGCATGTTCAAGAGAACATAATTGTGAATTTTTAAGATTATTAAGAAAAAATAATGTTCAAAATCCACTTGCCGAAAAACAAGAACATGGTAGGAAAGAACGTGTTATTAGGGATTCAAGTGTTTCTTTAGTTCTAGATAGTGGTAAATGTTTATTGTGTGGTAGATGCGTATCTGCATGTCATACTTATACAGGATTAGATATACTGTCTATCAATAAAAGAGGAAGTGACTCAATAGTAGAAAGTATTGATCCTATTTCTATTGATAACTCAGGTTGTGTTTATTGTGGTAAATGTATTCAAGCTTGTCCTGTTGGAGCATTAACAGAAAAAGACGGAATAATGAAAGTTCAAGAAGCATTAAATGACCCTAAAAAGTTTGTCGTAATTCAACCAGCACCATCGGTTAGAGTTGCTTTGGCTGAGGAATTTGGATATCCTGTAGGAACAAATGTAGAAGGGAAAATGTATAGAGCATTTGATGAATTGGGATTCGATGATATTGGTGATGTTAACTGGAGTGCTGACCTTACAATAATTGAAGAGGGTTATGAGTTTATTGATAGATTACAAAATGGTGGAGTATTCCCGATGTTTACTTCTTGTTCACCAGGTTGGATAAGATATATCGAAGGGTATGAAGCTGAATATTTACCTTCGTTGTCATCAGCTAAATCTCCTCATATGATGCAAGGAGCGATGACAAAACAATATTATGCACCTAAGATGAATATTAAACCAGAAGATGTTTTTGTTGTTTCAGTAATGCCATGTATTGCTAAAAAGTTCGAAATTGAAAGACCTGAAATGCAATCGCATGGTCATAGAGATGTCGATGCTGTAATTACAACTAGAGAATTAGCAAGAATGATTAAATACAATGAAATAAACTTTAGAGATTTAGAAGAATTAAAACCAAAAGGACAGTTATCACAATTTACAGGAGCTGCTAATATTTTTGGAGCTACTGGTGGAGTTATGGAAGCAGCATTACGTACAGTAGTAGAAGTATTAGAAGGTAAATCTTTTGATGAAGTAGAATATAAAATGGTACGCGGTACTGAAGAAATAAAAGAAGCTACTTTAAATGTTCACGGAATAGATGTAAATGTAGCAGTAGTTCATGGTGTAAGAGCAATCAAGGAATTCTTTGAAATACTAAAATCTGGTGAAAAACAATATCATTTCGTTGAGTTTATGGGATGTATAGGTGGTTGTGTAAACGGTGGTGGACAACCAATAACATTACCAGAAACATATGAGAAAAATGACTTTATTGAACTGCGTTCAAAAGCGTTATATGACGAAGATAAAGATATGGCTTTGAGAAAATCACATAAAAATAGAGCAGTTATGGTTACATATGAAGAGTTCTTAGAAAAACCAAATTCACACAGAGCTCATGAAATGTTACATACTCATTATAAAAATAGAGAATACTTGAAAGAGTCTAAGTAAAGGTTAAGTAATTAATAAGTTATTAAAATTTTTAATCTTTCATAGGAATATTAACAAAGTGAATTAGAGAAATTTAATTCACTTTTTTTCTTGAGAAAATAGTATTCACATTATAAAAAAAACTGAATCGATTATCCTAAGCGACCGCTATATAAAATAGGTTTCTTGAAAATGACTATGATATTACTACCATTTAGAAAACAAGATATCTTTATTGTTATTAATACTTATATTTATTCTATAATTGTTTTTATTTGCAAATTCTATAACCTTATATGACCTGTCTTCTAAGATCATTTTTTCAATTGAGAGTGCTTTTAATAAATTTTCAATACTTCTTTTAAGTTTAAAATATTCGTCATCAGAAAGTTTATCATTCCTGTTAATGGAATTTAAAAGTATAGTTACTTTATTTGAGATTCTAGTTAAAGCGTCTTCTTCCTTAATGAGTGAAGATAAAAGTTTACTGATAATATTCTCGATTTCGATATTTTTATTTGATATATCCATAAAATGACAACCTCCCTACATTTATATTATTAATAAATATATACTTTTGTGTAATGATAATAACTCTTTTTTACTTTTTTTATAGTCGAAATATCTATTCAGAAATATAAGTGTTGCATAATATAAAGGTGAAGAAAGGGGGGAGGCGCTGTGGAAGAACGTAAACATCATAAACCTCATGTAAGTAGTGAAGTAATAAACTTATTATTAGAGTCAATCGCTAAGGAAGAATTAGCACTTGCTAACATCTTATATGGAGAAGGAGAAAAGATTGAAGCAGTAATTGAACAATATAATTACCATAGGGATGGTAAACACGTTTCACTTGAGAAACTACTTGAAACTAATGAAAGTGTAAGAAAGACTATTATAGCAACTATTAAAAAAGAGATGTTACTTGAGTTCAAACTAGAGAATGTAATAGAATTAATAAAATTAACTAAACATCATTATCCACACTAATACTAGAATGGGCTACTATGCTATCGTTTAGTATGTAGCCTTCCCCCATTTAAAAATTGTTTTTCCCGATATAAATTATGAAAGTTTCTAAGAAATTTTTTTAAAAAAGCATAAAATATACCTACAATAATTACTCAGATAAAGGTGTTAATGATTTTTTTGTCAGAATATGGTAATATTAATTTAAATAATAAAATGTAAAATAATATATCTAAATGGCTAAATTATCCTTGGATGTTTATGGAAATCGGAGGACATACTATGGAACTTACTAGTTTAAAAATTGATAATACTGAATTAGATTTGTCTACTCTTAAACAAGGAATCATAAAATACAATTATGTTAAACACTCTGTACTATTTGATAGTCTTTTTGTGTCATTTTTAAAATTAGACAATATAAAGTGTAATTCATATATTCAAGATGATAATAAGGAAATTGTCAAAAATAATGATATATATAATTTAGTTAAATTTATAAAGAATGCTCAAACAGAAGAGGAGTTTAGAAAGTTCAAATTTAAGAGTAAAGACTCTATTCGGACAGTTTACTGTAAAAAGATCATTCAGTTAGATGATGAATATATATATAGTTATTTAGTATCTCCTAAAATTGATAAGTTTTTGAGATATCATAATACACTATCAAATATGCTTGAATATATAAGCGATGTTTCAAGCGCGAAGTTTTGGTGGGTCGACTTTTCTGAAGGTTATGAACAGTATTATGACAGTTATATTTTGTATGGAACCAAGAATGAGAACTATACTACTGGTATAAGTGATTTTCAAGATATGATGAATAGAGCTGCAGATTTACGACCTGAATATAAAGAACTAATTAGACTTGAACAAAAGTCATTTGATGACTGTATTTTAGGTATTACTGATACCTGGCATGGAAAGTATCCAATATTAAGTAGAAATAATGAAATTGTTTGGATTGAAACAATTGGAAAAGTAGTTTCTCGTGATAAACAGAAGAAGCCAATTTTAATTATAGGCGTTGATACAATAATTTCTGATGAAATTGCAGCGAAGTTAGAAGGCGAACTGTTTGAGAAGATCATTGATAAAGGACTAAATAACTCAAACATAGGCATCTGGATTATGTCAATTGAAAACGGTAAGGAAGAATTTAAATATAATGATAAGATTAGAGAACTTTATGGTTTTAGTAATCTTTGTACTTCCAATAACTTAGGGTTTGCAAGTAGTAATGAGTGGGAATTAGCCAAGAAAAAAGTAATAGACAAATATCCAGAGTATATAACATTTTTTGAAGACGATCAGAAAAAATATGAAGCGCTTTTGAACGGTTTAATAAATGAATATAAATCTATAATTCCTTTATTTAATTCTAAAGGATTTTTAAATTGGCTAGAAATCAGATCTAATGCAGTTAGCAAAGATGATAATGGTGTTGTTAATACCATTTCAGGTGCAGCCATTGATATTACTGATTTATTTGAATCGAAAATATATCAAAACTTGCTAAGTAAGAAAACTCTGAAAGTAAATAAAGCTAACAGATTAGCTATAGAAATGTCGAATCTATTAATTTTTAGTATTGATTTTACCGACCACCCTAACGGAGAATACCTTTATGGGAATGAAAACTTTATTGAAATCTTAGGATTAGACAAGAATAGTGATGGATTAATTTCAATTGAACAATACCTTGATACTATTATTGAAAATGATGAATACTCTTTATCCGAAAATGAGCTTGAACACCTTACAAAAGAGATACATGAGGGTAAAATTGACGGCTTTAAAGAAATACTTGTAAAGCATAAAAATTTAAAAACGGGTAATGTTCTTTATGCAAAACATTTTGTGAATGTACATAGCAGAGAATCAAATGGCAAAGTTAGTTATCTAAGTGGATATTTGATTGAAGTTACCAAAGAAATAAATGAGAAAAAATTAAATGAGATGTTACAGAATTCAATCAATAAATACCAAAGGTTCAACAAACTTGCAGTAAGAGCTGGTGAGTTGTTAGTCTTTAATATCAACTATTTAGAGAATAACTTTGGTAATAATATATATGTAAATGATGTTTTTTTAGATAAATTAGAAATAACTACTGATCAAAATTTTATAAAATATGATGATTACTACAATACATTATTATTAGATGAAGAGGGACGTGAACTGTTTTCGAAAGTTAACAAGGAATATAAAAAAATAATAAAAGGTGAAGTTGATGGGGTATCAAAATTTGTTACTAAGCATAAAACTCCAATTAATAATAAAATATTGTATTTTGAACATAATTCACAAGTTCAAGAAAGAATAAGCAATGGAACTGTTGTAGCTGTTGGAGGATTCTTGAAAGATATTACTAACGAAGTTCTTAATGAAAGAAAGATTAAATATTTAGCAGAAATGGATATGCTTACTGAGGTTTATAACAGAAACAAATTTGAGGATTTCACTGGAGAAATAAGTTTTGATGTTTATACAATTGTCATTTTCGATATAGATGGCCTTAAATTAGTAAATGATATTTATGGTCACTACATGGGTGACAAAGTGTTGAAGGACTTTTCAGATTTTATTAAAGATGTCTTCGAAGATGATTTTATTTTTAGAATCGGAGGCGATGAATTTTCGATTATATTAAGGGATATAGATTCTAAAATTATAGATAATAAAATAAAAGAGGTCGATATCTTCCTAAGAGATTATAGTATTAGAAATAATTTTCAAATTAGTGTATCAACAGGCTATGAAATTGTACTTAAAAACGATCCAGGTGCATTCAAAAATGCATTTACTGAAGCTGAAAATGTGATGTATAGAAAAAAACTTTCAAATAGATCTAGTCGTAAAAGTAGAATACTAGATACACTTCTTTATACTCTTAGCGAAAAGACGGAAGAAAGCACTGAGCATTGTGAAAGATTAGCATTTTTAGCGAGTGAAGTATTGAAAGAGTTAGGATTTAGCAGAGATGGAGAATTGTCAGATATTTCTTTATCGGCAAAATTACATGATATTGGTAAGATTTCAGTTTCATATGATATATTGAATAAGGCTGGAAAACTAACATCGGAGGAATATGAAGAAGTAAAAAAGCATTCCGATGCAGGGTATAAAATTATTATTAATATACTGAATTCTGACCATATTGCAGAAAGTGTTTTACATCATCACGAAAAATGGGATGGTTCTGGGTATCCTTATGGACTAAAGGGTCTAGAGATACCACTTTATTCAAGAATTATTTCTGTATGTGATGCTTTTGACATAATGACTTCTCAAAGATTATATAGTGATCAAATCAGTATAGATGATGCGATAAAAGAATTGATGTCCAAAAAAGGAACACAATTTGATCCCGAAATTGTAGATGTTTTAATAAAGGTAGTAAAATCCATACTTTCTAGCAACTAAATAGAATATTTATATTTTAGTTCTAGATTATTTCTTTATATCAGTTATAATAACTTTGGAGATGATTGTATGATAAAATCACTTACAAACAATAAAATTAAATATATTAATAGTTTGAACAACAAAAAGAATAGATTAAAAGAAAAAAAGTTTCTTGTTGAAGGGTTTCATTTAGTAGAAGAAGCGAAGAGTTCTGGTGCACTGTTAGAAGTGCTATGTACAGAAAATTATGATTTTGAGAATGTTACTATTGTGACTAAAGAGATAATCGATAAAATTAGTAAATCTTTAAGCCCACAAAAAATAATAGGAGTTTGTAAAATAACCGAAATCAAGAATGATTCGAACAGAATATTAATACTAGATGATATAAGTGATCCTGGGAATTTGGGGACTTTAATTAGAAGTGCTGTTGGATTTGGATTTTCGAAGATTATTGTAAGTAAAGATACTTGTGATATTTATAATGATAAAGTACTTCGTAGCACTCAAGGAGCAATATTTAAGGTAGAAATTATCAAAGGAGATTTATTAACTGAAATTGCAAAACTAAATGGTTACAATATTTTAGGTTCAGCATTAAATGGTAAAGGACTTAGTAATCATACCGTTGATGGTAAAATTGCCATTATTTTAGGTAATGAAAGTAGAGGAATTAGTAAAGAGATATTAAATATATGCGACGATGTTGTTTTTATCGAAACTGATACAATTGAGTCATTAAATGTCGCAACAGCTGGAAGCATTTTAATGTATGTTTTTAGAATTTGACATTGAGTAGCTACTATGGTAAAATTAACAAGCTAAATTAGAAATAGGAGTGGGGACAAACCCACTCCTTTATTAATGGTTAAGGAGGGTCATTACTTGAATAAACAGATAAAAGATATAATTATTAAAGCTTGTGAGGAACTGGAACTGGATTTTTATGATTTAGAATATAAAAAGGAACATTCGTCTTGGGTTTTAAGAGTATTGGCTGATACAAAAGAAGGAATCAAAATTGAAGAGTGTGTAGAGCTTAATAGACTATTATGTGATAGAATTGGTGATGATTTGATTCCTAACGAATATAATCTTGAAGTGTCAAGTCCTGGTATTGAAAGAAAATTACGAAATATTGGTGAAGTTGAAGAATCAGTCGGTAAATATGTTTTTATAAAAACATTTGAAAAGATTAATAATCAAAAGGAGTTTTATGGTTATTTACATGAAGTTAAGGGGAATTGTATTTATTTAGATGAAGGTGATGTCAAAATTCCATATGATAAAGTTGCTACTATTAGATTAGCAATAAAATTTTAGGAGAAGAATAAAATGATTAGTAAAGATTTTTTTAGAGTATTATCATTGCTCGCTGTAGAAAGAGAAATTCCAGTTGAAAGATTGTTAGAAATTTTTAGAAAAGGGTTAGAAAGTGCATATAAGAAGCAACATAATAAAGCAGAAAATGTTGTCGTTGAATTTCAACCTGAAAAAAATAAAATACTGTTATTTGCAAGAAAAGAAGTAATTGAAGAAGTTCCAGAGGATGGTAATGAAGCTGAGTATATTACATTACATGAAGCATTGAAAACTAGAAAATCCGCTAAGATTGGAGACGTTATTAATATAGAAATTACTCCAAAGGATTTTGGTAGACTTGCCGCTTCACAAACTAAACAAATATTAAATCAAGGATTACGCGATTATGAAAAGGAACTAGCTTATAATTACTTTAAGAACTTAGAGAATGAAATGATTTCGGCTATTGTAGTCGCAATGAATGAAAGTTTCATTACTCTTAATTTAGAAAAAAATACTGTTACAAATTTGCCTGTTAATGAACTTGTACCAGGAGATCAGTTTAAAATTGGTGATAGAATAAGAGTTTATATTACTAAAGTAGAAATTGAGGCAGATAAAAAAAGACCTAAAATATATGTATCAAGGAAAGATAGAAACCTTGTTCGTAGAATGTTCGAAAATATTGTTCCAGAAATAATGGATGGAACTGTTGAGATAATGGGATTAGCTCGTGATGCAGGAGATAGAAGTAAAGTTGCTGTAATGTCTTTCGATCAAAATGTTGATCCGATTGGGGCTTGTTTAGGGCACGCCGGTTCAAGAATAAAGGAAATAATACGTGGATTAGATGGTGAGAAGGTGGATGTATTTGCTTGGCACGATGATCCTAAGTATTTGATTGCAAATAGTTTACAACCTGCAGTTACAGTTGGAGCTATAATAGATCCAAAGAAAAAAGAAGCAATCGCAATTGTTGCTGATGATTATTTATCTTTAGCAATTGGAAAACGTGGACAAAACGTAAGATTAGCCGTACAAGCTTCCGGATGGAAAATCGATATTAAATCCTTGACAGAAGCACTAAAGGAGGATTTACATTTCGAAAGAGTTGAGCGTGATAAAGATGAGTAAGAAGATACCGCTAAGAAAATGCGTTGTATCGGGTGAAAGATTACCAAAAAAAGAATTGGTGAGAATTGTTAAAAATAAAGATGGGATGATCTTTATAGATGAGACGGGTAAGGCTAATGGAAGAGGAGCTTATATCTCGTTAACAAAAGCGAATATTAAAAAAGCTATGAGTAAAAAATTGTTTGATAGAGTATTTGATACTAAGATCGACGAAGAAATCTATAATGAATTATTGAATTATTATGAAGAAAAAAATTCTTAACCTATTAGGATTAGCGATGAAATCTGGGAACTTAATTTCTGGAGAAGAAATGGTTATTAAAAACATAAGTAAAGCAAAAATAGTTTTCTTAGGGACTGATACAGGACCTAATACTACAAAAAAGATTACTAATAAGTGTTTGCATAATAATGTTAAGTTGAATCGTGATTTTTCAATAGATGAAATATCGCAAGCAATAGGTAAAAATAATCGAGTAGTTTGTGCTTGCTTAGATGAAGGTTTCTCTAAGGCAATCCATAAATTATTAGAAGAGGTGAATTGAATATGAGTGTGAATAAAAAGAAAAAACAAAAAGAAGATAGAATTTCAAATGCTCCTAAAAAAGTAAATGACTCTGAAACAGTTTTATACTTTAAGGATGATATGACTCTAATTGAGGTTGCAGATTCTACAAAAATCGCTGTTACTGAATTAATTAAGAAATTAATGATGTTAGGTGTTATGGCAAACCAAAATCAAGTAGTAGATCGTGAGACTTTGGAAGTCGTTCTAGAGGATTTCAATATTGAAATAAAAGATGAAGTTGTAACTGATATTTTAAGATTTGATGAATTTACTATTGAGGATGAAGAGGAAGACCTAGTTGAAAGACCTCCAGTTGTAACTATTATGGGGCATGTTGATCACGGTAAAACGACACTTCTAGATGCAATTAGATCTAGTAGAGTGGTGACTGGAGAATTTGGTGGTATTACACAACATATAGGTGCGTATCAAGTAGAAAAAAACGGGAAAAAGATTTCTTTCTTAGATACACCAGGTCATGCTGCGTTCACAGAAATGAGGGCTCGTGGAGCTCAAGTTACTGATATTGTAATTATTGTTGTTGCTGCTGATGATGGGGTAATGCCTCAAACGCGCGAAGCAATTGATCACGCAAAAGCTGCAAATGTACCAATCATTGTTGCAGTTAATAAAATTGATAAACCAGGTGTAAATCCAGATAGAGTGAAGCAAGAACTAACTGAGTATAATTTAATACCTGAAGAATGGGGTGGAGATACAATCTTTTGTAATATCTCTGCATTAAAAGGTGATGGTGTTGAAAATCTATTAGAGGTAATTCAATTAGTAGCAGAAGTTGAGAGTTTTACTGCAAATCCAAACCGCTTAGCTTTAGGGACTGTTGTAGAAGCAAAGCTAGATAAAAGTACAGGTCCAGTAGCAACCTTATTAGTACAAAATGGGACTATGCGAATTAGAGATTCAATCGTAGTAGGTAATACATATGGAAAAGTTAGAATGATGCGAGATGATTTAGGAAATAATATAGACGAGGCTGGACCTTCCATGCCTTGTGAGATTGCTGGATTAAATGAAGTACCACAAGCCGGCGATAAATTTATGATTTTAAAAGATGATAAAGTTGCAAGACAAACAGCTGAAGAAAGAGCCCATGCTGCTTGGAAAAATGATAAGACAGCAAGCAAAGCAGTATCTTTAGAAGATTTATTTGCGAATTTACAGGGCGGAGACACTAAGGATATTAATATTATTATTAAAGCAGATGTCCAAGGGTCAGTAGAAGCTTTAAAAGGATCATTAGCTAATATTGATGTAGAGGGTGTAGATGTTAACATTGTTAGAGCAAGTGTTGGAACAATAACTGAAACTGATATTACCTTAGCGTTGGCTTCAAATGCAATTGTTATTGGCTTTAATGTTAGACCTACTGCAAAGGTTAGAAATCTTGCGGCAGAAAGCGGAGTAGATATTCGCTTACATAATATAATTTATAAAGTTATCGAAGAATTAGAATCAGCAATGACTGGTTTATTAGATCCTGTATATGTAGAGAAGATTACTGGTCAAGTAGAAGTAAGAGATATCTTTAAAGCTTCTAAAATTGGGACTATAGCAGGTAGTTATGTAACAGATGGTGTTATATACCGCAATTCTATGATTAGGCTTATTAGAGATGGTATAGTAATCTATGAAGGAGAATTATCATCACTTAAAAGATTTAAAGATGATGCTAAAGAAGTTAATCGTGGTTATGAGTGTGGTATAACAATAGCAAACTATAATGATATAAAAGTTGGAGACATTATTGAGTGCTATATAATGGCTGAAGAAAAGTAGGTGAAAGAATGCCTAACATTCAAAAAATAGAAAGTGAAATGACGAGGCTGATTTCAGTGATTTTTCAAAGGGAATTGAAAGATAAAACAATTTCTTTTGTAACCGTAACTGAAGTTAAAGTATTAAAAGATTTATCGACTGCAACTATTTATTATACTGTCCTAGGACAAGATGCTAAAAAAGAAGCAGTTAGAAAATCGTTAATTAAAGCTAAAGGATTTATTAGATCAACAATAGCTAAAAAGATGAAACTTAGAAAAGTCCCTGATTTGGTATTTGAATATGATAAATCCCTGGAATATGGTAATAAAATCGATGATATTTTAAAACAATTATAAGAGGTTTATGCCTCTTTTTTTTCGATTGTATAAACTTGATAAGTAGTGTATAATAAAGATTGTTAGGAGTGAAATTATGACAAAAAAAGAATATTTGCGCAAACTTGATGAAGAACTAATTTTACTCGATGAGGAAATTGCTGATGATATATTAGATTATTATAGAAGTAGATTTGATGAAGAGAAAAGATTTGAGAATAAAACAGATGAA
Organism: Mycoplasmatota bacterium; assembly: GCA_018394315.1. Lineage (GTDB taxonomy): Bacteria > Bacillota_I > Bacilli_A > MAG-NZ > MAG-NZ > Zrk6. The sequence goes on along the minus strand of CP074575.1, from coordinate 1,783,089 downwards.
GAAATAATTAAATCATTGGGCGATCCCTTTGACCTTGCTAAACGGATATATTCTTCATATGGTATAAAGCCTGAAAAATGGGAGTCTGCAAGAAATGATGATATTAATACTGTAAGAGCGGTATTAGTACTAATGTTTGATGTTTTTGTAGCATCTTGGTTAATCCCGTTACTTGTGTTTCTTTCACTGTCGGTATTTGCAACTTTTGTAACATTTCCATTTGTGATTGCAACACTTCCAAGTTTTGGAATAAATGATATTATTCTTATTATAGTTTTAGCATTTGGAGTTTATTCTCTGTTGATTTTACTAATCTTAGGTTTGGTAGAAATATCCATAATTGTGATAAGAAACATTTTAATAATGAATGTTAAGGTATTGTCTCCTAGAAACAAGACTACATCTAGACTGATTAAACGGGTATCTTTATTTGAGTGGATGAGAAGAATGAAGATGGGAAGAAATGTTTTCATTAACTTAGGTATGATTGCTATATCTTTAGTAGCAATATCGTTCTTGATTATCACAACAGTTGATAATGACATTCTTTCAACAATAGGAGCCCAACCAACAATTAAGAATACTTTTCCAGAAGACTTATCAGAAGAGATTATTGAAGAAGAGGCTTATAGCATTAAAATTGATGTAGGCGACTTAGATATTAACCTAGTTAGAAATTTATCAACTGAGTTACAAATAACTCACGAATATAATATGGATGACTTATTTAAATATTCTGTTGATTATGAAAATAATAAAATAGATATTAAAACTTATGAAGATAAATTGAATGGTGGATTCTTCGGAGTTTATGAGGGGGTGTTGACTGTATCAGTTCCTGCTGATTTATTAATTAACGAAATAGATATTGATGCTGGAGAAAGCGATATTGAGATGTTTCACTATGATTCAGATGTGTTAGATATTGAAATTGATAGTGGAGATATTAATATGTATAAAGTAGATGTTCAAGAAGCGACAATTACATCTGACGAAGGGAACATAAACCTTTTAGATTCGTGGGCGGTAGAATTGAGTATTACAGTAGATGATGGATTTATTTTTCTAAGTGATATAGATAGTTATCTTAGATTAGGTGAAAAACTAAATATTACAAATAGTGAGGGTGATATCACTTTAGAAAGTGTTTATTTTAAAGATATAGTTATTGATAACCCATTAGGAGATTTTCACTTTAGAAACTTTAATGAATTTTATGAAATTGAAAACTTAGAAGTGAAATCAATTGAAGGAGAAGTAATAGTAGAACCTCCTGTAAAAAATCGTAAACCGGATCAAGGGTAACCTTGGTCCTTTGTGATATAATTATTCATGAGGGAGGAACTATGAGAGTAGAAAACTTTACCGATAAGTTACAAGTTATTCCTGAAGTACCAGGATGCTATCTTTATAGAGATAAACGTAATACAGTTATTTATGTAGGGAAGTCAAAGAACTTACGAAAAAGAGTAAATTCTTATTTTAAAGGTGCCCATGATTTGAAGACGACTTTGCTTGTCTCTGAAATCTATGATTTAGAATTCGTTATTACTAAAACAGAGTTAGAAGCTTTAGTTTTAGAACTGAATCTCATCAAAAGGCACTCCCCAAAATTCAATATTAAGTTAAATGATGATGCAACATATCCATATATTCAAATTACTAACGAAGTTCATCCAAGATTAATAGTTACTAGAAACCCAAAGAAGAAGCATGGAAAAGTTTATGGACCTTTTCCAAATAGTTTCTCTGCGAACGAAACTGTTAAATTACTCAATAAAATCTATTCACTTAGAAATTGTGTTAAATTACCAAAAAGAGAGTGTTTATATTATCACATGGGACAGTGCTTAGCGCCTTGTATAAAAACTGTAGATACAAATCTATATATAAGTCTTAAAGAGGAAATATATAAGTTTTTAAACGGGGATACAAAATCAGTAATAAATAAATTAAAAGATAAGATGAATGGTGCTAGTGAAAACTTAGAATATGAAAAGGCAAAAGAGTACCGAGATTTAATTTCGCATATAGAGAAGACAGTCGAGAAGCAGCAAATTTCATTAAACGATTTTACTGATCGCGATATCTTTGGTTATCATATAAAAGAAAATATGCTATGTTTATCTATTTTCTTTATGAGACAAGGCAAAATTGTTGCTAGAGATATATCGATTACAGACTTTTATGAAGATGAGGTTGATGCAATAAACAGTTATATAGCGCAGTATTATACTAATTACAATCACCCAAAACCGAAAGAAATACTTGTTCAGTTTGATGAAACTTCTAGTTTATCTGAGTTACTAGGGATTAAAGTAATTACTCCAAAAATAGGGAATAAGAAAAAAATATTGGAAATGGCAATAAATAATGCTGAAGTTATGATGGAACAACAAGAACTCCTTTTTAAAAGAAAACAAGATAGAACCATAAACGCATGTAAGGAACTAGCAGAAATTCTTGAATTGGACCATGTTAGTATTATTGAAGCATTTGATAACTCAAATTTAATGGGAGTAGATTCAGTGAGTGCAATGGTTACTTATATAGATGGAAGGCCAATTAAAAACCTTTACCGTAAATACAGAGTAAAAACTGTTGATGGGCCCGATGATTATGCGACTATGAGAGAAGTTATTTATAGAAGATATTTGAAAGTGATAACTGATGATCTGCAAAAACCTGACTTGGTTATAGTTGATGGCGGTAAGGGTCAATTAAGAGCTGCAAAGGAAGTTTTAGATACACTTAACTTAGAATTAAACATTATAGGTTTGAAGAAAGATAAAAATCATAACACTAGTTCTGTCATCAACTCTGAGTATGAAGAAGTAAAACTAAACAAAAAGTCAAATTCATATAAACTACTGAATGCAATTCAAGAAGAAGTACATAGATATGCAATAAACTATCATCGTCAGCGAAGAACAAAAAATGCTTTTTCATCAATTCTTGATGATATTGATGGAATTGGACCTAAAAGAAGAAGATTACTTTTTAAAAAATTCTCTTCGATTAGTGAACTAAAAGATTGTAGTATTCAGGATTTAATAAATATTGGTTTATCAAGACAGCTATCAGAGAAAATATTAATTAAATTAAATAGTAGCACTGAATAGCATTACGGCATATGATAGAGTGAATTGAAAAAAGTGGGGGATTTTAATTGTCTCATAGTATCTTGACAAAGCGTGAACGGGAAATATTTGACTTAGTTCTAAAAAAGTACGATACGTCCTCAATCGCTGCAAAGCTTTCGATTAGTGAAAAAACCGTGAGAAACCATATATCAAACGTTATTCAAAAATTAGGAGTAAAAGGCAGAACGCAAGCGATTATCGAACTAATTAAAATAAAGGAAATAAGTATTTAAAAACTAACATATTTCAAAAGTTAGTTTTTATTTTGTTTGACAAAGGTAGGATTTATTAATATAATTAAGTTATAAATTAATATTATTAATCATATAGTTAATAAAGTAAACTACAAGGAGGATAATATGAATAAAGACGTGATACTGAAAGACCTTGAAAAAAACGAGATCGCACCTGTTGAAGCGTATGACAAATTGTTTGATTTAAGGAAACTCATACACTCTAAATCGAGTTTTGTAAAAGTCAGTATAAATATTTCTAATGAGCCACTTCCGAATAAAATATTAAAAGTTATCACATTTATCCCATTCCCGATTTTTTTAGTAAAGATGTTTTCAGGAGTGATTATAAGAGCTATCAATAAGCATAAAGAATTTATTATTTCTAAACAAGACTTTAATTTGTTATTGGATTCTTCAAAAGGCCTTGTTATTGATATAGAATCAAAAGATACGAAAGTCTTGATTAAGGTGGTATAAAATATGAAGAAACAAATTATAGGAAATTGTCCAGTTTGTGAAGATTTATTACATGTTACAGAATTAAAATGTGAATCATGTGACACTAAGATACAAGGAGAATTCTACTTGTCAAAATTTAGTTACTTATCAAAAGAACACTTATATTTTATTGAGGTGTTTATTAAGAATAAGGGAAATATTAAATCAATAGAGAAAGAACTAAATATCTCATATCCCACAGTAAAGAAAAACTTAGATGATGTAATAAGTGCTTTGGGGTATGATACAGGTTCAAACCGTATGGAAGTTCTGAAACAGCTTGAAGACGGTGAAATCACACCAGAAGTAGCTGCAGAACTATTAAAAAAATAAGGAGTGTTAGAATGTCAGAAGAAAAAATGAAAATATTGGAAATGATTGAAAAGGGTATGGTGTCTGCTGAAGAGGGAGCGACATTGTTAGATTCTGTTGATACTCATGATAGAGTAACCCCTATTAAAAAAGGTCCTTTTAAAATGTTTAAAGTAAGAGTGTTATCAAAAGATGGAGATAAGGTTAATATTCAAGTTCCGTTGTCTCTTGCTAAAATCGCTCTATCAACTGGAAAAGGAATTAATTTCAATGGTAAGATCAATGGAGTTGATTTTGAACAACTAGGTTTAGATTTAGAAACAATACTTGATATGATTGATGAAGGTAATATAGGTAAACTGGTAGATATTGAAAGTGCGGATGGGGACATCGTAGAAGTATATGTTGAATAGAGACGATTAATTTGTCTCTATTTTTTTTATTCAAAACTTCTCTTTATGATGTATACTAGTCTAGAGGTGATAAAAATGTTAAAAAAAGAAATAGGAAAAAACAAATTTTTATATAGACTTGAACGCGGAGAAGAAGCTATGACGATGTTAACTAAAATAGGAGAAGAGCATAATAGTTTATGTAAAGTAAGTGCTATTGGAGCGTGTACCGATCTTGAGTTGGGTTTTTTAAATGGGACTGAATACGAGTGGAAAAAATTTAATGATGAATACGAACTTACTAGTTTTGAAGGAAGTATAAGTTTTACTGGTGAAGAAGTTACTCCACATGTTCATGTAACTATAGCAGATAGAGATTTCAATGCATTTGGTGGTCATTTAAAAAAGTTAACTGCATATCCTATGATGGAGTTGTTTGTGGAAGTTTTTGATGAAAAGGTACAAAGAGAATACGATAAAGATTCAAAAATGAAATTAATGAAATTTTAAAGCAATTTTATTGCTTTTTTACTTATAATAAAAATATGATATAATAAGTCTTGAAAAATATATAAAAGAGAAAGAGATCATTATGAGTATAATTACGGGACCAATTAAAAAAATATATACCAAAAAAAGAATTATTTCGTTACAGGTTCAAAATAAAGTAATGTATTTTTATTTGCAAAGAAATCTAATGAAAAGATTTGGTAGATACTTAGTAAAAGGTAGATTTATATCTTTTAAAACAAGTGAAGAGAGTAGGATCATTAATAAATATAAAGTTCACCAAGTTGAGCATTTTATAAAGATAATTATGCAAAGGCATAGAAAGCAAGTAGTTTATTATGATATCTCAATTGTTCAAGAGGGAATCAGAAATTTATTAGAGAAGGATTCTTATAGAATGTTCTTAGACTTAGAGCTTTCAATGCATCCATATTATAAATCAAGAAATTTTGTTCAAGAAATAATTCAGTCAGGTATTGTTGTTGAAGATAGTACTGGAAATATAGTTGAAAGTACATTTGATTTTGTGAAGCCAGTTAAATTTCCAAGGATCACTAATAGAACTGAAAAGTTTTTGAAAATAACTCAAGAACAAGTTGATTCTGGAATCGAAGCCAAAGAGTATCATGCTAAATTAAAGTATTTAATGGAAAAGTATGATCCAGTCATTATAGTTTGGGGTAAGAATGATATAATTGCTCTTAGAGATTTAGCAAGAATTATCAATTTGGAAATTATTACTCCAAGAGAAAAGTTTATTAACTTGTTACAGTTACATAAGAATTATTTCAATTTAAAGAACGATATTGGTTTGTTTAGGTGTTATGAATCATATGGCTTTGAAATAGAAGAGCAGAGTCACAATGCCCTAGAAGATGCTAAAATTACTAGGTTAATATATCATCAATTTATCGAAGTATGTAATAATAGGAAATATATTTCAATATAATTTAAAGGGTGTTTATGAATATTGTTGTCATGGATTCGGGAATTGGGGGACTAACGATTTTTGAAAAGTTAGTTAGATTTTTTCCGAATCATTCTTTTTTTTATATGGCAGATAAAGAAAATTTCCCTTACGGTGAGAAAACCGAAGATGAGATAAAATTGTTTCTAAGAGATATAATTGATAATTTTAGGAAAATTGATTTGTTTATTGTTGCGTGCTTTACTGCTAGTACCGTAGTCAAAAAAATGGATATTGATATACCCATCATTACTGTAATCGATGTAGTGAACTTAGTTCTTGCGACTGCAAAAGAAAAAGATATAGCCTTGATAGGAACAAAAAAAACTATTACGTCAGACGTGTTTAGTGCAAAATTTACTAAAAAAATTGATGGCCAAGAAATAATAAATAAGATTGAGAACAAAGAGAATTATGATATAGAAATAATCAACAGTATAAAAACAGACTTACTAGTTTTAGGTTGTACACATTTCAATCATCTTCCTAAGCTAAAAATAAAAGCCATCAGAACTGATGACTTATTTATAGACTATATTAGGCAGTCATTATCACTGGAATAACCATTGGTTTTCGTTCAGTGATTTCGTATATCAAGTTGTAGACTGGTTCAGAAATTGCACTTTTAAGTTTTTCTTTTTGAATAGTTTTGTTCTCTTTCAAGAAGTTTTCAGTAATTTCTTTAGAAAGCATTTTAATTCGATAAGTTAATTCTTCGTTATCTTTCATATAAATAAATCCTCGAGAAATTACTAATGGTTTACCCATAAGTTGTTTCTTTTTCTTATCCACTGTAACAACCACAGTAAGAATACCGTTTTCACTTAACAGTTTTCGTTGTCTAAGTATTGCATTGCTAATATCGCTTACTCTAGATCCGGTAACATAGACTCCGTCAGCATTTATTCGTCCCGCTTTTCTTGCACCCTTTTTACTAAAAGCAACTACTTCTCCATTTTCAAGAATGTGGCAGTTTTCTTTTGGTAACCCACAAAGAGTTGCAGTTTGAACGTGCTCATATAGCATGTGATATTCTCCATGTATTGGAATAAAGTGCTTTGGTTTAGTTAAAGCAAATAACAATTGTTGCTCACCTTGACCTCCATGTCCAGATGTATGGGTACCTGTTAGTGGCGAGTTAACAACTACATGTGCGCCGCGTTTGAACAAATTATTGATTGTACGGTTTATTGAGTATTTATTTCCAGGGATAGGACTAGAAGAGAAAATTACTGTATCACCCGGGATTATATTGATATCTTTATGTGAACCTGTTGCTATTCTGCTTAATGCTGCCAATGGTTCACCCTGTGAACCTGTACATAAAATAGTGATTTCATCATGTTTTTTATTTCTAAGTTCTTTTGCATTTATAAAAGTTCCAGCTGGAGCCTTTATATAGTTTAACTCAGTCCCGACTTTAATAGTATTTTCCATACTTCTACCGAAAATCGCAATTTTTCTACCAACATCTATGCTAGCTTCGACAATTTGCTGAACTCGGTGAATATTTGAAGCAAAAGATGCGACTATAACACGTCCTTTAATATTATTGAATATGTTTCTTATCCCAAGACCAACATTTCTTTCGCTCATTGTAAAGCCTGGGAATAATGCGTTTGTGCTATCAGATAGTAAACATAATACTCCCTCATCAGCAATTCTTGATATTTTAGATAAATTAGTCATTGGGCCAATAGGTGTGAAATCAAATTTAAAGTCTCCTGAATGTATGATGTTTCCATGAGGTGTTTTAATTACAATCGCAAAGGAATCAGGGATTGAATGATTAGTACGATAAAATGTAACTTCAAAATACTTTGATTTAATTATGTCATCTTCAAGGAAATCCCTTAATTTATTACCTAAAATATTCTTTTTCACTTTTCTTTTTATTAGTCCATTAGCCAAACCACTTGCGTAAACCACCGGAACATCTACTTGACTTAGTAAATAAGATATTCCTCCAATATGGTCTTCATGTCCGTGAGAAATAAAAACTCCGATTATTTTGTCTTGATTAGCGACAAGATAATCTAGGTTAGGAAGTACTAAATCGACTCCTAATAGACTATCATCTGGAAAAAGGCCACCACAATCAATAACTACAATCTCATCACGATATTGAATTATATAACAGTTTTTCCCTACTTCGCATAGTCCGCCTAGTGAAAATACTGCTACTTCGTTATTATATATTTTCATATAAACTCCTTTTCTTAGCTCTATACTTTATTTATTATAGTTTATTATTCCAAAAAAAACCACAAAAATGAAATATTAAAGAAAAACTGTGATAATATATACAATATATGAGGTGATTAGATGAACAAAAAACTTGTTTTCTTTGATATCGACGGTACCTTGTATGATTATAAAAATGATCATATTCCTAAAAGTACAATAGAAGCTCTTAAACAATTGAGCGAAAAGGATAATGTCGAAATTGCCATTGCTACCGGTAGAGCCTGTTTTTTAATAGATAAAGTGAAGGAAGTAATTGAATATTTTGATGCTTTTATCTTCTTAAACGGGTTACATATCATGTATAAAGGTGAAGAAATCTATAAACAAACAATAGATTCTGAAAGTATTAACAAAATAAAGAAAACATTAATAGATAGAAAACTGATTTACGGATATTTTAATTCTAAGGAAGAATATATAAGTCAAGTTAATGAAAATATTAAGAAAGACTTTGATTCAGTAAATTTAATTCCTCCTCCAGTTAAAGAAGTATTTAATGATGATGAAGTTATGCAAGTATATTTTTTCGGAAATGATGATGATTTTAAGCACATTCAAGAACATAATCCCGATTTTAAGGTTGTAGCTTGGAATGATAATGGAGCTGATATTTTACCAAAAGAAATATCTAAAGAATTTGGTATTAGAAAACTAGCAGAAAAGTTAAACTATGATTTAGAGGATGTTTTCGCTTTCGGGGACGCTTTAAATGATATCGAGATGATAAGAGTAGCTGGTGTTGGTATTGCGATGGGTAATGCAAGAGAAGAACTAAAGGAAGTATCTGATTATGTTACCGATGATATTCAAGAGGATGGAATATACAATGCACTAAAACATTTTAAACTAATATAAAAAGGCATTATTCTGTAATGCACCCCAAAATCCGGACTAAGTAAACTTAGAAAGGAAGGGGTGCTTTTACTTTGGCAAAATATGATGTAGAATTTAAGGTGAAAGTAGTTAGCTACTATAATAAGTATGGTCTAACTGCTACAATGAATAAATTCAACCTAAAGGCAGATGAAACTATATACAGGTGGGTTAGAAAGAGTAAAACTACAGGATTTATGAGAAAGAAAAACACGAAAATATCTAGCGAAAAAAAGTTTGAGATACTTGAATATTTTTGGGAATATGGATACGCAGAAACAGACATGAAATATGGTATTGTTGCTGGAACACTACATAAATGGGAAAGAAAATACCATGAGTACGGCATTGATGGACTATCTATAGATGGAAGAGGAAGAAAAAGTAAGATTGTACAAAAACCAAAGGATTTGAATAAAAATCAAGACCTATTAGCAGAAAACCAAAGGTTAAGATTGGAACTAGAATATCTAAAAAAGCTAGACGCCTTAGTTCAAGAACGGGAAGAGCGAGAACGAAAGAAAAAGTAAGAATAGTATTTGAACTAAGGCAAAAACACGGAGTTCTAAAACCTATTCTTGAGATAGCCAACTTAGCTAAGTCTACTTATTTTGATGTGCTCAAAAATATAGATTCTGATAACGATAAAGAAATAAAAAGCAAAATAACCAATATATACTATAAACATAAGGGAAGATATGGTTATAGGCGAATAACCATAGTTTTAAGAAATGAGGGTTTAGTAATTAATCACAAGAAAGTATATAGATTAATGAAATCATTAGGATTAGTGGCTAAAATACGAGTGAAAAAATATAGATCATACAAAGGGGAAGTTGGTAAGATAGCCAACAATGAACTTAATCGGGATTTTAGCACTAATACATTCAAAGAAAAATTAGTAACTGATATAACTGAATTTAAGGTAGATGGTAGAAAGATATACTTATCACCGTTAATAGATATCCATAACGACGAAGTAATAAGCTATACAGTAGGATTTAGTCCCAATGTAAGACTAGTTATTGAAATGTTAGAAAAGGGAATTACTACTAAGATGAAAAATACCATAGTCCACTCAGATCAGGGATTCCAGTATCAAAACAGAAGATTCCAAACATATCTAGAAGACAAGGAAATAACACAAAGCATGTCTAGAAGAGGCAACTGTTTGGACAATTCTAAGGCTGAAAACTTTTTCTCTCATCTAAAGGCGGAATTTTACCATGTGAATAAGTTTAAAACAGTCAAACAGTTCATAAGAGAACTTAAGAAATACATTAATTATCATAATAATGAAAGGATAGTAACTAAACTAAAAATGTCCCCGGTACAATACCGAGAACATTGCTTGATTTAGTTTTTATTAGTCCGAACTTTGGGGTTCAGTACATTCTGATGCCTTTTCTTCTTCCAAATCATCAAATAAAGATGATGCAATATCTGGGATACTTTCATGGTTAATAAGTCTATCAACGAATAATTTTCCATCTAAATGATCGTATTCATGTTGAAAAATAATACTAATTAAATCTTTAAATGTTATTGTTTTTCTTAATGTAACATCTTTGTCAAAGTCATATATATAAGATTTGACCTTAATTTCTTTGTTTCTAAGAACAACTCCCTCAACTTCTCTAGGCACTGATAGACATCCTTCTCCGTCTGGTAAATATATTAATTCTTTAGACCTATTGACAATTTCAGGATTAATAAATGCATATTTATGTAATTTTCCGTCTAAGTCACTTGCAAAGACACAAAAGATTCTTTTTGATATACCTATCTGTGGAGCTGCAATACCAACTCCGGGTTGAATATTCTCTTCTTGAGCAATTTCAGGTATTTGACTTCTGATTAAGTGATTCATCATTTGTTTTATATTCATTTTATCTTCATCACTAAGTGGAATAATTGTGGTTTTAGCGTTTAGTCTTAATATTGGGTTTCCTTCTTTGATAATCTCTAACTTCATTTTGCACCATCCTTATTACTTACAATACTATTATATTCAAAATCGTTTCATAAAACAAGGGAACTAAAGTTCCCCTATATTAGATTCTTGTTGCTCCAATTATTACTAATAGTATAAATAATACCAATACTAATGCGTAACCTGATCCTCCACCGTGTCCACAGCATCCGTAATTGTAACCACATCCACAGCCACCGTATCCACCGTAACCGTGTCCACCGCCGTAACCGTAACCACCGTATCCATAGCTTCCTGAACCTGAGTAATACATTGTATCCCTCCTTTTTATAGTTTCATATTAATATATGAATGTTTAGATTATTAGTCAGTGTTTTTACCTATCGAAGAGAGTTGATTAAAAGCACTCTAGTGATTGAGTGCCTACACCATATCATCTTCAAAGTCATCTTGATCTATATCTTTTTTTCGAATTCCTAAGTAGTTCTCAATTCTTTTAACGCGTTTATTTAAATTTCGGATCTGTCTAGAGTTTTGTTCTATTTCATATTGCATACGTCTAATTTGGTTTTCTAAGTAATATGGATAATGTTGCTGACCGTGTCCTGGACCTTGGTAATGTTGTTGTTGAGGTTTGTTCCCAAACATAAATTCACTCCTTTTCATTATATATAATATGATGTAGAATAAGGATGTGTTATAATTTAGAAAATTGAAGTTCGGTGAGAAAATGAAAGAGCGTAAATTTTTAAGTGGCGCATTGACTTTATCAATTGCTATTGTATTAGTAAAATTGATGGGATTACTATTTGTGATTCCTTTTTCAAGTTTAGTTGGTAAAGAAGGTGTAGCCTTATATTCATATGCTTATGTCCCATTTTCTTTATTTATAGATTTATCAACTATTGGTATACCACTGGGTCTATCTAAGTTAATTGCTAAATATGACGCTGAGAGTGATTTTAAATCAAGCCATAGATTATTTGTAGTCTCTATGCTTTCAATGGTTTTAATAGGCTTTATAGCAGCATTTACGATGTATAAGTTATCACCTGCATACGCTGAAAGAGTGCTAGCAGGCCAATCTTCCATAGTTAACTCTGTTGAAAGTATAACTTCAATTTTACAAATCGTTGCAATAGCACTAATTGTTATCCCGACAATGAGTGTTATAAGGGGATTTTTTCAAGGTAAAAATAATATGCTTCCAACAGCAATCAGTCAAGTTATTGAGCAATTCATCAGAATATCATTCATTTTAATCTCAAGTTTTGTATTAATAAAGATGTTAGATGGTACCTACGAAAGGGCAATAAGCTATGCGGTTAAAGGAACAGTTATTTCTGCATTTGTTGGATTTGGTGTATTGATTTTCTTTGTAATAAGAAGTAGTGCAGACAGACAGTTTCAAAGAAATTATGAAAGTGTAAAGAATCCAGAGCCTGTATTGAAATTGATAAAACAATTATTCATAGTTGCGTTACCTTTTGCGATATATGGAATTAACTTATCACTTTATCAATTTATTGATTCTGTGACTTTCAACAAAGCAATGTTATCGGTAGGGGAAACTAACCCAGAATATATATACGGTATTTATGCATTTGAAGTTCATAAAATTATCTTTATCCCAATATCTCTAGCTGTTGCATTTTCATCTACCTTGGTACCAGCAATATCATATGATTTCGCAAAGAATAATCTTTCAGGTGTAGAAAAGAATATAATCAAAGCTTTTCAAATTATTTTCTTCTTTACGTTTCCTATAGTAATTTATACTATGGTTTTTAATGATCAAATTTACCATATACTATTTGGAAATAATCCTTATGGTGGTAACATATTATTAACTTATGCACCACTCATATTGATTTTTAGTTTAAACTCCGTTTCAATGAGTATTATCCAAGGAATAAATAGACATAAATATCTTTTCTTTACAATTCTTATTGGTGTGTTAATAAAACTAATGACAAATTATATCTTTATCGTATTTATGGGGGTAGATGGTGCAATATTATCTAGTGCACTAGGTTTAATCACAACTGTTACACTTAATTTTGTAGTTATTCAACATTATACAGAGTTTGAGTTTAATTATTTACTTAAGAGATTTCTATTTATTATTTTTCTATCGATAGTTATGGGAATAATACTAATATTTATAGATCAACTACTAGAACTAACAATAGACTATAAACTAAGTAAATTATCTAATTTGTTATATTTGTTTATTACATTTATAATTGGATTAGTACTTTACTTCGTTATGGGGCTTTATACTGGTCTTTTGAGAATCATAACTGAATCCAAAATAACTTATCAAGATATTATGAAGAAACTTAAGATAACTGACGATAAGTTTTGATATTACAAGCACATATTTCATTTCTTAAAATAAATTAGTATTAGGGAGTGATATTTGTGGGAAAAAGCATTGAAGAGTTTAGAGAGTTTGTTAAAAAATATCCTAAACTAAAATTTAAGGTTAGAGATGGAGATAGAACCTGGCAAAATATATATGAAGAATGGAGCCTGCTTGGTGAGGACTCATTTGAGAATTATAAAGAAGAAGAAGGTTTGTTAGCCTCATCTGAAGGCCAAGAGACTTTACGCACAGTTGTAAAGTACGCGCAAAAGCTAAATGTTGATAACATTACAAAAACACTTGGATCTGTTCAAAAGATAATGCAGATTTTCCAAGGACTTAATTCATCAAACAATAAACAACCGGTATATGAAAATAGAGACCCTTTATTTAGAAGGTTTAGTAAGTGGGATTAAGTAACGAGATATTGAGTAACCTATATAAACAGGAAAGCTCTCAGTTACTTGAGTATTTAAGGTACAATCCTATTTGGTATAGAAGATTATCAGAAAATCCAAACCATTATCAGTTATTTGAGAATGAGGCGAAGGAGTTTCTTAAATTAACTACATATGATAAAATAAATTCAGCAAAGAACCAACTAGATATGTTATCAATGTTTTTAAAATATTTAAAAGAGAACTAGAGGTGTGTTATGGTAAACAGAAAAGGATTCGTAGTATTTTTTAGAAATCACAAAGTAAGAAAAGAAATTGAAAATATCGCAAATGTAACTTATGTCTCTAAAAAAAATAAGTATCTAATTGCCTATTGTGATGCAAAAAGATATAAGGGTTATGCAAAACAGATTAGACAAGTAAAAGGTGTTAGTAGCGTTATTGAATCACTTTACGATATGACAAATTTAACATTTGAAGAAAATGTAAGTGTTAAGTAAAAATACTTGACACTTGTTTTCTGTATGTTATAATAACTAGGTAGAATTATATAGGAGGTAGTATAAATGGCAGTTAAACTTAGATTACAAAGATTTGGTTCAAAGAAAAAACCATTCTATCGCGTAGTGGCAGCTGATTCTCGTTCGCCAAGAGATGGTAGATTTATAGAAATAGTAGGTACTTACGATGCTGTAAAACAACCAGCAATCGTTAAGATTAATGAAGAAAGAGTAATGCATTGGTTACAAAATGGTGCAAAACCTACTGATACAGTTAAATCACTATTCTCTAAAGAAGGAATTATGAAGAAGTTTCATGAACAAAAGCACACTAAGTAAGGGTGATTTTTGATGGAAAAATATGAAAATCTAGTAAGAAATCTATTTTTACCACTTGTTATGCATCCTGATGATTTAGTTGTAAAAACTTTATCTGAAGAAAATGATTTAACAACACTTCAAGTTTTAGTTAACTCTGATGATTTAGGTAGAGTAATAGGTAAAAACGGAAGAGTTGCGAATGCAGTAAGAACTATTGCATATGCAGGTGCAGCAAAAAGAGGTAAAAGAGTAAGAATCGACATTGATTCATTTTAAGATGATTTGAGTCATCTTTTAATGCCGGTGTGGTGGAATTGGTAGACACGTTGGATTCAAAATCCAATGGGGTCAAACCCGTGCCGGTTCGAGTCCGGCCACCGGTACCATTTAAATAATTAATATTGAAAGAAAGAATAAATATGATGAGATTCATACTAATCTTTTTTTTCTTATAAATAATCACTGTTTATTTTTAAGTCATTTACAGACGATAAACGAAATAAAAGTCGATGAGATTAAAGCATGGTATAATGCGTTCTATAACAAGTACCACTATGCAAATCTTTCTGAAGAAGAATTAAGAGATAAATACGATAAAGACTTCAAAATTAGAAACATAAAAAATGGAAAATCATTTATGATATTCAATCTAATAAAAGTCATCAGAGGTAATGTGAGAAAAAGTTTAGTTTATGCATTAAGTTATGAAGTAGATTATGATAATTTTAGGAAAAATCTAATTGTCCATTACTATCAATATGCTAAATTCTTGAAGAAAAATGGAATTTATGGGTTTGAGAATAAATATCATGAATCCAAGCTGTTTCATCATTCTACGAAGTATAAATACAGAAGAAATATCATTGGTCAAATTAACGGTATTAAGATATACAAGGATATTGATCATCTGAAAATAAATAGGAAAAATAAAAGAAGGCGAATGTTTAAAAGTCTTAAGATAAGAGTAAAACGCATTTTCGTTCAAGGTTAATGTATCATACTAATAAACTTGTTTGAACTAGCCAAAGGGACATTGAGTCCTTTTCTTTCATTTGTAGTAGTTTCAATATATGATAGTGATAGAATAAGGATAGTGCTCTATGCAGCATGATAAACACATCGATAAGGGTTGATGAGTCGATTATCTTAGTCTCACTATCATAAGAATCGACATCGTGCATATCAATTGTTTATCGGGCTATGGGCCAAAAATAGCAATTGTAACCTGGAAAAGGATGAATTTGGAGGTGTAAAATTGGGAACAGTAAAGAATCAACATTATATTCAAGAGAAAGTTTTACGTGAATTTGCAGATAACAATCAAACTTATGAGGTGTTTTTGCCAGAGAACAAAATATATAAGACAAACATAAGCAATTCTATGTCTAGTAAGTATACTTATGAGTCGTCTAGGAGCGAGACTAATTTTCTTGAAAAACAATTTGGTAAAATGGAAAGTGAGTACACAAAAAAACTTTTGGAGTTACTTAGATCTATTGAAACACTTGAAAAAGACCAGAATATACTTGCTAGTGTACTAACTCAAATATATAGATTATTGCCTTCATTCTTGATTTACTATTACAGAAGTGGTGCTGTCTTATATGAAATTGGAAATCATGGTGGGAATATCAATGAAGATGATAAAATAGATAAAGTAATGGCAAATATCTTTGATTCAAATTATATAAATAATCTATCTAAGACGATTCAATATAACTATGAAGTATCAATTATTAAGTCTAGTAATCAAGGATTTATTATAAGTGATCAATTTTTGTCAACAGCATCCTTGAATTTTAAATCTAGATTCATAAATGGTACCAACAGAATGATTGGGTTTAGAGATGTTATTGTTTTAATTCCATTAAGTTCTACTTACTATTTAGTTTTCCTTAATGGTAAACCACCTAAATATATTCAATCTGGTAAGATTTGCAACCTATTAGAGGATGAAATATCTCAAGTAAATAATGTAATTATTAATAACTCATATGTAAAGGCGGTTTGCCTAAAAGAAATCAATTTGGTAAAATCCTTGAAGAATTTTACTCACACGAGACCATCAATGACTTTTGCAAAGTTTGATTCTGGTAATCATAGCATGACTGCATTAAAAAAGGAGGTTTTTTTCTATGAAAGAGATAAAAGCAAACATGATTTTTTACAATTCAAAATTCATCATGATTTTTCAAAACTCCAGTTTAGGGATGAGTGCTTGTGTGGGAGTGGTAAATTTTTTGGGAATTGCTGTAGATACCACTATAGAACAGTCATGAAGTCACTAAAGAAGGATCCGGAAATATATAATGTGAAGTACCAGTATGCTGTCGAAAGAAATATTACAGATTATTATGGGCATAAGCAGACAATTGAGTCGATGAATGCATATGAACACATCATGAAAGTTGTAACTAAAAAACTTTAAGTTTCTATAATATATGTGTTTATAGATGAAAATTCACCAAACCTTTTTAGGTTCTAGGTGTAATTTCCTGTTCTAGATTGAGAGCTGGATAACTATATATGAGAAAATAGAAAAAGCGAGTATTTCGCTTTTTTTCATAGTGCGAACTTGTAGTTCATAGTCATCTGATACAATGGGTATAAATTAATTAATAAACTCTACTCTTTGCAAGTAGAAATGTGATTGCTTTTAGAAAACTTAATTGTGTAATGTTTCCATAATATCGTGAACGGACTTTGACTCCAGAATTACCAGTTTCGATGAACTAGATGAAATGTTCTAATTTCTAACTTATATTTAACTGATAATATTACTCTAATCTCATTTCACCGTCTTTTTGCTGGTGTAACCTAACATATGTCATACTTACTTCAAGGATGTACAAGCGCTACGCGTCCTTGAACTAATTATATCCATATATTCTTTTTAGGTTATACAAAAAGAAAGGTGGATGTAAAATGAAATCATCAATAAGTAATCTAAAATCATTCTTAGTTGAACTGAAGGAATCAATTAAACAACTAGATAAGAATGAGCAAAAGAAAATATGGAAGAAGAACATTCCAAAATTCAAAAACTATTAGATGAATAAGCCTCTGGCTTATTTTTCTTTTTCTGTTTACCAGTAAATGTAAATCTACTCAATGTGGTTGCTGCGAACTTATAAGCATCTTTCTCAATTGCTTGAATGAGATGTCTAGGTAAAGACTCTAGTGAATAAAGAACATAATTTTCGAACTCAAAATTCCATTTAGTAATAGTGTTTTCTGAATGACAGTGACTGATGTTGCTATAAACACATTCATACTGATATAGATGTCTAGACTCATGTAAAATGACTTCCGAAACATGCAACGCTGAGGAATGAATCAACCAATCCTTGTTGATTAATATTATTTTATCCTTGGGATTGAAAATAGCTGTGATATCTTTTTCATTGAAGAGGTCAGCTGAAATTAGTTCATATTCAATACTTTGAAGATTTAATAAATCACCAGTTATTTTAAATAATTCTCAACCAATGTAAATACTTCATCATTCATGTATCGATTGTTCACTTTATCTTCAAGCATATAACTCCTCTAAAACATCTATAGAAATAGATACTATAGATACCAAATTGTCGAACCTTGTCGAATGACTATCAATAGCGAATATTGTATTTTTATGGTATAATATCTTTAAGAAAATTCTATTAAATTCATACTAAAACATACGTTGGAGGGGTCTTAAATGAACTTCAAAATGATATTGCTAGCAATTTTAGAAAAATACGATTAAACAAGGATGTCTCTGTAAAAAGACTATGTGAGATTACTGGACTTAACAACAGAACAATATCCAAGTTTGAAAAATCTACTGGAAATACTACTGTTAAAAACCTATGTAAGATGATTAATGGACTGGACATTGAGATTGATTATGAAACTATAAAAAAAGAAGTAGCTGATAGATTAGTTGAATTTAGATTAGAAAAAAACTTAACAATGACTCAACTAGGAATCTTAACTGATTGTTCTCATTCAACAATATCTGAATATGAAAGTATGACAGGTAATATCAGTATCGATACCTTAGTTGATATAGCAAAAGGATTAGGTGTTAGTGTATATGATATCTATGCCTTTAGTGAACTAGATACGTACATCTTTGATGTTACTTCATATGAAGTTGAATATGATGGTCCAATCTTTGATGAAAAGTATTTGGAGTATGAATTTAGTGATTTTAAAAATACAGGTAAATGTGCAGCTAGAGTAGCCAAAGTATATTTGGTTATTGATGGTGATACCTTAAGAGTTGACTTAAAGGAGAATTCAAGATTAAGATTACTAGCAATAGACACACCAGAGACCATAAAGAGTATAGGTAAGTGGGGTATTTTAGCTAGAGACTATATGATGCATTTAATAAGTAAAACTGAAGAAGTAGTCATTCAGCAGGATGTAGAAAGTAGGATGAGAGATGGATATGGTCGAGGGCTTTGTTGGGTATGGTTAAAGATTGACGGAGAGTATCAATTACTTAACTACATTATGGTGAAATCAGGATTCGCAACTGTTGATCATATAGATGGAGATAGGCTATATCTTGACGAGATGTACAAAGCTTTTGACGATGCTAAAGTAAATAAGAGAGTTATGTGGGGTTACAGATACTTAGATCCATATTTCTCATATCAACACAATAGACCTAAGAAGAGATACTGGGTTGTTGTATGTGATGGTGATTTAGAAGTTGTTTCAAATGATTACTATATTCATGATATTAGTTTTGCAAAAGAAGGAACAAGATTTAAGTCAAAAGGCGATGCAAAAATAGCACAAAGAAGAGCGAAATTTTTTGATAAGTTCATCAATATAGAAATCTTTTTAAGATACTAAAATAGAACGAGTTAAAACATAAGAATACTCAAACCAAAGTGTATTTCAATTTATAGTTTAAATGAAACGAGGATTGTAATAGTGAAAGAATTTTTTTATGCTACTAGGACTGATTTTAATCGAACCGTGATAGATTTCAGAGAAAATAAGAAGTATGGAATAGCTCCTTATTTTCGATTCATTGATAACATTACAGTCAGTGTTCCCAAAATTTATAGAATAGATGGTGAAATTTCTTATAACTTTCAAATTCGTGTGAATGGAAATGAACCAAGATTTTACCTTATAGATAACAAGAGTAGTGTCTATATGACAATCCCAATGATATATGAAGTTCTATTGATTTTCACCAATATTAACCGTGTGGAGATGATGAACATTCTAAGAGAACCAAGGAAAGAAATTGGTGTATTCACCTATAAAGGAATCCCTTATTTTTTGAAACACTTTAACCTAATCAATACTGATTTTGTGTCTCAGAGGGTAGATTTTCACGGGTTTAATATAGAACTGAGACAATTACTTATCCTTTTAGCCTTAATTCAGGAGAAAAGCAACGTTTTGTTTGAAAAAGAAAAAAAGGATTCAGACATTGGAATTAATGATAGGCACTATGAAGGTGTTTTGCGATTGTTAGTTAGTCTTCTTCAACACAACGAGAAACCTTTAGCTGATGAACTTTTAAAATCCTTGAATGAAAAGGGTTGGATTTGGGATAATGCTATTAGTAGATTTAGTTTTAACCATATTCCAAAGTACTATGGATTTTGCAAGAAATTCGAGAGTATCGATCATCTAACAGGATTAATTAGAGAAAATTTTGACCAAGAAAACGAAAAAAAAACTGTAAATATTATTCTACAATCTATTAGCGAAAACAATGATGACTTTCTTGATATGGAAGTTAGACTTAGTTATTTGATTTCTCCAGAAGTATCGGATGAATTGAATGGAATTCTAAATACTGTGAATGTAGGACTACTAAGTTCGAGGTTAACAGAATTAGAGATGGTGAGCGAATTAGATAAACACACATACAATGTGAAGGGTGAAACATATATTGTTATACCCTTTAAATATTATAACGATAAGAAATATTATTTGACAGAAAGTGATTTTAAACTATATAATGGGGGTGACAAATAAAATAGTCTTAGCAAATGTTTGTTAATTGAAGGAGACTTCGATTTGATGCACTTCTCTTGTGGATACAAGAGATAATATACTGATTTAGTTTTCGAATTATAAAAGCTACTTTAATTTCAAACTCGTCCCCTCGCTGCATAGCTCAGGAAACAGTTTGAAATCAAACTACCTTTCCCAATTCGTAAAGTAAGACTATTTTATTTTTTTATGAAACTAAACAATCAACGGACTTTAAATAAATCAATTATAATATCAAGACCATTGTATTTCCTATGTGGTCCTTTTTTTGATGGGAGAGATAAAACAGACAGGAGAGGAATTTTAAAAAAGTATATTGAGGAACATAGTGATGTAAACGGAATCCATCCTTTCCCCTTGATTATTGATTTTTTCTTAGCCGAGGAATCTTTTATTAGTCAAAATATAAGAATCCAACTAATGGAGGAAATATTAGCCAAGGTGTCTGCATCTACTTTTGTTTTTCTCGATACCTTATCTACTGCAGCGGAGTATGGGATGTTTACCAATGCTCAGGCAAATAATTTTACATACACACTTCTACCTTACGAGGAGGACATTATTAATGATGCTGTAGGGTATTATGTTAAAAAATCAATAAGAGAAAATCGTGATATTAGAGAAATTGTGGATTTAGTCCGATACCATCCAAAAGTAAACAGATATGCAAAGTCTTCCGATGTGGTTGACGAGTTTTTTGGATTTATTAAGGACGAGCTACCCATTAGCATCGAAGAATCAGTTAAAAAATCATTACTAAGAAACAAAGAAAAATACGAGATTGACTTTTCAATAACCAATGAGAGCTCTAGTGACTTTTTTATAAAACTTACAAGTGATGTTTTAGAACCACAGAGATATAATATTTTATGTTCAACAAAATTATTATTTTATATCATCGAAGGATTTCTCAAGGATGAGTATGGAAACAAGTCAGAAATATTGATTAATCAGTTTAAGTATAATCTGGATGATTATGTTTCATCTGTAATTGGGAATGTTAACTCCTTAGTCATTAATTCTTTGGTTACTCATAATACCATAACTCCATTAGAAGCTGTTAACTCAAAGTTTGATATTGACGTAGACTTAAGTGAGTCCATTTTTGACGTAGTTAAACACATGATAGAGTTCCTTATCCTATTCAGAAATGGGGGGAACAAATATTCTAAAAGAAGGAGTTTAATAAGTAATCCCAATGAGATATTTACTAGATTTAAGAGTAAAATAAGTAAAAATGACAGTTCATTTACTAACATGATTACAAATGATAAACAGTTAATTAATTTCACAAAGATTGCGCTTCAAAAGCCTAGTTATGAGTATAATAAACTAGCATATAGCAGTTTCATAGTATCTTCTCCTAAGAAGAAGAGAAGGATAGTAACTTATTCAAAGACTGAATATGGTCAAAATGCAAGAGTACTACATAAAAACATTGTTGCGTTTCTTAACAATCATGTTTTGAGTGACTCAAATTCATATGCATACAAGACTGGTAGGTCAACATATGATTGTGTTTTGCCTCATTTAAATAGTCAGTATTTTTTTAAGGCTGATATATCTAGTTTTTTTAACTCAATAAATTCTGATATCCTTGTGTCTAAAATAGTAAATCACATAGAAGATTTTAATGTTCAACAGAGTACGATTAGAGATATTCTACATACTCAAATCGAAAATATGGTGAACAATTGTTATTACTTGAATAAGTTACCTATTGGTTTTGTATCCTCACCAAAATTATCTGATATTTACCTTTTTGAGTTTGATAAGGAAATTGGGGAGTATTGTAAGAATAGAAATCGCATTTACTCAAGATATGCTGATGATATTATGATTTCGTCTGAAAATGAAATTGATATTGAAAGTATTAAAAAATCCGTTATTGACTCTTTATCTAAGGTCAAATTAACAATAAATAGTAAGAAACTAGAGAATAAAAAATTGTTATCTATTGGAGATAATGTGAAATTCCTTGGGTTAAACATTGTTAAGAAGGAATTGGGGAATACCATTTCGGTTGGAAAATCATATGTGAGTGAAGCAACCATAGAATTTTGTGACATAGTCCTTAACAAAGATATAAACCAGCGAGTAAAAAAGGTTATTGGAAAATTAAAGTACATTATATACCAAGATCCCACTAAAAGTAAGCAAATTGAAAGAATCATAAAATCAAAATTACTTTCAAGTTACAATTTCACTTCAAGTAACGATTTTATGACTTTGTATAAGCAATTATCTGAGTGATTAATATCGTACAAAGTTCTTACGATAAACAACTATTAATTCCTAAAGAGTTAGAATTATCATATAATACCATTCAAAGAACAATTATTTGCCACTAAATTGAGTGTTTCTAATGCATTGTACTGATGAATTACAGTGTAATTTATATATAGTAATGGAGGGATAATCATGTATTCAGTGACACAAAGAATAAAGACAATAAAGCAACCAAGAGGAGGTTATATTAATCCAAAAATCTTTGGTGTTGATCGTATTAATGACGGAAAATTGCTTAATGAAAGTGAAAATATTCATGCGTCATTAATTGGCCTTGCTGTAGATTATTTGACTCGAGCGTTATTAGGTAGTGAATTAACTGATGCTTTTAGAATCTCTATAATGGGAGCACATTCAGCAGATGAAATGGAAAACGCAAAATATTTGCTATTGAGTATTAAGGGCCTGGACAACGAATCAATTAGAAGTGCTTGCAAGTTAGTAGGTTATGATGTTGTATTTAGGGCAGGTAAAACCTTTTTTAGAGGTGTAGATATAATTAATCCTGATGAATTAACAATTGAAAATGTTAGAATTATGGTTAATAGAAGTATAGCTTTCTTTGAAAAATATGGACCGGTAATTTTAGATTCTCCTACATTTGAAGGTGGATATACTGATATTGTTTCAACTGGAGATGGAGATTTTGTAACGCGTGATACATTGTGGGATATGAAAGTATCAAAAAACAAACCAACAAATAAACATACCTTACAACTTCTGATGTATTACTTAATGGGGAAAAAATCTATACATTCTGATTTTGACTTAGTGAGAAATATCGGTATTTTTAACCCAAGACTTAATATAGTTTACACATTAAACATAAATCAAATATCGACAGATATTATTGAAAAAGTTTCAAAAGAGATAATTGGGTATTAGATTTCTCTAGCAAGGGTAGGATGATTAACAAAAGTGAGGTATTTTATGAATCAATTCAGTATAAAAAAATTCCTCTTGGGACATGTTTTTGGACTAGTAGTTATTAGTGGGGTAGTTTTTTTTGATAAAATTTTATTATTTGTCATCTCAACAGTGGCAGCGAGAGCAGCATTTGCGGTTGTCGGATGGTTATACTCTATAAAACTAATTAATACAGTTTCAGAGGGTGGGAGAAGTAGGTTGTATTTATATGTGATAATTACGTCTTTTTTAATATGGTTAACAGTAAAAATTGTCGAATTTATAGATTATATTATTTCGTTACCTGCGACAAAATATATCGGGAGTGGTATTGGAATTCTATTGATTATTTCCATAGTATCTGAGATATTTAGTTCTTCAAATTCACATCGAGTGAAGAAAGAACGTTATGAGCGATTATCAGTTAACCATTCATCGACTATTCCATCTCTTCACAACACAAATACTGTAGCAAATGAAAATATTCAAAATAAAGAAGTCTCTATGAACAATAATGTTATGAGTAATAAGAAGAAGAGATATAAAACTGTTTATGAATTATGGAGAGAAAAACCAGAACAAAATAAAAGAATAAAGATTACAAATGATGATCCTCTTAGCCCGGATCTAAGATATATTTCTGTATATTATGTTTCACACAATAAGCCGGTTATGGGGTATATTCAAATGAGAAAAGGACAAGCCAAGTATGGTGAAGTATATTATCCAAATGAGGAAAAATGGCGATTATACTAACAGAAATTCATATGACATGTACTTACAATGCTAAATGAATTTTTATGAGGGGTAAATAATGAATATATTAGAAATTGACCTAACATACGAGAAATTGAATATTGTGAATCAAAAAATCGTTTTTGATAAGAGTAAATTATGCGTTATAGGTAAAAATGGTGTTGGTAAGACAACATTATTAAGAATACTTGAGCGAATACTTACAGGGAGAAGTTACGACTCTAGAGAATTTAAGTTGGAACCTATACAGTATCTTATTAAGGTTAAGCTAAATAAAGAGGAATTTGATATGTTTTTTTCACAGCTAGTTTATTCTGAGGAAAATGCTACGTTTTATGTAGATAACTCTATTCAAGATTATAAACACAATATATCTTCTAATTCTATTCCTAAAGAGTTTGACTTAGTTGGCATGAGAATTAATGAACTCAATTCACGATTCATTGATTTAAGATATGATTACTTGAAAATGTTTACTAAATACTTGGAGGAAAATGAATATTTTGATCATACGGTTCCTACAAGGTATAGTGAGGATTACCTTTACAGAAGATGTGTAGAAAGTATATTTGATAAGAGAGAAGAATATGTGAATGATCAAAGTTTATGCAGGAGTGATAGATCAGGCTATAGTCCTAGATTTGATGTCTCTTATTCAGGAAGTCTTTTTTATGATTACAAAAACTCCGGAAATGAATACTCGGACATAAAATCCTTTCTGGGTGATTTTATTACACTAGGAGAATCGAGATTCCAGATTTTGGCAGATAAGTTTATAAGCGATAATAAGAAGTTTGATGAAGATATCTATGAGGTATTCAGTCAAATAAATCAACTACACACTAAATTCCATGCTTTATTCACAAATCACGAAGGACTTAGATCCTATATAGATAAGAACTTGCAAAAGAAAGTTCTGTTTTTATCTACCAGTCAAAACCATCAACAAAGATTAAGTAAGCAATTGTTAGATTCTACGTTACTATTTATTAGTGATGAAATTTATAGAGTATTATATAGTAGATATCAAGATGATATAATCGAGAACAAATTAGATGATAAATATATTTTTAATTTAATAGAGTTACACATATTTGAGGATTCTAATGAGAATACAATAGAAGAGTATAAAGACAATGGAATTCCAATCTCTGAGATGAAAGAATATAAACTCTTGCAAGACAATCAAGAAATATATCTTCAAAAAATAAAGGATGTAATTTACAACAGACATATAGTCAGTGATTTTGAATCAGGGTTTAGTGGTTTACTATATCAATATAAGAGAGAAATAATGCTTGAGAAGGTATTGGAAATTCTTAATGAGGATGTTCCGGATTTTGATAGGGGAAATATTAAGGAATTTAATATTTCCAACGAAGATGATAAAGTGGAAATTTCATTCTTAGAAAAAGGTAGAGAAAGTAATACGCTTTTAAGCGAAACATCATCTGGAAGACAATGGTATATCTCTTACAAGATATTAGCAAATCAACTTGAAGGGGACAATTTACTCTTTATTGATGAACCGGCGAGTTTTTTGCATTTGAAAGCTCAGAAGGAGATTATGTATGAGTTAATGAATTTAGATCAAAAGGTGATTTATACAACACATTCCCCATTACTATTACCAGAAGAAGATGACGGTGCAAGCATTATTAGTCTCACTACAGATGATGGAGAGACTAAAATAAAGAGTTTTGATGCAATTAACAGTTCTCTAGTATCAGAGAACTTTGGATTGAATCAGTTAAGAAATATAATTATTAAGGGTACTACCTCAATAGTATTTATTCCAGCACAGATTAGAAAAAAGATATTAGAATTAGGATTAGAAATAGATATTGAATTTGCAACAATATTTCAGGATATAGGAAAGTACCAGAAAGTAACACTAGTGATTGATGACTACTCGGTAAAATATAGTACCATAGTGGATTCTAAGAGATTAGAGAAGTTTGAAGTTGCTTTTCCTAAAGACAAATTTATTAACTTTGATAAGATTAGTAAGTATTTTCTCGCAAATCCGAGTTTAAAGAAGTTATCAGTATTCTTTGAAAAGGAGGAAAACAATGAGTAATCCAGTAAAGTTGAAGAGCGCATTTATAGAAAAATATAAGAAACTTGAAAATATATCGTTGGATCTTGGTGCAAATAATATCTGTATCGTCGGAGAGAATGGAGTAGGTAAAACAAGTATTTTGGAAGCTCTATTCCTTAGCGGTAGTAATTTATATGATTTTCCTAAGGGTGATGTTATCAAAGAATATGAACTCGATACTCAAAAGTATCCGGAATTATCTAAATATAAACTTAAGGATAAGGTTATAGTAAAAATAAAAACAAATTATAGTTGGAGACGTCAAGAGATTTTCAGTATTAAAGGAGCAGAAAAATTTTCTAGTAGAATAGAAGAAAAATTGAGTGAATGTAATAAGGATATTACAGAGATTAGTTTAAACATTAAAAGTGCGGTAAGTAGTATTAAAAAGTATCAGGATAAAATTAATATTGACTTTGGGAGAAACGAGTTCCAACACAGTCCTTTGTTTAATAACTTCACCTTCACAAAACAAGATTTAAGTCCACTACTAAATTTTTTTGAGAATGACCGCATTAGTGATTTACTGATTAAATTTAATAAAGAAACATTTGATTTGTTTGACCCTGACTTAATGAATAATTTAGAAACAATCTACTATCATGGTAACAAGGAGTTTGTAGATACTAGAAACATTGAGCAATTCATTAGAAACTACAAGGATTGTACTATCGATATAGATGGAATAGAGATTGATGTTGAAGGAATTCGTGACTATGTTAAGACATTAAATATGAAATTTAATGATCTTGTAAAGTTATTAGACAAAGCCAATAATTCTTATCGTGAGACTCAAGAAGAAGTTATGAGGTTTGACGATAATTTCTATGAAATTGAAAATGATGTAAAGAGTTTCAAGAAAGTATTAATAGATATCATTTCAGATTATGATGACAAAATTAAATATCTCCCAGTAGTACCATGGGATAGATACCCTCGTAAAGAGGAAGTTGACTATGAATCTATTAAGGAAATTTCGAGTTTAATTGGAATCAAGATTTCTGAAGCAAAACCATTTGAGAAGTATAGTGATGGAGAGAAGTGGGTTATCCGATTTGCAGAATGTGTTAAAGATCTTAATAAAAATACTATATTAATAGATGAACCCGGAATGTATTTAAATCCCATTATGCAGAACAACTTATTCAAAGTATTTAGGTATTTAAATGAAAGAGAGGTAAAAGTTGTATATACGACACACTCAAATTTCATGATTAATTTTGGAAGAGACATTAATAACTATTTGGTCACTGATGGTATGAGCATTGATGTTAAGAAATTAGAAACTGATGATACTTATTTTCTAGATAAAATCACTGCTGGTGAGTTGCTACTATTCAGTAACAAACGTATCTTTGTTGCGGAAAGTTGTAATGATTTATGTTTATATCGCTCGTTTATGAAACATGTTCATAATGTCGACGTGGATAGATTTAATTTCGTTGATGGTTCCGGTAATGGAGCAATCAGCATAATTGACTTTTGCATAAAGAATAATCTCTCATTTAGTGCTATCCTTGATAAAGACAAATATGAGTTGGCTAAATTCGAGTTAGGAAAGACATTATTAAAAGAATATGAACATAATATCTATTTTATAGGTGATGTGGATGAGATTGAAGACGTTATGTCAAACACTGATATCAGGTTTCTTTGTAAAAGAAGTGGTGATAAAAAAGAACCGAAAATTAAATGTAAGAAGATAGATTCATTCTTCAATAATGAAAAACCTATAAAATTATCTAAAAAACTACGCTCTGCAATAGATAACGCATTCCAAGATTTACAGATTTACTAAAATATGGTATAATTAAACATAACTTCTATAAATAAATGTTATACGGACGGAGTCCTCATTAACTAAAGATTTGTAGGAGTTGATAGTATGATAGCAATATCTATATGCATGGTTGAATAGCAAAACCCAAGTTTCTTGGGTTTTTCTTGATTCTTTATATGAGTGACTTCGTCACACTAATATAGAGGAGAATTATAATGGCTAAAAACAACAATAAAGAAGAAGTTTGGAACAATACTTGTGGAAATAGAAATGAGTGTCGTGACTACAGTGGAAGATTGATGAAGAAGTCTGCTTATAATAATAGAAGCAGTAAGTATTCTTGGAATATTGATCATATAAGACCAATATCTGATGGTGGAACAGATAAAATGTGTAATAAGATTGCTAATCATGTATTAACTAATGATGAGAAGGGTGATGATTTCCCGCATTGGAAAGCTAATGGCAAGAGGTTTAAGGCACGTAGAATATCAAAGAACTGTTATAAGATAGTGAGCAATGATTAACAACGATATCAAAAATGTACTTTTTGTAACATTTGATTTCCACGAAATAAATAAACCGATAAAGAGTGTAGCAGTTGCTACACTCGAATCGTATTTGAAAGAAAATATAAAGCCTATTAATATAGATGCCTTTTCTTTTAATATGAATAGTGAATACACAATTATATTCGATCAATTAGCTGCATTGAATAAAATGCTAGTAAGTAACTATGATTTTGTGTGCATTTCCTTTTACTCCTGGTCTATGAGATTCATTGACAATATAATTGATTTGGTTAAGAGTAACAATCCACTTACTCAGATTATAGCGGGGGGCTACGAAGTAGGAAGTAGAACAGTAGATTCTCTGATTAATCAATATTCAAAAGTAGATAAGTTTATTATAGGATTTGCGGAGGAATCATTGCTAGAAATACTAACTAGTAAAAGTGATGATAAAGTTTATTCTAAAGAAGTGGATAATAAAATGATTCCATGTATTTACAGCAATGGAATCATTGATATAAATGATAATTCAGTAGTTAGAATTGAAACAAAAAGAGGATGCCCTGCAAACTGTTCGTTTTGCTCCTATAAAAGCAATGATCATAGTAAAATTACTTGCCATGACATAGAGAAAGTAAAGTTAGAACTTAGATACTTGAATGAAATAAATGTCCAAAAGGTAAATATTATTGATCCGATTTTCAGTATTAAAAATTATTTAGAGATATTAGAGTACTTATTATCTATTAATTTTAAACCTATCATAAGTTTTCAGATGAAGTTTGAAATATTCTATAACTTGATTAAAAAGAGCGAAGGACTTCTTGAGAAACTCGCCGAAATTAACTGTACCTTGGAATTTGGACTTCAAAGTATTTCTAGACAAGTTTTAGACAACGTAGAAAGAGTTAATGATTTCACTTCAATTGAGTACGTTATTAGAAACCTCAATGAATTTGACATTGATTATGAATTATCAATCATTAGAGGTTTACCTGGTGAAACGTGTGAGTCCTATGAAGCTATCTTCGAATGGATGAAAAGGAATAATTGCAAGAGGCACGTAGTGTATCCATTATCACTATTAAAGAACACTAAAATGGATGTTAATAGTAATACATTAACATTAGGAACATTTGATCAAAACGGAATCACTTATGTTAATAGTAGCTATAGTTATACACTAACAGATTACTTGCAAATGATGGAGTATGAGGAATGAGTTAGTGGTTCATAAATGTACCAGTAAGTTTACATTATAACTGATAAGCAAAAATACAACTACAACGTGTAATTAAAACGATTGTAGGAAAAAATGACTGATTAGGCACAAAACCTCCAAATAATTATTTATTATTGGGAGGTTTTTGATTTGCATGAATTGTATAACAAAATAGTGTGAACATAGTAATAAGAGATACGGACCCTTTTTCATAATGGTTCGAAAAAGTTATATCAACGTTCTTCATGAAAAGGAATTTAAAAGACTCCTGTGTTATAATTTAAGAAAAAGGGGGATTTATGGAGATTTCGCAATTAATTGAGTTGTTAAATTTAGAGAACAACAGACTTTTAATCTTTGGAGCTATACTGGTAGGATTCATTTTCAAATACTTTGCCTACGATCATATTGAAGCCAATCTACTTACTTCACACGAGAAAATAATAACAAGGTTATTGAATACATTATCAAAGATAATAATTTATAGTCTAGTTTTCTGTTTTATGATTTTAATACTCCATTCAAGAAAAGTTGAAGCAAAAGATATAAGTAATTTAATTATGTTTGGTTTTGGTATTTCCTTTATTTCTTTCTGGGTATTGAAAATGACAGTGAAACGTAAGGTTTACCTTACTAGGAATTTGAGCCTTAATATATTACTGAAGATAATTTCATGCTCTTTATTATTAGGTTTGTTTTATCCTCAATTTCTTAAAATTTTAGATGATTCTGAAAGAATTAATTATGTAATTTCAAGTTCTATAACAAGTGGTATGATAATTTTTCTTACATTTACTAAAGAATCATTTAGTTCAATTATAACGAGATTGACATTTGAGCATCAAGGCTCATTATATTTTATTAAATCTAAATTGTCAGATAGTCAGTATTATATTGAAAGTACCACTGAAAATAAGGTAATGATTATATCTAGTGTTTCATTAGAGAACAAGGAATTAAAACTTGTAAAGGAGTTTCAAAGTGATAAAAACAGAATAATTGTATTTAGTAAAAGTAGATTATCTGAAATTGGTAAATGGTGGTCAGAATTAATCAAAAAGTATCGCCCAAAAAAAGAGGATAAAAGAGATGAATAAAATTTGATATGTATTATTTTGGCCTGAACATAGAAGGAAGAGAACAAGATTGTAGTATTTAATATTTATTCATTTGAAAGAGCATATTAAGCGCCGGGAATTCGGGTTTTTCGCGGGGGCGAATTCCCTCTATGTACATACAATGTAACCCAGGCGGCCTAATCTCTGTATAAAGAGATACACCATATTAAACGTAACATATCACAGTAAAGATACCTCGTACAAAGAAGATTTGTGTCACTCATGCTAAAGCATAGATGAGTGCTACTCATCTAGCACTATAGTGCTGTGACACAACCCTCTCTACTTGGGAACAAGCTTTTGGTGCACGTCAGTAGCTAATATCGCTTCGCGATATGACGCTAGTCCTCGTGCAACAAAAGCCGCCGCAGCCAGTCCTATACATCATAAATTCGCACGGCTGCACAAATTGTATTCTATCTACAGGTTACTTTGAAAGAAAAATCTACGGTTTGTAGGGTACCTATACCATTTAGAAGTAAAGCGGCTTAATATAGCCGTTTTTTTATACTCTAAATTTTTCAACTATCCAATTTTTGTTCAGAAAATTATAAAACTGAAACAAATCATTCAATTTGTTCACTAATGTAAGCTTCTTATCCTGGTAAAAATGCCATAAGTATCTAGTGTTGTGGTTAATTCCTCGTGTCCTACTCTTTCCTTGATTGTGTAAGGATCTACACCTAAGTTTATTAGTAATGCTGCGTGTGAATGTCTTAAATCATGGATTCTAATTCTTTCAATTTGAGCTATCTGGATCTATCCATAAAATTTATCTCTAAGCGTTTGATTAGGAAAAGAAGAACCTCTTATTTAAAAATGTAATTCGATGCTAAAACCATAGTCCTTGGACTTACATTCATAATAACTCGTTTACACTATAATTATATTTTTACCTAAAAATATTTTTCGTATATCTACATTAGTTTTGGAGTTTTAGTTATTCTTGCGATACTTGCAACTGTAATTAATGATTTATTAATGTTTAGTTCCTTGGTTTTAAAGATTATGGATTAACAAAAACCAATATAATTTAATTCTAGGTACACTGTATAAATAAGTGAATGGTATATAAAATATAATGAGGTGATATTATGGATAATGAGAATGCTAAATCTAAAACAAATCAAAATAATAGAAGTAATAAGATGGATGTAGCTCAAGAACACAAAAGAAGAAAGTTTCAATCAGAAAACAATGTTGAATTAGCACAAGAAGTTTTTGATGGTGTTACTTTCGGTGGTTTAAAAACAAAGGAACTAGTAAGAAAAGGCGAAGAATTACTAGTTGAACAACAAAAAAATGAAAAAAGATAAAGAAAGTAAGTGTTAATTAATATAAAATCTATACATGTAAAATCAAATGGTAATACAATAGTTTTATAATATAGACACGAAAGGAAAGGATTAACTCTTTCCTTTTTTAGTTATATCGAATTTAAGTTAAGATTCTAAATAGATTTCTATCATATTTAGTCGAAAATTGACAATCAATAAGACATGTAATAAAATGAGTTTGATTGTGTATTTCGAGTAATGGTTTTAATATGCGACAGTGTGTTAAAATAACTTCAATAAGCTGAAGTCTTATTGTAGAGCCTTGTGAAGGCTCATTTTTATATACATTATCGATTGAGTCTATAAAATAGTTGCATGTAGCTGAAAGGCTTTCTTACAATGTCGTAAGAAAGCTTTAAACAGTGTTTAAGTAGTGTAATATTAAAGAGGTGGTAATCATGAAAAAGATATTATTAGTAGAGGATGATTCTTCATTAGCGTATGGTTTAAGCTTTGCATTAAAGAGTAATGGATTTGTGGTTGAGGTAGCAAATAACATTAAAGATGCCTTAGTAAGTAGCAAATCCAAAAGATTTGATCTAGTGATATTAGACGTTATGCTTCCTGATGGAACTGGCTTTGAATTATTTAATGAAATTACTAAGGGTTATGATGTACCTACTATATTTTTAAGTGCTCTGTCAGATGAGTTGAATATAGTTACTGGATTGAACATTGGTGGTGATGATTATATCACTAAACCTTTCAATGTAAGTGAACTTATATCTAGAATTAATTCAGTATTAAGACGTTCAAACAAGATCGAAGAATCCACTTATCAATCAAATTGTATACTATTAAACATAAATCAAATGAAACTCTTTAAAAATGGATTGGAGATAGTTTTAAGTGTCACAGAATTCAAGATAATCAAATACTTGATGGAACAGAGTAAAAGTATAGTAACAAGACAAAGATTATTAGAGAAAGTCTGGGATGTAGATAGTAAATTTGTAGATGACAATACTTTAGCTGTTAACATAAGGAGAATAAGAGAAAAAATTGAAGTTGACTCTTCTACACCAAAATATATACAAACAATTAGAGGAGTAGGCTATATTTGGAATCAGAGGTGTGATAGGCGATGAGTATGGATTTTATGAATAATGTAAAATTAAAAGGTTTAATATATTCTGTTTTACTATTAGATATAATTTTAATAATCTCAACAATAACAGTATTCGTCTTTGAATTAATTGACGTTGGTATCATACTTCTAATAAGTATTAGTTTTATAAATACAATAATATTGTTTATAATTTTAAGATACGTTTATAAGGAATTATATGATTTAAGTGATATGCTAACAAAAGCTACAAATGGTAAGATGCAATTCAGTAAACAAAACTATCAAGAAGGTATTTTATCAGGGCTACATTATCAATTTGCTAGATTGT
Source organism: Mycoplasmatota bacterium (assembly GCA_018394315.1). Lineage (GTDB taxonomy): Bacteria > Bacillota_I > Bacilli_A > MAG-NZ > MAG-NZ > Zrk6. The sequence continues at coordinate 1,748,958 of CP074575.1, read as the reverse complement.
TCGAAAGATTAGATAGGACAAGTAATAAGATAATAACAGAAAAGGAAAAAATGAGCGAATTGATAACTGAATTATCGCATCAAATAAAAACTCCAGTAAGTGCAATTAAACTATTTAATTCACTTTTACATGAAGATTTAAACAATGAAGATAGAATTAATATGATTAACAAAATGGGAATGGAAGTAGTAAAACTTGAGTGGTTCTCAAAAGTGTTACTAGATATATCAAAATTAGAAACTGGTTTGATAAATTTAGAACCTCAAGTAGTTTGTATTGACGATTTGATCTCGGAGTCAGTAAATAGCGTCTATCCTAAAAGTAGAATTAAGAAAATTGAAATAACAGGAGATATCCAAAGTTCTTTGGAGATTAATCTGGATAAGAAATGGACAAAAGAGGCAATTATAAATATTCTTGATAATGCTATTAAATATACTGAATCTGGAGGAGAAATATATATATCAACTAGAAGTTCGCATGTATCGGATAGAATTATAATAAGAGATACAGGAAGAGGAATTATGAAAGAAGATATTCCGCATATTTTTAAACGCTTTTACAAAGGAAAAAATACTAAAACTGAAGAAGGTACTGGTATCGGACTTTATCTTGCGAGTGAGATAATAGAAATGCAAAATGGAACGATAAAAGTTAGTACAAAAATAAATGAGGGAACAACTTTTGAAATAGTATTATATAAATAACTTACAACTCTGTAAGACTGTATGTAAGCAAATTGAAACAATCAAACTATATACTATTTTCAAAGGGAGGATTTATTATGGAAATATTAAAAGTAAAACAGTTATCTAAGCACTACCAGGATGGTGGAAATCTTATTAAAGCTGTTGATGAAATTGATCTAAATATCGAACAAGGTGAATTTGTATCAGTAGTAGGTTCATCTGGTTCCGGGAAAACAACATTATTAAATCTAATCGGAGGAATTGATAGCCCAACTTCAGGAGAAATAATTGTAGATGGAACAAATTTATTATCGCTAAATGAGACTGAGCGAACAATATTTAGAAGAAGAAAAGTAGGATTCATTTTTCAAAGTTATAATTTAGTACCTGTCTTAAACGCTTGGGAAAATATAGTTCTACCAATTGAACTAGATGGAAGAAGTGTTGATGATTCCTATATATTAGATTTAATGAAAGTACTAAAAATAGATGACAGAAGAAATCATTTACCAAGTGCATTATCAGGTGGAGAACAACAACGTGTAGCGATTGCTAGAGCAATTGCATCTAATCCATCAATTATTTTAGCTGACGAACCTACTGGTAATTTAGATAGTGAAAATAGTGATGAGGTTATGCATTTACTTAAAACATGTGTAGATAATTATGGTATTACATTAATATTAATTACTCATAACGAAGACATTAGTAATATGTCTGGTCGAATTGTTCACTTAAAAGATGGGAAAGTCGTTTAGGTGATAATATGAAATGTATAGATAATTTAGGAATAAAGTATTCTGAAGCTTCAAAAGCAAGAGGTAAATTAATTACTTCAGTAATATCTCTATCAGCAGCATTAATGTTTGTTATAGGTATAATGATTATCATGACATTTGGTATTTGGCTTAAATGGGATTTCGTATCTTTTGGTGACTTTGACGCTGCTTATATTAATGTAACCGATGAACAATCTGTTGAATTAAGTAAGGAGGATAGCTTTAATAGTGTTGGGAAGACGCATCTATTAGGATTTATAAGAGATCACTTTAATACATATAAAGTAGAAACGGTTGATAAATCAATTATAAGTGGATTCAATTATAATTTGTTGGAAGGGAGATATCCTGACAGTTCTTCCGATATCACATTAAGTGAAAGTGCTATTAGTTATTTAGGAGCGAATGGTATAATAGGTGAAGAAATTACACTTTCTTATCAAAGTTTAGACGAGGATCAACGTCAAGAAACATTTATTTTAACGGGTATCATCAAGGATAATATTTTTCAAGAAGAAGGCTATAAGGAAACTTTTATTGTAAGTGAAGCCTTTGCGCATATATCAAATGATTTTGTCAGAAGAGATGTGTATATAAGCAAAAAAATATTTGTTTCAACTAACGATTTATTAAAAACAGGTACGACACTTAATATCTCAAAAAATCAATTAGCATTACCAATTTCAAATTCGGAAATGATAAACGGAATATTAGCTCCTTCAATTTTAGTGGCTAGTTTGGTTATCTTGCTTAGTATAGTGTCAGTTGGAAACATATTTTCTTACTCTATAAATGAAAGAATCAAAACAATTGGTTTATTAAAATCAATAGGAATGACACATAATCAACTAAAGATAGTTTTTAAAAAAGAAGGGTATCAATTTCTTAAAAGGGGAATTATATATGGATTTGTATTAGGTATAATAGCGTTCTTAAGTATAGTCTTAGTACAATATTTAATGACAGATACAACTAATACAAATGATTCGTTATTATCTAAATTAGACCTAAATATATTTCTAATTAAAGATGTATGGTTAATGGTATTATTTATGTTTATTTCAACTTTTATTACCATTTGGATTGCAGTAAAGATCTCTATTTATATACCTTTCAGAAAAACAAAAAAGATTTCTATTACTAGTTCTATTAACTATGTGGGGAACAAAAGTGTGAGATATGAAAGTAGAAAAAACGCATTAATAAAAAAACCAGCAGCAAAACTCGCAATAATTAATTTCAAAACTAATAAAATTAAGTCAATTCTTCCGAGTATATTTCTGGCTTTGAGTGCTGCATTATTTATATTCTTGACATCCTTTTTGAAAAGTATGGATTCTAGGATATTAGCAGAGGGTATGACGCAAGGTGACGTTCTAGTTGAAGGTGTTGTTACTGAAGATTTGATAGATGATTTAAGTAAATTAGATAATGTTCGTGATATAGTAGTTATCAAACAATTAGATGTTACTATACCATTTGAGGATGTAAGCATAAATGAAAATTTCATAGATAGTGAAGTGTATTTAAATAATCTAAGGGAAGAAGGCAAACTTGGATTAGAATCGAAATTAATCGGGTACAATGAGACTATGTTTAATGAACTTGAGTTATCTTCATTAAATGATAATGAAGCTTATTTATATGATATATATAAATATTCTGATTATGAAATAGGGGATGAGATAAATCAAATATTTATTGATGATTCTGGTAATGAGATGATTTTAAGTGTAGTTTTTAAAGGTTATATTACTTCAAGTAATATAAAATTACCTTTTGTATATGGATCACCACTTATAATAGTAAATGATTCATTATTAATCGATAAGATTGGAGTAACTGATTACTTTCTTGCGGGATTGCTTGTTGAGGGAAGTCTTGAAAAAGTTAAGCAAGAAATAGAGGATATTACAGAAGATAAACAAATTCAAGTAACTACTTTAGATGAAATAGAACAAGAACTATATAGGGAATTTTTCTTAATTTCATCTATGGGATATGGATTGTTTATAGTCATTGGCATTGTAAGTTTCACAATGATTATTAATAATATATACACGTCAATAACAGGTAGAAAACGTGAATTTGCTATTCTAAGAAGTATTGGTATGACCAAAAACCAATTAAAGATGTATCTATTATGGGAAGCGAATATATATATGATTTTCGTAGTAGTAATTTCGGTACCAATAGGATATTTTCTAAGTAAGTATGTAGTAGCCAGTTTAGCTGAACAAAACGCGCACTTTGTTTGGACATTTCCACCAAGTTCTTTATTAATAATCGTGATATATTATGTAATCATTTATCTAGTAACAAAACAGGTGTTTAATAAAATGGATACTAATACAGTTGCCGAGTTATTGAGAAATTAACATAATATTATTAATATTGGAAACCAATCAATAAAATATCGTTATATTAAAAATATTATAGTATTGGACATAATAGGTATTTCAATGATATTTCCAGTCACAGGCACCATTCAATTGAATGGTGCCTGTTTTGTACACAATTATGTAGCGAGTGGGTGTCTTGAATTATATAATCTAAATAATTCTTTAACTTTTCATTAGTGATTTATCCAATAATATTTTTCGTATAGCTTGAGTTTTTGAAAATGTTGATGTTCATTGTAACAATGTCGGAATTAGGGTATACTTTAGAAATTTTCAACTCTGTCATCTATACACCTATAGAACTATATGAATTGCTTTAATCGATATGGACTTGATTATAGATATAGATTAATAATCACTGGTAGAATAAGAAATAATGATAGGATACTTTCAAAAAAATATCATTCGCCAAAAATCACTCATAAATGATATAATATGAGCATCAAGGAAAGTTGCACGTAGCCATGTACTTTATCCTTATGGCGTCTTGTTTCTTAGAAAATTGTTTCAGTGCATGTGTACAAAAAAAACATAGATATAGTCTTTCGTACACATTAATAAATAAATTCAAAGTAATTCATTGTATCAGAGCATCATGAGGTTGCTAATTTAAATAATAGGATGCATTAATAGATTTAAAATTACTGTCATTACTAAACCACTATTTTTTAGGAGGAATAAAAATGACTAAACCAATTTTAAAAACTAAACTTTATGTCCCTCAACTTCGCTCTAAAGCAGTTACTCGCACACGACTACTTAAGCGATTGAGTGAAGATGTAGGATGCAAACTCACACTGATTTGTGCCCCTGCTGGCTTTGGGAAGACAACACTTGTAAGTGAGTGGGTAACGGGTTGCAATTATCCTGTTGCATGGTTGTCACTGGAGGAAGAGGATAACGATTTAATACAATTTATATCTTATTTTATTGTAGCCTTGCAATCAATAGGACTGGAAGTTGGTGAAGGAGTGTTAGATGAAATCCACTCATTACATACAGTAGGAGTGGATGCAATTTTAACAACTTTAATCAATGAAATTGCAGAAATAGCGATGAATTTTGTGTTTGTTATAGACGACTATCATGTCATTGATAATAAGGCGGTAAATGATGCATTAATTTTTTTATTAGATCATATGCCAACGCAGATGCGTTTTGTTGTGATTACTCGTAATGATCAATACTTACCGCTTGCTAGATTACGCTCAAAAAACCAATTAAAAGAAATAAGAGCGATGGATTTACGATTTACTCACTTAGAAGTGACTGACTTTTTCAATCAGGTTATGAGCTTGAGCCTTTCCGATAAAGATATAGTAACACTTGAAACACGTACGGAAGGTTGGATAGCTGGACTACAATTAGTAGCAATTTCGATACTAGGACAAAAAGATATCACTGGATTCATTGAATCTTTCTCAGGTAATCATAATTTTATAATGGATTATCTTGTTGAAGAAGTTCTTAATCAGCAGTCTGAAGAAATACATTCTTTCTTGCTACATACTTCTATTTTGGATTGTTTTTGCGGTTCTCTTTGCGATGCGATCATGCTTAATTGTTCAGCTACAAGCCAAAAAATTTTAGAATACCTTCAACATATAAATCTGTTTATTGTCCCATTAGACAATGAGCGTGTGTGGTACCGTTATCACCATCTCTTCGCAGATTTACTTAGGCAAAAACTCTCAAAGGAATTCCATTTATCAAAGAATAATAAAGACAAGAATGTTGCTGATTTACATATACGTGCCAGTAAGTGGTTTGAAAATAACGATTTGACCAGTGAGGCTATACATCATGCGTTAGCTGCAAGAGATTTTGAAAGAGCTGCATCTTTGATAGAGGTAACGTGGTCAAAAATGGATAAGAGTTTACAGTCTGCTACCTGGCTTAGATGGGCAAAGATGATTCCTGATGAATTGGTCAGATTAAGACCTGTACTTAGTGTCGGATATGCATGGGCCTTACTTGATGCTGGAGAAATTGAAGGTTGTGAACAAAGACTACAAAGTGCTGAAAATTGTATCGAAAAAATATCAAATAATGGAATGAGGAATGAGAATTCTATATTAGATATAGTAATTACTGATGAAGAACAGTATAATATGTTGCCTTCGATAATAGCTACAGCACGTGCATATCTTGCATCGGTTCTTGGTGATATAAAGGCTTCGATAAAGTATGCGCTTAAAGCTCAAAATCAGATTCCTAAGGGAGATCATTATAACAAAGAAGTAGTAAATACGTTGCTTGGTCTCGCACAATGGGCAAATGGAGAATTAGAAGCTGCTTATAATACTATAACTAAAGATATTGTAAATACTAAGATGGATATTATGGTGGCTGTTGTTTTAGCTCCGATAAGGATAGAACAAGGAAAGCTCAATCAGGCATTAAGAATATATGAAAAATCACTACATTCCGCTCTTGAAGAAGATAAAATTTATCAAATACCTATTGCTAGCTTTTATTTAGGTATCGGAAATATTAAACTTCTTAAAGGTGATTTGATTGGAGCGGAAGAGTTTCTGAAACGAAGTATGGAAAAAGGTGAGAATGCTGCACTACCAAACTGGCGATATAACTGGTATCTTCTAAAAGCTCGAATAATGGAGAACCAAGGAAAATTGGATGAATCCCTCGATCTTCTAAATGAAGCAGAAAGCTACTATTATAGGAATCCAATACCTAACATAGTACCACTTGGTGCACTGAAGACCAGAGTGTTCATAAAACAGGGAAAGATATATGAGGCGTTGGATTGGGTTAAAGAAAATCACCTAACTATAGAAGACGAACTTAGTTATCTCCGTGAGTTTGAACATATCACTCTAGTAAGAGTACTTATTGCAAAGTTTAGTTATTTTAATAATAAGAAACTTTTAGGTGATGCAAAATTATTGATTGAACGCTTATTAGTAGAAGTAAGGGAAGGCAACAGGATTGGGCATATCATTGAACTACATATCCTAAAAGCATTTGTTTATGAGTTAAGTGGTGATTTAGAGCTTGCATTAGAAAGTCTTAAAGTTGCTATAAAGCTTGCTGAACCTGAAGAGTTTTTTCTGGTCTTTATAAATGACGGGATGCAATTGCATCGATTATTATTGGAATCTGATATTTATATAATCAGTCCAGACTATGTTTCCAAGTTACTTACGGAAATAGAAAAGATTAGGGATACTAATGAATCTAGATTAGCGTCTTCTAAATCATATTCAAAAATCATAGTACCATTGAGTAAACGTGAACTGGAAATATTAAAATTAATTGCTGATGGACTCTCAAATCATGATATTTCTGATAGATTGTTTTTAGCATTGAGTACGATAAAAAATTATAATCAAAATCTATTCGGAAAGCTACAAGTGAAAAGTAGAACTGAAGCTATTAAGCGAGCACGTGAGTTGGGATTATTGTAATTGAATTATAGAATAAATTGAATACTTATGGTTTCATGTTTGTAAAATATACAGAAAAATCATAAGTATTTTTTTAAAATGCAACATAAATGGGTTATCTTTCTAGTTATTATAAAAAATAGTACCTTAAATAGTACTTTAGAGCCTATTCAGTCAAACCTTTTTCTAATATACTACAAATATATCAGTTGAGAAACTGATATATATAGAAGGGAAAGGAGTGAAATTATGAGTTTAAGAAAAACTACAATAATTGCTGGATTACTATTTATAATTGGTACCATTGCTGGGATACTAAGCATTGCTCCAGCAATCGATGCACCAGATTATTTATTTAAAGCTTCTGCAAATGCTAACCAAGTAATAATTGCATCAATTTTTCAGTTTATTATGGCCGTAGCATATGTTGGCTTTGCTTTTTTGATGTATCCTATCTTAAGAAAATTTAACAAAGGTCTAGCAATTGGATTCATTGGTTTTAGGTTTATTGCTGGCGTGTTCAATATAATTGGAGTGATTGCCATACTATTACTACTGATATTAAGTCAGGAGTTTATCAAAGCTGGAGCACCTGATTCATCCTATTTTCACACTTTAGGTGTATTACTTCGAGCAGGACGTGATTTAGTGAACCATGTGGCAATGATACTAGTTCATAGTTTAGGAGGGCTAATACTTTATTACATTTTCTACAAAACAAAACTAGTTCCTAGGTGGTTATCAGGTTGGGGTTTAATTGGTACAGTATTGACCATGTTAGCAAGCTTATTAGTAATGTTCCAATTCATCGACATCATAACACCAATCTACATTGTTTTAAGTCTGCCAATGGCCTTACTAGAAATGATTTTGGCGATATGGCTGATTGTAAAAGGATTCAATACATCAGTGATATATTCTGGATATAAATGCGGTATTGCTAAACTTTAATAAATCACAGTCAGGAGAAAGTGAAATGAATCAATCAGAGAAGTTTTGGGACAATATGGCAAATAAGTATGATCAAGAAGAAAAGAAAGATGAACTAACTTATATCAAGATTATTGAGAAAATAAAAAAGTATCTAAAATTGAGTGATGTTGTTTTAGATTATGGATGTGGAACTGGAAAAATATCAAACGAAATCGCTGGAAGTGTTAAAGTGATTTATGCTAATGATATATCGTCTAAAATGCTCGACATCGCAAAAACAAAAACAGATGGACGCAAAATTAAAAACATTGAATATGCTCACTCAACAATATTTGATGAGAGATATGAGAAAGACTCATTTGATGTCATCTTAGTTTTTTATGTTCTTCATTTGATAGAAGATACACCAAAAGTAATTCAAAGGATAAATGAATTATTAAAACCAGGTGGATTGTTCGTTTCTGTAACACCGTGCATGGGAGAGAAGAGATTTCTTAGAAAACTATTATATTTATTAAGTAAAATTGGATTAGTTCCAATTATAAGATCATTTAAAATCTTTGAATTAGTAGATTTAATAGATAATGGAAATTTTATAGAAGTTGAAACTGAATGCCTTAATCAAAGTTCGAAAGAATATTTCGTTGTTTCAAAGAAGATATGAATATAGAATTATATGAAACCTTAATGAAAATACTTAAGAATCTAACAATTAGAAAAAGGGTAAAATCAACTATTACAATAAAAGAAAAACTTATTCTAGAATTAGCTTCTATTGACTTTTCTATTGCTTTTGTTAATTAATAAGTAAAATAATTTGAAAGGGAGAAGAAAATGAAAACATTGAAACAACAAACTAGATTAGCGGGATTCTTATACATATTATTAATTTTGCTGGGTCCGTTTATAATTATATATATACCCTCTACGATAATTGTTGAAGGTAATGCATCACAGACAGTTGAAAACTTATTGGCAAATGAGACATTGTTTAGAATAGGAATTTTTGGAGAGGTTTTGATATTTTCAATTGAAATATTGATGGTAACAACATTGTATATTATCTTTAGAAGAGTAAATAGATACTACTCACTTATTGGAGCTATTAGCAGATTTGGTATGGTTGCAATTATGGGTGTAAATGTTATTATCTATCTAGCAATATTATCCATCATCAGGAACCCTGAATTTTTAATAGGATTCTCAGGAGAACAGCTTGACACTTTAGTTTTATTACTATTCAATATCCATGAAAATACAGTTTTTGTATGGGGAGTATTCTTCGCAATTCATTTGGCAGTACTAGGATACTTAATATTCCTATCTGAATTTGCGCCTAAAGTTATAGGCTACTTAATAATGATTGGAAGTCTTGGTCATATATTTGATAGCTTAAGAGTTTTTTTCAATATAGAGAACAGTATTTTATTGACTGTCTTCTCGATCTTACTACTTGTATCATTTATTGGAGAATTGTCATTTACAATTTGGTTGTTAATAAATAAAAAAACAAATGAACTAAACTAGAGTTATAGAATTTAACATAACCGTCTTTTTTCTACGATTTTATTTATTTTTCAAATGAGACAATAAATTTTCATTTGTAAATTAAAGCAAATAAATAGATATTATCATTCTATAATAGGGGGAATTAGTATGTACTGTATCGATTGTGGAAATGAATTAAGTTTTAAAAGTATTGATAATGAAGGAGATATTCCTTACTGTGCAGATTGTAAGAAATTACATTTTCCTAAGGTTGATTTGGCGATGATTGCGATCCTTACAAATCATAAAAATCAGGTTTGCCTAATTAACCAGAATAATGATTCTAGATATAAAGTGTTGATTGCTGGTTTTATTAAACCGGGAGAAACTTTAGAAGAATGTGTCAAAAGAGAAATTAAGGAAGAAGTAGGTATAGATATAATCAAGTGTGATTACTTAAATAGCCATTTTTACAACTGTAGTAGTGTTCTAATGGTAGGATTCCATGCTGTAACAAATCAACTTAACTTAATTATCGATGAAAACGAAGTAGACAATGCATCGTGGTATGATGTTGATGATGTGATTGGAAGAATGAGAGAAGGCTCAATCGCAGATCTTCTTTATAAACAATATTATCAATCAATTAATAAATAGAGGAAGCATCTTATTTTTGCGAATTTGATTTAAGTATCCACGTAAGAATACTTTATGATAAACAAATGAACATATGCATTTGAGTGGATCTCTTTCAATTATTTATCAAAAAAAATGTATTTTTTTTAATTTATTGACATATAATTTAAGTGGTGATATAATTCATAGTCTTAAATTAACAATAAATAAATACAGCTTGAATATTTTTCAATTGATGCCCATATTGAAACGTATAATCCTAATTAAGAAATTTATTTGTTATCTGTTTTGCAGAGATTTAAGAAAAAAAACTTAGGAGGTACACCAATATGAATGGTACAGTTAAATGGTTCAATTCTGATAAAGGTTTTGGCTTTATTACAGGAGATGATGGTAAAGACGTATTTGCACATTATTCTCAAATTAATACTAGTGGATTCAAATCGTTAGAAGAAGGTCAAAAAGTAACATTTGATCAAGCTGAAGGTCCAAAGGGCCCTCAAGCTGAAAATATTATCGTAGTTAGATAATTAATAATTAGCCTTACACAAATATTTGTGTAAGGTTTTTTTATTCTTATTATTTACTTGTAGTTACTATTTATAGTGATAATAATTTATGTAATTTACTGAATATAGTAATTTATTTTGGCCAGTTTTTAACCAAAGTGAATGGAAATAACGAAAAAAACAGTACTTTTTATTAACAATAGTACAGTTTATAAATATGTATTCATTCTGGCAACTGTTAGATAACAACAATAAATAGCTTGAATAAGCTGTTTTTTTATTTATGTAGATTATTCATACACCTGCTTTGTTAAGATATGTTATAAGTTGTTATTTTGTCTTTTAATCCCCTTTGTATGTCATTGAATAAGTGATCGTAAATATGAAAAATTTTGTGACTGTTTATCTCTAATATTTTTATGATTAGATTTCATAACATAGGGGGAAAGTGATGCTTATGTACCAATAATAGTATTCGATAATAATACATCTCAGTATGTAAATGCATATACATATATGTAATAATATTTCATAAATGTATGGTTTACTGATTGGAAAAATTTGACTATATAAGGAAAAACGTTTATAATTAAGGAAATATCATATGAAAGAAAATTTCTCTTTACAACGGAAGGGTGTAGTCGGTGGTTAAAAATAAGGATATTGCAGTGAGAGCTGGTGTTTCTGTTGCTACTGTTTCAAGAGTGATGAATCAGAGTGGTTATGTTAAAGAAGAAACAAGGAAAATTGTTTTAAAAGCTTTTAATGAGTTAGTAAAAGATGATAAATTATTAGGTCAGTCTATGGCGAACAAAAAGAACAATATAATAGGTGTTGTTATTCCTGATATATCTAATCCATTTTTTGGTGATGTAATTAAAGGAATATCTAGTGTTGCTGATAGTCACTCGGCCAGCCTATTGGTTTGTAATACAGATGAACAATTAGAAAAAGAATTAAAGTATTTAGATGTGTTTAATTCACATAACATTATGGGATTAATAATAACCCCAAAGACAGATCAATTGGATTATGATTTTAAATATATACAAAAATTAGAGCGTTTAGGAGTGCCAATTGTACTTTTAGACCGTGGAATAAATTTATCGCATTTTAATTCGGTTTTTGTTAACAATGTATCAGGTTCGTTTGAAGCAGTCGATGCTTTAATTAAGGAAGGACATGAAAATATTGCGATTATCTCAGGACCGATGTCTTCTAAACCTGGGCGAGAGAGATACTATGGTTACGAAAATGCTTTGCGAGCAAATAAATTAGAAGTTGATAAGAATTACGTGTTCTATGGTGATTTTAAGCTAGAAAGTGGTTATGAGATTACAAAACAAATTTTAAATATAAAAAATAGACCAACAGCTATTTTTGCAACAAATAATATGATGGCTCAAGGATGCGTGAAAGCACTAGTAGAAAGTGGTTTATCAATTCCGCATGATATTTCATTTATTAGTTTTGATGATGTTGATATGTTCGAGATAATGAATATGAACATTTCAACAGTTTCAAGACCTACAGATTTGATGGGAGAGGTAGCAGCGGAAATGTTGTTTGAACTTATTGAAAGAAAAGAAATGAAACATGCACCGGTTAAGGAAGTTTTACTTGAAACTAAACTTGTTCTAAGAGGCTCTGAAAAACTTCTAAAAAAGTAAGGAGTAAAAGATATGGAAAGAAATGACATTAAAACAGTTATTAGGAACGAGATTGTTAATTGTCTATTAGAATTACAAGGATTTTTGGTTGTAGGTAACTGGAAAATGAATAAAACGAAACAAGAGGTCAAATCATTTTTAAATGATATTGCAAGTTATGATTTCGGTGAAAAAAATACCATTGTTATAGTACCGCCTAATCCTTATTTATATTTGTTTGAAGAAAAATTACGCTATAGTAAAGTTCTTTATGGTGTTCAGAACATTTATCCTAAAGGTAATGGTGCATTTACAGGGGAGTTATCACTTGAAATGGCAAACGATTTTGGATGTAAATATGCCATTATTGGTCATTCAGAAAGAAGAACAATATTTTCAGAATGTAATGTTTTTATATCAAAGAAGGTTAGAGCATGTGTCCAAAATCAAATAAAACCGATTTTATGTATCGGTGAAAACCTCGAAGAAAGAAAAAATGATAACTACAAACAATTATTGATCAATCAAATTAAAGAAGGATTAAGCCGAATTGATGTGAGTGAACTATCAAAAGTTGTTATTGCTTATGAACCAATTTGGGCAATTGGTACTGGTGAAACTGCAACACCTGACCAAGTTGAAGAAACTCATATATTCATAAGAAAGTTTTTAACAGATGAATATGGAAGTGATGTAGGTAATGATATTCCTTTACTATACGGTGGGAGTGTTAACCCAACAAATGTTAAAAAACTTGCACTTGCTCAAAGTGTATCGGGATTTTTAATCGGAGGCGCAAGCTTAAATGCTCAAACATTTAAAGAAATTAATAATATTTTGAATGGTAATTAATATTTCTCTATAGAGGGGTTGTGAAATATGGAAATCAATAATATTGATAAATTAGTGAATACAGTTACTCAAAATGTTCTAAATAAGATAAATTGTAACAATGATTCCAAATCAATTGATAAATCTTGTTTAATTTTACTACAAAATATGGTCTTTGGAATTAAAGATTATTTAGAGTATATTAAGGAAAATTATTCTGGTTATGAATTCTATCTAGGAACAGCTCAAGAACTATCTAAAATAAATTATATTGATAATAATAGTTTACAGCTTATAGAATTTAATCTAGCAAATAGTGATTTTCTTAACTTGCTTAATTCAGTTGAAGTTATCATTGTTCTTGGCTTGAGAATCAATCAAATGAAAGCAATAATAGAAACTGATGACTCAGATGATATTAATCATATTATTCTTAGCAGTCTAATGGTGAATAAACCTCTTTATATCATGATAAACTCGAATGATTTAATGTTCAACAAAATATCAAATCAAGTTAATGCCATCCAAAAAATGGGAATCAATGTGATAAATATTCAGAAAACAAATTCTCAACTTAATAAAGTAAATTTAATTACTGAAAGTTACGTCATAAATTTAAAAGAAAGTGGCTTAAAGGAGATAGTTCTCGGTAAGAAACAATTAATTACACCACTAGCAAAGGATAAACTACGTGAATTTAAAATCGAGATAAAATACAATGAGGAGGAGATAAGATGAGTACAGATAGCTTAATCGAAAAACTCATAGTTGAAATGGAGCAAAAGTACGGTCAGAATCGACCAAGTTCTGAAGCGTATGAATCTTTTGGTTGTTTTGAGAATGTTGAAGAAGCAATTTCAGCAGCGAGGGCATCACAAAAACAATTAATGGATCTCAGTATGAAAACACGAAGTGAAATAATCGCTGCTATGCGTAAAGCCAGTCTTGAAAATGCAGAAAAGTTAGCAGTTATGGCTCATGAAGAAACAGGATTTGGAAGAATTCAAGACAAAATTGCGAAAAATATTTTAGCAGCTGAGAAAACACCCGGGACTGAGGATTTAGAGTCGTACACTTATACTGGAGATGACGGAATGACTTTAGTTGAACTTGCTCCTTTTGGTGTAATTGGATCAATTACTCCCTCGACTAATCCTAGTTCTACAATTATCAATAACAGTATAAGCATGGTAGCTGCAGGAAATGGAGTCGTTTATAACCCTCATCCAGGAGCAAAGAAAGTCTGTTTAGAAACTATTAATATATTGAATAAAGCTATATATAGTGTTGGTGGTCCAAAAGATTTGCTTACTTCACCAATTGAACCATCGATGGACACAAGTAAAGTGATAATGTCACATAAAGACATTAGAATGTTGTCTGTTACAGGCGGAGAAGCAGTAGTAGAAGTAGCCATGAAAAGCGGTAAAAAAGTAATTGCTGCAGGACCAGGAAATCCACCAGTCATTGTTGATGAAACAGCAGATATCAAAAAAGCTGCTAATGATATTGTTAGAGGAGCAAGTTTTGATAACAATGTTTTATGTATTGCAGAAAAAGAAGCATTTATAATCAATAGCGTATTCAATGAACTTATAACAGAGATGATTAAAAACGGAGCATATGAACTTAAACGCCACGAAATAGATACTGTAACAAGAGAAGTATTTACTACCAATAATAAAGGTGAGACTGTTGTTAACCGAAAATATGTGGGAAAAGGTGCTTCAGAAGTACTGAAAGCATGCAATATTTACGTTAATGAGGATATTAAACTTATAATTGCCGAAGTTTCAGATGAACATCCATTTGTTAAAATTGAGATGTTAATGCCAGTTCTTGGTTTAGTTCGTGTTTATTCAATAGAGGAAGCGATTAATAAAGCAGTATCTGCTGAAAATGGATGTCATCATACAGCGATAATGCATTCAGAAAGTGTAACTAATTTAACATTAGCAGCACGTGCTTTAGATACATCAATTTTTGTTAAGAACGCACCTTCTTACGCAGGACTTGGAATAGAAGGGGAAGGATTTACAACCCTAACAATCGCAACACCAACAGGAGAAGGTTTAACTTCTGCACGAAGTTTTACTAGAATTAGAAGATGTACTTTATCCGGTGGATTTAGAATCATATAATTCATTTACTGTTAGGAGTGAGTAGAATGCAGAAAGATTATATAAATAGAATAAAAGATGCAGGAATTGTAGGAGCTGGAGGTGCTGGTTTTCCAACACATGTGAAACTAAACTGTAAGGCAGATGTAGTAATTGTTAACGGTGCTGAGTGTGAACCTCTTTTAAGAGTTGATCAACAATTAATGGAAATCGAAAGTGAAGATGTTGTTGCAGGATTAAAAATTGCTATGATTCAAACTGGTGCAACTAAAGGAGTAATTTGCCTAAAAGGGAAATATAAGGGAGCAATTTCTAAACTCAAAAGTCTTATTAAAAACGAAAATTCTATTGAATTGAGAATTATTAAAGACTTCTACCCAGCAGGTGATGAGCAACAGCTTGTCTATGAAGTAACAAAAGAAGTAGTTCCACTAATGGGGCTTCCACTTGATGTTGGAGCAGTTGTCATTAACGTTGCAACGACAATACATATTGCAAAAAATTGTCCTGTTACAGAAAGGGTAATAACGGTTACAGGGGATGTTAAAAAACCACAAACAATTATTGCACCGTTAGGAACATCATTTATTGATCTAATCAACGAGTGCGATGGACCGGTTGATTTTAAAAAATACAGTTTAATTGTTGGTGGACCAATGATGGGATACGTTGAGGACGATTGGCATGCACCCGTTACAAAGATCACTAGTGGTATAATTGTTTTACATAAAGATCACAGTCTAATTATTAAAAAGACACGTAAAAAGGATGTAGATTTAAAACTAACAAAAGCTGTTTGTTGTCAGTGTAGTTACTGCACTGATATGTGTCCTAGAAATATTTTAGGAAAGAATACCGAACCACATAAAGTCATGAGAGGACTTGCAAACGAGGATCCAAGTGCACTTGGAAGTATCTCATCAGTTGTATCATGTTGTGATTGTCGTCTATGTAGTTTATATGCATGTCCGATGGATTTAGACCCAGGAAAGATTACTAATATGGTTAAACAAAGTTTGCTTAAAAAGGGTGCTAAAACTGAAAAGATTGTTCCTTATGAAGTTGATACTCTACGTGAAAGCAAGAAAGTACCAACAAAAAGGTTAATAGCTAGACTTGACTTGTCAAACTATAATGTTGCGGCTCCATTGAATCGAAACGTATTCGATACTAAAGTTGTTAAAATATTATTAAAACAACATATTGGTGTTCCAGCAACACCCCTTGTAAAGATTGGTGACTTTGTTTCTAAAGGTGATTTAGTTGCCTCATGTAATGAAAAACTAGGCGCTAATATTCATGCAAGTATTAGTGGAAATGTTACAAGCATTTCAGAAGAATTTATTGAAATACGTGCATAAGGAGGCTTGAATATATGGAATCATTAGGGATGATTGAACTTAATAGTATTGCTCGTGGTATTGAAGCTGGAGATGCAATTGTTAAAACAGCAGATGTTAAATTAGTCGGTGCATATGCATCTTGTCCTGGTAAATACATTGTCATGATACGAGGTAAAGTTGCAGCAGTCAAAAGTGCTATTGAAGTTGGTGCAAAAACGGCTGGCAAATCACTTGTCAACGATATTATTCTTGCAAGTGTTCATGAACAAGTATTTGCTGCACTTAGTTGTTCAACTGAAATAGTTTGTAAAGGTGCAGTAGGTGTAATTGAAACATATTCACTTGCAACTGCGGTCTTATTGTCAGATGCTGCAGTAAAAGCAGCAAATGTTGAGTTACTAGAGATTAGATTAGGACGTGGTCTCGGAGGAAAATCATTTACAATATTAACTGGAGATGTTAGTAGTGTGAAAGCAGCAGTTGAGGCTGCTGAAACTGCGAATAAAGAAGATGGATTACTTGCTCATACAGCAGTAATTCCAAGAATAAGCGAAGAGATGTTACGAACGTTAATATAAAATTTAAAAGGAGAGTAAAAATCATGAAAGAAGCATTAGGGTTAGTTGAAACAAAAGGATTAGTAGGAGCTATTGAAGCTGCTGATGCAATGGTAAAAGCAGCAAATGTTACTTTGATTGGTAAAGAACAAATCGGTCATGGATTAGTAACTGTTATGGTAAGAGGTGATGTTGGTGCGGTAAAAGCAGCAACTGAAGCGGGATCAGATGCAGTACGCCGTGTTGGTGAGTTGGTTTCGGTACACGTAATCCCAAGACCACATAGTGACGTAGAAGGATTATTAAAAGCAAAAAACAATTAAGTAGTTACAAATTGGAAAAAAATTCTAGTAGGAATTTATGAAATTATAAGTTCAATAAGAAACAATAATAATATGTAGTCATAGTAATTAAATTCAATTTAAATTTCAATTAAAGAAATTAATAAAAGGGAGGAATTAGTATGAAAGAAGCATTAGGGTTAATCGAAACAAGAGGATTAGTAGGAGCTATAGAAGCTGCTGATGCAATGGTAAAAGCAGCAAATGTTACTTTGATTGGTAAAGAACAAATTGGTCATGGATTAGTAACTGTTATGGTAAGGGGAGATGTAGGTGCAGTAAAAGCAGCAACGGAAGCAGGTTCAGACGCAGCACGCCGTGTTGGTGAGTTGGTTTCTGTACACGTAATCCCAAGACCACATAATGACGTTGAAAAATTAATAGGTAAGCGCAAAAGACAACCAAATAATTCAAGTCCAAAACAATAATAATAATTATTATTGAAAAAATAAGTTTAGTTTCAAATAAAAATTTAAAATTATGATTAACGGAGGAAGTGAGTATGAAAGAAGCATTAGGGTTAATTGAAACAAAAGGATTAGTAGGAGCTATAGAAGCTGCTGATGCAATGGTAAAAGCAGCAAACGTTACCTTAATTGGTAAAGAGCAAATAGGTAGTGGATTAGTAACTGTAATGGTAAGAGGAGATGTTGGTGCAGTTAAAGCGGCTACTGAAGCGGGTTCAGATGCAGCACGCCGTGTTGGTGAGTTGGTTTCAGTTCATGTAATTCCAAGACCACATGAAGATGTTGAAGCATTAATTAAATAAATTAGAGGTCTAAAAACGAAATTGGAAAGAGTTGATATTATGGAATTAGATAAATTAATAGAACGAATTGCTGAAGAAGTATACCGTAAAATAGCTAAAGAAAATAATGGAGCATTTAATGTTGATACAAACAGCAATAATGACATTGCATCAATTATAGATCATACGATTTTAAAACCGGATGCTACTGAAGCTGATGTTAGAAAAGTGTGTGATGAAGCAATTCAATATAAGTTTAAATCAGTATGCGTGAATACACACTACGTTACTTTAGTATCTCGCCATTTACTTGGGTCAGGTGTTGAAACTTGCTGTGTTGTAGGTTTTCCTTTAGGTGCATCAACAACAAGAGCAAAAGTTGATGAGACAATCGACGCTATAAAAAATGGTGCAAATGAGATTGATATGGTTATCAATATAGGCGCGATAAAATCTGGTGACTGGGATCTAGTCAAACGAGATATTGAGGGTGTAACTAATGCTGCTAAAGGTCGCGCTTTAGTTAAGGTTATTTTAGAAACGTCATTGTTAAATGAAGAAGAAAAAATAAAAGCTTGTACAATAGCAAAAATGGCTGGAGCAGATTTTGTGAAAACATCAACTGGTTTTAACAAAGGTGGAGCAACCGTTGAAGACATTAGACTGATGCGTAAAGTTGTTGGGCCAAATATTGGTGTTAAAGCTTCTGGTGGAGTTCGTGATACGGAAAAAGCTAGAGCAATGATAGCAGCTGGTGCAAATAGAATTGGTACTAGCTCAGGTATTAATATTGTTAAGGGTACAAATCCAACATCAGGTAGTTATTAAAACCTAGAAAGAAGGAGATTATATGTATGCTGCAAGAATAATTGGAAACGTTGTTTGTACACAAAAAGACGAACGTATGAGTGGTTTAAAGATGCATGTTGTACAACCAGTAAATCTAATTACCTTTGAAGATGAAGGTAAACCTGCTGTGGCTATTGATGCTGTAGGCGCTGGCGATTTAGAAATAGTATTAGTTGTTGGGGGGAGCTCAGCAAGGTTAACAGAACTCACACAAAATAAACCTGTGGATGCAACGATTATGGCAATTGTTGATTATGTTGATATTGAAGGTAAAAATGTTTTCAGTAAGCACAAGAAGGAGATATAATTATGAAAATTGCAATCGGGTGTGACCATGGTGGTTATGAATTAAAAGAAAAGATCAAAAAGTATATATCAGAAGAATTACACATGGAGTACGATGATTTAGGTACGTATAATAAAGAAAGGTGCGATTATCCAGACTACGCTTTCTTAGTATCGCATGCAGTGGCAACTAAAAAGTGTGACTTTGGAATTATGATCGACGGTGCGGGAATTGGTTCTTCTATGATGGCTAATAAAGTACCTGGAGTGTTAGCGGCATGTGCTAATGAAATTTATACAGCGCGTAACAGTCGTCATCATAATGGTGCTAATGTCTTGACTCTTGGAAGCATGGTAGTTGGCGAAGGAGTTGCAAAAGAAATTGTCAAAATATTTTTAACTACTAAA
Source organism: Mycoplasmatota bacterium (assembly GCA_018394315.1). Classification (GTDB taxonomy): domain Bacteria; phylum Bacillota_I; class Bacilli_A; order MAG-NZ; family MAG-NZ; genus Zrk6. Next base: position 1,728,984 of record CP074575.1, on the reverse strand, counting down.
TTTGAAGGAGAACGCAATATTAAACGTATAAATAGTATATTGGATATTGAAAAAAGATTGTTAGACTGTAGGAGGAGATAACATGCAAATGGCAAAAGTCATTGGAACGGTTACATCAACAGTAAAAATAAAAGATATTAAAGGTGTTACTCTTCTAGTTATTCAACCTGTTAACTCAAAATATGAACCATTAGGAACACCTATTGTTGCTGCAGATAATTACGGTGCTGGTGTTGGTGAATATGTATTTTATTCAAAAAGTAAAGAGGGCGCAATGAATCTTCCGATTCCAACAGCATGTGTTGATGCTGGAATTGTTGGAATAATTGACAGCATTTACTGCAAAGATTAACAACCTTTAGATAAGGGGTGAGTATATGCAACTTGCAAAAGTGGTAGGAAACCTAGTTTCTACACATAAAAATGAATTAATCAAGGGAAAAAAACTTCTATTTGTCCAACCCGTTGATGAATTTTTTAAACCGTTTGGAAATGAGATGCTTGCGGTCGATGGTGTAGGTGCAGGTATCGGAGATATAGTTATTATTCTATCTGAGGGTGGATCCGCTAGGATGATTACTAATGCTAAAAGTAAAATTGCACCAATAGAACTATGCGTTGCTGGAATTGTTGATTCAGTCAAAACTGAAAAAGATTATATATTCATTGAATAGAAGAGAGTGGTCAAAATGAATCTTTTAGACAAAATAATCAGTCAAGCGAAACAAAATAAACAGACTATAGTTCTTCCAGAAGGTAAAGATCAAAGAGTAATAGATGCCGCTAGGCAATTACATTGTCATAATATTACTAATATTATTGTTTTGATTAATAGATCTGATGTAAGTGATGAAATAACGAAGTTGCAAAACGAAGGTATCAAAGTAATCATAATTGAAGAATCAGATAAATTAGATTTATACAGTACTAAGTTACTTGAGTTACGTAAAGCTAAAGGGATGACTAAGGAAGAGGCTGATAAACTAATTCATAATACTATATATTATGGTGTTATGATGGTCAAACAATCAGATGCTGATGGGATGGTTGCGGGAGCTATAACCTCAACACGTGATGTCCTAAGGCCTGCTCTTCAAATTCTTAGAACTGCCAATAACGTAAAAATTGTGTCATCATTTTTCCTTATGGAAGTACCAAGTTCAATTTTTGGTAGTGATGGGGTATTTGCTTTTGCAGATTGTGGTTTGGTTGAAAATCCTAATGCAAATGAATTGTCTGAAATTGCAATTCAGACTGCAAAATCATTTGACTATCTAACGAGTAATGAACCTCGAGTTGCTATGCTATCATATTCTACACTAGGAAGTGCAAGTGGAGAACTTGTTAGTAAAGTCATTTCAGCAACTGATATTGTTAGAACAAAATATCCTAATCTTAAAATAGATGGTGAATTACAACTTGATACAGCTATTGTTCCTTCTGTTGCTAAGCAAAAAGCACCATCAAGCCAAGTAGCTGGATATGCTAATGTATTAGTATTTCCAGATCTTCAAGCTGGTAATATTGGCTATAAGTTAGTTCAAAGATTAGCTAATGCCGCTGCTTATGGTCCTATTACACAAGGACTAAGCAAACCTGTTAATGATCTTTCGCGAGGATGTTCTTCTAATGATATAATTGCAGTTGTGGCTATAACGTCTTTACAATCACAATCAAATACAGTTCTATAAATTTACATTGAGTTGATTCAAGGTGATTTATATTCTTTCAAAAATGGCTTAAATAAGCCCTTTTTTTCTAGATGAGACATTGATAAGTCCAATCTAGTCCTAATATGTCGGCGAAAAGTTTTTAAATTGACATCTATGCACTATTAATTTCATTTACATGTATGTAATAATAATATGAAAGGAGTAGTGGAAGTGATTATGAATAAATTACTAATTTTGGTGTTGTTTTTAGTAGTACTCATTTTATCTGGCTGCCAGGAACCAAATATAGAAGCGGATTCAACAGGGCTATTTCAAGTTGAAAGTAAAAGTGAGTTCAAATCTAGAATCTATATGCCTGATAAAAAGTGGTTTGGAATTGAAGTTATTAAAGAAGTAGAGGTTGAAGTTGAAAAAACAGTTGAAGTTGCCTCAGATATTATTGATACCAATGAGCAGGTAGTAGGAGTATCAGAATCAAATATTGTAAAAACAAATGGAGAGTATATTTTCTATACACCTAAAACAGATGATACCCTAAAAGTATATTCAGTATCAGACACTATAAAAGTTGAATTATACAAAGAATTAGAATTCGATGATTTTAATACAAACGACATGTATCTTACAAATAATAAATTAATATTGATAGGAACTGATTGGAAGCACCATAATGCCGAGATTATAGTATTGACCTTAGAAAACTTTGAAATCGAGTATAAATTGGAAGTTGATGGTTCTCTAGAAGAACATCGTCTTATTGATGACTCATTATTCTTTGTAGTAAACCAACCTATTAATAACAATGATAGAGATATGAGACCGAAAATGGAGATTACTATTGGTCAAGATAAAGAGTCTGTTTATACTAGTTATGAGGAAATTAAAGGGTTTATCGAGGATGAAGAAGCACATAATGTTTCAATTTTTGCCGGCTTGAATCTTAAGTCTTATAAACTAAATAAAGAAACATTTCTAGGTAGAATTAATCAAATTTATATGAGTAAGGATGCTTTATATGCGACCAAGGGTTCGCGTGTAAGAGAGGAAATTGAGAAAAACAAAGCATTAATACATTACGAAACTAGAATTATGAAATTTGATGTAGATTCCGAGAATTCTGAATTGAATTATTCTGCTGTTGGTAGAGTTGGAGGCTATGTCTTGAATCAGTTTAGTATGGATGAATACAATGGACAATTTAGAATTGCAACTACTGATAATCTTAGAGTTGAGAATGTAGAAGATTTTGAGGGTATTGGAGGTATTGTATCTATAGGTAACTCAGAAATTGTAAATCAAGTTGCTATATTTAAGACTAATTCTGAGACCAAGGAAATGGAACTTATCGGTGAAATTGCTGGTCTTGGTAAACCAGGAGAACGAATAAAATCAGCAAGGTTTGAAAATGATATGGCATATGTAGTGACATTCTTACGAACAGATCCACTATATGCTATTGACTTAAGTGATCCAATGAGTCCTATGATTACTGCTGAGATTGTTGAAACTGGATTTAGTACATACATGCATGTTTGGGATGAAAAGCACACTGTAGGAATTGGGTATTCTGCCGATGAAAGTGGTAGAATAAAAGGAATGAAAATATCCGTCTATGACGTTACTGGGTCAACTACGAAACCGTTTGTTACGGAATATTTCAGTAACATAGAGAGTGTTGCATCTAATGGATTTGTTACTAAGCAATGGAACTTTAGTGAAGCATTACATAACCATAAGGCGATGTTGATATCTTCTGAGAAACATCTATTTGGATTCCCAATTGAGCTCGATGGTAGGGAATTAACTGTTGTAAACGAAGAAGAAAAATGGTCATCTTATACTAAATCATATTATAATTTATATATGATTGATCCAGATAGCGAAAATATCATTTCATTATTAACACAAGTAGATCATACAGCTGAAAATGGTGTAAATGCAGTTGATAGGGGAATTTATATTGATAACCATATAATAACATTATCACCTTTAAGTATTATTGTAGTTGACTTGGATCACCCAAGTGAAGTTAAGCAGATTTTACAAAGATAAAATTTAAGATAACTATTAGAAACGGTACTTTATTTTGTACCGTTTTTATATTTAGTTAGTTGGATTGTTCAACGAAAATCAGTGTACTTTATGACTATGTATATTTATATATGTTTATATGCAAAACACAAAAAATCAAAAGTATGACATTTTTTGTAATTTTCTTATTGTACTCTATTGATGGTAATTAAACGATATTTATAATTATTAAATTGTATTAACCTGGTAATTGAACTTGTTCCGAAGGAGGATCGTTATGAAATGCATAGGCTTTAAGATAAAAAAGTCTTCTTTTATACTATGGATTATGTTATTCTCGTTATTTACACTAGGGATTAGTTATTCGTCTTGGACTGATTCTATTAATATTAACACTACATCATCTACCGGAGAATTCAATGCTAAATTTATTACTGACTTAGAAACTGTTTTACCTAAATCAGTTTTAAGTAATTGGAGAGATAGCAATAACCGTATAACAGATAATGATACCGTTGAAATAGAGCTTGGAAATCTATTTCCAGGAGCAATTTATAAGACAAAACTTCTTATAAAGAATACTGGGAGTATCCCCGCTACTCTAACTGATGTAATAATTGAAAATTCAACAACAAATGAGCTAGACGAGCATGTCCGAATAGACATTGAGATTGGAAATGTTGCCGAATCAAAATTATTGAGCCAATCAGGAAGTAGTTTTTTGACTCCAGATAGCGCAAATCAGACATTAGACATAAATACTGAAGAATGGATGTTCATTACAATATCAGTCTTACCAGGTGCAATGAATAATACTATGGATAAATCAGTTAATTTCGAGTTATCTATATTCCTTAATCAATTTAATAACCAAGTACCATTCAAGAATCAGTCAGATTATAGTACTAATCAATATACAATAACTTATAAAGACTATGACGATACCATTATTTATAGTGAAACAACAGATTATAACCAGTCGTTAACAAGTATCAGTAATCCTACTAGAGAAGGATATACATTTACAGGATGGGGACAAGAAATACCATTAACAATGCCTGCAAGTAATATAGAATTAACAGCTGAATATAACATTAATCAATATACAGTAAGTTATAAAGACTATGATGATACCATTATTTATAGTGAAACAATAGATTATAACCAGTCGTTAACAAGTATCAGTAATCCTACTAGAGAAGGATATACATTTACAGGATGGGGACAAGAAATACCATTAACAATGCCTGCAAGTAATATAGAATTAACAGCTGAATATAACATTAATCAATATACAGTAAGTTATAAAGACTATGATGATACCATTATTTATAGTGAAACAATAGATTATAACCAGTCGTTAACAAGTATCAGTAATCCTACTAGAGAAGGATATACATTTACAGGATGGGGACAAGAAATACCATTAACAATGCCTGCAAGTAATATAGAATTAACAGCTGAATATAACATTAATCAATATACAGTAAGTTATAAAGACTATGATGATACCATTATTTATAGTGAAACAATAGATTATAACCAGTCGTTAACAAGTACCAGTAATCCTACTAGAGAAGGATATACATTTACAGGATGGGGACAAGAAATACCATTAACAATGCCAGCAAGTAATATAGAATTAACAGCTGAATATAACATTAATCAATATACAGTAAGTTATAAAGACTATGATGATACCATTATTTATAGTGAAACAACGGATTATAACCAGTCGTTAACAAGTATCAGTAATCCTACTAGAGAAGGTTATACATTTACAGGATGGAATCAAGAAATAGCATTAACAATGCCTGCAAATAATATAGAATTAACAGCTGAATATAACATTAATCAATATACAGTAAGTTATAAAGACTATGATGATACCATTATTTATAGTGAAACAACAGATTATAACCAGTCGTTAACAAGTATCAGTAATCCTACTAGAGAAGGTTATACATTTACAGGATGGAATCAAGAAATACCATTAACAATGCCAGCAAGTAATATAGAATTAACAGCTGAATATAACATTAATCAATATACAGTAAGTTATAAAGACTATGATGATACCATTATTTATAGTGAAACAATAGATTATAACCAGTCGTTAACAAGTATCAGTAATCCTACTAGAGAAGGATATACATTTACAGGATGGGGCCAAGAAATACCATTAACAATGCCTGCAAATAATATAGAATTAACAGCTGAATATACGATAAATGAACATACATTAACATATCTAGACTATAATGAAATTATAATTAACACAAGATTGACTGAGTATAATAGTATACCGATTAATGTGCCAATACCATCAAGAAGTGGTTTTAGTTTTACAGGATGGAATGATGGAGTAATAAAATATAAAACTGACTTAAGTGACTTTGTTATGTTAGACGAAGATGTAAGCTTAATAGCTTCTTATGCTAGAAAAATAAGCCCATATAGTAGTCTAAGTATTGAAACCGAAGAAGCGACAAAACCCACGGTAACTTTAATAGGTGATCAACAAGTATTTATAGAGTATGGAAGTGAATATATTGAACAAGGTGCTACAGCAGTAGATTTTAATGGATTAACTGATATCACTGATTCAATTGTTATTAATGGAGTAGATTTACTTGATATAAATACTCTTGGAACTTATTTGATAACATATACAGCAAAAGGAGCACTAGCTTCAGAATCAGCACAAAGAAGAGTAGATGTTGTTGATACTACTCCACCAGTGATTGATTTTATCAATGGTGATGTCGTTTATGTAGAAGTATCTACTGAATACAAAGATCCTGGTTTTATGATTACTGATAATTATGATGCATTAACAGTTGATGATGTTATAGTAGATGGGATAGTAGATACATCTATAATCGCATCAAGGGTAGTAACTTATACAGTACAGGATTCAAGCTTAAATGTTGGGATATTTAAAAGAATTATTCATGTAGTACCTGATATAACACCACCAGTTCTTATACTTAACAGTAATGGTGTAGAGAGTATAGAAAAAGGCTCTTTATATCTTGATGAAGGTCTCAAAGTAATAGATAAATCTCCGACTGAAATAGTAGTAGAAGGTAATTTAGATACAAATACTATAGGTTCATATGAATTAAAGTATATTGTAACCGATTCGTACGGTAATCAATCTAGTATTACGAGAATTGTTAAGGTAATAGATGAAAGCGAATCTAAATACCTAAATGATGAAGTAGTAAATCAGAAATTTTCACAAGTAGTAAGCCCAGGATTGGAAGAAAATAAGGGTGCAGCCTTATTTAAAATCATCGGTGTAACTTCAATGATAGGATTTATCGGATTAGGAGTAAGATTTAAAAAAACTAGATAAAATCTAGTTTTTTTAAAACAATTAATAGTAGAAATATAAATAATTATCAGGATACTAGATTAAAATAATAGACATAATATAATAGTATTTTTTTATTATTCTATTTCTTTAAGGAGTGAATATAATGAGTTTTGAAATAATCAATAATATTTATTGGGTTGGTAAAACAGACTGGGAGATAAGAAATTTTCATGGTAAGGAGTATTCAACTCATAAAGGTACAACATATAATTCATACCTAATTAAGGATGAGAAAACTGTTTTGATTGATACAGTGTGGACTCCATATGCAAAAGAGTTTATTACCAATTTGAAAAAACATATTGATTTGGAACAAATAGACTATATTATTATTAATCATGCTGAACCTGACCATAGTGGAGCATTACCTGAATTAATGAAGGAAATACCAAATACCCCAATATATTGTTCAGAGAATGCGCTTAAGTCTATAAAAGGATACTACAAAGAAGAATGGAACTTTGTACCTGTGAAAACTGGAGATAGACTAAATATTGGAGTAAGAGAGTTGTTATTTATAGAGGCTAGAATGCTTCATTGGCCTGATAGTATGTTTTGTTATTTAACTAATGACAATATTTTGTTTAGTAATGATGCGTTTGGACAACATTATTGCTCAGAACATTTATACAATGATCAAGTGGATCAGTTTGAATTATTTCAAGAAGCAATTAAGTATTATGCTAATATAATAAATCCTTCAAATAAGTTAGTGCAAAAAAAAGTTGATGAAATATTAAAATTAGAGATTCCAATTGAAATGATTTGTACTAGTCACGGAGTTATATGGAGAGATAACCCATTTGATATAGTACATAAATATGTAGAATGGTCTAAGGATTATCAAGAAAATCAAATATCAATTATATATGATACTATGTATAATAGTACGAAATTTATGGCAGAAGCAATTGCGAAAGGGATAAAGGATATAGATAATGAAGTTACAGTTAAACTATTAAATACTTCTGTATCAGATAGAACAGATATTATAACCGAAGTGTTTAAATCAAAGGCTATTGCAGTGGGTTCATCGACTATTAATTCGGGAATTCTTTCATCTGTTAATGCATTTTTAGATGAAATTAAAGGACTGAAATTTAAAAACAAGAAAGGCTTAGCATTTGGTAGTTATGGATGGAGTGGTGAATCAGTAAAAATTATATCTGAGATGTTAGAAATGGCTGGATTTAATCTATTAGAAAAAGGATATAGAGTTTTATGGAGACCAGATAAAGAATCTATTTCTAGTTGTGAGAAGCTAGGTAATAAAATAGCAAATAGTATAAAGAACATAAACTAAAATCATATTGAAGAAATGCCTTTGTTCACTACGCATATATGGTATTATAGAACATCAGTATTGTTGATATCATGATTACGCTTTAGAATATAATTACAGTAAAAATAAGGGGGACGATATGAAGTATTCATTAGACTTATCTAAGGATAATGTTGATGAGATCATCAATGAATATAATAAACAGATAAAAAAAAGAACTAAAAAGACTTCAAGAATATGGGGGTTATTACTATTATTTTATATGATCATAATGGTATTGATCGCTATTGTATTCCCGGAAACATTAAAGGGAGGAGTTTCTACATTTCTTTATTTTATTTATGGTGGAATTGCGGGCGTTATATTATTAGTAGGTTTACTCATTAGTTCATTTGTAGGAAGTGAAAAACCTTTTCATAATGTAGTTATGAAAGAAATTGTTGATTATATGAACAAACATAGTGATACATATCTTGAATATACAGCATATCCAAAGAAAGAAGATCAAATAAACAAAAGAGGTGGTTTATTTACTCGTTTCGCAAGTATGGATATTAAGGATAAGATGGTTGGGAAAACTAATTCTTTAAATAAATATACTTGTTACAATATGAGACTTTACACATCAGATGGAAAGAATCAAATTACTATTTTCTCTGGAATTTATTTTGTCATTCAATTTTCGGTTGGTAGATTACTTCAAATAAGAACACATTCTAAACCTAAGTTGAAGGGAATGAAATTTGAAAAACTAGAAATAGAAAATCCATTAAGGATTTATGTAGCAAAAGACGAAGTTTTAGATGTGGAAGAGCGTTTTATTAAACTAGTTTCGGAAATGAAGACTAAACTTAGGGCTAAAAAGATTTTTTTTAGTACTGTAAATAATGAAATACATTTTGCGTTTGAAGGTAAGAAGATGTTTCGTAAACCAAAGAATATGGATGAAAAAGTTTTAGATGAAACTTTTGATAAAATCAATTTATTAGTAGCTACTGCAAATGAAATTGTTGAAAGACTAAATAATTATTAGTGTTATATTCATATATAAAGGATTATTCTATGTATTTAGAGAATAAATTAATCTTTTAAAGGAGAGAAAAATGAAAATTAAAATTGATGGAAAGATCATTGATATAAGTAATGAAAACAGGAATTTAGTAGAAATCGCTAGGGACCACAAAATCGCAATTCCTGCGCCGTGTTATCTAAATGACAGGAAATATGGATGTTGTAATGCTTGTGTGGTTAGAATCAACGGCGAAATTAGTTATGCATGTACAATTTATCCAAAGGATGGAATGGATATCATAACTAGTACAAAAGAATTAAAAGATTTAAGAAAACAACGAATAAGAGAATATCAAGAATCCATCGAAACAGGAAATTATCAGTCATGTTGTGGTGATGAATGCAATTGTAGCAGTGATAGTGATAATAGTTGTTGTTAAGTTTAATTAAAATTTTAAAAGAAACTTATAACTCTTAACTATCTCCATAAAATATAATAAGGAGGTATAATTTTGAGTAAAAAGAAAACTTATCATGACCAAAAAAAAGGTAGACCAGAAATTCCAATATCAAATGGTTATCAAATGAAAATGGGGAATGAAATTCAGGAAAGAAATGAAAATATAGAATTTTCAGCAGAGTCAGATGTATTTGATATAGATGGCGATAAGAGTAATAAAGATAAAAGAGTTAATTATAATGAAGAAAAACCAAATTTTATTACTAGAAAGCCAAATAAAAAACCACGAAAATAAATAACACATATTTTCAGTAAATGTAATATTAAAAAGTAGCTGATATTATGGATACAAAGAATAATCAAAATCAATTTGAAGTAGCTAAAGAATTTGTAATAGATTAATAAAATTAAATTTTATGTTACAACTAGGAATTTAGTTAAAATAGCTGAAAAGAAACTAGTTAGAGATCTTGAAAAAAATCCTAAGTTAATAGATAAATAAATGGTCAAAATATATAAACACTATTAGTTCAAATAGTGTTTTTTAAATCTCACTTAATTTTATGTTGTGGTTTATAAGTATTATAGTTGACAACGATTATAATCAATAGTAAAATCATGTTGTAATGAATACAATTATATAATCATTACAAAAGAAGGTGATTCTTTGAATTTAATAGAAATAAAGAAAAAGTTAATTAAACATGGTATCAATCCATCTATTTCACGAATAAAAATTTATGAAAGTTTGGACAAAAATAGAATACATCCAACTGTAGATAAAATTTATAATGAGTTACATGGTGAACTAATAACTTTATCCAAAACCACCGTATACAACACCTTAAAAACATTTGTGAATCATAATCTTGTTAAAGTTGTTAATTTAGGTGAGGGTGAGTTAAGATATGATATTATGCAAGATGATCATTTTCATTTTAGATGTAAGACTTGTGATGATGTTTATGATTTTAACGCAAAGGAAATCGATATTGAGTCTTCCAACTTAACAGGGTTTAAGATAGAAGAAGTAAATATATATATTAATGGACAGTGTCCAAAATGTATTAAAAAATAGTAAAAGGGGAGAATGAAGAATGAACTTGAAAGGTACAAAAACTGAAAAGAATTTACAAGAAGCATTTGCTGGGGAGTCCCAAGCTAGAAATAAATATACTTATTTCGCTTCTAAAGCAAGAAAAGAAGGATATCAACAAATAGCAGATTGGTTTGAAATTACTGCTAATAACGAAAAAGAACACGCTAAAATTTGGTATAAATTATTAAATGATGGTGTTGGTTCAACAAAAGAAAATTTAGAAGCTGCAGCTAATGGTGAAAACTACGAGTGGACTGAAATGTATGAACAGTTTGCTAAGGATGCAAAAGAAGAAGGGTTTGACAAAATAGCATATTTATTTGATGCAGTTGGTAAAATAGAAAAAGAACATGAAGAGAGATATTTAACTTTACTTAAAAATGTTCAAGAAGGTAAAGTGTTTTCAAAAGATGAGGAAGTAGTTTGGGAGTGTAAAAACTGTGGTCATATCCATAAGGGTAAAAATGCGTTAGCAGTATGTCCTGTGTGTGCTCATGAGAAATCATACTTTATGATTCACCCAGATAATTTTTAAAATCTATAGAATAGGAGGATTATCATGACTAAGAAAAATGAACTTTATAAGTGTAATACATGTGGTAATATTGTAGAATTTATTGTAGCAAGTGGTGTTCCAGTGGTATGTTGTGGAGAGAAAATGGAACTATTAGATCCTAAAACAGCTGATGCATCAGGAGAAAAACATGTTCCGTTCATAGAGGAAGTATCTGACGGTTACATTGTTAGTATTGGAAAAGAAGTAGAACATCCAATGACTGAAGAACATTATATTCAATTTATTGAGTTAATAATTGATGGAAAATTAATTGAACGAGTAGAGCTTACTCCTACTGACAAACCTAAATATCATTTTAGGGTTGAAAAGGGTAAAGATGTGGTTGCTAGAGAATATTGTAACATTCATGGTTTATGGTCAAATAAGTAAAAAATCAGATTATTTTCTGATTTTTTTTTGGTAAAATTAAGAATTTTTATTCTTTTTGTTCTCTTAAACAAGCCGGTAAATTCCCCAATTTTCTATGATGTGATATACATTCACAGCACTTTTCATACCTTTTACACTTATTATTGACACACGGACATTTTCCTTTGCTTACAGATTCACAACTCACTTTATCATCTCCTATTTGTTCTATCCCTTTTATTATTGTGTTTATTATTATACATAAGTTCGTCTACCTCTCTTATTAATTCAGTAACAGAGTTATATTGTCCTTCACAGTATAAAGTCCCTGAGCTCATGAATATATCGAATTCAGTAACTCTTTTATCATTATGAGTAATAAAAGCTTCATCTATTTTTTTTGAAACTTCTTCTGCAGTTTCTTTGCTGTCTCGATTAATCAAGATGAACTCATCACCTGCGTATCTAGCGAAATAAAAAGATCTATTAATATTGTTTTTTATTATATTTGTTGCATAAACCAATGCCTCATCACCAGAAACGTGACCATATGTATCGTTTATTAATTTGAGATTATCAAAGTCATACATTAATATTGTAAAATTTTCTTTATGCTTTATAAGATTTTCCATATAATTGTGTAATTGTTTTCTATTATAGGTACCTGTTAGATAGTCTAAGCTAAGTCTTGAAATCTCAATGAATAAAAACAATAATAATAATGAAACTGCTATTGTAGGCCATAAAAGAAACAATTCAATAGTAATAAGTTCTATTAATGAGGCTACTACGGGAATAATTCCGAAAAACAACAATGCTTTGAAAGCATTTGAATGAATTAGAAGCCTATTTTTAACTGTTAAATAAAATGCACAAATAATTGGAATAATAGCAGCAATACTTGTCCATATAGATCCAATACCAGTAATAATCTCATTCTGCATAGTAATAATATATAAATAATCTGTCCATTGACTAACTATAAGAATAATTAAGTGTATTAATGTTGGAAAAAATGATAATAACAGTGTTTTTTTAGTTATTTTCTTTATATTAATATGATTAATTACATATAATCTCCAAATGGACGGCCCAATAGGTGTCAATGCGATGAATATAAAATATGTTATTCTAAGTAAAATATTTGCATAATCACTTGTATTGTCAACCAATATCCAAACAATTATTTCTAACATAAGTATTATAATTGTTATTATCATTAAAAAGATAAAATAATTATTTTTTTTAATTCTTGAATCTCTTAGAATATGATTGCAGTATAATAGAATTAATACTATAAGTACTGATAAAATATTTGTATCAATTTTGATTAAAATTTCCATCACTCCCTCTTAGTAATTAAATAAATTTTATCACATTTTGAAAGTTTTATATATTACTTAGGTAAAATTTGTAAAAATTAGGGATTTTTCCTTTATAAATCTTTGAATAACAATTTGTTTTAATATATAATAAATCAAATTAGGAGGGATTATGATGTTAATAAATTTAAGTCATGAGTTTAAAGAAAATACAACACTATTTCCTGGAACTGATAAACCATCAATTGAGCAAATATGTACTGTCCGTGAAGATGAGTATAGTGTTTTTAGATTAACGTACTCAAATCATATCGGTACTCACCTTGATGTTCAAGGCCACATGATTGAAAACGGGAAACTAATTACGGATTATCATATATCAAATTTTAGAGGTAAAGGAGTAGTTGTTGATTGTAGAAGTGAAAAAGTTATTAATAAAGACTTATTAATAGATAAAATAGAAGACGTTGAATTTGTTTTGATTTGTTCTGGTTTTGATAAACTATATGAAGATTCAAAATACTTTTCTAATTATCCTTTATTTACTGAAGAAGCGATAGATTATTTAATCGAAAAAGGGATAAAGGGTGTTGGAGTAGATTACATTTCAGTGGATCCAATTGACTCTACTGATTTTAAATTACATAAGAAAATTTTAGGTGAGGATATTATTATTTATGAGAACTTATGTAATCTAGATCAATTAGTTGGTAAAGATTTTAATTTTTTAGGTTTCCCTTTGTTATATAAGGGTGACGGCATACCTGTGAGAGTAGTTGCAGAAATACTATAAAGTAAATATAAAGAAGAAGATTTTATAGAGGACTATATGAGAAAATTATATTATTTGACGATTTCTATAATGTTTAATGCACTTGGTACTGCATTGATGGTAAAGACGGATTTAGGACTCACTGCATGGGGGAGTAGTGCATACAGTGTAGCTAATTATTTTGATTTAAAGATAGGTACTGCTTTTATTATATTATCTGTAGTTTTTTATATTGTTGCATGTATGATTATGAAGGAATTCCAAGGAGTTAATGCAATACTCTCATTTGCTTTTGCATTTTCGTTTGGATTATTTGTAAATATATTTGTGGATATATTTTCTGGACTTAATATTTCATCATTTCCTTTGAGAATTATTATAAATTTACTTGGTTTATATATATTATTATTTGGAGTAGCAATTCATTTAAAAATTAAGATAGCTCTTCATCCTATGGATGTATATCTTTATGCTTTACAAAAGAAACTTAAAAATATAACACTGGGAACATATATTGCATATTTTACAGCGTTTATTATAGTTGTTTTGTTTGGAGCTTTAAAAGGTGAAATTGTAGGAGTGGGAATCGGTACACTTTGTACATTGTTACTTTCAGGAATTATACTTAATTTAAATGATATGATAGTTAGTAAACTTACTATTTAACTTGAAAATTTGATTTTTCGTCAAATTTTTTTTTCGATAAAAAAACACTATGATAGGGTTTTCAAAAATATAACATTTTGTTATACTATCCTAGTAAGGTAAATAATTAGAAGTGGAGAGATACTGATGAGAATTTTGAAGCATCCTGTACTAAATTTTAACAGGGGAAAAGAGATTGAATTTGTATTTAATGGTCAAAAAATGATTGGTTATGAAGGGGAAACAATTGCTGCTGCATTACATGCTTCAAGTATTAAAATTCTTGGTTATAGTCCATATAAACATAGACCAAGAGGATTTTACTGTGCAATCGGAAATTGTGCTGCATGTAATATGATAGTAAATGGTGAACCTAATGTTAGGACTTGTGTTACTGAATTGAAAGAAGGAGATGTCGTAGAAACACAAGTTGGAAAAGGGGAAATTATATGAAGACTGTAGAATTAGCTATCGTAGGTGCCGGTCCTGCAGGACTATGTGCTGCTATATCTGCTGCTTCAATGGGTAGTAATGTTGTCATTATCGATCGATGCAAGGATATAGGAGGACAACTCATAAAACAAACACATATGTTTTTTGGTTCAGAAAAACAATACGCTTCTAGAAGAGGAATTGATATTCCTAATATTTTACTTGATGAACTTAAACAATATGAAGAAAAAATTGAAATTATAACTGATGCAACTGTGTTAGCAATTTATGAAGATAAAGTAATGACGATTTTACAAGGAGAGAATTACTTTAAAATAAAACCTGAGGCTATTATAGTAGCAACTGGTGCAAGTGAAAGAGTTTTAGCATTTCCTAATAATGATTTACCTGGGATTTATGGAGCTGGAGCTGTTCAAACATTAATGAACGTTTATGGAGTTAAACCAGGTGACAGAGTAGTGATGGTTGGAGCTGGAAACATTGGTTTGATTGTTAGTTATCAAATGATTCAAGCTGGTGTTGAAATTGTTGCCGTTTTAGATGCAGCACCTACAATAGGTGGTTACTTAGTTCATGCATCAAAACTTGCTAGATTAGATGTTCCTATCCTTACTGGTCATTCAATTAAAGAAGCTACTGGAACTGAAAGCTTAGAAAAAATTATTGCTTGGAAGTTAGACGAGAAATGGCAAGGAATAGAAGGAACTGAAATTGAATTAGAAGTTGATGTTGCTTGTATATCTGTTGGATTAACACCACTTTCTGAATTATTATCTCAAGCTGGTTGTGAGATGAAATATGTTCCTGAATTAGGTGGAGTAGTACCATTAATTGATCAAAACTTAGAAACAACTGTAAATAACATATTTGTCGCAGGTGACGTTTCTGGTATAGAAGAAGCTTCAAGTGCAATGGTAGAAGGATATATCGCAGGTTTATATGCTGGAAAAAAACTAGGATATTCACTTTTAGACTTTGATGAACTAGTTGACGATTATAAAATGCAATTGAATGATTTAAGAAGTGGGCATCATGGTGATAGAATTAGAAATGGTATAAACAAGATAATGCGTGGTGAAGAAAAATGTTAGAGAAAACTGGGATAGTAACAAGAGATAGATTAGATTCAAAAATCAATGAATTACTTTCTAGCCCTAAAAGAAAAGGGGCTATACTTGAGTGTTATGAAGAAATTCCATGTAACCCTTGTAGTACATCATGTCCTACTAATGCAATCATAATTAAACCTGATATCAATGCAAAACCAGAAATTGATTATGAAAAATGTACTGCATGTGGTATTTGTGTTTATAACTGTCCTGGACTAGCCATATTAGTTCTAGACATGAATTATTCTGAGTCAAAAGTACTTTTTAAGATATCGTATGAATTATTACCTATTCCAAACAATGGAGATATTGTAAAAGGAATATCTCGTTCTGGAAAGGAAATATGTGATGTTGAAGTAGTTAAAGTAATAAATGGTAATAAGCAAGATCATACATCTTTAATTAGCGTTGCAGTACCAAAAGAACATTTCAAAGAATTTGTAACAATCAAGGTAGGTGTTTAGATGAAAAATACAATTATATGTAGATGCGCCGATATTACCTTAGAGGATATTAATAATTTACTAAGTAGTGGAGTTACTGAAATAGAGGAAATCAAGAGATTCACTAG
Organism: Mycoplasmatota bacterium; assembly: GCA_018394315.1. Classification (GTDB taxonomy): domain Bacteria; phylum Bacillota_I; class Bacilli_A; order MAG-NZ; family MAG-NZ; genus Zrk6. Next base: position 1,712,249 of record CP074575.1, on the reverse strand, counting down.
ACTTGGTATGGGCCCATGTCAAGGTAGAACATGTATGCAATTAATACAAAGAATAGTAGCTAATCATAACGGAGTAAGCATAGATCAGATTAAAATGCATACTTCAAGACCACCAGTAACTGGTGTAAAGCTTAATCAAATATCAAGAGGTGCTAGAAATGATAATGAAAGCTAATATAGTAATTGTTGGTGGTGGTGTTTCTGGATGTGCGATCGCTTACAATTTAGCTAAAAAAGGTGTTAAAGATATAATAGTTCTGGATAAGAGCTATCTAACATCTGGAGCGACTGGACGCTGTGGTGCAGGCGTTAGACAACAATGGGGAACTGAAATGAATTGTAGAATCGCTAAAGCAAGTATTGAGTTCTTTGAAGGTGCGAATGAAGAGTTACAATATGATGGAGATATAGAGTTTAAACAAGAAGGCTATTTATTAGTTGCGTCAACTGAAAAAGAAAATAAACAATTCGAAAAAAACGTAGAACTTCAGAACAAGGTCGGAATCGATTCTCGTAAAATTACATTAGAAGAAGCAAAAGAGATAGTTCCATACTTAAATACTGAAAAATTAATAGGTGCTGCTTTTTGTCCGACAGATGGACATTTAAATCCATTCTTATTAACAGATGCTTACTTTAAGGCGGCTAAAAGATTAGGAGTTAAGTTCTATATGAATCAAGAGGTTACCGATATAGAGGTAATTGATGGTAAGGTAAATAAAGTAATTACTAATGATTTTGAAATAGAAACTGATGTTGTTGTTAATGCAGCTGGTGGTTACTCAAAAGATGTTGGAGAAATGGTTGGAGTCGATATACCTGTATTTAGTGAAAATCACGAAATCTTAGTAACTGAACCAATAGAGAAAACACAAGGCCCTATGGTTATGAGTTTCTCACTTAATATTTATTGCCAACAAACCCCACATGGATCATTTATTATGGGACGTGGTGATAAAGAAAAGACTCCAGGATATAATATCGAGTCTACATGGAAGTTCTTAGACAGAATGGCTGACACTGTAGTAGGTTTATTACCACCTATTGGAAACTTAAGAGTAGTTAGACAATGGGGTGGACTATATAATATCACTCCCGATAAACAACCAATTTATGGAAAATGTGAAGTAGAAGGTTTTTATCTAGCTGTAGGTTTTAGTGGACATGGCTTTATGTTTGCACCTATGACTGGTTTACTTATTGCTGAACAGATATTAGGTGAAGAAAACACTATAGATATAAGTAAATTGAGTATTGATAGATTTAAAAAAGGCGAACTTTATTTAGAGCCATCTGTTGTTTAGAAGAAAAAGATATGAAAAGAGGAAAGGTATGAAGATCTTACAATTTAATGAATCGCTTTGTATCGGATGTCATAATTGTGAAGAAACTTGTTCAAAAGTGTATTTCAAGACAGAAGATATTAGTAAAGCTAGATTAAGGATAACGGAAAAAGTTGATGATTTTAATAGATTCAAAGGTTGTAATCAATGTGGTGATTGTATTGATGTTTGTCCTGAAGGGGCAATCTATCGTATGAAAAATGGTGCAGTGACAGTTGATAAAAAAATTTGTGTTGGGTGTATGATGTGTGTAGCTTTTTGTTCTGATTTCCATTATCATGATGATTATGTAGAACCATATAAATGTTTATCATGTGGAGCTTGTTCGAGAAGTTGTCCAACAGGGGCTTTAACTATGAAAGTTGAGGGTTAGATTATGAAAATACTAAAAGAATATAAATATGATTTCACTGAAATTATTCATGGTTATAATAATAGAAGTCTAAAGATTAACCTTTCTGATATGAAAATTGAGTCTAAGCAAATTTCTGAAGAGATGAAACAAAAGTTTGTTGGTGGAAAAGGGTTTGGACTACGTTATCTATGGGATGCAGTAACTCCCGAAACAAAATGGAACTCACCCGAAAATGAGATTGTTATTTCTAGTGGACCAGTTGGGGGTATTACTCAGTATCCTGGTAGTGGAAAATCTATAGTAGTAACTCTTACCCCATTAAATGATACTCCAATGGACAGTAATGTTGGAGGCCATTTCGGCCCTTTATTGAAATTCTCTGGATGGGATGCTTTAGAACTTCAGGGTAAAGCTGATAAAGAAGTTATTGTTTATATAGATGGTAATGAGGGGATTATCAAAATTATGGAATCAAATATTGAAACAATTGATTCTCATATATTAAGCGAAGAATTAACTGAAATGTTTGCAAAAGATGAAACGGACAAAAGAAATTATTCAATAGTATCTACTGGTTCTGCTGCAAGATATTCTAATGTTGCTATGTTAAATTTCACTTTCTATGATGTAAAAAGAAAGAAAGTAAGACTGAAACAAGCTGGACGTGGTGGAATTGGTAGAGTATTTAATGATAAAGGTATAAAGGCATTAGTCATTAAATATGAAGGTGTTAAGAGTGACTTAAATAATCCTGCAAATATCTCTAAGATAAATAGAGCTGGAATTAGATTCCATAAAGAAATGAATCGTTATGATGATGAACAAAATGGAATGAGAAAAATTGGAACTGCGAATATAGTTGAAGTAATGAATGATTATGATTTACTTCCAACTCACAATTTTAAATTCGGTTCACATAAAGATATCGCAAAGATCGAATCAAAAGTTTTTATAGAAAAATATATTACTCAAAATATCTATGATGGATGCTGGCATGGATGTTCAATGTCTTGTGCAAAAGCTGCAGATGATTTTAAAATCAAAACTGGTCCATACGCTGGTCATAAAGTAATAGTTGATGGACCTGAATACGAAAATGCAGCTGCGTTGGGATCAAACATTGGAGTTTTTTGTCCTGAAACAATTTTAGAATTAAACTTTTACTGTGATACTTATGGAATCGATACCATTTCATTTGGTACAATGGTTGCATTCGCGATGGAATGTTACGAGAATAAAGTTTTCACTAAAGAAGATACAGGTTTAGATCTATCATTTGGAAATATCGACTCTGCTCTAGAATTAATCCATCAAATAGCAGATGGAAGAGGTTTTGGGAAGATTGTAGGTATGGGTATTAAATTTATGAAGAAGTACTTCATAGAGAATTTTGATGCTGATCCTAAATTTATGTTTGATATAGGTATGGAACAAAAAGGTTTAGAGTTTTCTGAATATATGCCTAAAGAGTCGCTTGCTCAACAAGGGGGATACGGATTAACAAATAAAGGTCCTCAACACGATGAAGCTTGGTTAATCTTTATGGACATGGTAAATAATCAAATCCCAACTTTTGAAGATAAAGCTGAAGCATTACATTATTTCCCAATGTTTAGAACGTGGTTTGGGTTAGTTGGATTGTGTAAACTTCCTTGGAATGATGTAACACCACATTCAAATAAATACTCAAAAGAACCCGCTAAAATGCCCGAACATGTTCAAAATTATGTTGATATTTATAATGGAGTGACTGGTAAAAACGTTAAAATTGATGATATGATTGAAGAGTCTGAAAGAGTTTATAACTTCCAAAGAATATTCAATATACGTATGGGATATGGAAAACGTACCAATGACAAAATACCATATAGATCAATGGGGCCAGTTACTATAGAAGAATATTTATCAAGAGAAGATAGATATGATAAACAATTAAAAGAAATTGTTGGATATAACCTAACAAATAAATCAACTGAAGAAAAAATGGCTGTTTTAAGAGAATATAGAGAATCTCAATATGAAAAACTTACTGATGCTGTTTATAAAAGAAGAGGATGGTCTAAAGATGGTGTTCCAACAATAGAAAAATTAAAAGAATTAGGTATGGATTTACCTGAATTAGTGGATATTGTTAGTAGGCATTTGTAATATGTTTTACCTAAACAATAGAGAAGAAGAGTTTCAAGAAAAATTAACAGTAACAAAACTTATCGAACTAAAGAAATACACTTACAAAAAGAAAATAGTTAAAATTAATGATGAATTCATTAATCCAGATGAGTATTCTACTACATTCATAGAAGATGGTGATGATGTTAAAATTCTTCACTTACTAGCTGGCGGATAAATCTAAGGGGCTTTAACATTTTTGTTAGAGCTTCTTTTTATATATTTAATAGTAGTGCTATTATAAGATTTAGTCTTAAAATATGGTATATTATATATAGTTAATCGAGGTGTTTCTAATGAGATTAGATAAATTTTTATCAAAGTGTGGTTTTGGATCTAGAAGTGATACTAAAAAGATTATAAAAACAGGTAAAGTCACTGTTAATGGTCGGGTAATTAATAAGACTGGATATATTGTTGATGAATTAGAAGATGTAATCAAATATAAGAATGATTTACTAAACTACCGTAAATATGTATATTTAATGTTAAATAAACCTAAAGGTGTTGTATCAGCTACTCAAGATAATCTACATAAAACTATTATTGATTTATTAGAAGATTACAAAGAGTACGATTTGCATCCAGTTGGTAGACTCGATCTCGATACTGAGGGATTGGTAATATTAACTAATGACGGTAAACTAACACATAGAGTAATATCTCCTAAAAACCATATATCCAAAATATATAAGGTAAAACTAGACAAAGTATTTAATAAAAGAAAAATATCTGTCTTTGAAGAAGGAATTACATTAAATGATGGCTACAAATGTCTACCGTCAGAAATAGAAATTATAGATGAGAAGACTGTTCTTATTACAATCTTTGAAGGAAAATTCCATCAAGTAAAAAGAATGTTTCAGTCAATAGGAAATAAGGTACTTTATTTAAAAAGGATCTCAATTAATGGAGTTCAATTAGACGATAAATTAAAGTTATCAGAGTATAGAGAATTGACTAAAGATGAATTAGACTTATTAAATAAATAAACCTTTCTTGAATTAAAAGAGCTAATTTATGTATTTAATTGTATATTTTAGAATGTTATAATGAAATGTGGAGGAATTTGATATGACTAAATTATCTCAGTCGATAGAGGATTATATTGAACATATATATATACTTAGCAATGAAAAGGGTGTTAGAATAACTGATCTAGCAAAAAGGATGAATGTATCAAAAGCAAGTGCTAACGATGCTGTTAAAAGACTAGTTGATATGAAATATGTAACTCATCAAAGGTATGGTAATATTTTTATTAATGATGCAGGAAAGGTAATAGCAGAAAAAATTATAGAAAAACATAGAATTATTTCTCAATTCCTTTCTGAGGTGTTAGGTGTTTCATCAGAAACTGCTGACAAAGATGCTTGTGAAATAGAACATATTATCAGCGAAGAAACCTTTGAAAAGATTAAAGATAAGCTTAGTTAGTATAATTGTTATTAATATAGAGAAGTGTTATAATTAAAAAGTATAGAGGAAAATAATGGACAAATCAAAAGAACTAGCTGACTTATTTCAAAGTAAGCGCACTTACCGAGAATTTAGCAATGAGGAAATCCCCATTGATGTAATTATAAATTGTATTAAAGTTGGGTTAAGAGCACCTAGCGGAGCTAATATGCAACCATGGACATTTTGTATCATACAAGATGAAATCATTAAAAGCAGGATTAGAGTATCTGCTGAGGAAATCGAAAAAGAATTTTATGATAACCAGTCATTAAATAATTGGCATGATGATCTAAAACATCTAAATATAGATATATCTAAGCCATTTTTAACAGATGCACCTTATCTGATAGTGATTTTTTATCATAAGACTAATACTGATAACTCGACTACATATTATGCTTCTAAAAGTACAGGTTTAGCTACAGGAATGATTATATCTGCTTTACATCAAGTTGGATTAGTTTCTTTAACTTATACACCACACAAGATGAAGTTCTTAAAAGATGTGTTGGAAAGACCTGACCATGAAGTACCTTATTTGCTTCTAGCAGTTGGTCATAAAGGTGATTCTTATGACTTACCAAAGATTGAGAAGAAAAAAATAGAAGAAACAGTTAAAATATATTAGGGGATTATGGTGATACTATGAATTATAGAATACATTTTTTTTCGGATAGGAGAAGTACTATTTCTCTTAAAAGGGTATATGAGTTTTTTGATGAAGAAGATTTTATCTATTCACAACACGCAAAATATATATCTTTTAGATACGAAAATAAAATATTAGAGAATAAGGCTAGTTTTGTTTTTAGTAAACATAATGTTATACCTAACATTTATACACTAAATCCAGGATTTACAAATATCAATTTATTTGTTGAATTTCCATTAATAATTTCTAATTTCTATCTAAATGAAATATTAACCATAATAAATCAATTGGCAAAAATGTTTGATTTATATTACTATATGGATTTAAATCAAGACATTATGCCGTTTGATAAAGATGAAATATTTGAAAAATTATTGGACTATAGAGATAGAACTTTAGCCTTTGAGGAAATCACAAGAACTAGAGGTAAATTTCTTATTGATTCAAATAAACTTAATGAATTATGCACTTATCAAATTGATAGTGAATTGTTAAGTGAATATTTTAATGGAGAAATTGATGTAAATAAATACATTGTGATGCGCAATTTAGAAACTGATGAACTGGCATTATCAGTAGTTTGGGATATTACAAGACCAACTGTATTTCCAAAATATATTGATTATGTACATGTGATATTTGAAGAGACTGAATTAACATCAATTGTTTCTGCAAAAGATATATTGCCAAAAATAAATAGATTCTTAGCAATGCTACCTAACTTTGTAGAAGGAACTAAGGTATTGAAACCTGGATCTTTTATAAGAAAAGCAAAGAAGGTACAAAATAAAATAAGAAAACTAGTAATCTCTGAAGATGATTTTGAAATTATATCTTTGATGGATATTATTGAGAAAAGGGATACATCAAGAGAATAAGTTTAAAGACCTGTTTAATTTAAGGCTATCTAGAGATGCTAAAATAAGTTAATTGGATAAAAAATGAAAACGATTATTAGGAGGAATTATGACTATACCAACTGCTCACATTGAGGTGAAAGATAAAAATAAAATTGCAAAAACCGTATTAATGCCAGGTGACCCACTAAGAGCTAAATTTATTGCTGAAAAATTCTTGACAGATATTGAACAGTTTAATACTGTACGAGGTATGTTAGGTTTTACAGGTACTTATAAAGGAAGAAAAATATCTGTTATGGGTTCAGGCATGGGTATGCCAAGTATCGGTATTTACTCATACGAACTATATAAGTTTTACGATGTAGAAAATATCATTAGAATTGGTTCAAGTGGATCTTATATTAAGGAACTAGATTTGTATCAAGTGGTATTAGTTGAAGATTGTTGGAGTGAGAGTACATATGCAAAAACGCAAAATGGAGAGGAACTACAAATTCTAAAAGCCAACCCAGAACTGAACAAAAAACTTGAAAAAATTTCTGAAGATTTGAATGTTAATATTAGAAAAGAGAGAATTCACTCGTCTGATGTGTTTTATAGAGAAGATTTTACTGAGTATATTGACATTCTTGAGAAAACTGGTGCTACATGTGTTGAAATGGAATCTTTTGCGTTATTCCATAATGCAAATGTAACTGGAAAAAAAGCAGCATGTTTACTTACTATTTCTGATAATTTAGTAACACATGAAGTTACAACATCTTCAGAAAGAGAGAATGCATTTACTAATATGATGAAAATCGCATTAGAAATGGCTGAATAAATTATATTAATTAAGGGGCTTTCTAAAGAAAGTCCCTAAAAAAATGTAGAACTACTGGTAATAATTGTAAAACTGAATTATATGACCGTTTATAAGAATACTATTATTAGAGGTGACATATGAAATATATATTGAATAAAGATTATGGCTATGATATCCATATGATTGAAACTGACAAGTTTAAAACTAATACAATTTCAATCAAATTTACTTCTGAGCTCAAAAGAGAAAATATTACTAAAAGAGCATTATTACCTTCTATTCTCTATTCTGGGTGTAAGAAATATAAAACTAAACGTGAACTCGTAATGTATTTAGAAGAACTTTATGATGCGTCTATTAGCTTAAGCATGTCAAAAGTCGGTAATTTAAGCATTATAAGTATTAGTATTAACTATATCAATGAAGAATACATAGGAGAGGAAATGTTACCAAAAGTAATCGACCTCTTCAAAGAAGTAGTTTTCAAACCATTAATCATTGATGAAGGATTTGATAAAGAGAAACTACTTGAAGAAAAACGTTTATTAAATGAAAACATAGATTCACTAAATGATGATAAAACTGGTTATGCATTAGACAAAATGAAGGAATACATGTATGAAAATGAAAAAATGAAGATTAAAGCAATTGGATATAAGAAAGATTTAGATTCAATTACACCCGAGAATTTATATGAAGAATATAAATATATGATAGAAAATGATAAGGTTGATGTTATTGTTGCAGGTAAGTTTAATAATTTAGCTCCATTTGAAGATTTTTCATTTTCTAACAAAGAGATTGTATCTTGTTTAGATTTAGAAACAAAAGATATTCATAAAACTGAAGAATATAAAGAAATTCAGGACGTTAATCAAGCAAAATTAAATATAGGTTATCGTACTGAAATCAGATTTAATGATGAACTATACTATGCAATGGTAGTTGGAAACTCCCTATTAGGTAGTGCTCCCAATAGTATGTTATTTCAGACCGTAAGAGAAGAACATTCATTATGTTACTACATAAGAAGTGTGTATAATCCATATAAAGGTGTTATCCATCTTTATTCTGGAATAAATGCAGATACTTATGAGAATGCTTATAAAATAATAAGCGAACAGATAGAGAAACTAAAAAAAGGAGATTTTTCCGATCAACTATTACATAATGTCAAGAAATCTCTAGTAAATGACATTTTAGAAATGATGGATCGACAAGCTACACTAATAAGTAAGGCTTATCAAGATATTCTCATCGGTAGAGAATTTGGTATAGAAACTATGATTGAAACTATCGAAAATATCACTAGAGAAGATATTATGAGTGCAGCAAGTAGAATTAAAGAAGATACTATTTTCCTTTTAACTAATAAGGAGGGAGAATAATGAAGAAGATTGTATATGATAATTTAAATGAAGAACTATATTACAAACAACTAGAAAATGGATTAGATGTATATCTTATGCCTAAAAGAGGGTTTAATAAGACTTATGCTACGTTTACAACCAAATTTGGATCAATTGATAATAAATTGAATCTAAATGGAGAAGAAGTTACTTTACCAAATGGTATTGCTCATTTTCTTGAACACAAGTTATTTGAAAGCGAAACAGGTGATATAACTGAGGAATTCTCTAAATTTGGTGCAAATTCAAATGCATTCACAACATATGATAGAACATCTTATTTAATATCTTGCACTTCCAATATAGAAGACAATATAACATTATTAATTGATTTTGTACAAAACCCATACTTTACAGATGAAAGTGTAGAAAAAGAAAAAGGAATAATTAAAGAAGAAATTCAAATGTATAATGATATTCCTGATGCAAGAATAATGTTCGAAACTATGAAATCAATTTATAAGTCTCACCCAGTAAGAAATGATATCGCTGGCTCAATTGAATCAATTGATAAGATTACACCTGAAGTATTATATGAATGTTATGAAACGTATTATCATCCAAGTAACATGCTCTTATTTATTGTCGGTGATTATGATATTCCTAAAATGATGGAATTGATTGAAAGTAATCAAAGAGAAAAAGGATATGAGAAAAAAGAAATTACTCATTACAATTTTGATGAGGAGTTAGAACTAAACGAGAAAGAAAAAGTGATAGAAATGCAGGACGTATTTCCTAAATTAATGTTAGGAGTAAAGGGAAGTCCTGATATATATAAGGATGATTTGTCTAAATACAAAATGAGTATGATGATCTATTTGGATATATTATTCGGTAGGAGTTCCGAAAACTACGAAAGACTCTTTAAAGACAAATTAATCAATTATACTTTTAGTGTTTTACCATATGTTGAGGAAAAGTTTAGTTCTGTACTAATTGCTGGAGATTCTAATGATCCCGAAAAGTTAAAAGATGAGCTCTTAAAATGTTTGGAGATGGATGTATCTAAAGAGTCGTTTAAAAATGTAAAGAAAAAGTTCTATGGTAGTATGCTAAAATTACTTAATTCTCCAGAAGGAATAGCTAATGAATTTACAGCTTATAAATTTAATGGAATTGATCTCTTCGACATAGTAAATGTTGTAGAGAATATTACTTTCGAGGACGTAATAAAATTAAAAAGTTACTTTAAGAAAGAAAATATTTGTAGTGTAATCTTAAAAACCAAGGCAAAGTGACCTTGGTTTTTAAATGCTTAAACTAATTATAAAAATACAAAATCAGGCTAAAATATCTAAAATATAATTAATTGATGATGATAATTATCACTATAACAAGTAAAACAGTAATATTTATATAAATTAATGATTTAATTGAAATAATTATAGATTATATGAACCTTTGATTAACTGCATTTTCCCTTATAATATTCTTAAGCCGGCTAAAGAATGGAGATGATAAGAATTGTTAAATCAAGTAATTTTAGTTGGAAGATTAGTAAAAGATCCTGAAATAAGAGAAACTAGCGATGGAAAGAGTGTTTCAAACATTACGCTAGCTGTTTCTAGAAATTATAAGAATGCAGAGACAGGAGAATATGATACTGATTTTTTAACTTGTACGTTATGGGAAGGGATTGCTGAAAGTACTTCTGAATATTGTAAGAAGGGTTCTACGGTAGGTATAAAAGCTCGTCTTGCGATGAAAAAATATAAATATGATGATGAAAAGTATTTTACGTATCCTGAGATAATTGCAGAAAAAGTTACCTTTATCAACCTAAATAAAAACGATAATTAATTTATCAAATAATGGTCTATTTAATCAAATACCCTTTAAAGTTGCTTCTTATAGCAACTTTTTTAACATGACTTAAAGATTATGTGATTTATGTATAATAAACAAAAGATATAAACTGTATATATTGAGGTTCTATTTCTTTATATCTAGATTTATGCGTGGTATAATTTGAAAAGAAAGCGAGGTGACATGAATTGGTTTTGTCTTAATCAATTCATATATAAATGGAACAATATTTGAACTTTTTAAAACATATTAAAGAAAATGGAAGCATTCGAGATAATAGAACTAGCGTTAGAACTATTTCAACATTTGGATATCAAATGCGCTTTGACTTAGCCGACGGATTTCCTTTAGTAACTACAAAAAAAACTCATTTAAAGTCAATAATTCATGAGTTACTATGGTTCTTGTCTGGTTCTACAAATATAAAATACTTAGTAGATAATAATGTAAACATATGGAATGAATGGCCATATGAAAAATATAAACAGTCTGATCAGTTTCAAGGTGAATCGTTAAAAGAGTACGCTCATAAGATTAAATCTAATAATGAATTTGCTGAAAAGTGGGGAGAGCTTGGTCCAGTTTATGGGAGACAGTGGAGGCACTTTGAAGATTCTGAAAAGTCAGTAGATCAAATTGCAAAAGTTATTGAGATGATAAAAAATAATCCTTTATCAAGAAGATTGATTGTAAATGCCTGGCATGCAGCTAAAGTTGATGAAATGGCTTTACCGCCTTGTCATACTATGTTTCAATTCTATGTTGATAATGGAAAATTGAGTTGCCAATTATATCAAAGAAGTGCTGATGCTTTTTTAGGAGTACCGTTTAATATTGCTTCTTATGCATTACTTACAATGATGATTGCTAAAGTAACAGACCTAGAAGTTGGTGAATTTATACATAGTTTTGGAGACTGTCACATTTACGAAAACCACTTGGATCAAGTGAATACTCAGCTAACAAGGGAACCTAAACCTCTACCATTAATGAATATTAAGAAGAGGGATTCAATATTTGATTATAGTTTTGAAGATTTTGAACTAGTTGATTATGAATACCATCCATCAATAAGAGGGGATATAGCGATATGATTTCTATAATTGTAGCACATGATAAGAATTTACTAATAGGTAAGGATAATCAACTACCATGGCACTATGGAGAAGATTTAAAATATTTCAAAAGAATTACCTTAGGTAAGAATGTTTTGATGGGATCGTCAACATTGAATTCTATAATAAGCTATCTAGGAAGACCACTACCAGATAGACATACATTATTACTAACAAGAGGTAAAGAGAGTGATTATGATGTTGAAGTAGTAAATTCAGTTGATGAAGTACTAGAAAAATACAAACATTCGGAAGTAGAATTATTTATATGTGGTGGGAAATCGGTTTATGAACAATTTTTACCGTTTGCGGATAAGCTATATATTACTCATATTGATAAGGAATATCAAGGGGATACATATTTTCCTAGATATGATATAAACGAATGGGTAAAAGTCTTTGAAAGAGTAGATGGAGTCTTAAATTTCTCTGTTTATAAGAGGATAATATTATGATAGACATTCTTCTTGTGATATTATTGATTATAGGATTGATTGTTTTTTTGATTTTTTTAGTAATAGGCCTTTCATTACTTTATTTACATGTTGTAAGACTAATAACAAAAAATAAACCATACAATCACCCTAAAGTTAGAGATTCAGTTAGATTGTTTTCTAAGGTAATAATAAAACTTTCTAGAGTTAAATATACATTTATAGGTAAAGAAAAATTACCTAAAGATAATTTTTTGTTATTCTCTAATCACCAAATGTATACAGACCCATTCATTTTGCTTTATGATCTTTATGATAAAGATTTAGGTGGTTTTGCTAAGGATGAGTTAAATAAAATTCCTGTAATTAGAACTTGGATGAAAAGACGAGGAATTTTAATGTTAGATAGAAAGAATAACAGAAATGGTGCAGAAACAATGATTAGAGCCATTAAGCAAGCAAGAAATGGACAACCGATCTTTATTTTCCCTGAAGGAACTAGGAGTAGAAATGGTGAGTTATTAGATTTTAAATCGGGGGCATTTAAATTAGCAATGAAAAGTAAAAAACCTATCTACCCGGTTGTTTTCAAAAACTTTTATAAACACTGTTTCTTTCATCTAAAGCGCATAAATTGTGAAGTAAGAATTCTAGATCCGATTCCTTATGATGAATATTCTAATTTATCTACAATTGAATTAAGCATAATTGTAAGAGATAAAATATTAAAGAGTTTGAGGTGAAACTATGAGAGTTGTTGATTTAATCGAGAAAAAGAGAGATGGAGTAAAATTATCTAGTGGCGAGATTAACTATCTAATTGAGAATTATGTTAGTGGAAACATACCTGACTATCAAATGAGTGCATTATTAATGGCAATATTTTTTAAAGGATTAGACAAAGATGAAACTAATGCACTTGTCAAAGAAATGTTAAATAGTGGCGATACTGTTGATTTAAGTAAGATTGATGGTATTAAATTAGATAAACATTCTACAGGTGGTGTAGGAGACAAAACTTCCTTAGTTATTGGACCAATCATTGCTAGTTGTGGATTAAAATTAGCTAAAATGAGTGGTCGAGGTTTAGGTCATACAGGCGGAACTATTGATAAACTGGAATCGATTGCTGGATTTAATGTTTCATTATCTGAAGATGATTTTTTTAAACAAGTAAATGATATTGGAATTGCAATTGTGGGTCAGTCTAAAAACCTTGTACCGGCAGACAAATTACTTTATGCATTAAGAGATGTAACAGGAACTGTGCCTTCAATTCCTTTAATAGCTGGAAGTATTATGAGTAAAAAGCTAGCATCAGGCGCAGATAAAATCGTGTTAGATGTAAAAGTTGGATCGGGCGCATTTATGAAAAGTGTTGATGAAGCGACAGAATTAGCTCAAACTATGGTTGATATAGGTTCTAGTTTTGGAAAAGAAGTAGTTGCTTTAATTACAAATATGGATGAGCCTCTAGGAAGTGCAATTGGTAATGCTTTAGAAGTTGAAGAAGCATTAGAGACACTTTTAGGGAAAGGGCCAGATGATTTTACTAAATTATGTTTTAGAATTTCTGAGGAATTATTGACATTAGCTGGAGTTGTAAATCCAAAAGATAAAATTAAGGAAGTTATTGAAAACAAATCTGCTTATAATAAATTCCTTGAAATGATAGAAGCTCAAGGTGGTAACATTAATTTGATTTTAAACGATGAATTACCTAAACCAAATGGTATAAAAGAATATAAAGCTAAATCGAGTGGATATATTATTAAAATTGATGCAGAAGAAGTTGGTAAAGCAGCTATGTTACTTGGTGCGGGAAGAGCAAATAAAGACGATTCTATTGATATGAGTGTTGGCTTAAAAATGAAATGTAAAGTTGGAGATTTCGTAAATTTAGGCGATGAAATAGTAGAGATTCACTATAATAATAGTTACGATGAAGTAATAAAAAATCTGGATGAAATCATTACCATATCTAGTGAAAAGCCACAAAAGTTACCGATAATACATAAAAAAATAGAAAAGAGTTCAAATTAGAACTCTTTTTTTCATATATTTATTTGAAAGAGGTGAGTGAATGAAGAAAATATTAATCACTTTTCTATTCATTGTATTATATGTATCTTCATCAATAAGTGTGATTGCTGAGAGTGAAATAATCGTTGATGCTGAAAGCGCAATATTGATAGAGGTATCGACAGGAAGAATATTATATCAGAAAAATGCTCATGAAATGAAAGCTCCAGCGAGTATGACAAAGATAATGACTATGGCCTTGATTTTGGAAGCCATTGAGAATGGACAATTCTCTTTTGATGATCTTCATACAATAAGTGAGAATGCAGCAAGTTATGGTGGTTCTCAGATTTGGCTAGAAGAGGGAGAAGTGATGAGTGTTAGAGACTTATTCAAGTCTGTTGCGATATCAAGTGCAAATGATTCTGCTACTGCTTTGGCTGAGAAAGTAGCAGGTAGTGAGAAAATATTCGTAGATTTAATGAATCAAAAGGTGAAAGACTTAGGATTGTCTTCAACAGCATTTCAAGATCCAACGGGGTTAGCGGAGAATGGTGACAACTCTAGCGCTGGTCACTATTCTACTGCCTATGATATGGCAATGATGGCAAGGTATCTAATTCAAACATATCCAATAGTTCTTGAATACACTAATGTTTATGATGATTATATTAGGAACGGTGACTCGTGGTTAGTTAATACTAACAAATTAGTCCGTCACTCTGATATAGATGGATTAAAAACAGGATGGACAGTAGAAGCCAAGTACTGCTTAACTGCAACTAAATTTAATGATGACATGAGAGTAATAGGTGTATTAATGGGAAGTACAGACACAAAAACTAGGAATGCAGAAATGCTAACATTACTTAATTATGGTATGAGTAACTACAAAGTACATAATCAAATGGAAAAGGATAAAATAGTAAAGGTTTATGAAAATATCTTATTTGAACCGACGAACATAGAGTTTAAGATTAAGAACCCAGCTAATATAGTATTAAGAAATGGTACTGATATGGGTGAGGTGACATATTCAATAAATATTAATTATGGTAACTTAATATCAGGTAAAGACATAGGAGAAATGAAAGTATTGTATAAAGGTGATATTTATCAAGAAATCCTACTATATGTAGATGACGAAATCAAGAAAGCAAAATATATTAAAGTTGTAGGTAAGGTTATTTCTAGGTTGCTTGGTGTATAACTTATATTAAGAAATATATGATCCGATAGGTTTAATAAACTAGAATAAAGGAACTAGTAAACTGTAACTATATGAGTTACAGTTTTTCATAATTGTCTATTGTTGAGGAAAAATGATATACTTAGAATGTAATATATGTGTTTCTATCTTAAGAGTATTTAAGGTTTTTGTTTTAATAGAAATATATGGGAGTTGAAAGTATGAAACTAGCTATATTTGATTTTGATGGGACTTTATATGAAAAAGATGTAATTCCTTTTTTGATAAAGCAATGGAATAAGTTAGGATACCCTAGGCGTAAAACACAAAAGATAATGTTAAAAGTCCTTCCTCAGTTCATATTCTATAAATTAGGAAAACCTTCTTTGGAAGTTAAGGATAGATTAAGAAACTTGGCTTATGTTGAGTTTTGTAGTCTATTTGACGGGATGACTAGAGATGAAATAATGAAGTTTTTTAAAGGAGCAAGTATTGCGCTAAAGAAGAACTTAAGAAATTCAATTACAGATGAAGTAGTTCGTTTAAAAGCTAGGGGTTATTACACAGTATTAATATCTGGGGCATTTAATGATTTATTGTTATTATCACTTAATGAATTACCTTTTGATAAAATTATTGGTTCAAATCTTTATTTTAAGGAAAACGGTTTATACGATATAGAGAAAAGAATCTTAGAAATCAAAGGTTCAAACAAAATAGATATAATATATGATTTATTATCAAATCATGATGTCGATTATAATTCATCAATAGCTTTTTGTGATAGTGTAACAGATATTAAATTATTAGAAGCTGTAGGAAAGCCTGTTGCTGTATGTCCTGATAATCACTTAAGAAAGATTTGTAATGAAAAAAAATGGGAGATTATTGAGAAATAAAACCAAAAATAATGATAGTTAGATTATAGGTTTAACGCATGGAATGAACCTTTAAGTATACTTTATTTGATTTCATTACCACTGATGTGACTATAATTATAATATTAAGAATATAATTAGGGGGTATATTTATATGAATAAAATTGATATTTCGGATAAGTATTCTAACATTAAAAAGCATACTTTAGTTCAATCAATAATATTGCATCTTTTACCAGGTATAATGATTGGAATCTTTTATTTCGTTATAGTACAGCCAATTACTAGGTTTGGCTATCCATCTTTAGCAGCATTGATATTAGCAGCAATATTTGTTCTTGTTCCTTTTGAACTTGGAGTTTTAATCTATTCAAAAAGAAAATCTAAAAAGAAATCATTTGATGAAATAGTTCTTTACCGAGAACCAATCCCGACAAAACAATATTTAATTTGGGTTCCGGTGATATTTGTAGCATCAGGTATATTATTTATGCTACTTACTCCAGTCTCAAATTACATTGAGATTATTTTTTCATGGATTCCTAATAGTGTCCGTATTGACATGGGACTGTCTGGAAGTTATTCAAAATCTGTTTTAATAGTTACTTATAGTTTAGGGTTTATAGTTGTTTCTGTAATAGCTCCAACAGTAGAAGAAATCTATTTTCGTGGATATTTATTACCTCGAATTCCTAACTTAAGAGGATGGTCTTCACTACTTCACAGTATGTTATTTGCATTTTATCATACTTGGACACCTTGGATGATTATTACTAGAACTATAGGAGTATTCCCTTTGATTTATGTTGTTCAAAAAAAGAAGAATATCTATCTTGGAGTAATAGCTCATTGCTTGATGAACTCTATTGACTTTATTGTTGGATTTATTTTTATCCTATCTCTTTCATAATAAATTAAGTAATTATCTTGTACGCTGATATACCCATATGAGTTCCTTAACATCGATGGTGAGTAATTGAATCCTGCAGCCTTGAGTGATATAATAATGCGAGGTGGTTTTTGTGATTGAAAAGTTGAAGAATCAGTATTTGCTTGTTTTTCAAATGTTAGAAACTATACTAAAGGAAGTATCTAAGGAAACATATATTAAAAAAGTAGGTGGGTATTTTTTTTGGCAGCAAATATTACATGCGTTGATGGGTAGTCATTTTTGGTTTAGGTTATCTAATGAACCTTTTGTAGAACCATATCTAGATAGAGGATATTTTCCAGAGTTAGAGAAGGAAGCGAAGAATGTTATGACTAAAGATGAACTTCTCGAATTTTCACGACAAGTTAGACTTCAAGTAGATGAATATTTTAATACAAGAGATGATAAGTGGTTATCTGATAAGTCGGTTTTGTATTCTAAACTTACAAATCTTGAAATTATTACAATGCAGATTAGACATCTAATGTATCATACTGGATATTGCAGCGCTTTGATGAATATAGAAGAAAATTATAAATTGGAGTGGATTGATTACTTCGGTAACTAGAGGGTTTATTTTAAGTTTTAGAGTATAAGTGATATTATTGGAGGTAAGATGGATAACATATTATTAAGAAAAATTAATGAAAGCGATTTTGAAGAATGGTTTTCTTTAGTAGCGTGCCTTTGGCCAGATGTTCTTAAAGGTGAGATGAAGACTGAATTTGGTCAAGCTCTCACTGATAATGATAAAGACATTTATTTATCAATCTATGGTGATAAATATGTTGGATTTATAAATTTATCTACCAGAAAAGACTACGTCGAAGGAAGTGAGTCCAGCCCAGTTGGGTATATTGAAGGTATTTATGTTAAAGAAGATTATAGGGAAAAAGGAGTTGCTAGTAAACTAGTTGATAAAGCAATACTTTTTTGCAAAGAGAGAGGTTATAAGGAATTAGGATCTGATACTGAGCTTAGTAATGTGCTTAGTCAAAAATTTCACGAGTCAATAGGATTTAAGAAAGCTGAGATAATTGTTCACTATATTAAAGAACTGTAGAAAAGAAGAAGATATCCATAATATATTTTTTCAATAGATCTACTTAACGGGTAAAATCCGTTATTTTTTTTATTGAATTTGGATTTATAACTAAATTTATTCTGATTGACTATGTAAATATAACATTTAGGAAGAGGATGAGATTATATTATCTTCTTTTATTATGAATTTTCATTTATGGACTTATGGATATAATTAGATATAAATATACAATTTAGTGTAAAATTTGCTATTTAGTACTTAGATTATTAAATATACAACACAATATCAAATGAAATATTATGTGAACTTTTGTCTAAGTATTACCGTAATTAATATTATAGTTTAAAATTATTCGTAAATAGGGGGGGGACTTATGGCATTAAATGTACACTTAGTGGTAAAAAAGGGATCACTTTTTATTAAACTTGTTGGAGAGATGGATCAACATACAACAGAAAATTTCAAATTGAGATTAATTGAGTTGATGGATAAGTATAGTATAAAGAATTTAATCTTTAATATGAAAGACTTGTCATTTATAGACTCTAGTGGAATTGGACTATTGATTGGCAGATATAATCAAGTTAAGACGAAGGATGGAGAAATAGTAATTTGTGAATTGAATAACAATGTCGAAAGAGTCGTTATGTTATCTGGATTATATAAAATTTGTGTTATAAAAGACACAGAGCGTGATGCAAAATGGTATTTGGGGGTAGCATGATGAATAAGATGGAAGTTTTTTTTTCTTCTAGAACAGAAAACATCATTTTTATAAGAGCCGCAGTGGTTTCATTTTTACTAAATTTAGATTTAGAAGTAGCTATTCTAAATGAGATTAAGACAGTAGTATCTGAAGCAGTAACTAACTCAATTGTTCATGGGTATGAATCCGATCCATTAAATGTAATCAATGTTAAATGTAGTTACGACAAAGAAGAAATAATGTTAGAAGTAATTGATCAAGGAATTGGAATTAATGATGTAAAACAAGCTAAAAGACCTATGTTTACAACTAAAAAAAATGAAGAAAGGTCTGGATTAGGATTTACTATAATGGAAGCTTTTTCTGATGAATTATTAGTTGAATCAATTGTTGGAGAAGGTACCACAATAAAATGCATCAAGAAAATATAAATAATTACTTTAATGATAATTTAGGTTTAGTAAGAGCCATAGTAAAGAAAATGGATTTTGGATTAGTTGACAAAGATGATTTGTTCCAAGCCGGATGCTTTGGTTTATTTAAAGCTTTAAAGAAATATGATGAAAGATACGGAAAGTTGTCGAGTTACGCTGTACCATTTATAGTTGGTGAGATAAAAACAGAGATTAGAAATAGTAAATTGATAAGATTACCTGATACTATACGTAAGATTATCAAAAACATCGATTTAAAGAAGTCGGTTAGCGAAAATGCATTATTACTAGATGAGAGTAAGGAGAATGTATTAATAGCTATACAAAATATGGATATTAAAAACTTAAATAATATTAAGGAAGAGAACATAAATTTTCCTTTAGAGGACTTAGAGTACATTGAAAGAAAAATAATAGTAATGAAATTTATTTATAATTACGAGCAACATGAAATTGCCAGTAGATTAAGTTTGTCTCAGTCTACTGTTTCAAGAATACTAAAGAAATCTTTAAATAGTTTAAGAGCTGGCTGATGAGTTCAGCTTTTTTAGTATATTCATAACAATAATGGCAAAATTAATTTAGAGGTGATGATTATAAACTATGATAAGAGTATTAAAAAAAATGCTTGGAAACCAAAATATCTTCGAAATTCTATCAGGGCATTTGTTTCAGGCGGTTCTATTTGTCTATTTGGACAAATATTACTTAAGTTATATGAGTTAGCTGGATTTGAAAAGGAAGAAACAGGATCTCTCATGATTGTTACATTAATATTAATTGCGTCACTTTTGACCGGTATAGGTGTTTTTGACAAAATAGGGCAGTGGGCAGGAGCTGGTTCTTTAGTTCCTGTTACAGGTTTTGCGAATTCGATGACATCAGCAGCATTAGAGTATAAAAAAGAGGGACTTGTATTAGGTGTTGCGACAAATCTATTTAAGTTAGCTGGTGCAGTCATAACATTTGGTGTTGTTAGTGCATATATATTAGGAATGCTTAGATATCTTATAGAAAATTTTGTCTTATGAAGAAAATCGGAAAAAATTCAATACAGTTTTCTAAGGTATATATGTCTGAGACAGCAACTATTGTTGGTCCGCTAGAAAGAAGCGGGCCACTGGGTAACTTTTTTGATTATGCATATGATGATTTATATTGTGAAGAAGATTCATGGGAGAAAGCTGAGCAAAGACTTGTTAAAGATGCAATTTCTTTAGTGATGACAAAGAGTTTTAAAAATGATAAGGATATTGATTATGTAATAGCCGGAGATCTTATAAACCAAGATGTTATTAGTAATTATGTAATGAGAGATTTTAGGATACCTCTTTTTGGAATTTATGGAGCTTGTTCTACATCAGTAGAGGGATTAATTTTAGGTTCTAGTTTAATTGAAGGAGAAATTGGTAGTAACATAATAGTTTCAACTTCAAGTCATAATTCGACTGCAGAAAGGCAGTTTAGAAATCCGACTGAATATGGTGGTCAAAAGCCTGATACAGCTACATTTACAGTTACTGGAGCAGGTGCTTGCTTATTAACCAATAATGAAACTAAAATAAAAGTTGAGTCAGCTACTGTTGGTACAGTAATAGACGGAAAGCAAAAAGATGCTAATGATATGGGAAGTGCTATGGCTCCTGCAGCAGCAGAAACCATAAAACAGCATATGGAAGATTTAAATAGAACACCAGATTATTACGACATGATAGTTACTGGGGATTTATCAAAAGTAGGTAAACCCATTTTGATTGATATATTAAAAGACAATGAAGTAGATATAAGCAATAATCATACAGATTGCGGAATATTAATTTATGACTCTGAAAAACAACCAGTTTTCGCTGGAGGAAGTGGTTGTGCGTGTTGTGCTGTAGTGAGTTTTGGTTATTTGGTGAGTTTACTAAATAATAATCTTATTAATAAAATATTAATTATAGCGACAGGAGCTTTGATGAACCCAATTATGATGTTCCAAAAAGAAACAATCCCTTCAATTGCACATGCAATTTCTTTGGAGAAAATATGATTTATTTATACGCATTCCTAGTCGGAGGACTAATTTGTGTAATTGGGCAAATCTTGATTGATAGGTTTAAGCTAACTTCAGCACATATTACAGCAAGTTTCGTCGTAGCGGGAGCTTTGTTAGATTCATTTGATCTTTATGATAAATTAATAGAATTTGCGGGAGCTGGCGCACAAGTACCGATAACTAGTTTTGGTCACTCATTACTCCATGGAGCAATGGAAAAAGCTAATGAAGTTGGTTTTTTAGGAATTGGTATGGGTATGTTTGATATGACAGCTAGTGGTATCACTGCAGCAATTATTTTTGCTTTCTTAGTAGCAGTATTTTTTAGACCAAAAGGGTGATAAAAATTGATAATTTGATTATTTCAAATAAAATTTCTGAAAATGTTTCTATATTAGATAAATTATTAGGTGTAGGAGTTTCATATGATGTAAGTCATAGAGAATTTATCATAAAGGATAAAAAAATACAGTGCTACTTTGTAACTGGTCTTTGTGATGCAACTTTGAGTACTGAACTTTTTAAGCAATTGGTTAAAATAAATGATTTAGAAGTAGATAAAAAGAAATTAGTAGAAACTATTGAGAATAGATTAGTACATTTTCAAGTTGAAAAAGTAACCGATATTCAATCTTTTGTTGAAAAAATTGTTTCTGGTTTACTTGGTATAATTGTAGACGGATATATGTATGGATTTATTATAGATGTTAGAAGTTATCCAACTAGATCTCCTCAAGAGCCTGATACTGAAAAAGTAGTGAGAGGTAGTAGAGATGGTTTTACTGAAAACATTATAATTAACACAGCATTAGTAAGAAGAAGAGCTAAAGATCATAATTTGCGTAATGAGTTGTTCGCTATAGGTGATAAGACCAAAATAGATGTTTGTTTATCTTATGTTGAAGGTATTACTCCACCAGAATTAGTAGAGGATGTTAGAAAGCGGATAACTAGTATTAAAATAGACGAGCTTGCTATGAGTGATAAAGCACTTGAGGAATTAATTGTAAAACAAAAATTTAACCCTTATCCACTTGTTAGATATTCTGAAAGACCTGATACAATTGCTACTCATCTATATCAAGGTTTAGTAGCTATTATTGTGGATACATCACCTAGTGTAATTTTAGGTCCAATTACTATATTTGACCACATCCATCATGCAGAGGAATATAGGCAAACTCCACTTATTGGAACATTTCTAAGACTTATTCGCTTTTTGGGTATTTTAATAGCTATGTTTGTAGTTCCAGTTTGGTTATTATTTGTTATACAACCAGAGCTATTACCTGAGGCTTTATCATTTATAGGACCTGAAAAAAATGGTAATGTGCCTGTAGTTTTACAAATTTTAATAGCAGAATTAGGAATAGAATTTTTAAGAATGGCAGCAATACATACACCTACTCCGTTATCTACAGCTATGGGATTAATTGCAGGAGTGTTAGTAGGACAAATTGCGATAGATGTAGGTTTATTTACTCCCGAAGTCGTACTATATGTTGCGGTAAGTGCTATAGGGAATTATCTAACTCCTAGTTATGAATTAAGTTTAGCAAACAAGTTGTGTAAGATGATTATTATAGTGATTACATACTTCTTTAAATTACCGGGGTTATTAATTTCAAGTAGTATTTGGTTTATATTTTTAGCAAGTTTAAAGAGTTTTAATAAACCTTACTTATATCCACTCATACCGTTGAATATTCCAGATTTAGTAAAAACATTAATAAGATTTCCTATGAAAAATAAAAAAGGCGCATAGCGCCTTTAATATTTGAGAGGGTTATTTTATATACTTTACTGAGGTGGAGTATGAAAAGAATAATTCTAATAGTATTTCTTATTCTTATAACAAACATAGTATCAGTAAATGCATTCTTTGTAGGTGCAGAAACTTCTATTCTAATGGATATAGATAGTAATAGAGTTATATTTGAAAAGAATATGAATAAAAGAATGAAAACCGCTAGTATTGCGAAAGTAATGACCGCAATAGTTGCGATAGAAAATGGATTTTTAGATGAGTACGTAAAAGTATCAAAAGAAAGTGTAAATCAAATTGGTTCTAAAATATATTTAATTGAAGATGATGAGATAATGCTTCTAGATTTAATATATGGGCTAATGTTAAGGTCAGGAAATGATTCTGCTTACTTAATAGCGGAAAGTGTATTAGGTTACGATGAATTCGTAATAGAAATGAACGAGTATGCAAAAAGAATTGGTATGAAGAATAGTACTTTTGAGAATCCTTCAGGGTTAGATGAAAACTCAATAAACTATTCAACTGCTTATGATATGGCTTTATTAATGAGTTATGCTATGAAAAACGATGTTTTTAGAGATATAACTAAAACTAGAGTGCATAGTTGTACCACTAAAAATGATATGAGGTATGTTTGGTCAAACAAGCATAGGCTTGTGCAAAGCCAAGGTATATATACAGGCGGAAAAACTGGTTATACAAAAAGTGCTGGAAGGACTCTGATTACCACAGCGAGTGACGGAGATTTAGATTTGGTTGTTGTAACATTCAATGGATCAAATGATTGGAATGATCATAGTTTATTATTTAATTATGGATTTGATAAATTTGATAAATATACTGTAATGAAATCACAAGCTTTGCGAATAAAGAATAATTTATATGATTATAAACCATATATCGAAAAAGACATTACAGTACCACTTAGAGTTGATGAAAGAGACGAAATAGATTTAAAGATTTACTTGAAACATAATAGTGATTCTTATGTTATTGGGAAAATAATTGTTTACTTAAATAATGAGATAATAATTGAAAGAAATGTATACAACTTTTCTATGGAAAAAAGTCAATTAACATTTTTTGATTTTATAAAAAGAGTTCGACTATGATTAATAGAATATGGATTAGTTTGATTTTGGTTGGTATGACTTATTTTCTCATAAGTGGTAATGCAAGTGAACTCACAAATCTAATAATTAGTTTCCCGGTTAATGTTTTTAACACAATGCTTCCTATAGTAATGACTATCATTTTTTGGAGTGGATTTATCAAGGTAGCTGCAGATGCTGGATTGATTGATAAATTTAGTTCTAAGATTAGATGGTTAATGGTCAAACTGTTTCCTGAAATACCCAAGGATAATAAAGCTCATCAGTACATAAGCGCTAATTTTTTAGCAAATATATTAGGTTTAGGAAGTGTTGCTACTCCACTAGGATTAAAAGCCATTGAAGAAATGCAAAGGCTTAATAAAAGTGATGTTGCGTCTAATTCTATGATTACATTTTTACTAATAAATACAAGCGGGCTCACACTTATACCAACTACGATACTAGCCCTTAGAGGAAATTATAATCCATTAGTTAATGCGGAGCTAATCATTTATATTTTTATAGCAACTTTAATAACAACTTTATCAGCTATTATTCTTAATTTGGTTGTTCAAAAATTATGAATATAAGCTACTATGTTTTACCTCTTTATATCTTTATCATTATGCTTTTTACTGTAAAGAAAATAAATGCATTTGATAGTTTTATTGAAGGATGTAAAGACGGTATAAGATTAATAATGAAAATATTCCCTGTTTATTTAGCTATGCTTTTTGCAGTTAAGGTTTTTGTAGGTTCTAATATTTTAAATGATACTTTTCAATTCTTGAAATTCAACCTTATAAATAGTGATTTAATTTTACAAGGAATAATGAGACCCATATCTGGATCTGCCTCGCTAAGTGTTATGACTAATATATTCGAAAAATATGGTGTAGACTCAGTTATAGGTATTTGTAGTTCAATTATCCAAGGTAGTACCGATACTACGATATTTGTCATTACTCTATACTTTGGTTCAATAGGTGTAACTAAGTACAGATATGCACTTAAATTGGGTCTATTAGTAGATTTAATAGGTTTTATTGTAAGTTTGTTACTAGTTTATGTAATTATGTTATAATATCACTGAAACAAATGCAGGAGGACTTATGGAAAGATTACAAAAAGTGATTGCTAACAGTGGCATAACTTCTAGGCGAAAAGCAGAAGAAATGATTTCAGCTGGAAGAGTTAAGGTTAATGGTTTACTTGTCACTACATTAGGTGAAAAAGTTAGCAAAAAAGATATCATAGTAGTGGATGGAAAAGAAATATCAATCGAAGAAAACGTATATTTCGTATTAAATAAACCAAGTGGTTATTTATCAAGTGTCTCTGATGATAAAAACAGGAAAGTTGTAGTAGACTTGATTAATACTAAGAAAAGAATTTTTCCAATTGGAAGATTAGATTATAATACCACAGGAGTACTTTTGTTAACGAATGATGGAGAATTAACAAATCAATTAATCCACCCTAAGCATCATGTGGAAAAAGAATACGTCGCTACTGTTACTGGTATATTCACATCTAAACATCGAAAATTATTTTCTGCTGGAGTTGACATTGGAGATTATGTGACTGCACCATGTCAGTCGAAATTGGTTAAAATGGAAAAAAAAATTAATATCTCGATAGTAAATGTTATTATTAAAGAAGGAAAATATCATCAAATTAAAAGAATGTTTGAAGCAGTAGGTTTAAAGGTGAAGAAGCTTAAAAGAGTACGTTTTGGGAATATTACAGATAAGGGTTTGAAGCTTGGTGAGTATCGACTTATGAAACCTCATGAAATTAAAGTAATTCGAGAACTAAGTAAAAATTAAAACACTACTTCCGTAGTGTTTATTTTTATAAAATTCCAGAACCAAATAATGAAGCAAATACTAACGATACGATAGTCATTAATTTGATTAAAATATTTAGTGATGGTCCAGCTGTATCTTTGAATGGATCACCAACTGTATCCCCAGTGACACTTGCTTGATGAGCTTTAGTTCCTTTTTCTCCTGATTGTTCAATTTCTTTTTTAGCATTATCCCAAGCTCCACCTGCGTTAGACATATAAATTGCAAGCATTATTCCTGTACCCAGTGTTCCACCTAATAAACCACCTAAAGCTTCTGCACCTAGAGTGAAACCTACTACAAGTGGGATTACAATGGCAAGTACACCTGGTAATATCATTTCCTGCAATGCTGCTTTTGTAGAGATATCGACGCATTTTGCATAATCAGGGGTTTCTGTTCCTTTCATAATACCAGGACTATTTCTAAATTGTCTTCTTACTTCTTCAATCATCTTATATGCTGCTTTACCGACACTACTTATTGTCATTGAAGAGAATAAGAATGGTAACATTGAACCAATTAATAAACCAGCTGTAACATGAGGAACATTAAGTCTAATTACACCAATTCCACTTGCTTCGATGAATGATACAAATAATGCTAGTGATGTTAATGCAGCAGAACCAATAGCGAATCCTTTACCTATTGCCGCTGTTGTGTTTCCTACAGAATCTAATTTGTCAGTAATTTCTCTAACCTTTGGATTCATACTAGCCATCTCAGCTATTCCTCCTGCGTTGTCAGCAATTGGTCCGTATGCGTCGATCGCAATAGTCATACCTGATGTTGATAACATCCCTACTGCTGCTAAGGCAATTCCATATAAACCTGCAAATTGATAAGCTAGTACAATACCAACTGCTAATATAATTGTTGGAATCGCAGTTGATTGCATACCAATTGCATTTCCTGCAATAATGTTTGTTGCATGTCCAGTTTTTGATTGATCTGCTATCATTTTTACTGGTGAGAAGTGCCCAGATGTATAAATTTCTGTAACTTTTCCTATTAATGTCCCAACTATTAAACCAACAACAATTGCTAAGAATGGATCATAACTCCCAAAGAAATTTTTTGAGATGAAAAATGCAGGTACAACTACTAATATTCCACTAACATATGTACCTATTTCTAATGCTTTATGTGGGTTAGTTGTGTCTTTACCTCTAACAAATTTTGAACCTATAATTGAAGCTAATATACCTATTGCTGCAAGAATAATTGGAAACGAAATTGCTTGATTGATGAATTCACCATCTAGATAAGTAATACTTAAAGTTAATGCTGCGATAATAGAACCAACATATGATTCAAATAGATCTGCACCCATACCAGCAACATCACCTACGTTATCTCCAACGTTATCTGCTATTACTGCTGGATTTCGTGGGTCATCTTCTGGGATTCCTGCTTCGATTTTACCTACTAAATCTGCTCCTACATCAGCTGCTTTAGTGTAGATTCCACCACCAACTCTTGCAAATAAAGCGATTGATGAAGCTCCTAAACCAAATCCTGTTAGTATTTGAATAGCTTCTTCATTTGTGAATACTAAACCTTTTGTCAATGTTACAAATATAATTAAAAGTCCCATTAATCCTAAACCAACAACACTTACTCCCATTATTGAACCACCATTAAATGCTATCGATAATGATTTAGGTATACCACAACATTCTGCAGCACTTGCTGTTCTTGCATTTGAATTCGTTGCTGCTCGCATACCGATGTACCCTGCTAAACTACTGAAAAGAGCACCTAGTAAAAATGCTAGTGCTGTGTGAATGTTCATAGTGAAACTTAGTATTATAAATAGAATACTTACGAATACAACTAAAATTCTATATTCGCGTTTTAAAAAAGCCATAGCTCCAAGTTTAATGTGATTAGATAATTCAATCATTTTCTCAGTCCCAGGCTCTTGTTTCATAATATTACGGTATAAAATAAATGCGTATACTAATGCTAATAGTGCGACAATCAAACTACCATAATAAATTAAACTCATATGATTTTCCTCCCTATTTAGTTGGTAATACTAACATAATACCATACATAAATTCACATTACAATTAAAAAAAACTAATTAGTGAAAAGGTTTTCATAAATCAACAATTATTGATGTGAAGATTATAGAATGAGTAAAATATTTTTTGAATTAAAAATTAATGACAATGGAAAATTATGTGATATAATTAAATGGTTATGTCTAGGAGGATGGTATGAAGAAATTCCAATTAGCAATTGATGGACCTGCGGGAGCTGGAAAATCTTCGGTTAGTCGAAAAGTAGCAGAAGCACTTAATATAAACCATATAGATACAGGAGCAATGTATAGAGCTGTAACTTTGGAAGCACTTAAAAAAAATATTGATTTAACAAACGAATCAAATTATGATTTTATTGATGATATCAATATTGATTATAGAAATAATTCAATTTATTTAAACGGGAAATGTGTTGATAAAGAGATTCGATCGAATGAAATTGCTAATAATGTTTCTATAGTTGCTAGACAAAAAATAGTTAGAGATAAAATGGTTGAAATTCAAAGAGATCTTGCTGAAAAGGGTAGCGTTGTGATGGAAGGAAGAGATATCGGTTATCACGTTTTACCTAATGCAGATTTAAAAATCTTTCTTAATGCTTCAATCGAAAAACGCGCTGAAAGAAGATATTTAGAAATTATTAAATCTGGTACAAATGTAGAATTAAGTCAATTAATTATAGAAATAAAGGAAAGAGATAAAAAGGATTCAACTAGAAAATTAAATCCTTTAAAGAAAGCAAATGATGCGGTAGAAGTTGATACTACGAATTTAACTATTGAGGAATCAATAGAAAAAATAATTATGTTAGCTAGAAAGAGGGGCACTTAACATGGAGTATAGTTTTAAAAACATTAGAGTAGGAGAGATTGTCGAAGGTACTGTTATCCAAGTTAATACAAATGAGATTCTATTAGACTTGAATTATGTATTGGAAGGTACTATATATTTAAATGAATTCACTAATGAAAAAGTAAATTCTTTTGAAGATGTAGTGAAAATTGGAGATAATGTAACTGCTTTAGTTAAAAAGATCGATGAGGAGAGAGGTCAAGTCCTTTTATCTAGAATCGGTATTATCAGAGATGAAAATTACAAGGTTATTAAAGATTTATTTAAAAATGAAACAACAGTTGAAGCAAAAGTAGAGTCACAAGTTAATAAAGGATTAATTCTTAAATATTTAGGATTTGAAATGTTTCTTCATGAATCTCAAGTTGATTTAGAAAAAGTGAACTTAGCTGATTTTGTTGGTAAAACATTAACAGTTATTATTAGTGAAATGGATGATAAGAAACAAAAAATCAAAGTTTCTAGAAAAAAATTATTAATAGAAGAGCAAAAGAAACAACGTAAAATTGAATTCGAGAACTTAAATGTTGATGATATTATTAAAGGTACTGTTAAAGAAACTAAACCTTATGGTGCGATAATTAAACTTGGTCATAACCAAGCGATATTACCTATAGGAGAAGTATCACATCATCGTATAAAAAAAGTTGAAGATGAAATCAAAGCTGGAGATGAAATAGAAGTAAAACTTATTGAAAAATCAGTAAAGAACGGTAGAAATAGAATTTCTGTTTCAAGAAAAGCTACTCTTCCTACACCTTTCCAAGCTTATGTAAAAGAATTTGGTAAAGGTTCTACTATAAAAGGAAAAGTGATTAATAAATTACCATTCGGAATCATCTTAGAACTTGCAAAAGGTGTTACGGGATTATTACATAATACTGAAATTAGCTGGAATCCAAACGATAACTTTGCTGCTAGTGTAGTTTTTGGTGACGAAGTTGAAGTTCACATTATTAACGTTAATGAAAAACAAGAAAAAATTTCATTGAGTAAAAAATATTTAGAAGACAATCCTTGGGGTAAATTAACTGCTAGAAGAGGTGATGTTGTAACAGGTATTATCTCTGAGTTACAAGTTGGAAAAGGCTTTACAGTGTCTGTTCAAGGTGTTGACGCATTTTTACCAGCTGACGAAATCACAGAAGAAAAAATTGGTAAATTAGATGACGTATACTCAATTGGTGAAGAAATAGAAGCTAAAATTATTGAATTATATAAAGATAGCTGGAAGATGAAATTAAGCGTTAAAGAAGTACAAAATGCACGTCAAAGAGCTGAATTTGATAAGTATATCAAGACACAAGAAACAAGAACAGTAACTTTGGGTGATTTATTTAAAGACGTTTTAGAAAAGAAAAAATAATATTGAAGGTGATTTTATGTTACCTGTAGTTGCAATTGTCGGAAGGCCTAATGTAGGAAAATCTACTTTGTTTAACCGACTGATTGGTGAAAGACTTTCTATCACTGATGACCAACCAGGTGTTACTCGCGATCGAATTTATGCTAAAGGCGAGTGGTTAGGTAAAGAATTTAATTTAATTGATACAGGAGGCATCGATATTAAAGATGCTCCTTTTCTTCTAGAAATAAGGCAACAAGCAGAACTTGCAATTGAGGAAGCCGATGTTATAGTGTTTTTAACAGATGGTAGAAGTACTGTAACTGAAGAAGATGAAATTGTTGCTAGAATCTTGTATAAATCAGATAAACCAATTATCCTCGCTATAAATAAAATAGATGGAGAACATTTACTAGATAATAAATATGATTTTTATAGCTTAGGTTTAGGAGAGCCTATTGCGATATCAAGCTTGCATGGTATCGGAATTGGTGATTTACTAGATAATATTATTAGTAATTTTCCAGAAAAAATTGATTCTTTACCTAAAGAATCAATAAAGTTTTCTGTTATTGGAAGACCAAATGTTGGAAAAAGTTCATTAACTAATGCATTACTAGGAGAAGAAAGAGTAATTGTTAGTAACATTGAAGGTACTACTAGAGATGCAATAGATACCATGTTTAAAAAAGATGGAAAAGATTACGCAGTAATTGATACCGCGGGTATAAGAAAAAGAGGTAAAGTAATTGAAAATGCTGAGAAATACAGCGTATTACGTGCTTTACAAGCTATTGACCGTAGTGATATTTGTTTGATATTAATTGATGGTGAACAAGGAATTAGGGAACAAGATAAAAGAATCGCGGGCTATGCCAAAGAATCTAATAAAGGTATTATTATCGTTATTAATAAGTGGGATTTAGTTGATAAGCATGATAAGATTATGAAAGAGTGGGAGCAGGAATTAAGAAGTCATTTTAAATTTATAACTTATGCTCCAATTGTTTATTTAAGTGCTTTAACAAAGAAGAGGATTCATACGCTATTTGAATCAATTGATGAAGTTTACGAAAACTATCAAAAGCGATTTAAAACACATATAATCAATGACATTATCGTTGATGCTCTACAGATGAATCCTACACCTCAATTCAATGGTGGAAGATTAAAGGTTTATTATTCTACTCAAGCTACAAGCTCACCACCAACATTTATTTTATTTGTTAATGATCCAGAATATGCTCATTTTTCTTATATAAGATATTTAGAGAATTGCTTGCGTGGTGCATTTAATTTTAGTGGGACACCAATAAAATTCATCTTGAGAAAACGAGATTAATAAAACACTAGGAGGTTGTATGACATGGCAAATATATCTGTTATTGGAGGAGGAAGTTGGGGAACTGCATTAGCTCAACTTTTACTTGATAATGGTCATGATGTAATAGTTCGTGATAATAATAAACATAACGTTGACAATATTAACAACAATCATACAATAGATGTACTTGAAGATGTAATATTACATAAAGGTATGAAAGCTACTACTTCCATTAAGGAAGTTATTGATTTTGCTGATTTTATTGTCATTTCAGTTCCAACAAAGGTAATGAGAAATGCGTTAAATGAAGTGAAAGACGTCTTAACAACGCCTAAAGTATTTATAAATGCTAGTAAAGGAATTGAGCCAGTTACTTTTAAAAGAGTTTCAGAAATTGTTGAAGAAGTAATACCAAATGAGTATTTAAAGGGGTTTGTTTCAATATCTGGACCTTCCCATGCTGAAGAAGTTGTTTTAAGAAAACTTACTTCAATAGTTTCTACAAGTGTTGATTACAAGTTAGCTAAGGAAGTACAAACTATATTTCATAATAAAAATTATTTCAGGGTGTATACCTCAACTGATATTATTGGTGCAGAAATGGGTGCATCATTAAAAAATGTGATTGCACTTGCATCAGGTATATTAACTGGACTAGGATATGGAGATAATGCAAGAGCTGCTCTTATCACGCGTGGTTTAGTTGAGATGAATAGATTAAGTGTTGCAGTTGGTGCTGAGAGTAAAACACTTTTAGGACTAACAGGTATTGGCGATCTAATTGTGACTTGTACATCATTACATTCTAGAAATTTCCAAGCAGGCTTTAAAATAGGTAGTGGAACTAATTTAGAAGAAACTTTGAATTCAATGACGATGGTTGTTGAGGGCGCAAGAAGCGCTAAAGCAGCTTATGATCTTGCGAAAGAGTTAGATATTGAAATACCAATTATTGAAGCCACTTATGATATTATCTATAACCATATATCACCTAATGAAAGTATTTCTAAATTAATGAATAGAGATTTGAAAGCAGAATAGGAATCCGAAGGGATTTCTTTTTAATTGCAAAATGTGTCAAGATATAATTTATTTTGCATAAATTATATTGATAGGAGGTTTTTCAATTGATGGGAAAATTATTCCAGATGCTAGCAGATCAAAATATAAACAAAGATAGTGTTATGAAACTAGCAGCTAGTCTTAAAAATATTAATCTAGAAGACGAAGAAAACATTAGAAAAGTTATTAAAGATGTTGCTAGAATAGCCGGTAAAACTGTAGATAGAGATCTAGAGGATCAACTAGTATCAACTATAAAAAATGATGGTCTACCATCTGATTTATTTAATATGTTTTAAATATATGTAATTATTCTTGTCTTTTATGAATAAGTTTTTATAGGATAACTTATTATGATATCAGTTAAATACTGTTATGGAAGCAATTAGAAAGTTGCTTAGAAGGTGAGGATTTTATGGAAAATATTATGAAAGACATAGTGCATAGAACTAGTGGTGAAATATATATTGGTGTCGTAGGAGCAGTTAGAAGTGGAAAGTCTACATTCATAAACAAATTCATAGATGAAAAAGTTTTACCTTATGTTTCTGGTGATATTCGAGATAAAATAATTGATGAATTACCACAAATTTCTGAAGGTAAAGAAATAATGACTGTTGAACCAAAATTTGTGCCTAATAATTCTATCAAAATAGCATTAGATGATGAATTAGAAATGAATGTCAGATTAGTTGATTGCGTGGGATTTATCATACCAGAATCTTCAGGGTACATAAACAACGAAGGTAAGATTAGGATGGTTAAAACGCCATGGTATGAAGAAGAAATTCCATTCACAGAAGCTGCTGAAGTAGGGACAAAAAAAGTAATTAAGAATCACTCTAATATTGGTGTTGTAATTACTTCTGATGGTTCTTTCGGTGAATTTGGGCGTAGTAATTATGTAGAAGCTGAAGAAAAAATAGTGTCAGAATTAAAAGAGTACGATACTCCATTTGTAATTGTGATGAACTCTTCTACTCCACATAGTAATTCAACAGTAGCATTATGTGATGAATTAAGTCAGAAATACGACGTAAGCGTAGTACCAATGGACGTAAATCAAATGACCAATAACGATATTGATAAACTATTAAGAGAAGCACTGTATGAGTTTGAGATAAAAGAATTGAATCTTAATATTCCTAGCTGGTTGAGTGCCCTAAATGATGATAATAAGTATAAACGATCATTTAATGAAGCAATTTCATCGGTGACTAACGACTTCAACAAATTCAAACACGTAAATAGAATTGCTGAGAGTTTGAATGAAAATGATACATTCACTGAAGTGGTGGTATCTAAAGTTGAAGCTGGAGAAGGAATGGCCGAAATTACAATTAAATGTGATGAAGGATTATATGATAAAGTTTTATACGACATCTTAGGAGACTCAATTAACAACCGAGGGGAATTTATTAGGTTGATTCAAGATTATCAAACTGCAAAAGAAGAATATGATGCAATTGAAATGGCTCTACAAGAAGTTAAGGTACGTGGGTATGGTATAGCTATGCCAACAATTAAAGATATGAAACTAGAAACACCGGAAGTAATAAAACAAGGATCTAGGTATGGAGTTAAGGTTAAAGCGATTGCACCTAGTATCCATATGGTTAAGGTAGAAGTTGAATCCACGTTTGAACCAATAATTGGTACCGAATCTCAAAGTAAAGAATTGATTGAGCACTTAATGGATGAAGAAGTAGAGAACATATGGGAGTCTAAGATATTCGGTAGAACACTAAGTGAAGTGGTAAATGACGGGATAAAAGCAAAGTTATATCAACTTCCTGATAGTGCACAAGTCAGATTCAGAGATACTATCGAAAAAGTTGTAAATCGTGGTAGAGGTGGAATCATAGCTATAATAATATAAAATTAAATATAAACTAGGGGAAAACACAGTTTTCCCTTGATTTTATGCCAAAAATCACTTATAATAGCGTATAAAATAATAATAGGAGGTTTGCAATGAACAAAATTGACTTAATTGCTAAAATTTCAGATAATGTACATGTTTCTAAAAAAGATGCTGAATTAGTATTAAATGCTACATTAACATCAATAACAGAAGCATTAGCGAATGGTGAAAAAGTGTCTTTAACTGGATTTGGGTCTTTTGAAACTAGACAAAGAGCTGCAAGAGAAGGTCGTAACCCAAGAACAGGTGAAGTTATTCAAATAAGTGCTCAAAATACTCCAGCTTTTAAAGCAGGTAAAGCGTTAAAAGATGCTGTAAAATAATTAATTAAAAAAGTGATTTATCTCAATGATTGAGAAAATCACTTTTTTTATACAATAAATATCTAAATTTACAACAATATATATAGCTTGAGCAGAAAAAAGACTGACAGAGTCAGCTTTTTATATTAGTTTTTCTTTGGGATGTTTACTCCAATTACACCACCTAAGGATGATGATAAAAGAAGTATTAAGTATCGGATTAATTGATGGAATGAGAACTCATCATTTCCTAGAAATGAATATAAAAATAGAAATAATGCAATTATAAATCCATATATGAAACCATTTCTTAAACCATTTCTCTTTTTGACTGCTCCTACTAATAGACCTAGTATCATAAACAGAATTATTGACAAGATAAGCACAGTTGTATTGATTGAATCCATGGATATTTCTTTATTGAATATTATTAATGTATAACTCACTGCAGTAAGAACTACTAATAATGCGAAAATAAAGAATATTAATAGATTTTGTTTTAAAATTTTCATAATTATCACCTAATAAACTATATGAGACAAATATTTAAAATATATTTAAACATAATAATATTATAGAAATTTATATGAGGTGAACTAATGACAGAAATTATCCTGAGAACCATATTCTTTTATTTATTGATTGTCTTTACAGTAAGGTTACTTGGTAAAAGAGAAGTAGGAGAGCTTAGTATAGCAGATTTAATTGTTTTACTAATAATCGCAGACATTGCTGTAATATCAATTGAAAATGTAGATCAGCCAGTTTATCTATACGTGGTAGCAATCTTCACTGTTGCTTTATCTCAAAAAATCCTTTCATTCTTAGCTCTTAAAAATAACAAAATTAGATTCTTAGTCGATGGAAAACCATCATTAATAATTAGAGACGGAAAATTGAACATAAAAGAAATGCAAAAACAAAAATACACAGTTGATGATTTAGTATCCCAAACAAGGGAAAAAGGTATCGCCTCTTTACATGATGTCGATTACGCAATTTTAGAAACTTCAGGTGAACTATCAGTGTTTTTGAAGGGAACACTAAAACCTTTACCTGTAATTATCTCTGGTGAAATAGTTGAAGAAAATTTAGAATTTCTAAACAAGAGTGAAGAATGGTTGAAAAATCAAGTGTACAAAAATGACATAAATTTGAGTGATATATACTATGCAAGTATCGTTGACGAAAAGTTAATCATTTTAGATCACGAGTGATAATTTCTTTAAGTTTACAAGGTTAGTTATTCTAACCAATAATATATATGTTAACATAATAAGTAGTGATGCTGGAAGGTAATTGATTTGGAGTGACTTCAGGAAATATGCAAACCCGGAAGTTAACAATAATACAAAGATAACTTTTACTTTGGTTTTATTACTTACACTTACCTTGATTATTTTAGACAATACTCTGAAATTTATTAGTGTTAGTAAGAGTGCTGAAATAATACTTGCGATAGGGAGCCCATGAGAGTTTATTGAACTTTGAGAACATAAGAAATATAATAATATAAGCTTTATAATATTTAAAATAAGTGAATTCACCATAACGATTCTCGACTTATTGAGTCCATGTAAAATTGAAACAATAGGTGCTTGAAAATAGAAAATTAGGAAAAATGGAGCCATGTAAGTTACGTAGTTTGCTCCACTTGTAGTTGCAAACAATAAATTCATGTATTCGTAAGAGAAGAAAGAAAGTAAAATGCATACAATTCCACTTGGTATAAAAACTAACATCATACTGGTTCTAAATAGATAATGTAATTTAGAGAAATCTTTTCTTGAATAACTTTCTGAGATGCTAGGTAAAAGAGCGGTACTAATTGCATGTGTTAGGAATGATGGTATAAGCATTAGAGATATCGCAAATCCTGTTATATTACCATATAGATTCTTTATAGTTGTAGTATTTAAATATTCTCTTAAAGCAAGTGAAAAAATTATGGGTTCAAAGAAATAAGTTAATGATCCTATAAGTCTATTTGAAGTTGCTGGGATTGCTATTTCCAAAATGTCTTTACTCTCTACTGTTACATGCGCCTTAACTTTTGCGTTAGGCGAGATTTTAGATACTTTAAACAGCAGTATAATAATAGAGATAATTTCTCCGATAGATAAAGATAATAATGATCCGAAAACCGCTGTTACTAATCCATATGGTAATAAAATATAAACTAATATAACAGATGATGTAATTCTTACTACTTGTTCAGCTATATGAGCAATACTTGTGATTTTCATTAGTTTAAGACCATGTAGATAACCTTTTATTACACCACTGAACGATACTAAAGGTATAAGTATAATTGTGGTTAGTATTGGATAAAATGTTTCTGGATTACCTAACCAGACTCCTGTAAGTGGTTTAATAATAATTAATAGCACGATAATTAATATGCAACTCATAAATAACGAAATAGATAAAGAGTTGTATATTATAGTGCTATTTTTTGTTGTCTTGGCAATTCTATTTTCCGATATTAATTTACTTATCGCAATAGGAAGACCTAACTGAGCTAATGATATAAAGAGTATAATAGTCGGAAAACTCATCATATATAGCCCTATACCCTCACTTCCTAGGATTCTAGTAATAATAATTCTGTTAACTAAACCTAATCCTTTAACTAGTAATCCAGATATTGATAATGTGAGAGTATTTTTTATGAATGTATTCTTCATTATTTTCCTCCTTAACTAATAATGCTTATGAAAACTTAAATATTATTATTACTTTATTGAAAGGTAAAGCGTAAATTGTTATAATTACAAAGTGTTATACAAAGAAAGTAATGTCAAATTACAGCCATATTTTTCATTACATATAACAAAAGGAGACAAATTATGGATTTAAAAGACTACATCGCAAATGTACCAGATTTTCCTAAAAAAGGAATTCAATTTAAGGATATCACTCCTCTAATGCAAGATGGTAAAGCATTTCATGAGGCAGTATCAAGATTTGTTGAATATGCAAAAAAAGTTGGAGCAGATGTTATAGTTGGTCCTGAAGCAAGGGGATTCATTTTTGGATGTCCAACAGCTACAGAATTAAGTATAGGATTCATACCAGTAAGAAAACCTGGTAAGCTACCGAGAGAAACAATTGATTTAGAGTATGATTTAGAATATGGGAGCAATAAATTAAGTATGCACTCTGATTCAATTAAGCCGAATCAAAAAGTTTTAATTGTAGATGATTTACTTGCTACTGGAGGAACTGTAAAAGCTACTGTAGACATAATTGAGAAGATGAAAGGTAAGGTAGTTGGTATTGCATTTTTAATTGAATTAGATTTTTTAAAAGGAAGAGACATATTATCTGGTTATGATATAATGTCAATACTTCATTATTAGCGATAAATAACAGGAGATGATTACATGGATTTAACTCCTAAGAAGATAATTGAAAAAGCTAATGAGTATATCATTAATGAACAGCATCTTAATTTAATTAAAGATGCTTTTGAATATGCAAAGAAAAAACACATAAATCAGTTTCGAAAATCCGGAGAACCATATCTGATTCACCCAATTGCAGTTGCGAAAATTTTAGTTGAATACCAATTTGGTCCAGATACTATTATAAGTGGATTATTGCATGATGTATTAGAGGATACAGATACAGAACATGAAGAAATTTCAAAGAAATTTGGAGAAGATGTAGCTAATATTGTAGAAGGAGTAACGAAAATTACTCAGTTAAACTTTACTTCAAAAGCAAAAGCTATTGCGGAAAATCATCAAAAAATGATTCTAGCAATGACAGAGGATTTAAGAGTAATTATAGTAAAACTCGCAGATAGATTACATAATATGCGTACAATCGAATTCATGCCTGAAGAAAAAAGAATTATGAAGTGTAGAGAGACTATGGAAATATTTGTTCCTTTAGCACATAGGCTTGGGATGTACCGAATGAAAGCAGAATTAGAAGATATTGCGTATAAGCATTTAGACAGAGAGGGTTATGTTACGATATCTAAAAATTTAGCTAATACAAAGGAACAAAGGAATAAAGATCTAATTGTAGTAATTAATGATATTACCAAATTTTTAGATCAAGAAACTATAAAACATGATATAAAAGGTAGAATTAAAAATATCTATAGTATAGCGAAAAAAATGAAGCAAAAGAACAAGAATTTCGAAGAAATTTTTGACTTGCTTGCCCTTAGAATTATAGTTGATAAAATCGAGGACTGTTATCAAGTCTTAGGAATAATCCATCATAATTTCAAGCCTATTCCTAAGAGATTTAAAGATTATATCGCTATTCCTAAAATAAATATGTACCAATCTTTACATACTACAATTCTTACTGAAAACGGTAAAATTTTTGAAGTGCAAATAAGAACTCTAGAGATGGACCGAGTTGCTGAAATAGGTATTGCTGCACACTGGGCATATAAAGAGGGTAAATCCAAACAAATCGAACAAAAAGAAATTGCTGGTGTATTAAAATGGTATGGAGACATAATAGAACAAGCCAAGGATCGAGATTCACTAGCAAACGATGATTTCTTAATTAATATTAAAGAAG
This sequence comes from Mycoplasmatota bacterium, assembly GCA_018394315.1. Classification (GTDB taxonomy): domain Bacteria; phylum Bacillota_I; class Bacilli_A; order MAG-NZ; family MAG-NZ; genus Zrk6. The sequence goes on along the minus strand of CP074575.1, from coordinate 1,672,474 downwards.
ATTTAACTGCAAACATATTTGTGTTTACCCCTAATGGTGATGTTATTATGTTACCTAAGGGTGCAACCCCAATTGATTTTGCATATAGAATTCACTCCCAAGTAGGTGAAAGATGCGTAGGGGCAATTGTAAATAATAAGATGGTTCCTTTAGATTTTCCTCTTGATACGGGTGATATATGTAATATTAGAACATCTAAAACTTCAAGTGGGCCAAGCGACAGTTGGTTGAAGATTGCAAAAACAGCACAAGCAAGAAGTAAGATTAGAACTTTCATTAATAAAAGAGATAGAGATTTATTGATAGAAGAAGGAAGAAAAAAAATTGAAGAAGTTTTACCAGAATATGAGTTAGGGAAAAAACTTGAAGATTCAGATGTTAAGAAGTATTATAATACAAATGAAATATACGATTTGGAGTCATTGCTTTATAATATTGGGAAAAATAATATATCAGCAAGATCAGCCTTAAATAAACTTTCAGGAAAAGCAGAAATAAAACAAGATGAAGCTACGCTTATTGAACAATTAAATAAATCAGCAAAAGCAAAACAAATTAATATACATGGGATTTTAGTGGATGGATTAAATAATTCTAAGATTAAATTATCGAACTGTTGTAATCCAATCCCGGGAGATCCAATCACTGGATTTGTTACGAAGGGTATGGGAATTGCTGTCCATAGAGAAACTTGTTCAAATATACTTAAATCTGATTCTAACAGACTGATCCCGGTCTATTGGAGTAGTTCAAATACTAATCAAAAATATAGAGTACACCTTAAAATTCTTACATTTAAAAGAAACAATATGGTTGTTGATATAATTAATACAATTAGTGCACAAGGTGCTAACATTTCTAACATAAACACTTCTTCTAAGAATAGTGAAAATATTATTAAAGTGGGTCTTGATGTACTAAATCTAAATCAATTAGATAAGCTAATGACTAAAATAAGAAACATTGAGGATGTGTACCAAATAGTGAGAGTGAATAAATAATGAGAGTTCTAGTTCAAAGAGTGAATAATGCCAAAGTAATAATAGACGATAAAGAATATAGTGTTATTGATAGTGGATTATTATTGTTAATTGGATTTACGAAAGATGATTCGATTGATAAACTTGATTGGATGGTTAAAAAGTGTCTTAATTTAAGAATATTTGAAGACTCAGAAGGAAAAATGAATAAGTCTGTTCTTGATGTTGGAGGTAGTATCTTATCTGTATCTCAATTTACGCTGTATGGTAATGCGAGTAAAGGAAATAGACCATCATTTATTGATGCACTAGAACCAAATCAAGCAAATGAATTATATAATTTATTTAATGAGAAACTATCTAAAAAGATAGAAATTTCAACTGGAGTGTTTGGGGAACATATGAAATTAGAATTTACTAACGATGGACCAGTTACGCTTATGATCGAAAAATAAGTTAATTTTAAACCTAAATTTGACATTTGAGTTAAATATATATAGAATAAACCATAAATAAATATAAAACTTTTTGATTTAGAAAGTAATTAATACAATTTTTATAGAGAAAATGCGGTAGGTGAAAGCATTTATGATTGTTTTAATGAAAGACACTAATGAAAGGTACTTCCGAAACTATTTAGGAAGTAACGTTAACCTAACGTTATAGGTTGAGGGCAAAGTCAATGGACTTTGAACTAAGGTGGCACCGCGATATATTCGTCCTTAGAGAACAATGTTCTTAAGGACTTTTTTTAGTAAGGAGGTTTTAAATGAAGGAACTAAAAACTGAAAGATTAATATTAAAAGGATTATCACTAGATAACTTAAGTGACTTCTTTGATTATTGTAAGAATCCTAAAATAGGTCCAATGGCAGGTTGGAAACCCCACGATTCTATGGAAGAGTCAGAAAAAATACTAAAAAGTATGATTACCTCTAATGAAGTATGGGGACTATATCATAAAAAAGACAGTAGGCTGATAGGGACAATTGGACTACATAAAAGGAGTAGTAGAAACAAAAAAGAATTAGGCTACGTTTTGAGGGAAGAATACTGGGGACAAGGTATAACACCAGAAGCTTGTAAGGCAGTAATTAAATATGCTTTTGAAGAAGAAAAGCTACATAAAATTGAGATTTTTCATTTTCCATTTAATACTCAGTCTAAGAGAGTTATTGAAAAGATGGGATTCATCTTTGAAGGGATTAGAAGAGAAGATATTAAAAGATTTGATGGAAAATATTTAGATAGTTTTGGATATTCAATGTTAAAAAGTGAATACGAAAAAAAGGAAAGGAATGATGATAATGCAAAAACCTAAAGGTACTTATGATGTTTTACCAAGAGAAAGCAAGAAATGGCAATATCTTGAAGACGTATTTAGAAGTGTATGCTCTTACTATAATTTCAAAGAGATAAGAACTCCAATATTTGAAAGAACCGAAATATTCCATAGAAGTTCTGGAGAAGAATCAGATATTGTAAAAAAGGAAACATATACATTTACTGATCGTGGAAAAAGATCGATGACTTTAAGACCAGAAGGTACTGCTTCAACTGTAAGAGCTTTTGTTGAAAATAAACTGTATGTAGATTCTTTACCTCAAAAAGTATACTATTATGGTCCAATGTTTAGATATGAAAGACCACAAGCAGGTAGGTATAGACAATTCACACAATTTGGAGTAGAAGCTTTTGGTGCAGAATCTCCATTATTGGATGCTGAGGTCATTTCAATGGCATATCATATTTATTCAATCTTAGGTTTTGATCAATTAGTTGTTAAAGTAAATACTTTAGGTGATCAAGACTCAAGAGATAACTATAGAAATGCATTAGTAGATTATTTAACACCTCAAAAAGAATATTTATGTAATGATTGTAAAGAAAGAATTGATACAAACCCATTAAGAGTATTGGATTGTAAAATTGATTCATTTGATAGTCCTCCAAATATGAGTGAATATCGTACAGAAAAAGCTCAAAAGTTCTTTGATGGAATGCTTGAATATCTAGATGCATTAGGAATCCCTTATGAAGTGGATGAAACATTGGTGAGAGGTTTAGATTACTACAACCACACAGTGTTTGAATTACAAGCTACAATCGAAGGATTCGGTTCTCAAAATACATTATGTGGTGGTGGACGTTATAATGGTTTAGTTAAAGAATTTGGTGGACCAGACATTCCTGGTATTGGATTTGCGTTTGGTGTAGATAGAACATTATTGGCATTAGAAGCAGCTGGAATTAAATTATCAAAACCAGAATATATTAACTGTTATGTAGCGACTTTCCCTGAAACAAGAGTAGAAGGTGCTAGATTGGTTGATGCTTTAAGATTAAGTGGGTTTATTACTGAAATGAGTCATGAAGAAAAATCATTAAAAGCACAATTAAAGCAAGCAGACAAAATGAATGCTGAAATTATTCTGATTTTAGGTGAAGAAGAATTTAATAATGAAGAAATTATAGTTAAACACCAAGGTGAACAAATTAATGTAAAACTAGAAAATATAATTGACTACTTGGATAGTCTGAATTTAGGTGAGATAAATGAATAGAACACATAATAATAACGAATTAAAAATAGATTATGTAAATGCAATTGTAGAACTTAAAGGTTGGGTTTCTAAAACTAGAAACTTAGGTGGACTTATATTTATTGACTTAAGAGATAGATATGGTATTACTCAAATCGTAGTTAGTCCGGAAAATCCTAACTATGAGAAAGCAAAAGCTTTAAAAAATGAATTTGTAGTATATGTTAAGGGGATAGTAGTTGAAAGAGAAAATAAGAATCTTACTATTCCAACCGGAGAAATAGAGATTCTTGCATCTGAAATAGAGATTATTAATGAAGCTAAGCAACCTCCTATTATTGTTGCTGACGAGACGGATGCGTTAGAAGATACTAGACTAAAATTTAGATATTTGGATTTAAGAAGACCTGTTATGCAAAACTTTTTAATGACTAGACATGTAGCTATGCAATCAACTAGAGAATATTTAAATAGTCATGAATTTTTAGAGTTAGAAACACCAATATTGACTAAATCAACTCCAGAGGGTGCAAGGGATTATTTAGTACCTTCAAGAGTGAATAAGGGTAGTTTCTATGCTTTACCACAAAGTCCACAAATATTTAAACAATTATTTATGATTTCTGGGTTTGAAAGATACTATCAAATTGCTAAATGTTTTAGAGACGAAGACTTAAGAGCTGATAGACAACCCGAATTTACACAAATCGATATAGAAACATCATTCTTAACTCAAGAAGAGATTATGGCTATGACAGAGGGATTGTTAGTTAAGGTTTGGAAAGACTCTATAAACGTAGAAATAAATGCACCTTTTGATGTTTTAACTTATCATGAAGCTGTTAATAAATATGGAAGTGACAAACCTGATAGAAGATTTGGAATGTTACTAGAAGATTTAAGTGAAGTATTCGTTAATTCTGAATTTAGTGTATTTAAAAACACAGTTACAAATAATGGACTAGTAAAAGCTATAGTCGTTAAAGATTCAGCTGATAAGTATTCTCGTAAAGACATTACTAAATTAGAAGATTTCGCAAAAATATATAAGGCTAAAGGATTAGCATGGCTTAAATATCAAGATGAATTAACTGGTCCCATAGCTAAATTCTTAAGTGATGATGAAAAAGCGAATGTAATCAATAAAGTTTCATTAGAAAACAATGACTTGATTTTATTCGTTGCTGACAAAGAAAACATAGTACATAATTCATTAGGTGCATTGAGAGTTCATATTGCTAATCAATTAGATTTGATAAATAAGAAACAATTCGACTTTTGTTGGGTTGTAGATTGGCCGTTATATGAATATGATGAAGAAGAAGGGCGTTTTTATGCGGCACATCACCCTTTTACTGCACCAAAAAATGATCAAGTTGATAACATGTATAATAATCCAAGAGAATGTATTGCAGACGCATATGACGTAGTATGTAATGGATATGAACTAGGTGGTGGTAGTCTACGAATCTATAACCAAGAATTGCAAGCTAAAATGTTTGAAGTATTAGGGTTTACGCCTGAAGATGCTGAAAATCAATTTGGATTCTTTATTGAATCACTTAAATATGGGACTCCTCCACACGGTGGAATAGCATTAGGACTTGATAGAATGATTATGCTACTTACTAATACAACTAATATTCGTGACGTAATCGCTTTTCCTAAAACTACAAGTGCACAGTGTACAATGACTGAAGCTCCTAGTAAAGTTTCAACTGATCAACTTAAAGAATTAGGTGTAAAATTGGATGGATAGTATTTATACCCGTACCAAGTTGATTTATGGTGATAAAATAGAATCGATTAAAGAATCTACAGTTATGGTAGTTGGCATAGGTGGTGTAGGTAGTTATGCCGCTGAAGCCCTAGCTAGAACTGGAGTTGGAAAATTAATATTAGTAGATAAGGATAAAATTGATATTACTAATATAAATCGACAAATTCATGCACTACATTCTACAGTAGGTAAAGAAAAAGTAGATGTAATGAAGGATAGAATTTTAGATATTAACCCAAGCTGTAAAGTTCATACAATTAATGTATTTGAACTAAATGATGCATTTAGTTTAATTCCTGAGTGTGATTTTGTTATTGATGCAATTGATACTATAACAAACAAGATAAAATTAATTAAAAAATGTTTGATGGAGAATGTTAGATTTATCTCGAGTATGGGAGCTGGAAACAAAGTTGATCCAACTATGTTTCAAATAGCCGATATATCTAAAACTGAGTATGATCCAATTGCTAGAATAATAAGACAGAAGCTGCGAAAAGAAAGGGTTAAAGGGAAAGTGCCTGTTGTATATTCAAAAGAAGTACCTAGGAAAATTTCCAAAGCTTTTGAAAATTTTGAAGATAGGTCAATGTTACCTCCACCTGGGTCAAACGCCTTTGTTCCAAGTGTTGTTGGTTTGATAGCAGCATCTTATGCAATTAAGTGTATAACTGAATAATTGAGTATCATATTTGAAATTGTCCAATCATATATTTAAGTAGAAATGTATGTAAGGGATGATTGAATGATTAAGAGGAATCAAGTTTCGTTAATTTTACTAACGGTGATTATGATGTTAACGATCTATTATATTAGAACAACACCTTCTGATGAGAGTGTTACTGACCAAGTGGTTACTACTGCTAACTTAGAGAATAACCAGGAATATGTATCAATGAGATTAAGTGTTGAAGAGGAAAGAAATCAAATGATTTTAGTCTTCCAAGATATAATAGGTGATAGCGATTCATCGTTAGAAGAAAAAACTCTAGCTATTAATGCAATGCAAGAAATGGTTAGAACAAGTGAGAAAGAGCAATTGCTTGAAATGGAAATAGTAGACTATGGTTATTATGATGCTTTTGTGCATTCGAATGGAAATCAAATTACAGTTAAAATATTGACAGATGAGTTTTCTGCTTCGGAAGCTAATGAAATCATTAAAATGACTATGATAGAATTTGGAGCAGACGCGGAAGTTACTATTAAATATGATACTGCTGAAACAGAAGTAGTGAATAATTAAGGCAAAATCAGAAGATTTTGCTTTTTATTTTGGCAAAATGAAGTATAATAGATATGAAGATTATAAATTAAATAATGAAATAATATAAAGATAGATTTAGGAGCACATGATGAATAATATAACCAAGAGAAGACAAGAACGCGAAGCAATTGTAAGTGTTTTGTACATGATAGATTTAACACATTGTAATTTAAAGGAAGCTTATCTAGCAGTAGACATTAGTGATTACATTATTGAAATGGTTGAGGGCGTTATGAATCATCTTAATGAAATAGATGAAATTATAACTAATAACTTAACTAACTGGAGTATAAAGAGACTAAATTTTGTTGACCGTGCTATTATAAGACTCGCTGTATACGAGATGTTATATGTTGATTTAGATAAGAGTATAATTATAAATGAAGCTGTAGAACTGAGTAAGAAATATTCAGAAACTGATGATCTAAATTCCAAAGCATTTAACAACAAACTACTTGATAAAATTCATAAACAATTAAAAATGAGGTGATTGTTGTGATTAAACAGGATTACTTCACAATTAAAGAACTAACAAAGTATCTGAAACAGAAATTTGATGCAGATACTTTTTTAAAAAACATTTCATTAAAAGGAGAAATTTCAAACTTTACTCACCATTCTAGAGGACATTTTTATTTTACACTAAAAGATGAATTCTCTCAGATAAGTGCAATCATGTTTTCCTCAAGTGCTACGAAAATTAAGTTCAAACCTGCTGAAGGAATGGAAGTAATTGTACGAGGTTATGTCTCTATTTATGAAGCAACAGGTAAATATCAAATATATGTTAGTAAAATGGAAGAATTCGGTAAAGGTAATATTAATTTAGAATTTCAAAAATTAAAAGATAAATTATTAAAAGCTGGAAAGCTTGATGACAATATAAAGAAAAAAATACCTAAATTTCCTAAAGTAGTTGGTGTGATTACTTCACCAACTGGTGCTGCGGTAAGAGATATTTATAATACCATTAATAGAAGATATCCATTAGTTAGAATGGACTTCTTTCCAACTTTAGTTCAAGGAGAAAATGCTAAATTTTCTATAGTGAAATCAATCGATAAAGCTAATGAACTAAATGAATGCGATCTATTGATTGTTGGAAGAGGTGGAGGAAGCATTGAAGATTTATGGGCTTTTAATGAAGAAATTGTGGCTGAAGCTATTTATAAGTCTAAGATTCCTATAATTTCTGCAGTAGGGCATGAGACGGATTTCACTATTTCGGATTTTATAGCTGATTTAAGAGCTCCTACTCCTACAGCTGCTGCTGAGTTAGCTGTTCCTGATAAATTTGCTCTTATGCAAGATATTAGTAGTATTAGGAGACATTTAGATAAAACTGTTAAGAATAAAATCAGTAGTAGACTAAATAGACTTAATTATTTATCTAACTCATATGTGTTTAATAATCCGATTAGGCTACTTAGTAAATACGAAATCAAACTGGACAACCTTATTAACAGAATAGGCACATATAGTCCAGAAAAAGTTATAGATGATTACAAAGAAAGATTAGAATTAATGAATAACCTAATGAGCACTACTATAAAACATAGACTCGAGAATAAAACCAATAAATTTATTGGACTAATTGAGAAATTAGACATTCTAAATCCTTTAAATATTATGAAGAAAGGTTATAGTATTGCTTCAATAAATAACAAAATAGTTACATCTATTCAAGATGTTTCTGTTAATGATAATATTGAATTAAGAGTTATTGATGGATTTATTGATCTTTCAGTGAAATCTACGAGGAAGGATGAGAGTTATGAGTAAAAATTTTGAAAATTTGATTGAAGAATTAGAGATATTAGTAAAAGAATTAGAAAGTGAAAGTTTACCATTAGAGGAGTCACTTGAAAAGTATAAAAGAGGAATAGAACTTAGTAAAATTTGTCACGAAAAATTGAAAGAAGCGCAAAAGGTTTTAGTTAATAAAATTGAGGAATAGGATATGATAACATGGATTTATTCAACATAAACGGTCCAGAATTCTTAAAAGATAAATCAAGTAATGAACTAACTGAATTATCGAATAAAATTAGAGGATTCTTAATAGAATCAATATCTAAAACAGGAGGTCATTTAGCCTCAAATTTGGGTATTATTGAGTTAACAGTTGCTTTGCATAAAGTTTTTGACTCGCCTAAAGATCAAATTATATTTGATGTGGGACATCAATGTTATACTCATAAAATTCTTACAGGTAGGGCGAAAGAGTTTCCTACTTTAAGGCAATTTAAAGGACTAAGCGGTTTTCCTAAACGAAGTGAAAGTCCACATGATGTCTTTGAGACTGGTCATTCATCTACTAGTATTTCGGCTGCAGTTGGTTTTGTTGAAGCTAATAGGCAAAATAATATAAAGCAAGATGTTATTGCTGTTATTGGTGATGGTTCGATGACAGGAGGATTGGCATTTGAGGCAATTAATCATTTTGGACAGAATAATCAAAAGATGATAATAATTATAAACGATAATGAAATGAGTATTTCGAAGAATGTCGGTGCACTTAGTAAGTTATTTAGAGAAATTCGTATAAATAAACAGTATTTATTTACAAAAAGTAAAGTACCTCACTTTGTAAAAAAATTATTAAGTAATTTTGCTAATACTGTTAAATATTTCGTTGATGGGCCTAATATTTTTGAATCACTAGGTTATAACTATTATGGTCCTGTAGATGGACATAATATTAAGGAGTTAATTAGACATTTAGAATTAGCGAAAAATACCGATAAGTCAGTAATAATTCATGTTAAGACTGATAAAGGAAAAGGCTACGAACCAGCTCAAAATAATAAAGTAAGGTGGCATGGTGTAGGTAATTATTCTGTGAAAACAGGTGAGTTTCCTAATGATGGTGTGCTGACTTGGAGTAAATTAATATCTACAGCAGTAAGTAAAATTGAAGATGTCACAGTGATTACACCAGCTATGATCTCTGGGTCGAGTTTAGAATTGTTTGAAGACAGAAATTTAATAGATGTAGGTATAGCGGAAGGACACGCTGCTACAATGGCAGCAGGATTAGCAATAAATAATAAAAAAGTCTTTTTGCCGTTTTATTCGACATTTGCTCAAAGAGCTTACGATAATATTTTACATGATATAGTTCGACAAAATCTTCATGTGGTTATTGGTATAGACCGTGCTGGTATAGTACCATTTGATGGTGATACGCATCAGGGAATATTCGATATATCAATGTTTAATGCTATGGTTAATATAAAAATAGCAATGCCTAAGGATTCGGTTGAGGCATATATGCTTATGGATTATGCTTTCAATATAAATACCGGTCCAATGGTTATTAGATATCCAAAGAGTAAAGTTATTGATAAGAAAGCTGTAGATAAAATCGATAGACCAAGTTGGAAAAAAGAACTAACGGGTAATAATGTTAATATTATTAGTTATGGTCCTGATGTAAATAGACTAATAAAAATAGTTGAAAAGAATAATATTTCTGCAAATATTTATAATGCCCGTTTTATAAAACCTATTGATCATGATATGGTTGATGAAATCTTAGACAATGGTTTGCCAACATTAATTTATGAAAATGTAGTAGAAAGTGGTTCTTTAGGTCAGACTGTTATTTCTTATATGTCTACTAAATCAAAACAAATTAATGTTAAACTAATGAATATTAAAAGTATTCCTGAACATGGTGATGTTGCATCTCTTTTAATAGAACATAAACTTGATGATAATTCGGTACTGGAAGTTTTAAGAAAATTATGAAAAGATTAGACAATATGTTAGTTGAATTAAATAAATTTAGTTCAAGGAACAAAGCTCAAGAAGCAATAAAATCAGGTATAGTACTTGTAAACGGAACAAAAGCTAAACCTAGTTTAAAAGTTAATGAACATGACTCTATAGAGATTATAGGTAACGTTAATCCATTTGTTTCAAGGGCAGGATTAAAATTACAAAGAGCAATAGATGAGTTTGAATTAGACTTTAATGACCAAATTGTACTAGATGTAGGTGCGTCTACCGGTGGTTTTACAGACTGCTCCTTAAAAAATGGTGCAATACTGGTTTATGCTATCGATGTTGGTAGAGATCAATTGGTGGATAAAATCAAGAGGCACTCTAAGGTTATTTCTTATGAAAAAACAAATATCCTAGATGTTGATAATAGCTACTTTGTAAAAGGAAATCCAAATTTTATAGTGGTAGACGTATCATTTGTTTCATTAAAAAAAATAATTCCCTATTTATGTAACTTTAATACAGAAATGATAGTTCTGATAAAACCACAATTTGAGTCAAATGGTAAACACTTGAAGAATGGTGTAATAAAGGATAAGAAGATTCACATCAAGATTTTAAAAGACTTAATTAGTTATTTTGAGCTACTAGGTTTAAAAGTTAGTGGTTTAACACATTCACCAATCACTGGAAAAGAAGGAAATCATGAATTTTTAGTGCATTTCGGTAAACAGTCAAAAAGAATTGATGTACTTGAAGTGGTTAGAATAGCACATAGGAGTTGAAGTAAATGTTAGAAAGTATTAGAATAGAAAACTTCGCAATCATTGATAATACTGAAATTAATTTTAAAAAAGGTCTTACTGTTTTAACTGGTGAAACTGGGGCAGGAAAAACTATTATTATTGATGCAATTGGTTTGTTGTTAGGTGAAAGAGCATCTTTAGAAATGATCAGACATGGTGAGAAAAAGGCCGTAATAGAAGGAGTTTTCTCTTTTAAAAATAATAAAATCAAAGAAAAATTATATGAATTTGGTATTGAATGTGAGGATAAAATCATTATTCTAAGACAACTCTTAGCGAGTGGAAATAGTACATTAAGAGTAAATGGGACAAGCATAACTTTAAGTGTATTAAGAGAGATAACCAAATATTTAATTGATATACATTTACAACACGATACACATAGACTAATTGATCCATCAAATTATATAGAAATATTAGATGGATTGGATAATATTGATTTGAGTAATTATAAACTAAGTTTGGAAAAATATAAAAAACATATAAAAGTTTATAATGATTTAATGAATAGTAATGATGAGATGAATAGACAAGTAGATTACTTAAAATATCAACTAGAAGAACTAATGGATGCTAATTTGAGTGTTATAGAAGAAGAAAAACTTAATGAAGACGAGAAAAAATATAAAAACTTCGATAAAATTTATCAAAATATTAAGGATGCTTACACGTATTTATACGATAGTAATGCATTACAAAATATATTTTCAGCTAAAGAGAAAATTGCTAAATTAACAGAATATAGCAGTGATTTTAAGAATTCTAGTGAGTCGCTAGAAAATGTTTATTATGAATTAGAAGAAGTTATAAATAATTTAAATAAAAATTTAGATTATTTAGATTTCAATCCGGAAAAACTAAATATGATTCAAACAAGATTGAATGAAATTAACCGTTTAAAACGAAAATACGGAAAAAGCGTACAAGAACTAGAAAAATATTTAGATGAACTTAAAACGCAAATAAATGCGTATGAGAATAAGGATGAGTCCATAGAAAAGATTTTATCTAAAATTGAATCTTCGTTTACTAATTTAATCTTAGAAGTTAAAAATATTCGTAACAAAAGAATGCAAGTAGCAAGAAATTTAGAAAGTCAATTAACTGAACATTTAAAAGATTTACATCTAGAAAAAGCTGATTTTAAAGTCTTATTTAATGAAGTGGATTTAAGTGACAAATTAAATAGTAATATATTTAGTAATGATGGAATTGATACATTAGATTTCTTAATCTCAACTAATACGGGAGAACCACTTAAACCACTAAACAAAACTGCTTCAGGTGGAGAGATAAGTAGAATTATGCTTGCATTAAAAACAATTTTACTGAAATCTCAAAAATTATCAACGATAATATTTGATGAAATAGATTCGGGAGTAAGTGGAAGTGTAGCCCATTCTATTGCTAAAAAAGTTAAATTGATATCAAAAGATACACAAGTTTTGTTGATTACTCATTTACCACAAGTAGCTGCTGTTGCTGATCATCATTTATTTGTTAGTAAACATGAAATGAATGGTAGAACAATTTCAAAAAGTATTTACTTAGACGAGAAAGAAAAAATTTATGAAATTTCTAAAATGTTATCAAATGAAAAAATAACAAATACTGCTATTCAAAATGCAAAAGAGTTGTTAAACGAATATAATTAACGCACTTCCAATAATTAAAAGGTGCGTTTTCTTATTTTGTGGGAAGAATAAAAATAGCCTGAATAATGTTAAGAAAGGATAAATAAGCGCTTAGGAGGAATTATTATCAAATTTTTAAATAAATCCTTATTTATAATCTTGTTATTGTTTCTTATTCCTGAAGCATCTGCTTTAACTCTTGATAAAGATGATATTAAACTAATTCCTAGTGGTGAGTCTATAGGTATCAAACTTGAGACAGGAGTTTATATAGATAAAACATTTGGAGTTAATGGTAAATCGCCATCAGAAGATGCGGGAATTAGACCAGGAGACAAAATTTTAAAATTTAACAATAAAATTATAGAGAGTTCGAGTGACATTAAAGAAGAATTAGATAATATTACTCCATCAAAAACAATATCAATTGTTATTGAAAGAAATGGTAAAGAACTTAAAAAGGAAATTAAGCCTATTATCAGAGATGGAGTAAGAACTCTAGGATTATATCTAAACGATAACATAGTGGGTGTTGGTACGCTTACTTATGTATTTCCAGAATATGATTTGTTCGGTGCCTTGGGACACGGGATAAATGATACTAAAATTAAAGTAGATTCCGGTTATATAACTAAATCTATAGTTATGGAAATAGAGAAAGGTTCTATAGGGAATCCTGGAGAGAAAAAGGCTATAATTAGTGATAAAGAAATTGGTATTGTAACAAAAAATACTATAACAGGAATTTATGGTGTTATCACAAATAGCCATTTTGAAAATCAAAAGGTTTATCCTATAGCCGATAAAGAAGAAGTAAAAACAGGTAAAGCTCAAATATTAACTGTGATAAAAGATAATAAAGTAGAAACTTTTGATGTTGAAATATTGGAAGTGACCAAACAAAATGAAAAGGATATCAAAAGTATGAAAATAAAAATTACAGATGAGAAATTACTTACTAGAACGGGTGGTATAATCCAGGGAATGAGCGGAAGTCCAATCATTCAAAACGGTAAAATCATTGGAGCTATTACACATGTACTTATTAATGATCCAACGATGGGATATGGAATATATATTGAGTGGATGCTAGAAGATAGTGATATATTTATAAAGTAAATCTAAAATAATGAACAAGTAAAATTTCGACACTCTTCGACAAAATGTTAAGATTTGGGTTATAAAATGTGTTGAAGTTTGTCATTGAGTTTAAAAATAATGTTTGATGATGGTTTTAGAGATTGAAAATTTGATGGGAGTGGGATAAAGTTAATTAACGAGGGGGATTAAATATGAGCAAAATCAGAGTCTTTATTGTTGATGACAATAAAGAGTTAGTAACGATGTTGAAGGAGTTTATAAACGTACAAAGTAATATGGAAGTTATTGGTACAGCCTATAACGGTAAAGAGGCGTTAAAAGCATTAAGAATGATAAAAGTTGATATGTTAATATTAGACGTTTTTATGCCTGACCTAGATGGTGTGGATGTACTAGACGCACTCAACAACGATAAAGCATATTTACGACCAAATAAAATAATAATGTTTACAGCTTTCAATAGTGAGAATCTAATGAAAAAAGCAGCTTCTAAAGGAGCAGATTATTTTGTTATGAAACCATTTGAACTAACAAAATTAGTTGATACTATTAAAGAAGTATTTACTAGCGATGAAGGTGTAAATAATAAAATTATTAGTTTAACTCAATCAACTATTGATCTAGATAGTGAAATAACAAATATTTTGCACGAAATTGGTGTACCTGCACACATTAAAGGATACTTATATTTAAGAGATTCAATTGGTATGGTTTATGAGAATATAGAGCTTTTAGGTGGAATTACAAAAGTACTATATCCTGAGGTAGCTAAAAAATTTAAAACTACTTCATCAAGAGTAGAAAGAGCTATTAGACATGCAATTGAAGTTGCATGGAATCGTGGTAATATTGATGCGATTAGTTCAATTTTTAGTTATACAATCAGTTATAATAAATCAAAACCAACTAATTCAGAGTTTATCGCTATGATAGCCGATAAATTAAGATTAGAACATAAGATTGCTTCGTAAATACAAAAAGAGATAATTGAATATCTCTTTTTGTTTGAAAAAAAAGTAGTCTTCAGACTACATTGTTGACATCATTCTAACCAAAGCATAAAGTAATCCAACAACAGGTAAGATAACAAAACCAACAATAACAACAATACCTGTCACTTTACCGAACGTTGTTTTAGCAGGATTCTTTCTAATTGCTACCTCAATTGAGTTATCCCTTTTTTTTACAATCTCAATTGGTTTTTTCTTGCTCATTTTTTCACCTCTTCAATATATGCTAATAACATTATAAAGATTATTAACTTAAAAAGCAAATTAATTTAAGTTTAAAATATCTCTAGCTGTAAGTTTTGAATTATTATTTTCATATGAGTTATCATCAAAATGCTCTAAATAATCGATTACTTCATTAATTATTGCCTTAGGAGTCGATGCTCCTGCGGTAACAGAAACTGTATTAAAATTTTTTAACTCATTAATATCGATGTCAGATATTCCTTCAATTAGTCTTCCGTTAGGATGCAGACTTGCTAGATTTAATGAATTGTTTGATTTCTTATCACCTACCACATATAGGATATCAGTATCAATATTTTCCAACACTGCAAGTTGACGTCTTCTAGTAGCATTGCAAATCTCGTCTATTATTTTAATGTGTGGAAATTTTTCGGATACAAAGTCATGAATCTCCTTAATATCATTTATACTCATGGTCGTTTGATTTGTAATAATAAATTTTTTTGTTAAATCTAGATTAAATAAGTCAGGTAATTTCTCAATGAGATGAACTCTTCCATCCTCTGTAGCTGCGATGGCTTCAGGGTGATTGTCTTTACCAATATAAAGAACTTCATAACCTTTGTTTAAATATTTATTTATAATCTTCATTGTCTTTAAAACATCTCTGCAGGTTGCATTGATTATATGAAGATTTCTTTTTTTTGCTTCAGATATAACTTTGGAGCTTATTCCATGAGCTGTAAATATAATTGTACCTTTAATATTACTTAAATCTTCAATTGTAGGATTGAAAATAGTATTTATTCCTAATGAAGATAGTGCATTTATAACTTGCTTATTATGGATTAACATTCCATAAATATTAATTGGTTTAGGAACATTAGAGTTATGTGCGTCAATAACAGCCTTTATTGCATTAACAACACCAAAACAATATCCACTTGGTTTAATTTTAATTACTTTCATAAAAACACATCCTTAAACTTATTTTAACATATCGTTTCTAAAATACTGATAATAATATATAATAAGTAAGGATACATACTAGAAAGATGTGATTAAATGATAGAGACCAAATTTAAAAATTTTATCAAAGAGGCTATTAAAGAGCTAGGTTTTAAAAAGTTAACTGAAATTCAAGAAAAGGTTATACCTAATGCCATTTTAGGAAAAAGCATTGTCGGTAGATCTCAAACAGGCTCTGGTAAAACTCATGCGTTTTTATTTCCTATATTCGAAAATCTAGAGTTAAATGGTGATGTAGAAGCTGTTATTTGTTCTCCAACAAGAGAATTAGCAGAACAAATCTATTTAGTAGCAAATCAAATAGCTAAGCATTCTAAAGAAAGAATCGATATTCGTTTATATACAGGAGGAACTGATAGATTGCGTGAATTAAAACAACTCAGTTCTCAACCTACAATTGCGATAGGAACTCCTGGAAAACTACATGATTTTGTAGTAAAAGAACAAAAATTACTTGTACATACTACAAGTGTTTTTGTTATTGATGAAGCCGATATGGCACTTGAAGATGGATTCCTAGAAGAACTAGATCAAGTTGCTGGAATGATGAAGTCAGAACTTCAAATGATGGTATTCAGTGCTACAATTCCCTCTGGGCTTGAACCCTTTTTAAAAAAATATTTAGATAATCCTTTGTTTATTAGTATCGAAGGAGAGAAACTAGCTCATACGAATATTGAACATTTTCTTATTGCTACTAAGTATAAGGGTAAAGATGGATTGCTTTGTAATTTGCTGGATATTTTAAATCCATATTTGTCAATCATTTTTACAAACACAAAAAAGAAAACTATTGAGTTAGCAGCTTATTTAAGATCCAAAGGTTATACAGTTGGAGAAATCCATGGAGATTTGCCTGTTAGAATCAGAAAACAAATGATGAGAAGAACTAAAAATTTACAATTTCAATATATTGTTGCTACAGACATTGCGGCTAGAGGAATAGACATTGATGATGTATCGCACGTAATTAATTATGAATTACCAACGGACGTAGAGTTCTATATCCACCGTACAGGTAGAACAGCTAGAGCTAACAATAAAGGTATAGCTATAAGTTTTTACGATTATGAGTCTTATGAGTATCTAGATAAATTAGAAGAAAAAAATATCAAATTCACTTTCAAAGAAATCAAAAATGGTGAATTAGTTGACTCTAAAATTAGAAATCAAAGGACCAAGAAAGTATTTGTTTCTAGTCAGCATGAACAAGCTAATGCTATGATAAAAAAAACAAAGAAAGTCAAACCTGGCTATAAGAAAAAAAGGGCAAAAGAGGTAGAAAAGCTAGCGAAGAGACTCGCTAAAAGCAGTAAAAGAAGAAGAAAATAATTTTAAAGTACAGATTGATTAAATCATTTGTATTGGAAATTATTTGTTTATCATTAGAATTATGTGTGGAGAAAATTTTTAAAATAATCTAGAAGTGAAAAGGTGATGAAAGTATGTTGAAAATAGGATCACATGTTGGTATGGGCGGAAAAGAAAAAATGCTTGGTAGTGTAAATGAGGCATTAAGTTATAATGCAAATTGTTTTATGATTTATACTGGAGCGCCACAAAACACTAGAAGAAGTGACATTAGTATATTGAAGATTCCAGAAGCTCATGAATTGATGATTGAAAATGATATACCACTAGAGAATGTGGTTGTTCATGCACCATATATAATGAATCTAGCTAATCCGGATCCAGAAAAGAGAAAGTTTGCGATTGATTTTCTTACAGAGGAAGTTAAAAGGACAAGTTTGATGGGAGCAGGTCAAATTGTAGTTCACCCTGGTTCACATTTAAATCAGGGGCCTGAAAAGGGAATGGAACATATTATTAATGGACTTAAGGTAGTTTTGGAAAATACAGTAGACTTAAATACTAAAATAGCATTAGAGACTATGGCCGGTAAAGGAACCGAAGTAGGGATTTCATTCGAAGAAATTGGATACATGATTACTGAAATTAATTCAGATAGAATAACAGTTTGTTTTGACACTTGTCATACCCATGATGCCGGATATGAATTAAGTGACTTTGATAATGTACTTAAGGATTTTGACAAATATATCGGAAGAAACAAAATAAGCGTATTTCATATAAATGATAGCAAAAACAGTAAAGGTTCACATAAGGATAGACATGAAAATATTGGATTTGGTTACATTGGATTTGAGTCTTTACTTAAGATAATAAATCACCTTGATTTTATTAATATACCCAAAATACTAGAAACTCCTTATGTTACAGAATTTGAGGACAGTAAAAATAAGGTGTTTCCACCTTATAAATACGAAATTGATATGATTAAAAGTAATAAGTTTGACAGTGATTTACTCAAAAAAATAAGAGAAAAAGTGTAGAAATACACTTTTTTTAAAAAAAGTATGATTTAAACTTTAATTAGTCTTAAATGATGTTTTAAAGCTCTTTGTATGATCAGGTTCTAAGAATAAATCAAACGATAAAACATATACATCACTAGTTGGGTTTGGACAATTAACGCATGATTTTGCAATCAAAGAATTTGTTAATAATGCATTAAAAGTAATATATTCTGTTGTCTCGACACTAGAGTTTATCTTGATTATTTCAATTTTCTCACCTATAACATCAGGCACAAAACCAATCTGCAGTTTATTAGTGCTATCTTGAACTAGTACTACACAATTAGTGTTTGACACACAGCTTTCACTACTCATAAATATGAAATCGTTATAAACTTCATAGAGGTGAGAAACGGCTATCATTCCTTCATTTATTATTTTTGTGTCCAATTCATTATCAGATGAAGTCTTAGAAAGAAAATATATTAGTTGAGTTGATGCTAATATGACTATTGATGAAATTAGTAATGAAGCTAGTATGTTAACCAATGTTGCCCCTTTGTTGTTTAATATCATCGTAATAAAAAACCATTATATAATAATGTTAAGTTTTCATTTTCACTATATGTAACACATATAGTGATTCTATAAACATTAACAGTATCGTAATTTGAGTTAAGGATGATTTCACTAGCGTATTCTTTGAAAGGTTTAGGGGCGTTTAAACTAGAATCATTTACAATTCTATTCATAGTCGATTCATTCATCTTGTAAACATAGAAGAATATGTCATCAGAATTAAAAGTATCTCCGTTAATAGTTTGGTTTAACAATCTATTACAGGTATCAACATCAAAGATCTTTTGTAAACTTCCACTACCGGAAGTGATTTGACAATTTGATTGATTATAGTATCCAATCCAGTCTTCCGCATCATCGTCATCAGTAAATGTAGACCTATTACTTGCATATGTATGGTTATATATTTCTTCAGCGATGTTGAAAGCCGCGGCACGTTTTTGCATTGTATTACTATGTCCATACATATTGTTAACATGAGTAATTATAGATATAGAAGCTATAGATAGTACCATAGTTGCAGCGAGTATAGTAATTACTGAATATCCATTATTATTCAACTTCATTATCCTGCCTCCACAATTTCTAGAGTAAATTGGTTATCTGCAAATGTTTGTAAGAATATATCTGGTCCATCTATTAATTCTTTATTTGGGTGAGGAACGATATAGCTTCTAGCTTCCCCTGGAATTAAACTTGGTACATAATTTCCTAAACTATCAATATGTCCTGAGTAACTATTTATCATAATCCCGTTGAAGTTAAAATCGTATCCGTCAATTTTTAGTGGAAAATTTGTATTTAAGTTACGAATTTTAGCTTCAGAATATAAGCCACCTTGTAAATTCAAAGCAGTGTACTTTGATGTATCAATTAAGATGGAACCTTCTGCATAAAAGTAACCGCTCATTGATAATTTTTCAGCTGGATATGCAGAATATGAGTCTGTTATAACTATGTTTTCTTTAGAAAACAAGAAACCTATCTCGTTTGTACTATTATTTAAACCGTTTAGATTTGAATTCATATCAAATACTATCGAACCAAAACTATAAATATTTCCCGTTAATTTCAATTGATTGATATTACCTTGAAAAATAACATCACCAGTAGTAACTATATTCCCATTGATTTCTAATAAAGAATCAACATTGTTGATGATTAAGTCACCTTCTATATAGATCACTTTACCTGTATCACTTCCAAAGTGTTCTACGAACGGATTTAGTGTTAATGAGTAGTTATTTGAAATCCCATCTCCATCTGCAAACACTATATGATCTTGTGCATCATAATTGATTGTAGATATTTCTGTGTCAGTTGACGAATTTAAATCACTAGAAGGGCAATTTGCTCCACTATATAAATCAGTCCAACATAATAAGTCATTATTTACATCGTATTCACTAATTGTATACGGATCAAGTTGATCTACGTAATTTATTCCAGATCCTCTAACAGTTAGAAGCAGATCGTTTACTGTATTATTAAAACTAAAACTAGGTAAAGTCAACTCATATTTGTTAATGTTAGTAATTTTTACTATAGGTAATGTTTTGTTGTTGTCAATGGTATTATTATTAGTGTGAGTATAAAGCATAATATTTTCATCTGAAACCAAATTATCTATTGTTAATGTATTAAAAGATGAGTAAATTGTATTTCCTATTACATTGTAACATTGACTAGATAAATCGGAGTAACAACCATATAATTCCTTAGTATAGATATCTGTTCCTACAAGGTAGTAATCTCTATCAAAATATGCGAAATTATTCTCTGATCTTTCTAAATTATCTAAGAGTGGTATTATCGATATATCGCTATATATGTCTGCCGCGCTATTTCCATTCAAAGTATGATTTGATAGATACATTTTATTAGCAAGCGTAAATCCATCAATAAAGGAAGTACCATTCAAATATAAGTCGCCGTTTGTAGCTATTGGGAAGTCATATAAATTAGATTCAAACTCGGTAAGTATAATGTTGAATAATTTTTCTTCACCATCTACTGTACAAAGAATAGGAATAGGATCGAGCGCATTATTATTCCAATCACTTGAATCATAAACACAATCTTTACCTTCTCTAAGACGGTAATTATCTTTTAGATAATTGTCTAAAATGTTATATGCGTGGACAGTATCTACTTCTGAAGCAGTAACTAAGAAATCTACTAATTCCTCTTTTAACTCTAGAAGAACTATGTCAGTAACTGAATCACTCAATGTGATATTTCTTTCAAAAATTTTATTTTGTAAAGCTAATGAATTAAGAGTAGAGTTGGATATAATGATCAGTGTCGTAGAAGCCAATATTAATACTAAAAAAGCATTTACTAAAACATTACCTTTTTTATTTATTCGTTTGATAATATCCCCCCCTCATTTAATTACTTAATTATACAATAATACATATTAAATTACAATTTTAGGTAAGTTTCACTCTTGTTTGATTTATACCTCGCACACTTTAAATAGAATTATATCGTTTGTACTGATTGTTTAATATAATGAGCGACTCAGTATTAAAAAAATAGTGATTTAGCAATTTGTGTCTAATCTTGTATTATGATAAAATTAGAAGAAAATGTTAATGGTGGTGATTATATGTCTAAATTTGGAACCTATAGCTGGAGAATGATTGTCTTTTTATATTCTATAGCCATTTTATCTTTACTAGTTATCTTGTCACTTGATTTCTTTGAGAGTGAATTTCAAGATAATACAAGTGTTGGAGATATCTATATTGGTGGAATGCCTAAAGAGGATACAAGTTCATTTATATTATCAAAGACTGTTTCTTACCTTGATGAATTAAAGGTAGAGATAACTTATAACAACAACACTTACCCAATTGATATTGGGTTTATTGAATATAATCATAATCAAACACTTTTAAACATTGTAGAAGGCTCAAATACTGAGTTAGTTGCTAATTTTAGTCAAGCTAAGTTAAAGTTAGAACTAGAGAAAGTTTTACCTTTAGGAATGACAAAAGAAGTAAATACAGAAAAGATGTTGATAGATATTAGAAATAGTTTTGAGAATATGGAGCCAATACTAAATATATACATTAAAGATTATATTGAGGAAATGGAAAATCTATATGTTCCAATTAACAGTTATATCTATTTAACTGACAAAAATGATGCTGTATTAACTGACATAATTGATTTAGATATTGTTATCGAATCAAATAGTAGATTTTCACTTCTTGAAAGTTTTCAAGAAAGAAATGTTAGTAGTGAACATTTAAACATACTTGCCACAGGAATTAATGCAATTACTATAGATACTAATTTTATTAGCTATGAAAAACATAATAGTAGAATAATGTATTTAGATGTAGACAACCATATTGAGAATTATGAGACATATGTGAATAGATCTCAAGGTCGTGATTTCAGTTTCTATAATCCTTATGATTTAGAGTATGAAATAGAAGTCAAACAACATAGTAGTGGATTGGAGTTTGTCTTATGGGGTATTCCATTCGAAGAAGTTTATGGACATTATGTTTTTGAAAAAGAAATAGATTTTATTCCGTTACCAGATGGGTATGAACCTGAAGAAGGTTCAAATCATGTATTTGGTGTTACCGGAAAACAAATCCAAGTTTATAGATATATATTTAATAATGGTGTATCAACTTATGAGACTTTGATATACACAAATTATTTTAGTCCTAAAAATGAATCATATGAAAAGTAGGGGATTATATGCCGAAAATTGTTAGAAAAAGACTAGGAGATATTCTTGTTGATGCAAGTGTTTTATCAAGAACTCAAGTTGAAAAAGCAATGCAAATGCGACTTCCAGATGAAAAAATAGGGGATGTAATTATTCGCTTGGGATTTGCAACTGAATCAAAAGTTCAAGATGCACTTCAAAAAGTATCAGGTGTTAAAAGAATAAACCTTAAACAATATAATATTGATCAAGAAATAACAAACTTAATCCCAAAAGATTACGCGATACATAAAGTTGTTATTCCTTTCATGATGAGTGGAGACACCCTTTCAGTTGCAATGGCTGATCCAATTGATTATATTACTATTGATGATTTAAGACTAATGATTGGGAAAAACATTGTTACTTATATAGCGCCAAAGCAAGATATTCTATATGCTATTGAAAAATTTTATGGGTTTAGTAAAACTTTAGATGCTTTAGGCATTAAGGATCAATCAGTTCCGAAATTTACTGATTTTGATGAATCTGATGACGAAAAGAATCCAATGGTTGAATTAGTTGACCAGATTCTAGTTAATGCAGTTACCGAGAAAGCAAGTGATATTCATATCAATCCACTTCCTTATTCCATTGATATAAAGTACCGAATAGATGGAGTATTATCTAGTGAAATGCATTTACCTAAAAGACTATATAATCAATTAGTTGCTCGTATTAAAGTAATGTCTAACATGGATGTTACCGAGACTAGAATTCCGCAAGATGGACGCATTAAGACTTTTGTTTTAAATAATGAAATAGATTTGCGTATCTCTACTATTCCTACTGTCAACGGTGAAAAAGTAGTTTTACGTATTCTTGATTTGTCACAATCTATGAGTGATTTAAGTTCTTTAGGGTTCTCGAATAAAGATAGAGATCTATTGCTAAAAATGATTAGTAAACCAAATGGGGTTGTTTTAGTTTCTGGTCCAACAGGAAGCGGGAAATCTACAACGTTATATTCTTGTATAAATCAGCTAGATAGAGAATCTCAAAACATTATAACTGTAGAAGATCCAGTAGAAATGCAACTAGATGGAGTACATCAGGTTCCTGTAAGAGAAGAAGTCGATATGACTTTTGCCAATGCTCTAAGAGCTATTTTACGTCAGGATCCTGACATTCTTATGGTTGGGGAAATAAGAGATAATGAAACAGCAGCTATTGCGATAAGAGCAGCTTTAACTGGTCATTTGGTTCTCTCGACAATTCACACGAATGATTCAATTTCTACGATTCCAAGGTTAATCGATATGGGTATTGAACCATTCTTAGTTAGTGCTTCTGTAAATAGCGTATTAGCTCAAAGACTTGTTAGACGTGTTTGTCCTGAATGTAGTTACTGGGACACTCCTACAGAAAGTGAAAAGAAGATATTTGAAGAAAGAAATATTAAAATAGAAAAAATCAAGAGAATAAAAGGATGCCCTATTTGTAATAACAAAGGATATAAAAGCAGAACAGGTATTTATGAAGTTTTACATATAACGGAAAACATGAGACGTCTAATAAGTGAAGAGGCCTCTGTATCTGTTCTTACTGATGAAGCGAAGAGAAATGGAATGCGTTTTCTGATTGATGATGGTCTTAGCAAAGTTAAAGCAGGACTTACTACCTTAGAAGAGATTTTAAGAGTTTCTGATTCTCAGGACTAATAAAGATGATTAATGATTATAAGTATGTAGCTTTAACTCATGAGGGAAAACGTATAAAAGGGACATTCGAAGCACCTAGTAAGAATATATTAGTAGATTATCTATATGACAAGGGATTAAATATTCTTGAGATAGAAGAGTATAGTAATTTATTTACAAAACTAAGTAAAATTACTGTTGGAAGGACTATAAAAACTGATGAACTGATTTTCATTCTTAAACAGCTATCATCAATGATGAAAGCCGGAATGAGATCTGTTGATTCATTAGAAGTTATCGCATCCCAAACTCAACAAAAAATAGTTAAAAGAATTTTATTTGATATATACTTTGAGGTTGCGTCTGGAAAAAGATTGTCAGAAGCTTTTTCAAAGTATCCGAAAGATTTTCCATCTTTATTAATAAATATGATAAGGAATGGAGAAAAATCTGGTGATTTAATCACAACAGTAGACAACATAGCTGATTACTATGAAAGAAATAGAGAAATAAGAAATGATGTTATCGGTGCATTATCAATGCCTACTGCTTATATTCTAATGGCGATAGGTGTTAGTATAATGGTAGTTACAGTCGTGTTACCAAATTATGTAGGATTATTTGAAACAAATGATGTTGAGATGCCAGCGATTACCCAAGCTCTTTTAGATGTCAGCCATTTTTTCTTTGATTATGGTTCATACTTAGCGGTAGGAGCATTGCTTTTCTCGATACTGTTTTATTTGATTTTTTATAGAACTGAAAAAGGAAAGACTTTGCTAGGAAGAATACTGATACAGATGCCAATATTTGGTAAGATAGTTGTAATGTTTAATCTATCCATAATTGCTTCTACATTGTCTCAGATGGTTGTTAATCATGTTAATTTATTAGATGCCATCAAAGCTACCGCTACAATTACAAAAAACGCAATCTATAAAGAAAGATTACTAAAAGTTGCTGATAATGTGGAAAATGGTTATGCAATTTCTAGAGCAATGGAAAACCATTATGCATTTACACCTATTTTTACTAAAATGATTTCTCTTGGAGAAAAATCAGGTAGTTTAGATGATATGCTGCATAATTTAGCTAAATTTTATACTACTGATGTAAAGTTTCAAATAAAAAAACTTAGAAAACGAATTGAACCAGCACTTATGATATTTATTTATGCTTTAGTTGGAGGATTAGTTTTGGCTGTAATGATGCCTTCATTTAGTATGATGCAGTCATTATAAAAACTTAATTACTTGATTAGTTTGTTTGTCCCACTAATTGACATTTATTGCTATTTTATGATAGAATTAAATCGGAACTAGGAAATAAATTCAAGGGAGAAAATAGAATGAAAATTTTCAAGAACAAGAAGGGTGTTACTATCGCTGAAATGATGGCAGTTGTTGTAATCATGGGGATTATTGCAGCTATCGCAATCCCAACTGTTACTGGTATGATTAACAAAACAAAAATTAAGGCAATGGAAGGTGATGCAGTAGCTGTTTATAACGCTGCTCAAACATATTGTATTCAAGAAGATTGCGGAACAACTAACTTCGCTGTTGCTGATATGCCTGATTATTTAAACAAAGATTTTACTGAATATACTAGTGTTACTATCACACCACAAGGATCTTCTGGTAAAATTACTAAGGTAGTTATTGTTACTACAGCGGATGGGACATTAACTTACGATGGAGTAGATCATACTTGGGTAGCACCATCAGCTTAATTCTTATTTGATTATATTAAAGATTTCATTTAGATGAAATCTTTTTTACTAGTCAGTTTCTTGTCTTTTATTATAATAATATATTTAAATATAATAATTTCAGTAGAGGGGAAAATGTATGTTTATATCAAGAATGGTAATTGGTATTATTATAGGGATATTAAGTGTTTTTCTAGGAAGTAATGTTGTAGATAGAAAAGAAATCTTTAGGGGTCTAAAATGTTATAATTGTGGAGATAAAGTATATAATTACTACTTAAAGTGTGAATGTGGAAAAGATAATAAGTTTTTATATCTGATTTCTGTTTTAGTTGCTATTCTATTAGTAAATATATCATATGGATTATTTGGTTCTACAAACGAATTAAATATAGGTTATTTATTTATTTTACTTATGGTTAGTGTTAGTGTTTCAGATATACTTGATAAAATTGTGCCAGACGAGTTAATAATTATTTTTCTAACTCTAATTGGATTTTTAAGGATATTTATAACACGTGAAGTATGGTTTGATGCATATTTAGGAATGCTGGTAGCATTCACATTCTTTTATGTTCTATCGACCGTTGGCGAGAAATTATATAAGCAAGAAGTTTTAGGTGGAGGAGACATTAAATTATATGCTATAATAGGTTTAGTATTAGGGGTTAAGTTGACCTTTTTATCAGTTTTCTTTGCATCGGTATTTGGGCTTGTTTTCGGATTAATAGCTCAAAAAATTAATAAGGAGACTTTATATATACCATTTGTTCCATTTATTACGGTTGGCGCATTTATTGCTTATTTTTACGGTGACTCTTTATTAGAATACTATATAAATCTATTTTAAAGTGTGGTGAATAATATGAAAACACTAAGTGTTTTTTTTACTGATTATGAGTTTATATTTGTCGAAAAAGGACGAGGAATTAAGAAATTAAAAGAATATGGTACTGTTAAGTTGCCTGATGGTTATATTGTGAATGGTATAATAGAAAAACTTGATGAATTATCTACTTTAGTTGAGGATGTCATTAAAAGAACAAAAATTTCTACTTCAAAGGTTAATCTGTTGTTACATGAAAAGATTGTTTCTGTTAAAAGATATCCTTTGCCGTCAGAAGTTAAGACTAAAGATATGAAGAGTTTTCTAAAAACAAGAATGAATGTTGATTTAGTATTACCTTTTAGTGATTCACTTATGGATGTGAAAGTTTCTGAAGTAAACGGAGAAAGAGAAGCATTTATATTTGCGGCTAGTGAACGACACCTTAATTTATACGTAAAGATGCTTTATAAAGCAGGCCTTAAGGTTGTTAAGACTGACATTCCAGCATTAGCTGCTCATAGAGCATATAGTATATCTAAATACGGAATACAAGATTTCGAAAATGATATAATGATAGTTAATGTTTATCATAACATGCTGAGCATAAATATATTTAATAAGCAATACCCTATCTTTAGTATTGTCTCTGATATCCCAAATTACGAATCAAGTACTCATTATAATGATTTTGCCCAACGCGTTCAAGATGAGATATATCGGATGAATAATTATTATGTATGGAATATTAATAAAGGAAATGAAACTATTAAAAAGGCTATTATAATTCCAATGACTGGTGATGATATACTTGATGAAAACTTAGTAAGAATTATTATTAATAATAATATGACTAATGTGGGTCATTTGGTATTCTATAATCCAAATGATGAAAACAATCTATATGACGTATATGTTAAGTACTTATTAACTATGTCAAATAGTTTAATATAGGTGATCATATGAAAAAAGATTTTATCAAGGTAGACTTGTTACCGAAGTATAAACCAAATGAAAAAATTTCTAATGTATTTTTTACAATTGGTATAATTATGACAATTTTATTTGTAGCATTTTATGTTAACTATATACCATATATAAGTGCAGAAAAAGACTTGATTAAGGCAAGATTTGAGTATAATGTTGCAAAAGATGAAAATGAATATTTTCTTGATATATCATCAATTAATGTGATTGACGGAACCGATATTATTTATAATGAGACAATTGAATATGTAAAAGATACGCAATTTTCATTAACAAATAGAATAAACAATTTAGTGAGTTATATTCCAGACGGAGCGAATATTGAAAGTATTAATTTTTCTATAAACAATAAACTATTTCAAGTGGTTATTCATGTTGATAGCGATGAAACTTTGCTTAGATATGAAGAAGCGTTAGTTAATATTAGTTGGATAGAAGATGTTGAATTTTCATCTTCTGGTCCTGGTTCACACGAATTGAATATTACCTTCAAAGTGGGTGAAGACAATGAATAATAGAATAAAGATACTACTGATTCTTGTTATATTATTGGGTGGAACCACTTTTTTGACTAGGTCAATTGTCGAGAAGGCAAAAGAAGAAACTACTAGAATCACCGCGCTAACTAACTCATTGTTAGATAATACAAGTATATTAAAAAATGAATTGAAAACATTAAAAACTGATGAGATAACAAGCGATCAACTTTTACACGTACTCCCAAATAAATTTGACTGGAGTAGAGTAGTGATTGCACTAGATCAATATGAGATGATTGTTGGTATAGATGCTATCAAAAATATAACCGATGAGACACGAGAAAATTTTCCTTTATATTCTAATTTACCTGAATACATCTTAATCACTCCCGTATTAGTAGAATTTACTGTTGATAATAATGATTATTATAAAATAAATCAGTTTATAAGAGAGATTCAAAGTCAAGATCAATTGGTTGTAGTTGAGGGTATTCAATTTAGATTTTTAGATGATGTTGATTTTTCTGTGAGAATGAAACTGTTGTATTTCACATTTAACGTATAAAAACACCTTAGAGGTGTTTTTAAATTAGGCTATTTATCTCTTTAATTAACTCTTCAACTGCGTTTTCCATAGGAATTTTCTTTATGATTTTACCTTTTTTAATAAGCAATACTTCATTGATCCCACCAGCAATGCCTATGTCAGCTTGCTTAGCTTCTCCTGGACCATTAACTGCACAACCCATTATCGCTACTTTAATGTCGCTCTTGATATCTGATAAGTACTCTTCTATTTTATTTACTATTGGTATCATATTGTATTGTAAACGCCCACACGTTGGGCAACTTATTAAGGTAGGAGCTTTATATAGTCCAAGGTTTTTGAGTATCTCTTTAGCAATTTTTATTTCTTTTATTGGATCATCAGTTATTGAGACTCTAATAGTACTCCCAATTCCTTCGTTAAGTAAAATGCCTAATCCAATAGAATTTTTAATGCCTCCAGAAAATTCAGTACCTGCTTCAGTCATTCCTAAATGTAATGGATAACTCCACTTTTTAGATGCGATTCTATTTACTTCTAAACACACTTTTAACTCTGTAGACTTAAAGGATAATATAATATCAGAAAACTGTAAGTCTTCTAGTATCTTAATATTCTCTTCAGCATACTGAATCATCATTTCTACTAAATTATCATGGGACTTGAATGAACCACTATTAATGCCGATTCTAATTGGTATTTTCTTTTCTTTGCATTTATAGGCTATCTCTTTGACTTTTTCTTTACTAGTGATATTAGCCGGGTTTAATCTCAGTTTATCTACATTCTGATTGATTGCTTCTAAGGCTAATAAGTAGTCAAAATGTATATCGGCTACTAGTGGAATATTTATGTTTTCTTTAATGTATGTTAAACTTTTTGCATCTTTAATATCAAGTACAGAGACTCTAACTATCTCACATCCAGCTTTTTCTAATTGTTTTATTTGAGATATAGTGGCTTTTACATTTTTTGTGGGAGTGTTTGTCATTGACTGAATAGATACTTTGTTATTGCCACCTATAATTACTCCACCCACATTAATTTTTCTTGTGTCTTCTCTATTTTTCATTCTGCACCTCTATAATTTTTCTTCACTTCAATTATACACAAAAAAGCCTTTAATACTTGCATTTATTAATAAATATAGTATAATAGTTAAGTAGAATTACTTAACAGAGATGTTTGGAGGTACGAGTATGCGTGTAAATGTTGTTTTACAATGTACAGATTGTAAAGAATGGAATTACTTGACAAAAAAGAGTAAGAAAAACAATCCTGAACGTATAGAGATGAAAAAATATTGTCCTAGATGTCAAAAACAGACGTTACATAAGGAGAAAAAATAGTAACTGATTGTTACTTTTTTTATTATTATGAAAGTAAAGAAAGTTACACAATATTTTTCAAGTGATTTTAGCGTTAATACTTACGTTGTGATTGATAAACAGGATTGTATCTTAATTGATCCAGGATTAATGAGTCAAGAATTAAAAGAATTTATAAAGAATTATAATCTTAAATTTATATTACTAACTCATGGTCATTATGATCATTTTGGAGGTATAAAGGATTTAAATGTTCCTATTTATATTAATGAGTTTGATAAGATACTCTTAGAAGATACTAATTATAATTATGCTCATATGTTTAATGACGTAGTAGATTTGTCAGATAAAGAAATAATTTTAATAAAAGATGAAGACGAAATTAAATTTAATGACATTACTATTAAATCTATAAATACACCAGGACATTCGAAAGGAAGTTCTTGTTATTTCATTGATAACTGTGTGTTCACTGGAGATACTTTATTTGTAGAAAGTATAGGCCGTACAGATTTATATAGTGGAAACTCAAAAATGATCATGAAATCCCTAGAAATACTTAAAACACTCGTAAAGAGTAATGATATTATTTATCCAGGGCATGGTGGAAGAGCTAAATTTTCCATTGTTAAAAAAATGAATTATTATCTAAAATAGCGCTATAATGCGCTTTTTTTATTATTAACAAATTCTGGCACTCTTTTGTTGACATTGCTAACACTTTTTGGTAATATAATGTTAGCAGTCGAAGTTGTAGAGTGCTAGTGAGGTGATTTTTATGTTATCAGTACGAAAATCCTTGATTTTAAAAGCTATTATTGAAGAATTTGTTAGAACGGCGGAACCTGTGGGCTCTAAGACACTAACTGAACTAGAAGAGTTATCTTGTTCATCAGCTACTATTAGAAATGAAATGGCAAATTTAGAAGATATGGGTTATTTAGAAAAAACTCATACATCAAGTGGTCGAATCCCATCTGAAAAGGGATATCGTTACTATGTTGATGAGATACTAAAGATAAACAAGGAGAAGAAAAGTCAATTTCCTAAGGTAGATGAAATCTTTGGTAATTATTTGCTTGGGAATGATGAAATTATTAACCGAACTATTAAAATGATTAGTGATTTAACGAGCTATACATCAATGGTTTTAGGTCCTAACTCATTGAATCGGCTAATTAAGAAGATTCAGGTTGTAAAAATTGCTGCAAACGAAGCATTACTTATTATCATTACTGATTCAGGCCACATTGAAAAACGTAAGTTATTCATAGATGATTTAAACTATGAAGAAATGCAAAATGTCATCATGTTATTAAATGAATTATTGATTAATGTACCCATTAATCAAGTATCTAATAAGTTAACTTATGATCTTAAACAGAGTAAACTTAGAGATTATTTACAGTACCATGAATTGTTACTTAATGCATTTGCAGATGCTTTTAGTAGATTTTCTTTAGAAAAGCATTTTGTAAGTGGTCAATATAATCTACTTTATGAGCCTGAATTTAATGATATAGATAATGTTAGAAGTTTTATCAATGCCCTAGAGAAGAAAGAAATTTTCAGTATATTAGAAAAAAATAGCTCTGGAGTAACAGTTAAGATAGGTTCAGAGAATAGGTTAAAATTTATGAAAGAATGTACTTTGATTTCTGTGCCATATCAAATACCAACAGGTGAAATAGGTACGATTGCTGTTGTTGGACCAAAAAGAATGAATTATAGAAAAGTTATTCCTCTACTAGAGTATATAGCTAGTAACATGAGTAATTTTGATAAATAAGGAGAAAAATATGACAGTAAAAGAAGATTTAGAAAAAGAGAATAAAATTGAACTCCAGGAGTTTGAGAAATTAAGGAAAGAACGTGATGAATTAGAAAAAAAGATGAAATCACGAGAAGATGAATTATTAAAGATTAGAAAAGAAATAGAAGAAGAAAAAACATTAATTGATGAAGAAAAAAAGTTAATTGACGCTGCAAAAACTGAAGTAAAAGATAAGATAGATGTAATTAAATTACGAAAAGAGACTCAAGAAATTAAGGATAAAATGTTAAGAGATAGAGCAGAGTTAGAAAACTTTAAACGTCGCTCTAATGAGGAGAGAATTAGAGATAGAAAGTATGCTCAACAATTTATCTTAAGTAAATTAATTGATATGCAAGATAATCTTGAAAGAGCTTTACAATCTGAAGTTGACTCTATTGATAAGTTTAAAGAAGGAGTAGTCCTTATTCAACAACAATTAGGTCAAATAATTGAAGGTGAAAGCGTTAAGGAAATTGAAGCTCTCCACAAGGAGTTTGATCCTAATTATCATCAAGCGGTATTTACTGAGAATAATGAAGAATTTGATGATGACATCGTATTAGAAGTGCTTCAAAAAGGTTATCTTTATAAAGAAAGAGTATTAAGACCTAGTATGGTCAAAGTAAATAAAAAGGAGAATTAATAATGGGAAAAATAATTGGAATTGATTTAGGTACAACTAACTCATGTGTATCTATTATGGAAGGTGGAGAAGCTAAAGTTATCGCTAATCCAGAAGGTGGAAGAACAACTCCGAGTGTTGTAGCATTTAAAGGAGATGATATCTTAGTTGGTGAAGTGGCAAAACGTCAAGCTATTACTAACTTAAATACAGTACAATCAATAAAAAGACATATGGGAACTAAACATGTTGAAAAAATTGGTGGTAAGGATTATACTCCACAACAAATAAGTGCAATGGTTTTACAAAATTTAAAAGCTACTGCTGAAAGTTATTTAGGTGAGAAAGTAACTGAAGCTGTTATTACCGTTCCAGCATACTTCAATGATGCTGAAAGACAAGCGACAAAAGATGCTGGTAAAATTGCAGGGTTAGAAGTAAAACGTATTATTAATGAACCTACAGCTGCAGCATTAGCATACGGAATAGATAAAACAGATAAAGAACAAACTGTGTTAGTATTTGACTTAGGTGGAGGTACATTTGATGTATCCATCTTAGATCTAGCAGAGGGTACATTTGAAGTTATTTCAACAAGTGGAAATAATCGTTTAGGTGGAGATGATTTTGATGATTTAATCATTGACTGGTTAGTTGCTGAATTCAAAAAATCTAATGGATTCGATTTAACGAAAGATAAAATGGCTATGCAACGTTTAAAAGATGCTGCAGAAAAAGCAAAAAAAGAATTATCTGGTGTAACTCAAACACAAATTAACTTGCCATATATTACTGCAGGATCAGAAGGACCAATGCACTTAGACATTATGTTAACTAGAGCTAATTTTAATGCTTTAACTGTTGATTTAGTTAATAAAACAATTGAACCAGTTAGAAAAGCTTTAAAAGATGCAAAAATGACTGCTAATGATATCGATCAAGTATTATTAGTAGGTGGTTCTACAAGAATTCCAGCAGTAGTAGACGCAATTAAAAAAGAACTTGGAAAAGAACCAAATAAAGGAGTAAATCCAGATGAAGTAGTAGCTATGGGTGCTGCAATTCAAGGGGGAGTATTATCTGGAGATGTAAAAGATGTATTATTACTAGACGTAACACCATTATCATTAGGTATAGAAACTTTAGGTGGAGTATTTACTAAATTAATCGAAAGAAATACTACTATCCCAACTAATAAATCCCAAGTATTTAGTACAGCTGCAGATAATCAACCTGCTGTAGATATTCACGTTTTACAAGGTGAAAGACCAATGTCAATCGATAATAAAACATTAGGAAGATTCCAATTAACTGATATACCAGCTGCTCCAAGAGGAATTCCTCAAATTGAAGTAACGTTCGATATTGATGCAAACGGTATAGTTAACGTTACAGCTAAAGACTTAGGAACTAAAAAAGAACAAAAGATTACTATCCAATCTGATACTGGGTTAAGTGATGAAGATATTGATAGAATGGTTAAAGAAGCTGAAGAAAATGCTGAAGCTGATGCTTTACGTAAAGAAGAAGCAGATTTAAGAAATGAATCAGATCAGTTAATCTTCGCAGCTAATAAGTCATTAGAAGATCTTGGTGAAGAAGCGACTGAAGAAGAGAAAAAGGAAGTAAATGAAAAGGCTGAGGAATTAAAAGAAGCTTTAAAAGGTGAAGACCTAGAAGAAATCAAAACAAAAAAAGAAGCGTTAGAGAAAGCAGCACAAACGGTAGCTACAAAAGTTTATGAAAAAGCTGCAGCAGCAGCTCAAGCTGCTCAACAAGACCAAACAAATTCACAAGAACAGTCTCAAAAGAACGATGATGTTGTTGATGCTGATTTTGAGGAAGTTGAAGAAGTTAAATAGATATATTACTTATAAGAAAGTATCTCAGGATACTTTCTTATAAGGTAAATGTTTATTTAGGGATACCTATTCAAAATGAGGTGAGACGATGAGTAAGAGAGATTATTACGACGTTCTAGGTGTTGGTAAAAGCGCAGATGAGCGCGAAATAAAAAAAGCATTTAGGACATTAGCCAAGAAGTATCATCCAGATGTATCGACAGAATCAAATGCTGAAGAAAAATTTAAAGAAATACAAGAAGCATATTCCGTTTTAAGTGATACAGAAAAAAGAAGTCAATATGATCAATTTGGCCATGAAGGAATGAACTTTGGTCAAGGTGGATTCGGTGGATTCAATGATTATGGTGGATTTGAAGATATTTTTTCTTCGTTCTTTGGTGGAAGTAGAAAAAGAAGAGATCCGAATGCACCAAGAAGAGGAAATGACTTATCTAAACGTATGACTATTACGTTTGAGGAAGCCGTTTTTGGTGTAAAGAAGAAAATAAATTTGAGAGTAAACGAAGAGTGTACCGTATGTCATGGTAGTGGAGCATATTCCAAAAGTGATATAAGTACTTGTTCACAATGTAGTGGTTCTGGTACTGTTTATAGACAACAACAAACTATTTTCGGCACAACAAGGACACAAACAACTTGCCCAGAATGTAATGGATCAGGTAAAGAAATAAAAAGAAAATGTTCTAGTTGTCATGGTCACGGGTATACAGAAGTAGTTAAAAAAGTTGAAGTGAATATTCCTGAAGGAATTAATACTGGTCAACAAATTCGTCTATCAGGTAAAGGTGAGGCTGGGATTAATGGTGGTCCAGCTGGGGACTTATATATCGCTATCAATGTGCTTCCTCACGAAATTTTAGAAAGAATAGGTGATGATATTGTCTTAGAATTACCTATTACATTTTCTCAAGCTGCTTTAGGGTCTGATATTCTAGTTCCAACTATATATGGAGATGTAAAACTTAAAGTCCCTAGTGGTACACAAACCGGAACTAAATTCCGATTAAGAGGAAAAGGTGTTAAGAATGTTTCTAGTGGATATAAAGGAGACCAGCATGTCTTAGTA
The DNA here is from genome assembly GCA_018394315.1 of Mycoplasmatota bacterium. GTDB lineage: Bacteria > Bacillota_I > Bacilli_A > MAG-NZ > MAG-NZ > Zrk6. Next base: position 1,636,892 of record CP074575.1, on the reverse strand, counting down.
GTAGTAGTGACACCTGAAAAATTAGATCAAGAGCAACGCAAACTATTTAATAAACTTAAAAAGACAAATGAAATGAGTTCTAGTATTTGGAACAAATTCAAAAAAATATTCAAATAATAATAGAGCCATTGGCTCTTTTTTATTAGATGTGTTAATATGTGTTATAACAAGGGGGAATTTTGATGAAATTAATTAAGAATGCATATTTAATTAGTGCTGCGGAAGTTAATTACAAAGTAATGGATATCCTTATTGAAGACGGTAAAATTTCTAAAGTAGGTAAAATCAACGAGAAAGAATATTCATGTGAAGTAATTGATGCGAAAGAAAAATGGGTAACTCCTGGGTTTATGGATCCGCATTGTCATATAGGATTATACGAAGAATCAATAGGTTTTGAGGGAGCGGACGGTAATGAGATGACAGATCCAAGCACTCCAAATATGAAGGGGTATGATGCAATTTATCCTTATGATGTTTCTTTTAAAGACGCTGTTAAAGGTGGGGTAACTTCGGTTTCCACTGGTCCTGGTAGTGCTAATGTTATTGGTGGAACTTTTTCAGTAATTAAGACTGTTGGGAATAACGTTGAGGAAATGGTTGTTAAAGAAGAAGTAGCTATGAAAATGGCGTTAGGTGAAAACCCTAAACGAGTTTATAATACTAAAAAGGTAACTCCATCAACAAGAATGGGTAGTGCTGCAATAATGCGTAGAGAATTAACTAAGGCAAAAGAATACTACGATAAAATGAAAAAGCATTTAAAAGAAGATGGAGATAAACCAACATATGATGATAAATCAGCTTCACTAGCAAGAGTTTTTGATGGGATGCTTGTGAAAGTACATGCACACAGAACAGATGATATTCAAACAGCAATTAGAATTTGTAAAGAGTTTAAACTTAATTATACAATAGAACACTGTACTGAAGCTCACTTAATGGTAGATGATTTACTAAAAGACAATGTAAGAGTAATAATTGGCCCTACACTAGGTACAAAGAGTAAGTATGAACTTAGAAACAAATCATTTAAGACTTGTGGGATATTAGAAAAAGCAGGTGTTGAGTTCTCAATAATGACAGATCATCCGGTTATGTCTTTAAGTGATACTAGAGTGCAAACTGCAATTATGATTAGAGAAGGACTAAGTGAATTGGGTGCTATAAAAGCAATGACTATTAATGCAGCTAAACTTAATGAAGTTGATGACAGAATAGGAAGCATAGAAGAAGGAAAAGATGCTGATATAGTTATCTGGACAGGAAATCCTTTTGAGTACTTAACTGTTACTGATACTGTTTTAATAGATGGTAAAATAGTATACCAAAAAGAAGATTGATACTTCAATCTTCTTTTATATATGGTATAATAATTTAAATTCAATGAGAATAGAGTGATAATATGAAAAAGATTGCTTTTTACACTTTAGGGTGTAAAGTGAACATATATGATTCTGAAAGCGTTTGGGAATTATTTAAAGAAAACGGATATGAAAGAGTAAGCTTTAATGAAATTGCTGATATTTATATTATAAACACTTGTACTGTCACAAATCAAAGTGATTCAAAGAGCAGGAAGATTATAAGACAAGCTATAAGAAAAAATGATTCTGCTGTAGTAGTGGTAATGGGATGTTATGCTCAATTATCACCGGAAGAAGTGTCAAAAATAGATGGTGTTGATATTATTTCAGGAACGAAAAACCGCAAAGAGATTTATCATTTAGTTGAAGAGATTTTAGAAGAAAGAAAACAACTAAATGTTGTTACTGATTTAACTGATAAATTTGATGATATGTCGGTCACTAGTTTTGAAAACACTAGAGCTTTCTTAAAAATACAAGATGGATGTAATAATTACTGTAGCTATTGTATTATACCTTTTGCAAGAGGATCTGTTGTAAGTAAAAGTAAAGAACGTGTTCTTTTGGAAGCAAAAGAATTAATTGATAATGGATATAAAGAAATAGTTCTATCAGGTATTCATACTGGAAAATATGGAGTGGATATTGATTATAGTTTGACGAGCTTAGTTAGAGATTTATCTACTTTACCTAGACTAAGAAGATTACGCATATCATCAATTGAAATAAATGAAATAACTAATGAACTTTTAAGCCTTATAAAAGAAAATTCTACTATCGCGAAACACTTACATATTCCTTTACAAAGTGGTTCGAAAAAGATTCTAAATGATATGAATCGTAAATACGATACGGATTATTATAAGAAAAGAGTGTCAGAAATTAGATCTTTCATTCCAGACATTTCTATTACTACAGATGTAATTGTAGGTTACCCTACTGAGACTGATGAATTATTTAAGGAAACTTTACAATTTGTTAAGGAAACTAAATTCAGTGAGTTACATGTTTTTCCCTTTTCGAAAAGAAATGGAACAAAAGCAGCTAGATTAAAAGATTTAAGTAAAAAAGTAAAACATGAGAGAGTAAGAAAACTTATAGAAACCAATGATTTATTGGCAAAAGAATATGCTGATAAATTTTTAGAAAAAACACTTGATTTAATCGTTGAGACAGTTAATTGTAGTTCGATAGGATATACTTCTAATTATCTTAAAGTAGAGATTGATGAAGCTCTTTCTAAAAATGAGTATTATAAAATAAAAATAATAAAAGCCGGTTACCCAATTAATAAAGCAGTACTTATTTAAGGTGGTGATTTTATCAAAAAGAGATATTCAATACCTTTACTGATTTCTGCAATGTTATTATTATCAATTTACCTAAGCAAAAATTATTATATATATGATTATACATTGTATGAAAAAATCATAGAAATAGACGATTTTAAGATTTACTCTCATCTTACACTAAATTGTCATAATGATTATAAAGCTGTATATGAAGACCAATTAGTGGAGATCAATTCAACATGCAGTAATGATAAATATCTTGTTAAGTACAACAAAAAAGCAATAACTTTAATAGAGTCATTACATAATGAAACAATTCCTTACAATATAATGAATATCGTTCCAAACTACTCTATGACATTTAAAAATCTAGATATTTATGTCCCGCAAAAATTTAAATTACTAGAAAAAAATGAGTATTCTAAAAACACTTATGAAAGTGAACTAAAAAATTTCATTAATTATTACAATAACTTTAACGATTCTGAAGAAATCATAGATATTGATATATGGCATAATATTAATTTTAATGTAAATGGTACTTATGACTTGTTTATTTCAGTGAGTCAAACTTCAATTGGTAAGATTATAGCAAAAATTGGTCATAAAATACATATAATTGATAACGTAGAAGAGAATTTTGAAAATTCATATATTTTAAAGACAAAATCTAATTTTTTTAATATCAAAACGTCGAAATATGAAGAAACAGCTTATAATGAAGCGTTAAAATATGAAATATGCTCATTTAACAATATTGAAGAAGAATATTGCGAAAAAATCACTATCGATACTAGTAAGATAGAATTTAATAATGTTGGAATATTTGAATTAGTATTTGAAATTGAAGGTAAAAAAAAGTCATATATTGTTGAAATTATGGAGTAAGACCAAAAATCATCTTTACAATCGCATTATGATGCGTTATAATGTGATGTAGAATTCATTGAAGGGGGGGACACCTATGCCTAAGACACAAGTCCGCGAAAATGAATCGATCGATGACGCTTTACGTCGTTTTAAGAGAGATTTAATTAAATCGGGAACACTAACAGAAATAAAAAAACGTCGCTTTGGTTATGTTAAACCTAGTGTTTCTCGCAGAGAAAAATTAAAGGAAAACGCACGTAAAAAGAAGTTTTAAATATTTAAACTAGCTAACCCAGTAATAGAGGTTAGTTTTTTTATACGTTCATATAATGTTTCAACAATATAATTCATATAATGTAAGGATGAAAAATATTTTAAGACAGTCCTTTCCAAGTGAATATTTTAACAAGCCTAAAATAATCATGTATGAGAATTATATTGAGATATACAATTATGGTAACATACTAGATATTTCTAATGAAATTGTTGTTATAAACAAATATATTATTGAAGGCGAGAATATTAGAATAATTTCACTGGATAAAAGTACAATGAAAATCACTGGACACATCCTTAGTATAAGAAGGAGGTATAATGAATAAGAACCGAATAAGAATGCGTACAAGTACATTTAAAATTAATAGTTATTTTATAAGATTAAGTAATTTAATATACTTGAATGAATATGTTGAATTTAGTGTTAGTGATAATATGATAAATAAACTTAATGATAAGAATATTCCATACAAACTAATAAGAAGTTATTATAACAATAATACACTTAGTAGAAATATGGGATTTTTAATAGGAATAATTTTGTTTTGTACTATTAGTATATTTAATATGAATTCTATCAAGGAAATTAGATTTTCATCAAAGGCTGAAAATCAAGAAGAAATCATTGATTACCTTGATAACTATATTTTAGAAGTATTCGGTATTTCAGTACTTAAAACAGATATTATTTCTATTAATAACTCTCTTAGAAGCGAGTTTATTGATTATGAATGGATCAATATTGAAAAAAATGGAAGGCTTTTAACAGTAAATATAAATGATTCTCCACTTGATGACTTGAAAATTTCAGACAACGATAAGCCAGGAAGCCTTATTGCATTTAAGAATGGAATTATTAAATTACTAGATGTTAGAAAGGGAAAACCACAATTTGAGTATAATCAACATGTTAAATATGGCGATATACTGGTTACAGGAGCATTAAGTGAGACTGAATTTGTAAGATCAGAAGGATATGTAATAGCTGAAACTATAGAAAGAAACACTTTTTATATAGATAAAATAACTACTGTTTCTAAAAAAACTGGAAGAATATCTGAAAAGTTTGAGATTGAATTATTTGGGAAGAAAGTAAATACTAATATACTTTTTGAAGACTACGAACAACAGACAAAAAGTTTATTTTCTATACCTAGAATATTAGCGGTCAAAAGAGTGCAATATATTGAAAAAGATGATATAATTAATGTGTACAATAAAGATAATGCAGTAGACTTTGTTCTATCAGAAATATATGATGAATTTTTAGTAAATCAAGTCCATTCATTTGAGAGTATTAAAGAAGTAATTGTACTTTCAGTTTCAGAAGATGATGATACGTTTATCATCACAACATTAACAAGGAAGTATGAAAATATAGCATATTTTAAAGGAGTAGTCGAATTTGAATCTAACTAAACTTAATGTTAATTTTGCAAACTTTAATGAAGCTCAGTTAATAATTGGAAATAACGATAAAAACATAAAAACTTTTGAACGATTTTTTGCCGTGGATATCTTGACAAGAGGTGATGAAATTTTTGTTGACACTACAGATGAGAATATTATTAATCAAATAACTGAAGTGTTGAAAGCATTGAAATTGATAATTTCTAAAGATATATCAATAAATTTACGCGATATTACTTATTTATGTAATATGGTTAAAGAAAATGATTTAGATAAAGCTATTGAGGTATATTCTAAACGTTACCAAATAGTTAGAACTCATATGGGTAAAACTCTATATTCTAAGTCTATTCAGCAAAATAGATATTTAGATGCAATTAATAATAGTGACTTGGTATTTGGAATCGGTCCTGCTGGTACTGGTAAAACTTATGTTGCGGTTATTAATGCAATAGCCAAACTTAAAAAGAATGGCATTAGTAAAATTATTCTTACTAGACCAGCCGTAGAAGCTGGTGAGAGTCTTGGCTTTTTACCAGGTGATTTAAAGGAAAAAGTGGACCCATATTTGCAACCATTATATGATGCTTTGCATGATGTTTTAGGAAAAGAAAATGTAGAACTACTAATTGAAAAAGGTGTTATTGAGATAGCTCCTCTAGCCTATATGCGAGGAAGAACACTTGACAATGCATATATAATATTAGATGAGGCACAAAATACAACAGGTAAGCAGATGAAGATGTTTTTAACTAGACTAGGACTAAATTCAAAAATGATTATAACTGGTGATGTTACTCAAATAGATTTACCAGGAAATGAAAAATCAGGGTTAATAATCGCATCAAAATTATTAGAAAGTGTGAATGGCATTGAAGTCGTCCATTTTAGCAAAGTAGATGTTATTAGACACCCATTAGTTCAAGAAATCCTTAGAAAGTACGAAAAATATGAAAACAATTAATATTAATTACTTTAACAAGACCAATTCATCAATAGAGTCATATGAGAAATTAGGTGATTCTATAATGAACATTGCATCGAATATTATGAAAATAAATAAGCAAAAAGAAATAAGTTTTATTTTCTTAAACAATCCTGAAATGCAAGAAATGAACAAAACATATCGTGATAAAAATTATCCAACAGATGTTCTTACTTTTATAGGCGATGACGACTATCTAGGAGATATATTCATTTCAATTGACAAAGTGAAAGAGCAAGCACTTGAGTTCGATCATTCATTTGAAAAAGAACTCAGTTTCATGTTTATACATGGATTCTTACATTCTCTTGGATATGATCATGAGACTCAAGAGGAGTATAAAGAAATGTTTGAAATTCAAGACAAAATAATGGAGGCAGTTTATGAATAAATTAATAGAAGAAGCAATCGTAGCTAGCAAAAACGCATATACTCCCTATTCTAAGTTTAACGTTGGTGCAGCTGTTGAACTTACTAATGGTAAAATTATTACTGGAGTTAATGTAGAAAACGCCTCATATGGCTTAACAAATTGCGCTGAAAGAAGCGCTCTTTTCTCTGTATACTCATTGGGGTACAAACAAGGTGATATAAAAGCAATGGCAGTAGTTGCAGATACTGAGGGTCCTTGTAGCCCTTGTGGAGCCTGTAGACAAGTTATGAATGAACTTCTTCCCAAGTCATGTGAAATATATTTAAGTAATTTCAAAGGCGATATTAAACGTACAATAATAAATGAGCTTTTACCATTTTCATTTGGGCCAGATGATTTATAATGTTTAAATCAGGGTTTGTTACTATAGTTGGTAGACCAAATGTCGGGAAAAGTACGTTTATAAATGGTGTATTAAAACAAAAAATCGCTATAATGAGTGATAAAGCTCAGACAACCAGAAATAAAATCCATGGTGTTTACACTGATGATGAATCACAAATAATTTTCATTGATACTCCGGGAATCCATAAACCTAAACATGAATTAGGAAAAGTTATTAATGATATGGCAACCTCTTCAATAGATGAAGTTGACATAATTTTATTCATGGTTCCTTTTGATGAACCACTGGGTAAAGGTGATAAATTTATTCTAAGTATAATTGAGAATAACAATATTCCTATTTATTTATTGATTAATAAAATTGATTTAGCAAAAAATAAAAACGAAGTTCTTACTAGAATCGCAGAATACAATCAGATGTTTAATTTTGATGAAATTATACCAATTAGTGCATTAAAATTAGATAACGTTGATCACTTAATAAAAGTTATAAAAGAGAATCTAAACGAAGGACCAAAATATTATCCTGTTGATATGATTACTAATCATCCGGAAAAATTTATTATACAGGAAATTATAAGAGAAAAAGTATTACACTTAACAAAAGAAGAAGTGCCACATGCAGTTGCAGTTGTTGTTGAATCAATGGAAAAAGATGATGAAGGTTATATCAATATTGTGGCTAGTATTATAATTGAAAGAAAATCCCAAAAGGGAATTATTATAGGCAAACAAGGTTCGATGCTCACAAAAATTGGTTCAAGAGCTAGAAAAGAAATTAAAAAAAGATTAGGTTCACCCGTCTTTTTAGATTTATGGGTAAAAGTGCAAAAAGACTGGCGAAACAACTTATCTAGATTAAATGAATTTGGTTATAAGAACGATGATTACTAGAATAAAATAGCGAAATATGACAAAACTATTATTAAAGTATAATAGATTGGAGACTGTCATATGGAACATTGGAAAAAATTTTTAGAAACAGGAAAAATTGAAGATTATCTGAAATACAGATTGGGTTTAGATAAGTATGGGGGATTAAATGGCAAACAATTACGAAGGGATACTGATCAAGAGCATTGATTACACAGATTCAAGTAAAATCATATATTTAATAACAGATTCTGGAATTGTAAGTTTACTAGCCAAAGGTGCGAGAAAATTAAAAAGCCCCCTAAGACAATTGTGTCAAACAATTAGTAAAATATCATATAATCAATCCGAATCAAAAAAATTACCATTACTGTATAACGGGGATGTTGTTAACCCGTATTTAGGTATTACCCAGGACTTAGAAAAAACATCATATGTATCTCATATATTTGAGGTAATTTATAAATTATCTACAGATATTGATTTTTCAACACTTTATAAATTTTTAAATATAACTTTAGATAGAATAGAAAAAGGTATTGACGTCGAGTTAATATCCTTTGTTTTTGAACTTAAGTTTTTGTACTTATTAGGTATAAATCCAGTATTTAACAGATGTGCTGATTGTGATTCGAATGAAACTATAGGATTTGACGTTTATAGAGGTGGAATGATATGTAGTCAACATAAAACTGATTATTCCATTTTCGATATAGAGTTTATCACGGGTATCTATAAACTATATTATCACGATTTATCTAGAGAATTTGATTATAGCATTAACAGGAAGCTAACAAGGAAAATAATTGATGATTATTACCAACACTATATGAACTTCAAGAGTAAATCAAGAGAAATAATTGGACAAATTTATGGATATTAAATATTAACTTTATTGATGGAGGTTTTATGGACATACTCATTTTGATTATAATAGTTTTTATGGGAATATTTGTACAGGGATTAACAGGATTCGGTTCGAGTATGATGATTATTCCATTAGGTAGTATGATTATTGATATTAAAATTATGATTGCGACCATGATTTTTATTAATTTAACTAGTAATTTTTCATTGTTTTTGAATTTACGAAAACATGTTAATTACAAAAGAATCCTCTTATTATTAGTAGGTGGAGCAATATTCACTTATATAGGATCCAGATTTTTAGTAACTTTAGATACTAACATATTGACTAAAATTCTAGCGGGAATATTACTAATAGTTGCAATTATGAAACTTTTTAACTTGAACCCTAATATTAAAAAACCAGACAAGTTATTTTTCCCAGTAGGAGCTGTATCAGGTCTTTTAAATGGAGTCTCAGGAATAAGCGGACCACCAGTCCTTATTTTTTTATCTAATTTAAAAGTTAGTAAAATGGAATTTAGAGCTACATTAATAACATATTTCTTTTTTATGAATATCTTTGCAGCGTTATCTTTTGCAAGTGCAGGGTTAGTTTCAATGGAAGTAATAAGATATTCAACAATATTAATTCCTTTTGCAATAATAGGAGGATTAGTCGGTTCTAGAATTAGTACAAAATTAAACGAAACAGTTTTCAACCGTTTCGTTGCAGTGTTTTTAATTTTAATGTCAATAAACTTATTTAGATAGATTAGCATAAATACCGTATTTATTTACACTTTCGTCTAGGAATAATCTACTTTCAATAGGATTATATGTTAAATAAAAATAACTTAGAAATATCATTATTATTAGAACTATTGATATTTCTTTTATATTAGGAAAAGATATTTCTTTAGTTAAAAGTTGGTAACTTTTATACTGTCCTATTATAATCGCAAGCAAAAATATAATTATTGTTACAACTAAATTGTGCTTTCCATTAAAGAATACATCAGTTATGAAGAAATACATTAAAACTGTAAGTATACTGCTTACTAAGAAAGAAGCAATTTTCGCAAACCAAAAATTATCAGGTAATTCTTTAATGAAAACCGATTGAATTAAACCATAAATGACCGAACCTAAAAAAAATAACTTAGTGTGCTCCCAAACACTTTCATTAACAGGAAATATACTTGAAAAATAATTATGTTCTAATAAATCATACATATCGTGTAATATAAATCCCATTAAAAATATAAATATAGATCCAATTATTACTTCTATTATAAATAATTTACTAATGATGATTCCCCCTTTCATTTAGAAATTAAGATTATTATATGACATTTTATGAAAATTAAATGTAGAAAAAAATGTATATATGTGATAAAATTAAAGTTGCTTAAAAACGACATATATACATAATGGAAGAAACAGTGACGGAGGATGTTATGACAAAATTAACTATGGATAAAATTGTTGCATTTAGTAAGACGCATGGATTTATTTATCAAGGTAGTGAAATCTATGGTGGTTTAGCTAATACTTGGGATTATGGACCACTTGGCGTTGAACTTAAAAATAATATTAAAAAAATTTGGTGGAAGAAATATATTCAAGAAAGAATGAACAGTTATGGAATAGATGCATCTATCTTAATGAATCCAAATGTATGGGTTGCTTCTGGACATGTTGGTGGGTTCAATGACCCATTAATGGACTGTAAAGAATGTAAAACAAGACATAGATCAGATAGTTTAATAGAGAACTATACTAATGGTTTAGTAACTGCTGACGGCTGGTCAAAAGAAGAAATGATGGAATACATAAACAAAAATAATATTGTTTGTCCTAATTGTGGTGCACATAATTATACAGAGATAAGAGAATTCAATCTCATGTTCAAGACTCACCGTGGAGTTACTGAAGACAATAAGAATGAAATATATTTAAGACCTGAAACAGCTCAAGGACAGTTTGTAAACTTCTTAAATGTACAAAGATCACTAAGAGCTAAAATACCATTTGGAATAGGACAAGTTGGGAAAGCTTTTAGAAATGAAATTACACCAGGTAATTTTACTTTTAGAACAATTGAATTTGAACAGATGGAGTATCAGTTGTTTTGTAAACCTGGTACTGATGATGAATTTTATGAATTTTTTAAAAATTTTTCAAAAGATTTATTTTTAGATTTAGGAATTAGGGATGAGCATTTAAGATATCACGATCATGAAAAATTAGCACATTATGCTAAAGCTGCTTGTGATATTGAATACCTATTCCCTTTAGGATGGGGAGAAGTTAATGGAACACATAATAGAACCAATTTTGATTTAACCCAACATCAAGATCATTCAAAGAAGGCAATGCATTATTTAGATCCTGAAACAAATGAAAAATACGTGCCTTTCGTAATTGAATCTACAATTGGTGCTGATAGAGCTGCATTAATGTTCTTATGCGAAGCTTATGATGAAGAAACATTGGATAATGGTGAAACAAGGGAAATTTTGCATTTGCATCCAGCATTAGCTCCATATAAAGTTTCGGTATTACCTTTAATCAAAAAGTATCATTCAGAAAAAGCAGTCGAACTATTTAATTTAGTAAATAAATATTTTTCAACAAGTTATGATGAAACAGGAAAAATTGGTAAAAGGTATCGAAGACAAGATGTTATTGGAACTCCATATTGTATAACAATTGATGATGAGACAACGAATAATAATACCGTAACACTTAGAGACCGTGATTCTATGGAACAAATAACTTTAAAAGTGGATGAATTAATACCATATTTAAACAACAAACTTTTCTATTAAGAAGAGGTGATATGATTTGCAAATATCTCCAAATGAAATTGAAAATGTCCTTGCAAACGCAAGTATTGTAGACATTATTAGTGAATATATAGATTTAGAGAAAAAAGGCAAAAACTACATTGGTCTTTGTCCTTTTCATAATGACAGTAACCCTTCAATGAGTGTTTCCGAAGAAAAAAAGATATACAAATGTTTTAGTTGCGGCGCTGGCGGTAATGTTATAAAGTTTGTTCAAGACTATGAAAATATAACTTTTATAGAAGCATTAAAGAAAGTATCTGATAAAGTTGGAATCAATCTTAATATAAATTTCAACAAATACACTAATAAATACACTAAATACTTCGATATAAATGAACAAACTACAAAGTTATATGAATTATATCTATTAAATACTAAACATGGTAAATCAGCACTTACATATTTGTATGATAGAGGATTAAGTGTTGATACTATTAAACAGTTTAGAATAGGCCTAGCTCCTTCGGAAAGTGATTTGTTACATAGAACTCTTTTAGAAAAAAATATTGAAACATTAGATATGATTAATTTAGGACTAATTCGGAAAAGAAATGATAAATATTATGATCTTTTTAGAGATAGAATTATATTTCCAATTTGGAATGAAGACTCTAAAATTGTAGGCTTTAGTGGAAGAACCAATTCTGTTGAAGGACCTAAATATGTAAATTCACCAGAATCACATATATTTAGAAAAAGTGAAATACTCTATAATTATCACAACGCAAAAAATGAGGTAAGAAGATCTAATAGGATAATCTTATTCGAAGGATTCATGGATGTAATTGCTGCTTATAACGCTGGATTAAAAGAAGGAGTAGCCATTATGGGTACTGCCTTCACCAAAAAGCACGTGGAATTAATAAGAAAACTAACTAAAAATATAATAATATGTTTCGATGGTGATTCAGCAGGCTTAGATGCAGCATATAGTACATTAAAATATCTGAGTAATGATTTTAATGTTAAAATTTTAATTATTCCAGAAGGTCTAGATCCCGATGATTATATAAGAAAATACTCTAAAGAAGAATTTATTAATCTTATCAATAATAGAATAATTAATGTGATGGATTTTGTATTTACATATAATCTATCGAAAATAAACAAAAATAATCTTAATGAAATTGAATCATTTAAGAAAAGAATATTTGAACTTATAAAAAATAGTTCAAATACACAACAAGAACTATTCTTTAATAAGATTGCAAATGAGTTAAATGTAAGTTATCAATCAATAAAAGATGACTTCAGTTATTCCGGTAAAAGAATAATAAAAAAAGGTATTTCAATCAAAAGCCCATCAAAATTTGAAAGAGCAGAAAATGCATTATTATTTTCAATGTTAACTAGTAAAAGTGAAGCACTAAAACTAGATACACAGCTTGGAGATATATTTGTGTTAAGAGAGAATCAATTAATAAAAGATTCTCTTATGAAATATTATCAAAATAACTTAGAGTATAGTTTTGATGAATTTATAAAGTTTTTACCAAGTAGTTTAAGAGAACATTTTATTAATAGTTTTTCTAAATCAAGATATTTATCTGAAAGGGAAATATCAGATTGTATTGAAACTTTGAAAAAATACTCGCACCATCAACAATTAACAGAACTTCAAAAAGAATTTAAAAAGAATATAAGTAGTGAAGATAAGTTGATTATTGCTGGTAAGATTAGAAATATTCAAAAATATTTGAAATTATGAGGTGGTAGTAATGAGTAAAAAAGGAACAAATCCAGATCCAGTTAAAGTGTTACTTGAAAAGGGGAAAAAAGAAGGCTTTATCACAATCGCAGACATAAAGTTAGTTTTTGAAACTGAATCTGAAGAATTCGAAAAATTTATTGACCAAATAAATAAACTGGATATTGACGTAGTAAATGAAAGTGATTTAATCGATTATGCACTTGAATCTGATAACTTTAATCTAGAATCATTAGATATTGATGAACATGAATTAGCCGAAGATGAGATTGTAAAAGATTTAGAGAGTGAGTATCAAAAATCTAAGTTAGCAAATTTTGTAGATTTCGTTAAAACAGATGATCCTGTAAGAATGTACTTAAAAGAAATAGGTCAAGTTGACTTGCTTTCTTCAGAAGAAGAAATCAAGATCGCTAAAAGAGTAAGAGCAGGTTTAACAGCTCAAAGTAAAATAGATGAATTAGCACCCGAAGGTAGATTAACAGATTCAGTGAGAGAAAAATTAGATAATATTGTTAGACGTGGTGACTTTGCAAAAAACCATCTAGTTGAAGCAAATTTACGTTTAGTTGTTTCTATAGCTAAAAAACATGTTGGAAAAGGTCTACAGTTTTTAGACTTAATTCAGGAAGGAAACATAGGTTTAATAAAAGCTGTTTATAAATTTGATCACACAAAAGGTTATAAATTTTCTACTTATGCTACATGGTGGATTAGACAAGCCATCACAAGAGCTATTGCAGATCAAGCTAGAATAATTCGTATACCAGTACATATGGTTGAACAAATAAATAAAGTTGTTAGGTTACAAAGAAAAATGACACAAGATCTAAAAAGAGAACCTTCACCACAAGAATTAGCTGAAGAGTTAGGTATTAGTGTTGAGAAAATTAATGTTATTAAGAAAATTTCTCAAGATCCAGTATCTTTAGAATCACCTGTAGGTGAAGAAGAAGATTCAACTTTAGGTGACTTCATTCCTGATCAGGATGCCCTTAATCCAATTGATTATACAACTAAAGAAATGCTTAAAGTAGAACTAGATAAGGTCTTAGAAACATTGACTGATAGAGAAGAAAAAGTTCTAAGAATGCGATTTGGTTTATTAGATGGAAAAACTAGAACATTAGAAGAAGTTGGTAAAGAATTCGGTGTAACTCGAGAAAGAATTAGACAGATTGAAGCAAAAGCATTGAGAAAACTACGTCATCCTTCAAAAAGTAAACGATTGATGGATTTCATTTCAAATTAACTTGAAGATATCTAAAAGACTTAAAAAGTGCGCTGATTACGTTCTACCAAACAGTATTGTAGCTGATGTGGGAACAGATCACGCACTTTTACCAATTTATCTAATAGAAAATAACATAGCCAGCAAGGTCATTGCTTCTGATGTTTGTAAAGGTCCATTAAAGATGGCATTAAAGAATGTAAAGCAAAATAACTTAGAAGATAAAATTGAAATAATTCTTAGTGATGGAATTGAACATTTAAATAATGTTGTTGATACTTTAATAATATCCGGTATGGGTGGAAAGTTAATCGCTACCATTCTTACTCATGAGAACATTAATAAATTCAAAAGATTAATATTACAACCAAATGTAGCAAGTAATATATTAAGAATACATCTACAAGAAATTGGTTTCAAAATAATCTATGAAGAAATGATATATGAAAAAGAAAGTTACTATGAAATTTTAGTTTGCGAAAAAGGTGAAATGAATCTAAGCGAAAGAGAGATATTTTTCGGACCTATAATAATAAACAATAAGACTAAAAACTTCATCAATCATTATCAAAATGAGTTGAATAAATACGAGAATATAATCAAGAACGTCCCATTTGATGATGAGAACTATTATAAACTTAAAAGTAGAATAAGTCTGATTAGTAATGATTAGTAATGAATTAAAGTAATTAAATCGACTTTCCTAAACAAAATGTAAAATGAACACTAATTACAGTGTATTATCGCTAAAGATTTTGATGTCGTTTAAAATTGAGAATCTTCCTTATTAAAGGAAGTTTTTTTTATTATTTTGATATTAATCAAATCTTTAAATGATTATTATATATTTTTCTAGTTTTCAATGGAGTAAATTAGATGATAACAATCATTTTTTTGGACAATATAGTAATAAAAGAATGTTTTTTAATTTTTGAAAAGTTCAGAATTCACAAATCATATTCTCAAAATAAAGATGATGGTGGGTTGGTTATATCTACTTTATAATTATAAGAAAAAAAATTTAAATAAATATATTATCAATAAACATTTGCAGTGAGATCTACACTGAAATTTTACGCTGATGATAAGAAAGTAGTAATATTTACTATGGTATAGAATGAGGTGAAATGGGATTATGACTTACATAATTACAAATAATAAAATGGTGGTTGAAAATTTTAATTACGATAATTATGTCTTTATAGATGGAGATATTATAGATGTTCTAAAGTATGTTAGAGACAAAGTACAACTTAATTATCTACTATTAACTCATCCTTTAGCTAGCAATTTATTACCCGACAAAACAATATATAAAACAATAATCATTAAAGAGGGTAGTGAGTTAGACTTGCAATCGTTACAAATTATAGAGGATGCAATAATTTTAGCAGAAGAAAGTTTACCAAGGAGAAGTGATAAAATCTTATCAGACAATATCTTAACAGATTTAAGATATATAGATTATCAAATTATAATATACTCGTTATACAAAATACAAGGAGGTTAATATGAGAGAGTGCGATGTGCTTATCATAGGTGCAGGTCCAGCGGGACTTAGTTCTGCTTTATATGCTGCAAGAGCAAAATTAAGCACAATTATGTTAGATGGATCAAATCCTGGAGGTCAAATAGCCACCACACATGAGATTGTAAATTATCCAGGTTCACCAAATGATTCAGGTCCTGGATTAATAGAAAAAATGTATGCTCAAGCTAAACAGTTTGGAGCAGAGTTTATTCGCGAAAAGGTAGTTGAAGTTGATTTTTCTAATAGTGTTAAAGTTATCAAAACAAAGGAAAAAGAGTATCATGCAAAAGCAGTTGTAATTGCAACAGGAGCGAGTCCAAGAAAACTAGGATGCCCTGGTGAAGCAGTACTAACAGGTAAAGGTGTTTCTTATTGTGCTACCTGTGATGCTGATTTTTTCACTGACTTAGAAGTGTTTGTAATAGGAGGTGGAGACTCTGCAGTTGAAGAAGGTATGTATTTAACTAAGTATGCAAGAAAAGTTACTTTAATAAATATTATGGATCGATTAACAGCAGCTAATTCTATTATTGAAAAAGCAAAACAAAATGACAAAATTGAATACATACTTAATTCTACAGTAACCGAAATCAAAGGTGATGGCATTGTTGAATCTATAGTTATTAAAAATGTTAAGACAGAAGAAGAAACTGAAATCTTTGCTGATGAAGAAGAAGGAACTTTCGGAGTATTTATCTTTATTGGTTATAAACCTCAAACTGAATTATTCGAAGGTTTAGTTGAAATGGATAATGGTTATATCGTAACAGATGAAGAAATGAGAACGAGTGTTCCTGGTGTATTTGCAGCTGGAGATTTAAGAGTAAAGACTTTAAGACAAGTAGTTACAGCTACTGCTGATGGAGCAATCGCATCAGTAACTGCGGAAAAATATATTGAACACAAATTTTAAGTAAAGGAGAACAGATATGTTCGTACTAGACAAGGATAATTTTGATAAAGAAGTTTTTGAAGCTAAAGGATTAGTTCTAGTTGATTATTGGAGTGATGGTTGTGAACCATGTAAAGCATTGATGCCAGATGTTGAAGAATTAGAGTCAGTTTATACAGATGTTAAGTTCTGTAAACTAAATACTGCAAGCGCTAGACGATTAGCTATAAAACAAAAAGTAATGGGACTACCTAATATCTCTTTATATAAAGATGGAGAAAAATTAGATGAAGTAACAAAGGAGAATGCAAATAAAGAAGGCATTGAGGAAATGATTAAGAAACACTTATAGACAAGGAGGAGATAACTCATGATGCTAGAACTCGGAAATATCATCATCAATGATGTACAATTCGGTAATGTAAACAAGGTCGAAAATAATGTTTTACACGTAAATTCAGAAAGTTTAATGGAAATTGTTTTAGAGGACGATAGAATTAAAGATGCAATAATTGAATTAGCTAGACCTGGCGAGAGCATTCGTATTACACCAGTTAAAGACGTAATCGAACCAAGAGTAAAAGTAGAAGGACCTGGATCAATCTTCCCTGGTGTAATCGGAAAAGTAGATACTGTTGGTACAGGAAGAACGCATGTTCTAAAAGGTGCTGCAGTTGTTACTTGTGGAAAAATTGTTGGATTCCAAGAAGGAATTGTTGATATGACAGGTCCAGGGGCAGATTACACACCATTTTCGAAATTAAATAATGTATGTTTAGTAATTGAGCCTAGTGAAGGATTAAGTCCGTATGATTATGAAGCAGCAGTTAGATTAGCCGGTCTAAAAATTGCTGTTTACTTAGGTGAATTAGGAAAAGATATTGAACCTGATAAAATAGAATTATTTGAAACAAAACCATTACTTGACCAAGTAAATGAATTTAAAGATTTACCTAAAGTAGCTTATGTTTACATGTTACAAACTCAAGGGTTATTACATGATACATATATTTATGGTGTAGATGGGAAACAAATAGTTCCAACATTTATGTATCCAACAGAAATTATGGATGGAGCAATTATTAGTGGAAACTGTGTATCAGCTTGTGATAAAAATACAACATATCATCATCAAAACAATCCAATTATCAATAATCTATATAAAAAACATGGTAAAGATATTAATTTCGTGGGAACTATTATTACAAATGAAAATGTATTCTTAGCCGATAAAGAAAGATCAAGTAATTTTACTGTTAAGTTAGCTGAATTTCTTGGTTTAGATGGTGCAGTTATCTCTCAAGAAGGATTTGGTAACCCAGATACAGACTTAATAATGAATTGTAAAAAAATTGAAAGAGTTGGAATTAAAACTGTTATTGTAACGGATGAATACGCTGGTAGAGATGGTTTAAGTCAATCATTAGCTGATGCTGATTTTTCAGCTAATGCAGTTGTTACTGGTGGAAATGCAAATGAAGTTATAGTTTTACCACCTATGGAGAAACTAATAGGGTCTTACGCTTATGTAGATAAGATTGCTGGAGGATTTGATGGTTCACTAAGAGAAGATGGATCAATCGAAGTTGAAACTCAAGCGATTACTGGAGCAACTAATGAATTAGGATTTAATAAACTTACTGCAAGAAGTTTATAAAAAGAACAAGGAGGA
Organism: Mycoplasmatota bacterium; assembly: GCA_018394315.1. GTDB lineage: Bacteria > Bacillota_I > Bacilli_A > MAG-NZ > MAG-NZ > Zrk6. The sequence continues at coordinate 1,618,306 of CP074575.1, read as the reverse complement.
ATTTATGAGTATTTTTGAAAACAAGAAATATATTCTTATCGGTGACCGTGATGGTGTACCTGGTGAGTCATTAAAGGAAGTTGTTAACACAATTCCAGGAAGTGAAGTAGTATTCGCAGCAACTGAATGTTTTGTCTGAACGGCTGCGGGTGCAATGGACTTAGAAAATCAAAGTAGAATTAAAGCATTAACAGAAGAACACGGAGCTGAAAATTTAATAGTAGTATTCGGAGCTGCTGAAGGTGAATTGACTGGATTAGCCGCTGAGACTGTAACTGTTGGGGATCCAACTTATGCTGGTAGTTTAACAAATGTTGAATTAGGACTGGGTGTTTACCATGCAGTTGAACCTACATTTAAAGAAGCAGTTGACCCACAAGTTTACGAAGACCAAATCGGTATGATGGAAATGGTATTAGATGTAGACGATATCGTTGGTGAAATTACCACAATCCGTGAAGAAAATTCTAAATATAACAAATAATTTCTAAGTTTATAATATAAAACCAAAAGACTCAGGTTGAGTCTATAATAAATGAAAAAGATATGGAAGATATAAAATAAAAAGGAGGAAAATTAATGGCTTTAAAAGTTGTCCACTATATTAACCAATTCTTTGCAAATATTGGTGGAGAAGAGATGGCTCATTATGCTCCTGAAATTAGAGAAGGTGCAATTGGTCCAGGACTTGGACTAGATCGTGCTTTTAAAGGAGAAGCAGAAATAGTTGCCACAATAATTTGTGGGGATTCATATTTTAATGAAAATATAAACGAAGCAGTAGCAAAGATACTTTCTTTGATGAAAGATATTGAAGCTGACTTATTTGTAGCTGGACCTGCATTTAACGCTGGGAGGTACGGTACAGCATGTGGAACAATTTCAAAAGTAGTTCAAGATGAATTGAAAATTCCTGCAGTAACTGGGATGTATATTGAAAATCCAGGTGCAGATATGTTTAAAAAAGAAGTTTATATAATTGAGACTGCAAACGCAGCAACAGGAATGAGAAAGGCTCTTCCTAAATTAGCGGCATTAGCATTAAAATTAGCTAGAAAGGAAGAAATATTAGATCCTGAGACAGAAGGATATTTAGTAAGAGGAATTCGTAAAAACTTCTTTGCAGAAAAAGTAGGTGCTGAACGAGCAGTAGAGATGTTAATTAAAAAACTAAATGACGAAGAATTTAAAACTGAATATCCAATGCCTGAATTTGACAGAGTAGAACCAGGGAAAGCAATTAAAGATTTATCTAAAGCAAGAATCGCAGTTGTTACTACAGGAGGAATCGTTCCTAAAGGTAACCCAGACCGTATTGAGTCGTCATCAGCAAGTAAATATGGTATATATGATATAAATAATGTAATAACTTTAGATGATGAAAATTATGAGACAACACACGGTGGATATGACCCAGTATACGCAAATGAAAACCCAAACCGTGTAGTACCTATTGATGTATTACGTGATTTAGAGAAAGAAGGAGTCATTGGGTCTATTCATCCATATTTCTATTCAACTACTGGCAACGGTACAGCAGTTAAAAGTTCAAAAAATTTCGCTGAAGAGATTGATAATAAATTATTAGAAGATGGTGTACAGGCAGTTATCCTAACTAGTACCTGAGGTACGTGTACTCGTTGCGGTGCAACGATGGTAAAAGGAATTGAAGCTGCAGGTATCCCTGTAGTTCATATATGTACAATCGTACCTATATCAAAAACTGTAGGAGCAAACAGAATTGTTCCAGCAATAGCAATACCATATCCGTTAGGTAACCCCAATTTAGATTCTAAAGAAGAATATAAAGTACGTCGTACAATTGTTGAAAAAGCTTTAAATGCATTACAAACTGAAATTGACGGACAAACAATATTCGAATAAAAACTAGGGGGATTTTCCCCCTTTTTATAGGAGGTCATTATGGCTAAAGCTGTAATAAAAGATGCAGGATATTCATTATTCCATACACCTGAAATGTTAATTCATTTAGGAGTAACACAAGTCTCTGAAAGATTAACAAATCAGGATAGTGATTATCTAAAAAACATTAGAGAGAATTTACGTACTTACGAAGAAGTAGTAAACTACTTACCAAATCAAGTTTATATTGGAAACTTTCATCCAAGTGAACTAAGAGAATTAGAACGACCATTTTGCAATTTAGATTATAAAGAAGGTAAAAGATTTGGTATCTTCGGTGAAATTATGCCTGAAAAAGAGTTATTATTATTCCTGATGATTTCAGATGTATTTGGATTAGTTTTGTTAGAAGAAAATTTCTTACAAGAGTCCATTAATGATTATCAAAAACATCCACTAAAAACTGAAGAAGAAATAAATAAAGTAATAGGCAAAGGATCAAAAATTAATGATATTAGATTATCGATTGATAACGGATCTGAACCACTTTATTGTGAAGATAAACTGGTTGGTTGTGTTAAGAAAGCTCATGATATCGATTCAAACTTAAATTCTCATATCATGACTGAAAACTTAGTAGTAAAAGCAACTGGTGCTATTACTTTTAAACACTTATTAGCTAAGAACAATGTTAAACCTGAAGACATTGGATACGTAATAGAATGTAGTGAAGAAGCTTGTGGAGATATGAATCAACGCGGTGGAGGTAACTTTGCTAAATCAATTGCTGAAGTTGTTGGAGCTAAAAATTCAGGTGGATGTGATATTAGAGCATTTTGTGCTGCACCAATTCATACATTAATACATGCAGCTACATTAGTCGAGTCTGGTGTATATGACAATGTAGTAGTTGTAGCTGGTGGAGCAACTGCCAAATTAGGTATGAATGGTAAAGATCATGCTAAAAAAGGTTATAAATTATTAGAAGATGTTCTAGGTGGATTCGCAATTTTAATTTCTAAAAACGATGGAGTATCACCTGTAATTAGAACAGATGTAGTTGGAACACATAAAGTGGGAACTGGATCAAGTCCTCAAGTTGTAACTAAATCATTAGTAGAAGAACCATTAAAGAGAAATGGTTTAAAATTATCAGATGTTGATAAATATTCTGTTGAAATGCAAAATCCTGATATAACTTCATTAGCAGGTGCTGGTGATGTACCTTTAGCTAACTATAAAATGATAGCTGCTTTAGCTGTTATGAACAAAGAAATTGAAAGAAAAGATATTTTAAGTTTTACTGATAATCATGGTATGGTAGGTTGGGCACCAACTCAAGGACACATTCCCTCAGGGGTCCCTTACTGTGGACATTTAATTAATGAAATGACAACTGACACCAACATTAATAGAGCGATGCTAGTAGGAAAAGGTTCGTTATTCTTAGCTAGAATGACTAACCTATTCGATGGTATAAGTGTTATGATTGAGAGAAATACCGGTGTTGAAGAGGCAAATAATATCTCTAAAGAAGAAATTAACAAACTGATTGCTGAAAGTTTAAAAGAATATGCAAGTTCATTACTTAAGTAGGTGAAACTATGGATAATATAAAAAGATTAATTGGAGAATCATTCTTAGATATTGCTAAAGCAATGGAAACTGGTGAGTTCGGAAAAGTAAAAGTTGGAATAACTTTACTTGGAAGTGAACTAGGTGTTGACAACATTTTAAAAGGTGCAGAAGTTGCTTCTAAAGATGGTGTTGATGTTGTTGCTATTGGCCCGAAAGTAGAAACAGATTTAGAAATCATTGAAGTGAGTGATGAGGCAGAAGCTCACAAAAAAATGGAAGAACTGATAGACTCAAACTATATTCAAGGTGCGGTAACAATGCATTATAACTTTGATATTGGTGTTTCAACAGTAGGTAGAGTTATTACACCTGCTTTTGGAAAAGAGATGTTAATCGCGACTACAACAGGTACCAGTGATACTGATAGAACTATAAGTATGCTTAAAAATACTATTTACGGAATCATAACTGCAAAATCATTAGGAATCAGAAATCCGACTTTAGGTATTTTAAATGTTGACAATGCTCGTGCAGTAGAAAGATGTCTAAAAGAACTTCAAAGTAATGGTTATGATATTAACTTCGGTGAAAGTGCTAGAAGTGATGGTGGAATTATAATGAGGGGAAATGATCTACTAACAGCTTCTGTAGATGTGATGGTAACAGATTCGTTAACAGGAAATATTTTAATGAAGATATTCTCCTCATTTACTACTGGTGGTTCATTTGAAAGTACTGGCTTTGGTTATGGGCCTGGAATTGGATTCGAAAATAAAAGAATTATCAATATTTTGTCGAGAGCGTCAGGTACTCCAGTTGTAGCTAATGCTATTAAATATGTTGCCAGTTTAGCTAAAGGTAATTTAAATGAAATTAAGGCTAGTGAGTATAAAAAAGTAACAGATGCTAAATTCTTTGATATTATTGATGAGTTAAAAAATAAACAAGTTAAAGTAGAAGAAACATATGTAATTCCAGAAAAAGAAATCGTAACTGGTGAAATTAGTGGTATTGATATATTAGAATTGGAAATGGCAGTAGAAAGTCTTCATAAAGCTGGAATTTATGCTGAAAGTGGAATGGGTTGTACAGGTCCAGTTATATTAGTATCTGAAACTAATATAGAAAAATCTAAGAAAATACTTACAGAAATTAAATGTTTGTAAAAGAGATGTTTCGATAGAGTTATCAGCTCTAAGTCATTGATTGGGGTAAGCTCAAAAATGAACAAAAGTTGAAGGATGTAGATTGAATAATCTATGTCCTTTTTTTGTGCATAACTATGCAAATATAACGTGTCTTGAATTATTGTGATTATAAAGGATCTTGTTTCTAAAGGTTTTGAAACATCTGAAACCGTATGAAGTACGTTTAATCACTTTTATATAGTTGTTAGATCCTTCTATAAAAGAACTAGTATATCTAGTATTCGTATCAGGTTTAATCATAAATGAATTGACTATTTCAGGTAACCACCGTTCAATTGATAACGCTGCTTCTCTATATTCACCAATAAAAACGGTAAAAAGATAATGATATTGATAGAATATAAAATAATTGTTGACAATATGTAGTAATATCCATTATAATCTATTTAGATATTTAGCCAAATATCTAAATTAATTATATGCCTTTACTTACTGGTGCAACACTTAATTGCTACTTTCTTATCTTTCGATATACTATAAATTGAAGTCAAGTAAAGGGTATATTGATCAGGAATTGTAGTGTACTCATTCAAGAATTACACATGTCGTATTTCTTTACTCATATCTACTTATAGTATATAATTAAGCAATGTAGGATAACTTGAATTTTTTGGTCAATATAAATTGACTTTTAAATGTGGATTACTATGTATTTCTAATAATATGATGGAATCCACTTATTTTTAGTGAACCTAGAAAAATTAAATGAGAGGAAGAAAAAAAATGAAAAAGAGAACTAGAATCGCTTTTATAATTATTATAAGCATAACCATTTCTGTTTTATCGGGATGTCAAGGTAATGATGATAAAGTTATGGATTATGACACAAAAGCAAATGAGTATATTACTAGTATTAACGAGGTTACTACTGGGGAAAAAATACACGGGAATGTATTGGTTGTCAAGGATGGATTAGTATTGTTTGCAAAAGGATATGGGAAAGCAGATTATGATACCGATAGAGATTTCACTGAGGATACAATGTTCCTAGTAGCTTCAAATACCAAGCCAATAACTGCTATTGCAATAATGCAATTACAAGAAAAAGGGCTTTTAGATATCAAGGATCCAGTGTCTATGTATATACCAGACCAACTTAGAGGTGGCGAAATTACTATAGAACATCTATTAACACATACTTCAGGAGTAAGGAGAGATCCAAATACTAGTTTATCTCAGCCTGTCTCAAAAGAAGAATTGCTGAAAAAGATTATATCAGAACCTCTAATATTTGACCCAGGAACAAAATATCAATATAGTAATTGTGGATTTACTTTATTAGCTTACATTATAGAAAACGTTTCAGGACAGACTTATGAGGATTATTTGGATGAAAATATTTTTACACCACTAGATATGATGAATACTGGTGCTGCTACTTCAAATGAAGATTTACCTGATATGGCTTCAGCACACTATATATCTGATAATAACATTAGTAAATCACCATTACTTTGTGATGTATCAGTATTTTTAGGCGCTGCGAACATTTATTCTAGTACCAAAGATTTATTTTTATTAGAAAATGCACTATATAATGAAAAAATAATAAGTAAAGAAACAATTGAAAGTATGTATGAGAATAGATATGGAATAGGATTTGGAGAATTAGATGGACATAAATGGGTTGGTCACAATGGACTATTAAGTAATTATTCATCCACAGTTCTTAGGTTTCCAGATGAACAATTGAGTGTAATAGTCTTGATGAACGTAGGTAACCAAGATGATTTAAATTTCAACATTGCACAGGAATTATCAATTATGGCTTTAGAAGAAGATTATACTTTCCTAAAAGTCGGGGGAGAATATCAATTTGATAACGATTTAGGTCAAATATACAAGTGTAAGCCAGAAGGAATTAAAGCTAACTAGGTTGTTTGACTACTAAATTTTATTAACAAACAATAGTTAATCACTTTAAAAACAGGAAAATGAAAGAATCACAGAAAGAAGTTCTGAAAACTTAAGTTTTAAATTGGTTCTAAATAGAAGTAAGTTCCTCTATTGAACAGTCTATGGGTTTTTGAGTGAATATAGTATAACTAAAGCATAAGGTGTTAACTAGGGAAAATAAATTCGAAAGAAAGAGGCAAAGGAATGAAAGTTGCAATTATAGGAACAGGTGGAGTTGGAGGATACTTTGGAGGAAGATTAGCACAAAATGGAAATGAAGTTACTTTTCTTGCCAGGGGAGAACACCTAAAAGCTATCCAGCAAAAGGGATTAAAAGTAAAAAGTATCTTGGGTGACTTTCATATAAAACAGGTAAGAGCAACTGATAAAATAAATGAATTAGGAAAGGTTGATTTAGTAATCCTTGGAGTTAAAGCATGGCAAGTTAAAGAGGTTGCAAAAGATTTGAAATCAATCATGAGTCAAAAAACGGTGGTAATACCCTTACAAAACGGAATTTCAGCTGTTGAAGAAATATCAAAAGAAATAAAACCAAAAAACATTATTGGTGGACTTTGTAGAATTATTAGTGAGATTGAATCTCCAGGAGTAATTAATCATTTTGGTGTTGAACCAACTATTGTTATTGGAGAACTGAATGGAGAGTCATCAAACAGGATTTTAAAGATAAATGAAATCTTGAATGATTCAGGAATTAATTCTAAAATTACAGAAGATATCAGTGCTGAGTTATGGAAGAAATTTATGGGTATTTGTGTAAGTGGATTGCTTGCTGTAACCCGATCAACTTATGGAGTTGTTAGAGAACTAAAAGAAACCAGAGATTTAATGAAGGGTGTTATTTCAGAAATTTATACAGTTTCTCAAAAAGTTGGAATTAATTTAGAACCCAATATTATAGACAAAACAATTGCCTCAATTGATACATACCCATATGATTCAACATCGTCATTAACAAGAGATGTTTGGGAAGGAAGACCATCAGAAATTAATTACCAGAATGGGAGTGTAGTTAAATTAGGGAAAAAGTATGGTGTTAAAACACAGGTAAATGAGTTTATTTATAATTGTATTTTGCCAGTGGAACTTAAGGCAAGGAAAAAGTAAAATAAACTTTCTATACCTTTTCATTGAACACAATATCATAAAGATTATTAGATTTAGAAAATTATTTTTATTATATTAGAACAAAGCAATTGGAGATTTTTGACAAAAGATTATTTGGCATAAAACAAAAGATTTTTAAGTGTGATAAAATTTGTTTGCATAATAAACCCTCTATGTTGTTTTGTGGTGACTCGATTATATTGGATTTATTATGCATTTTTTTGTTTTCACTTAAAAAGTTTGAAATAGAAGATATTCCTCTTCTACCCCAAACTTAATTTTACAGCCACAATTTGACAATTGATCGAAATTCGTATGAATTTGAGTAAGCGTCAGAAAGAACTGACATGAACGATTGTAAGCATACTGATGTGAATCGCTAGATTTGCCGTGAATTAGCTTTCTTTAATATGGGACAAAGAGGGACAAAAGTATTCCCTGACAAGATATAACAAATAAAATATGAGGAGAATAATTATGCAAAATCGAATTATTCAAAAACAAAAGTTATTAAATGAAAAGGGTTATCTTAATCAGTCTGGCTACTCAACTGAGATGTTACTTGAATATAGTCGAAAAGATATTAAGGGTTTGAAGTCAAGGATAAAGGAATGGGACTATTATCTAGTGACAAATGAAGACTTTGGAGTAGCACTTACGATTGCTGACAACTCTTATATGGGATTTGTTAGTGTAGCTTTCTTTAACTTTAAAGAAAAGTGGTGTACTACAAAAAGTAAAATTAAACCTTTTACTAGAGGTAGTTTAAATTTACCGAGTTCTACATTAAGAGGAGATGTGAAGTTTAGCGATAAGACAATGTCAATTGAGTTCGTTAAAAAGAATAATCAAAGACATTTAAAATGTAGTTTTGATAAATTCTTAAATAAAGATAATTTGTCATGTGGTATTATTCTAAAAGATGAACCAATAGATTCAATAGTATTAGCTACTCCATTTAAAGAAAATAAAAAGGCTTTTTACTACAATCAAAAAATAAACTGTTTAAGAGCTGAAGGAGAGCTAGTCTTAGGAGATAATCAATATATTTTTGATAGTTCAAAATCTTTTGGTGTCCTGGATTGGGGTAGAGGTGTTTGGACTTATAAGAATACTTGGTATTGGGGTTCCGCTTCAGGTATTGTTGATGGTAAGATATTTGGATTTAACATTGGGTATGGCTTTGGTGATACTAGTATGGCCACTGAAAATATGATTTTTTATGATGGAATTGGACATAAACTAGAGCATGTAGATTTTATTATTCCAAGAAGTAAAAAAGAAGAATATATGAAGACATGGAGTTTTACATCTAGTGACGGAAGATTTGAGATGACGTTTGATCCTATAATCGATAGGTATGACAATATAAATATGCTTATAATATCCAGCTGTCAACATCAAGTCTTTGGTAAATTTACTGGAACAGTCATTCTAGATGATGGTACAAAACTTTTAATAAATGATTTATTTGGTTTCGCTGAAAAAGTTTCAAATAAATGGTGATTATTAGAATAATTACTAAAATGAATGATGAAAGCTTTATAAACAAGAATCTATATTACTTTATTATTTAGTAAATATTCTTTCGACTAAATAAAGTAAAGAATCTTATCGTTCGTATAAAAAAAAGCTATTAATATCTTTTTTCTAGATATTAACGGCTTTTTTTTGAAAATTAGAAATTAATTATTTCAAAACAACTTACGGATAATGTTATACTTACTTCATTCATCTACTCCTAATCCTCTTTCTTTTTGTTAAATAGTAAATAATTGAATACACCAATATCAATACTATACCTGCAACTAACCCACTACCTTGACCTGCAATTAAAGGCATAGTTAGTATTATAAGCACAATTGAGAGGAGTCCCACCAGTGATGTGTAGGGATAACCAGGGAGTTGACATTGCCCTTTACCAGGACAACCATATTTTTTTCTGAAATGATAATGACTATATAGAATAATTAAGTATGTGAACATAAGAGAAAAACCACTAGAGCTAACTAAAAAAATATAAACTGAAGATGGAAGTATTTGACCTAAATATAATGCAATTAACATTGCTAATCCCGAGAATAAAATACCTTTTTTAGGAATGTCTGTATTTTCTTTTAAAAATTTAGGAGTATAACCTTCATCTGCAAGTGATCTCATAATTCTTCCAAGTCCAAACATTGCTGCTAACATTGTTGATAAGATAGCTATTATTAGCACAATATTCATCACATTAGATGCCCAAAATATACCAGCATTACCTAGTCCAATAACAAAAGGACTAAATTCTGGAGTAAGTTCACTAGTATCAACGAGGGGCAATAATAAGATTACTGCTACACAATATAAGGATACTAATATTAACACTGTGTTTTTAATAGCTTTTGGTACTGTTTTATTAGGGTTTTCAGCTTCCGAAGCTGCTAACCCTATCATTTCAAATCCAGCATATGTAAACATAATAATAAGCATACTTCCAGCAACTGCACCAAATCCTCCAACAAATATATCATTATAAGTAAAATCTAATTTATAAGTTTGAAGATTTGTTACATTAAATATTCCAAATAAAATGGCTGCAGAGAGTACTATGAATCCAACAACAGCAAAGATCTTAATAAGAGCTAGTTTATTTTCTATTTTACTAAGTTTATCAGCACCTAGTAGGTTTAGTAAAGTAACAATTAATATTATAATAGTCCCAAAGAACACCGGGTTTAAGCTCGGAAAATATCTAATTATTAATAAAGCTAGTGCTAATGCTTCACTAGACATAGCTAGTACTAACCCTGTCCAATATAGCCATCCAACTAAAAACCCATAATATGGACCTAAATATTGTTGTGCATATGTTCTAAATGAACCTGCAGTGGGTTTTGCAATTGTCATTTCAGACAACGAAAATAATATAATAGCTACTAATACACCTCCTATCAAATATGAAACGATAATAGAAGGTCCAGCATTTCTTAAAGGAATAGAAATTCCTAAAAAGAATGATCCACCTATTATTGTTCCAAGTGCAAGTAAAACTAAATCTTTAACTTTAAGTCCTTTTTTAGTCAATTATAAAACCTCCAACGAATAGTATATATTTTGTATATTATGGTTGTATATACATTTAAATGAACCATTTTACTAATTAATAAAAGTGATTGAGTTAGAATCTAAATATGTATACTACAGTATGTTTAAGTTGAGTTTGTACTTATTAACAAAAATAGAAAAAGAACTATGAGTTTTAGAGTGTATAGTAAATATTTCGAATTAAACAATACGGTTCAACTATTAATCACATGGTACCGTTTATGAATAGAAAACTTAGTAAATTAAATCCTTTTCTATCATATTTTATACACGAGTTCATAATTTTTTTAAGTGCTTTCAGGTTGAGAATAATAAAAGCGTTATCTATATTTTTAGCCGAACGGACAATGAGAGACTTTAATTTTTATCTTAATGGCTAAATATGGTTCGAAATCCTTAATAGTTATTTTAATATTTTTTCACCGTGATATAATCATAATCGTACCTAGGAAAGGCTTGTATTTTCAGTAATATAAGTGTCAGTATTAAATAGGAAAAATTAGTATTATAAGGGAGAGATTATATGGGGGAATTTAATATTTTATTATCAGGTATTCCCAATGTTCTTATTGTAGACTTGGGATTAATTTTATTGTTTGGAATTATATTTGGAAGACTTGCAGAAAGAGTTAAGATTCCAGCAGTTACAGGTTATTTAGTGGCTGGTCTTATATTAGGACCAATTACAAGAATTATTAATTTAGAGACTTTAGAGTCATATCACTTAATTGGTGATGTTGCGCTTGGTTTCATTGCTTTTCAAGTTGGTAATGAATTATGGTTTGGTAAACTTAAAAAATCAGGTATGAAAATTATTATCATTACAATTGTACAAGCTGTTGCTACTACATCATTAGTTATACTAGCTTTACTACCGTTTGTTGACTTACCTATTGCATTAGTACTCGGTGCGATTGCAGCAGCAACTGCTCCAGCACCAATTATGATGATTATTAAGAAATATAGAACTAAGGGCGAACTAACAGATACAATATTACCAGTAGTTGGTTTAGATGATGCTGTTGGTGTAATTATTTTCGGTGTCTTATTATCTATCGGTGTTAGTCTATCTGGTTCAAGTGAGGGAATTAGTTATTTAGAATTATTAAAAGAGCCCTTAATTGAAATTGGAATCAGTGTTCTTATTGGGTTAGCAATTGGTTACGCATCTGGTATTGCGATTAAAAATATTGAGAAGAATTCAGAGCGTCAAGAAAACAATTTGGGAGTTATTTGTATTTCTATCTTTTTAACAACGGGTGCTGCAATTGCTTTTGGAGGTTCACCAATACTAACTCCAATGATTGCAGGTACTGCTGTTACTAACTTAATCAATAAAGAAACATTTATCTTCGAAGAAGAAACAATTAGATTCTTTATTCCACCACTAATGGTTGCGTTCTTTACAATAGCAGGTGCACAATTACAATTTGATGTATTACTTACAGTTGGTATAGTTGGTTTAGTATATATAGTATCAAGAACTGTCGGTAAAATGTCAGGAGCGTACGTAGGTGCTGTAATGGCTAAATCAGGCAATGCAGTACGTAAATACTTAGGAGTAAGTTTATTACCACAATCAGGTGTTGCGATTGGATTATCAGTTTCAGCGTATAGTGCTTTTGACAGTGTTAACCATGAATACGCATTAGTAATTAAGAATATTATATTAGCTTCAGTATTAGTGTTTGCGTTAACTGGTCCAGTATTAGTTAAAATAGCATTTTGGAGAACTAATGAGTTCGGAACAACTGAAGTACAGTCAGAAGAATATAAAAAGAATGAACTTGCTTATGAAGGAGGATATCAATGAGAAAGTATAGCAAAGTGTCAGAATTGACTAAACAATTCTTAAATGGGAAATTAAATAAAGTATTAGTTGAGTATGAAAATGAAAACACATTATTAATCACAGTTTCTTACGAAGACTCACATCATAGTTGGTTAAACTATACACTTAAAGTAAATAATAAAAGCAACAGTGTAGATTTTGTACATCACCAATGCCGTGATATGGTTGGTGTTATTACATTAACTAGAGAGCAAGAGTTTGAATCTGCTATCTGTGATTATCTAGTAGAAGAAGTAAGAGGAATGGCTTGTTAACATTATATAAATTGTATATAAAAATTATATTTGTGCTATAATAGAGCAGGCTTTTAGTAAAATGGTAATTATCACATTTACCCGCAATAAAATGCGCACATAAAGTGGGCTCAATTAAGCAAGGATAATCATTACTATTATAGATAATTAAAAGCATTTATGCGAAATAGTAAAAGAGGTGTTATTTATGGTTGGTCTTGCAAATGAAGTTATAATAGATATGGCAGAGAATCTGAGTAAATTATTTAAACATAATGTAGATATCTACGACATTGATGGAAAAATAGTAGGTTCAGGGGAGCTATCAAGAATTGGACAATATCACTCATTTGTTCACTCAATAATTAAAGGTGAGAATAGAAACTACAAGGTTTATGAATCAAAAGACGAAAATATTAAACCTAGTATTACATTACCACTATATTCAAATGGTAAAGTAATCGGAGCTGGAGGTATTAATGGTAACCCAGATGAAGTTGAAATGTTCTCCGAAATATTAAGAGTTAGCCTAGAATCATTATTAAATCAAAAAATAACTGAAGATAAAAAAACAGCGATTCGTAAGTACGAAAAAGAGGTTGTACTTGATATCTTATATAACTTAAGAGGTTTTGAAGACATTGACAAGCATTTAAGTGTAATTGGATTTAGAAAACACAAACATAACTTAGTGGTTAAATTCCTATCAACAGAACATGATTTCGCTACAATGTTTAAGGGATTAAACTACCTTAGAGCTTATGTGGAAGACAGTGAAATTTATATCTTTTCAGATTTTGATAAGAAACGATTAGTTGAAGTAAAAGATATGATTGTAAATAATGATATTCATTCTATAATCTCTGAAATAGTTGATTTTTGTAATCTAAAAGAAGAATATAATATTATTAACTTCATCGAACATAGTGTTCACGAAGATGCAAATATCTACTTCACACTAGATTTCAAGATAAATGCATTTTTAGATTCTATCGACTATAATAAGTATGATTTCTATGAAGCTAAAACCATTATAAAACAAGATTATTTAGTTAAGACTTTTTTAACTTATATTAACAACAATCTTTCATTAATTCATACAAGCGAAAAATTATATATTCACTTAAACACATTAAAGTACAGAATAAAGAAAATTGAAGAACTGACTGGCTGTTGTTTACATAACGTAGATGACATTCTAAGACTTAAGCTATCAATTCTAGCATTAAATCATCAAAGAGTTAACTAAATAAAACTAATGACTGTGTTAATCAAACACATTCATTTTTTATTTAAATAAATATCTAATTCATCATTTCTTTATCTGTAAAATAAAGAATAATATCTATAATTAAGATAAAAATATAAGGGATTTGTATAAAAATCTCATAAATTAAGTGGAGGTAATACATGATGGATTATAATTTAGGGATTGATGTAGGTTCAACAACACTAAAAGTAGTTCTGTTAAGTGATGACGCTTCGATTTTGTATAAGAAATATCTTAGACACTTTTCTAATATAAAAAAGGAATTTAAGAATATTATTAATAAAATATATGAAAAATTTGGAGATGTTGATATATCTGTTTCTGTTACAGGTAGTGGTGGTATTAGTATTTCAAAATTTCTTAATGCTCCTTTTATTCAGGAAGTGATTGCGTCTACACTAGCAATTAGAAATTATTTATCAGATATTGATGTCACTATTGAATTAGGCGGAGAAGACTCTAAAATTGTCTATTTAACAAATGGAATAGAACAAAGAATGAATACTCAATGCGCTGGAGGAACAGGAGCATTTATAGATCAAATTGCTACTATCCTAAAAACAGATACAGCTGGAATAAATGAATTAGCAACAAAAGGGAAAACGATATATCCAATTGCTTCTAGATGTGGAGTTTTTGCGAAAACCGATATTCAAACTCTACTTAATGAAGGTGCTACTAAAGAAGATATAGCTTTGAGTGTTTTACAGGCTGTAGTAATACAAACAATTACAACTCTTGCAGCTGGTAGACCAATTAAAGGTAAAGTAGCTTTTTTAGGAGGACCTTTATCATTTATTGATCAACTATTAAACCGTTTTGTCGAAACTCTTGAATTAAAGAAAGAGGAATATATATTACCTGAAGATGCTCATTTTATGGTTGCGTTAGGAGCTGCAATGAACGCCAAAAATGTGAGTGAAAAACACTCCTTACATGAAATAACTAAAAAAACTGACGAAATGATTAAAACTACGGTTGAAGAAGTAGAATACTTAAAACCACTTTTTCATAGCGAAGATGAACTTAGTGAATTTTTAGAAAGGCATAACCAACATAATGTTGATTATAAGGATATAAGTGAAACAAATGGACCATGTTTTTTAGGTATTGATGCTGGCAGTACAACATCAAAGATAGTTTTAATAAATAATGATAAGCATATTATTTATGACTACTATACCGTAAATGATGGTACACCTTTCCAACAAATTGTAAAAGGACTAAAAGATTTATATTCAAAACTACCAAAAAATGTTGAAATAAAAAAAGCGTATATTACTGGGTACGGTGAAGATATGATTAAGAATATCCTAAACTTGGATGGGGGTGAAGTAGAAACTATTGCTCACTATAAAGCAGCTAAACATCTTGTAAATGATGTAGATAGTATTATCGATATTGGTGGTCAAGATATGAAGTATATTAAGATAAAGAATAACGCCATTGACTCTATTATGTTAAACGAGGCATGTTCATCAGGATGTGGATCGTTTTTAGAAAATTATTCAAATAGCTTAGGAATTGATATTGAGGACTTTTCCAATCAAGCTCTACTTGCAAAGAGAGCAATGGATTTTGGTTCGAGATGTACTGTATTTATGAACTCTTATATAAAACAAGCACAAAAAGTACAAGTTTCGATAGGTGATATTTCATCTGGGTTATCATATTCAGTTATAAAAAACGCATTATATAAAGTAATTAGATTACGTAAAGCAGAGGATTTGGGAAAAAGAATTGTTGTTCAAGGTGGTACATTTAAAAACAATGCAGTTTTAAGAGCGTTTGAACTTGAAACAAATCTCAATGTAATTAGACCTAATATTTCTGGGATAATGGGAGCGTTCGGGTGTGCTTTACTTGCAAAAGAGCAATATGATTTAGAATTAAAAGAACATTCCGAAGATGAAATAAAATCTAAAATGATACCAATTGATAAACTTAGTGAATATGAATTAATAAATACTGTTTCAATATGTCAAAAATGTAATAATAATTGCAAATTAAATATTACCGAATTCAGTACAAATAAATATATATCAGGTAATAGGTGTGAGAATGGCATAGAGATCATAGAACAAAAATCAACATTAAATATCCCTAATATGTATGACTATAAATACAAGAGATTATTTAAATATAAGTCACTTGATAGTGAAGAATCAATAGCTACTATTGGTATTCCAAGGGCTATGAATATGTATGAAAATTATCCGTTTTGGTTTACATACTTAACATCATTAGGATTTAAAGTTGTAGTGAGTAAGCAATCATCGAAAGAGTTGTATGAAAAAGCTACTGATACAATCCCTTCAGATACTATTTGTTACCCAGCCAAATTAGTTCATGGTCATATTAAAGATCTTGTTGATAAAAAGGTTGATATAATTTTTTATCCGATAGTATTAGAAGAAGTTAAAGAATTTGAACATTGTGATAAGACATTTAATTGCTCTGTTGTTTCGATGTATCCTACAACTATAAATCTAAACATGGAGATTGTAAAGGAACATAATATCGAATTCTTATCCCCTTGTATATCTTTTCTGTATCCTAAGAAAATCAATAAGACAATGTATAACATTCTCAAAGGATATGGAATAAATAAGAATGATATAAAAAATGCTTCTAAAGAAGCATGGAATGAGTATTATATGTTTAAAAAAGACATTAAAGAAGAAGGAGAAAGAGTTCTTGAATATATTAAAAAAAACAATTTGAAGTCGATCTTACTTTCAGGAAGACCATATCACTTGGATAAAGAAGTAAATCAAGGTATACCTGAGATGATAACTAAACTTGGATTTGGTGTTTTAATAGAAGATGCATTAGCCCAAGTTCATAAACAAAATCAGATTAATAAGTTAAGATTATTAGATCAATGGGCATACCAGTCAAGAATTTACCGAGCTGCTGACTATATTAAGGATAAGGATAATATTGAGCTTGTTGAACTGACATCATTTGGATGTGGACTAGATGCTTTAGTAATAGATCAAGTTACAGATATCTTGGATGAATATAACAAAATGAATACAACTATAAAAATTGATGATATAAAAAATTTAGGAGCAGCGAAGATAAGAATAAGATCACTAATTGCTGCTGCTAATGAACGGGAGTTATTTAGTCATGAGTAGTTATAACATAAAGTATACAAAAGAAATGAATGATAGTGGGTATACTATTTTAATTCCTCAAATGCTACCTATTCAATTTGAAATAATAGAAGGGATAATGAGAAGTACTGGATATAATGTAACTGTCTTACCTGTTTATGATAAAGATGCAAAAGACTATGGTACTAAATATGTGAATAATGAAATGTGTTATCCAGCTATTATTGTTATTGGTCAAATAATAAGTTTAATAGAGAAAAAAGAAGTAAATCCAAATAAATTGGCTGTTGTTTTTTTTCAAACGGGTGGAGTATGTAGAGCATCAAATTATGTAAGCATAATTAGAAAAGCGTTAAAAGATTATGGACGTGAAAATATACCTGTGATTGCTGTGAGTGCAAGTAATATAGAGGTTCATCCTGGATTTAAACTTACATTAAATACGATCAATAAAGTCTTTCAAGCAATTGTAATAGGGGACCTTCTGATGTCATTTTCTTATAGATGTACACCTTACGAGTTAGAAGAAGGCTCAACAGAAGCTTTATTAAGAAAATGTATTAAACTAGTAATAGATAACATCAACAAGTTTAATGGCTCTTTAAGAGAATATAATAAACTGATATTAATGTTAATTGACGAGTTTGAGAATCTTGAAATTGATGAATCATATAGAAGACCAAGAATTGCCATAATGGGCGAAATCTTCATCAAATATAACTCTATGGCTAACAATGACATAATAAAGACTATTGAGTCATTAGGTGGAGAAATCTTTTTACCTAATTTATTTGACTTTATAAATTATGTAAATATAAATGGATCTCTTTATTATAAATTATTTGGAGGTTCTTATAAGCATCATGTCAAATCGATATTGATGAAAAATTATTTAAAAAGATATAGAAAATTAATAAGAAGGAAATTAATGCACAGCAATCGATTTGATAACGTATTTCCTATTGATGAGATAAAAGATAAAGCATCAAAATTCATCTCACTTGGTAATAGAGGTGGTGAGGGTTGGCTTTTAACCGGTGAGCTTGTAGAAGTGATAGAATCAAATATCAATAATATTATTTGTGTTCAACCGTTCGCATGTATGCCAAGTCATGTTACTAATAGGGGAGTTATAAGAGCATTTAAAAATGAATATCCTAATCTAAATATTATGGCGATTGATTATGATTTTGGAGCAAGTGAGATCAATCAGCTAAATAGAATAAAATTATTCATGAGCAACGTAGAGGCTGTCAATCTAAGTAAATATTAAATATATAATCAGAAATATAATTATAAGGACAAAGTAAAGAGTTACTTAGTCCTTTTTATCTGGTAAGAAGGGATAGGTAAAAAAAATTAGTCTTCACAAAAAACACATATTGGTTATGTATAATGCAATTAGAATAAATAAGGAGAGGATTTTATGAAAAATAATGAAAATAAGACTGCTTTTTTCATTACTTTAATTATCTGTAGTATAGCTATCATAGCTGCAACTGTGATTTTCATTTCTAGTCTTAGAATGAGTAGCAGTAAAGATTTTGAACCTAAAGATAATTTAGAGGCTTATTTGAGCGAGATAGCTGAATTAAGTTACGAAGAATTTACTAAAGGTATAAAGGAGGATTTACCTAAGGAAGTAATAACAGAAATAGAACGTATTTATAGTGAAATAGTAGTAGCAGCTGAAGAAAAAGACGCTAAACAAGTCAATGAATTATATAGTGAATTTTATTCATTAAATGTATATAGTAAAGGCGATTTTGAGAAAGATTATGACAAAAGCAAATACTCAACAGGTAAATAAGGAGTGATTAAAATGAAAATTAAAACTATTATAAAGATTACAATCTTCATAGTTTCTATACTTCTGCTAGGCAGCGTGTATGTTAGATATGGAGATAGATTAGATTTTGGTTCTGAAGAAGTTATTGAAGAAACTTCAAGAGCTATCAATACAGCAGAGGTATCACTTGGTACCATTGAAAAAAATATTGATGGAGAGGGTGTTATTTGGCCATCGACAACTGAAGAGATAAAATCAACACTTACTTATAAAGTGAAGGATATCTTTGTTCAAAAAGGTCAACTAATAAATACTGGAGATCTTCTTTACACAATTGATACTGAAGATTTATTAGTACAATTAATCGCTAAAAATGATGAATTGCTAGCAGCAATTGATGTGTTGGAGGATGCGGTTGACCATGTAGAATATCAATTCATCACTATTCGTGCACTTCGCAATGGAACTATACTTGAAAGTAACGTTATTGAAGAAGAATATATTGATATCATAAAAGAAAATAATGGAAGCTTACTAGTTTTTGACACAGTATATGGTGAACTAGATATTGGTGATTATTTGCCTAATGGAAAAATTACTGATGCACAAGATTACTTAGTTGAAGGTCATTTCCTTGAACAGGGGGATTCTCTATTTACTGTTCGGATAACTTCAAGTGACTTTATAAAAGCAAGAGATAATGTAACTAAACTTAATGAAGAAATTGATCACTTAGAGTGGTTAATTAATAACTACGAAGTTAGAGCAAAGAAAGACTGTTTAGTTGGAGATTTTCATGTAAGTACTGGCGTACTATTAAATGAAAACACTACTGTTTTGACTCTTAATCCAATCGATGAATATAGAATAGACATAAGTGTTGATGAAGAAGACGTAGCCAATGTGTTTATAGGGCAAAGTGGTAATGTCACTTTAAGTTCTGGTGCAACTTATGAAGCAAAAGTAACTATGATCGATTATATCCCTTACAATGAAACTTTTACGGTAACTATGGCCTTAGCAAGTAGTGAAAATTTGTTACCAGGATTAAGTGGTGAATCAATTATTATCCTAGAAAGACACGAGAACATTTTAAGAGTTCCTTTATCTGCAATTAAGACAGATAGTGAAGGAGAATACGTGATGGTGTTTACTGGGACAGAGGGTTTGTCAAACTATGAAATTGAAAACTTACCTACAGAAAAGAGATACATTGAACGAGGGTTAGTAAATTCACTTTATGCTGAGATTATCTCAGGAGTAGAACTAGGTGAAGAAGTAATCATTATTCATACTATTACAACTTATAATGAGTCGGGTGGTAAGAGCGGACTAGGACTAAAGGGAAAATTCTAATGATGAAGGAGATTTAATATGAGTAAATTAATTAAACTTAATAATATTCATAAACATTACTCGATGTCCAACTTTATTGTTAGAGCTCTAGATGGAGTTGACTTAACAATAGATGAAGGTGAATTCACTTCAATTATAGGTCCATCAGGAAGTGGTAAATCAACAATAATGAATATTATTGGTTGCTTAGATATTGTTAGTAAAGGGGACTATTATCTTTGTGGAGAAAACGTTGCGAGATTATCAGATAGACGACTTGCTGATATTCGTAATAAGAGACTAGGATTTGTTTTTCAAAACTATAACTTACTCAATAACATTTCCGCATTAGAAAATGTAATGCTTGCTGGAAAATACGCTAAGATGAAAAGTAAAGAGTGTAAATTGTTAGCAAAAGAAGCACTGAGAAAAGTTGGTTTAGAGGGTCGAATGTTTCATAAACCAAGTGAGTTATCTGGTGGACAGCAACAAAGAGTAGCTTTTGCAAGAGCGTTATTTGGTAATCCACTACTCTTACTCGCTGATGAACCAACAGGTAATCTAGATAGTAAGACATCAAAGGAAATTCTTAAGATGTTAGTTAACTTAAACAAACAAGGAACAACAATTATACTAGTTACACATGATATGGATATAGCTAATGTAGCTACTAGGAAGATTGAAATGCTTGATGGAAAAGTTATTAATGATATAAGAAGGGAGAAGGAAAATGAGATTAACTGAATTAATCAAATCTGCTTTTTCATCTCTTTGGTCAAGAAAGATAAGATCATTTTTAACTAGTTTAGGTGTGATTATTGGTGTGTTTTCAGTTGCTGCTTTATTATCTGTTGCTGAATCAAGCGTTAGGGAGATGAATGAATCATTATCAATATTAAACTCTGAAGCAATTGAGGTTTGGATCAATGATCCTGATATTGAACTTACCATGGATGATATTAAAGAATTAGGAGAAGATGAATTTATTTCAGCAGTTGCTCCATATATTGTAGGTAATGCTGAAATAAATAAAGGACTCATTGACCTAAATACATCTATTATCTATACAACTTCAGAGTATGATGAAGCTAAGGACTTGACAGTCCATAATGGAAGATTTATATTACCAATTGATCAGCTAGAAGAAACCAATACTGTTGTTTTAGGTATCAATATTGCTTTAAAATTATTTGCTAATATTGATGTTTTAGGAGAAACCATTTCGATAAATAATGTAGATTTTACAATCATTGGTGTCTTAAAAGAAACTCCAAGTGGATTATTTGAAGACACCAATGAAGAGTTAATTATTCCTAAATCAACAGCTGAAAGATATTTTGGCGTAGAAGGAATTAATAATATTGCGATTGAAGCAGCAAATAAGGAGAGTTCACAAGAAACAGTTGAATTCTTAAATAGATATTTATATCTAAAGTTTGAGGATGAAGAGAGTTATAATATATATAGTAATGATCAAGTACAAAGTTATATAGATGAAACAAGTAAAACATTAATGTTTATGCTTGGTGGAATCGGTGGTATTTCTCTATTAGTATCAGGTGTTGGTATAATGAACATAATGCTTGTTTCTGTAAGAGAGAGAACAAGGGAGATTGGTATTAGAAAGGCAATTGGTGCAAGAAGAAAAGATATTTTGATTCAATTTTTAGTTGAAGCAATAGTGTTATCTATCTTTGGAGGACTTACAGGTATTGGCTTAACTTATTTAATCGCTCAACCTGTAGGAAATATAATGGGTGGATTAGATCTTTCATTATCAACGACAACTGTAATGATATCAACATTGTTCTCATTGGGAGTTGGTGTAGTGTTCGGATTATATCCAGCTGTAAAAGCTAGTAAACTAATTCCTGTTAAAGCTCTCCGTTATGATTAATAAGTAAATTATGCTAAAATCAAAGTAATATAATATTCTTTATTTGGAGGTGTTTATGCTAAAAGTACTTATTATTGAGGACGAAAAACCAATTAGAGAAATAATTGCATTAGAGTTTGGAAATGCGGGGTTCATTACTCTTGAAGCTGAAAATGGAAAAGAAGGAATAGAAATGTTTATAACAGAATCGCCAGACTTGGTAATTCTTGATGTAATGCTTCCTTACTTTAATGGATGGACTGTTCTAAAAAAAATAAGAGAGCACTCAGATACATTGGTGATTATGTTAACTGCACTTTCAGATGAAGAAGATGAACTATCAGGATTTGCATTAGGTGTCGATGAGTACGTAACTAAGCCATTCAGTCATAAAGTTTTATTTGAAAGAGCAAGAGCATTACTAAAAAGAAGTAGAGTATTAACGAAAGAAAATCTAAATTTCGGATGTATTTCGTTAAGTAAAAATAATAGAAAAGTAAAGGTGAGCAATCAAGACATTTCACTTACACCTAAAGAATTCATTTTATTGGAATATTTAATGCAAAACAATGATATAACTCTCACTAGAGAACAGATTCTTGATACAGTGTGGGGATATGATTTCTTTGGAGACGTTCGTGTTGTTGACACACATATTAAAAACATTCGCAGTAAATTAGGAAAAAATGGGAATTACGTTAAGACTGTAAAAGGTATTGGTTATAGATTTGAGGTATAGAATGAGAAAACCAAAGAAACTATCACTACAATTATTTGTATCAACATTAGCAGTCATGATTCTAATGATTAGTGTTATGTTTATTATTCCAAAATTATTTTTTGATGAGTTTTATTATAATTTTAAAACAAAAAAGGTAAATGCTGCACTTGATGAAGTAGTTTACCATATTGAAAATAACGAACTCAGTTATAATGAGTTGTATGATTATTCGATGGATTTATCGCTTACTCATAACACATTTATAAAGTTAGTTTATGAAAACGGTCAAGAAGTAAGTAAGTTATTATGGGAAAAGGAACCATGGTATAGAATACATGGGAGACTAGACGATTTAACTGAAATTGAATTTTTTCTAAATCGTTTTCAAATATTTTCTTTTATAAATAAGACTTCTTTAGATACTAACGAAGAATATCATATACAGTATAGTAGTCAGAAAGATGGAACAATAATCGTAGATTTTTTATATGAAGTAACCAATGGCAAGATCACTTATAAAGAAAACGATTCAATGAAACTCACAGTTATAAGCGTCTCTGATACTACATTCGAGGAAATAGATCTTTATTTAAAACAATATAGAGTGAGTAACTCTATCTATTATAATGACATTAAGAATCTAAGTTTATTATATAAAGATCGAAAAACTAAAGGATTTAGTTCTGAAAGAGAAATTTATGATGTAAAAGGTAATAAAATAATTATGAATACAACAATATCATATCAACCCATATTTGAATCAGTTGATGCGTTATCTTCATTCTATCCATATTTATTAATCATTGCATTATTTACTTCGCTACTTGTCGCGTGGCTTTACTCCAGAAAAGTTTCTAGACCTATTAATAAGATTAGTGACATCTCTATTAAAATGGCTAACTTGCAGTTTGAAAATATTGATATAAGACAAAATAATGAAATTGGAATAATTAGTGAAAATCTAAATATATTATCAGAAAACCTAAAGCAAGCTTTAAGTGAGTTAACAATAGCTAATGAAAAGTTGAAACTTGATATTAAGGATAAAATCAAACAGGAGAAAATACGAAAAGAATTTACTGCTAATATCTCTCATGAACTAAAAACCCCACTTGGAGTACTGCATTGTTATGTGGAAGGATTAAAAGAGAAAATTAGTGAAGAACGAAAATCTGAATACATCTCGATAATTCTTAGTGAGATAAAAAAAATGAATATCTTAATCAAACAAATGTTATTGCTCGCTAAAACAGAAGCAGGAGATGCAAGATTGAAAATTCATGAATTTAATCTTAGAGATGTAATAAGTGATGCAGCAACAGTTCATCAACTGATAGCGCATGATAGAAACATGGAAATAAATATTAAAGGTGATTTTTTACCAATAAAAGCCGACCTACAATCAATGGAACAAGTATTTAATAATCTTATTAGTAATGCTGTTAATCACGGTCTAGAAAATACTGAAATTAATATTGTTGGGGAAGTTTCTAATAGGATATGTAGAGTGAGTGTCGTGAATGCATGCGATAAGATTACTCAAGAAGAGGCTGAAAGACTTTTTGAAAGATTTCATATGAAAGATAAGTCACATACTAAACAAGGAACTGGATTAGGTCTTGCGATATGTAAGTCAATTTTTGTTCTTCATAATTTAACCTATGGAATAAAGAGCTATGGAGAGAAGTTAAAGATATGGTTTGAATATTCTGACGATATTAAGAAAAGTGAGTTATAAAAAAAAACTGTGATTTGGAAAATTCACAGTTTTACTTTTCTTACTCACTTGATTTTTCTATAGAATTCTTAAACTCTTTTTTAGGCAAGTAAGATATAACAAAAGCAAGGTAATTATACATAATATAAACTGATAAGAATAACTTTAACCATGTAATTGATGTCGGAAATAATGAAATAATAATGAAGTTTAGTAAGAGCATTACATTTTGAACAAGAACAAATGATCTGATGTCCCTTTCACCAACGTACTCTCTTGAATAAATAACTAATCCAAGTGTAAGCAACATCATTAAAACAATATTAAAGTATGTATTGATTGCTGGAATGAAAATTAAATTATTACTTATCGAATTTATCACTACAATAATTACTGAAAATATAACCCCTCCTAAATTTAAATCTCTTAGTTTTATAGATTTAATATTAGATAAAATACCTAGTTCATTTTGAAATATTTCTTTCATAGTAAATCCCCTTCCTATAATAAATGAATATATTTTTTTCTTTTAATTATATGACTCAATTCTAATGAAAACTACATAAGTAACTAAGAATAATCAAGTAACAAATATTAAGTCACTAGGCAAAATACCTAATGACCTTTTACTTCAATTCCTTTATAAAATGTGTTCAGCAATAATTCTATCGATTTTACGAATGTCTACACCTTTTTTAAGATTGATTTTAATATGGCCAGCCCTAGTCCACAGTTCGATTTCAGAATTGAAGTCTAATAATCTACCTGCATTTTCAGTTGAATACATACTAATAGATTTGTAAGGTAATGTATACACTTCTACCTTTTTACCAGTAAGTCCTTGTTTATCAGCGACAATTAATCTCTTGTTTGTAAAAACTGCTGTATCGCGTATGGTTTTATATGCTGCTACAACTGTTTCAGAATCCAGTAACACTTCACCAATTTCCTTTGGTGGTTCGCACTCTTGAAAAAAAGTCCAAGAAAGCATAGGTTTTATTTCTATATTTGCTCCCATATATATCCTCCCTTTTTATTATTCTATCATGAATTCAATAAATCTCAAAGAGCTGATTAACAAGAAACTTATATTGTTATAATCAAAGGTTCATTGTATAATGTTATATACTATAGGAGGACTATTTATGATATTAATCAAGAATGCATACTTAGTTAGTATGAGTGATATAAATTATGAAGTAACAGATATATTAATTAAAGACGGTAAAATTAATAAAATCGGTAATCTTAAAGAAAGTGATTATAATTGTCAGGTTATTGATGCTAAGGAAAATTGGGTTACTCCTGGATTTATAGAACCTCATTCTCATATGGGTATTTCTGAACAAGGGATTGGATTCGAGGGTAGAGATCATAACGAATCCACTAATCCATCAACACCAGACATGAAAGGATCAGATGCTATTTATCCTTATGATACAGCTTTTAAAGATGCTATAGAATCTGGATTCACAGCTGTTTCAACGGGACCTGGTAGTGGTAATGTTATTGGTGGAACATTTTGTGTGATTAAAACTATAGGTAATTCAGTTGAAGAAATGCTTATAAAGGATGATATCGCAATGAAAATGGCATTAGGTGAAAACCCTAAACGCTTTTACTCAACAAAAGACAAAACACCTTCTACTAGAATGGGATCTGCTAGTGTTTTAAGAAGTGAACTAAACAAAGCTAAAGAATACAAAGAAGCAGTGGAAAGATATAAAATGGGAGAAGGTAAAAAGCCTGATTTCGACTCAAAAAAATATTCGTTAGCTAGAGTTTTTGATGGTATGCTATGTAAAATACATGCTCATAGAACAGATGATATTCAAACAGCTATTAGAATTGCCAAAGAGTTTGATTTGAATTTTACTATTGAACATTCATCTGAGAGCCATTTGATTATAGAATATATGCTAAAAAGTAATGTTAAATCTATTGTTGGTCCAATCATGATGTCTAGAACTAAATATGAGTCAAGGAATAAAACACTAAGAACACCCGCTCTTTTAGAAAAAGCTGGACTAGAATTTGCGATAACAACTGATCATCCAGTAATTCCAATAATCGCAGCAAGAGCTCAAGTAGGTTTAATGATTAGAGAAGGGCTAAGTGAATTAGGTGCACTAAAAGCGTTAACCATTAATGCAGCTAAATTAAATTCTGTCGATGATAGAATCGGTTCAATTGAAGTTGGGAAAGATGCTGATATTGTGATTTGGAATGCTTATCCATTCGACATTATGTCAAAACCAGATACAGTAATAATAGATGGTAAAATTATAGAACTTTAATCATAATAGAAGATAAATCTAATATCTTCTTTTTTTAAGCATTCTCTTAGAGAATTTGTAAAAGCTTCTCAATTTATGGTATAATATGTCATCAACATATGAATATTGGTAAACCTTAAGAAATTAAGGGACACAAAACTATAGGGACTAAGCCGTTTGGTATGTTAGCCAGTTGCGTAATAATTACATGCCATAACTGTTTTTGTGTGGCATTTTTTTGTTATGTGTTATATAAGGAGGGAATGAAATGAAAAAATTACTTAGCATAATATTATTTTTAATCTGTTTAATATCAGCATTTAACATTTCTGCTGAGGTTTCTACTTTTTCAGTAGATAACGATATCAACTATAAATATTCAGGAATAGAAATTGATGAAAGAAACGGACATGTAGTAATTAAACTATCTAATCTTTCAACTAACTTTAGTGATGGAAAGAGTTATGAGTTGAAGAATAGTTTAGATTTAGAGTTCAATGATGAATTTGACACATTAAACATTGAAAAGGTTACAAATATTTATCATACAGACTGGCATGAATTATCTGATGAATTATATGTTTATATATGGATGAAAGATCTTGAATCAAGATCAAACTATCAAGCACTCTTAACTGGTCAAAATCAAAAAGTCCTTATAGATGTGATTGAGTATACAAGTGATTCAATAACAATGAGTGAAAGTAAAGAAATTAAAACTGATTTAATAAATGAAGAGTTAGGTATTTTTACTGAAACATTTGATTGGGGTGACCCTTCGGAATCTGAATCAATTGTATATAAATTCTACACAGATGAAACTGGTGTATTATGGTTCGAGGTTCTATCTAACAGTATGTATCATCCAACTTATAATTTTAATCACAACAGGGGTTATTGGCCAGAGATAAACTTAGTTGGAGAATATTATGAAGAATTATACATAGGAGAAACATATTCAGATCCAGGATTTACTGTCACTGATGAGGATGATCCTTTAACTATAGATGATGTAGAAATAACAATATTTAATTGGTCAACTATGGAAGAAGTGGATTCTATTGATACTAATATTGAGGGATACTATCAAATCCAGTATGAACTATATGATTACTTTGGAAATGGTACTAGACAATACAGAAATGTAAATGTCTTCCATAATCCTAAAATTCCTAAAAAGGAAGGTTCATTTTCTGAAATGGATGTAAATCTTAGTATAACAAATGCAGAGATATCAAATGGATTCTTAAATATTACTTATAATTATACAGGAGATATTCAAGCAGACTACCAAAAACAAATTCAATTTAACTTTAGTATAGAAGGAAACGATACATGGCCATGGATTAGCGCTGAAGAAGAATTAAACAGTTCGACTGGAGTAGTATCATTTAATTTAGATAGGTTAATACTTTCCCCTAATGTACCATCAATAAGTGAAGTTTCAACAGGTGTCATTGGTGTTAATATATGGGAAAATGATTATAATTGGCAGCATAGGGGGAGTTTTCAAATTGATGAATTTGAATACATAGTTACTGAAGAAACAAGTTACACAGTAGATTATGGTGAGCAAGGAAACTTAACATATACTCTTACAAATGATGAAAGTGGATCACTAATGGTAAGAGTAGAAAATTCAAATAATGTACCTGATACTACATATATATGGGACTTAAATCATTATGCGAGTGGTTCTTTAAGTGATAATTATTTAGATATCAATGTAGATAAAGTAACTATTAATCAAGATTTAGGAACTATTGATATTGAGTATACCCAAGTAAGTGACTTTACAGAACTTGGTGAAATAGAAATGAATCTATATACTCACTTCCAAGCTAATCCTAAGGAAGATCAAGAATGGAATGAGTGGATTTATGTATCTGATAACGGACATTTATTGACTTCTGGTGTATTTAGTCTACCTCTAAAAAATGCTGTTCAATCACAAAATATGAAAGCTGTTTATTCAGAAGTAGAAGACTGGAATTCTGAAATAGTTCCAAACGAAAATAATATAGGATTTAGTGTTAATAATTATTCAAACGACGAAATAGATGGCTGGGAACATTATGGTTATTATAGTGTTAATGCAATATTATATTCTGGTGATTTTTATGTAATTAATTCGGGTGTCGAAACTATTGCTCAAAGTCCAAGCGATTCTACTTATACAATAGGATCACTCACTTACACACTAAGAAAAGATGAAAACAATATTCTTAAAGTTGCAGTTACAAACAGCGATTATGACCCAGAAGCTGAATTTGATCATTCAATTAGAAATGATTTTGATTGGTTAGATCATAATACTTTTGAAATAACTGATTTACGTATTGATAATAATAGATTTGAAATTGATTATAAATTCAATATAGATGAAACTATCAGTTTAGATAAAGGTAGTTACAATTTAAATGTTTATACGGAAAGTGAAGAATGTTACGACGTAGATTGTACAAATATTTCATTATGGGGTTACAGTTATTTGGGAGAAGTGAGTGATATTTCTACTACACTTGAAACAACTTCTGGAACAATTCTTTTAGAAATGACTGAAAGTAATATTACAAGTTGGTATTCATATAACATTGAGGCTATAAAGGATAAGATTGCAGAAATTAAAGTAGATCTTAGCTATTGGAACGATTCAACTTACGATTATGGATATGCATCATTTAAACCTGAATTAGCATCAAATATATTAACCACACCTTTAAGTTATTCATTAAATCCTTATGAAGATGACGAAAAATCAATCGTATTTACATGGCAAAAAAATTCTGATGAGTTATTGGAGTTGTCTTGGCATAATGAGTTTTATGATCTGGAGGCTCCACTAAAGGTACCTACTCCAAAGGAAATAAACATTAAAAACATTAAACTAACAGAAAAATTCTATAGTAATTGTGATGATTATGAAACCCAAGAAGAAGATTGGTCATATTTTACAATTTTAGTTGAAATGGAAGAAAAAATATCTGGAGGACTTAGAATTAATACAGACCATGAAGATTGGTCATCTTGGGTTGGATACGCAGAAGGTAAGTATGGTGAAATTAACTATTACTCGTTATTCTATGGAGAACAGTCTATACAAGATGAGTATGTTTATTTAGAATATTGGGGTAATAATGGAATACAAGAATATATTCCTTTAAAATATGATGGTTCGGATGTAGTATTTAAGAATAATGCATTTGAAGATTTTAGTCCCATGATGCCAATGAAAGAGCATCAAATAAGAATTTATGGTGATGATGAAGGGTACTTAAGAATAACGGCAGAAGAAATTATATCTCACGCATCAGTTATTACAAATGAAGATTCATTCGATATTAATCTTGTCTGGCAACGATTAGGTAACTTTGGTGAATTCACTATTCCTGAAGGTGAAGAGATAGGAAAAAGTATGTATATGTATGGTAATTTTGGAACAAAGATTGAGCTTAGCGATGATGGTGGTGAAAGTTGGTACTTAGTTGACGAATTCAATTTCTATGATGCTGAATTTGCTGATCTAGAAAATAAAGATACATTAATTAATAATTATATGAGATCGTCATATACAATAAGTGAATCAACATCATCAGGTTTACTCATACTTCCAAATACAACTTACCTAGTAAAAGTCAGTATTAGTAGTGACTATAGAAATGACTCTACCGATGGTAGACTTAACACCAATAATCCAGATACAATTGATTTTGATAACATTCTTGATGTTATAGATGTTTCCTATGAAGAAATAGTCCTAGAGGAGACAGTGACTACAGGTGCCTTTAAGGTGGATTCTGTGATAGTCGATGAAGAAACTGAAGTAATCGTGAAAGAAGATGGAACAGTAGCTATTGTAAAAAAATCTGCTGATATTGAAATTACAGACGAAGATATTCCTACCGAACAACAGCAAATGGATAATCAAGTAGTGGAAGCAGTTAATGAACAAAATGATACTTTAAGTAATTCTGCGATCCAAGGTTCATCTATCGATAACCAAACTGAATCTTTAATTACACCTATTCAACCAATAGGAGGAAACTAATATGAAACAATCACTATTGATTTTGTTCATCCTGTTTTTTCCAATAAATGTATACGCATTTGGTGGCGGTTCTACTGTTGGAGTTGAAGTGATAAAGGATGTTGAAGAAGAAACTGTATATAGTACTAATAGTACGATAAACATAACGATTAATGAACAGGGCGTAGTAATCTTAGGTACATTAGATGGGAAAATACACGCATTTTATGTAAATGATCCAAGTAGATATATTACTCCTATTTCAGTGAATAGTAGTGTCATTAATTTGGTGGTTAGTAACGATATTTTAATAGTGACAACCCTAGATGGGTCAACTTCTATTAATAGTTTTGTAACAAACATTGTTACTCCTCTTATAAATGGTACGTATAACGAGAATTTAAAAGAAGAAGTTCAAGGTGGCTCAAGTAGCGGTTCTACTGTAACATCTCTTCCTCCCCCGCCACAACCAGCCATCTTGAATCTAATAGGAGAAGAGGTTATAGAAATCAATTATAATGATCTCTTCGTTGACCCAGGATTTATAGCGTATCAAGGAAGTCCTGAAGATGATATATCTGAGGATGTTGTGGTAGAAAGTAATTTAGATACTAGCAAAATCGGGTCATATACAATTATTTATTCGGTAGATACTCCAAGTGGAGAAATCATTCGAGAAAGAAATATAAACGTCGTAGATAGTACCAAACCTATTCTTAAACTTAATGGAAACCAGGTCGTTAAATTGGAAAGAGGAATGATTTACGTTGATCCAGGAATTTTAATAGATGATTTTACTAAGACAAACCTTTTAGTGGAAGGGGTCGTTGATCATAACAAGTCGGGAATTTATAAGCTTAAATATAGAGTTACAGATGAATTTGATAATATTGAGGTTATAGAAAGAACTGTTCAAGTCTTAAATAATATATCTCAAAATGTTCATGTTGATATTAATAATGGATTCTCATATACTGATTTAGTTATTAACTCTATTTACTTAGATCTTGATAGTACAAGTATAAAATACTTGATAACAAATTCTAAAGATAATCCAGATATTAATGATTCAGAATGGGAACCATTTAGTAAAGAAATAAGTATAAACATTTCTAATTCAGGGTTTTACTTGAAAGTGTTAGTTATGACAATAGATGATGATTATGAAATATTTACATCAAACGAACTACCTTATGAGAAAACTACTTCTATAAAGAGTGAAGAGGTTACAATAAAAGTAAATGGTGAAGAGACAGCTGAAAAGGATTTAACAAACCTTGAAACCAAAGAAGTTATATCAAAAGGGTTAATTAAATTCCAACCAAACAGTGATGGTAGTAAATTAGTTGTTTTTGATTTAAGAAAAAATACTGAATTTACTAAGATGAAAGTTTTTTATAGAATAAATTATTCCTCATCTAAACTAATCATTTCAGTAAATGCAGAAAACAATTGGAAAGAGATACTAGTAGAAGAAGGAGAGGTACAAACGTTAATCGTTGATGACGATAAGGAAATAGAGTTTAGAACTGAATTAACATTTAAAGATGAAACAAAAACAGTTGAAGTTGCAGAGTTCTTGATATCAAATGTTGATGGCAACTTTACTTTAGACTTAGCGGAAGATAGTGAATCAAGTACATTCTTATATCCTATAATAGGTGTTATCTCATTACTTTCTTTGATAGGATTTATATTAAAAAGATACAAAAGCTAGATTTTCTAGCTTTTTTTATTTAAATAAAAGTTTAAATAAATTTGTTATATGTGATATAAATCACATAATATATTAAAAGTGTTTGATATTATTTATACGAAAGTAATAAAATAATGAAAGGAAAAAATATTATGAATGTAGAAGACAGAATTAAAGAAGCTTTAGAAGGTGTAAGACCATTTTTACAACAAGATGGTGGAGACGTACAATTTGTTAAATTTAAAGATGGAATTGTGTATGTAACAATGTTTGGTGCATGTGCTGGATGTGCAGCAATTGATGCAACTTTATACGATGGAATTGAAACAATTCTTATGGAAAAAGTACCTGAAGTAAAAGGGATAAAGAGAGTATAGGTGATTTTGTGATTACAAAAGATTTATTGATAGAAGATGTTTTAAGAGATTATCCTGATCTAATTTATGTATTTGAAACAAAAGGATTTAAAGGACTGGATAATGAGTTAGTTTTAAAACAAGTTGGTAAGATGAGTTTAGAAAGTGTATTAAAAAATAAAAAATTAAATGTTGATGTATTTGTAGATTTATTAAATGAAACGCTTGAAGGCAAAAAAAGCGAAGATATTACTTTGGTTGAAAGAGATAATGTTGAAGGCAAAATCAATATTGTAGGATTATTACCTTGTCCGGTAAGAGTTCCTCTACTTGAAGCTTTTAGCAGGTACGAAAATATTAATGAAGTTAATTACGAGTTAAGGGCCGCATCAGAAGGGCTAGATTGGTTGAAAGAAGATATTAAAAAGGCTGACTCACCAGATGAATTAGCTGATGTATTCATTTCTGCTGGATTCGATTTATTCTTTGAAGAAGACTTAATGAAAAAATTTAAAGATCAAGGAGTATTTAAAGACTTCACAGGATTAAAAGATTATAATACTGATTTTGAAAATGATCATATAAGTTTGAAAGATCCTAAAGGTGAGTACTCTATGTTAGGTGTAGTACCTGCAGTATTTCTTGTTAATAAAAAAGAACTTGGTGATAGACCCATGCCAAAAACTTGGGCTGATGTTTTAGATCCTATTTTTGAAGGAAGTGTTAGTTTACCAGTAAGTGATTTCGATTTATTCAATGCAATTTTAATTCATTTATATAAAGATTTCGGACCAGATGCATGTGTGAAATTAGGTAAAAGTTTAATTGAAAGTATGCATCCAACACAGATGTTAAAATCAGAAAAGAAAAGTGCTAGAGTTAAACCAGCAATTTCTATTATGCCTTATTTCTTTACGAAAATGGCACTACCAGGAAGTGTGTTAGAAGCGGTGTGGCCAGAAGATGGTGCAATAATTTCTCCTATCTTTATGTTAACTAAAAGTGAGAAAAAAGAAGATGTTGAACCAATTGCTAAAATGTTTGCGTCGCGTGAAATCGGTGAAATAATGTCTCATAAAGGGTTATTTCCAAGTGTAAGAAATGATATAGACAATAAACTTAAAAATAATAAGTTTAGATGGATAGGCTGGGACTATATAAATTCTAATGATATAGGCTCAATTTTAAAAGAATGTATGACACTTTTTGAAAAAGGGATGATGTAAATGGATTTTATAACAATATCTGGGCCACCTTCAAGTGGTAAAACTTCTGTAATAATTAAAACTATTGATAACCTTATTAGGCGTGGAGTCAAAGTTGGTGTTGTCAAGTTTGATTGTCTATATACAGATGATGACATATTATATGAAAAAATAGGTGTACCAGTAAAAAAAGGATTGAGTGGCTCTTTATGTCCTGATCACTATTTTATATCTAATGTTGAAGAAGTAGTTCAATGGGGACAAGCAAAAGGCTTAGACCTATTAATTACAGAAAGTGCTGGATTATGTAATAGGTGTTCACCTTATGTAAAAGAGATTAAGGCGATATGTGTAATTGATAATTTAAGTGGGATTAATACTCCAAAGAAAATAGGGCCAATGCTAAAATCAGCTGATATTGTAGTTATCACAAAAGGTGATATTGTATCTCAAGCAGAAAGAGAAGTATTCGCAATGAAAGTTCAAAGTGTTAATCCAAAAGCTACGATAATGCATATTAATGGATTGAATGGTCAAGGTGCATATGAGTTATCAACTTTAATATATGATGAAAAGGCAAACATTAAAACTTTAGAGGGATCTAAACTAAGATTCTCAATGCCTAGTGCTTTATGCTCATACTGTACTGGTGAAACTAGGATTGGTAAGGCACATCAGTTAGGTAATGTGAGAAAGATAGATTTAGGTAATTATAATGCAAATTAATTTTAAAGAATTAACTATACTTGAACTTTTTAATAATTATCCATACGCTAGAGATTTCTTCTCTGAAAACTTTATTCCGATAGAAGGATTAGAACATTTAACTATTGATGAAGCATTGGAAAATATTGATGAAGATATAATTGAAGATCGTGCTATTAATATAGAAGTATTTAAAGTTCATTTACTTGAATATATTGAAATGATGAAAAGTTTCTATACTGATGAAGCTATTGAAGCACATAATATTACAATCTTACCAGGGTTCTATAAAGATGGTTCCAAAGAAAATTATGACGAACTAGAAATTAAAAGTGGCGAGATTATTTGTATTGTAGGTCCAACAGGAAGTGGTAAAAGTAGATTACTAGCTGATATTGAATGGGCAGCTAATAAAGATACCCCGACTAAGAGAACTGTATTAATAAACGGGAAAACTTTAGAAACGAAAGAGAGATTTTCTGCTAGTAATAAACTAGTAGCACAACTATCACAGAACATGAATTTCGTTATGGATTTAACAGTTGAAGAGTTTCTAGATTTACATGCAAGTAGTAGACTAGTTGAAAATAAGGATGACATTATTAAAAATATCTTTGATAAAGCTAATGATTTAGCCGGAGAAACATTTAAACTAGATACACCTATCACATCTTTAAGTGGTGGTCAATCAAGGGCGTTGATGATTGCTGATACTGCAATTTTATCAAAGTCGCCAATTGTTCTTATTGATGAAATAGAGAATGCCGGAATTGACAGAAAAAAAGCATTAGAACTTTTAGTTAGTGAAGAAAAAATAGTTCTAATGTCTACGCATGACCCCATCTTAGCATTAATGGGTGATAAGAGGATAATAATTAATAATGGGGGAATAGATAAGATAGTTGACACTTCAGACGAAGAACGTAATATTTTACATAAGCTAGAGAAACTGGATAAGATAATGTTTAATATGCGTAACAAATTACGTTATGGAAAGAAATTAGAATTCGAGGAGGAAATAGAAAATGCATGAAGGATGTAGCGGATCATTTGAGAATGGAAAGCAAATGGTAGATAAAGTAAGAATGATGGGATTCAGTGAAGGTATGTTGCCAATGGCACACGATATTCAATGCGAGTGTGGTGAGACTTTCGAAATGGAAACATTTGAAGCTAAGTGTCCTAAGTGTGGAATGGTTTATGGAGTTACTCCATGTTCAAGTCATGACCCAAGTAAAGTTATGCCAGCAGGAATAAGTTATTAAGATGTCTTATGACATCTTTTTTAGTATTAATTATATCCTGATAAATCTTTGTGCTACAATTAGAATAAGTAATTATATTATAAATAACAAAGAATAAAAGAAAAGGATAGATATGATGTACTTACATAAAGATGAAATGATTATAGACATAAAAAAGAATGGAATTGTATTTAGAGACTTTCATAAAATCCAATATGTATATTGCGTCTTAGAAGGTGTTGTTAAGGTCTTTAAATATACAGAAGACGGAAATGAAAAAATAGTTGATATATTAACTGACAATGATTATTTAGCTGTAACTTTAATGTTTGGGGATGATACAGAATATAACCTTAGTTGTATTGCTCTTAGTGATGTAAAACTAGTCAAAGTAACAGTCGAACAAATGTATGAAGCTTTACAAGATAAGAATGTTTTGAAAAACTATATTAACTTTACTTCTAGAAAGTTAATGAATTTTAAAAACTATTTAGCTAATACTTCAGAAATCGAAGAAAGAATTTTGATAGCTTTGAATGAGTTGTATGAACGATTTGGTAAATGTATTGGAAAAAACAAATTTGTTGATTTACCATTCAGTAAGACTGATTTAGCAAGTTTTATCGGGTTAAGAAGAGAGACCTTAAGTAGAAAGCTAACTTCGTTATCTAATGAGGGGAAAATTAAAGTAGAAAAAAATAGGATCTATTTAAAGGTTTAATACTTATACTTTTATTAAGAAAATAAAAAAAATTCCCAGTGGGAATTAATTTCTTAAAATTAAAAATTATCTTTCATTTATTGCATCAGTTGGACAAACCTCTTCACATGCACCGCAATCAGTACATACATCTTCATCGATAACAAAGATATCCCCTTCAGCGATACAATCAACTGGACATTCAGCTTGACATGCACCACAAGCGATACAATCATCATTAATAAATCTTGGCATATGAGTACCTCCTTTTATAATTTCTACCTTATTTTATCACAAAGTATTCATTTGTAAACCATTTTTTTACAAATTTTTGAAAGTTATAAATAATTACATTTTTAGTCTTAAAATTGTTGAAATAGAAATAAACTGTAAATAGTGATTATACCTTAATATACCTTGAAATAACTTAATCAATAGTATAAAATTAATATGGTTAAGGAGTGATATTATGAATATAGAAATATGGCTATTTATTGTAATAATAGTTGTTACATTATTAGTTGGAGGGGCGTTAGGATTTTACTTTTCACAAAGATATACGAAAAAGTATCTTGCTGAGAATCCCCCAATGACTGAAAAGATGGTTAGAGCCATGTTTTCTCAGATGGGTAGAAAACCTTCTGAAAAACAAGTTAGACAAGTAATGGCTAGTATGAATTTACAAAAATAAAAAACCTCATAGAGGAAACTCTAGAGGTTTTTAATTTTTACCAAAACTCAGTTTGTTTTCTGTTCCATTTGCTAATCTCTTATAATTTGGAATATGTCTATAAATTATAAACACAAATAGTATTGAACATGCGATAACTGAACTATAGTAATTCGGATTAAAGATCATTATTAATAATGCTGATAAACCTAAAACTGTAGAACCAACAGAAACATACTTTGAAACCAGTATTACAATAATTGCGATTACTATCGCGACCATTCCTATAACCGGAGAGAATCCTAATAAAGTACCCATTGTAGTAGACACAGCTTTCCCACCTCTAAATTTTGCAAATAACGGGTAGCAATGTCCAATTGTTGCTGCAACTCCTAAATATATTGGAGAATAACCAAAATCGATATTTCCACTTGAAGCTAAATAAACTACAATCAATGCTTTACTAATATCAAGTAATCCAGCTGGAACACCGTATTTCGCACCTAAAACTCTTACTGCATTAGTTCCACCCAGGTTACCACTCCCATGGTTCCTTATATCAATTTTTTTAAATATCATACCTATTATTAACGAAAATGGAATTGAGCCAAGTAAGTATGCTATAATAATCCATATAAATTCATTCAAATTAACACCTCATTTCATAGTTATAATTTTAACATAATTATTCATAAAGTAAATATGCAAAAGGAAGTGAAGATATGACTAAATATAATGCTGATTCAATACAAATATTAGAAGGTCTTGATGCTGTAAGAAAAAGACCTGGTATGTATATAGGTTCCACAGACTCACGTGGATTACACCATTTAGTGTGGGAAATAGTTGATAATTCAATCGATGAGGTTTTAATAAATGTAGCTAATTCTATAAAAGTAACAATACATGAAGATAACTCAATTGAAGTAGAAGATAACGGTCGTGGAATACCTGTAGGATTACATTCAACTGGAGTACCTACAACTGAAGTTATTTTCACACAACTTCATGCAGGAGGAAAATTCGGAGGCAGTAGTGGTTATAAAATTTCTGGGGGATTACACGGAGTTGGAGCATCTGTTGTAAACGCATTAAGCGAATGGCTTATAGTTACCGTTAATGTTGATGGTAAAACTTATCGACAAAAATTTGTTGATGGCGGCAAAGTTGATTCGAAATTAGAAGTAATAGGTAAGACTAGAAAGACAGGAAGTAAAATTTGGTTCAAACCAGATCCAAAATATTTTTCTACTACATTATATAATTATGAAACTATCGCTAATAGATTAAGACAATCTGCGTTTTTAGTAAAGAAACTTAACATACAATTAATTGATAAACGTAATAAAAAAGAAGATACATTCTATTATGAGAATGGGATCATTGAGTTTGTCAATTTCTTGAATGAAAACAAAAAGTCATACCATGATACAATTTATTTTGAAGGTACTTCAAACGAGATACAAGTAGAAGTATCTATTCAATTTACTAAAAGTTATTCTGATAATTTAATATCGTTTGTGAACAATGTTAGAACTAAAGATGGTGGAACACATGAAACGGGTTTCAAAACTGGTCTAACAAAGATTTTTAATGAACACGGAAGAAAAATAGGATTACTTAAAGAGAAAGATTTAAATCTAGAGGGAGTAGATATAAGAGAAGGATTAACAGCTGTATTATCCGTTAAAATCCCAGAACACTTACTTCAGTTCGAGGGACAAACTAAATCTAAATTAGGTACTCCTGAAGCTAGGACTGCAGTTGATAATGTACTCCTAGATAAAATGAGATACTTTTTAGAAGAGAATGCTGAGTTGTCTCATAATCTTATATCTAAATCAGTAAACGCGCGTAAAGCTAGAGATGCTGCTAGAAAAGCACGTGAAGATGCCCGTATGGAAAAGAAACGTGGTAAGAAAGATACCAACTTAAGTGGGAAGCTGTCACCAGCTCAAACTAAAGATCCTTTAAAAAAAGAATTATTCTTAGTCGAAGGAGATTCGGCAGGTGGATCTGCAAAGCAAGGTAGAGATCGAAAATTCCAAGCTATTTTACCTTTAAGAGGTAAAGTAATCAATTCGGAAAGAGCTAAAATTCAAGACGTATTAAAAAATGAAGAGATAAGTACTATTATTAATACAATAGGTGCTGGATTTGGAATCGACTTTGACTTGAAATTAGCACAATACAATAAAATAATAATTATGACGGATGCAGATACCGATGGGGCACATATTCAGGTTTTACTTTTAACCTTCTTTTTTAGATATATGCCAGAATTAATTCAAGCGGGAAAAATATATATAGCGCAGCCACCACTGTATAAAGTAACTTTCCAAAAAGGAAAAGATAAAATCAAGTATGCATGGAATGAAGAGGAATTATCTAAACTGGTTAAAGATAAGAAATTCAACATTCAAAGATTTAAAGGTTTAGGCGAGATGAACGCAGATCAATTATGGGATACTACTATGAACCCTGAGACTAGAACACTAATTCAAGTTAAGATAGAAGATATATCTGATGCTGAGCAAAGAATAAGTACGTTAATGGGTGATAAAGTGGAGCCAAGAAGAGATTGGATTGAGAATAACATTTCTTTTGCGAATGAAGATGATTTCTTAATAGACAGTGGTGAATAGAATGGCAAGAAGAAAAAGCATTTCGGAAAAACTGAATAAATTTATAAATGAGAAGATTATTGGGGAAAAATTAGAAACTATCGTTTCTGAGAGATTTGGGACTTACTCTAAATACATTATTCAAGATCGAGCTTTACCTAATGTTAAGGATGGTTTAAAGCCCGTACAAAGAAGAATATTATATGGTATGTATAAAATGGGAATGTTCGCAAATAAACCATATAAAAAGTCAGCTAGAATTGTAGGAGAAGTTATGGGGAAATATCATCCTCATGGTGATAGCTCAATATATGATGCAATGATTAGATTATCTCAAAACTGGAAAACAAATATGTTGCTTATCGATATGCATGGTAACAACGGATCAATAGACGGAGATAGTGCTGCAGCAATGCGTTATACTGAAGCACGACTATCTGTTATTGCTGAAGAATTATTAAAAGACATTAATAAAAACACTGTAGACTTTATACCTAATTTTGATGATGAAGAATATGAACCAATCGTTCTTCCAAGTAAATTTCCCAATCTATTAGTTAATGGTGCAACAGGAATTTCTAGTGGTTACGCTACAGATATACCTCCTCACAATTTAGGAGAAATAATTGATGGAACTATATACCGTATTAATAATCCTTATTCAACATTAAATGATATTATGGAATTTATAAAGGGTCCTGATTTTCCTACAGGAGGAATAATTCAAGGGCTAGCTGGAATTAAGAATGCTTATCAAACAGGTAAAGGTAAAGTTAGAATAAGAGCTCTAGTAGAAGTAGTTAAAAACCAATTGATTATTACTCAAATTCCTTATGAGATAAATAAGGCGGTACTGGTTCGAAAAATAGAAGAACTAAGACTAGCAAAGAAAATACCTGGAATGGTTGAAGTAAGAGACGAGTCGGACCGGGAAGGATTAAGAATAGTCATTGATGTGAAAAAAGATAATGATCCTAATTTAATTATTAACTACTTATATAAAACAACTGATTTACAAAGAAATTATTCGTTTAATATGGTAGCGATTCACAATAAGCGACCAGTACTAATGGGATTAATAGAAATACTAGACGCTTATATAAATCATCAAAAAGATGTAATCACAAATAAATCTAACTTTGAACTAACAAGAGTAAAGAAAAGACTACATATAGTTGATGGACTTATTAGAATGGTAGATATTTTGGATCAAGTAATTCAAACAATTAGAGACAGTAAAAATAAAGCAAACGCTAAAGAGATGATTATTGAAAAATATGAGTTCTCTGAAATACAAGCTGAAGCCATTGTAACTTTACAACTATATAGATTGTCCAATACGGATATAAAAGATTTAAGAAGTGAGAAACGAAATCTTAATAATGAGATAACTAAACTTAAGAAAATACTTTCTAGTGAAGAAGAACTAAAACGAGTAATTATTGATGAGTTATCAATTATTAAAGATAATCTAGCGACAGATAGAAAGTCTTTAATCGAAGAAGAGTTATCTGAAATTAAAATAAATGAAATGGAATTAATACCTGAAGAAGAGGTAATTGTTGCATTATCAAATGATGGATATTTAAAAAGATCAAGTCTAAGAAGTTATAACGCTTCCGGTGAAGAGAATTGCGGATTAAAAGAAAAGGATGTCTTAAAAGCAATTTATGAAGCTAGTACGCTTGATACGATGTTACTGTTTACTAACAAAGGAAATTATATCTATTTACCTGTTTTTAAAATAAGTGAGTTTAAATGGAAAGAAGTCGGAACTCACATTAGCAATCTAGTATTAATTGATAATGATGAACATGTAATCAATTCTATATTAGTTAAAAACTTCAATTTAGACATTGATGTACTTATTGGAACTAAAAACGGAATGATAAAGAAAACTAAATTATATGAGTTCGAAGTACAAAGATATAATAAAAAGTTGAAAGCAATAAAACTCAAAAAAACAGATGAGGTTGTTAGTGTAGATTTCGGTACAAGTGAGCAAGACATAGTTGTCTATAGTTCTGAAGGTGCAGCTATAAGATATCATTCAACCGATATAAGTTTATTAAGTACTAATGCATTAGGAGTTAGTAGTATCAATTTAAAAAATCGAGCTAATGATAAAGTTGTATTTTCAATGTTTGCAAATGAGAATGATGATACTATTCTATTATCTAAAAAGGGAAATGTCATCCGAACTGCAGTGAATAAATTAGATTTACTTACAAGAAACAGAAAACCTATTCAACTTACTTCAAACAAAAAGAACACTCATGATATTGTATCTGCAATTAAACTAACAAAAACAGAATACAAAGGTAACATTCCTATTATGCTGTTAGCTAGTATATCAAATAAAGAAGTTGAAGCATATTCAATTAAATATCCAACATCAATTAATGGGAAAAAATATCTTAATGATTCAAATGGAGAACCTACAGGAATTGTCAAAATTAATCGACTTTTGGA
The DNA here is from genome assembly GCA_018394315.1 of Mycoplasmatota bacterium. Taxonomy (GTDB): domain Bacteria; phylum Bacillota_I; class Bacilli_A; order MAG-NZ; family MAG-NZ; genus Zrk6. Next base: position 1,575,656 of record CP074575.1, on the reverse strand, counting down.
GTTTAATGTTTCAGAAATTGAAAGAGAAGAACAAGAAGAAGTGAAAGAAGCAAAAAAAGAGTATATTGATGATTACATAGATCTAGATAATTTGTTTGAAGATAACGATAACTTTTCAGATAATAATTCAACTAAAGAAATTGACAATAAAAAGGAAGAAGTGAAACAAGAAAAACTATTCTAGAAGTTAACACTTCTTTTTTTATACTCATAGATTGATAGATGATTATAATTGATGTATACTTAAGCGAGGTGTTCGCCTTAATTATAATCAAAATATTAATAAAAGATGTAAATAAAGTACGTAAAGGAGAGTTTTTAAGATGAGTTGGAACAATAGTTTGGATAGATTGTTAATACCTAATGATATTATTATTTCATTAACTGAAATTTATAAATACCAGGGTAGACAAATCAATCATAATAAAATTATAAAAAAGGACATTAAAGTAATAATTGAGCAAACAATAGAAAGAGATATCTTTTACTTTTCGAAGTTATTAGAATTAAAAATACCAGAATCACGACTAAGGGCTTTATCTACTAAGGGCATAGCCCCTAAGAACAATTCAGAAAAAACCATTTTAAATTTGAAGGATGTATTCTCAAATTTATTTGAGAATTATGAAACATTCGAATTTACTACAAATGAAATTCAATCAATTCATAGCCATATATTTAAAAATATTGCCAATGTAAGATTCTCAAGAGCTGAGGTTAAAACCAAATTCCATAGTCAAAAAGTAATCAATAAAAGAAATGAATTGGATGACTTGTTCATAGAAGCAACAAATTCATATAAGAAAAATACATACGAAAAATTATTACTAAGTATATTATTATTTGTTGATTTTTACAATCTAAAAGGTTTTGCAGAAATGAATGAATATACAAGTTTAGTATTGATTCAGTTATTATTACTAAAGGTTGGATTTGATAACTTTAAGTATGTAAGTTTTTATGAATATATAATAAATAACTTTGAGGATTATCGAACAGCATTAATCGCCGCATCTTTTAGTTATGAAGAAGGTTTATCTCAGCCACTTCATATAATACGTTTCTTTATAAAATCAATTAAAGAAACATATGCAGACGTAGAACAAATTGTGAAAAATCACGAGTTCGATCAAAACTTAAATAAGTCTTACAGCATTCAAAATACTATATACAAGTTACCTGAAGTTTTCCAAAAAGATGATATAAGAAGACTACATCCTTACATTAGCGATTCTACAATAAACAGAACTCTTGTAAGGTTACGCGAAGAAGGTATAATAAAGCCACTTGGAAAAGGTAGAAGTGCCAAATGGATTAGAATTAAAATTGTAGAGAAGTTTAAAGTTGAAGAACAAATGAAATTAGATATTTTTTAGGAGTTAATATGAAGACAAATTATCATTCACATATAGCACTATGTAGACATGCTGAAGGAACATCGGAAGAACATATAAAAAAAGCTATCGAACACAACTTTGATATATTCGGTATTTCCGATCATGCACCGTTGATAAAGATTGGAAATATTCCATCCGATAGAACATTCTTACATAGGATGAAACTAAATGAATTAGACGATTATATTTCTGAATTACAAGAATGTAAATCTAAGTATAAAGATAAGATTCAAGTTTTGATAGGACTTGAAACTGAATATTTCGAGAGTCACCATGAGTACATAAAAAGATTATCTAACAAAGTAGATTATTTAATCTTTGGTAATCACGATTTCATATATGACGGTAAAACAATTTCAAGTTTTTCAATCAAAAGAGAACACCACGTTTTGGAGTATGCCAAAAATACTATTAAAGCTTTCAAGACCGGGTTTTACAAATTCATGTCACATCCTGATCTATTTTTGTTAGGTGGAGAGTGGAATGAAGTAAGTGAAAGAGTAGCTCATATAATCGCTAAAGCGTCAATTGAATACGACGTACCATTAGAACTCAACGCTAACGGAATTAGGAGAGGAACGATTAAGAGCCCTCAGGGATTAAGATACCACTATCCCAGAAAAGAGTTTTGGGATATAGTTAAAACTTACAATTGTAAAGTAATCGTAAATTCAGATGCTCATCATTTCACAGAACATAACGATGCAGAATTTCACGAAGCACATCGACTAGCAGCTGAATGGGGATTAAATACTATAAAGATACTTTAGTAGTAATAAAAGTACAATTTAGTACAAAGACTAGCAAAAGAAGAAACAGAGCAAAATTTAACTAGCTCAAGCATATTTAAATGAGATAGTTTAACGCGAGAGAATAAGTCGAAATTAATATGTAAACTGCACAATCCGATATTAAATGTTTTATTTCGACATTATATATCGGATTTATCTATAACCTTAATAACTTCCTATAATATATATTATGTTAACCAATAGATAGTGGGATAGGTAAGCGAAAAACAGAGCGATATGTTGAAAAGTGGATAATTATAAATCATCTAGTTCCATCTATTGTATATATAAGGGTTTTTATAATATTTTTTAAAGTAAAGAAAAATAGCTATAAGGATATATTCTTATAGCTATTAAATAATTTATTATTATGTTATTTCTATTTTAACTTATCCACTAATTTACAGAACTCATCGATATCTTGAGAAATAATTTTTAAAGACGACTCCCAAAATTCCTTGTTAGTCACATCTATTCCCATCATACTACCTACATTCTCTACTGTGTTTTTTCCAGTCTCTCTTAACATTAAATCATACTGTTGAACGAATGATCCTTTATCTTCTAGGTAAATAGAATATAGCCCTTTACCATATAGAAGTCCGAATGCATATGGGAAATTATAAAATTGTAAGTTAGGTCTATAGTAATGTGATTTATTAATCCACATGTATGGATGTAAATAGTTATAATCTAAAACATCTCCGTAAGTTTCTTTTTGTGACTCGATCATTAATTCACTCAACTCATTTGCTGTTACATGACCATTATCTATTTTATCAAATACCTTTGACTCAAATAAATATCTACTCATGATATCAACTATAACCTGTGTTTGTCCTTTTAAAGTTTGCTCTAATATTGTTAATTTATCATCGTCTTCTAAGTCTTTTAAAATATTTTTAGTCACAACGGTTTCACAAAATATTGAGGCAGTTTCAGCTACCGGCATTGTGTAATCCCAATTTAGAGGAGTATTATTTGAAACTTGTGCTCCATGATATGCGTGACCTAATTCATGTGCTATAGTAGTTACATTTGAAAACGATCCTGTAAAGTTTGTTAAAATTCTACTCTCATCAATGTGTTGTAAATTATAACAAAACGCTCCTCCGCGTTTACCTTTTCTCGGCTCAACATCTATCCAATTATTTTCGAAAGCTTTTCTAGATAGATCAGCTAACTCTATTGAAAAACTTTCAAAGTTATTATTTACGATATCTTGACATTCTTCATAAGTATATGTCTTTGTATTTTTTCCAAGTGGTGCAAATAAATCATAAAATGGTAACCCATTCTCATACCCTAAATATTCTGCTTTCTTTTTCAAATATTTTCTAAAGTTAGGTAAGTAATCTTTTATTGATTCTAACATGGAATCTAGAGTTTCTTTACTCATTCTTGAATCACTTAAAGTTTTTTCAAGTGGTGAATTAAACCCTCTCATTTCGGAAATTAAACGAGCTTCTTTTTTAACATTAGAAATACAGTAGGCTACTGAATCTTCTATTTTTTCATACGTTTTAAGTTCAGCCTCATATGCAGTTTTACGTATTTGGGAATCATCTGAGTACGCTAAATTTCTTGCCTCCGATAAAGGTATCTTTACTAATTCTTTATCTAGAACCATTTCAACTTCTAATTTAGAGGTTAGTTCTCCTTGAAGTTTGGACCAAGCATTTCCTCCTGATAAACTCATTTTAGCAAACAACACTTCTTCTTTTTCGCTTAATAAATTTTGAGCCTCTTTTTTTAATCTAGATAAGTAATATTCATTTCGCTTAATTATTTCGCTCTCATAATTTTTATAATTAACATTCTTGAACCAACTTTTAAATAGTACTTCTGGTTCTACTATTTTAGTAATCAAGTTTTGAATGTTACTTAGAAACTTCGAAGCATCGTTATCATTAACATTAGTAGCTACTCTAAGAGTGGGATAACCTTGAAGTCCTTTTAATTTCCTTTTAATCTTTTCTTGAATATTTAAATACTCCTCAATAGTACTGATTTCATCTTCTTTGAATTCAGTTACCTTATTCAAAGCACCAATCAGTTCTTCAACATCTTCAAAGTCTTTTAAATATTCACTGTTAAATTCATTGTACAAATTATTTAAGTCCCATTTGTTCATAAATATCCTCCTACTTTTTTTTGTTTGAGTCTATAATTTTAGAAAGCTCGATATGATTCATATCGCAATCTAATAATATATTAGTTATAAATTTAGTTTTACCATCAATATACAAATCTATATCATTTTCATATAATTGAGCTAACTCCATTTTTAATATACCATACTCATTTCGCTTAGTTAAATTGTTTCTTAAATAATCTCTAAAAAGAATATGATTTCTAATACCTAAACTATTCCTTAGCCCTGCATACAAGTGATGAGGGTACTCTAATCCTTCAATAGATTTTGTTTGTCTAAATGTTTCTCGTCCTTCTACACCTAAATTTCCTACATGAACATAACCTAATCCTTCTAAAGACTTAATAGTATCCAAAAGAACAGATTCATCTGGTACAATAATATCAATATCTAGAATCGGCTTTGACGGTAAACCTGGTACTGATGTACTTCCGACATGCTGTATGTCTACATCTAATGGTGAAAGATGAGTTAGTAGAATACTTTTTGACCTATTAAATAAATCCGGCCATTCATTGTTGTAATCTTTTACTATAATTTTTTTCATAAACACCATTCCTTTATTTGCTAAATTAATTATACTAAATAAATATCCTAATGCAAACTAATGTAAAACATTTATTTATTATGTTATAATTCTTTGAGTAATTGTTAAAGTAGGTGTAAAAGATGTTGAAAAGAGATATAAAAAGAGTCCCTTTATTAGTATTCGCATTATTTGTTCTATCACTTGGGATTGTGTTATTAAAACAATCTGGGATAGGATTAGATCCATGGGGCGTGTTTCATGAAGGTATGAGTGATGTGACAGGAATTAAATTTGGAGCAATCATTGAGATAATAGGGTATATAATCTTGGTGTTTTCATTTTTCTTAAAGATTTACCCTGGAATAGGAACAGTCTTAAATATATTTTTGGTTGGTAAATTTATTGACTTATTACTAGAGAGTAATTTATTTGAGATTAGTGACTCAGTAATTATGCAATTGTTATTCTTTATTGTTGGCTTTATTGTTTTAAATTTTGGTAGAGCATTATATATATCATGTAATCTTGGAGCAGGACCTCGTGATGGACTATTTGTGGGAGTTGTAAAGTTCACAAAAATAGATGTTAAGTATGTTAAACCAGCAATAGAAATAATAGTCTTTACAATTGGAGTAATTTTTGGTGGTACATATGGAATTGGTACATTGATCTTAATGTTGTTCTCAGGATATTTTGTTGATGTCTTTTTTAAACTCTTTAAATATGATCCGAAGACAAAAACTAATTCGAATATCCTAAGTTATTTTAAAGGGCAATAAAAACAAAACAAAAGAAGTTTCTAGTAAATAGTAACTTCTTTTTATTTCCTTCACTAAGTATGCAGCGCTATAACCTCCTGCATCATATCCTAGTTTCGATAATTGGAATTCTAATGCTTTCATTTCAGAAGCGGCATCAATTCAATATAGTGCTTTTTTACTGCGTAAGTCTTCATAAATAAACCTACTTTAATTGATGCACCTCCTATATCTATTCCAATTATTTATTTCATTACAATTATCTACTTAAGTTTCGGTAAAAAACTATCACCAATTTTAGGAGAATCAACTTTGAAATTTTCACTTATTGTTGCACCTAAATCAGAAAAAGATTCTCTTACTTTTAGCTCTCCTCCAACTAGTTTTTGATTATAAACAAGTAATGGTACGTATTCTCTAGTATGGTCAGTCCCCGTAAAGGTAGGATCATTTCCATGGTCAGCTGTAATAATTAATAAATCATCTTCACTAAATTTATCAATTATATTAGATAAGTCATAATCAAATTCCTCTAAGCAATTTTTATATCCAATAGAATCTCTTCTATGACCGTACAGAGCATCAAAATCTACTAAATTAATGAAACATAACCCATTGAAATCCTTATCAATTAATTCAGATACTTTATCCATTCCATCATGATTAGATTTTATAGGATGACTTTCGGTTATCCCACTTCCATTAAATATATCATATATCTTCCCGACAGAAACAACATCAAAACCAGCGTCTGCGAGTGCGTTCAATACTGTTCTATCAAATGGTTCAAGTGCATAATCGTGTCTATTTGGTGTTCTCTTGAATGTGTTTTTATCTTGTCCTATAAATGGTCTTGCAATTATTCTACCAACGCGCCATTCATCCTTTAAAGTAATCTCTCTCGCAATTTTACAAATGCTATATAATTCTTCTAATGGAACAACTTCTTCGTTAGCTGCTATTTGTAAAACAGAATCTGCTGAAGTATAAACAATTATTTCACCTGTTTTTAAATGTCTTTCACCTAATTCTTTAATTATTTCAGTTCCACTTGCGGAAATATTTCCAATTACTTTCCTTCCACTCTTTTCCTCTAATTCACTTATTAAATCAGTGGGAAATCCTGTATCAGTAAAAGTTTTGAATGGTTTTGTTACTTTTAGTCCCATCATTTCCCAGTGACCAGTCATTGTGTCTTTTCCAATTGATAGTTCCTTCATTTTTCCAAAGAATGAATTTTTGTAATCTCTTTTAACTCCCTTTATATCTGTAATGTTACCTATTCCAAGTTTCTCTAGCAAAGGTAATTTTATACCTCCAGCTTCAATTGATAGATTTTTTAAAGTATTGGCTCCAGTATCATTATAATCTTTAGCATCTGGTAATTCGCCAACTCCGACTGAATCAATAACTATTAAAAATATTCTCTTATACATTTTATTCACCTATTCCTTTTTGGCTCTTGGATGAGCCTTTTCATATACTGATTGTAAATGTGATTTATTAATATGAGTATATATTTGTGTTGTAGATATATCCTCGTGACCTAATAGTTCTTGAACTACTCTTAAATCCACACCATTTTCAAGTAGATGTGTCGCAAAACTATGCCTGAGTTTATGCGGTGAGATATCTTTTTCTATTCCAACTTCTTTTGCATACTTCTTTAGAAATTTCCAAAAGGATTGACGACTTATTCTATTTCCCTGATAATTCAAGAATAGTGCGCCTTGAACATTTTTTTTATTTAAGACAGTCCTAGATTCTATTATATACTTTCTAAGCACAGTCTCAGCTATTTCACCTATTGGTACTATTCTTTCTTTATTTCCTTTTCCTTTAACGTGTATAAAACCCATATTCAAATGTATATCCGCAACATCTAAATTCACTAATTCGCTAACTCTAATTCCTGTTGCATATAACAATTCAACCATTGTTTTATTTCTTATATCAATTATAGTTTCTTCTGGTAAGTTGTCCAGTATAATTTCAACTTCTTGAAAGGAAAGTACTGATGGTAATTTTTTTTCAAGTTTTGGTGCTTCAACTGTTTTGGATACATCTTCATTAACATATTTTTCAAGTAATAAGTATTTGTGAAATGTTTTGATCGCTGAAAGTTTTCTTGAGATAGTCGAAGTCTTACTATTTTTTCTTTTTTCATTCCTTATAAAAGATTGAATATGTGTTTTCTTTATACCTCTAGGGTCAGCAATATTATGTGTATTTCCCAAATAATTAATGTAAAGTTTACAATCATTAATGTAAGATTCTAAAGTATTATGTGAATAGAATCTTTCACTACGCAAGTAATACTTGAATTGATTAATATATCTTTTCATACTGACCTCTTCAATTAATAAAATAGTTTAACACAGCATATATAAAGGAAATAAAAATAATAGGAAATGTACTATCTCTCTTTTTTACTTTCATACTACTAAAAATTATTATAAAGAATACTAAAATAACATATAATATTGTCTTGTATATAACTAAGAAAACATCTAGAATAGAAAAAAGTTCTAAAAATACATTTCCAGATACTATTCCTAAAATTAATAAATAAGGATATGAAATCAAGTTCAACTTCGCTAATCTAAATGCTAGACTTAATAGTATCAAACTACTAACAAACGACTTCGTTGCAACCCAGTAGCTATTCTCTTCTAATACAATAGATGATTTACTAAAGTAAAAATTTAATAAAGATCCAATCAAGACTCCAATAATATAAACCATAATTAATATATCAAATTTTTTATTCATAATTCACCTGCTAAAGTAATCTAACAAGTACTTCATTATTTAAAAATATTCCTTTTTTAGTAAGTTTCAAATTATCATTTTCTAGATAAATATATGATTCATCTATAAGTTTAGTTAATTCCGGATAAATATCTAGAATACTTTTTCCATATTTATATTTAAACTTTTGAATATCTATTCCGTTAATTTGTCTAAACCCTAACATTAGTTCATTAAACATTTTCTCTTTTAGAGATAGTAAATTTTTCTCTTTTACACTATTACCATACTTAGCTATATGTTCTATATAATCATCTAGTAAATTAATGTTCTGATATCTTACTCCGTTTAAATAACCTGAAGCACTCATCCCTACTCCAATATATTCTTCATTATCCCAATATATCTTATTGTGTTGGCTTTCTTTATTAGGTCTAGCGAAATTACTTATCTCATAATGATTAAAACCTATTTCAGTAAGCTTTTCTATTACTAGTTCAAACATCTCTGTTTCAATATCAATATCATTAATTGTAAGGGAATTGTTTTTTACCATCTTATTGAAAATCGTTTTATCTTCTAAAATCAAAGAATAATAAGATACATGATCAATATTTAAGGCCTCTATAATCTTTAGTTCTTCTTTAACATCAAAAGAAGTTTGGCTTGGAATGTTAAATATCATATCAATACTTAAATTGAAATTATATTTATTAATTAAATTGATTGAATTAATAGTTGTTTCTTTACTATGTGTTCTACCAATTAACTTCAAATGATTATCATTAAAAGATTGAACTCCAAGACTTATCCTATCAACGTTATATTTTTTAAAAAGTGTTAATAGATCTTCGGTAATATCATTAGGATTACATTCCACAGTAAACTCTTTAACATCTTTAGGGAGCACACTAAACAATTTTTCAAGTAATGTGTGTGGCATTGAACTCGGTGTACCACCACCTATATATATTGTTTTTACTTGATTCATATAATTAGTATAAAAGTCTAATTCAGTTATTAAAGAATCAACATACCTTTGTTTTTTATTTATATTAGATATTCTTTTTGGAAAGTCACAGTAAAAACAGATCTTATCACAAAATGGAATATGTATGTAAAGACCAAGCATATAAACCTCCATCTCTTTATTTATTTTATCACATCTTTATAAATAAAAAAGCACAGTGTGCTTTATTATTTATTCTTCGTTTACATTAAGTACTGCCATAAATGCTTCTTGTGGAACTTCAACCGAACCTACTGCTTTCATTCTCTTTTTACCTTTTTTCTGTTTTTCTAAAAGTTTTTTCTTACGAGTGATATCTCCACCATAGCATTTTGCGAGTACATTCTTTCTTAATGCTTTTATATTTGTTCTCGCAATAATTTTATTTCCTAATGCAGCTTGTATTGGAACTTCAAATTGTTGTCTTGGAATAACCTCTTTCAACTTAACAGTTATTGAGTGACCTCTTCTATAAGCAAAATTTTTATGTACGATGATTGATAATGCATCGACAACTTCACTATTGAGTAAAATATCCATTTTGACTAGTTTCGCTTCTCGGTAATCAATTAGTTCATAATCAAATGAAGCGTAACCTTTAGTAGAAGATTTTAATCTATCGAAGAAATCAAAAACTATCTCACTAAGTGGCATTTCATAAATAAGACTTACCCTTTGTTGATCTATATAACTCATATCAACATAATTACCTCTTTTGCTTTGACAAAGCTCCATTATAACTCCAACATAGTCATTTGGAGTCATAATAGTTGTTTTTACCATAGGCTCTTCTATCTTTTTAATTTGATCAGCTACTGGCATTTGAGCAGGGTTTTCTATTTCAATTACACCATCATTAGCTGTATGAACCTTATATATTACACTAGGTGCAGTAGCAATCATATCAACATTAAATTCTCTTTCGATTCTTTCTTGAATTATTTCCATATGTAACAAACCTAAAAATCCAGTTCTGAATCCAAACCCTAACGCTTGTGAAGTTTCTGGTTCAAATACTAAAGCTGCATCATTAAGTTTTAATTTTTCTAGAGCTTCACGTAAATCATCGTACTTCGCTGCATCAACAGGGAACAAACCACAGAATACCATAGGTTTCATTTCTCTATATCCAGGTAACGCATCACTTGCTGCATTTTGTACTGAAGTTATAGTATCCCCAACTCTAACATATTCAATTGACTTTATAGAAGCTGTAAAATACCCAACATCACCGGCTACTAAATAATCTCTTTTCTCTTCTTTTGGTGTATGAGTTCCAACTTCAATCACTTCAAAAGAAGCATCTGTAGCCATCATTTTTATTTTGTCACCTTTTTTTATCATTCCATTAACAACTCTAATATATGGAATAACTCCACGGTATTGATCAAAATATGAATCAAAAATCAATGCCTGTAGTGGTTCATCGATATCTCCATCAGGAGCTGGAATAATCTCAATAGCTTGTTCCAACACGTCTTGGATTCCTATTCCATCTTTTGCGCTCGTTAATGGAATATCATCTGCAGGTAAACCTATTATATCTTCAATTTCTTGTTTTACTTTCTCAGGATCAGCACTCGGTAGATCAATCTTATTAATGACTGGTAAAACTTCTAAGTCATTATCAACTGCTAAGTAAACATTAGCTAGTGTTTGTGCTTCTATACCTTGAGCAGCATCAACGACTAAAATAGCTCCTTCACAGGCTGCTAGACTTCTTGATACTTCATATGCAAAATCGACATGACCAGGTGTGTCTATTAAATGAAAAATATACTCTTCTCCATTCTTAGCTTTATAAGTCAATTGAACTGCATTGAGTTTTATTGTGATTCCTCTTTCACGTTCTAAATCCATCGAATCTAGAAGTTGATTTTGCATTTCTCTAGCAGTAACTGCGCTCGTTAATTCTAAGATCCTATCAGCTAAAGTACTTTTCCCATGATCTATGTGAGCAATAATTGAAAAATTCCTTATTCTCTTTTGTCTTTCTTTTATTTCAGTTTTATTTATTTTACCGTTCATTATTTCACCCTATTATTCTATAAATCTATCAATATATTTTACATAAAAATGATATCTTTAACAAGTGTGAGTTATAATTTTTTTTTTGAAAACGTAAAAGAAAAGAAACTAGATTTACTAGTTTCTACTCTTTTTATTATATTGCATACTATAAGCCATGTTCTGTACTTTTAAAAAGCGGTAATCATTTATCTACGAAATACGTCTCCTTGATAGATTGAATTCTCTTCAAAGAGTGCCCCTACCATAATTTGGGTTTCTAGCTTATGGGGTTTACCCGTTCCACTCTACACTTTCGTGTAGCATCGTCACTGTGGCACTTTTATAGGTGTTACCATATCTAAACTTAGGTAACTTACCAGCCGTCACTTTCGTGCCTAAGGTTATTTTTTCCCTTAGCATAAACACTACAAACATCTCAGTTTGTGCTAGCATGGACTTTCCTAACAGTAAAAACTGCTCGATTACCCGTATGCATTATATATTATAAATTTTAATTATCATTTTGTCAATCAATTTATTATGGTATAATTTACAGGTCAATACGAGAAATTGGAGGGTATTATGAATTATAAAGAAAAAGCGCTAAAAATACATAAAGACAATAAAGGTAAAATAGAAGTCAACTCAAAAACACCACTAAACACTAAAGAAGATTTAGCACTACTTTATTCTCCGGGTGTTGCTGAACCATGTAAAGAAATTCATGAAAATGAATTGAATATATATGAGTACACTTCTAAAGGTAATATGGTAGCTGTGATAACAGATGGTACTGCTGTACTCGGTTTAGGAAATATAGGGCCAAAAGCTGCATTACCAGTCATGGAAGGAAAAGCAATTCTTTTTAAAACATTCGCAGGAGTAGATGCTTTCCCTATATGCTTAGACACTACTGATACAGAAGAAATAATTAGAACTTGTAAACTACTATCTCCATCATTCGGTGGGATTAATCTAGAAGATATCTCAGCTCCTAGATGTATCGAGATTGAAACTAGACTTAAAACTGAACTCGATATACCGGTGTTTCATGATGATCAACACGGAACAGCTATCGTTACATTAGCAGCAATTATTAATTCACTTAAGATTGTTAATAAAGAAAAAGAACAGATAAAAATTTGTATATGCGGTACTGGTGCTGCTGGAAGTTCTATTATTAAAATGCTGTATGAATATGGTATAAAAGATATTGTTGCAGTAGATGAATATGGAATTTTAAATAAGGATAAAATGGAGGATTACGACTTCTTAAAAAAAGATCTACTTAATTATGTTAATAAAAAAAATATAAGAGGTACATTGAAAGATGCTATAAAAGATACAGATATTTTTATTGGAGTATCTGTGGGAGGAATAGTATCTAAAGATATGATTAAGTCAATGAATACAGATCCTATTGTTTTAGCTATGGCAAACCCGACACCTGAAATAATGCCTGAATTAGCAATTGAAGCTGGAGCAAAAATAGTAGGAACAGGAAGAAGTGATTACCCTAATCAAGTAAATAATGTACTTGCTTTCCCTGGAATATTTAGAGGGGCACTAGATGCTAAAGCAAAAAAAATAACTAAAGAAATGATGTTAGCTGCTTCAATGGCAATTGCAAATTATATTCCTCAGGATAAGTTATCTTATGACAATATCATACCTGATGCAATGGATAAAGGTGTAGCTAGAAGTGTTGCTGCAAGTGTTAAATCCGCTGTTAAATAATTATTTATTAAATCTAAATTTTAAAAAAAGCCTTAAAATCTTCAAGATTTAAGGCTTTATATTTTATTTTGCGTGTTTTTCAATTAATTCTTCTAGTTGTGGAATACATCCTCCACATCCAGTACCAGCTGATGTTTCTTCTTGGATTTTTTCAACTGTATTAGCGCCATCTTTAATTTTAGCTACAATTGTTTCCTCATCAACTTGCATACATTGACAAACTATGTTCACTTATTTTCCTCCTTAGTAGCAGATTCCTTTTGAGCTTTTCCATTTTTCTCTGGTCTTGGTAAAGTAGCTTTTCTAGATAAATCAAGCCTACCACGATCATCAAACTGAATAGCTTTGATTGTGATTCTATCCCCAACTTTAACAACATCTTCTACCTTATCAACACGTTTGTGATCTAGTTTTGAAATATGACATAGTCCTTCCATTCCAGGCCACAACTCAATAAAGCAACCAAACTTTTCTACTCTAACTACTTTTCCTAAATATTTCTTTCCTATTTCAACTTCTCTAACTATATCTTCTATTAACTTAAGTGCATTTTTGATTGGTTCTAAACTATGATGCATTATGATTACCTTACCATCTTGCTCAATATCAATCTTAACACCATCAGATTTTTCAATAATTTCGGTAATCATTTTACCACCAGGACCAATTACGTCTCTAATCTTATCTGGATTAATTGATGTAATCATTACTTTTGGTGCAAATTCACTTACTTCAGATCTTGGGTTTTCAATACAATCAGTCATGTTTTTCAAAATTTGAGCTCTACCAACTTTAGCTTGCATTAAGGCTTCTTTAAGGATTTCTTTACTTAACCCAGAAATCTTGATGTCCATTTGTAACGCAGTTATTCCTTTAGCAGTTCCCGCAACTTTGAAATCCATATCACCTAAGTGATCTTCCATACCTTGAATATCACTTAATATTGTATAGTTTTCACCATCAGATATTAATCCCATAGCGATTCCTGCTACAGGAGCTTCTATTGGTACACCAGCTGCCATTAAACTCATAGTCCCAGCACAAATACTTGCTTGAGAAGTTGAACCATTAGATTCTAATATTTCAGATACAATTCTCACTGTATATGGGAATTTTTCTTCATCCGGCATTACCATGCTTATTGCTCTTTCACCTAGCATTCCGTGTCCGATCTCTCTACGACCTGCACCACCGTATCTTCCAGTCTCCCCAACACTATATAGTGGGAAGTTATAATGAAGCATAAATCTTTTATAAGTTTCGCTTTCACTTAAACCATCAATAATTTGATGTTCACCTAAAGCACCAAGTGTAGCAACTGATAAACATTGTGTTTGACCTCTTGTAAATAATGCAGAACCGTGCGTTCTAGGTAAGATATCAATTTGAGAGTCTAGTGGTCTAATCTCATCTGTTTTTCTTCCGTCAGGTCTTATCTTATCAATCGTTATAAGTCTTCTTACTTCAGATTTAACAATTTTATCTAAAGTCTTTTTAACTGATTTAAGGATACTTTCTTCTACATTTTCTGTAGTAAAAGATTCAATAACTTCAGATTTAATTTCATCAATAGCATCGCTTCTTGCGTGTTTTTCTTGAATTTTTACTGCTTCTATTATTCTATCTTCGGCGATTTTTACTACTTTATCAGCAGTTTCCTCATCTACTTGGAAAACTTCTATAATTCGTTTTTCTTTTCCAACTTCATTTCTAATCTCTTCAATAAATTTAGTTAGTCTTTTTATCTCTTCATGACCAAATAGAATTGCATCTAGCATATCTTCTTCAGAGACTTGTTTAGCACCAGCTTCTACCATATTGATAGCTTCATATGTTCCTGAAACAGTTAAATCTATATCAGATTGTTCTAATTGTTCTTCTGTTGGATTTATAATAAATTCTCCATCAACTCTACCTACAATAACACCAGCTACTGGACCTTCAAATGGAATATCAGAAATTGTTAATGCTAAACTAGAACCAAATAAAGCTGTCATTTCAGGTGTGTTATCAGGGTTTGAACATAAAACAGTATTGATTATTTGGACTTCATTTCTAAATCCATCCGTGAATAACGGGCGCAATGTTCTATCAATTACACGAGACGTAAGTGTTTCGTGTGTTGATGGTCTACCTTCTCTTTTAAAGAATCCACCTGGGATTTTTCCAGCTGCATACATTTTTTCATTATACATAACCATTAATGGAAAAAAGTCTAGGGTAGTTGCTTTTTTTGATGCCTGTGCAACACTTAAAACTACTGTATCATCAAATCTGACTAACAAACCACAGTCAGCTTGCTTAGCTACTTCACCATATTCAACTGTTAATGTTCTACCAGCTAATTGGTACTCAAATACTTTTTTTGACATATGTTACTCCTTTGTTTACATTTTTTTTATACTAATACATCACTATGAATGATATCATATTTAGCCGCTATTTAATATAGTTTTAGCAATTATTTCCTTTTTATAATAAAAAAAATAACACTGAATAAACAGTGCTATTATCTTCTTAATCCTAAACTGTTAATTAACTTACGATAACGTTGAATATCTTTTTTAGCTAAATATTTTAATAAGTTACGACGTTTACCAACTTTTTTTAATAATCCACGACGAGAATGAAAATCATGAATATGTGATTTCAAATGATCGTTTAAGTTATTAATTTCATGAGTCAGTACAGCTACTTGTACCTCTGGAGAACCAGTATCATTCTCACAAGTTGCATAATCAGTAATAATCTTAGCTTTTTGCTCTTTAGTTAAATTACTCATAGTTTCCTCCTAATTTCAAATTGTCATCTAATACAACGTAGAAAGCTGGAGAGCAATGAACAACGTATTAGACCGGTTTATATTATAAATCAATTCTATATATTTGTAAAGTGAATATTGTCAATAGTATTATTAGCGTATTTTTTGTCTTTCTCAATTTGAAGCACTAATTCTTCAATAGTGTTAAATTTAAGCTCTGATCTTATTCTATCTATAAATTCAATTTTTAAATAATCTCCATAAATGTCCTTGTCAAAATTCAAGATATTTATTTCAATAGTTTTATTCTTATTATAGTTGAAAGTAGGATTGTTTCCTATATTACAGATACCGTAATAAATATTATCATCATGAAAAACTTTAACAACATATACTCCTTTTTTAGGGACAGAATATGGATATTTTAAAGCTAAGTTTGCCGTGGGAACACCAATAGATTTTCCTCTACCTCGACCGTGGGTAACAAAACCATCGATTGAATAGAATCTACCTAATATATCCTTAATTATATTTACTCTACCTTTTTTTAATAGTTCTCTAATATAAGACGAGCCTATTTTTTTTCCATTATACGTTCTTTCATTAATAACTATAATTTGTATAGTATAGTTAGAATCAGATTCTAGTGTGTTTATACTTCCCTCGCCCATATGTCCATATCGATTGTCAAATCCAGCAACAACATGTTTAATATTCAGCGGTACGAAGAATTTTTCCACGAATTCCTTATGCTTGATTTTAGCTGTTTCTAAATCAAATTCAATTATAAAGACATAATCTATATCTATTTTTTCAATTAATTCCAACTTTATCTCTAACGGTGTTAAAAAATTAGTAATATCATCCTTATTTAATACAAAAGATGGATGTGGATGAAAAGTAACAATCCCAGTCTTCAAATCCTCATCTTTACCAACTTTAATTACTCTATTTATTAGGTCCATATGTGCATTATGTATTCCATCAAAATAACCTAATGCTACAACTAATCCTTCAGGAATAGAATTAATATTAGTTTCTAAATTTATTCTTACTACTTCCATAATCTAAAATACCTTAATTGGTTTTACCATCCCTTCTTTTGTCGGATGTGGTGCATATAAAGCTAAAGCTTCATTATTCCTACAAAACATAATTGTACTAGTTATATTATAAATGTTTTTAAGAACCGATCCATTCATAATTCTATAATATAAGTACTCATCAACTTCTATTTTAGGGTAATCAAGTGCATCTATTATTGATATTAAATTATAATTGCCTGATTCAATATCTTCGAAAGAATAAGAATTGGAAACATCAAACTTCCCCGCTTTAGTTCTTTTTAAATCTGCCATATGTGCAGGGTAACCTAACATTTCACCAATAGTCACACAAATAGTCCTAACATAAAACCCTTTACTTCCGGATATTTTAAAATCAAATTCAGCACAATTATTATTATATGTGATTTCGCTCAATCTTTCAACCTTATATATTTTAATTTTTCGTGGACTTCTCTTTACTTTTTTTCCTTCTCTTGCATATTCATATAGTTTCTTTCCATTTACTTTTACAGCACTATACATAGGAGGAATTTGTTCTTCAATAGAAAGTAATTTCTCAAGAATTGAATCTACATTTTTTATTGAATCTACAGATACATCTTTTGATTCAAGAGTACTCCCTGTAAAATCTTCAGTATCTGTTGAATACCCAATTCTAATTTTACATATATACTCTTTATCAAATTCAGTTAAATACGAAACTACTTTAGTTGCTTTATTAAGACAAATCGGTAAAACTCCAGTAGTTTCTGGATCTAAAGTTCCAGTATGTCCAACCTTCTTTGTTGAAAAAATCTTTCTGACTCTATCTACACAATCATGTGAAGTCATTCCACTAGGTTTATTTAATAGTATTATTCCGTTCATAAAGTTTCCTCTTATATTTATAATTTAAAAAAGAGACAGTGTCTCCTTCTTATAAATGTTTCTCAACTATTTGAATTAAGGCAGGCTTAGGAGCAAATCCTATATGTCTACCAACTTCCACACCATCTTTTAAAACAAGTAAAGTAGGGATACTACTTACACCATATTGCATTGAAATTTCTCTATTTTCATCTACATTCAGTTTCAAAATGTTGAAATCATTTCTGTCATTAGCAATTTCTTCTAAAATAGGGGCAATCATCTTACATGGACCACACCAATCAGCGTAAAAATCAACCAACGTCACACCACTAGAAGTTTCTGCTTTAAAGTTTTCATTATTAACTTGAATTAACATTCTTTTCCTCCGTTTTTAAATTATAGTTTATTATACAATTCTTTAATACTCTATTCAACAATTATACACTTAATTAATTTCTATGACAGTGACTCCAGAACCACCTTCTCCACCTTTCCCGTATCTATAATTTTTAATGTATTTATTATTCTTCAAAAATTCTTGAACACCAAATTTTAGAGCGTTTGTTCCGTGTCCATGTATAATGCTTGCACTCTTAACTTTACTAACAATAAGATTATCAATATATTTTTCGAGTTCAATCATAGCATCTTCAAAACGATAACCTCTTAAGTCTAATTCAAGTCTAACATTCTTTTTACCATGATAAGTAACAATTGATTTAGTTTTCTTTTTTCTTTTCTTTTCAATGAATTCTAAATCCTTGTTATGAACTGTCGTGGTTAATATACCCATCTTCACTTCAAAATTATTTTTAGGTAGTACCTTTGTAATAGTAGCTGTTTGACCATATGATAAAACCTTAACTTTATCTCCTATAGAAAATTCTTGCTTTCTAGTTGATACCTTTTTTTCTTTATTAAACTGGTCACTTAATTTATTTAATGCTGATTTTTGTTCAATCAACTTATGTAGTTTTACTTCTTCCTTATAATTGAGCAAATTATCTATAATTTTTTGACTTTCTTTTTTTGCTTGCTCTATAATATTCTTAGCTTCTTCTTTAGCAATATTCTTTAATTTAAGATTATCTTTTTCAAATGACTCAACTTTTGATTGAATCTCAGATTCTGTTCTTATCAATTTTTCTCTTTCTTCCTCATGAAGATTAATTTTATCTTCTAAATACCTAGATTGATCCTCTAGTTTATTAATAAGTATACTAATTTCCGTGTTGTTAATATCCACGTGATTTATGGCGTTTTCAATTATCTTATTATTTAGTCCTAACCTACGACTGATTTCAAAAGCATTAGATCTACCAGGAATTCCTATTGAAAGTTTATAAGTAGGTGACAAAGTATCAATATCGAACTTTGTAGATGCATTAACGACATCAATGTTATTGTATGCATAAGCTTTAAGTTCGGGATAATGAGTTGTAGCCATAATGTACGTTCCACGAGCTTTAATGTATTCAAGGATAGATATTGCTAATGAAGCTCCTTCTTTAGGATCGGTACCTGAACCTAACTCGTCTAGTAAAACTAACGAATCGGTCGTCAGCAAATCTGTTATTCTAATTATATTTTTCATGTGACTAGAAAAAGTTGACAAGCTTTGTTCTATACTTTGTTCATCCCCTATATCAGCAAATATGTTATCGAATATTATAATCTTAGATCCTTCTTTAACAGGTATTAAGATACCACTTTGAGCCATAATTGATAGTAATCCTAAGGTTTTTAGGGCAACAGTTTTACCACCAGTATTAGGACCTGTTATTATTATAACTTTATATTGATTGAAATGAATATCATTTGGAACTACTTCATCTTTAGGTAGTAATGGATGTCTAGCTTGAATTAATTCTAGCTCTTTTCCAACCAAAGGCTTTGTACAATCAAAACCTCTACCAAATTTCGCTTTAGCAAAGGTAACATCTATATCAACAAGTATATTAAGATTATTTCTTAAATCAAATACATATAATTTGATTTCTTCAGATAATTCAATTAATATTTTCTCGATTTCCTTCTTTTCTTCATTCTTAAGTATTTGAATCTTGTTGGTTAACTCAACTACTGCTTGGGGTTCAATGAACACAGTTTCACCAGATGATGAGTAGTCTTGGATGATACCCTTAAACTTATTTTTATATTCTAATTTAACAGGTACAACAAATCTATCATTTCTTCTAGTAATAATTCCGTCAGTTAACATAATGGAATTTTTACTCTTTATCGACTGGAGTTTTTCTTCTACTTTAGATTGAGCACTTTTTATTTTCGATCTTATCCTTGCAAGTTCAAAAGATGCAGAATCTAAAATATTGCTATCTTCATCTATACAACGATTAATATTTTGATATAATTCTTTAATATATACTAGTTGGTCAACTTGTTGTTTATAAAATACGGTTTCAATATTCTCAGACTTTGCCCTTAGTAAAAATTGTTTATTATGACTCACAGCTAATAAATGCATTGAGATTTCTCTTATTTCTTTAGAACTCAAAACACCATCTATTTCAACCCTTTTTAGATGTGGATAAATATTATAGATATTTCCAAGTGGAGCATCGCCTAGTTTATATATTAGGACTAACGCTTCATCAGTTTTATCTAATAATTTAATTATAGTATTACAGTCATTTGATGGATACAAATTTAACACAGCTTCCTTAGCTAAATCTGAAACAGCATAATTCTTTATATTATTTAGTACCTTATCAAATTCTAATGTCTTTATATCAGCGTTCATACATATACCTCATATTATTTATAACGGTTAAATCACTATTATTTTATCAAAATCTTTGTTAAAATGATAGGCGGGATGTGATTAGATGAATTTTATACTAACTGTAAAAGAAAAAGACCTTATCAAAATAAAAGAACATTACTCGGACAACCTAGTAACTTCACCTACAGATTACGTTTATTTTATGTCAAAATCTGCTGCTGTAACCATTACAGCTTTTACTTCAGGAAAAGTTATGTTTCAAGGTCCAATTGCTGAAAGCGAGTATAATAATTGGAGAGAATACTTCAAAAGCGATATTTCAACTATTGGCTCTGACGAAGTAGGAACTGGAGATTTTTTCGGACCAATCGTTGTAGTAAGTGCATATGTAAATGAATCGCAAATAGAGCAATTAACAGACTTCGGAGTGAATGACTCGAAAAAATTAACTGACCAAAAAATCTTAAAAATTGGACCTAAAATTGCTAAAATCATTACACATAAAAAGGTATTCTTGAATAACTTCTATTATAATAAACTTCAAGAATCGGGTAATAATATGAACAAAATTAAAGCTCTAATGCACAATAGAGCACTTAATCAACTAACAACAGATGTGAAGTGTGATAAAGTTATTCTTGATCAATTTGCTTCTGAAGCAAACTACTGGAAGTATTTAAAAGATGAGGTAACAGTTTTTAGAAACATCATATTCGAAACTAAAGCTGAGTCTAAGTATATAGCAGTAGCTACCGCTTCAATATTAGCACGATACTACTTCTTAAGATTATGGGATAAAATGAGCAAGGATTATGGTTATGAATTTATTAAAGGCGCTTCTAACGAAGTAGATAAATTAGCAGCAAAAATACTTTTAGAAAAAGGCGAAGATTTTTTAGTAAATGTTGCTAAATTAAATTTCAAAAATCTACCAAAAGCAAGAATAATTAATGAAAATTTGTTATAATATAAATGTCAAAACAAGGAGGAAATATGTTAACTAAAAGATTAGAAAAAGCATTAAATGATCAAATGAACTTTGAAATTTATTCGGCACATATATATTTAGCAATGGCTGGATATTGTGCTGAGTTAGGCCTTGAAGGATTCGAAAATTGGTTCTTAGTACAATATGAGGAAGAACTTTTCCATGCCAAAAAATTCTTTAAGTTTATTTCTTCAAAGGGCGGAAGAATAATAATTACTGGATTCGAGAATCCAGAAAATGATTATCCATCATTATTATCAGTTTATGAAAAATCATTAGAGCACGAGCAATTAGTAACAAGTAGAATTTATGATTTGATGTCTATCGCTCATGAAGAAAAGGAATATGCAACTACTTCTTTCCTTCAGTGGTTTATAGATGAACAATTAGAAGAAGAGGAATCTGTTGCTAATATTATAAGTAAAATCAAACTTGTTAAGGACGCAGGTTTATATTTATTAGATCAAGAAGTAGCTCAAAGAACATTTGTTCCACCTACAGGAGAGTAAGAAAACGGTGTAATCATGATTTAGATTACACTTTTTTATTGCTTATAATTAGTTGAATTACCTTATTATTACATACGATATAGAAAATAATTGTATAAAAGCTAAATAACAGATTTACTTACCTTGTATTATTAGAATAAGTATCAAGAAGATATAATCTATCTAAACAAGTTTTATATGTGAAGAAAACCCAGTTATAATAAATTCAATCCTTAACAATGGGTGTAAAAAAATTCATGTAACCCCCTCTACCCTTTCGTATAACGGATTTTCAAAATCTTAATTTTATATTTCTACAATTGCTTTGATAGGACATATATTGAGTTTACTACATCCTCCACAATCCGTACATTTAGCTTCATTGAAAAAAATACTATATTTGAAGTGTATTATCTATATAACAAATTATCAATCCAGTAATAATCTATATTTACAATCATAAAAAAAACACATTAAAATGTGCTCTTTATTCGAATATCTTCAATATATTTATTAAACCATTCGGGTAATTCACTATTAAACTCTAAATATTGATTTGTCGTTGGATGAGTAAACCCAAGAACTTTTGCATGTAAGAATTGACCGTTATTTCCTATTACTTTTCTTCTCCCATACATTGTATCTCCAACCAATGGATAACCAATGTATTTCAAATGAACTCTTATCTGATGAGTCCTTCCAGTTTCAAGCTTGCACTTTATTAAAGTGAATTCATCAAATCTTTCCAATACAGTAAAATGAGTTACTGCATCTCTTCCATTTCCGATAACTGTCATTTTCTTTCTATCTTTCGGATCTCTTCCAATTGGTGCATTTATTTTTCCATGATCATGAGGAACAATTCCGTGGAGTAATGCTATATATTCTCTATTTACGGTTTTTTCAAATAATTGCTTTGCTAAATGCTGATGAGATGTATCATTCTTAGCAACCATTAATAGTCCTGATGTATCCTTATCAATTCTATGGACTATACCTGGTCTAATTATTCCATTTATTTCCGATAAATCATCACAATGATACATTAAAGCATTGACTAGCGTATCATCCCAATGACCATGTGACGGATGAACAACCATACCTGACTCTTTGTTAACAACAATAATGTCTTTGTCTTCATAGATTATATTTATGGGTATATTTTTTGCTTCTACTTTGATTTCTTCTTCAACAAGTTCATTAATTATTATTTCATCACCAATTTTAGTTTTGTAATTAGGTTTTACAATGTCGTCGTTTACTATTATAAGTTGATTATCCAGCATTTTCTTTATCTTCATTCTAGAAAAGCCAAGTTCTATAGATAGAAATTTATCAATTCTTTGGTTTCCTTCTTTTACAATTATCTTAGTCATCGAAAAATACTATTGCAATAAGAAACAATGCAACTCCTATATTTAAGCAAATATCTGCAACATTGAAGACTGGAAAATCATAACCAAAGATATTGAAATCTAAAAAATCTATAACATGCTTTATTCTTAAACGATCAATGAAATTGCCTAATGTACCCGCTATAATTATAGAAATACCAAATGAATATAACTTCTTACTTTTAAAATTTATCGACTTAAAATAATATCCAAAAATCAACAATGCTACGATAGTAATCAAATAAAAAAACAACATCTGCCCTCTAAAAATACTCCATGCAGCCCCACTGTTAGTATGATAAGTAATATCAAATAAACCATCTATAACAGTAATACTTTGTCCTAATTCTAGATTTGAACTTACAATTATTTTTGTCACTTGATCAAGTGCAACTAATGCAATTATTAATATAAATCCATATAACATTCTTTCACCCCTATATTAGTATTAAAATCACATATGTGATTATACTTAGAACTAAGCTTAATGCAGTTCCTAAAATAATATTTTGCTTGAATCCATTTATTCTAAAAGATTTTATATCAATTGAACTGTCTATAAGATTTTTCTTATTAAGTAATACGTAGTAAATATCTTCAGCGTATGATAAGGTCATCATAATAAAAAATATAAACACAAATAGCGTAATTAAAAGTCCAATTGATTTATATAGTACCATTAAAATCATCATATTAATAGTTATTGCATGGAAAATAGATGTAAATAGTATTGAAATAATAACTGCTTGTGTAGCCATTATCAATCTCGTTTTTTGATTAATCTTAGAATTGATAACTTTTCTTTCGTTTAAATCCTTCAGTTCATAAATCTTCTTAAGCATTTTCATCACCATACTCTATTAAATAATTTATTGCATCGATAAATGTATCTACTTTAACCAGTTTCATATCAGTTTTTATTTTATTCCAAACTTCCTTAGCGACCTCGTAATTTTCTGATGGAACAAAGAAAATATCAACATTCTTCCTATCTGCTGCAAGAACCTTCTGTCTTACTCCTCCAATTTCCAACACGTCACCTGCATCAGTTATTGAACCTGTACCTGCTATTTTTAATCCATAAGTATAATCAAATTCAGTTAACTGGTTAAACAGACTAAGTGTCTGTAATAACCCTCCGCTACTACCCATTGTACTAGTTTCTTCAATTTCAAAGTTAGGTTCAGATTTGGTTATATCGAAATTTGATCTAATTATAAATCCAAACTTACTATTCTCATTTCTTTTCAATATGACATCGCCCCTGGATGTAGTAAAAGTAACTTCATCAAGGTCGAATGTTAGACTAATATCTTCTAATTTTTCAATTTCATAACCATTTATAGCAGTTATTTTATCTCCAATTTCAAGGTCTCCTTGGATTGTATCCTTAAATATATAAGAAACTAATAAACCGTCTAAATCATATTCTATCAAGTTTCCTGCGCTTTTATACGCGTGAATGATTGAATACTGCATACCAGTATCGTAATAAACTTTCCCTCTATTTCTTATTTCGTCTGGAGTAAGTAAAGAATAAGATGGATTCATTTCTCTAACATCAACACCTACAAGATTTTCTGCAAATTTATTCATGAACACTGTAGACTTAGATAAAGAATAAACAAACACAGAATTAATTGAACCTTCTTGTTCATAACCATTTTCAATAAACACTTTTTCTTCAACAGGAGTAATATCTCCTGGCATTAAGATTTCATAATCTTGTCTGATGATAGTAATGTAGAATATTAATAGATAAACTGGAAGTAATAATAAAATTATCCATATACGTTCTTTAATATATTGTTTCATTTTACCACTTCTATTTTAACTTCATTAACTTTTCTAAAAGACACTCCCGCGGAATTCAACATTCTCTTTGATGCAACGATAATGTCTTTATTTTTATATTTATCCGATACATATACTATCTCCTTAATACCACTTTGAATTATAAGTTTAGCGCATTCATTACATGGAAAAAGGTTTACATATATCTTACAGTTTATGAGATTGGTAGTTGCATTTAGGATTGCATTTGCTTCAGCATGAACTACATATGGGTACTTAGATTCAAGGAAATCATCGCCGTTATTCCATGGGAATTCTTCATCACTACAGCCGTATGGGAATCCATTGTATCCAATACCAACAATTCTATTATCAAGATTAACAATACATGCTCCAACTTGAGTGTTTGGATCCTTACTTCTCATTGCGCTTAAATTCGCTACTCCCATAAAATATTCATCCCAATTAAGTATCATATCGTATACCTCTTATAGTTTAATATCTATCTTTCTTTCCAAATTTATCATAACAATTATAACACAATATTTGGAGTAAATTAAAAAAATCTAAAGTCAAACTTTAGATTTATAATATAACATCATCATTCTTATTTGCTTTAATGAAATCTTGGATGTCTTCTTTAATGGACTTATCGTTTTTAGGGTGTTGCGTACAACTAGTTGTATTACAAGCATCGCAATCAGCTATTGGAGTTATTCCATCAGGAACTGGTGTTCTCTTATTTAATACGTATGACAAAATATATAAGCCAATCGTTCCAGCTAATACTAATATAATTACGATTATTTTACTCATATTCTACACCTCTATTTCTTTTCATCATCAGTTGCTAAATTTAAATCAACATGGCAATATCCGCCTGGGTTTTTTGTTAGATAATCTTGATGAGACTCTTCAGCTTTAGAAAAGTGACTCTCTGCTTTAACCTCTACTACAATTGTATCATCATATTTTTTTTGCTCTTCCTTAATGAAAGATATAATTGTCTCTAAAGTATCTAACCCTCTAAAGTAGATCCCTGTTCGGTACTGATGCCCAGAATCTGGTCCTTGTTTATTAATTGAAGTAGGATCAATTATTCTAAATAAATGCTCTAATAATTCATTTAATGAAATCACGTTATCATCGTAGAAAATTTCTACAGCTTCAGCATGTGTAGCCATTCCACTACAAACTTCATCATATGAAGGATTTTCATAATCTCCATCTACATAACCAACTGATGTCTCTATTACACCAATTAATTGTTTAAAATATGCTTCTACTCCCCAAAAACAACCACCTGCGAATATTATTTTCTTCATGCTATCTCCTAACTGTTAATATAATCTATATTACATTTTATTATACAACAAAACTCTTTATAATATAAGATAATTGCTCAACCATAAGAGATTTTTCTAATATCATATCGTTCTATGCTACTTTAGAAATAAATCTACTTAATTATATTAAGATTGTTAGAATTGTCAATAGATTATAATTCTTTTTCAGAATAGAACTTATCTGTAATTATATACCCAACCTGTTGTTCTTTTAAGTAATTGTAATCATTAATCGATTTAGTTATAAAGATTGACTTTACTATTTCCCTTCCTTCAAGTTGTCCAAGAAAATCTAGGAATGGATTGGATCTTTCGGTATAAACGCATTCTACAAACATATAATCAGCGTAACAATCAGTAAACAATTTATCTACTCCTTTGTTTCTTGCAATCTTAATATTATTCTTTCTTAGATATTCTATAAATTCTATATTATGTATATCAAATTTAAAACATAATCTTTCTTTTAGACATTTACGGATTCTTAAACTTTTAATAAACTCAACCATATCATGATTACTAATTAACACATCACTAATATCTATAATAAAGTTATATTTTTCATTTAATAAACTTATTCTTTTCATAATCTTTTCCAGTAATATTAGTTCAAGTCTTTTATCTTTTAAAACTTCTAGTTTGAAATTATGTTTTACATAGTAAGAAGCAACATACTCATTAAAGCCAATAATTGGATAGAATTCAAGTGATATTTTATTACTCTTAATTGATTCAACAATCATTCTTTTCTTAAGATTTTCATTTTTAGTCTTTATAAATTGTTTTTTATCATAGAAGATAAATTTATCATTTGTTATGGCATCTAGAACTTGAAAGATATCTTCTTTATTCTTGGTGTCTTTAGGAAATATTAAGCAGCCTATTTTATATTCTAATGTAGCAATTGTAAAGAGTCTCGCATCAAGTTCACTAATAATTTTTTTTAGTTTTCTTTTATCAATTTCTTCCAAGTAAATAATTATTTCATTATTCACAAATGCAATAATATTATCATTAAATACCTCAATCAATTGTTTTTTCACATCAAGAAGGTAAGTTAGATTAAAATTGATTTTTATTAATGAAAATGATTCTTTTTTCTTTATCTCTAAAAGCAATTTATTTTTATTATATAATCTGGATTCTTTATCGTAATAAACATCAGTAATTATATTTCTTTTGGTTTTTACTTCTTCAGTAATATCGCGCAAATAGCCTACGTTTTTGCTTATGAAAACTTGCCTATATGTTTTGTTTGATAATTCAAAGATAAGCGATTTTCTTTCTAAAGATTGTAAAGTTAAATGATTACCTTTTATGATGGATTTTTCAGTGACAGAAAACGAATCGATTTTTATATTTTCCTTTATATAATAAGAGATCATTTTTTCTGTACTTAAAATATCCATTAAAGATTCTAACTCAAGTATAGTTTCTTCATTAGTTCTTAATGCAGATAACTTGATATTCAATAATTCTACAAACATTTCAACAATATTTTTATCGTACTCAGTTATCTCTTTAAATCTGAAAATACATACTCCAATTACTTTCACACCTTCTAAAAATGGGACCGCGATTACTTGTTCATACTCAAGATTGTCATAGTAGATATCCTTGAATATATCTTTATATTTATATAATGAGGGCATCACTAGTTCTTGAGTTTCTTTACTTAAATAAACTAATTCAAATAAAGAATTTGAAAAACTCTCTAAATTTACTATATCTTCATATAATCTACCCTTAATAAATCTAAACGAATTTATATATGTGTCGTTAATATCATGATCTACATTAAATAAGTATATTACTGAATCAAAAAAGTCTATTCTATCAACAATTAGCTTATTATATTCCGTAATAATTTTACGGTAATCATTAGACTTAAAAATATTAGCAATCTGATAAATAGTACTTTCCACTAGTCCCACCCCTATCTATACTTAATTCTATCATAAAAAATACTCAATATTTTACTATGGTTACTAACTCTTCGTTATCTTATATAAAAAAGTATAAGTAATCATCTAATAAGATGATAAACCTATACTTAAAATTTTCTTATTTTAATGATGATAGTAGAGAGTTGGCTTTTTCTAAATACTTAGTTGCAACTAGATCAAAAGGCACTTTCAATTCTTCACTTAAACCTATTCTATCTTTATATAATGCAACATTGTGCCATTGTAAACACTGGAATGCTCTCCACAATGTTAATCTGTTATATTCATCGTTCGTAGGCTCATGATTAATATATACTTTTAATAATTTTAGGGCATCTTCATAATCAACATTTCCGAAACACGCTATATCATAATAATAATCATTGTTCCCTGCAAACTCCCAGTCTAGCAAATAGTTTTTGTCACCAATAACGATGTTCGACTTTTGGGAATCATTATGGCACATACATAGTGGGAAGCTTTCTAAGTAATCTCTATATTTCAAGAAAGAGTCCTTGGTAGTAAAATATGATTCAGATAGATTATTGTTTAAGGATTCATATGATTCTAATCTTTCAAAAGGTGAATAATCTTTTAAGAATCTTTTTTTACTAGTATGCAGTTTTTTTAGTAACGCCGCTACTTCTGACAAATGTAAATCATCTAATTCATGCAATGGCGTACCTTCAACGTATTTTGCTAATTTATATCCCTTTTCTAAATCAATAAATACTGTTTCATTATTAATACCAAGGTCGTCTATCATCTTAATATTATTCAGTTCGTCAATTCTATCAACGAATACTTCTGCCTTTTTTCCAGGTATTCTGAATGTATGTTTTTCTCCTTCAACTGTTACTATATACGTAGAATTACTCATACCACCCATAAGTCTACTTTCTACAGCCGCTTCCTTATTAGTTAATTGTTTTATTAAATCAGTAACTTGTCTCATATCTTCTAACCTCCTCGTTAAATTTATCAAATTGAGTTATCTTTATACTGTTTTCTAAATCTATTATCATATACGAGGGCTTGGATTTCTTCCTTGGACGAACTAATGATCCTGGATTTATAAAAATAATACCTTCTTTATCTTCTATAAGTGGGACATGCGTATGACCAAAGCACACGATATCTGCTTTCATTGTCTTAGCTTTTTGAAAAAGATTTCTGAGACCTAAATCAACTCTGTAATTATGTCCGTGTGTAATAAATATTCTTAGCCCATTAAGAGTAATAAGTTTCTCATCAGGAAAATTATCATCACTAGGAGAATTTCCTCTTACAATATCAATGTCAAAATAAAACATCATTTTATCTACTTCTGAATCACCACAATGTATTACATTATCAAACTTGTTCTTCTCAATAATATCTATTAAATCACTAGTTCTCCCATGTGTGTCGCTAACAACCAAAATTTTCATAACAGACTACTTTCAATCAACTTTTGGATTGCTTTCTTGCGGTGCGAAATAGTATTCTTCTCTTTTAAAGTTAATTCTCCGAACGTTTTATCAAATTCCTTCACATAAAATATTGGGTCATAACCAAATCCATTATTACCCTTAGGGGTATCGATTATTTCTCCCTTGACTTTCCCTAAGAAAAAATAATAATCACCACTAGGAAAATATAAACAAATACAAGCTACAAATTCTGCATCTCGATTCTTATCTTTTATTTTTTTTAATAACAACTTGTTATTATCTTCATCAGAATTAGTTCCTGCGTATCTTGCAGAATATACTCCAGGTTCGCCATCTAATCCTTCGCACACTAATCCTGAATCGTCAGCAATTACGGTAGTATTAAGTAAATTTGAAATAGTCTTCGCCTTAATTAATGAATTTTCTTGAAAGTTTGTCCCAGTTTCTTCAATTTCCGGAATATCAGTATCTAATAATGACCTAATATGATATTTAGGAAGTAGACTTTTAAAGTCTTTTAGTTTACCTTTATTTCTGGTAGCAATAAATAAACTATTTCTTTTGTGCATTTATTAATTTTTCTATTCCTACTTTTGCTAAACTAATCATTTCATTTAGTTGTTCCATTGAAAAGGAATATTCTTCACCTGTTCCTTGAATTTCTACAAATTTCCCACTTTCAGTCATAACAATATTCATGTCAACTTCGGCTCTAGAATCCATTTCATAATCTAAGTCTAAAACAGCTATTTCATCTACAATTCCAACGCTAACAGCTGCTACACTCTCTTTAATAGGAGACTTTTCTAGTTTCTTATTTTCGATTAATTTTTCGATAGCCAATTTTAATGCCACAAATCCACCAGTAATTGATGCACATCTTGTTCCACCATCTGCTTGTATTACATCACAATCAATAGTTATTACTCTCTCCCCTAACGCCTTCAAATCAACGACAGATCTAAGTGCTCGTCCAATCAATCTTTGGATTTCATGAGTTCTACCACTTTGCTTTCCTCTTACTGCTTCTCTCGGTACTCTCGAGTGAGTACTTCTAGGTAACAAAGAATATTCAGCAGTAATCCATCCTTTTTCTTCTCCTTTAAGCCAAAAAGGAACTTTCTCTTCTATTGTAGCGGTGCAAATAACTTTTGTTTCTCCCACTGAAATCAAACACGATCCTTCAGGATGCTTTAGATAATTACTAATTATTTCTACTTTTCTTAACTTTTTTTTGCGACTCATCATTATAAATAGAATAAGTGAAAACCTATTCATTTCCTTTCTTAAAAAATCAACTTATTATAACACATTAAATTTTAATTGAGTATAGTAATTCACCATTAGAAAATATTTTAACATTGTCATAATTAAATGAGTTTCTTAAAGTAAGAACTAGGTTTGATAAATTATTCTCATTATCTAACGACTCATTTAAGTATACTAATAGGTCATCGTTCTCAATTATCTTTTCAACATCTTTTTTTAATGTTTTTTTTACTATATAATCTATCTCATCTACATTCATATCAACTATATATGATATAGGTGTGACGAATTTATTTTGAGTAAACACAGTAACTATTTTACTGTTAAGTATAGTACTTGCTTCTACTATTTTATTTATTCCTAAGTCCTTTGTTTGTTCATACATAACACCATTTGCGATTACTGTTATTTCATTTATGTCATCTAACTCTAGATAAGTCCAAGTAAGTGATTCTATCACGAGGTTTAGATTATCATAATCAAAGTTTTCAAGTTCTAACAATAAAGATCCATCTACATTTTCCCACGTTTTAATTTCTAATCTATATGGTAAGGGTGTCCTTACACCGGTAGGAAGATTGTTTGCTTTAGTTGTCATTAATTCAAAGATTTCTTCAATATCGTCATTTACTGCTACTGGTACTTTAACCAGTAAATCATTTTCTAAAAGATATAAAACACTTTCCTCAATATCTTCATTATAATAAATAACTTCATAAGTAGGTCTTGTATATAAAAAGCAGAGAATTGTTATTACTATTATTATAACCGTTCCGGTGGTAATTTTTCTCATAAAAACTCCTTTCTTGAATTCCGGTTTTCTATAACAATTTTATGGATTTTTAAAATAAAGTATAACAAAAAAAGGCAAATGCCTTTATTTTCTGTTATCAAATTTAGAGATCTCTTTGTTGCTCCCAACAATCATTAAAATATCTTTTTCTAAAAATCCCTCGTTTACTTTTGGAGTAATTATTTTTCCATCTCTTTTTATTGAAACTACGTTCAACCCAAATTTTTTCCTAAAATCTAACTCATTTAGTGATTTTCCTTTAAAAGACTTAGGAGCAGCTATTTCTACATAACTAAAATCTTCAGTTAGTTCCATAATATCAAGAATATTATCTGAAATCACTCTACGCGCGAACCTTCTCCCCATTTGTTTTTCTGGAAAAATGATTTCGTCAGCACCAAGTTTTTCTACCACTTTTGCATGATAATCATTTTTAACTTTAACAGTAACTTTTTTTACTCCTAAATCTTTTAAGATTAACGTTGTAAGAATACTGGCTTGAACATCAACCCCAATACATACAATAACATGATCAATGCTACTTATACCTACATCCTTTAAAGATTCTTCATCAGTACTATCTAAAATAACTGCATTAGGAGCGAACTTAGAAATCTTAGCAATAGAATCCGCATCATTATCTATAATTAATAAGTTTGCTTCTAACTTTATTAATTCTTGTGCTACACTTCTTCCAAAAGATCCTAATCCAATTACTGCAAATGATTTAGCCATAACGTTTCCCTTACAAGACATATAATATTTTAGTCTTGCCTACTTTCTTAATATTTTCATAATATATTACCAATGACGTTACAAAAAGTCAAATTTTCAATGGTAATAATCTTTAAAAATATCCCAATTTACTAACAACTCAAATATATAGATATTTAAAATTTTATAGAATAAATAGAAATATCATTCTAATTTAGTGTACAAATTTATGCTTATTATCTATTGATATAAAGCTAAATAAGTTTTTACTTTATTGTATCGATACTGATAATATGATAAGATTTTAGTGGTGATTTTATGAGAATATCTTTTAGTCAATACTTTAGAATTATTATAACATATTTTTTAGGGATATCATTTTTACCTGGTATAATTATAAACTTTTATAAATCTTTCGACCTAATTTTAATTAAGAACAATGTTGAAATTTTATCGAATATTTCTGCATACTTAATTATTGCGATTTCTTTTTTAGTTATGCTTAAAGAGACTCTACAACAAGAAGTAAAATTCTTTAAAAAAAGAATGATTAAGAATTTATTATATATTGTAATATTTTTTATGATTCTAACTCTTACATTTTATTTCTTAATATATATTATGAACTTATTTTTTGACATAGATACATCAATAAATCAAAAGGGATTAATAGAGTTATACAAAGAAGGACCAATTATATTTACTATCACAACAATAATTTTGGTCCCATTCATTGAGGAAGTCGTATTTAGAGGTGTTATGTATAATCTCTTCTATCAAAACTTTAATAAATTAATTGGGATCGTTCTTAGTTCACTAATTTTTGGATTATTACATGTTGTACGTGGAGACTTTATCTACTTACCTATTTACTCAATATTGGGAGCAGTTTTGTTATTAAGCTACATAAAGAGTAATAATTTACTTGTGCCAATTTTAGTACATTCTTTATATAATCTATTTTCAATCTTGATTATGATATCTAGTGGGGTGATTTAATGAAGCCCTTAGCTTATAAAATCAGACCAACTTCATTTAATGAAGTAATTGGGCAAGATCATTTAGTAGGAAAAAATGGAATAATATATAAGATGATTGAATCTAATAAACTATTTTCAATGATTTTTTTCGGTCCTCCTGGAACTGGTAAAACAACAGTTGCAGAAATAATTGCATCAAAATATGAATTTGAACACGCTAAATTCAATGCTTCTACTGATAATAAAGCAATGTTAAAAAAAATTATTGATTCTGGTAAGAATTATCATAGTATCATACTAATAATAGATGAAATACACCGAATGAAAAGAGATATCCAAGATTACTTGCTTAAATATCTAGAGGATGGAACAATCATAATGATCGGTATAACTACCTTAAGTCCTTACCATTCAATTAATCCTGCAATTCGATCTAGGTGTCATATTATGAAATTCAATCCACTTCCGATTGATAAAATAACTATTGCTTTAAAAAGAGCTAAAGAACACTACCATAGTGATGTTGAAATTGATGATGAAGTATATAGATATATCGCTGAGTCTTCTAATGAAGAAATAAGAACTGCATTGAACATACTTGAAACCATCCTTATTTCAGGAAATAAAAATATAAAACTTAAATTAGCTGAAGAAATAATTCAAATTCCAAACTTGTCCTTAGATAAAGATGGTGATAATTATTACGACATCTTAAGTGGACTACAAAAATCTATCCGTGGTTCAGACGTGGATGCAGCATTACATTATCTAGCAAGACTAATAATTCTTCAAGATCTTGATTCAATAATTAGAAGACTGCTAGTTATTGCCTATGAAGATATTGGACTAGCTAATCCTGAACTATGCTCAAGAATTTACCCCGCATCTCAAGCTGCTGTAATGGTTGGTTTACCTGAAGCGAGAATAATATTAGGAAATATCGTAGTTGATCTAGCGCTAAGTCCAAAATCTAATAGTACATATTTAGCAATCGACAAGGCTCTAAAGGACGTTGAAGGTGGAAAATCAGGGATGCTTCCAAATAATTTAAAGAATTTAAAATTGTATAAATATCCACATGATTACCCTGGAGCATATGTTGTGCAAAACTATCTACCAGGTAATATAAAAGATGCTAATTATTACACTCCAAAAGAAACCGGAAAGTACGAAAGAGCGATAAAACAAAGATATGATAAGATAAAGGAAATTAAAAACAACAAATAAATTTGTTGTTTTTAATTAGTTGTTATATTTATTTGATCGGTTTTAGCCTAGCCGTGAAGTGTCTTAATACAGGTGGTTCATATTCAAAGTCTAAACCAACTAGAGATTCTCTTTTCTCATAAACTGCTATAACAGCATCTGCGACTACGTCAAGATGGGCGTATGTATAAGTTCTTCTAGGAATAGTTAATCTCATTAATTCTAAAGGAGATTCTAAGTTTTTGTGAGTATCTGGATCTCGACCTAATAAAAATGATCCTATTTCCACTGGCCTAACGCCTGCTTCTAGATATACCTCATTACAAACAGCTTGTGCTGGAAATTGATGATAAGGAATGTGAGGTACTATTTTTTTACAATCAACAAAAACTGCATGTCCACCAACTGGATATTGAATTGGTACACCAGCGTCTCTTAATCTATCTCCTAAATATCTTACTTGATCTATTCTATGTCTTAAATAATCTTCGTCCAATGCTTCCTTCAATCCAACAGCTAAAGCTTCTAGATCTCTACCTGTTAATCCCCCATAAGTAGGAAACCCTTCTAATGGCACTACGGTTGTTCTACAGCTATTATATAGTTCATAATCATCTTTTATAGCAATCACACCACCAATGTTTGAAATACCATCTTTTTTTGCACTCATAAGTAATGCATCAGCATAAGTGAATGTTTCAAGGATAATTTCAGGAATTGATTTGTTTTCATAACCTTTTTCTCTTTCTTTTATAAAAAAGGCATTCTCAGCATATCTTGCTCCATCAATGATAACTCTAATCCCATATCTATCTGCAATCTTCTTAACAGCTCTCATATTTTCAATACTAACTGGTTGACCTCCAGCAGAATTGTTTGTAATTGTTAAGATAATTCCAGCAATATTTTCTACTTTTGTTTGATTGATTAATTCTTCTAATTTTTCTAGATCAAAGTTCCCTTTAAATGGGTGATACGTGTCAGTATCAAAACACTCTTTAATAACAACATCTAGACATCTTCCTCCTGCTATTTCAACGTGAGCTCTAGTTGTGTCAAAATGCATGTTACTAATCATAACTTGACCAGGTTTTTTTATTAATTGAGGCATCATAACCTGTTCTGCACCTCTACCTTGATGTGCTGGGATAACAAATTTATATCCTGTTATTTCTTGAACAGATTGTTCGAATCTATAAAAACTTCTGCTTCCTGCATAGGCTTCATCACCTTGCATTAGTGCCCCCCACTGATAATGACTCATAGCACCAGTTCCACTATCTGTTAGTAAATCAATATAAACGTCCTCACTTCGTAGAGAAAATGGATTATATCCTGCCTCAGCTAAATATTTAATTCTTTCTTCCCTTGTAGTCATTTTAATTGGCTCTACCATTTTTATTCTGTACGGTGGAGCAACATATTTTTTATTCATATTCATCTCCTATTTGTTAAATTTCCATACTTATTATAGCATTTAAAAAACTTATAACATAGGAAAAAGATGTAATTTTTTCCTAAAGATTTAGTATTTCATAAAAGAGAATGAATTAAAAGGTGTCTAAACCATCAAATGGGTTTAGACACCTTACTTATTTATTTGAAAATCTTATCTTTTACCTTGATCATATGGAGTTCCCGCTGCTAATGGAGCAGCAGATTTTTTTGATACGAATGCTAAAACAACAAGTGTAGCAACGTAAGGAATAATTGAATAAAATTCTCCTGGTAATTTTAACTTTGCAAGAACGTCAATCAATGAATATGAATTACTAATAACTCGCATCAACCCAAAAAATAAGGCAGCTAACATAATTCTTTTTGGTTTCCATTGACCAAAAATCAACACAGCAAGTGCCAAGAAACCAAACCCTGATACAGTAGCGTTAAAGTTTGTTGTAGTAGGGACAATTAAAATAACTCCCCCTAAACCAGCTAAAAATCCAGAAATCATAACACCTGCATATCTAATTTTGTACACACTTATACCTGCAGCATCCGCAGCTTGTGGATGTTCTCCACATGAACGAAGTCTCAATCCAAATTTCGTTTTGTATAAAACATAATAAGAAATAATTAAGATTAGAATTCCGACATAAGTTGAAATATAAGCTTTTTGGAAGAATAAATCTCCTATAACCGGTATATTCGCTAGGAAACCAACTTTTTGAATAAAGAACATATCATTAAAGTTAACTTGTTGTGTACCCGTCCACATTCTTGCTAAAAAAATTGCTAAGGCTGGAGTAAATAGATTTAATGCTGTACCACTGATAACTTGATTAGCTTTCATATTAACTGATGCATATGCATGTAATAATGAAAATATTAACCCCATTACTCCTCCGACAAGCATTGCATAAATGTAAAGCATTTGACCACTCATACCCGCTTTTTGCATCAAGTTTAATGCGTAAATACCGGTAAATGCACCTATTAGCATTAATCCTTCTAATGCGATATTAACAACACCACTTTTCTCAGAAAACATACCGCCTAATGCCACTACCATTAAAGGAATCGCACTAAATAACGATAATCTCAATAAGAAATATAGAGTATCCATTATTTATTACCTCCGTTTTTACCTAGAATCTTTTTGATAAATGATTGAAAAATTAATGATAATGCACTAAAATATATGATCGCTGATGTAATAATCCCAATTATCTCAGGAACAAATCCTGATAACTGCATAGTGAATCCACCTTGTTTGATATATCCAATGAAAATCCCTGCAAAGATAACACCGATTGGATTAGATAAAGCAATTAATGCTACTGTAATCCCATCAAATCCCTGAGGTAGTAACACTGCTAGTGGTTCCATATGTTTCAAAGATACTGATAAGAATGTGACTGCACCAGCAAGACCAGCGGTTGCTCCCGCAATAGCCATTGATAAGATAATGCTTCTTTTCTCATTAATACCAGCGTACTTAGCAGAATGTCGATTGTGACCAACAGCTTTCAATTCAAAACCGAAAGTCGTCTTGTTCAATACTATATAAATAATTATCGCCACAACAACGGCAACAATAAACCCACCATCTACTTGAGACCCTTTAAATATCTCTTTCATAAAGAGGCTTGGATTTTTCGCAGTTGATAAAACAGATGCGGTCTCATTTTTTTCTTGATTATAAATCGACTGATTACTCAGAATAAACCATTTAACTAAGTAAACTGCTATATAGTTCATCATAATTGTCGCAACTACTTCATGGACATTTCGGTAAGCTTTAAGAAGCCCAGGAATAATTCCCCATATTCCACCAATAATTGTTGCGACTAATATAGCTATAAGCCAATGGAATTTACCCGGTAAGAACCCCCAGTTAACACCTACATATATAGCTGCTATTGCACCTACTGTAAATTGTCCAGTAGCACCTATATTAAATAAACCTGTTTTAAAAGCAAACCCTACAGATAAACCTGTTAAAATAATCGGGGTAGCAAAATATAAAACTTGTCCTAAACTTTTAGATCCTTCGTCAAAAGCACCAAATAATATTCTTGCTAAACCAGAACCTGCCCCCGAAGGATTAGTAATTAGCATAATAATAAACCCAAATAATAATCCCGTAATAATCGCAAATATACTAGGCATTATACTTAATAATTTTTCATTAGAATGAAGATTTCTAAATATACTTTTTCTCTTTTCCATATTTAATGACTCCCTGCCATATATAGTCCTAACTGTTCTTTTGTTGTCTCATCAGTATTAACAATTGCCATAATTTCACCACCATGAACTACAGCAATTCTATCTGACACATTTAATACTTCATCTAATTCTAAAGAAACTAATAATACTGATTTACCTGAATCTCTATGTTTAATTAGTTGATCATGTATATACTCTATAGCACCAACATCTAACCCACGCGTTGGTTGTACAGCAATCAATAAATCTGGTAAGCGATCCATTTCTCTTGCAACGATTACTTTTTGTTGATTACCACCACTCATTCCTCTTGCAATACTTTCTCTTCCTTGACCACTTCTAACGTCAAATCTTTGGATTAAGTCATCAGCTTTTTTATTAATTGCATCAAACTTCAAAAAGCCATACCTTTGGAATTCATCAGTAAAATAGGTTTGTAATACCATGTTTTCTTTCATCGTATAGTTCAAAACTAAACCATGTTTATGTCTATCTTCTGGAATATGTCCAATTCCAGACAAAGTTCTCTTTCTAATCGAAAAACCTGAGATATCATTTCCATTAAATTCAACTTTACCAGAACTAAAATTAGCTAATCCTGTAATAGCTTCTATTATTTGCGTTTGGCCATTTCCTTCTATACCAGCTAAACAGAAAATTTCACCAGCTTTGATTTCAAATGAAACATCAGTAAAGACATTCTTATCTGTATCAGATTTTTTTGTCAATTTATCAACTTTCAATATTGTGCTACCAGGAGTAGCTGGTTTTTTATCAACTTCGAAACTTACTTTTCTACCAACCATCATTTCAGCCATTTTTTCTTTTGAAGTTTCTTTGACATCGACTGTACCAATATATTTACCTTTTCTTAATACAGTACACCTATCAGCAACAGCTTTGATTTCATCTAATTTATGAGTAATTAATATAATTGACTTGTCTTCCTTAATTAAGTCTCTAAGTATTTTCATTAACTCATCTATTTCTTGAGGAGTTAATACAGCAGTCGGCTCATCAAATATTAAAATTTCTGCATCTCTATATAACATTTTTAATATTTCTACTCTTTGTTGCATACCAACTGATATGTCTTCAATTTTCGCATTTGGATCAATTTTAAGCTTATACTTCTCACTTAATTCATTTATTCTTTCAATAGCACCATCCATACTTAGAAATCCATATTTGGTATCTTCCATTCCAAGCACAATATTTTCAGCAACTGTAAAATTGTGAACAAGTTTAAAATGTTGATGCACCATTCCGATATGTAGTCTATTTGCGTCTAATGGACTCTTAATATTCTCTACATTACCGTGTACTTTAATTTGACCTTCTTCTGCATGATATAAACCAAAAAGAACAGACATTAAAGTCGATTTTCCTGCGCCATTTTCACCAAGTAAAGCATGTACTTCACCGCTCTTAAGTTGTAAAGTTACATTGTCACAAGCTTTTATACCTGGAAACTCTTTTGTTATATTTAGCATTTCTATTACATATTCCACAATAATCACCTACATTTCTATTTCATAATTTACAAATCGATTATATTATATCACAAAGTAGCAATTATATAAAATGAAAAGTGTCCCACTAAACAGATGAACTTATACTTTATATCAGTCTGTTGAAATAACTTTTAGAGCAAAAAAAAGGGATACATATTAAATGAACCCCTTTATGATAAAAATTATTCAACTATTTCTACAGTTGCAACGTTTACAGGAACGTCAGCAACGCTAGAAATTGCATCACTTGCAAGTTCAACAGGTGGGTTTTTCAAGTAGTCAATAACCTCTTGATATTGAGCTTCAGTGAAACTTTCAAATCTTGAGAAATCAGATGGTAAACCAACACCATTATTATTTACACTCATTACAACGCTTTCTCCAGCTATGAAGAAATCACTTGTTTCATTGTAAATTTCAGTTAAACATTGGTAAACTGACTCAGCTAATTCTTTCTTAGCAGATGTAATTACAGTTGTTGATTCAGCGCTTTGATCAACGTCTACACCAATTGCTTTTCCATCATTTTGTTCAGCAGCTTTCATTACTGAGTTTCCAGCTCCACCAGCTGCGGCAAAGATTACTTCAGTACCACCTTGATACCAAGCAGAAGCAGTGTTTTGAACTTCATCAGTTGGCCAGAACACACCAGTATAATGATATTTAACGTTAATATCAACACCCATTTCTTCTGCAGCATGGTCAGCACCTTGAACAAATCCATAACCGAATCTAACAACAGCAGGAACAGCCATTCCACCCATGAATCCTAATTCAGTATATCCATCTTTAACAGCTGCATAACCAGCTAAGAATCCAGATTCTTGTTCTTTGTAGAAGATAGAGTAAACGTTGTCTTCTAATCTAAAATCAACGTCTGAATCATCCATAGTAGCCATTGTGTCCCAATCAACAACGTTGTGAGCAGCACCATCTAAGATAATAAAATTCACTTCTGGATATTTATCTTGAACAACATAAATAGCATTTTCAAATAAATATCCTGGAGTTACAACATTTTTAGCTCCACCTTTTACTGCTAAATCAATTGCTGCTACATATTCATCAGTAGTTTTAGCAGTTGGTTGGTAGTAGTTGTAATCAATATTTTTTTCTTCTGCGTATTTTACTAGACCTTCCCAAGCACCTTGGTTGAAAGATTTGTCATCAATAGTACCGACGTCAGTAACTAGTGCTAATTCATAAGTATCTTCTTTACTTGCACAAGCAACTAAAGTTAATACTAAAGCTAATACAGTTAATAAACTTAATAATTTTTTCATTCTAATCCTCCCTTTTTATATACACTAATTATACGACATATACTATTAATAGTAAATAAATAATTTTATTAATTGATTATATATTTATCATTTGATTACTTTATTAGGATATTCTAACCTTATCTGATAAGTAATTGGTAGTGAAACTCAAGTTTTTACAAAACATATCTCATTTTAATGTACTTTTTTAAATCATATATAGAATTGAATAATAACTATGGATATTCATATTAAGACTACCTAAAAAAGGAATAGGATTAAGAATATATAAAAAAAATAGACACTTCCATTGTCTATTTTTAGGTTATTTACTATTAAGGTTGAACTACATCCATACTTGGATATCCAGATGCAAAAATTCCCTCGTTAGAAAAGAAAATAATTAATTCTTCATAAGATTCAGGTATTTTAATTTTACCATTAACAATTTTTGAATAAATCAATTCATATTCTTCTTGAGTGAAACTTTTAAAATCACTACTATCCATAGATAAACCTACACAATCGTTCTCTACACCCTTAGTTTGTACTGTTCCACCTGCAAATGTACCATCTTCCCAATCAGCTAATGCTTGATAAACAGCAGTAGATAGATTTTTCAATGCAGATGTAATAACTGTGCTAGATAAATAAGATTGGTCAATACCTGCACCAATAACTTTAGTGCTATATTCCTCCGCTGTTTCTATTACACTCTTAGTATCTTCGCCGGTTACAGCAAAAATAATTTGTGTACCGGTAACATACCAATGAGCAGCCAAATTTCTATAGTCATCACTTGTTTCGTAATTGTCAAAATAGTCATATGTACCATTAGAGAAGTTTAATGCCATGTTATCTTCTTCCGAAGCATAATAAGCTCCAGCAATGAATCCAACACCGAACCTAATTACAGTTGGTAAAGGCTTACTACCAGTAAATCCTAAATTGGTATACCCATCTTTTACTGCAGCATAACCAGCCAAAAAACCAGACTCGTGCTCATTAAACACAATAGATAAAGTATTATCTGCTGTTTCATAAGTAGTATGATCTAGTGTGTGTGGTTGGCCATCAACTAAAATAAAGGTCACATCAGGATACTTGAACTGTGCTTCATATATAGCAGTTTCAAATAAAAATCCAGTAGCTACTACTACCTCTGCTCCACTGTCAATTGCTGATTCTATTGTATCTAAAGATGCATCTTCTGATATTTCTAATGGTATATAATAATTGTAAGTTAAACCAAATTCTTCACAATAAGTTTCAATACCTTTCCATGTTCCTTGTTCAAATAACTCATCATCAGTTGAGTCAGTAATCATCGCTACTGTATAAGTCTCCGGTCTACATGCAGTTAGTGTAATAACCACCGCAATACAAACTAATAATGATAATATTCTTTTCATTCTACTTCTCTCGTTTTTCATAAACTCATTATACGACAAATTCTGCAAAGAGTAAATAAATAATATAATTTAGTATTTACTTAATGGTTATATATTAGTATATTCATAATATTATTTTGTCATTTTAGTATTTTCTTCATTTCATCAATTGATACTGATGGAATTTGAAATCGGACTATGTCTCCTGCAAACTTCATTAAACAATCCCCTTTTCTTTGCAAAAACAGCCCGTAATCGTAATCTACAATCTCAAGAGACTGATTAACATCATGCACCTTTAGTAATAACTTTGTCGGAATAACACTGTTCATATAAGAAGTTAGATTATTTTTACGTTTAGTTATGAAAATTAGATTTATCCCAACTTTAGCACCAATTTGGCAAACGTAAAGTATTTTTTCTTCAATTGACTTTGAACTATCGATAAAGTAAATTTCAAAGTTATTAATTACAACAATTAATCTCTTCATATCCTTTTCTTTATATTCTTGGAAATCATTTATATTACTTTTATTAAATAATTCTAATCTATGATCTATTTCATCTTTTAACCACTCGAGTAGCTCATCGAGATCTTCAAAATCAGTCACATTAGTATATAATTGATAGTTTTTAGGTTTATCCAACTTTAAAATTTCAAATTCATCAATACTATAGACAAAGTACATGGAAAGTAAAAATTCATTAACAACCATTTGTAAGTCATCTTGGTACATCCCGCTTAGATAAAGGTGCGCGTTTGTAACAAAGTCAAAATAAACTGGATCGCCCTCAATATCCAGTCCTAAAGGAAATTTTCTTTTATCTACTCCGTGATCTAAAACTGACTTAAGTGAAAGTTTTCCAATAAAATTATTCGGAATCTCTAGAATGATAAGTTTTTTATAAGAAAGATACTTGAGTACAGATTCTTTATTTATAATTGATTGTACTTTCCTTTCAAATAAATCAACTTCCAATGGATTATTTATGAAAATTCTATATTCCGAATAAGAGTATCCTACTTTATATGAATAATCTAAATATTCTATGTCGAAATTATCGAGTATTTTTAATATAGAAGCCATTACATTATTACTAAATCTTTCTTGCATGTTATAATTATACTCACTATCCTCATCAGTAAGTTTTGTGATTTTAAAAGGATTCTTTCTTTTTACACCCGTTTTTATTTCGTATTTAAGTATTCTTTTAAAACTCGTTGATTTATTAGCAACGCCGTGATAAGCCTTTGGAACTATACTTAACATTTCCATAATTGTCTTATTGTTAATAAAGCTGATTCCTGAAAGAAAAAGCAATGTGCCTATAATTGTCGTCCCTAAATTTCCTAATAAGGTAAACAAAATGGAAAAAAAGATAGCACCAATAATTCCTCCCCCTAGCACATATTCCGTTGAAGGATCACCCACAAAAGACATATAATAATTCCAAGTTCCAGACATAAGTCCTTCATATCCGTTAAGTACAAATCTGTGGACGGGATAATGACTCAATATCAATAGAGATATCATGAGTGAAAATACACCAATCAATCTTAAAGATTTAAAATCTAGGAATTGATGTCTATATATCATTCTTACTCCATATCCAAATAAAAGTAAAGTTACCAACCAATACCAGTCTCCAAAACTAACTTTAAAGAAAACTTTCAACAGTCTACCCACTGAACCCAATTCGCTTAAGATTGTTATCGCAATAAAAATAGATAAAATTCCAATTACTTCAAAATAAAGTATCGATTCCTCTTCATTTTCTTCTAGTTCACTTAATCGTTTCTTCTCCTTAGCCATACTAACACCTCAAGTATCATTATATTTTGTTAAAGTGTCAAATAAAGTAAAAAAACTTTGAA
Organism: Mycoplasmatota bacterium; assembly: GCA_018394315.1. GTDB lineage: Bacteria > Bacillota_I > Bacilli_A > MAG-NZ > MAG-NZ > Zrk6. The sequence goes on along the minus strand of CP074575.1, from coordinate 1,531,033 downwards.
ATAAATCAAAGTTTTAAGTAACTGTATCAATTAGAACTGGAATAACTATAGTTCTTCTATTTGTTTGTTTGGAAATATACTTAGAAATCTTATCTCTTAGACTGAATTTCAAATCTTGCCAATCAATATATTTATTTAAGAAACTTTCTTTTGCTATATCCAAGTAAATATTTTTAATTTCTTCAAATAGCTGTGGATTTTCTTTTTCTAACATAAAGCCTTGAGATACTATTTCTGGATCAGTAACTATTTTCTTCTTCCTTGCATCAATATTTCCGATTACCATCAAAACTCCATCCCTTGCAAGGTTTTCTCTATCTTTAAGTACTACTTCATTTATATCACCTATTAAAGCTCCATCAATTAAGACTTCATCAGCTTGTACAGTGCCTAATTTCTTAATTCTTTCTCCATCTTTAAAAGTTACGACATCTCCGTTATCTAATAAAATTATAAAATCATCGCTATAACCATATGACTTAGCTGCAGATACTTGTGCGTATTGATGTCTATACTCGCCTAATACAGGAATGATATACTTTGGTTTCAATAGGTTATACATAAGTTTAGTATCATGCACTGAAGCATGAGAACCTCTTAGAAGTTTTCTATCAATTGTTCTTACATCTGCACCACTTTTATATAATAAATCTATCGTATTTGCAGCCATTTTTTCAACTCCTGGAACTGGAATTGTCATAACAACTACTGTATCCTTACTATTAATGTGAACTAATTTATCTCTTTTTCTAGCTATCCTTTGCAACATATAATAAGGTTCATGCTTATCACCAGTAACTAATACAACCATATCATCAGAATAATTATTATTTCTATTATCTATAAACTTAAGAGTTACAAGTTTATCTTTCGGGATCTTTAGATATCCTAAATTCACAGAAATATCAATTATTCTTTGGGCCTTACGTCCTATTATAGCTATCTTCCTATCAAATTTAATCGCTATATCAATAGCCATTTGTATTTTGTCTAATTCATTTGAAAACGCAGATATTAATAACCTTGTATTTTTTCTAAAGGCTTCAGTTAAGCTATGCTCTAGTAAATAATTACTGTCACCAGTTGATTGATAAGTGCACCCTACACTATCACTTAGTAAAGCAAGTACGCCTTTTCCCTTTAATGCTGATATTTTATCAAATGATGTTTTATATGATTTTTTTACATGAGTATTAAAACTATAATCACCAGTATATACTATAACACCATCCTTTGTATGAATAGCTATCCCTAATGATTCTGGAATACTATGAGTTGTCCTGAAAAATGTAATCATAACATCTTTAAATTTAAGCTCTGTATTCTCATCGATAATCTTTAGATTTTTTTTGTAATAATTGATTTCACTCTCAATAAAACTATCTTTTAAAATACTCATTGTAAAACGAGACCCATATATGTTTGTCCTAATACTTTTTAAGATGATTGGTACTGCACCAATTTTATCATCATGACCATGGGATAAGAATATTCCCTGTATACGATGCTTATTATTAATTAAATAACTAATATCAGGGATAATCGCGTCAACCCCATACATCTCTATAAGAGGATTCTTTGTTCCAGCCTCTAAGATAAATATTTGTTCTTCTACTTCTATAACATAAAGGTTTTTACCAGATTCACCTAATCCACCTAAACCAAAAATTTTTATATTACTCATATTATTCTCCTTTATTTGCCAATTACAACTATCATTATATCATATAATTAATTTTTCTCGCTATACTTACGATGTAACTGATTTATTCTTATACTAAGATCAGATAAATTAATTTCTTCAAATTGAGTTTCATCATTTATCATCATAGCTATTCTCACCTTGTTATTCTTTCCAAGATATTGGTAAGTTATGTTAAAAAAATCATCATTGCCTTGAATTTTAGTATTGTTTGAAGGGTTTTTAAGAGATTTAAATACCATCGGCACCTTAAAATCTAAAGCAATCTTAGCAGCTTTATGATGTAAAACACTACAACCATTTTTAGTTATTTCTTCTAGTTGAGCATGATTGATAGATTTCATTAATTTTGCATCACTCACTATCTTAGGATCTGCCGTTAAAATCCCTTCAACATCTGAAATTATCTCAACCATCGATGCTGAGTAAAACTTCCCCAATAAAATTGCGGAAATATCAGAGCCACCTCTGCCGATAGTTGTGATAACTTTTTTTTTAGTTACACCCTGAAATCCCGGGACAACTATACAATCATATTGTTCAAAAATTCTGTAGAAATTTGGTTCAATGTCAATTATGCTTGCATTATTATGCTTCTCATCTGTAATTAATCCAATCTCATTCGCTGAACAAGAATAACTTGAAATATTCATATCTGATAAAACACTTCTAAAAACAATACTAGAGATAATCTCACCACATGCAAGTAATCTGTCATGTTCTACTGGTAATATGTCACCTGTAAGTAATGACCTTAAGGTATCAGTTGCGTATGGATCTCCTATTCTTCCCATTGCTGAAACAACGACAATCAGCTTCTTCTTTTCTTCTATTTTCGATTTTAAATAATTAGCAGCAATTATCATATCTGGATATGTTTTTATTGTGTTTCCTCCAAATTTAATTACTTCAATCATTTAAGATCCCCAAAATCTTTCTACCAATTAATTTTCCTGCACTCTCAGGAGTAAATTTGCCAGGTAATCCCGCACCTAAATATGTCTTTATGAAATTCTTAGCTTTAGAAATATCGACTCCATATGGATACGATGCCAGTTCCAAATATAATGTTTGAGGTGTTCTTTTTAAAACCTCTAACGAAAATATATTCACAGGAACAGTGTTAATTATCGTATCATAATTCATAGTATCAATATAACCTAACGACCGAATAGTCTTGAAACCACGAATTTTCGCGGTTAATAACTCTTTTTCACAATTAGAATATATTGTTACATTCGAACCAAATAACTTCAAATAATCTGCTAATGTTTGACCTAGTTTTCCATAACCAGTTAATAATACTTCCATATCAGAAAGTGACTTAGTTGTATTTGAAGAAATCAAACACAATGCACCTTCAACTGTATAAATAGAATTAATTATTTCAATATCTAAGCTCAAGTATTCTACACATTCAATTCCAAACTTTTTATAATAATTACTTATTTTTGGAACTAACAACATTCTAGGATTTATATTATCCACTATGTCATCAATTCTATATTCTGTTTTTTTTATAAAACCTTTATCATCTATCCCTTGAATAGGGATAAATAGTATCCCACCACTTCTTATTGACTTTATTGAATCATCAATAATTTCTAATTGATATTCTTTACTTAATTCCTCAATTAGGTATTTAATTCTTGAATCCTTATTATCAACTATAACAATCATCTTATCACACTCAATGGAATTATCCATCGCTCCTTCATTTTTTATTCTATGCAGGTCAGGATATCTTGTTAAGATAAGAAATCATCAAGTTGCTCAATTTTATAATTTTTTTTAATAATATTAATTATCTCTGGAAGGGCTGTACAAGTATTTTCAGTTGGATGCATTAGAATAATTGCACCAGCGTGTAACTTTTCGCTCACTCTTTTGATAATCATTTCTTTACTTGGTTTTTGCCAATCAATAGTATCAACTGACCACATAATTGTCTCTAGGCCTAGTTCTCTTGCTGCTTCAATCACTCTGTTGTCATATGACCCACTTGGCGGTCCAAAGAATCTAATTCCATCTAGAGTAATTTCCGATAATACATTATTTGTTTTAGAAATTTCATACTTAATTTTATTTAGAGAACTTTTTGCTAAATCAGGATGAGAATAAGAATGATTCCCAATAGTGTGACCTCTTGAATATGTATCATATACAAGTTCAGGGAATTTTTCCGCAAATCTACCCTCAAAGAAGAAATTTGCCTTTGTGTCATAAGTATCTAAAGTGTCTAGTATGTTGTTTAGATATTCTTCTCCCCAAGCAACATTTATTATTAGTGTTGCACTTTTACTTTCTTCATGTCCTCGGTAAATGGGACCACATTCTAAGTCATATATATCAATTTCATGTTTAAGTTCATTATAAATAATCTTGTCTAGGTCAAATTCGTCCATATTATTGTAACTTTCATTAACATTTACTTCTAAACCATCGACTCCAGGTACTTTATACCATACTTTATCGCACCTTGCATTAATAGGCATATAATCAAATGAATCTGCATATTCAATTATATCGTTATAGAGTGAACTTCCTGATATATACAAGGAATCATGACTGTTTATCAGTAATACAGTAATTACATAAAATAGACTTAATAGAACAAATGACATTTCTTCTCTCATAATTTTTTCCTTTCTTAACTGGTACATTTTACTATTAAATTTTAGAAAATATTAATAAATCAATCAAAGTTTCAAACACTATAAAAAGATATTAAATTATGATAAGATAATTTCGAGGTGATAATATGGTTAATTACCCAATCAAGAAGAATGCAAGTTTCAAAACCAATTATAAAAATCGTGGTATGACTTTAGAAGAAGACATAAATGCTACAAATGATTATTACCTAACACATGATATAGCAATCATCCATAAAAAGCCTATTCCCATTAAAGTTGTAAATGTAAATTATCCTAATAGACAATCTGCACTAATTGATAAAGCATTTTACGTTACTCCATCAACTACAGATTATAATGGAATTTTCAAGGGAAAATATATCGACTTTGAAGCAAAAGAAACATCAAACAAAACATCTTTTCCTTTACAAAATATACACGAACACCAAATTAAACACTTAATCAATGTTAAAAAGCATGGAGGAATATCATTTATTTTAGTTAGATTTACCGCATACGATGAGTTGTACCTTTTAGAATCTAGATACTTAGAAGAGTATTATAAAAGATCAATGACTGGAAGAAAATCAATAAAATTATCAGAGTTTAAGGAAAAAGGATATTTAATTAAGAATTCATATAATCCCAGAGTAGATTATTTAAAGGTAATAGATGAAATTATTTAAAATCTCAATAATTGTTGTAGGTAGTATATTTGTTCTGCTTGCAGCTTTTTTTATCTCGGTCCTTTTAAAAACTCCTGAACTTGAATTAGATAAGCTTAAATACCCAGACACAACTATCATTTATGATTCTAACGATCAAGTACTGGTTAACCTTGGTGTTGAAAAAAGAAAGTATGCAGCAATAGATGATATATCTCCAAACGTTCTCAATGCCTTAATCGCAACAGAGGACAGAAAATTTTATGAGCATAAAGGTATTGACTGGATGAGATTCGGCTACGCTATTCTTTTGAATGTAAAAACATTGTCATTTTCAGAAGGTGCTTCAACAATAACTCAGCAACTTATTAAGAATACCCATTTAAATAATATAAAGACTATCAAAAGAAAAATTCAAGAAATGTATCTCGCCTATCAGTTAGAGCAAATAATAGACAAAGACTATATTTTAGAACTATATTTAAACAGTTCTCCTTTTGGTGGTACAGTTTACGGGATTGAAAGCGCTAGCAGATACTATTTTAATAAAACCAATACAGAGTTAACATTATCTGAATCAGCATTATTAATAGGAATACTACAGCTACCTGATGTATATAACCCTTATAAACATATTGATAATGCATTAGAAAGAAGAAATTTAATCTTAAAAGTAATGTATGAAAATGACTACATAAGTTTATACGAGTATCAAGAAGCTATGTCTGAGACAATCGAAGATAAACTCAGTAATGGCTTATTAAGTAATAACTACGAAATATACTCTGATTTTATAGACTATGTAATTAAAGAGGCTAAAGAAAAATATGATATTGATTTATACCAAGGTGGAGTAAAGGTATACACAACGTTGGATCCCGAAATCCAAGCATCAATGTATGATTCGATTAACAGCATGAATACTTATGATGGCATTGAAAGTTCCGCGGTTACATTAGATATGAATTCTGAAATTAAAGGTATTATTTCAAGCAAAAGAAATGATTTTGCTTTAAGCTTAAGTTATGCTTTTGATGTCCCATTACAAGTTGCATCAACTATAAAACCAATTCTAGATTACTCGCCTCTAATAGAATACTATGATTATTCAACCGGAGCACCATTCTTAGACGAAGAAATCAAATATAATGATGGTCAAGTAGTAAACAATTGGGATCATAATTACAAAGGCCTTGTAACTATGCGTAAGGCTCTTGTAGAATCAAGAAACGTTCCAGCGGTGAAGGCATATAGACTTTCAGATGGCTTAGGATATGATATAGCTGAAAATGTTGGTTTAATCCCAGAAAACATGAGAATTGAAGCACATGCGATTGGTGGTTATACGAATGGTTATACTGTTTTAGATATGACAGAAGCTTATAATATATTCCCAAATGAAGGTATTTATAAAGATAGTTATGCGATAAGTAAAATTGTTTTCCAAACAGGTGAAGAAATAATTAATGAAAGTGTAGAAAAGAGAGTAATTAAACACTCTACTGCTTTTATGATGACTGATATGCTAATTGACGTTGTTAACAGTTTTGGATACCAAGGATTTGTTTTTCCTAATATGGTAGTTGCGGGAAAAACGGGGCAAAGTAATTTTCCAGAACATGTTAGAAACGATAATAATATACCAATTACAGCAGTCAAAGACTTATGGTTCATAGGATATTCAAATCAATACACTGTAGGTGTTTGGTCCGGTGGGAAAGATTTAAACAATTATATAGACTCTAAAAACAATAGATTATCTAGACATATTTTTAGAGATATCATGTTAGATATTAATTCAACTAATTCACAAATCGTGTCAAAACCTAGTAATGTAATGTCAGTTAATATTGAGATTGATAATAACGAATTACTTTTGCCAAGTGAAGATACACCATTAAGATATATAAAGAATGAATATTTTATCATTGGTACAGCACCAAGCGAAGTATCTACTAAATTTTTCTCTCTTGATAAACCCGAAACTATTGACTTATCATATGAAATAAAAAATGAACTCTTATCAATCAACTGGGATGAAGTTGAACCTTTAAACGATAATTTAGGCGAGATTAGATATGAAGTCTGCTTAGTTAAGAATGGTAAACGTAATATTATTGGAAATACTACTCTAAATAATATGAAATTAGAGATTGGTATCTTTTCTTTACTTTTCTACGATGAAATAGTAATAAAAGCAATGTACACAAATACTAATGATCATGCAAGTGAGTACCAAGTTATAAGAATTACAATATCTGAGTTATTATAAAGAGAAAGCTTACGCTTTCTCTAAAATAGTTTTATTATACTTAAATATTGATACTAAAATAAATGCACATAATACTACTGATGGTAAGACGTACGTAATATTATAATATAGACTCCAAGTTACTGCATCGAACCCCTCAGGAGCATATTCACCCCAATAAGCTATACCAGCGATAACATGTGATAAGTACTTTAACCCACCTGCTAAAGATGTACCTAAGATAATGTTCTTTACATTAAGTTCTTTGAAGACTCCAATAAATGCAATAGCTACAAATGGTACAATATAATCAAATAAATATTGTACAGGTTGTAAATAATAAACATTTACAGGTAACAAGAACTGAAATGTTCCATAAACAACTCCGGCTATCAGACCAATCTTAAAACCTCTCCTTAATGTTAATACCATTATTGGAAGTGTACTTATCGAAATACTACCTCCATTTGGAAATAAAACAAATTGTGTATTAGAGAATACTATCTCTAACACAGCAGTTAATGCAATCATAATTGCAATCTCTACTAATTCTAAAACTTTCATATTTTTCTCCTTTATTTTTTTTGGAGGAGTTAAGAAAAGCCCTATTTAAAAGGGCTTTGCTCTTTTCCCTACGCTAGCATTACCTAGATCAGGTTTTGAGTCGTTAACTTAATAACCTCTCAGCCTATAGCTCCTCTTTTTTATTAACTTCTAATTCTATTGATAAAATTCTTCTATCTCTTACTTCTTTTACAGTAAATATTAAGTTTATTGTAATAATATCCTCATTAATCTCTTCTGAAAATATATCACATTCATATAACAAAACATCATTGACTTCAGGTAGTTTTTCTAGTCTTTCGTAAATAAATCCACCCACGGATGAATAATTGCTCTCTGGTTCTGGTAAGTCTAATTCATCAAACAAATCATCCAGGTTAAAGTCACCATGAAGTAAATACTTGTCATTCCCTAAGGGTAAAAACTCCGCGAACTCCTCGTCGTGTTCATCAAAGATATCTCCAACAAGAACTTCTAACGCATCCTCCATTGTTACTAATCCAGTAGTCCCACCAAACTCTCCAGTTACAATAGCCATATGCTGTTTTGTTTTCTGTAAATCTTCTATTAAATCATCTACACTTTTAGTTTCAGGAACAAAATGAATTTCACTCATCAATTCTCTAATACTAATTTCACTCCCGTTAAACAGTGCAATCATATAATCTTTAAAGTGTACTTTACCAATTACATCATCTTTATCATCTTCGAACACAGGGATTCTACTGAATTGGTAATTAATAAATAACTCTTTTAGTATCTTTATATCATCATTTACATTTACCATAACAACGTCAACCCTTGGTGTCATAATATCATATATATTTTTGTCTTTTAAGTCAAGTACTCCTTGCATCATTTCAGCACTATCCTCTTCAATAGTACCTTCTTCTTCCATAGTGTCGATTAAAGTCTCAAGTTCATCGTCAGTAAATGATGGTCTTCTTTCAATTGAATATAGTTTACTAATTAGTCTCTTTATTGGCATAAATATCATAACAAACGGAGTCATAATAATATTTAGAAAATACATCGATGCTCCATAACGTAATGCCAAATTTTCTGCACTTTCTTTTGCTAGAGATTTAGGAATAATTTCTCCAAATATTAAGATAAGGAATGTTACCCCTAATGTATTAATTATGTTAGCAGTAGTTGTATTTGTGATGAGATCTAATAAAATTGTCGCTGATATCGTTGTTAAAGCAATATTAACAACATTATTACCAACTAATATTGTTGATAAAGTTTTTTCAAATCTTTCTGCAACATAAAGAGCTTTCTTAGCACCTTTTTTACCTTCCTCAACATAATTCTTTAGTCTAATAATATTACAACTAGAGAATGCAGTCTCAGCAGACGAAAAATAAGCTGAAAGCATTAACAAAATAAACAGTAATAAGAATAACCATTGATTAACAGTATCAAAAATGGTTAACATCCTGAGCGAATACAAAATAACAACACCTCTACTATTCTTCTACTATGACTGCAGTTCCATATGCAATAATTTCTGATGCACCTGTCATTACAGATGAAGTCTGCAATCTAAAACCTACTATTGCATTAGCACCTTGTGCTTTAGCATCTTCAACCATGCGACCTACGGCAATTTGTCTTGCCTCATTCATCATATCAGCATAGCCTTTTATCTCTCCACCAAATAGAGTCTTAAAACCAGCAGCAATATCTTTTCCTACGTGTTTTGCTCTAACTGTAGAACCCTTTACATAGCCCACATGTTTCACGATTTCTTTCCCAACAACTTTATGAGTAGTACTAATAATCATATACTTCCCTCCTTGTTATTTTTTAAGCTCTGGTATCATATTTACCAGTACTTGTATTAATGATAATCTTTGTTCCTGGTTCAACAAATAAAGGAACAAGTAATTCATACCCAGTTTCAACTTTAGCGTTTTTTGTAGCATTAGCAGCAGTGTTACCTTTAACGCCTGGATCTGCTTCAATTACTTCTAATGTTACCTTTTCAGGTAATTGAACTCCAATGATTTCACTTTTATACATTGTGATTGTCACGTTCATTCCTTCTTTTAGAAAATTAACTGAATCTCCTAATACGTTAGTTCCTATTTCTAATTGTTCGTACGTATCATTATTCATAAATACATAAGTATCACCCATTGAATAAGAGTAACTCATTGTCTCCTTATCAATATGAGCTTTTGGCATTTTTTCGCCAGCTCTGAAAGTTTTATCAACAACTGCTCTTGTGCGTAAGTTTCTTAATTTACTTCTTACAAAAGCAGCACCCTTACCAGGTTTAACATGCTGAAACTCAATAACCTGCCAAATATTTCCATCGTATTCTATAGTTACCCCAGTTTTAAATTCATTGCTTGATATCATAATAATTTCACTCCTTAATATAATTATATCTATAATTTAAATAAAGTCTATTTCTTTTAACAAATTAAGCGAATTCTTAACAATTTCTTCTTTACTTAATTCATCTACATCTATCCAGTTAGTGTTCATCTGATTGTTAAACCAAGTAAATTGTCTCTTAGCAAACCTTCTAGTATTTTGTTTAATTAGCTCAATAGCATCATCTAAAGAAATTTTTTTGTCAATATATTTAAACAACTCATTGTACCCAATTGCGTTTATATATTTCCTTTTGCTTACTAAATTCTCTACTTCCTTAACTAACCCTTCAGAAATCATCTCATCAACTCTTTTGTTAATTCTAGCGTATAATTTTGTTCTTTCCATCCTTAAACCAATAATTACAGAATTATAAAGTTCAATATCGCTATTTTTGCGTTCACTTATTAATTTTCCACTCTTTTCATAATACTCTAAAGCTCTAATTATTCTTACTCTATTGTTAAAATGAAACGATTCGGCTGACACAGGATCGACTTCTTTCAACAAGTTATGTAGAATCTCATTATCGAGACTATCATATTTTTTTATGAAGTCATCTCTTTTCAAATTTTCTTCAAATTCATACTTTCTCAACACTGCTTTTATATAAAGCCCAGTGCCTCCACAAATTATAGGAAGTTTACCTTTTTTGTATATTTCTTCAATCTTCTCTCTAACTTCTTTTTGAAATGTAGCAACCGAATACTCTTCATCTACTTCGAGAAAATCGATGAGATGATGCTCAACTCCATCCATTTCAGCCTTGGTAATTTTAGCACTTCCAATGTCTAAATCCTTATAAACTTGCACTGAATCTCCCGAAATTATCTCACCATTTAAAATTTTAGCTAATTTAATGCTTAAACTGGTTTTTCCTACTCCAGTAGGCCCAACAATCACTAACACTTTCATCGTCTAAAATACCTTTCTATTTCGCGAATTGAATATTTTATTAGCGTAGGTCTGCCATGCGGACATGTAAATGGGTTTTCACAGGTACTTAAATTAGTAATTAATGTTTCCACTTCTCTTCGATCTAAAAACTCATTCGCTTTTATACTTTTTTTACATGCAAGTTGACTTGCAAGAGAATCTATTATTACATTTTCCCTGTCTTCTAACAGACTATTAATAAACTCATCAGTATATTCTCGCTCTAATCCATTTTTGAACCAAGTCGGGACCTCTCTTAAATAAAAACTATTCAATCCTGAGTCAGTTAATGAAATTCCGTATTCCTCTAAATTATTTAATATACTGCGTATTTCATTAGCATCCGAAGTTGAAAATTCTAAGTTAATAGGAACTAATAATTCATAAGATTCATTATTTTTATTTGTTAATTTTTGAATATAATCTTCATATTTAATTCGTTCAGCAGCGGCATGTTGATCTAATATGTATAAACCATCTTCACATTGGCAAAGCAAATATGTCCCATGAAATTGTCCAATGTATTCTAAATTTGGAAACAATTTGAGTGTGCTATTTTCACTTATATAATTCAAGGATAATTGCTCCTGAACACTATTATCATCATTTATAATGTCATAAATCGGCTCTTTTGGATTGATTGAAGGAATTGAAATTTGTTCTGACAGTACTTCTTGAATTTTTGCTTTTATCAAAACAACTAATTTTCTCTCATCTGTCATCTTTACTTGCATTTTATTAGGATGTACATTCACATCAATCAATAATGGATCACACTTAATATTAATTACAGTAATTGGATATCTTCCCTTTGGTATTCTATTACCGTAAGCATTTATCAATTCATTAGAAATTACAAAATTTTTTATAACTCTGTCATTTATAATTATGTTGATATAGTTTTTATTCGACCTTGTCAAAGTTGGTTTAGATGTATATCCTGTCACTTCATAATCATAATTCTTACATTCAAAACAAGTCATTGATTTTGCTACATCAACTCCATACACACTTGAGATCGCCTTTAAAATTTGTCCACTACCATCAGTAGAGATGAGTTTTTTTCCGTTATTGCTTAACATTATTGCTATATTAGAGTGTGATAATGCTACTTTAGTAACATAATCAGTTATATAAGATAATTCAGTATTTAAACTTTTTAAAAATTTAAGTCTAGCTGGAGTGTTATAAAATAAATTTCTTACATTTATTTCAGTACCTTTTCTAGCTACAGCTAATCCATGATTCATCGGATTACCACCAGAAATATTAACAGAGTACCCTTCATCACCTGTTGAAGTGATTAAACTCACCTTTGCTACACTAGCAATCGAAGGTAATGCTTCTCCTCTAAACCCTAAAGAACTAATTCTAAATAAATCATGTTCATTTTTAATTTTACTTGTGGCATGTCGTGAGAATGCTAAAAGTGCATCATCTTTATTCATACCCTCTCCATCATCTGTTACTCTAATTAACTTAATTCCAGACTCCTCTAATTCAATTTCAATATATGATGATTTTGCATCAATAGAATTTTCAACCAGTTCCTTAACGACACTTAATGGTCTTTCAACTACTTCACCTGCGGCTATCATATTTGAGATCTTTTCATTTAACTTGATGATTTTTCCCATTACTTCACCTTCTCAACTATTGTATAAAGAGTATTTAACGCTTCTATAGGTGATAATTCATTCACATTAATATTTCTAATCTCATCAATAATAGGATCTTCAACTACTTCCACATCTTCGAAATTGAAAAGATTTAAGTCATCCTTGCGATTCTTTTCTAATTCCTTTAAAATTTGCGAACTTCTATTAATCAATACCTTTGGAAGTCTTGCTAATTTCGCAACATTTATTCCATATGACTTGTCTACTGCGCCCTTCTTAATTTTATGAAAGAAAACAATCTCTCCTTTTTCTTCTTTTGCACTAACATGGATATTTTTTAGTGTTCCAAGATGATTTTCTAGCTGAGTTAGTTCATGATAATGAGTTGAAAATAAGCTTTTACATTTTGTATATTCATGTATATATTCTATAATACCCTGAGCCAAAGCCATTCCATCATATGTTGCAGTCCCTCTACCTATTTCATCAAATAAAATTAAACTTCTTTCAGTAGCATTTTGCAATGCATAATTAACTTCTAGCATTTCAACCATAAAAGTAGACTGTCCGCTTACAAGATCATCTGCTGCACCAATTCTAGTAAATATTTTATCAAATATAGGTAGTATCGCACTCTTCGCTGGAACAAAAGACCCAATTTGAGCCATAATAACAATCGTTGCTAACTGTCTCATATATGTAGACTTACCACTCATATTTGGTCCAGTAATTAATAATACTGTTGTTTCTTCAGACATATAACAATCATTTTCAACATACTTTTCGTTATTAAGTACTTTTTCAACCACAGGATGACGCCCATCTATTATGTTGACTTCTTTTTGATCAGTAAGTATTGGCCTAATTAGTCTATTTTCTTCAGCAACTGTCGAAAAACTTTGTAGAAGATCTAACTCACTGATAACTCTTGCCAATTTTTGTAATGACCCTATATACTCTTTAGATTTTTCTCTAATTTCGGTAAAAAGTTCATATTCAAGTTTTATAGACTTTTCTTCACTACCTAATATTAAAGCTTCTTTCTCCTTCAGTTCCGGTGAAATATATCTTTCACTATTACTAAGAGTTTGTTTTCTTTCATATCCAAAATCTTCATTTATTAGATTCAACTGCCCCTTAGTAATTTCAATATAATATCCAAATACTCTATTATATCCAACTTTTAATTTTTTTATTCCAGTTCTTTCACGTTCTCTTTTTTCTAGTTCTAGTAGCCACTCTTTTCCACTGGTTGAAGCATTTTTTATTTCATCGAGTTCAGTATTATATCCTTGTTTTATCATAGCTCCGTCTTTTATCCCAATCGGAGGATTATCTACTAAACTATTCTGTAAAAGATTAAATAAATCACTATGTAGTTCAATTTTTTCAGCTAATTCTATAGCTATATTTGAAGTAAGTTTTGATAGGGTTAGTTTCATACTAGGTAAATTTCCTAGAGATGTTCTTAGTTGAACAAAATCCCTAGCATTAGCATTTCCATAAGAAATTCTACCAACGATTCTCTCTAAATCATAAACGCTTCTTAAGTATTCCTTTATTTCTTCTTTTATAAAAAAGTTATTTTTAAAATCATCAACTAAATCATACCTTTTTTCTATGTCAATATTTGATACTAATGGTTTCTCAATACTTTTTCTCAGATATCTGCTACCCATTGCAGTCTGACATTTATCCAAATACCATAACAACGAACCCTTTCTTGAACCACTTCTAATAGTTTCTGTAAGTTCTAAGTTCTTCATTGAAAAAGCATCTATTTTAAGACATGAACTAGCTGTATAGACCTCAACCTCTTGAATATGCATTAATTTTCTTTTTTGAGTCGATAAAATATAGTTTGTTAATCTCGCAAATGTTTTTCTATAAAACTCATCTACATGATTATTTAAATAACTCATTAGTTCAGTATCATCCATGTGAGAAACTACGATATCATATGAATTAATAAAATTTTCTAATCCATCAATTTGAAAATCTGAATCAATAATAATTTCCTTTGCACCGATAGAAAGTAATTCATTCATTAAAATTTGATTTTGTAACGGAATACTAGTTGCGAAACACTCCCCAGTACTTAAATCGGTATAGACTATTTGATATTCATCCGTTTTAGAAATTGCTGCGATAAAATTATTTGTTGACTCATTCAGACTTCCACTTTCCATAATTGTTCCTGGTGTAATAAGTCTTACAACATCTCTTTTTACTAAACCTTTTGCAACTGAAGCATCTTCAACTTGGTCACAAATGGCAACTTTATAACCTTTTTCAATTAGTTTCTCAATATATGATTGAGATGAATGATGAGGAACACCACACATAGGTACTTTATCCTCAGCACCTGCATCACGAGCTGTTAAGGCAATTTCCAGTTCTCTTGAGGCAAGTAGTGCGTCAGAAAAAAACATTTCATAAAAATCTCCAAGTCTAAAGAAGACTATGGAATCTCTATAATCCTCCTTGATAGTTAAGTATTGTTGCATCATCGGAGTATATTTAGTTTTATCAATATTTTCGTACATAATAACCTCTTTAAACAGTATTTTATACCTTAAATTATAACATAATTTTACATTTATATTTATTTAAGTGATCCTTATTAACAAAAAAAAGGTAGCCTTGCTACCCGACATTATGATAATAAATTTTCTCAAGTCCTTTAAATAATAACTCGTTATCAATTTCTATATCATGGTTGCATAATGGTATTATTTTAGTCGCAAATCCCCCCATGGCAATAATTTTCGCATTATCAGTTGCACTAATCCTATCAATTAATCCATCTATCATTGCCGCGTGACCAAAGAAAGCCCCTGATTGCATACACTCAGTACTGTTTTTCCCTAATATTTCCTTAGGGACCTCTAAAATAAAATCATTAAGTAACGCAGTGTTATTAACTAAGGATGAAACACTTGTATTTACACCTGGAGCAATAATTGCCCCATGTACAATCCCATCATTCACATAAGAGATTACTGTCGCAGTTCCTAGCATAATGATTATATTCTCTCCTACTACTGCGTTAATTGTTGAAATAATATCTGCACCAATTTCTTCATGGAAAGTAAGTTCATATCTTGATGTTTGATTATTAACAATGATTGGCTCAATTTCCAAAACTTCTTTAGAGTATTTAATAAATAATTCAGTAAGTTTTGGCACAACAGAAGAGATTATTACCCCACTTACTTCAGTAACACCAAGAAATTTATATTCACCTAAAATAGAAATTAAATCAGTCACTTTCAAATTCAAATCTGACTCTATTGTTTTGACAATTTCGTATTTAACTTTTATATAAGTATTGCCAATATCGACTAGTAAAAGCATTTGTTACATTTCTCCTCAGTAATTTATTTATGAAAGGAAATCAAATTCATAATCTAAAATCCTAACCACATCACCATGTTGAACACCTTTCTCACGAAGTGCATCATCCACTCCCATAGAACGTAATTGTCTAGAAAATCTCTTCACAGACTGATCTTTAGAAAAATCAGTCATTTTAAATAATTTTTCTACCAAATCTCCATGGATTTCATATACATTATCATCTGCTAGTAAGATACTAAATGTACTATCTTCTTTTGTAAAGTTATATTCCACAACTCCTTCAAATTCTTCTTCGGAATATAGATCAACTTCCTTAGCTCTTTCTAAAACCTCTAAAGTTTTATAAAGTAACTCTTCAATTCCTTCATGTGTAGCAGCTGATATTTTTACAATTGGGTATCCTTTAATACTATTGATAAATTTTTCATAATTCTCGTCAGAACCAGTCAAATCACTTTTGTTAAGTGCTATAATTTGAGGTCTACTCAGTAGATTTAAATTATATTGTTCTAGTTCCTTATTTATTAAATGAAAGTCTTCTACTGGGTCTCGACCTTCCATTCCACTGATATCTACAATGTGAATAATAACCTTTGTTCTCTCTATATGTCTTAAGAATTGATGACCTAATCCACTACCAGTAGATGCACCTTCAATAAGTCCAGGTAAATCTGCCATTACAAACGATTTATCACCTACACCTACCACTCCTAAATTTGGTTTTAAGGTAGTAAAGTGGTAATCTGCAATCTTCGGTTTAGCTTTAGATACAACCGAGATCAAAGTGGATTTCCCAACACTTGGAAATCCAACTAATCCAACATCCGCTAACACCTTAAGCTCTACCCTTATGTTTCTAGCAACACCCGGTTCTCCTTTTTCGCATATTTCAGGAGCAGGATGTCTTGTTGTGGCGAACTGGATGTTTCCACGTCCACCACGTCCTCCTTTAGCTACGATAACCTCTTCTTTATGGCTAGTTAAATCACCAATTATTTTCCCTGTGTCGTGATCGAAAATAGTTGTTCCTACAGGTACTTTTATATAAGTATCGTCAGCACCTTTTCCATGCATTCCCTTTGGCATTCCATTTTCACCGTAAGATGCTTTTATTATTTTGTTATATCTTAGTTCGAGCAAAGTGCTTAATCCTTCTTCAGCAATAAAAATCAAGTCACCACCTTTACCTCCACTACCGCCTGCTGGTCCTCCCATTGGAACATATTTTTCTCTTCTAAAAGCGACAATACCATCGCCTCCAGTTCCAGCTACTACTTTTAATTTAACTAAATCTACGAACATAAAATGCCTTCTTTCATTGATTATAATGTAATCACTTTAGTATTTTCTTCTTTTAAAAAATTAGTAAGTACAACTCCAGTTCCCATTACTTCTATTCCTAGTTCAAGTAATTCATTTGTTACACCTAAGTTATTACTACATCCAATACAAGCAATAACTCTAACTCCATCATGAATCATAGCTTCAATATCTAGTTTAAGACTGTCATTCTCTACTAAGAGCTTTTGACTAGCCCCCCATATTAAAAGAACTACTTCATCCCACCAATTTTTCTTCAATGAATTATGTGTATAAGGTATTACAATATTTTCAACATCTATAATATTATCGGTCTTCCAAAATACTACAATCTTATTCATTATTTCTCTCCCCAATTTAACTCAAATGCAACTCTATCAATGCTTTTTAAATATCCAACCTTTTCGAATCCCATTTTTTTTAACAAATTAAGCATTATATAGTTTTCTGCATGAGTATCAATCTTTATACTTGTAAATCCCTTCTCAATAGATAAATCAATTGCATAATTAAACAATTTCCTAGCAATTCCTTTTCTTCTTAAACCTGGTTCTACTAATATTCTGTGTATAACAATAGAAAATTCATCTGTCCAATTAGATAACTCTTCATATGGTAGATCATTTTGTTCAGCAATCGCAATAACACCTAATATTATATCATCTTCGTATACAAATAGAGTACCATTTTTTATATCTTTTTCATAATGTTCTTTTCTTGGATAAGATAGATTCCACTGGGGAATATTTTGTTCTTTCATCGTATTAATAACTGAAACAGCTAGTTCATCAATTCTGTTTAAGTCTTCTTTCTTAGCTAGTCTAATCATTTTATCCCCTCTTTATTGATTAATTATAACAAAAAAAGTACACAATGTGTACTTTTCATTATTCAGCCGGATAAACAGACACTTGTTTTTTATCTCTACCTTTTCGTTCAAATTTTACTACTCCACTAACTTTAGCAAATAAAGTGTCATCTCCACCTTTACCTACATTGTTCCCTGGAAAAATTCTAGTTCCTCTTTGACGATATAGAATTGATCCTGCAGTAGCAAATTGCCCATCTGATTTTTTAGCACCAAGTCTTTTAGATTCAGAATCTCTACCATTTTTAGTAGACCCTACACCTTTCTTAGATGCAAATAATTGGATGTTTAATTTTAACATGTGAACACACCTCCTATTTGTAGATTTTAATATATTTAGGATATTGTGATTCTAACTCCTGTAATGTCTCTAATAAATTCTCAATTAGTAATAATACTTCTTTAGAATTACTATTAATCGTTACTTTTAGATAACCATCTTTCTCGATTATCTTATAATCACTTTTATTAATAAATTTCTCAATCGCTTTAAAAGAAGTAATCGAAATTGAACTTGCAGCGGCACAAACGATATCTTTGTCTCTTTCATCATACCCAGAGTGACCACTTAGTTCAATGGTTTTAATATCACCGTCAATGTATCTTACTTCAATCATAAATTACGCGTTGATTTTGTTAATTACTACTTTTGTATATGGTTGACGATGACCTTGTTTTTTTCGATACTTTTTCTTAGGTTTAATTTTGAAAACAATTATCTTCTTTTGTTTTCCGTGTTTTTCAATAGTACCTTCAACTGTAGCACCATTTAAATATGGAGCACCAACTTGAACTTTACCATCAGAAACTAAAAGAACCTTATCGAATGTAATACTGCTACCAGCTTCAACATCTAACTTTTCAACGTAGATAGTCATACCCTCTTCTACGCGAACTTGTTTACCACCAGTTTCAATAACTGCATACATATTTTCGCACCTCCTCTTTTATATATTAAGACACGCCATTAAGGTAGCATTTGCTTTTAAAACCTTTATCTGAGCGGTTGCGAAATGCAACAACTAATATTATCACAATACAGCTTTCTAGTCAACGCCTTTAATTGAGAAAAAAGCCAGTTTTTCAGTATATATCTTAGAAATTGTATTTGTAGAACTCATTTAAAAATATAATACATTAGTACTTTTTCTCAAAATTAAAATTATAATTCTTGATTAGTTGGTACTCAGTAACAACATTACCACCTTCTATAAAAACATTATTGTAACCTTTATATAGATTATTTATATTTAATCTTTTATGAACCTTAAGTGGGAGTTTTCTAGAAAATAGTACTTTATCATTTAAAAAATTCCAGTACTTTATTTCGGCTCCATGATAATTTTTAATGTTTAATATAAGTAATACTACCCCTATTAAAGCAATATTAAATGATGAATGTTTAATACTATAGATAAATATTATAACAGAAAAAATAATAGACATAATAAATATAAATTTTAAAACAAATTTATAGTTTAGAAATCTACAGAGGATTACTTCAAATATTTTACCACCATCTAGTGGATATATTGGGATTAAGTTAAAAATAAGTATTATCATATTAATATGATAAATAGCTTCAAATTGCAAAAGAAAAAGTGATCCTAATGGACCAGCAATTAAAATGATTACTTCTTCTAGGAGATTAACATTTTGATGGTCATTTATTTCAAATATTCCCCCAAAAGGTAAAATAGTTATTTTATTTACTTTCTTCTTAAAACATCGACTCGCGATGACATGCGCTAACTCATGAAAAGAGATTGATGCAAAAATAATCAATACATCAACCACAAATCCTGATAATAGGCATAATAGAATCAAAATGTATGTAGAGAAATGAACTTTAATTCTCATATATCTAGAATAGATAAACTATAATAATAGTCGCCATCATAAAATGCAACCCCTAACATATCACCTAACGATACATAATCATATATATTTACAGAAACTGAAAATAGATTTCTATATGTATACTCTTTATCATCAATTCCTTTTACAACAACTTTATTACCTACATCATCACTGCTTATTTCTACAACAACCCCAGTAGTATCTGAAGTGGCTATTTCTTGATAGATTTTCATCTCAGAGTCCCCATATGCAATTCTTCTATCAGTATCAAAAACTGGTACTTCATTTTCTATATTAAAGAATGTTTTGACATCTCCATTATAAAAATCAAAAACTTTTAGAAAATTCCCGTGTCTTTCAATAGGTTCCTTAATTTTTTCAACAACTCCACCACTAGTTATTTCCATCAAAAATATAAAAATAAATAAAAAGAGTGTAACATTTAACCTATTAACTATCTCTATATCTTGTTTCTTTCTCATCTAACCACCCAGTAAATTATATGAGCTTGGACTATTTAAAATAACCTAGTTCATTTAGGCTAAGATAACTATCATTACCAATAATAATATGATCAATGACACTTATCCCTATTATCTTACCTGAGTTGATAATTTTCTTTGTCACTTCAATATCCTGTGGACTTGGTGTAGAATCACCACTAGGATGGTTATGAACTAAAATTATTGATGCCGATGAATATTTAACAGCCCATTTAAAAATCTCTCTAGGATGAACTAAAGACATATTTAAAGAACCTATAAATATTACTTTCTTAGATATTAAGTTGTTTTTTGTATCTAAATATAAACACATAAAATGTTCTTGTTTAAGTCCTACAAAATCATGCTTTAAATAATTATAAACACTTCTTGGAGTAATCACTTTTATACTAGTTTCATCTCTATTAACCCTTTTCCCTAATTCTATTGATGCAAGTATCGTCACAGCTTTAGCTATTCCTATACCTTTAATCTTAGTTAGTTCCTCAAGAGTTACACCTTTTAAATTTTTGATATCTTCTATCGAATTGATGATATTGTTACCTACTTCGATCGCTGATATATCTTTTGTCCCTGTTCTTAACAAAACAGCTAGTAATTCATTATTAGATAGCGATTTTATTCCATATCTATTTGCTCTTTCTCTTGGCCTTTCATTTCGTGTGATTTCCTTTATTAACATCTTACACCCTATTTTCTACTAATAATTTAAATGTTTGTAACCTAATTCTATTTAATAAATCCTCTTCTTGTACACTCATTAGATATACTATATTAGAGTAAAATTCGATATTCATTCTCTTTTGTTCTTTAAATTCTTCACTTGTTTCAAATTTTTCATTATTTAAAGATTTCATATAATATCCGAGTCCATCTTCCCAAAACGTTAATTCACTTTCTTCATAGTCACTAATATAATTATATAAGAACTTAGATTTTACTACATAACTTATTTCAGAATAATCAAGGAGTACAGTGATTGATTCAAAATTTTCATCTAACGATATCCCGGAGTATATAATAAATACATCATTTTCAAATACTACAATATTAGGAATACCATTTTCTTGTAGTAATCTTTGCGTACTCAAAACGTCTTCAGAATTATCATACTGACCAATTTGAAGTAAATAAACCTTCTCTTCACTAGACACTTCTTTAGAATTAACTATATTTACTTTATCATGGATGAAAAAGCCAAAGACTATACCAATAACAACTCCCACTATTATACCTATAAAGTCCATTTCTTTGCGCAATCTAATCACCTCAAGATAATATTATTGATAAAAGATAAATGAATTTGTAAAAAAAAATAGTCTTGAGGACTATTTTTGTCTTACTAAAGAAATAAAATATAAAGACCCACAAAACACTGTCATATTACCTTTCTTTATGTAATTAAATGTGTCATTATAATCTGGAACCAAATATTTATTTTCATGAAGGGAAACGTTGTATAAATTTTCCGCACTTTCAGCTCTATGATAATCAAACTCAGTAAAATAAATTTCATCAGCATGTTTTTCCAATTCTTTAATCATGGATTTATAATCTTTATCTTTGAAGCATGAATAAATAATTGTTTTGGGTTTATCAATATTATCCAAAAATTTTGCTAAAGTATTAATACCATCAATGTTATGAGCACCATCCACATACACATTATCACGTATCTTTTCTAATCTACCAGGCCAAAATGTCTGTCTTAAACCTTTTAAAATTTGCTCATCAGTAATAATTAATTTTGACTTATCTCTTAAATATAACAACGTTTCTATTGCAAGTGAAGCATTACTAGCTTGATGTTCACCTAGCATCGATAATTTAACATCAAAATTCTTATATATAAAACTTGTAGATGAGTCAGATACACTAACCGAGTAAACTTCATCTGTAAATACTAAATCAACATTTCTCACTTTACAATAATCAGTTACAAAAGGTCTAAGCTCTTTTGAAACTGAAGTCACTAGGTTTGTTCTAACAATCCCTAATTTTTCTTTTGCTATTTTTTCAATTGTATCTCCTAACGTTTCCATATGGTCAAAGCCTACATTAGTAATAACTGCTACTTCTTTATCTATCACATTGGTTGAATCTAATCTACCACCCATCCCAGTTTCAATTATCGCATAATCAACTTCCATATCTTGGAAATATAGAAATGCAATTATTGTAAGAATTTCAAAGAATGAGATTTTTAAGTCTGTAGTTAAAAGACCTAACTTAATAGTGTTTATGTATTTTATGAAGTCTTTATCAGATATATATTGATTATTATAAGTTATTCTTTCATTAAAAACTACTACATATGGCGATATAAATGTTCCAACATTATAGCCAGCACTCATCAAAGCATTCTTAATAAATGAAACTGTGGAACCTTTTCCATTTGTTCCAGCAATATGTATAGCTTTAAAGTTAGTTGGATTATTAAATAACTCCATAGCTTTCTTCATTCTACTTAAATCAAACTTAATTTCAAACTCTCTAGGTTCATATAACCATTCTAGGCATTCTTCCATTGTTTCAAACATAATATTCACATCCCACATTTGATATCTTATCTAATTTTTAGAAAATAGTAAATAGATATACAAAAAAAATGGGCCAAGAGCCCAAAAAATTATATTTATTTTATCCAAGCTAATCCTACTGTATTAGGACCAGTATGTAAACTAATAACTGGTGATAGTTCAGAAATAGTTATCTCATGATTAGGGTAGAGCAAATTCAATTCTTTTTGCAAGCTCAGCGCCGACTCGTATCCATCTGCATGAGCAATCATAATCTTTGATGTAGATGACAGGTCCTTATCCTTTATTATCTCAACTACATGTTTATAAGCCTTCGTTACTGTTCTAATCTTTTTCCTAACTACTATTTTACCATTATCAAACTCTAATACAGGCTTAAGTTTTAACATATTCCCAATCGAGGCTGCAGCAAAGCTTATTCTACCTGTACGATTTAAGTGTTTCAAATCATTAACAACTAAAAGGACATTAGAGTTAGTTCGAATTCTCTTTAGGTTACCTAAGATATCTTCAATTCCATTATTTTCATTTATCATATCAAGTGTCTCAATTACCATTTGTTTTTGAACAACTGATGTAATCAGCGAATCAAAGACTGTAATTCGATCTGACACTTCATTTTTACCAAGCAGTCCATTTTGATAAGTACCGCTAATTTTAGAACTAATTGTAATATATATTAAGTGATCATACTTTTTCATGAGCTCCTCAAATAAATCTATAACCTCTCCTACTGAAGGCTGAGACGTTGTAGGTAGAGAGGAACTATTAGAAACCCTATTAAAAAAATCACCAACAGAAATATCTATTCCATCTCTATACGATTTATCACCAAATATTATATGTAACGGTATTGAGTAAAGATTTTCATTATTCTCTAAAATTGATTTTTCAATGACAGCTGTGCTATCAGTAATTACCGCGATTTTTCTCATACAATTCTCCCCAAAATAAAATTAATCATTAATGTTATTAGTGTAATAAGTTGGACACTTGTAACATATTCACAAGTATATTATAATAATTTATAGGTATTCGTTCAATATTTTTTTATAACTTCAACAAATAAGGAGAATTGTTACATATGAGTCAGATGAGTAAAAAAGTTAATCCTATAACAATTAGATCAAAGAAGTGGATTGTTAATGCTCTTGGTGAATTGATGAAGGAAAAGCCATACGCAGATATAACTATCAAGGAAATTTCAGAAAGATCTGGTTTAGTCAGACAAACAGTATACAGAAATTTCCACACTAAGGAAGATATATTAAAACACTATATTGATGACTTCTATAAAGAATTCATTAATTTAATCTTTAAAAAAGAAGCTATCACTTTATATGAATTACTTGTTACTTATTTTTACTTTTGGATAGAAAAGGAAGAATTTGTTAGGAACTTAGTACAAAATAATGTCTTTTCTATGATTTTGGAGTCTCATCTTAAATATCTATATTCTATGGGAAAAGATTATAGATTCGAAAACTTGATTTTTTATGAAGGTGGAGAGACAACGGACTACGTCTATCATTTTTCAGCAGGGGGACTTTGGTACATCCTTAAGAAGTGGATTGAAGATAATATGAAAAAATCTCCAGAAGAAATGGCAGATATCGTTTTAAATTTCTATCATATTAAAAGACTTAATTTACAAAAGATCAGAAGAGAAAAAAATAAAAGGGTTTAGAACCCTTTTATTATATCTATTTATTTCTTTTCAATATATTGTATAGCATTATTTGGACAAGCATCAACACATTTTAAACAAATTAGGCAGTTCGCTCCAATTTTTCCACCAGTTCCAAGTACTGGTTCAATAACCTCGGGCTGTGAACATACCTTCAAACAGCTTCCACAATCGTTACAATTGTCGTTCACCTCTAATTGTTGTTTCCCTAATGCTACACCGATAGTAGCCCATGGGCACATATAATTACACCAAGTTCTACCACCTTTAGTTAATCCAAATATAACGATTAATGGTAATGCTATTATAAATGGACATATAACCCATAGTATCCACAATTTATTAATTACACCATCCCAGTACGTTTCTGTCATAGATACTGGTAATCCCATGTCCCAAGGTAAAAATGCTACAACAAATAAAGCAATAAAAAGCGCGAAGAAGATGGGTTTAAAAATACCACTCTTTATGATTTTTCCCGCTCTATTTTTATGATTCATACTGTCAGATATAAACCCACTTGGACAATATTGACCACAGTAATGTCTTCCCATATATCTAGGAATTAATATTGATCCAACCAATCCTAAAACAGGAATAAAGTACCAATTAACCGGTATTTTATACCATGGATTTACTAACATACTAACAAAAAGTATGATAACAAGTACAAAGAATACTAAAAAAGTTATAAATTGATTTCTTCTACGAATTTTAGTGAATGTAATTTTTTTACTCATATTTCCCCCTAAGATTTAATTTAGTAACTAGTTAACTCTAATTATTAATTATATTAAAATAAATAATTTTTTCAATAGTTTGTGCTTTAACTATACTCATTGCTAAAAATTGGAAATAAAGTATAAAATAAAAAAAGGATTCAACTTTCTAGTTACAGAAAGAAATCCGTTTTATAATATTTACTTTAAATAATCTATTCAGTTTCAGTAAATACCATTTTTATTATATCTAAAATTTTTGCCAATTGTTCTTTAGTTTGAGTTGCAGTAACACTTGTTCTTAGTAATGATTGACCTTCTGGCACTGCTGGTGGTATAACTGGGTTAACGTATACACCATTGTCTAATAAACTTTTTGTTACAAAAAATGTCTTCATGTCATCATAGATCATTATTGGTATTATCGGAGTTTCAGTTTCCCCACATTCTAAGCCAATTGCTTCAAGACCTTCTTTAAAGAATTTAGCATTCTCATTCACTCTTGTTATTCTTTCAGGTTCTTCTTCTAAAATTTTAATAGCTTCTAGTGCTGCTGCTGCATTTGATGGCGGAATTGATGCACTGAAAATAAATGATCTTGCAACATGCATTGCATGATTCATTACTTCTTTTGATCCAACAACAAATCCTCCTAAACTTGCAAACGACTTACTAAAAGTACCTACAATTAAGTCAACTTCGTCCTCTAAATCAAAATAGGCAGCAGTTCCTCTACCATTAGGTCCAATAACACCAACACCATGTGCGTCATCAACCATTACTCGAGCATTATATTTTTTAGCTAACTCTACAATTTCAGGTAATTTACAGATTTCACCTTCCATACTAAAAACTCCATCAGTAATGATTAGTTTACCCTTATCTTCTGGAATAGATTTGAGAATTCTTTCTAAATCCTCCATGTCACTGTGCTTATATTTAGCTAATTTTGCGAAACTTAATCTACACCCTTCAACAATTGATGCATGATTAGCTCTATCTCCAATGATGTAATCTCCTTTAGAAGCAACAGAAGGAATTATCCCTAAATTCGCTTGAAATCCTGTACTAAAAGCTATACAAGCATCCTTATTCAAGAACTTAGCTAATTTTTCTTCCAATTTAATATGTAGTTTTAAGGTCCCGTTCATAAATCTAGAACCAGAACAACCAGTACCATATTGCTTAATTGCGTTTATTGAGGCCTCTTTAACTCTCTGATCTTGAGCTAACCCTAAGTAGTTATTAGAACCCATCATAAAGATTTTCTTACCGTCTAACGTTAATTCACAACCCTCTCCTGAATCAAACTCTTTAAAAAATGGGTATAATCCAAGCTTTTTTACCTGTTCAGGTGCATTATACTCATAAGCCTTCTTAAATATATCCATCATTAATTCCCCCCATACATTTTAATAATTACAAATTCAACAAACTTTGCAGGTAATAATTTTTTCAGTATCCCTATCATTTTATAATCCAGACCAACTATTCTTCTTATCGGTGGATTTTTCTTTTTTAGAATATGCTTTAATTCTTTAATAACAACTCTTGGTTCAGGACCATTTTGTTCATCTTTAATCATCTTATTAACAGCATGATCACATCTTTCCTTGTAATCGGAATTTTCAGATTTAATTACATACTCTCTTAAAAAATTAGTTTTCATATCTCCTGGTTCTATTAATGAAAACTTAACTCCAGAGTTTGATACTTCCATGCGATAAGATTCCGTTAATGATTCAAGAGCATATTTACTTGCACTGTACATTGACTGAAAAGGTAGAGATATAAATCCAGCTACTGAGCTAATATTAATGATCAATCCTTTTCTTTGTCTACGCATGTGTGGTAAAACAAAATTACATACGTTCATTATTCCAAAAAAATTAGTATCAAATACTCTCTTGGCTTCTTCTATAGATGTATCTTCTATAGCTCCTGCTAAGCCGTACCCAGGGCAATTTATAAGAACTCCTATACCTCCCTCTTTTTCTAGAATGTAGTCTACCGCTTCTTTAATTGTACTTTCATCCGTTACATCTAGTGGAATCATTGAAAGCATATTTGATGAATTATCAAAAGTAGCTTTTCTACTTGTCCCATATACCTTATATCCACTTTCTAGTAAGTAGTTTGCACACTCTTTGCCAACACCTGAAGATGCACCCACTACTAAAGCAACTTTCCCATATCTAAACTTCATACTCTCATTTCCCCACTAATCTTATAAATATTTCTACTACATTATAATACAAAACCGACCTTAATTAAAGTATATGAAGTAATATTTTACCAAAACAATTCGCTACATAATTTAAAACTCAAGAACTATTCACTGAATTCTTGAGTATAAGACAAAACAAGATATCTATAAAAGAAAGAATGTTTTCAAGACAAGGGCTTATGCCTTTAAACATCCTACACTTCCATGCTTTCTATAACAAACAGAGTATTTCCCTTATTACTTTACTAGCTACTGCAGTTGAAACACCAGAATTATCATAATGTGGTGATAATTCTACTACATCACAACCAACGATGTTCATTCCCTTTAATGCTTGTAAAGCTTCTAATAATTCATTAAAAGTAATTCCTCCTGGTTCAGGTGTTCCTGTACCTGGAAATATACTTGGATCTAATAAATCTAAATCAATAGTTAAGTATAAAGATTTATCCTTTAGTTTCTTTAAATCATCTTTTAAGTTAGTAATAATAAACTTATTCATTATAGTGTTATTACTAGCAAATGCGAATTCCTCTTTCGTTCCAGATCTAATTCCATATTGATATATTTTGTTCTTTCCTACTAAATCAAATATTCTTCTCATTACAGTAGCATGAGAAAGTGATTCTCCGATGTAATCATTTCTTAAATCTGCATGTGCATCAAGATGTATAATGTGTAAATCAGAATATTTCTCAACAACAGCAGATACTTGGGGTAGAGTAACTAGGTGCTCTCCGCCAATCATTAATGGTTTCTTATTGTCGTTTAATATTCTACTACTCGTTTTATATATAGTATCTAGAGTTTTTTTCAAATTTCCAAAAGGAAATTCAATATCGCCAATATCTATAATCTTCTTATCATCAATGTCGATATCTAAATAAGGAGAATAAGTTTCTAACCCCTCAGAGTCAATTCTTATCATATTTGGTGCAAATCTTGTTCCTGGTCTAAATGATGTAGTACCATCATATGGTGCTCCAAATATGACAATGTTTGAATCGCTATAATTAGCATCACAGCTAATGAATGTTAGTTTATTCACCTTCATCTTCTAATTTTTCCTTAACGAACGTTGGAAGACTGAAACATGCCTTATGTAACCCCGAATTATAATATTTTGTTTTTATATTAAATTTCTCCCAAATATCAGGTTTATGATCTTCAATTGGATCAAGTTTCTTTGAAGCAAATCCAAATAACCAATGTCCAGATGGATAAGTTGGTTGATGAAATTGATATACTTTTGCAATTGGGAATGTTTCTTTTATTTTAGTATGTGCTCTCATCATCTCATTAGCATATATATCAAAATAAGGAGATTCATGTTGATTAATTAGAATTCCGTCTTCGCTTAGTGCTCTATAACAGTTACTATAAAAATCAAATGTAAATAATCCCTCTCCTGGTCCGACTGGATCCGTGGAATCTACTAAAATCAAGTCATAATAATTACTTTCAGCATTTTTAACGAATGCTAATCCATCTTCAAAGTATAGATTAGTTCGTATATCATTATCTAATTTACTTGCAGTAATAGGCAAATATTGCTGAGATAATCTAACAACCCTTTCATCAATCTCAACCATATCAATTTTCTCAATGTGACTGTATCTTGATATTTCACGAGCCGTACCACCATCACCGCCACCAATAATTAATACCCTTTGGATATTGGGATTAACTGCTAGTGGAATATGAGAAATCATATCATGATAAACAAATTCATCCTTCTCATTTACCATCATTAAACCATCTAGTGTGAAGAATGTGCCAAATGTATCGGATTCAAAGAAGTCAATTTGTTGATATTCTGTTTTTTCTGAGTGTAAATGTTTATTTACTTTAATTGAAAACTTACAATCTTCTGTCCAATTTTCTGTATACCATAATTCTAATTTATTATCCATATTAGACCTTCTTTCTAGCAATAACTTTTAATTTTATCTCTCCATAATTTTCTTGAGACCCTAAAACTACATTTCCTTCTGTGTTAAAAAATTTATAATCATCAATAATTACTTGTGAGATTACCTCTCCAGGTATTACCAAAGGTATTCCAGGAGGATATATCATTATAGAGTCGCCTGCGATCTCTCCTAGGCAATCATCAATATTTTTGAGAGTTGTATTAGCAAAGAATGCCTCTCTAGGTGACATAAGCATTTTTGGGATATTAATCTTAAAGTTGACTTCCTTTATTGTTTGGTGTTTTTTATACTTTTTAGCTAAACGATTAAATGCATCTAACAATAAATTAATGCTTTTCTTAGAGTCTCCAATGCTTACAATTGCTAGAACTACATTGGTTTCTCCTAATTCTAGCTGGATTTGATATTCTTCTTTCATAATATCATAAACACTAAATCCTGTTAATCCTAACTCAGTTACATTTATAACTAGTTTAGTTATATCATATTCAAAGATAGAATCACCATTTTCGATATCCTTCTTTATACAGCTAATTCCATCAATCTTGTTCAACTCTTCATTTGCATACTTACTCAAATCAATCATTTTTGAAAACAATTTATCGTTTTGAACTAAGTTGTACCTAGCAATGTCAAGTGAAGCCATCAAAATATAGCTAGCACTTGAAGTTTGTGATAAATTTACTACTGATCTAACAGTATCTCTTCTAATCAACCCATTGTTATGGAGTAAAATAGAGCTTTGAGTTAGTGAACCACCTGTTTTATGCATTGATATGGTGGACATGTCTGCACCTTGCCTCATTGAATTCAAAGGTAAATCTCTAGAAAATCCAAAGTGGGACCCATGAGATTCATCTACTAAAACAGCCATATTCTTACTATGTGCATAATCTATTATCTTTTTTAAATTAGCTGTTACTCCAAAGTAGGTCGGTGACAATATAAACACAGCTTTTGCGTCTAAGTTATTATCGATTGCCTCTTTCCAATCTTCAAAAGGTACACCCATTGAAATACCATGTACTTTATCTGTGTAAGGCCTAACATATACTGGAATCGCACCAGATAATATTAAAGCATTGATAGTTGATTTATGAACGTTCCTAGGTAAGATAATCTTTTCTCCACTTTTACAAACAGATAAAACCATATTTTGGATGCCACCAGTACTACCATTAACTAAAAAGAATGCACTGTCAGCACCAAAACAATCAGCAGCTAATTCTTCTGCTGATTTAATTACTCCTGTAGGATTACTTAATAAGTCTAATTGTTTTAGTGAGTTTACATCAATTTTAAATATATTTTCTCCTACAGCATTTATGAATTCGGAATTAATACCTTCACCCATTTTATGGCCAGGGACATCAAAAGGAATTACAGATTGATTTAGTCCATATTTGATTAATTCATCAAACAATGGTTTATTTGCTTGATCTAACTTATATTTATTCATCGAAGTTTCTGCCGTAAAAGATCTCTTTCATCTCATTTTCTAGTTGTTTGATCAATTCCTCTTTATGTATTGGTGAAACATCATCTTCTCTCTTTCCGAATAGATATTTATTTAAATCTAATTCCTTTAGCATCATTTTCGAATGAAAAATGTTTTCTTGATAAACATTAACGTCAATAATGTTATATTGATTTATAGTATCTTGTTCAATATAATCTTGTATAGAACTGATTTTATGATCCTTAAATACTTTTGTACCGTTTTCCAGTCGTGTGAAACCTCTAACTCGATAATCTACAGTAATGATATCAGAATCAAAACTATCTATTAAAAAATCTAATGCATTAAGAGGTGATACTTCACCGCAAGTTGATACATCAATATCTACTCTAAATGTAGATATTCCTTTTTCAGGATGACTTTCAGGATATGTATGTACAGTAATGTGTGATTTGTCTAAGTGTGCAACAACTGTTTTGTTTATTGGAGTTAGCACTCCTGCATTACACGAGTCATCAATGGCATATAGAGGCACTTCTTCCTCACTTATTAAAATTGTCACACTTGCTCCTTGTGGTACATAATCTTGTTTTGAAATATTTAAAACACTTGCGCCAATTTTTTTAACAACATTTACTAAAATATCAGTAAGTCTTTCTGAATTATAAACCTCATCTATATAATCAATATAATCTTTTCTTTCAGCTTCCGTTTCAGTAACACATATATCATAAATATTAAATGATAAAGATTTAGTTAAATTATTAAATCCGTATAAAGCTAATTTATTACTCATTTTACTACTCCTTTAAAAAACAATTATTACTTTTATTATTAATAAGCATTTACAATTATATATTGTTTTTTGAATTAATTATATAACTTTTTGAATAAAGTTTTTATAGAATTTCTAACTTGAGTTCGAATAGTTGGATGTTTTTTTATGTTAATCTCTATTTATTCAGCTGTCCAAGTAATTCCGTATCCCTCATCACCTAAATGATATGAAAAAACTGGTCCAATATAATTAGTATGACTTACTTCTATATTTGGAATTTTATTCAATATTTTATGTTCGATTTCTAACGCAATGTCTTCTTGTTTTAAATTTATTATTCTTAAATACATTCGTTTGAATTTAAGTGACTCTTTATATAGCTCCTCAACAATAAAGTTATCAATAATTCGCTTATTTGTGCGAGACTTTTTAGTCACTTCTAATTTCCCATCAATCATCTCAATAACAGGTTTAATCCTTAAAGTGTTTCCTATTAAAGCGGACATCTTAGAAATTCTACCACCCCTAACAACATGATCAAGTGTTGTTAGGGTGAATAATACATGGCCATTACTTGTAAATAATTTAGCTCTTTCAATTACTTCTTCATTCGATTTATTTTGATTAATTAACTCAACAACCTGTAAAACAATTAATTCAACACCATAAGCGGCTACTTTAGAGTCAAAAATATGAATGTTTCCTTCAACCATCTTCTTAGCTATGCAAGCAGCTTGATACGTACCACTTAGTCCAGACGATATTGGAAAAACTAAAATATCTTCAACCCCTTCATCTATTAATTTATTGTAAGCTTCAA
Organism: Mycoplasmatota bacterium; assembly: GCA_018394315.1. Lineage (GTDB taxonomy): Bacteria > Bacillota_I > Bacilli_A > MAG-NZ > MAG-NZ > Zrk6. The sequence goes on along the minus strand of CP074575.1, from coordinate 1,498,197 downwards.
CAAAAAGTCCTGGTGCTACTTGAGCTGTAGATACCTTTTTGTTTTCCTTTAAACTATCAAATACAACTTTGTTATCTATATCCGTCTCTTTATAAGATACTCCGTCGATAATCACATTTAAGGAAACAACTTCAATATTATTTTCTTTTATGAATTTTTCATCTAAATAACAAGTACTATCAATTATTATAGCTATTCTTCTCATCCTTTACCTCACATTTAAAAGTTTTATTAAATAATCTATTGAATCCACTAAGTAGTATTTTACAAATTTTTACTTATTATATCAATAATTAAGAAAAATTTCGAGAACATTTCCATAATAATCCTTGTATTTAATTAATTTCACTAAAAAAGGTATCATTAAGAAGAATGATACCTTTAAATATTATAATCTAATTAGAGTTAGAATTATTCATTTTCCTTTTTAGCTTTTCTAGCAGCAATTACTTCTTCCGAAATGTTATGTGGACATTCTTGATAAGACTCAAATTCCATCTCAAATGTTCCTCGTGCTTGAGTTAATGATTTAAGATCTATCGTATAAGTTAACATTTCCACTTGTGGAACTTTAGCTTTTATGATTTGTTTGCTACCTAAAGGTTCCATACCTCTTACTACACCTCTACGTCTACTTAAATCACCCATAACATCACCAGTGTAATCATTCGGTACAGTAATTGATACATCCATAATTGGCTCTAGCAAGACTGGGTTTGCTTTCATGAAACCATCTTTAAATGCTATGGAAGCAGCCATTTTGAAGGCTAATTCACTTGAATCTACCGCATGATAAGATCCATCATATAAAGTTGCTTCTAATCCAATTACAGGGTATCCAGCTAATCCACCAGTTAAGATAGCGTCATTAAGTCCTTTCTCAACTGCTGGTATATAGTTCTTAGGAACAGAACCACCAAATATTTCTTCTTTAAATACAAATTCTTCTTCAGTAGGTGCAAATCTAATTTTAACGTCTCCATATTGTCCAGATCCACCTGATTGTTTCTTATATTTACCTTGAACATCAGAATTTCCTCTAATAGTTTCACGGTATACTATTTCCATCTCTTCAACTTCTACTTCAACACCAAACTGATTTTTCATTCTTTCTAAATATAAATCAATTTGTTTTTGCCCTAAAGCACCGAATAATAATTGTCCTGTTTCTTTTGGTCTTAATAATCCAACAGAACGATCCTCAGAAGCAATTCTACTTAAAGCACTACCAATTTTATCTTCATCATTTTTACTCTTTGGTACTAGTGATTTAAAAAGTGTAGGTTGATGAGCTGGTAATGGATTTAATGCTTTTTCAACAGACGGATCAGCTAATGTATCACCTGTTGATAAAGGATCAATTTTAGTCACGACGCATATATCTCCAACACCAACAAAATCAGCATCGACAGTTTCCTTACCTCTCATGAATATTATACTATTAAACTTAATCTTGTCTTTTTTACCTACTATGTGAATAGGTTGAGATTTAGTTAACTGACCAGTTTTTACTTGTAGATAAGACATTTGCCCAAGGAATGGATCTACTACAGTTTTAAAACATATTGCACTAAATGGTGCATTAATATCTTCGATTACTTCAACTTCTTTGCCTGTATCAGAAAACTGAGTTTTCTGTTTTTCAGCTGAAGGAGAGACCTCAGTTAATACTTCAAGCATTTCATTAGAGCCAATACTCATTTCTGCAGAACCTATCAACATCGGGATGACTTCACCATTACTCACACCGGCTTCAATACCAGACATAATTTCTGCTTGCGTGAATTCTTCACCCTCAAAATATTTTTCCATTAACTCTTCGCTTGTTTCTGCAACAGCCTCAATCATCATATCACGGTAAGCTTCTATAGTGTCTTTTGTTGCATCAGTAATGTCCTTATCAGTGAAAGAATCCCCATCGTAGATACGTTCTTTTTGCGAGAAAACTCTACCAATACCTTTAAAATCACTTTCAGATCCAATCGGTACACCTACCGGTATACAACCTTTACCAAATTTTTCTCTTATTTCAGTAATTACTTTATCAAATTCAATGTTTTCTTTATCTAATTTGTTAATAAAAATAAGTGTTGGAATTGAATATTTTCTTAAAAAATCCCATGCTTTTTCAGTTCCAACTTGAATACCACTAGAACCATCTATAACTAAGATAGCTGCAGATGAAACTCTTAATGCTGAAGTTGTTTCTGCTACTAAATCTAAAAATCCAGGCGTGTCAATAAAATTGAATTTATATGAACCAAACTCAATAGGTATTATTGATGAGGAAATTGTCATTTGATGATCTTTCTCTTCTTTTAGATAATCAGATACTGTATTTCCAGTTTCTAATTTACCCTTAACACCGATAACTTTTGCTGAATGTAAAAGCGATTCAACGAATAGCGTTTTACCGCAACCTTGGTGTCCCAAAACAGCAATATTTTTTACAGATTCAGGTTTATAACCCTTCATAATTCCACTCCTTCTTTTATATGATTTCTTTTTGCTAACCTATTATATCACTTCTATAAATATAAATAAAGCACTTTAGAATACGTTTTATTCATTTATATTTTCTAGCGTATCCTTAACTTCTTGATACTGTTTTTTGTAGCTTGTTAATTTATCATTTTCACTATCTATTTTGGCTTTCGGGGCTTTAGAAATAAAGTTCTCATTACTCAACATCTTTTCTCCACGCTCTATTTCTCCAAGCAGTCTTTTCAGTTCTTTTTTTAAACGTATCTTCTCTTCTTCTAAATCAATCAACCCTGCTAAAGGTAAATAAACAGTGAAGTCTTCTAGAACTATACTTATGACATTACTATCAATTTTTACTTTAGTATCTATTATTAATGAATTTGGATTGCAGAATTTATCAACATAGGTTCTTAAATCATTAAGATAAGTAACAGTTTGATTAGAATTTGCTTTTATAATTAAATCAATTGGTTTAGATAAAGGAACATTTTTTTCGTTTCTAACATTTCTTATAGACCTAATTAACTCAGTAAGATTATCGACTTGTTTCATTGCTTTAGAATCCATAAAACTTTCTTCAGGCCAAGTACTTATAGATATAGATTTATCTCCTTCAGGTAACATTTGATATATTTCTTCTGTCACATGTGGCATAAACGGATGTAAGAGTTTAATAACTGACTCTAAAACGTAAAGTAATACCGACTTAGTTTCGCCCTCTTCATTTAATGACACTTTGCTCATTTCCACATACCATGAGGCAAAAGTATCCCAAGTGAAACTATATAGTGCTCTTGCTACTTCACCAAATTCATACTTATCATAATTGCTATCTATTATTTCAAGGGTTTCGTTTAATTTTGAGATTATCCACTTGTCTACTGTATTTAAGTTACTATAATTCAACTCTTTTTTCGAATCAACATTCATCAAAACATATCTAGAAATATTCCAAAGTTTATTAATAAAATTCCAGCTAGATTCAAGTTTTTCCTTATTATATCTTAGATCTTGTCCAGGAGTCGAATTTGTAGTTAAATAATATCTTAAACTATCGCAACCGTATTGTTCAATTAGATCCATTGGGTCAATACCATTACCTAAAGATTTAGACATTTTTCTTCCTTGTGAATCTCTTATTAAACCATGAACTAAAACGTCGTTAAATGGTTTTTGTTTAGTAAAATGCAATCCTTGAAAGATCATTCTAGATACCCAAAAAAAGATAATGTCATAACCAGTTACAAGTACATTAGTTGGATAATATCTCTTAATATCTTCTGTTTCGTTTGGCCAACCAAGTGTAGAAAATGGCCATAAAGCGCTACTAAACCAAGTGTCAAGAACATCCTCATCTTGAACCCATCCTTCACCAGGACTATCAATTTGAACCTTTACTTCATCGTTTCTATACCAAGCTGGTATTCTGTGTCCCCACCATAATTGTCTAGATATACACCAATCTCTTATTCCTTCCATCCAACGATTTAAAGTACCTTCAAATCTACTTGGAACGATGTTTATTCTATCACTATCTTGCTGAAAATCTAATGTACCTTGAGCTAGTGACTCCATCTTTACAAACCATTGTTTTGAAAGTCTAGGTTCTACCATAACTCCTGTTCTTTCACTATGTCCAACTGAGTGAGTGATTTTCTCTACTAAAGGACATAAACCTAGTTCAGTTAAATCCGCTACAACTTGTTTCCTACATTCAAAGCGGTCAATTCCATTGTATTTGCCAGCTAATTCATTCATAGTTCCATCATCATTCATACACAAAGGCATATCTAAATCATGTCTTAATCCTACCTCATAATCATTTGGATCATGTGCAGGTGTAACCTTTACAACCCCTGTTCCAAATTCCATATCAACATAATCATCTAAGATAATTGGAATTTTAGTATTTGTTCCAGGAATAAATACTTCTTTTCCTACAACTTTGCTCCATCTTTCATCATCTGGATGTACCATTAATGCAGTGTCACCAAACATCGTTTCAGGTCTTGTTGTAGCAATTTGCATATAACCCGTCTCGTCAACGAACGGATACTTAAAATGATAAAACGCTCCTTCAACGTCTTTATGTTCTACTTCAATGTTACTTAGTGCAGTCTTTGCTTCTGGATCCCAATTTATTATTCTAACGCCTTGATAAATTAAACCTTCATTATATAGTTTAATGAAAACTTCATTAACAGCGTCATTTAATCCTTTGTCTAACGTAAATCTTTCTTTACTGTAGTCTAAAGAAAGTCCAAGATTAGCCCATTGATTATGTATATTTTCTGCATATTCATGTTTCCAGTTCCAAGCTGCTTCTAAAAACTTCTCTCTACCAAGGTCATATCTACTAATTCCTTGTTCCTTTAGTCTAGCATCAACTTTTGCTTGAGTAGCAATACCTGCGTGGTCCATCCCTGGAAGCCATAAAGCATCATAACCTTGCATTCGTTTTCTTCTAATAATAATATCTTGTAATGTTGTATCCCATGCATGACCTAAATGTAGTTTACCAGTCACGTTTGGTGGTGGAATTACAATTGTAAACGGATCTTTTGATTTATCTCCTGATTTGAAGAATCCACCTTCAAGCCAGAATTTATATTTATCTTTTTCTACTTCTAAATGATTATATTTAGGCTTCATTTCTTTATTCATAGTTTATCTCCCTTTAATTTTTTCATATTCTCTAGGAATGATGTTTTTGATTAGTAGTACATCAAGTATAAATGCAAATATTGTAAATCCAATACCAGCAAGTAGTCCATACTCAGTATAACTATCAATCAAAAATACAATTACTCCAAAAAGAAATGTTAGATTTACTAGTGTATTCAAAACATAATTACTGAATTCTCTATGTTTTTCTTTACTTAATACTTGTGTATCATATCCTAGTAATGTTGAACTAGTTTTTCTTCTTCCAATAAAAATCGTTTTAAAAGTCGAATAGACGACTAAAAACCCTGCAAATATAATACCCATAAAATCACTCCTTTTTTTTAATAAAAAAAGCCCTTGAATTTCTCCAAGGACGTTATTAACGCGTTACCACCTTAATTCATAATTAAAAATTATGCACTCGAGCCTTTAACGCAGGATTACGTAACAAATTACTTTTTATTTCGTTTGTTATACTCAATAGCTACCTTCACTATACATGAATGAGATCTTCCAGCACTCAATCTCTCTCTAAGAATCATTAATATAGTTACTCCTCTACTTCATCGTAATATTACACTAATTTTATCATACGAATTTTCAAAGTCAACTATATCATTTAGATTACATATATTATTATGAAGGTTTCTACATTAAACTGAGTTTTTTTATTTTTTAGGATTGGAGTCAGGTGATCTATATGAGAATTCTTTTACAATGTGGTAGACGAATTAAATGTATATTTTTTTCAATTTTGACATGGCAAATATTCTTAACAATTTGCTTTTATTCAACAGCTAATATAATTCTTTTAATTATCTTATTGCTGATTCTCATTTGTGTTGTCTGTTTTAAGTAAGAACACTTCTATAAACATTTCAATCTTATTGCAAATATTAATGAAATTAGAGTAATTATTAAAATCAGAAACATTAATGCTAAAAATATATATGTAAATAACTAAAAATTTGAAATACAATCTATAAAAATCATTATCAAATTTATCTAACCAATTATTAATTAAAGAAGCAAAGTCTACATTAATATGTGCAGAATTAATGTAAAAAAGAGCAATATCATATACGGGAACAGATAATCTTGCATGATTAAATGAAATCAGCTTTTTGTTAATAAGATGATCTATTCGTGGGTTCCCATGATTTAGACATAAAATCGGTTCTAACCCTTTTTCTAAATAATCCAGTATCTTCATCTGCAATCTGCTCATATAGTACTTTAAATCGATCATTATATGGTATCTATTTAGCACCATATAATCAATATCAGAATATAATTCTTTGGTTTCAAAAACACGCATAAAATTATCAATTCTATCAAATTGATAATTTAAGAATAGATACATCTTCTTAAAACGAGGAATCGCGTTCTCTGGTTTAACTTTGTATTTTGAAGTAGTAGAAAAATGTATATTCTGAATCGCTGAAGCTAAATCATGCACCTTTTTTTTTGCAGGATATTTTATTTCCTTTTCATAATTAAATAAATAGTAATCAAAATTTCTAATTACTATTTTATTACTATTATTGATAGATAAAGGATATATAACAGAAGTTACTCCTTGCGAGAATAAAAATTCATATATTCCATTATCATTCACTTTTTTCAATACATATTGATTATTATTATCACTTAATATATATATGTCATTATTAATTCGACTGATATTAGTAACATTTATTCCTTGAGTCTTAAGCTCATCAATCAATTTCATCTTTGATTAAAATTGTGTTACTGATATTGTATTGATTTTCTTTATATATGTCTTCTACTGATTTATTATATTTTCTTGCCATCTCCTCAATTTTCTTTTCATTAGCATTGAATATTACTTTATATTTAGTATAAGTTTCTTCCATATGGAAAGTTAACCTCTCTTCATTACCATGAATTTTAACTTTATTTTCCATTGGTACTTCAATTTCATCTTGTTCTTCTACGTCAAATACTTCATAATCTGATATTGTTTCATCCGGTACTTCTACATATGATTCTTTTTCCTCCGGTGCTTCTACATTTGATTCTTCCTCTATATAAGAATCATTTGTTTCTACCGGCTCTACCTCTAAAAAAGAATCGTCTCTATTCTTTAATAATTCACCAAGCAATTCATCTGTTTCCTCATCAACTTGGTCCTTGATTAATTCTGTTTCTTCCTCTAATTCTATATAATCAACAACCACATCGAAACTAGCGTTAATTCCTCTTCCAAAAACGACATCATAATTCAAGTTTTCACATTCTAAAGAAGTTATTTTGTATCTTTCATCATCAAAGTCCAAAGTAAAATCAACATATGACTCAAAATCCTTAATGTTTTCTAAGTCATCTGTAACAAACCTTCCAAATAACTTTATTTTACCTTCGCGTTGCTCATTTAGACTATTCTCATCGAATTCATAGTCAAGACTATATACATTTGTTACCATCTTTAAATCTATAGTTGCATCACAATTTATAATATGCTTCATATTTTCCGAATCGACCACTCTACGCTTAGTTAAGTCGTACAATAATTATCGATTCTCACACCCCCTATCAATATAAATTATGAAAAAAATATTAATTATATGAAAAAATGGCCAATTAATAGCCATTTAAATATTCTTAAATTTAGTATATTAGTTTTTCGAGTAGGTTTAGGACATCGTCTTTACCTTGTTTAGTTTCACTTGAGTAAATAATCAAGTTATCATTTCTTTTGATATTCAGTGTCTTTTCAATTAATTTAATATGTTTTAAAATGTGAGTTTTTCCAATCTTATCCGCCTTTGTAGCAATGATAGTCGTTGGTACTTGGTAATACTTTAAAAATTCATACATTAAGACATCATCTTCTGATGGCTGATGTCTTAAATCAACAATTAAAAATGAATGTTTCAAAGTTGTTCTATTGAGTAAGTAATTCTCAATCATTTTCCCAAATTCTTCACGCATTTTTTTACTTACTTTTGCGTATCCATAACCCGGTACATCAACAAGGTAAAATTCCTTATTAATTAAAAAGAAATTTAATGTTTGTGTTTTCCCTGGCTTACTAGATGTGTATGCTAGATTTTTCTTATTTAATAAACTGTTAATGAAACTACTTTTTCCAACATTACTTCTACCAAGCATTACAAACTCTGGAAAATTGTTGTCTGGAAATTGATCGAATCTAACTCCAGTTAATTTATATTCTGCACTTTTTATTTTCATTCTTATCTCCTAAAAATTCTTTTGTAATAACATGATACATCAAATATAGAAGGATTGAAATTCATTTTTTAAATCTGGATAAATATAATTTTCCTCCTGTTAGTATTCTATCACAAAAATACTTTTATAGAGAATTAAAAGTCTGTTCTACTAGTACTCATTTAATATAGAAAATATAAGAAAAAGAAGTTGTTAACAACTTCTCTATCTAAGCGCTATTTTAATTACATCATTAATATCATCAACTGATTTTATTTCAAGTGACTCTCTAATACTTTTTGGAATATCATCAATATCCTTCTCATTATCCTTAGGAATGATTATTTGCTTCAATCCAGATCTATGAGCTGCGATTGACTTTTCTTTAAGGCCACCGATTGGTAACACACGTCCTCTTAATGTTATTTCCCCTGTCATTCCAGTTAATCTATCAACTTTACGGTTTGTTAATGCCGAAACTATAGCTGTTGTAATTGTAATTCCTGCACTAGGACCATCTTTCGGTACTGCTCCTTCAGGAACGTGGATATGAATATCGTTCTCTTTAAATAATTTTGGATTAATATTATACTTACTACTATTTGATTTAACAAAACTTAAAGCTGCCTGAGCTGATTCTTTCATTACATCTCCTAGTTTACCAGTAAGGACTAATTTTCCATTTCCTTCAAAGTATGTAACTTCTACAGGTAATGTATCACCACCAAATTGAGTATAAGCTAATCCAGTAACAACTCCAATTTGATCTTTCTTTTCGGTTCTATTGTGGCTGAATAAAGATTTACCTAAATAATCAACCAAGTTTGTTTTAGTAATATTGGCTTGTTTTATCTCTTTTTCTAATATTTTCTTAATTGCTTTTCTAGAAAGTGAACCGATTAATCTATCTAGTTGTCTAACTCCTGCTTCTCTAGTATATTTTTGAATAATTTCCATGATTGCAGCATCAGATACTTTAAATTCATTTTTAGTTAGACCATGAGCACTCATTTGTCTTTTTATTAAATGATTTTTAGCAATCTCAAGCTTTTCATCTTCCGTATAAGACGATAACTGGACAATTTCCATTCTATCCCTAAGTGGAGCAGGAATATTTTCCAAGTAATTAGCTGTTGCTATAAATAATACATTACTTAAATCATATTCTTCTTCTAAATAATGATCGCTAAAGAATTTATTTTGTTCAGGGTCCAATACTTCAAGCATTGCAGAAGCTGGGTCGCCTCTGAAGTTTGAACTCATTTTATCAATTTCATCAATTAAGAATAGTGGATTAATAACTTTTGCTTTTTTCATAGACTGTAGAACTCTACCAGGTAAAGCTCCAATATATGTACGTCTATGTCCACGAATCTCTGATTCATCTTTAACTCCACCTAAAGCAACTTTTACAAATTTTCTATTTAATGCTTCAGCAATACCATGTGCTAGTGAAGTTTTCCCAACACCAGGAGGTCCAACTAAACATAAAATCGTTTGAGGATTTTTCTTAGTAGCAATCTTAACTGCTAAGTATTCTAAGATACGTTCTTTAACTTTTTCTAATCCATAATGTCCTTCATCTAATACCTTTTCAGCATTTTTAATGTCATCATTGTCTTCAGTTGCTTCTGTCCAAGGTAAGTCAACTAAAAAATCTAAGTATGTTCTGATAACACCACTCTCTGCTGAACTTGCAGGTAATGTCTCATATCTACTTAATTCATTAAGAGCTTTTTCTTCGATTTCAGAAGGCATACCTTTATCTATAATTTTATTTTTAAGTTGATCTATTTCTGTCTCTTTTTTTGCCTTGTCGCCAAGTTCATTTTGAATTGCTTTCATTTTCTCGCGTAAATAATATTCTTTTTGATTTTCATCAATGCTTTCTCTTACCTGTTTATTAATATCATTTTCAAGACTATGTAAATATTTTTCTCTTTCAATATCTTTAAGAGCACTTTGTAATCTTTCATTAACATCTGGATTTACTAAGTATTTAACTTTTTCTGATTCATGAATCTTTAAGTTAAATGCAACTATATTCGCTAACTTTTCAGATGTTACGCCACTTTGAATAGCAGAAACTACGTTTTTACCGTTCATAAATATGTCTTCAGAATTGTCTACCACTTCATTAACAATCATACGAATTAAGGCAATTTCTTCATCTACATTTGTTTGGATAAAAGGCATTGACTCTACAAACACACTAAAATATGGTTCCTCGCTCACAAAGTAGTTAACTTTGGCTCGAACGATACCATTCACTTTAACTTTATAATTACCATTTGGTAACTTGATTTTCATTGTGATTTTTCCAATTATAGCTCTATCATATAAATCTTCAGGTTTTGGATTCTCAATCAAAGGACTTTTTTGTATTAATAATACTATATGATTATCGTGTTTTTCAGCTTCAAGCAACGCTTTTTTACTAAACTCACGTCCTACTTCTAACCTTATATCGTTATCTGGTAAAGCCACAATTCCACGAATAGCCATTGCGGGATAAGCTCTTTCAATAACTTTATTGTTAAGTTGCATTATATCACCTCTCCAATTAATAATAATTTTACAATATATTTCATATTTCAATCATTTGTTATTATTTCCAAAATTTCGACTAATATAAAAATATCTTATTTATAACCTATTATATCATAATAAATTATATCTAGATATAAGATGCTCATAAAAAAGAGGGTTTCCCCTCAAGCACTTATATTTATATTCTCATCCCTTTCGTGGTTAACTACAATGTCTCTTGAAATTATACATTTAGAATTGTTTTTCCTAGGTAATTCAAACATAATATCAACCATAACACTTTCAAGTATTGATCTTATTCCTCTCGCTCCAATATTCTTATTCAAAGCACACTCAGCAATTTCATTTATTGCATCATCTGTAAATTCTAGCTCAACCTCATCCATTTTAAATATTTTCTTGTATTGCTTTAAAATAGCATCTTTTGGTTCTGTCATAATTTTGACTAAATCTTTTTTATTAAGTACCGTTAATGAAGATAAAATTGGTATTCTACCAACAAGTTCAGGAATCATTCCATATTTGGTTATATCTTCGTGATTAATATTCTTTATAATTTCATTTTTAGTTTTGTCTTTGTTGAACCCTATCATTTTCTTTCCGCTTCTTTTTTTAATTATATCTTCTATTCCGTCAAAAGCACCACCACAAATAAATAAGACATCATTTGTATTAAATTTAATGAACTCTTGATTTGGATGCTTCCTTCCACCTTGAGGAGGAACATTTGCTACTGTCCCTTCTAAAATCTTTAATAGCGATTGTTGTACACCCTCTCCTGATACATCTCTTGTAATAGAAGGATTACTAGATTTACGAGCCAATTTGTCTATCTCATCAATATACACAATACCTTTTTGAGCTCTATTCAAGTCATACTCTGCTGCTTGCAATAGTCTAACCAAAATATTCTCAACATCTTCTCCAACATAACCCGCTTCAGTTAAACTAGTAGCATCTGCAATCGCAAATGGCACATCCAATATTTCTGATAATTTTCTCGCTAATAAAGTCTTACCACTTCCTGTTTTACCGACTAATAATATGTTGCTTTTTTCAATATTAATATCGTCATTTTCCAAATTACACTTAAGCCTTTTATAATGATTATATACTGCTACTGATAATACCTTCTTCGCATTCTCTTGACCTACTACATATTCACTTAACTTTGAGAATATTTCTTTTGGAGTAGGAATCTTTGGTAACATAAAATCATCTTGGGGAAATGTAAAATCTTTTACAATTATTTCATAGCACATTTCAATACAAGCATTACAGATATAAGCATTTTCACCAGAAATTAATTTATCAATTTCCTTAATACTTTTCCCACAAAAAGAACAAACTATTTCTTTCTTCATAAAGCACCTCCAGTAATTTACCTACATCATAACAACTCGTTTAATATTATATCGTTGAGATATAAAATAATACTCACATTAAGTAATTTACAAAAAAAAAGCACGACACTGTCGTGCATTAATTTACTCTTTAACCGAATTTTCAACTAAGTAATCAACTGCAAGCTGAGTTTTTAATTGTTCGTCTAACATTTCTTTAGGAAAAACACTCTTAAGTTGTTCAACTTCCATTCCATATTGAGTTGCTAACATAGAGTAAGATTCCGCGTATTTTTCTTCAGTAGGTTTAAGTTCCTCTTTTGTAGCGATAGCAGATAAAACTAAATTATATCTTACACTAGTTTCAGCTCTAGAAGCTAATTGTGTCTTATAAGTATCTAGATTTGTTCCATTTAATTGTAAGAACATATCTAATTCCATATTATATTGTTTTGCTTGAGCTTCTGTATCCTTAATCATTCTATCAACTTCGTTATTAACCATTTCCTCAGGAATAACTACTTCAGCATTTTCACTTGCTACTTGAACTACTTTGTCAATAATAGCATTTTTATTTTGGATTTCTTTTCTTTCTTTGATACTTTCTTTTACTTCTTTTTCAAAATCAGCTACTGTTTCAGCATCACCTTCTAATTCCTTAACTAACTCATCAGTTAATTCAGGTGTATTACTGACTTTAATTTCATGCAATTTAACTTTAAATACTACAGGAGCACCAGCTAAATCAGCTGCTTGATAATTCTCTGGGAACGTTACGTTAACGTCTTTTTCTTCTCCAACTTTCATACCTACCATTGCATCTTCAAAACCAGGAATAAATTGACCAGACCCTATTTTAAGTGAAAAGTTTTCTCCTTTTCCACCTTCAAATGGTTCTCCGTCCTTAAATCCTTCAAAATCAATTATTGATGTATCTCCATCTTCAAGTACATCTGATTCTTTTGGAACAAGTTCAGTTTTACTTGCTAAAATTCTATCAAGCTCTAATTCATAATCCTTCTTCAAAACTCTTGTAGATAAATGTTTAACTTTTATTTCTGTATAATCACCAAGTTTAACATCTGGTTTAACAGTAACTTCGGCAACATAAACAAAATCTTTGTCTTTTCCTATACTTGAAAAATCAAAATCAATTTTAGGTTGTGCTACAACATCAATTTTTTCTTGCTCAACAGCTTTTGGATAAGTCTCATTTATAGAGTAATTAATGGCTTTATCATATAAACGTGCCTCACCAAAACGTTTTTCAAATACATCTCTTGGAACTTTACCTTTTCTAAATCCTTTAACTTCTACTTCTTTAACTTCTTCTTCAAAAGCCAAATCAAGTCCAGTATTAAAAACATCTTTTTCAACAGTGATTGTTAATTTAACCTTACTATTTTCTAAATTTTCTACTTTAACATTCATTATTTCACTCCTTTAATCAACTATAAATATAACATAAAAATCCAATAAATCAAATGATTTACAAATAAAAGGTAATAAATTATCATTGATATATTCTACATCCTAATTATAGCGCTCATTCAAACAAAATTCATGTCATTTAAGACATTAATTTTTGACTTTTCTACCCTTCCTTGGTTGTGTGATATACGTAACGTAAAGAGCAAGGTATTAGTTTATAAAAAAAATAACTTTCTAAAAGTTATTTTTAAAAATTATTTTTCTACTGGATATCCAGCTGTCTCAATTATAGAAGTTGCTGAAGCAGAATCATTTTCATTTACTAGAACGGTTTTATTATCTAGATTTACTGTTGCATCAATGTTGCTTTCTCTTAATGCAGCGTCTATTTTTCCTTTACAGTGTCCACAAGCCATACTAGGTACATTTAATGTAACTTTTTCCATGCTATCCTCCTTGTAATTTTTGAATTTGTATCTTTTCAATCTTAAAGCGTTACTAACTACAGTAATGTTACTAAACGCCATAGCAATTCCAGCGATCATTGGATTTAACATACCTGATGCAGCTAATGGAATAGCTAGTATATTATACCCAAATGCCCATCCGAAATTTTGCAAAATGTTTTTAAATGTAACTATGGAAATGTCTATTGCCTTATTAACTAAATTTAAATCATGAGATAGTAAAGTTACATCACTAGAGTCAATTGCGATATCACTTCCTGAACTCATAGCAATACCAACATCAGCAGCTTTTAAAGCTGGAGCATCGTTTACACCATCTCCAATAAAAGCCACAAATTTTCCATCAGCTTTGATTTTAGTAACTATATCAGCTTTCTCTGAAGGTAAGACTTCTCCATAAACATTTTTAATATTTAATTGTTTAGCTATTGCGTTTGCGACAAATTTATTATCCCCAGAAATCATATAAGTATCAATACCTCTTGCATGCAAATTGTGAATTACATTTTTAGCATCAGGTTTTAATACATCAGCAATACCTATTAGGGCTTCAATCTTACCATCTATACTTACATAAATAATTGTTTTACCTTCATTTTGAAGTTTTGTTAATTCATTTTTGAATTTATCAATATTAACTTTTATTTCACTCATTAGTCTTATTGATCCAACTGCCACTATCTTATCATTAATAGTACCAATTAGACCCATACCACTTATATTTTCAAAATCGACTACTTCATAATCAATTGATTCCTTATAATTAACAATTGCGATGCTTAACGGGTGAACACTTTGCTTTTCAAGAGAATAAACATAATCAAATATTTCAATGTTTCCAAAATAATCTGTTACTACAGGTTTTCCGATTGTTAGTGTTCCAGTTTTATCAAAGCAGACAGCGTTTATCTTATTTGCTGTTTCAAAAAACTCTCCACCTTTATAAAGTATCCCCTCTTTTGCAGCTCTACCTGAACCAACTAAAATTGATGTTGGTGTAGCTAGACCTAATGCACACGGGCAAGAAATAACCATAACAGCTACAGCTGCTTCAAAAGCTAATGAAATATCTTGATTAATTGAAAACCAAATGATAAAAGTTATCGTAGAAATAGATAAAACTATCGGAACGAAGATTGTAGAAATTTTATCAGCAATACGTTGAATTGGTGGCTTTGAAGCACTTACTTCTTCTACTGTTTCAATTATTTTCGCTAAAACAGTTTCGCTACCAACTCTTGTAGTCTTTATCACAATTTTTCCACTTGTATTTAATGTTGCTCCTATAACTTCTGAACCATGTTCCTTAAAAGTTGGAATTGGTTCTCCATTAATCATCGATTCATCTACATATGAGTTCCCTTCAACAATTATCCCATCAACTGGAATTTTTTCATTTGCGAGTACTATAACTAAATCTCCAATTTTAACATCCTCAATTGGAATCATTTTCTCTACATTATCTACTTTAATTCTCGCTTCCTTAGCTCCTAAATTAATTAAATCAACCAAAGCATCAGAAGTTCTGTTTTTCGCAATATGTTCTATATAATTTCCTATTAAGATAACAGTTATTATAGTAGCACTAGTCTCAAAATATAGTTCTGGCATCATATGAGTAGAAAAATCTATCCAAATTCCACCATTTAAAGCCTCAATACTTTTAATGACACTGAATATATAAGCACTTAGTGTACCTAAAACAACTAACGCATCCATTCCAAAAACTTTTTTTCTTGCGGAATGATACAAACCTATAAAGAATCTTCGACCTACATAAAATTGAACTGGTGTAGCTAGAATGATTTGAACAAGAGGTTGCATTAAAAACATACTAAGCTTTGGTGTCATCCATGTAGCACCTAAGTGATGCCACATTGTCCATAATAATGGGGTAGTCAATAAAAGAGATATCAAAATATCTCTTTTAAAGTCTTTTTGTGAATTCTCTGTATCCGTATCTAAAATTGGGGTATACCCTGCTTGACGTACGATATCAGCTATTTGTGTTAAAGAAATTAAATCACTGTCATAATTGAATATTATTTTGTTTGCACTTACATTTACTTTGCAGGAAACTCTCTCATACAATTGAAAGGTATTTTCGATAGTTTTAGCACAATTTGAACAAGTAATTCCTTCTACCTTCATTGAATATCTCATTATATCACCTATACGTAATCTTTAAAAAATGCATCTAATTTTACTAATAAATTTTCACCATCTGAATAATCGTCACTTTGATAACTCTTAACAAATTCACCCTCATCAAATAACATTACTGCAGGCGTACCTTTGTAATCGTAAGTACCATTTTCACCCCATTCAGCAGCCAAATCACTCATGAAATGAAATTCAACATAATAAACTTTTTCTATTTCATTTTCTTTTGCTAATCTATCTATATGAGGTACCATAGCTACACACGCTGGACAATCTGGATGGCCAAAATAAACAAACGCCTTTTCACCTGTCGCTACAATCTCTTCAAATTCTTCCATTGTTTCTATGTCATAAACATGATCGTATGTAGTCAGTGTTGTATATTTTTCCATCATAACGGTTTTTTCATCCTCAGTAACTTTCAGTAATATTGCAGCTATAATTATCAATACTAAAAAAACCGAAATCAATATTATAAATCTTTTACCACTTCTTTCCATTTCATCCTCCTATTATTTTATCACTATTCTCTAATTGCACTTGATAATACTTCTGATAATGTTGGGTGTGCAAATATCATATCTCTGAACTCATCAATTCTTTTACCACTATTTATAATTAAAGCTATCTCATGAATAATAGTACTAGCACTATATCCCATTATACTTGCTCCTACTATATATCCATCGTTTAGAATAATCTGAATAAAGCCAGTATTTTCTCCCATTGCATTAGCTTTACCATTTGCAGAGTATTGTCCTTTTCTGACTTCAATTGAATCAAACTTCTCCTTAGCCTCTTTTCTAGTTAAACCGATAGATGCTAATTCTGGAAAAGTAAATACACATGCTGGTATCATATTAAAGTCAGTCGTATTCTCTTCATTAAGAATATGTGATAGTGCCTTATATGACTGGAATGTAGCAGTATGTGCTAACATACTTCCACCAAGAACATCACCCACAGCATAGATATTAGGAATACTTGTTTGAAAATTATCATTTACTTTAATCCCAGTTTTATCAAATTCAATTCCAATCTTCTCAATATTTAAGTTGTCCATATAAGCAATTCTTCCAACAGACATAAGTATTAATTCTGCATCAATACTATTTTCCTGTCCTTTTATATTATAAGTGACAGTGTTATTATCTATTTTAGTTACATTTGCACCTGTAACTACATTTATACCTTGCTTTGTTAAAACAGGTTTAAATCTCTTAGATATATCTTCTTCAAAATATCCTAATAAATTCTTCTGATACTCTAAAATAGTAACTTCAGAACCGAAATAATTATATATTGAAGCTAATTCAACACCTATTACTCCTCCACCAATAACAGTTAAAGTCTTAGGTATTTGATTAAGAGAAAGCATCTCTTTTGATGTAACGACCGCTTCACTATCAACTCCTTCAATATCTAGCATTCTCACAGCTGAACCAGTTGCGATAATGAAATAATCTCCCTCGATTACTTGATCATTTACTTTTATACTTCTTTCATCAACAAACGTTGCTTCACCCTTTATAAATTCAATTTTATTTTTCTTGATTAAGAAATCAATTCCATTTTTAAGATCAGCAACTATTTTATCTTTATTACTAATAACTTTTTCAAAGTCAATTTTATATTCTGCATCAATTCCAAACTGATTTCCACCTTTAATCGACTTAATAATTTCAGAAGATTTATAAAGTGTTTTTGTTGGAATACACCCATAATTCAAACAAGTCCCACCTAACTCGTCTTTATCAATCAAAACTACTTCTAACCCTTTTTGAGCTGCTTCAATCGCAACTTCATATCCACCAGGACCAGCTCCAATGATAACTAACTTTTCCATTTATATCCTCCATTGAGATCTATTATCTATTACATTAATTCTATCAAATATAGATTCAAATTCAAAGAAATATGATTATTATTCGGATTAACTTTAACATGTATCATATCACATAAAAAAAATTTAAATTTTACTTTACAAATCAATAATTATTAGTTAAAATAGATAAGCGTCAAATAATTAAATGCCTCAGTAGCTCAGCTGGATAGAGCATCGCCCTTCTAAGGCGAGTGTCGGGAGTTCGAATCTCTCCTGGGGTGCCATTAAAATAGCACAAGTAAGCGAAAAAACACTTCCTCATGTGTTGGGACATTGAGGTATTCATGTGTTGAGACTCAGCTTACTTTTATTTTTACACAAAACGATTAATCGGTGAGAATTCTCGATGTTCGTTTTGTACTTTAGAATTAGATAAATGCAAATATATCTGTGTTGTCTTAATACTAGTGTGCCCTAATATCTTACGGACTGTTTCTATGTTCTTGTTTTGTTCCAGGAACATAGTAGCGAACGTATGTCTAAACTTATGAAAGCTTATACTAACCTCTTTAGGTATGTTGAGCTTTCTTTTTATTTTTATGATTACATCTTCCATAGCTTTAGCAGAGAGCTGCATTCCAGTATGTAAACTCACTAACAAGTAATTATCTGGAGAAACTGAGTTCAAGTATTCAACTATTGCTAGATTAGTGCTTGAAGTTATAAATACTGTTCGGTGCTTCCTGGTTTTAGTATAAGTTAAATGAATAGAATCGTTTTCTAAATCTAAGTTTTCTAACTTAACGTTTCTGAGCTCATTCTTTCTAATTCCTGTATCCAGTAAGATATAGATCATTGCTTTAGCTCTGAGTACTTCTTGTGTTTGTTCAGTTGTATTTAGATACTTGATTATGCTTTTAATAACTTTCGGACTAATAATAACAGTCTCTGTATCTTCTTTCTTAAGTAACGTGAAGTTTCTTAGAGGGTTATTATTTATGAGCTCCTGGACTTCACAGTATGTTAGAGCCTGCTTAAGTGCGCCAATAAACTTATTTATGTAATTGTTCTTGTGTCCAAGTTTACGATGTTCATTGATAAATTCATATAAAGCCTTACTTGTTATTTCCTTTGTTGACCTAACACCAATACCGATAAGATAATCAATTATTGATGTTAAAAATCGTCTGTAGTATTTGTAAGTATCTTCTCTCACTTCAATTCTACATCTGTTCAGATATATTTCTTTGACCTCTTCTAGTCCTATGTCATTGTTATTTAATTTAACAAATTGCGATATTAAATATTTAATATCATCCATATAAAACACTTCCTTTCAATTCTGTATTAGTCATTATACAAATTGACATGGAAGCCCAGTTTCCACCTTGTGTCTAAAAATGAAATTATTTGTTACTTTGTAAGATCTTTGAAAACCAGATCATCTAAAGATACGCCGAAATGTAATGCAATGATTACCAGTTTATCAATCACTGGAGTCCTATACCCATTCTCATAAGCTTTAATTGTGTTTTCACTCATTTCTATCGCATGTGAAAACTCATCCCTACTGCTGTAGAGTTTCATTCTAAGCCACTTGATGTTGTTTGCATAGTGCAGTTTCATAATTTGCTCCTCTCAACTTCTTGACAAGATACGATAGTATCTATATAATAATGTTGTGGATACTATCGTATCCATTGTAAAGTGCAAAAACTAGAAGTCAAAAGGACTCCTTGTTTACGTAATGCTATTCTCATTTCTAGACAACTTTGATTATAGCATATTTCAAAATTAATTTAAACCTAGTAGCGTGCGACATAATTTGCTACTAGGTGAAAGTTATTAAACTAATCTTGAGAACTTTTCATATTTCTCCCCTTTATATTAGACCGCCATTATTATGTTGGCTTTGATGAACCTGACTCTAGCGTGGCGGTCTTGGAGTGGGTTCTTCAAAGCCAATATTCTATTTACTCGCCATATGTGGCGCGTGGCGACTACGTCGCCTGTTGTGTTTCTTTTTGTTACCTACGCTTAAAACAAATAAATGAACAGCAAGCTGTCATTATATTTATTTTATTATTGTTTAGGTTTTTTGGTTTATACGTTTTCGTATAGGTTCGCGCCACTCTACTTATGTGAGTGTTAGACAAGTGCATGCGCTCTAGAGTGGTGTTGGTTAGATTCAACTATACCAGGAAGTTTTATTCATTGATATTCTACCGATGATCTAGTTTTTAAATATCTATATATGAAAGGATGTTTAAATGCTAGGAAAATATAATCTGAACAATATTTACAATGTTGATAGTTATAAGGCTATTAAAGAGATACCGGATAACAGTATCGACTTAATTGTTATTGACCCACCCTATAAATTACAGATGAGTACTTGTGAGAATGGATTAAATAGTTCTTGTGCCGTTACTAGAGGTATGAGTAAAGTACAACACGAGTTAAAGAATAAAAACTTACATATAGGAATCGATAACGAACTATTACTAGAGATGGTTAGAGTGATGAAAAAGATAAACATATACATCTGGTGTAATAAGAGACAACTAAAACAGTACTTTGATTTCTTTGATAAGTATGAGTGTAACTTTGAGTTATTAGTCTGGTGTAAAACTAATCCAACACCAGCCGTTAACAATACATTCTTACCTGATATAGAGTATTGCTTCTATTTTAGAGAACGAGGCGTTAGACTCAAAGGAAACTATCACACAAAGCATAAGTTCTATATTCGTAAAACTAATCAGGAAGAAAAGGATTTATTTCTACATCCGACTATAAAACCTCTAAAGTTTATAAAGAACTTCATTATCAATTCTAGTGATGAAGGAGATATAGTAGCTGACTTCTTTATAGGTTCAGGTACAACTGCAGTAGCAGCTAAAGAGTTAAAACGTAATTACATAGGTTTTGAAATTGATCCACAATATTACAAGATAGCGTTAGATAGAATTAATGGAATTACTGCGAGTGGACAAACAAGTATATTTACAGATTTTGAAAAGATGGAGGAAGTTAATGAGAGTAATTAGTAAGGACTTGGAGGTTGATGTTAATTACGAGGATGTAAGTATCGTTGTTGATGAAGGTTTGATTAAAGATGAGTTAAGAGATGATTTTGGTTATGTGAAGATATTTAAACAACTTCTTTATAAGATAAGAGGACATAACACAAGAGACTATACAGTAGAGGCAGTGAGTGGTCATCATGTCTTTCTATTAGGTGTGTATGATACACATGAACTAGCAGTTAAAGCTCGAAGTGAAATTACTGAAGCATTTATTGATGATAAAGAAATATTTTATTTGAAGTAAAGAGGTGATTTTATGGTACTAAGTACTAGCGATAATGGAAAGTATTTTAAAGGTGTTTATAATGGTTTCTTCTCTAAAACCAAACTTAGTGGAATCATTAAGAAAGTAAACTTAAATAAAGTTAGTGTCCAGGTACTAACAACAATAGATGGTTGGACGTATGTGGCCACGTTAATGTGTAGTGCTGTACATGAAGTATCTGATAAACCACTAGTATGTATTGATGTTGAAGAGATTAAAAGAGCTATTGAATATCATAGAAGTATTGAAAGACAAAAACGAGATATAACTCGATTATAAATGAGGTGACTAAATGTCCGTTTCAAAGTTTACATATAAGACATTTCAATCTTATAGCGAGATTAAAGATGAGATTAGTTACTTAGAGTTAAGAGAGTATGTGTTAAAGAATCTTAATACAAGAGGTAATACTGAAGAGGAGTTACAGTCTATACATGAAAGACTTCCAGAACTAAGAAAAGTACTAGTAACCATAGAAAGTAAGATTGAAGAGTTTAGTAAAGAAAACGATAAGCAATACCAAGTATTATTTCTTAAAATCATCAAGAAGAAAAGTTACTATCAGATAGCAAGTGAAGTTGATTATAGTGTTAGACATATACAAAGAATTTGTACTGAGTTTAAAAGAGCTACTAAAGCAGTAGCTTAGAGGAAAGGGGGTACTATAATGAAGAAAACTAGATTTCATTTCTTTGGAACAGATCCAAACGGACAGTACATGGATCATGCATTTACAGATTCATTAAAATTGTTTCAAACTATAGTACCCTGGATGTTGGATAAAGAGTTAGAAGAGATTCAGATTACTTCTCTCTCACTAGCAGTAAGATGTCATTTCACTACTAAAGAGTTCCAGGATGAATTTAACCAGGCTAGAAGGCTAGGAACTCTAACTGAAGAAATGAAGTTAAAGAAACATAGATTAGACTCAAGAGTTAATAAAGCTTTAGGTATTCTTAAAAACAAACTAAGACTTATTAATACTAGACAAGTTCATATGAAAGACTTTAATGGGTCCAAACGATTTATATCACTAAATGAATCTGAAGTAAATAGACTAGTATCTACAATGAATCGTGATGTAAGAGAATATGAGATTGAGGGTAAGTTATATAACATTAAGAAGCATAGAGGACTTCTTATAGTAATTCGTAAGTTTATTAGATATAGAATCGTAACGTTAGAATCAGCAATTAAGAAGTATAAAGATAAATGGAGTAAATATATTAACGCTCAACGAAGAGCGAAGAAAACTAGAGATTTAGTATCGGTCATAGAAAATAACCAAGATGTAATTAAGCTTGTAGAAATTGAGTATAAGCGTAAATTATCATCCAAAGAAAGATTTATCATATCGAGGTGGAGATATGATTATGAGGATATTAAGAGTGCTCTACTCAAAACTCTGCAGCTTAAGAAATGTAGAGTAGAGTACATGAACAAAATCTTAGAAAGTAGACATCAAGTAATAACTAAAAATCCAGAGCAATTTGACCGATTTGCGACTCAATTTTAAAGAAAGGATTCTCATGAATCTAACTTTAAATTGTCATATAAACAATCAAGAATTTCTTGATTATTTTTTTTATGAAAAATCTATAAGGTGGGTAGATGGTTTTATAAGATGGGTTTATGGAACTTGCAAAGTGAGTATATGGTACCTGGTATATGTGTATAAGGAGGGTATGTCAGTATAAGTATTAATAAGATAATTAGAAGAATTATATATTAAGCAAATAAACTAATTTGACTTTATATTATATTTTTTGTGTAATAATTACAGCTCTTTGTTAGTTTACTACAATAGGGAAAATGTACATATATGGTAAAATAAAATATATTAAAGGTTTAGATTAGATTTTTCAGGAGGGTTATATGCGAAGTCATGTAATAGTCCCAAAATCTTTTATAAAGCAATGGGCTTATAAGAAGGATGGGAAATTCGTAATAGAATATTTTGATATATCAAAGAAGAAATATTGTTTAGAGGAAGTAGGTAAATTGTTTACTGCAGAGGATTACTATTCACCTGAATTGGAAAAATTTCTGTCTGACAAAATAGAGGCACCTTTTAGAATTTTGAGAACTGAACTTTCCAATTTTCTTTCTAAGAAAGGAGTCTTGAAAATTAGCAAGAAAAGATTTAAAAAGATAAGAATAGCATTTGATTTACTGACACTAAGAAATAACTATATAGTTGATGACTTAAACAACATGTATAAGGAAGACTTTGGAATTCAAGGAGAACTAACACTTCCCAGACTGTTAGAGTTTTATAATAATAATCCTAAGGAATCTAATATTACTCAAGGACTTACATTTATGCCAGTTAAGAACGAGTCTTCACATCAATTTATTTTATCACCTAGTTATATGATGGGAGTGGTTGTTCACAAAAGTGAAGGCACTGTACTGTTTTTACCACTTACTCCAGTATTAGGAATAATATTTACTAATGTACCTGAATTTGTTAAACAAGCCTTAGATGCTAAGATAATGTATATAGAATCTGACTCACTCGCAGATTGGTTGAATAATAGCATGGTGTCTTCTGAAATGTTGAGGGGTAGTTATAAATGCATAATTGGTTGCAAGAAATCTATACAATCTGTTTTAGGTAAGAGAATTGACAAAGAGAAGATTATATAAATCTTTGATTATTGTTTTGACCTGGTATTGAATTCGATATCTTCTTTTTTTGTAGCAGATATAAAATACTTCATATAAGTATAAGGGATAGACGTCCCTCTTTGTTTAATATATTTTTCTTCTTTTACTGAATTTGAGAGCGAGTAAATAATATTTATGGAGTTCATTATTGTTATTATTTTTACTGGGTGAAAAAATGGAAAGCAGGATCATTGAGACAGCATTAGAATTACTTATAATGTTCGTAATTGAGAAGAAAGAGTTAAAGAAATCAGACCTGGCAGAACACTACGGAGTTTCTGAAAAAACAATTAGAAATCATTTTCAAAGAATCAACGCTGTTCTTGCCAATAGATTTATCTACTTATCAATAGAGTACGATTACACTAAAAAGATGTATACTGTCAATGACTTAGAGGGAGATAATTAAAAACAGAATTTACTTCTGTTTTTTTCTAGGTTGGAAAGCCAGTTTACATGCTGAATGAGATTACGTCTTAAATTTTAATAAGATTAACCTTAGTTTCAGTCGCCAACACCGATAATAAGATAGAAAATATCCTTTTATTCAACAATTAACACCTATTTATAGTACTAAGTGTCAAGAACTTACGAGAAGGATGTAGAAGGTTTAGTTGATGTACACATTTGAAATTAGCAAAAAGCACTAATTTTAATATAATATATAAAACGGACATAATATTAGTGAGAATTCTCAATAAGACTCGGTAGGTAAGTCGGTTGATGGAATTCGCCTAATCGTAATGTAAGTACGTGACACCTACGAGCTAAAGAAAGCGGTTTTACCTGCTTTCTTTATACTTTACAAATAGTTTTCTGTATGTTAATATTAGTTAACAAGACTCGGTAGGTAAGTCGGTTGATGAGGAGTTCGCCTAAGCGTAATATAAGTACGTGACACCTATGAGCTAGAGAAAGCTGCTTTTTGCTGCTTTTTTTATACTTTACATACGGTGTTCTGTATGTTAAAATATATTAACAAGACTCGGTAGGTAAGCCGGTTGATAGGGAGTTCGCCTAAGCGTAATGTAAGTACGTGACACCTATGAGCTAAAAAAGTGAAGAAATTCACTTTTTTATTTTAAATAGATAGAAGCAGCTAGATAATTACAATAAAAAATTTATCCAAGTTTTTAATTCTGGTTTTGTATTTTTGTTCATCTTTATTATACTTAACATATAGAAAATTCGCTATGTAATCTGCTACTTGTATCTCTCTTTTATGGTGTGACTCAAGAAATTCCAGACTTAATCTTCCGTCATAAAAATATTTCGTTTCAAGCAAGAATTCATTTTTATGTTTTTCATTAAAAGTTCGGTTATCCAAAAGTATCTCTAGGTTACAATCTTTTAAGTTGAATTGGTTAATAACTTTCTTAATAAGTAATTTCAAATATATAAAATATGCACCATTCTCTGAAATCTCATTTTGTATCGAATTTTTGTCCACTATTATTGCAACTGGATGAATATTGCTTTCTTCAGTTATTGCATTTATAAACATTGCCTGATCATTTGGGAGAAGTCTATGTGCTTTAAATTCAACATTGGCTTTTAAAGGTATTTTTTTTCTTCGCTTGATTATTGCTTCTTTCTTTCGATGAATTGACTTAACTTTATTTAAATCATTAGTCAAGTAACCACCAATTATGTAATATCTTTGCTTCTTATTTGAAAATGTTCCAGATTCATCTAAAACTAAAAACATATAATTCTCCCTCCTGCTATTCTACTCTCTACTTAAAGTATACAGTAGAGATATACAATTTTCTACATTTTTCTTTTCGTTAATTACGTAAAAACAATCTAACCCATATTGATTCTGCCTCCAACACTGCATAAAGAGTAACTTGTGGTCGTGAGGCTCTACACTGATGTTCGAATATCATCGAGTTGTGGCATTGACGAATCATTACACTTACGACAACTGTTCTATTATTATATTTGTTGAGTCATTAATTCCTAAGCAAACTAAAAAGTCTCTTATGAGACTTTATTTTGGTCAATGATATGTCGTTTCGTAATAAATGCGGTTTTTACTGATAGGTTATCTACTTATCAATAGAGTACGATTACACTAAGAAAAAGTATACTGTCAGAATCTTAGACAAGGAAATTTAAGAACAGAATTAAATTCTGTTTATTAAAGGGTAGAAATCCAGTATTCATGTTGCATGGCATAATGTCTTGAAATCTTAATAACATATAAGTTTAAATCAGTGTTTAGAGAGTTCGAATAAAATCAAAATAGAATTATTTTTCTTTCAAAAAATCAATAAATTGCGAATTAGTAAAATATCTTTTTAATAATATCGAGACTATCGAGTATAGATCATCAGAAATTATCTTAAATTTTTCTTCGAGATCACTATTACTCTTATCGCACTCGTAATAATCATAAAACTTGTTCATCAGTTTATTATTCTTTGCAAAATTTCCATGTGCTATGTTAGATCGTATATTATAAATGAATTTCAATTTCTCGTCTAACTTAATCAAGTCTATTTTAGGATTGTCGTAATGCATAACTATAGCTACCTTAAGTGTAAACTGTTTGCTGATAGAGTCTTCGATATTGTATCTCATATAATTTGGGTTGTGAGTTAAAAATAGTTCAAGTATACTAACTAAACTTAGAACCTTATAATTGTAATTTTTTTTGCTGTTGTTTATAAGTTCCAAAATATTTGATAAATAGATTAACTTATCTATTTTATCTTTAGTTGTAAATTCATTAATAAGCTTACTCCATTTTATGTACTCATTAATTGTATAGTGAAATGAATTTTCAGGAGTGTTTGTATAAGAATAAAAATATGTGTTTGCTAGGTTTTCAAATAGACTTGCATAATCTTTATTTATAAAATTTGAGTCATCATTATTAACATGAATTGACAAATGCTCCAATTTTCCTCCAAAATCATTATTGCATACTAAGTACAGTAGATTTGAGTACATTGTGCATATCTCTTTTCCACTAATATTCTGTTTTTCTTCTTCCTCGTATCTAATAATAATACTCATTCTTGATATCAGGTTAAATATGTTAGATTTAGAAGATTCCAAATTTGATTCTTTAAATTCCTTTATAAAACTATCATGTTTTCCAACATCTCTCATGTATGAAAAATAATATAGCTTGAGAGTAAGTAATTCATCGTTCTCGTCAAATTTATCGATCATACTCTCATTCGAGTTTGCAGCCTTAGCGAATTTTTTTCCAAAGTCGTCAAGTTTATAGGCAAAATATGTTTTTTTTATGATATTTTCTATAAAGGTTATCTCCTCAATTGTTTTAGGATTATCAAAAATTATATTTCTATCTTCATCAAGCACAATTTTTCTCTCTAATGGATGAATATATTTAGTTATAAGGAAACTGTTTTTTTCTTTCATCTTATCCCCTCTTCGTAAACGTGTTCTACTTATCAAATTATATCATATTTCTATCTATACTAAACTCTGATACAATTGGATTTTGTTAGTTAAAAGTCTTATTCTGTTATTCGTTATTGTCTATTATTAATCTATTGAGTCACAATATTCAAAGCAAAAAATATTTTTTCATTTTTTTTTAGGGTGAAAAGCCAGCTTCCATGTCGTATGATATAATGGCTTGAAATCTTAATAATTTATAAGCTTAAATCAGTGTTTAGAGAGTTCTAATCTCTCCTGGGGTGCCATAAAAAAATCATAGGTAAGCGAAAAGAGTCCATTCTAGGTGTGGGAACATTCTATATTTTAGGTATGGGGACATCGCTTACTTTTTTTGTATAAGCAAACTTATTTATTGGTGAATATTGTTTATGTTTGCTTTGTATTTTTTTTGAAGTCAAATGTAAATATGTCTGTGTTGTTTTTATACTTGTATTATAACCATGATTAGCTTACACGTAAAACGATAATAATCATAATAACAAATAAGAGAAGATTAATATTGATTTTTTTCAAAGATTTTTTTTAAAACGTTTTCTATTTTCAATACCTTGTAGAAAATAATTAAATCGTGTTTTGTATACAATTAGATAATCTAGTTCGTTTAGTTCCAAAATTTTTAAATCGTGTAGTTCTTCTTTTTTTACTTTTTCTTGTTTCTCACATTTATTATATAAGTAGTTGTATTATTATCAAGCCCAAAAAATGACTTATAACCACCATTTTTGTAATGGTATTTATCGAATATAATCTCTCTGTCAAGGTCACTTATTTTCTTATACTTATTGGTTGTCATATTAAAAGATTGTCCTCCACCAGTATTTTTACCCCTTATATAGGTCATAAGAGTGGCTATAAACTCGCTATTGCTATACTTTTTAAATAATTCGTCCAATATGTCTTTTGGTTTTCTCTTGATAAACCAATTTCTCGAGTTACCTTTGATTAACTCCTCATACTCTTTATCAAAGTTACGCAAAAATTCGTTTCTCTCTACTTTCTTATCGTGCTTTTCGTGTTTGGACGAATACTTCCATTTATTTGTACTCTCGTAATACTCTAACTGTTCTTCTATAGTGAACTTATTTAGTTTATCCTTAAAGTGTTCCGTTACTATGTCTGTATCAAGTGGTTTAGCAGAGTGCCACTTTTCATAATTCTCGTAAAAGTCCTTGGTAACAAGTTCATACAAAATATTACCAAATAGTCTATTGTCAACACACTCGGATAATTCAGTAATTGTAAGTTCAGTTAAACTTATCTCTACCCTCTCCCCAGAAAGTTGTTCTCTTAATACAAATGTATTTGGCTCAATCTCAACAAAAGTTAATTGGTGGATTTTATCAGAGATAGCTTTCTTTATTTTCCATACACTTTCAAGTATTTCCCTTTGTATGAATTTACTTAATTGCTTATGTACTGATTTTTTATACTTCTCTTCTTCCGTAAGTATTAAGTATTCCGTGTCAAAAGGAATTGCCGAGTTCCATAGTTGGTTATCGGTATTGTACTTCTTATACCAATACAATTCTCTACTTCCAAGTTTACCTAGGTCGGACACTTCTTCAATAATTGAAAATTCAACTTCATCCCACTTATTTTCAAGTTTATGCACTTCGATGAATTTTTGAGTAGTAATATTACCACTTGAAAGTTGCTTCTTATATTCTGTTATATGAGCTCTAGTTCTTTCGTCTAGAGTATGAACAGTTCTTCCGACATATTTAACTACACCGTTAACATTCCATACATATATTATCCCTTTAGTCATACTATTCTCCCCATTTATCATAATTTCACTCTAATTATAGCATATCTAATTTTGCATGAAATAATGTTATGAATACTGAATAATATATATGCTTAAATCAGTGTTTAGAGAGTTCGAATCCAGGATTACTATCATTATCCAATGCAAAAGGGATATGTGAACTAGTTCTGTCAAACACTTTTCTTTAGGTTTTTTAATTTTTTATGATAAACTATCCATAGACTGTACAGGAGGGTTGTATGGAAAGTAAATATGTGTATTTATTTGTAATAATACTCTTCAGTATTATTAATCTTGTAATATTTTTACTGGGAAGACAACTTAGAAAAGGTAAGATGGTTTATATTGTCTCAGGCTACGATCCAAAAAAACATGATAAGGAGAGAATGGGTAAATATGCAGGGAACTCCATGATATTTACAAGTGTATTCATGTTTATTGGAGTAGTTCTGCCATTAGTAGGCAAAATGATATATGAGGAAAATACTTTATATGGCGTAATAATAAAAGTGAGTTTTGTTTTATTCTTTATTATCGTAATAATAAGAGCTATTTTAGTTGGTAAATACGTTAATAAGTGAAAGTAAGCAAATTATTTAAGAATTATTAGATATATGTAGGATTGAAAAATCTATACTTCTATGGGAGGGAGGACAAAAGTGGTAGATAATGTATATACATGTGAACCCTTTAGTTATACTAAACCACTGGGAACAGTTGCTTTTAAAATAAACACTAATGCTGACAAAAGTGGAAGTTATTTAACTCAAGAGGGAATCTATGATGCTCTCAAAGAACTGCTAAAACAAGCTAAGGAAAAAGGCGCAGACAGTGTTTATTCGGTCAGAATTAGCGAAGACCCAACCTACTCGGGAAATTTAATTGTCTGTGGGACTGCTGTTATGACAAATAGATAATCATAAATAGGTTAGGGTTGAAAATCCATATGTCAATCAATTAGTAAGTAAAAACATTATTATAATCATCAAAAAAAGTGAAAAATATTTTCACTTTTTTTCTAGGGTGGAAAGCCAGTTTCCATGTGACATGTTATAATGGCTTGAAATCTTAATAATATATAAGCTTAAAACGGTGTTTAGAGAGTTCGAATCCTTTCTCTATTTCTTAGAGGGTTACTATGTCGAACGAACTAATCACCTTTTTTATTCTCTTATGATATTATTAAAGTATGAAGAAAAAAAGGGAGTGGAATAGTGAAAATAAAGATATTTATCATTATTTTAATAACGGGAATTATTATTTGGCTGTTAATACCTATACTCAAATTTAATTATTATCGAGACCATTATGAATACATCGGTTCTTATTACATTAACCTCGAAGATTACGATCGATACACAGAGGATCTCAATGATGATTATATAATTCTAGAGCTAGAAAAAAGTGATTACCAAGATAATGATATTGAAATTACAGATATATTATATTATGATTATTTCTCTCAAATTTCATTTGGATTTATTTCAAATGTAGAGACTGACATGTTCAAATATAATATAAAGGTGCTAGATGAGAATGATAATTTTTTGGGTAAATTAATTACAAGTGGAGCGCATTATTTTTACAACAAATCAATTGAAGAGGTCATTTGCATTCTTGATAAAAAATTAGCGAGTGGGATAAACTACAGGGTAATAATTACTGACAAAAAAGACATGGTGTTGGGCGATGTATCATTTTTTTATAACAGTTAGTATATTAACTTAGGAGGAATCATGAAAAATCATCTAGGAAATATTACCTTGAAATTTTTTATCATATTGTCAGTACAACTTCTTTCTGGTTGTGAGAGAGAAATAAATCTGCAGGAAGAAGCTAGCACTATTTTATTAGTCGCCGAGGATTTAGTATATAAAAATCTTGAAGACCAAGAAAACTTTATACGGGTGAGTTCTCCCAAACAAGACTTTTTACAGGTGCATAAACTATTTGAGTCTGATGACCAAATCTATCTATTTTATTCTTATATTGATTCGATTGAAGATTTTTATATTCTAAAACTATGTAAAGTCACTAAAGATAACTCTGGGGATTATCAGCTTAATGAATATGATGCTGAACGTAGTTCTACTACTGCTCCTGTTATTCAATATAGCAATCTAGTGCCCAAGGTTATATTTGGAGTAATAGTCAACGACGACGTTTCACAGGTTATTTATGAATTCAGAAACCAAGAGCCCATAATATTAAATATTGCTGAAAAAAATCATCAAATGGGCGATGGCTATTATATGATTGATAGAACTGATCGAGATTTTTCTGCATTCACTGGAATGAATGTTTATGATAGTGTGGGTAATACTATGTATAATATTCATGGGGGATAAGTATAAACAAGAAATTAGATATTCTCCACTCAGCAAAACTTAAACGAAAAAGTAGAAATAATCTCACTTTTTTTCTAAGGTGGAAAGTCAGTTTACATGTCGTATGATATAATGGCTTGAAAACTTAATAATATATAAGCTTAAATCAGTGTTTAGAGAGTTCGAACCACTCCCATTGGTAAACAGGTGTAAAAATTCTATCGTGGGATAATCATATAGAGAATATAGTTTATTTAGAAAGTACAATGGACTCCCCCAGTTCTAACATTAAAAACATGAATACTCATACTATATATTTTTAAATAATAAGTCATTTCAATGGTATCTATTAAAACTAATGACTTTATTCATTATAGGGTAGCATTGGATAGTAGCATGGTTTATACTATTGATAGAATGTAAAGTGATTTGAAAGGGTGAGATAATAGTGTTAATTGAAGAGGGAAATATAACTAGTAATTTATCTTTATGTATGGATGATAATTCTTTTGTTCGGAAGAGTTCATCTGTTTTGAAAAGTAATAATAATTTATTTGTTTTGCTATCAGTGTTACTAATGATTTTATCAGGATGTGACACTACGGTAAAAGAGGATGGAATTATTGAAATATCACCATTAGAACTAACCGAAAATCAAGAAATATTGGTAAAGACTGCAGGTGCAGATCAATATTTTATATTCGAGTACTCTATGGACGAGCTCGAAAATATACGAGTTAACTGCTGGGTTGAATATTATAGAGATGGAATTTTTCAAGATAATGTTGTTGAACTTAATCATTTTCAAAGTATAAATACAGGAAGCATTATGTTGTCAAAAAACACAATTCATAGTAATAATGATGAGTGGATAATTTCTGTTGTGGAGAAAGATAGTTCTTCTCAATCAATAGGTAGCATTTCTTCACTAGTAAACTTAAATAATGAGGATATTATTGGTATTGGAACTACCTGGGCAGGCTTGAGATCTGATAAGAAAATAGCATTAAACGAACCTCTCATATTAGCAATAATCGCAAGAGAAGGTGGAGATGCTTCGCTTGGTATCGATTTAGATGTTTTTGATAATGATCAAAAAGCTCTAGAAAGAATTTTAAACTATGACTACGTTTATATATTTAAAGCGAAAATAAATTATAAATAGGTATATATTGAGACTTTTTAGTCTCTTTTTTTGCGGTACTTGTTTTATTGCATCATGTTTTATTGTATCTTTTATTCATTGTATCTTTTTTTTATTGTATATTTTTTTTATTGTATATTGATTATATTGAAATTACATAATAAATATGGAATAACTATATGGTTATAATTTCATTTAATTCAAATTCTAATCTCTTCTTCTCTCAAATCGAGTTATGAATTAAAACTTTGTATGTTATCTTACTAACCAAATAGTTTAATGATATTTTTATTGAATGACAATATATATGATGATGTATAAATTAGTTGTTAAATATTTAAACATGAAAAGTGAGAAGTAATAATCTCACTTTTTTTCTAAGGTGGAAAGCCAGTTTCCATGTCGTATGTTACAATGTTTTTGAAAACTTAATATCATATAAGCTTAAATCAGTGTTTAGAGAGTTCGAATCCTTGTTCTCTAGAACGTTGATTTTTTTCTGACAAGATTTTGTCGAATTCTATGTGTATTAAAAGCATAATTTCAATGATATCATTATTATAGAATAAATGAATAATTCTATCAAAAGGAAAGTGATTATAAAATAAGCTTATCAGGGAGAGGAAATCATGAAAAAATTATTACCTTTGTTATCAATATTAGGAGTTATGATCTTATCAGGTTGTACAAAATATGTAGAAGTACCTGGTGAAACTATAATTAAAGAAATATACATAGAAGTGCCTGGTGATAGTTATTCTAACTGGAGCATACAAGTTAAATATCAGGTTATTCCAACTAGTTATCAGCTTAATGATTTACAAGTTTATATGATTTCTCACAAATACCCAAGAGGATTTTGGAATAATTCCTCAGTGAAAGAAGATTTCACAGAAATTATTTGGGAGGATGAAAACGTCATAATTACCAAGATGCACAAAGGCTATTCGTGGGAAAATCCAACCAATCATTACTATTTCATAGAACACAATGGGTCTTACGTTCACTTGATGAATGCTATTGAATTCGGTCTAATTAGCATTGTTGATGTGATTTCTGCTGACTGGGTTGATGTTTTTTGGAAAGATGAAACACAACCATACACAGAAACTAATAATGAAATTGCTCAGGAAGAGTTAGTACAAATAACTGAATCATTTTTTGAGAGTTATTTCAACCTAGTTTATGCAGATATAGGCCTTTGTGACAGCTATACCCCTCTAGATGAAAACAAGGTTCGAACTACATTTGAGAGTGCACTCTTTCCTTACTTCTCAGATGAATTTATAGAGAGAATCGGAGATGATATTATGTCACAGTTCGAGAATGATAAGATAGACAACTTAAATTGCCTAAATAGGGATGTGTTCGTAAGTGAATCTTATTACGAGAAAGTCGCTACTATTAGTGACGGAACAAATAGACTCTCATTCTCTTTAAATGTATCAATAGGGGGGTCAATCTATTTTTTTGATGGTGTACTATATTTTGACACGATTGATAATATTACTAAAATAGTGGACTGGAGTTCAAAAGGGATGGAGACAACACCTATAGATTAAAAG
This sequence comes from Mycoplasmatota bacterium, assembly GCA_018394315.1. GTDB lineage: Bacteria > Bacillota_I > Bacilli_A > MAG-NZ > MAG-NZ > Zrk6. Next base: position 1,463,806 of record CP074575.1, on the reverse strand, counting down.
ATAATACAGAATAGTGGATATAGATAATGACGAAAATCCGTTAGGAGAAATCTTATTCAATTACAGAAACAACTATATAATTACTCCTATTTAATTTTTTAGAAAGTGAAAATTATTTTTCACTTTTTTTGTAAGGTGGAAAACCAGATTCTATGTCATATGTTATAATGTCTTTGAAAACTTAATAATTTATAAGCTTAAATAAGTGTTTAGAGAGTTCGAGTCCCCATTCTCTTGGTATTGAATCTTTATTGATATGTGCTTGTCGAATTCTACCTAAATCTATAATCTCACTAACACTTTTCTTGTATCAATTCTAAGAATCTCTCGTATTAATTATAGGTTGGATCGGATTATAAAAATTCGTCGGATTCTATGTGTATCACAACTCAATTTAAAGTGGTATAATTTAATATAGTTTTTGGTTCTCATTTTTCGCTTCTTCTATTATTAGAATAGGGAGGTCAGAGGAATCAGGAAAAGGGAGGGGTTTATTATTAAGGGAATAAATTATAATTTTCTTATAGGTTGTTTGATCATATCTATTGGCATAGTTGTACATGGTTATACGTCTACAAACACAACAGATGAGGTTGATGATAACAGTGAATTGATGGATATTACTGAAGTTTCTGTTTTTTTAGGACTAGAAGATGATAAAATAATGAAAATCATTGCAATAGAGCAAAGTATGTTGGAAGAATATCATATATTTACCGGTGTTATGTTTCCATATCTAATCATTGATAATAAATACTATTTCCATCAAGAAGCTGTTAATAAATGGATTGATCATGCAATGTTAGAAAAATATGAATACAACACGAACAATTATTGGCTTCTGCAGTAAAGAGTGATTTATAAATATTTACATAATCAAAAGTGAGAAAAAGATTCTCACTTTTTTTCCAAGGTGGAAAGCCAGTTTCCAAGTCATATGTTATAATGCCTTTGAAAACTTAATAATTTATAAGCTAAAATCAGTGTTTAGAGAGTTCGAATCAATCCTCTGTTTTTGATGTCGAACGTTTTACTCATATTTTTTTTGCAAATCTGATATTATTAGAGTGTACTAGAAACATCATGGTTACTAATATACAGAGAAGGTGAAGGAACATATGAAAAAAATTACAATACTTTTTTTAATTCTGGTTCTTTCAGGTTGTACACTGTCAACAGAGGATATTTATGAAAAATATCATATGAAAAAAGTTCCAGGTATTACCTTTGAGGAAAATCTCATTCTTCCCACATTGGAAAATTTTGAGAGATTCATTTCAGATTTTGCAATTATCGAGATTAAAGAATACTTAGGCCTTGAAGAGCATAAAGAAAATGGACAAAAAATGCCACGTCACATTTATGAAGTAAAGATAATAAATGTTCTAAAAGGTGACTTGGTGAAAGTCGATGATAAAATTGTGATAAGAGTACCTGTTAAAGCATTTAGTGTGGGAACTGGTGGGAGTACGCTTGATCTATCTCAACCTTTTGGTGTCGGCAACGTTGCTGGAAGAGGATTGATTAAAAGCGATGATGAATCTTACAGATTAGACGAACTGTTTGTAATGTATATTCCTGAATCAATGTTATTAGATTTCGAGAGTGCATATCAAGAGTTCAAAGATGGTATGATATCTGAATAATGAAGATTATAAGCGTGCGATCATAAGAAATATAAAGTAGAAAATTATTTTCTACTTTTTTTCTAGGGTGGAAAGCCAGTTTCCATGTAATATGTTATAATGCCTTTGAAAAATTAATAATTTATAAGCTTAAATCAGTGTTTAGAGAGTTCGAATCAAAATACCTGTTCCATTTTAACTTCTACTATCATAATAACACCCTTTATTAATTATGTTACTTTTTTTCCCATGAATAAGATATTTCCTTCTTCATCACCTATTATAAATAAAAATGGTCTATTTGCTATAAACGTACGTTCCTCAATTTCAATAGGTGATGCTCCCGGTGCTGTAACAACAGATGTAACTGCTGCTGCCTCAGTCCCCCCTTCACCAACGTCAACTACCGCTTTATGGTTTACTGCATTTATATATAGATTATCTTCCATTCCCTCTATTAAATCAGGAAAATATGCTCTTTCATCAAATGCTACGTCCATGCCTAGATTTATCAAAGCATCGTTTAATTCTTTAATCCCATATTCCATTTTAAATTTTGGTAACTCAAGAGTAACTTCATAAAAGTAGTTCATTTCATTTCTTAAATCATTCCACTTATCTACGTTCATCTCTCGAATCACAGAATTTATGTCTTCATTTCCATTAGGCAAAACACAATACATACTAATTGATCCATCACCATATGGTAGTTTTACAGCTGTGATTTCACTATCCTCATAAAAACCGATTTCATCGGTTCTGTTCATCATATCAACTTGTATAACATTTTTGTCTATTGTAGTAAAATCTCTTGATTGAGTCTTGCTAGGATCAAATTCATCTTGCCAAGAACCATTAAAATATATCGCATTTATTAAGATTAATGCAGCATATGGATCTATTCCTATAATTATTTCATCTATTAAATCATTAGTCTTGTCACTTACCCATTCATTAATTACATCTACCGACTTATCATCTTCAAAATCCAGCAAAGTAGCATTCGCATTAAAATTACTTTTAATATCAAATTCAAATTGCTTGTTCATTGTAAATTCATCTTTCACCCAAAGCGAATTTGCGATATTAATCTCAACATCATCATCAAGGTTTGTTAACATGTGATTTAAATATGCAAACCCATTATTCATATCCTCAATATTTATGTCTTTTAGTTGCAGTGTAGTTTGCATTGAATCTTTAGTATCTCCTACTGCCCCATTCAAAGTCATTGCTAGTGCACTCGAAATACTAAAAGGAGATATAAAAATATTCTCATTATAATCATCATTATTTAACTCCCTGAAGATATCAAAAGCAAACTCAGAATTCCCTTCAGTTACTAATGGGTTTTTCACACCCTCATTCAATGGAACTGTTTCCTTCTCACACGCTATTAAAGTACTACTTAACACTAATAGAAAAAACATGGTTAATATTTTATTCATCTTATTCACCCTTTATTTTGATAATCATTTCCTAACTTATTTCAATTTTATCATATACTTTTGTAACTACCAAATTACAGTACATACAACAACTAATATCAAAAAAACACTAACCTTATGGTTATATCTGTAGGGTAGAGAATCTTTCTCTATTATCATTACATTAAAAAACGAAAAATATTTTTCGTTTTTTTCTAAGGTGGAAAGCCAGTTTCCATGTCGTATGTTATAATGCTTTTGAAAACTTAATAATATATAAGCTTAAATCAGTGTTTAGAGAGTTCGAATCCTTCTCTAATCCAAAATATTACTCTATCGAACCTATTTTTCTTTTTTTTGGGCCTGATATGATATTATTAGAGTACAAGTGTGGAGAAAGGGTGATTTTTGTGAAGTATATTAAAGTATTCATTATTTTGACAACAATAGTATTAGTTTCTTCATGTAATAATAATCCTAGTGCATCAATCATAAGTGATAGATTCAAAATACCAATGAAAGATCTTATCTATATAGGTGAAATCAACAATTATGAAATATGGAAAAGGGACACTATCTCTTCTGAAAATTGTACTGAAGATATTGTATGGCCTGTATTATTAAATAACGAATGGAAAATATCTGGACAGGGGGGGAGTAATTGTTATACAGGAGTATTTGCTTTCAAAGATGGTAATGCATATATGTTATCTGGTCCAGATTATAAGATTAATGGTAGAACGAGTATTAAAGAATTAGGGATATCTATAGAGGAATTATGTTCCATAAAAGGAGCGTGTGAAAAAAGAGATTATACCAAAGAGGCTAAAATGTTATCCGATGCAAATATGATTGGTGGGTGGCCTAGAGATAAAATAGGAAATAAATTACTTATTCCCGATAAACTATCAAACTTTGGTCATATATGGGTTGAAATATTAGAAGACACAGAGACCTCTGATGAATTCCCTGAGATAGAACAATGGAGATATCATCTAGAATTTGAAGTAAAAGATCTTGATAAATCCAGTTATCCTTGGACAGCCACCGCAGTAAAAGCATATTATCCACCAATTGTTGGTGTAAACAACAACATAATTGGACCAATTGTTGATTTTGATGAGCACGATATTTTAGTACAATCTTTATTCCAGCCGGGATTAACATATGTTTCTATTAGTGAGAAAACTGAGTATGCCGATGGGGTATCAAACGATTTTAAAGTTGGTAACCTCGTTAATATAACTTTCGGTATTTACCTAGAAACTGGTCCTGGTCAGACTACAGCAGAGAAAGTGTTTATGAACGAAAAACACTTTGTCCCAGAAATTATAAGTAATTACTTTGATGGAAATGGTGTATATATCGGGATGTATCAAAATCCTATGTATTATAATGCTTCCAATAGTTATGATCTTGATTATGAAGAAACTTTTGGTAATTACACTATGATAGGAGGTTCATTCTCTGATTATGTACTGTTAGTTGATGATAAGGTAATAACGCTAACTGATGCTATCGAAAATGAACTGATAATACATTGTGAATATTTACATTTACCTAATTTGATAGTTATAAGTGATTGAAACGACGGTATTATCGGTATTTATCCTACTCAGAACGTTTAAGGGTACCAATAAAAGGTATTATTTGTACTAAAATCAGTTAATGTCAAAAGTGAGAAATAATCTCACCTTTTTTTCTAAGGTGGAAAGTCAGTTTCCATGTCGTATGATATAATTACTTGAAAACTTAATAATATATAAGCTTAAATTAGTGTTTAGAGAGTTCGAATCTCTCCTGGGGTGCCATTAAAATAGCATAGGTAAGTGATAAAAGTTGAAATCATGTGTTGCGAAAAACCATGATTCACTCTTTAATCGACTACCTATTTTTTTTAGTACTTTAAGAGTTTGTTCTGCATACCTTAAATAATAAAGAATAGATTTTAGGACTTTAGGACTTATTGTAACTATTTCAACATCATCCTTGTTAAGTTTTTTAAACTTTCTCATAGGATTGTAAATAACACCAACTCGACAAAATTCTTTCTAAGTTAATTTGTTTAACGAGATGATTAGATGAAACTTAAAGAGTTGACACAGGGAAAAGTGTAATTGCAGCAGTTACCTATTTATTAATATAAATTGTAATATTTCACATTATATCTTGGTTATTCTACTGGGTATTAAAAAGAAGCGGTCTAAAGAAATTTTTGAATTCATTTGTTAGATGTACACAAAAAAGACTATGAAAAGTATGAATTTCATAATCTTTTGTAGTCTAGATTCATTGATTTGACCATTATTGTAACCGCAAAAATTTTTATAATATATTTCTAGACACAAGGTTATTATAAACCGCCTTTGTATTCTTTTTTTTGTTTTTCATAATAAATTTAATATACACTGGACGAAGAACGAGTTTGGATAATAGCCTACTAAAGATATTTTGAAATAAATACTTTTTATTGTTGCTAATATCTTCAACTAATTGTTGGCCTAATTTTTCAGCTTTATTTAAACTTCTTTGTCTAATATCTACACGCTTAGCGATTACCTCGTCTCCAGGTCTGTAGCTTCCTCCCATTACTCCAGAAATGTAACCTCTTGCAAATGGACCTCCAGCAAGTGCCTTAGACATTTGTATTGCTGTTTGTTTTGCCATACTTTGACCACCTCCAGTAGAAATGCTTAATATGTACTTTTCTCCTAGTGATGATGTTAGATGTTCATAGAGACCTAATCTATCAATAAAATTCTTCATAACTGCACTATATGTACCGCAATAAGTAGGAGCGCATATAACTATTCCATCCGCTTTATATAACTTATCCTTTATCATCTCGAATTTATCATTTTGTCCACACTTGCCTAATTCCAAACAATCCATACATCCAGTACAAAATTCTAACTTTGCCTCATATAAGTCTATAATTTCGACCTCAGCTCCAAATAACACTGCGCCATTTAGTGCATAGTCAACTAACTCTCTACCCAAACCTTCTTTTCTAGCACTAGCTGTTACTCCAATAATTTTAATATCAGTCCTCATAATCTCTTCTCTCCTTTTCTTAATTAAATTATATATGCTTACTACAACTAGACACAAAAGTACAACTATTGTTAACCAAAAAGCAATCCACTTAGTAAAGATAAATAGTCCTGTCACTTTTAGTAGCAATACGTTTTTAGATGGGTATATAATCGTAGCAATGTATAATAAAACATTTTCAATACCATCAAACAAACCCCTTGATATAGGCAAGAAAATTAAGTACTCCCATTGACTAGATAATCCATTCTTTCCAACCATTTTTAACAAAGAAATAATTTGAAAGAAACCAAGGGTAATAATAATAAGGAAGTCAAGTTGTAACAGAGTTGTATATACTAACCGTCCCTCATTACCCATATTTCCAAGTTGATTATGAATGCCATTTACTGAATTTATTATATTCATATCAATCATTCCAACGCCTTCAGTAACTTGAGATAAATGTTGCTGACCAAACCAGTGGTTATCCATAATAAATATTGCTAAAAAAAACAGTAGCATTGAAATCCTAAAAATTTTTGGATTAGTGAACCTTTTAAAAAATTTAATAATTCTTTTCATAATTTTCTCCTTTACCTCCGAATCAACTTGTAGTATAATTAAGTATACTTTCATGTTACTTACTACACTCACAATAGATTACTTGTTTTATTTGTATACTTAGTTTACCGCTGGTGTACTTGATTCATATACAGTGTACAATGTCGTATACTTTTTGTCAAGTAATATTTTATAGAAAGGATTTATTTACATATGAATAATTTATCAAGAAAAGAACGAGAGCGTTTACAACGCGAAACAGAAATAATCAATTCTGCTGAAAAAATTTTTGCAAGAGATGGTTTTGAACATGCTTCAATGAACGAAATTGCGAAAGAGGCAGAATTTTCCAAGAGAACATTGTATCAATATTTTGAAGACAAAAATGACTTATATTTAACAGTTGCATTAAGATTGTATAATAATATGTATCGCTATTTCAGTAATTTAAACTCCGAGTATGATAGTGGATTAGAAAAAATAAAAGCAAATTTTTTTGCATATTATAGATTTTATAAAAAAAATGAATCAAACTTTAGGATTATATATGATATAGGAAATGTAAGACAAAAAACAGAAAATCCAAAAATAATGGAATTTTTGAAAATTGATAAATTAATTTTTGAAGATTTGTTGAACTTAGTAATAGAAGGTCAGCAAGATGGTAGTATCTCCAAAGAATTGGATGTAAGGTTAACTACTAGTTCATTAATATTTCTGCTAACAGGATTTCTAAATCAACTTACTATTACTGGTGATAATTATTCTAAGCATTCAAATATGACAATAGATGATTTATCATCATATGTATTCGGTCTTCTTTATTCCGCAATGAAGTAATATATTTTTTTAACCATAGACAGTTCATGGTGTGTCTACCCCATTATATTATAATAACTTGCATTAATTAGAAATTGAAAATAAGTTGATAAGTATACATGACAGGAGTCGAGAACCATATAGTTGTTTATATTCTGACAGTTGTCATAATCGTAATAAGGTAGTCTATAAATGTTAAAAAAATACAAGGGTGGACTAACAGGATTAACCATATTAAGAAACATTAGTTCTTTTATTGTTTTGCTTTTTTAAAAAAAGTACTGTTAACTGATTCTGGTTTCTGAATGATGTTTTGATCTGCGAGACGAGATTGAGTCAAACAATTTGGACTCAACAATTATTATCTCGGTGGTATTATTTATTCATCTAGGAATTTACTTTGTAGACTCGTATTTAGAAAAGAAAGACCAATCAAATTTATATTTCTTATTTTAATGATGGTATTGTGTTTGCTGTTGAGTCCAGTTAAGTTTCAGGTATAAGTAAAAAGAAATAAACTTGATTTATTTCTTTTGAGTGACATACGTGTGTCTCCCTGAAATGATATAATGAGTTTGTATTAGTAAAATTGAATAGAAAAAATGATGTAGGTTTTTGTCACTTGGGCAGTTCGACTCCCGTTAACTTTACTACTTTATAAACATAGAAACACACTCAAAATAATTAGTTCAAAATAGGAGGTGTCTGTTATTAGTAAAAGAGGAATTGGAGTAGCATTTTGTGGGATTTCTTCATTACTGTTTAGTTCATGGTATATAAGCACAGCAATTATTTTTCAAGGATTGACTAGATGGAGTGGAAATAAGTTCAGATATTCACTAGGTCAAGTTGGTATCTTATTACCGTTATTAATATTACCGCATTAGTAGTTGGGATTGTATATTTAGTAAAATTTAAGAATGACAGTAAATCATAAATATATGGTTTATTTTTTAAGAGTGACATATAGGTGTCTCTTTGATTAGATATAGTGCACTTGAATTAATCAAAATCGAATATTAAACGAGAGTATAAATTTCTTATATTGGGAGTTCATATCCTATCTTCTTCTTTTCTATAAAACTCTTACTTCTGACATTATTATTTACACACAAAAAGTTATTTATTGTATGAATTTTTTTAAAAAAATTATTAGAGTGACATAAAGTATATATAATGTATTATAATTATCATTAATTTATTAACTAAAGAAAGTGTTAAAACCTATGTATGACGAGTTCGAATCAAAATACCTGTTCCATTTTAACTTCTACTATCATAATAACACCCTTTATTAATTATGTTACTTTTTTTCCTATGAATAAGATATGTATGCAACCAACTAAATCTGCACCAAAATCACTAAGATCAATTATTCTTAGAATACAAACAAGAATAATCATAACTATCAGTTCCCCTAGAAAAATAAGAGAGATGTTATGTAGCTTTGTTTGAAAATTTTAAGCAGACTTAGACAAGAGTATTTCTTTATAGTTGTATACAATACTCCCCCCAACTTTACTATATTATTCGAATGTAAGTTACAAAAGAAAGTTTTTAAACTTTCTTTCTGATTTTACCAACTACGAATATTAATACTGGAGAAGTAGCGTAGAAAAAAGATATATAGAGCGTAATTGCATCAGATAATTCACTTAACTCCCAAATACTTTTAACTATTATCAATGATAATAGGTATATAATTACTAAATATATATTAACGAAGGGTTCAAAATCTTTAAGATTAAAAAATGATTTAAACATATTCAAGGCACTATAAATCAAGATAGCTATAAGAATGAAGTCTGCTAAAAGCCAAACTGATAACAACAATGATTCAAATCCACTCATAAAACCCAATAAATCAATTTGTTTTACAGTAATCCAGAAAGATAATGAAGATCTTGCCGTAAGAACATGACCTAGATTACCAATACTCGCTATAACAATTAATGTTTGCAGTATTAAAATATACACGCCCGCCTTAAATCCTTCCTTTAAAAAATCGTTTGTTCTTGACCAATCTTGATTAAAGAAATATAGAAATGGTAAGGTAATATTAATAATGGTCCTTAAACTTCCCTTTAAGATTGGAAGTGTATCTAAGGTACTAATAGGTGTTAAGGAATCAATTTTAATGTTTGGAATCAGTAAAGATAGTATACAAGCAGTTGCTAAAGTAACTATTAAGAAAATAACCTCACTCATTCTCCCAATTACAACTATTCCTGATTTAATAATTATTGAAACAAGAATAAGTATTATAATTATAAAAATGTTTATGTTTACATTCGCATAAACCATAGTAACTAATGTTTCTCCATAAAATCTCACGTACCAAATTATATAATATGTTACCCATACTATGTAAAAACCAAGAAGTAACTTTCCTATATACTTTGAAGTAATAATATTTAAAATTTCAGCGTATGATTTATGTTTACATTTATTAAATAACCTACTACTAGCATATAATACAATCATATAAATAAGAAATGCAATTAATGGGGAAAGCCATCCAGCCTGCTTTGCATCACCAGCTACTTGAGTGGGAAGATACCTAGCTGAAGGTGCATAAATAGTGAGTATAGAAATTATCATTAATTGTCTTACTGATATTTTCCTTTTTTTTTCTAACATTTTATATACCCTGCTTGAATCAATATTGTATAATTATAAATCTATAGTTCATAACTTTTATTATTTCCAATTATTAGTAATAAATTCACCTCTAAAAGTAAAAAGTAAGCGATTATGCTTACCGAAAAATATTTTCACTTTTTTTCTAGGGTGGAAAGCCAGTTTCAATGTCTTATGATATAATGGCTTGAAATCTTAATAATATATAAGCTAAAATCAGTGTTTAGAGAGTTCGAATCAAAATACCTGTTCCATTTTAACTTCTACTATCATAAAAACACCCTTTATTAATTATGTTACTTTTTTTCCTATGAATAAGATATTTCCTTCTTCATCACCTATTATAAACATAAACGGTCTGTTTGCAATAAAGGTGTGTCTTTCTACTAAAGCAGATGAACCTGGCACTGTAATAGATGTAACCGCAGCCGCCTCAGTCCCCTCTTCACTAACGTCAACTACCGCTTTATGGCTTACTACATTTATATATAGATTATCTTCCATTCCCTCTATTAAATCAGGAAAATATGCTCTGTTATCAAACGCAATATCCATTCCTAGTTTAATTAATGCATCATTTAATGCCTTGATTCCATATTCCATCTTAAATTTTGGCAATTCAAGAGTAACTTCATAATAGTAGTTCATATCATTTCTTAAATCATTCCACTTATCTACGTTCATCCCGGAAATTATATAATTTATGTCTTCATTTCCATTAGGCAAAACACAATACATACTAATTGATCCATCACCATATGGTAGTTTTACAGCTGTGATTTCATTATCCTCATAAAAACCGATTTCATCGGTTCTGTTCATCATATCAACTTGTATAACATTATTGTCTATTGTAGTAAAATCTCTTGATTGAGTCTTGCTAGGATTAAATTCATCTTGCCAAGAACCATTAAAATATATCGCATTTATTAAGATTAATGCAGCATATGGATCTATTCCTTTAATTATTTCATCTATTAAATCATTAGTCTTGTCACTTACCCATTCATTAATTACATCTACCGACTTATCATCCTCAAAATCCAGCAAAGTAGCATACGCATTGAAATTACTTTTAACATCAAATTCAAATTGTTTGTTCAATGTGTATTCGTCTTTAACCCAAAGAGAATTTGCGATATTAATTTCAACATCATCATCAAGATTTGTTAACATGTAATTTATATATGCAAACCCATTATTCATATCATCAATACTTATGTCTTTTAGTTGCAATGTAGTTTGCATTGAATCTTTAGTATCTCCTGCTGCTCCATTCAAAGTCATTGCTAGTGCACTCGAAATACTAAAAGGAGATATAAAAATATTCTCATTATAATCTTCATTATTTAACTCCCTGAAGATATCAAAAGCAAACTCAGAATTCCCTTCAGTTACTAATGGGTTTTTTACACCCTCATTCAATGGAACTGTTTCCTTCTCACACGCTATTAAAGTACTACTTAACACTAATAGAAAAAACATGGTTAATATTTTATTCATCTTATTCACCCTTTATTTTGATAATCATTTCCTAACTTATTTCAATTTTATCATATACTTTTGTAACTACCAAATTACAGTACATACGACAACTAATATCAAAAAAACACTAACCTTCTGGTTATATCTGTAGGGTAGAGAATCTTTCTCTATTATCATTACATTAGAAAACGAAAAATATTTTTCGTTTTTTTCTAGGGTGGAAAGCCAGTTTCCATGTCGTATGTTATAATGCTTTTGAAAACTTAATAATATATAAGCTTAAATCAGTGTTTAGAGAGTTCGAATCCTTCTTCTTACTTTTAAATTACTCAAGACAATATTTTTACTAAATTTGACTTTGAATTCATTAATTTAATAATCCCTTAGTTAGAAACACTACTTTTCCTTTACTTCATTTGCATATGCATCAATAAATCTTGAAACCAACGGCGTGTCGAATTCATAGTTATTAATTGTCTTCAACAATAGTACTTTTTACGGCGTGTCGAATTCATAGTTATTAATTGTCTTCAACAATAGTACTTTTTGATAACTACTAGATACTACATACAAATCGTTCTTATAGTCCGTGTTATTTTTAATTACCCCTGTAGTGAATAAATAAATACTCCCCACTTCTGGTAGAAAATCTCCCTCAAATAAGAATAAGTTATTTCTATCATCGTATCCCCCTCTGTTTTTCAGAGTAACCTCGCCAGATACTTCTCCTTTTATATTGTCAATTACTTGGACTCGGTAATCTGTGACAGGTATATGTGCATCTGGATCATTTCCCAATTCCTCCAGAACTAAACCTGTAAAAACATTCTCATAAAATCCTACCATAACCTTGTCATCCGCAAGGTCTATTGTGTAAGAAGGGTCTATGATGATTGTCTGATTAAAACTGCTACTGTACCAAATAAAACCTCCACAAGCCATTGAAAGTGCAATGATTATCGAGGCCACTTTAAATTTTTTTATTTGTTTTCCTCCCTGATTCCATTATAAAGACTATATTATGAAAACAAATAAGTATTTAATCTCAGTTTATTAGTATAATAAAGGTGTTTTATAATAAAAATATTGTTATAGTATATATAAAACGATGGGTGGACATCCGTGACCTAGATACTATACACAGTTTATAAGGATTATTTTTATATTAAATAATTTTAATACTAATACTAAGATAAGGTGAATTGGTTCGTATAATTTTGGCTTACACGAATTTCTAATAAGATAAATGACTTCAGATGAAAAGAGATGATAAAAGAATGTTATCGATTGTTCAATATAAACCTTCAATATATAATATTTGTATTGCATGTGAGCATGACGATTATCAATGGATAATAGCAAATACGTTTTCTGGAGGGATAATGTCAAGTGATAATGAACTTAAAAATTTCTTGTTTGATTTTAATAAGGAACGATGCGACTATTTAGCTTCAGAACAACCTGAAATGTATGAACATCTTATCAAACAAAATTTTTTAGTAACTTCTAACTTAAACGAGGTAGAACGATTAAAGATTAGATTTCAGCACGCTAAGTATAATGAACGAAGTATGCATCTTACGATTTTGCCGACAATTGATTGTAATTTGGATTGCTTTTACTGTTATGAAAAAAATCGGGATGAGAGCATGACTTCGGAAATCATACGAAAACTTAAAGATTTTGTAAAAGAGAGAATAGGTCATTTATCGAACCTAAGTGTGACATGGTATGGTGGTGAACCTTTACTTCAGGCAGGGACTATTGAGGAATTATCACGTTTTTTTATAGAGAAATGCGTTGAGAAAAATGTTAGCTATAAAGCTTCAATGATTACTAATGGCACATTACTTACTGAAGATATGGTTGATTTACTAATCCGGTGTAAAGTAGAGCGCTTGCAGGTGACGGTTGATGGACCAAAAGATATTCATAATAATCGTAGATATTATAAATATGGCTCAAATGAAAGTTTTAATGACATTATTAGAGGGCTAAGAGCTTGTCAAGGAAAACTACCTGTAAATATTCGTGTTAATGTAGATTATACGAACATAGAGTATTTTAAGGATATAATTGATTATTTAAAAATAAACGGTTTATTAGGAAGCAATAGTATGAATGGAGTATCGTTAGGGCTAGTTAAAGAATGGACATCTAATGTAAAAATGGATAGTAATAAAATGCTATCACTGAAGGATTTTAAAGGTCGACTCGAGGAATTGAATGAATATCTTAAAGAAAAAGGGATATACACGGGAGCTAGTTATAGTTTTATTCCTCAAACACCCTGTGGTGCGGTGAATATTCTTAATTATTTGATCACACCTAATGGTAAATTAAGTAAATGCTGGATACATTCTACTGAAAATAATGAGGAAGTAGGCGATATTGAAGATGGATTAAATTTATCCAACGCGACTTCTGTTACTTGGACAGCGTACGATCCAACTTTGGATAAGGTATGTGCAGAATGTGAGTATTTACCTGTCTGTACTGGTGGTTGTCCATATGAGATGGTAAATAATTTAGTTGATAAAGAAGAACATTGTAAGTATACATATCAATCTGTACATGATAATTTAATAAGCGCAGTAAAAATCAAATACAATTAAGGAGGTAATTTAATGAAATTCAAAAAAGTCCAGGCGGGGGTAAATGTTTCGAGACCATATTGTGGAGGGAGTTCTACGCTTAATCAGGAATGTGATCCAGTAGGTGGTAATCCATGCGAACAAAAAGTAAATCTTAATGTTTGTAATGAGAGTACTAACTTAAAAACTAGAGATGCAGGTAATGTGTGTTGCGGAGATGGAGTATTAGTTGCTGGCTCAGTAGGTTCAAATACCTGTGGACAGAATGGTACTAATCTTTGTGATGTGAGTGGCTCGACTCTGAAAGTATAAAAATATGTCATTCGTAGATTGAGTATTATTGTCACAAATAAGTGTTGTAATTCTGTTTCTTTGCTGACTTTCTCATCATTAATCCGTCAGGTAATGGGGAGTGATATAACCTTATAATCTATTGTAAATTTCTAGAGTGGTATAAAATAGTAGTATGGTGTATACTATTAATAGAATATGAAGTAATGTGAAAGGGTGAAATAATAGTGTTAATTGAGGAGGGAAATATAACTACTAAGTTATCTTTATGTAAGGATACTAATTCTTTTGTTCGAAAGGGTTCATCTGTTTTGAAAAGTAATATTATTTTGCTTGTTTTGCTATCAGTGTTAATAATGATTTTATCAGCGTGTGACACTACAGTAAAAAATGATGGGACTATTGAAATATCACCATTAGAACTAACTGAAAATCAAGAAATATTAGTAAAGACTGTAGGTGCAGATCAATATTTTATATTCGAGTACTCTATGAATGCGCTCGAAAATATACGAATTAACTGCTGGGTTGAATATTATAGAGATGGAATTTTCCAAGACAATGTTGTTGAACTTAATAAACATTTTCAAAGTGTAAATACTGGAAACATCGTGTTGTCAAAAAATACAATTCATAGTAGTAATGATGAGTGGATAATTTCTATTGTGGAGAAAGATAGTTCTTCTCAATCTATAGGTAGTATTTCTACACTAGTAAACTTAAATAATGAGGATATTATTGGTATTGGAACTACCTGGGCAGGTTTGAGTTCTGATAAGAAAATAGCATTAAACGAACCTCTCATATTAGCAATAATCGCAAGCGAAGGTGGAGATGCTTCCCTAGGTATCGAATTAGATGTTTTTGATAATGATCAAAAAGTTCTAGAAAGAATTTTAACATATGACTACGTTTACATATTTAAAGCGAAAATAAATTCTTAATAGGAATATATAGAGACTTTTTAGTCTCTTTTTTTTTGCGGTACTTGTTTTATTGTACATTGATTATATTTTCATTTTTGGAATCATCATAATAAATATGGAATAATTATATGATTATTATTTCATTTACCTCAAAATCTAATAAAAATAATCTCACTTTTTTCTAGGGTGGAAAGCCAGTTTCCATGTCGTATGATATAATGGCTTGAAAACTTTATAATATATAAGCTTAAATCAGTGTTTAGAGAGTTCGAATCCTTCTCTAATCCAAAAATATTACTTTGTCGAACCAATTTTTCTTTTTTTAGGCTTTGATGTGATACTATTAGAGTACAAGCATGGAGAAAGGATGATTTGTGTGAAGTTTTTAAGAACAATTACTACCTTAATTTTAATAATGATAGTTTCTTCTTGCTTCTTTAATCGTAGTGCATCAATCATAAGTGATAAATACAGAGTTCCAAAGAAAGATCTTATATATCTCGGGGAAGTGAGCAATTATGAGATATGGAAAAGAGATACTATTTCTTCTGGTGCTTGTACTGAAGATATCGTTATGCCCGTTATTTTGAATAGAGAGTTACAAATTTCTGGACAAGGGGGTAGTAATTGTTATACTGGAGTATTTGCCTTCAAAGATGGTAATGCATATATGTTATCTGGTCCAGATTATAAAGTTAATGGTAGAACAAATATTAATGTGTTAGGGATATCTATAGAGGAATTATGCTCAATAGAAGGTGCTTGTAAAATAAGAGATTTTAGCGAATACCCTATTAAAATCATGGTTGGTGGAAGACCAATAGAAGAAAGAGATAATAAATTGCTTATTCCAGATAAACTATCCAACTATGGCCATGTATGGGTTGAGATTAATGACGATACATATCTTCCTGGTGACTTCCCTAAAACTGAACGTTGTAGATATTACCTCGAGTTTGTAATTATTGATCTCGATAAGTCTAGTTATCCTTGGAAAGCTACAGCTGTAAGAGCTTATTACCCTGCATGGGTCGGTGAAAACTATAACATAATAGGACCAATTGTCGAAGCTGGTGAGTCTCATATTTTAGTTAACACTTTATACCAGCCAGGACTTGCTTCTGTAAAAATTGATAGTAATACTAAGTATGCCCCTGGTGTGTCAAGTGACTTTAAAGTAGGTAACTTAGTTAATATATCTTATGATTTTATACTAGAAAGCTATCCTAATAGGACAGCTAAGGAAGTGTTAGTGAATGAAAAACACTTTGTGCCTGAAATAATTAATAATTACCTTCATGACAATGGCGTCTACATTGGTATGCACCAAAATTTTCCGATTTATTATAATGTAGCTAATAATTATGATCATGATTATGAAGAAACTTTAGGAGGTTATACTATAATAGGAGGTTCATTCTCAGACTACGTACTGTTAGTTAATGATGAAGTAATAACTCTAACTGACGCTATCGAAAATGAACTATTAGTACATTGTGAATATTTGCATTCACCAAATTTGATAGTTATAAGTGATTAAAAGTATGATATTATCGGTATTCCTCCTACTCAGAACACTTATTAGTACCTAAACAAAAGCATTATTTGTACTAAAAATAAATAACGTCAAAAGTGAGAAATAATCTCACTTTTTTTTCTAAGGTGGAAAGTCAGTTTCCATGTCATATGTTATAATGTCTTTGAAATCTTAATATTTTATAAGCTTAAATCAGTGTTTAGAGAGTTCGAATCCTTCTCTAATCTAAAAATATTACTTTGTCAAATCTAATTTTCTATTTTTTTTGGTCTGATATGATATTATTAGAGTACAAGTGTGAAGAAAGGGTGGTTCGTGTGAAGTATTTGAAAGTATTCATTATTTTAACAACAATAGTATTAGTTTCTTCATGTAATAATAATCCTAGTGTATCAGTCATAAGTGATAGATTCAAAATACCAATGAAAGATCTTATCTATATAGGTGAAACCAACAAATATGAAATATGGAAAAGGGACACTATCTCTTCTGAAAATTGTACTGAAGATATTGTATGGCCTGTATTATTAAATAACGAATGGAAAATATCTGGACAGGGGGGGAGTAATTGTTATACAGGAGTATTTGCTTTCAAAGATGGTAATGCATATATGTTATCTGGTCCAGATTATAAAGTTAATGGTAGAACGAGTATTAAAGAATTAGAGATATCTATAGAAGAATTGTGTTCCATAAAAGGAGCATGCGAAAAAAGAGATTTTACCAAAGAAGCTAAAATGTTATCCGATGCAAATATGATTGGTGGGTGGCCAAGAGATAAAATAGGAAATAAACTACTTATTCCGGATAAACTATCTAACTTTGGACATATATGGGTTGAAATTCCAGAAGATACTGAAACTTCTGATGAATTCCCTGAGATCGAACAATGGAGATATCATCTAGAATTCGAAGTAAAAGATCTTGATAAATCCAGTTATCCTTGGACAGCCACCGCAGTGAAAGCATATTATCCACCAATTGTTGGTGTAAACAACAACATAATTGGACCAATTGTCGATTTTGATGAGCACGATATTTTAGTACAATCTTTATTCCAGCCGGGATTAACATATGTTTCTATTAGTGAGAAAACTGAGTATGCCGATGGGGTATCAAACGATTTTAAAGTTGGTAACCTCGTTAATATAACTTTCGGTATTTACCTAGAAACTGGTCCTGGTCAGACTACAGCAGAGAAAGTGTTTATGAACGAAAAACACTTTGTCCCAGAAATTATAAATAATTACTTTGATGGAAATGGTGTATATATCGGGATGTATCAAAATCCTATGTATTATAATGCTTCCAATAGTTATGAGCTTGATTATGAAGAAACTTTTGGTAATTACACTATGATAGGAGGTTCATTCTCTGATTATGTACTGTTAGTTGATGATAAGGTAATAACGCTAACTGATGCTATCGAAAATGAACTGATAATACATTGTGAATATTTACATTTACCTAATTTGATAGTTATTAGTGATTGAAACGATGGTATTATCGGTATTTCTCCTACTCAGAACGTTTAAGGGTACCAATAAAAGGTATTATTTGAACTAAAATCAGTTAATGTCAAAAGTGAGAAATAATCTCACTTTTTTTCTAAGGTGGAAAGTCAGTTTCCATGTCATATGTTATAATGTCTTCGAAAACTTAATAGTTTATGAGCTTAAATTAGTGTTTAGAGAATTCGAATCAAAATACCTTTTCCATTAATCATGTGTAAATTATTAAGATTATGCATTACTGATTGCCAACTATGCTACCTTCTTTCCTATAAATAATATATTTCCTTCTTCATCACCTATTATAAACATAAACGGTCTATTTGCTATAAAGGTTCGACTCGCTTTTTTTTCTACTTCTACTTCTACAGATGTAACTGCGGCCGCTTCTGTCCCCTCTTCACTAACGTCAACTACCGCTTTATGGTTTACTGCATTTATATATAGATTATCTTCCATTCCCTCTATTAAATCAGGAAAATATGCTCTTTCATCAAATGCTACGTCCATACCTAGATTTACCAAAGCATCGTTTAATCCTTTAATTCCATATTCCATTTTAAATTTTGGTAACTCAAGAGTAACTTCATAAAAGTAGTTCATTTCATTTCTTAAATCATTCCACTTATCTACGTTCATCTCCGAAATTACAGAATTTATGTCTTCATTTCCATTAGGCAAAACACAGTACATACTAATTAATCCATCGCCATATGGTAGTTTTACAGCTATGATTTCATTGTCTTCATAATAATCAATTTCATCTATTCTTCTCATCATATCAACTTGCATGATACTTCCATCTAATGTAATAAAATCTTTTGATTGGGTCTTGCTAGGATTAAATTCATCTTGCCAAGAACCATTAAAATATATCGCATTTATTAAGATTAATGCAGCATATGGATCTATTCCTTTAATCATTTCATCTATTAAATCATTAGTCTTGTCACTTACCCATTCATTAATTACATCTACCGACTTATCATCTTCAAAATCTAGCAAAGTAGCATTCGCATTAAAATTACTTTTAATATCAAATTCAAATTGTTTGTTCAACATGTATTCATCTTTCACCCAAAGAGAATTTGCGATATTAATTTCAACATCTTCATCAAGATTTGTTAACATGTAATTTATATGTGCAAACCCATTATTCATATCCTCAATATTTATGTCTTTTAGTTGCAGTGTAGTTTGCATTGAATCTTTAGTATCTCCTGCTGCTCCATTCAAAGTCATTGCTAGTGCACTCGAAATACTAAAAGGAGATATAAAAATATTCTCATTATAATCTTCATTATTTAACTCCCTGAAGATATCAAAAGCAAACTCAGAATTCCCTTCAGTTACTAATGGGTTTTTTACACCCTCATTCAATGGAACTGTTTCCTTCTCACACGCTATTAAAGTACTACTTAACACTAATAGAAAAAACATGGTTAATATTTTATTCATCTTATTCCCCCTTTATTTTGATAATCATTTCCTAACTTATTTCAATTTTATCATATACTTTTGTAACTACCAAATTACAGTACATACGACAACTAATATCAGAAAAACACTAACCTTCTGGTTATATCTGTAGGGTAGAGAATCTTTATCTATTATCATTACATTAGAAAACGAAAAATATTTTTCGTTTTTTTCTAAGGTGGAAAGCCAGTTTCCATGTCGTATGTTATAATGCTTTTGAAAACTTAATAATATATAAGCTTAAATCAGTGTTTAGAGAGTTCGAATCTCTCCTGGGTGCCATTAAAAAGTGATAGTGGTCCGATTATTTTGCACTACCCAAAGAGAGACTATTATCTCTCCTTTTTAGTTTATTATATGCTTAAGACCGGACGTGTTATAGTGTGAGCTTGTCTCATATCATCATTGTTTAGATGTAAGTAGGTTATTGTTTGTTTGTAGTATGTCAAGTGTCTTGCGTACGAATTTTAAATCCTTGCTACTCCAAAGAGACATGGTTGCAAATGTATATCTCCATTTATGAAATGAGATACATAAAAAAGTAGAAAAATAGAACGAAGGAATTTACGTAGTTATAAGGTTGATAATTGTTACAATCAATTTGTTCTTCTTCCCGTAAACTTATTAAGCTTAGATATATTCTGTTTTAAGAAACTTATTCAAGAGTTTTATCTTTTTTATAACAATTATATATACGTATGACCATGTCTAACCGTTATTCACATATTCTATTTCTAAATGTAAATCTATTTTGTCGATTATCTCTTGAGGAAAGCTTAAGTAAGCATCTTTGAGCGAATATTCAACACCACTATGAGTAAATTTATAGTTTGCTGTATAGTAATTAGTGGTATAAACTTTCTTTTCATCCGTTTCATAAAGAAGCACTCTAATACCTGTGGTTGGTATTTCTTTAGTAGGTGTATATAATTTATATTCTCCTACCTTTTTGGTCAGAATAAATCCCTTAAAACACTCTGGTGTTCCATTAACATAACATCCCTTATGTTCTGTCTCTTTTAGGTGAAAGTCATAATAATCCAATAGGAAATCTCTATCTACATCTTTAAGATCATATTCATGACCCTCTGAAAGTGCTATAAAATCATATTCTACATCTGCGACAAAGTAGTAATATATCCTATGAATTATATCAATGTCAAATAAATAATTTTGAACAAATTCGGTCCTCATCTTATCGATGGATTTATATAGTTTGTATTCATCAGTGATTTTAATGATGTTGTATGATCTATCTTCATAACATAAATGTCCATCATGACCGTCACCACATATAGTTGATATTTCAGCCTCATTGTTATTACTTGATTCACTTATGTTTTCATCATATTCCTTTACTGGATCAATTGTATTTCTATTTTCACATCCAATAAGTGGAAGTACTATCATAGAAAATATAAATATAAATTTAAATCTAGTCATCGAAAAACTCTCCTCTCGTTATTTGAGTTAACCAATATTTAAGCTACAGCAACAGCTTCGGTAATATTTGAAGTATTAGAAATTCTTTTAATGTTTATATAATAAGTACCATCTGAACCATTTGGACCTCATATACTATACTTTCTACGTTAGATGTTGATGAACTGTCACTACTTACTATAGTACCACAACATTTATTAAAAAAATGGTAATTTGAGTATGTGCCCGTGTCAAAGTGTATAATGTACTTGAGTTAATAAAAATCGAATCAGAAACACAATCTTCAATTCTTGTTTATTGAGTACTAACCTCTCCTGGAGTGCCATTTATTAAACAAAGGTAAGCATATTTTACTTACCTTTGTTTATCATATTTGAATTAAAATAAATCATAGCAGAAAAATTTGTAGATCACATACTAATATCAAGACAACAAGATATATTTTTCGCTTTTCCAGGGATAAATCATTGTTTTTTTTATCTAGGATGGAAAAACGTTTCTATGTCATATTATATAATGCCTTCGAAAACTTAATAATATATAAGCCTAAATCCGTATTTAACGATTTTGAGTCTTCCTGTCGTTTCAAATCTTCGATTAATTTTATAACTTTACTGGAATAACGAATTTATTTAATTATAATAATAGTTCCTGCTTGCTGCAAAAAGTATTAACGAAGACGTTCTGTCGAAGATGTACTACCTGTATACAATTCTTTATCATCTTTGAAAATTTCGATATCAAAAATTACTTGAACATCATCTCGATATGAATGTATTTTTATAGGAAATACGTATACATAGTCGTCAACAAATAAAAATTCATCTTTATTCATAACAATTCCGTTTATTGTTATTACTATATCAAGTTCTGAAATGTCATAAAGTTTGAAATTTGAAAAATCGACAATGGAACTTACAAATACCATATCGTTATACTCCGCACAAAGATCAGGCTTTTGAACATAATATTTATATCTTAATCCTAAATCTTCATCACCACCGCCAGCAGAGCTTGAAAATGTATCATTACAGTCATTAAGTAATAATGGTGTATTACTAGTTTTTACACTAAATCCATCAATCAATTCTTTATCACCAAAGTATACAGCATTAGATTGATGAGCTATTTCCCCAATATTATCAATAGTTACTCCATCCATGTATATTTGATGTTCTAGCCTTACCAAATCTGAGTTAGATGAGTAACCTGCTACATTATTCATAAGTGGTACATACCATTTATATAATTCAACTTTTTTTACGTCTTCAATATTTTCGATTATATTATTAATTTCATATTGTATAACAGTTGTAGAATCCCACCTTTCCTTTTCATAACTTATTGGTGGGTATTCTTCTAATAAATTAGATAATAGCAACATATCAGATTCAAAGTCATCAAAATCAAAATCTAACAAATTAAGCACCTCAACTCCTTTTTTATCTACAAGTTCTAAATATACTTTTATTCTATTATCAATTGTAACTTCAAGAATTTTGAAGTTTCCTATTAGGATACTTTTTACTTCTGTTTGATCTGTTACATCTAGGTACTTCTCCATATTCTTATAATAAGAGTACTCTTCATTAAATATTATAATATCTGGATTATCAATCAAAGTATAAACTTCAAAGATAACTCCATCTCCATAATTGTTTATAACATATTCATTTGCGCTTACTTGTATCATAGAGAATAAACTACTATCTAAATGTCCAAATATAGCTGATTCCGATTCGACAGTATTGTTTGGTCTGTTAGACCCAGGAAATAAAAATATAATCAAGAAAAGAATCAAAGTTATAAAGCTAGTAGAAATTGTTTTAACGACTAGTGTGTTCTTATTACAAATCCTTACATTTACCTCTCCTATCTCTTCTTGTCTTTTTAACAGAAGTCTATTCCATTTCATCTTGTTAAATATATAGAAGATAATTGTTAACAATGACAACAGTACTACAACTCCACATACATATGTCATCAAACCACCCCTTTCTTAATGAATTCTTTGAAATTTCTTACATATGTTCTATTAACATAGATTAACTCTCCATCAATCATCCTGAGTTTAATTTTAGAATTAAATAATGGAGATAGCTCTCTGATCTTAGTGATATTAACAACAAATGATTTACTAACTCTTAAAAATCCAAGTTTAGTACTCTCTTCAAAATAATATAACTTTTCTAAAATCTTAAAATACCCTTCTAATGTCTTGATGTATACATCATCATCATTCGCAGTAATAAATATAATTTTATTTAAAGGAATATCTTTTTTACTCCGTTCATTTCTACCAGAAATATAATCCATATTTTCACCTCGTTGCATAATTTTGGGAACTGTTCTATTTATAGTATAGATTAAATGATTAATAAAACAACTAAACGTCGGTAAGTTGCATCCAAAAGTTATAAATATCAAATAGAATACCTTTTATTTTTTTAAGGGTGGAATGCGAGTTTCCATGTCAAATGATAATTTTTTTAAAAACTTAATAGCGTATAAGCTAAAAATCAGTTTTTAGAGAGTTCGAATCCCACTTCCTCAGCCGTAATAATTGACAAATTAAGTGCCTATAGATTACATAAGTAAAGTATAGGCACTTTTATATTTATAAATATTAATTATGTGTTAACGATAGGAACAAGGTCTTCCATGTCCACAATTAGGTCTACCATAACCATAGCCATACCCAGGTCCACCATAACCATATCCAGGTCCACCATAACCATAGCCATATCCAGGTCCACCATAACCATAGCCATACCAAGGTCTACCATAACCATATCCATAGCCAGGTCTACCATAACCATAGCCATACCAAGGTCCACCATAACCATATCCATAGCCAGGTCTACCATAACCATATCCAAGTAAACCTAAGCCAATTAGCCCAGGTACTAATCGCTCATCATCCTGATGAACTTCATGAGTTTGAATTTCGTTTACTTCATTAGGTTTATTAGTATAATATTGGTTCATAACATCCTCCTTTTTTTAATTCTTTCGTAGTAGTATATGTACATTCAAAAAAAGGAGGTATTGTATCTACCTATAATTGATAGTGTTTAAACCTATGTATGAAGAGTTCGAATCCATCCATATTCTTGAAAGCGGTAGTGCTATGTGTAAAATCCCCGCTTAAATAAATACTAGTTGTCTTTAGTGAATAAGAAACGACTTTATTGCTCACGATAATCACCAAAAAATCATCCAATGTAAAGTACAGGTAAGTTTCTTTTGTCTAATAGAATAGACTTATTTCTTCCAAAAATATAAAAACGTCTTCACTTAGCTTGTTTTAAAGGGGAGTTTGAGTGCAAATTCTTGTTGTTCACATTCCTAATTCCAAAAAAGCACACCACTTAATTATGATGTACTCTTATTTGATGTATCCTTTAACAATCATGTTATCGTTTATCTAATCCTATTTCAATAATCAAAAAGTCATCTTTTACAAGAGTTCTAATCGTCCCACCCATACTGGTTATTAATTCTTTAACAATGGTAAGCCCTAGACCGGTTGATTTGTCACTTCTAGATTTATCCGATGTATAAAATCTATTTAACAAAGGCTCGACATCAAATCCTTTAGCATTCGCAATTCTATTGCGAAATAAAATAGTTTTTTTCTTTTGGTCAAGCGACACATCGAATATTTCCGTACCATATTTTAGAGTGTTTTGTATTAAGTTCATGAAGATTCTTTTAAATGAAACAACATCTCCCATAAAATATAATGAATCAAATGGAATATTTATTGATACTTTGTAATTTTTATCAATAAATTCATCATAAAAAGTTGAAACTGTATCTCTCAATAAATTGTTTATATTGATTTGCTCAAAATGCATTGGTACATTTCTTTCAATTAAACTTGAGTATTCTAATAAATCATTTGTTAAGTTTGAAAGAGTTTTTAGACGGTATTCGATTATTTTTAGATACTCATCTTTCTTATATTCTTCAGTTTTATCTGACTGAATCATTTGAATATAACCAATAGCAGATGTAAGAGGTGTTCTAAGATCATGAGAAATATTTGTAACTGCTTGACGGAATTCTCTATTAGATTTATTACTAGATATTCGAATTTTCATCTTTTCCTCAAGAATTTCATTCATAGTACTAGATAAACTGCATATATCCTTATAAAAAGTAGTAGTAGTCAATAGTTGGTTAGTCTCATTTTCTTGAATATATCTCAATGATTTATTCAATGACTGGATATCATTTTTCATTCTCAATAGTCGAATAATGAAAAAGATTAATATGACTATTAAAACAATAATAAACCATTCCATGAGTATATCCTCCTACTTATTTAATATCACATTTTCTAAATAATATAAGACCACCGACTAGGCTAAGCAGTAAATATACAAGTCCAACTAAAATCATTCTTCCAATTTCACCTGAAGACATAGAGTTAGCATTTGCTGCCATCCGTATATTCATAACCACTTCATAATCAAACAATTTTAAAAATTTTTCTGATATATTAAACAACAATACTATTATTAGCATCGGTACTAGACAAAAAGCAATATATATTCCATTTACTTTAGCTGTGCTTTTTGTTGTAAACACGAAGAATATCCCAATACTCGTTACAGCTAAAAATAGCAATAATTGTAAACTGAATGCTTTGAGCACTTGACCAATAAACTCTCCATCAAATTCACCACCAAAACCGTTTATCAATGATACAATAATTGTTGGAATCACTATACTAGATACCAACAAAATAATACAAAACAACATAGTAAGAACCAGTTTTGACAAGTAATATTTGCTTCGAGAAACTCCATTAACTAGTACATTCTTTGCTGTACCTGATGAAAAGTCTACCGATGAAATGATAATAATAATAGGTAATAATAGGTATAGTAAATTATCATTTGTTCTCATCATAATCAACGGTGCTATTCTACCTGTTACCAGTGGAATAACTTCATCTATACCTTCCATACTTGAAGAACTAACACCAATAGAATCAATCCCTCCAAAGGCCTGTAAACTGCAAAGACCTAATAAAAATCCAATAGTAATATAAATACCTTTTCCTCTAAAAACTCTATATATATCTGCTTTAATTAAATTAATCATTTAATTATACCTCCCCAACTTGAGTAATAAAATAATTTTCTAAGTTATCACCGATTTCGTTAATACTCGATACACGAATTCCAGCTTCATTAAATTGAAATGTAACTTCAGATGGGTTGTCAAGATAATCATATACTTTAATCTCATTTTGACTTATAACTTTAAACTTATTTGTTTTTAAGACAGTTTCTAATACCGCTGCTGCATTTGCTGTATCATCAACAGTTATTAATAGAGCTTTTTGACATTCTTCATTTAATTCATCTTGATTTAATTCTTTAATCAATTTTCCATTATCAATAATACCATAACGAGTTGCAACTAAATATAATTCTTTAAGAATGTGACTTGAAATTAATATAGTAATACCGTAGTCTTGATTAAGTTTAATTATTGTCTTTCTCATTTCTACAATTCCCATTGGATCGAGTCCATTAATTGGTTCATCTAAAATAATGAAGTCAGGATTATTAAGAAGGGCTAATGCTAAGCCGAGACGTTGTTTCATACCCATTGAAAAGTTTTTAAACTTCTTTTTTCCTGTATTGGTCAGATCTACCATTTCTAAAGCTCTTATTATTACTTTTTTATCAGGTATACCTCTTTGAATACGGTAATACTCAAGATTTTGAGTGGCCGTTAGATTATTGTAAAGCGCTGGTGTTTCAATAACACATCCAATTCTTTTTCTCTCATAATTCAATTCAGATTGTGATTGTTTACCAAATAGTGTAATACTACCGGTATCGGGAATAGAAAGACCAGTTATAATTCTTGATAAAGTAGTTTTTCCTGCACCATTTCTTCCTATCAACCCATAAATATCACCTTTATATATTGTCATATTAAAACTTTTCACTGCTGCTGTACCGGAATAATTCTTAGTAATATTATGAGTTTTCAATATAATTTCTTTCATTTGATTATACTCTCCTTTCATTTGATATCATAATATTACATGTAAGGTCTTAATTAATACTAAATTAAATCTTAAAAAAGTCTTAATTTTATTCTTGCATTTTATACCCAATACCCCAAACAGTTTGTATGTATTTATCTAACGGTCGTAATTTACCTATTTTAGAACGAATATTACTAATGTGAACATTAATTGTATTATCATCACAAATAAACTCTTGTTTCCAGATGCTTTCAAATAGATTATTTTTTGTAAAAACCTTTTTAGGATTTTTCATTAGTAACATTAATATTTCAAATTCCCGTTTAGATAGATTAATTGATTGATTACCAATCATTGCATCATATTGTTCTGTGTTTAATACTAGTTCTTTATAGGTTAATATATTTTCATGTGTCACATTTTCCGCTAATGCATTACCTTGTTGTCTTAATTGAACTTCGATTCTAGCTAATAATTCATCATTATCAAACGGTTTTGCAATATAGTCATTTGCTCCTAACTTAAGGATTGAAACAATCGATTCTTTACTAGCTATAGCTGTTATAACAATCACAGGTACTTGACTCATACTTCTAATATCAGAAAGCACCAATTCACCAGACTTTCCCGGTAACATCAAATCTAATAATACAAGATTGGCTGGATCACTTTTAAAACACGTAATAGCTTCTGTTCCCGAAAACACAGGAATAGGCTTATATCCATTTTGTTCTAGCAAGTCACATAGCATATTGTTAATATCATCATCATCTTCAACAACTAATACTTTTATTAGCTTACTCATTCTTTACCTCCTAAATATGTTTTGGGCTATTACATGAGACTTATAACAGCTAGAGAGTTGATGTTTTACCAGCATCGATTTTTCAAATTTATAACAGTCATATCATTTATCGAATTATCTAAATTTTGGTGATATTTGTAGTCATTCACTACAATTCTAGTTGATTTCATATGGCGTTCAAATTTTGCTCATACGATAATGAGCTTTTTTTTATTATAACATATATAAAAATCATAAACATTTCAGAAAAAAAAACAGAAAATAATAAATTCGAATCTCTCCTGGAATGTCATAAAAAATCTTATAGATAATCAGCTATCCTGGGTGTTGAGAAATTAAGTATTCTAGATGAGCGGAAATTGTAATATATCTTTGTTAAGAAAATGCTATAGAGTATAGCTCTTGAGGATTATATTCCTTCGTGGTTTATGTGTAAAACGGTTCCTAGTTCGTTATATTCTAAAAAAAATCATCAGTTACTTCAACTGATGATTATTAACTACTTCTTCTAAAATTACTCCACCCTCAACAATGATATCTCTACAACCAAATTGTTCATCCCTATAGCTCTTTTTTAAAACCTTACAATTTATTGTAGATAATCTTTCGTTAAATAATGCTATGAATTCACTTACAGAATCTTTCATAACTGAACTCTGATGAGCAACACCATCAGTAAACAAAATTCCTAATACACATAAACATGCTGTAACAATACCACAAACATCCTCAGTGTAAAATCCTCCGCTAAATGGGGCTACCATTTTAAAGTTAGAATCATTAAGTTTTAAGTTCCATTTTTCATTAGCAGCGTGTAAAATCATTTCACTACAACTTAAATCATAATCGTTTCCATTATATTTTAGAATTAAATCTTTCATTTTATCTCCTCCAATTTATTGACATGCTTATTATATGAACTAATTATTAAACCACAACTATTAAATTATTAAGATTTTATTAAGTTTATTTTATTTCAATATCTTTTAACTATTTAAATTATTTTCTATAGTTAACATAGATTATCTCACTAAACTTTTAATTCATTTTGTAATGTTAAATGTAATAGTAATTTCCGCATCAGGATTGGTTGACGATTAATTTCCAATTGTGTTAATCAATTTTCTTTCGTAACAAGAAACTTCCGTTTCTATTACATATCCTTCTCTTTTATAAAGAGTCAGTGCATTTTCATTCTCGCCATTTACAACCAACATTGAATTGTTTATACCATTATCCTGTCCAATTGAAATTCCAGCTCGTAATAACGATCCTCCCAATCCCTTCCCCTGGTATTCAGGTATCAAAGCGATTGGTGCAACGAAGCTGTAATTTCCACTTTCATCAGACTCACGAAGCATACGTACAATACCAACAGGTTTACTTAGATGCCATAAAATTTGCATTCCATCCTTTAATAAATACGAGTCATCATATTGTTTTAAAACCATCTCCTTTGTAATTGGAGTTTTATTACCCTTTAAATCCTTGAATGCTTTATTTCTAATTTCCGCATAGTGCTCTTCATCAATGCCTTTTCTGAAAGGTTTTAGCTGATAATCATCTATAAAAGAAAAATCTATTAATGGTTTGTCCTTCCTAATCATTACAAACGATGTCCTATAGTAGTTAAATAATAATTCTTCCAATATTATTCGAGTTTCTTTTAATGATCTAGGCAAAAACATTTCTAACTTATCAACTTGAAATTCTAATGGCAATATCGCGTCCAGTAACATATTATAGTGTGATTTCAATGACTTTTCACAATGAAAAATCCTAACTCTTGCTTTCTTAGACTTCAAGAAATATTCATCAATCATTAGAGAAATGACTCCACAAATTTTATTTTCATCAAGAAGTAATTGGGTTGGATTCTTAACATTTAATTCAAATTTTTCAAGTTCATCATCATATAAAAATGATTCATCATGTACATACCTGTATTTTAAACAATATTCTTTAAATGCTTCTAAATACTTTTCATTAAGTTTAATTACTTCCATATTTAACCTCATAATTTATTGCCTCTTAATTTATTACCTCTTAATGATTTATTAATATTCCCTTGAGTTTTTCAAGTAATCAGGAGCTGCACCATAGCAATTTTAGCATCTATCACATGACATTACAATTTACATGAATATCAAAAGAGTTTTAAATATATGATATATTCTTATTATGTATATGGCAGGAAAACAGGATTTGAAACAGTACCGACGGTGTTGGAGATCGATAACGACGCATATTCAAAACTAATTTGCAAGCCACCCATAATGTATAAATGCAATAATTACAACTAAAGCAACTCCAAAAAAAAACTGTACGAAGTAATCTTCGTTACGGTGAATTTTATCAATTGCTTTGATAGTCAGGTAATATAAAAATCCAATTAAAGAAATAATCAGATATTCCATTTTTAACTCTCCCCTCGTATTAAATAAAATCTTTAGTTCTGGAAGAGTAATTCTATTAACGATTTTTGGAGACAGAAGATATATATATCTGTTTCTCTATTTAATTATTGTATTCAATTTTGAACGGGTATCCAGTTCTTTCTAGTTCTTCTATTGTTAAATACCCTCCAGGAACTACGCCCAATGGACTGTAATCATGACCGTCATAGATAATTCTATATTCACCATTTAAAGATAGTTCTGTTATTGTATATTCATCTGTCTCAATACTGTTTAACCTTTCAGTATAACTTGTCTTTAATACTCTACATAAAGTGTATTCAACTTCTTTTCCTGACTCCATATCAGTTTTTGTGTATGTGTTTAATTTAAAACATAAATACTTTCCATCTCGTACTTTTGTTAAAGAGTTACTTAAAAATAGAAAGCAGATTAATAATATTGTAATTATAACTAAACTTATGTAAACCTTACGATATTTCATCGACTTCTTTATCATAAAGTCCTCCCTGTTTAATATAAACTATTATAGCATACTATTATAGTCTTTATAGAAAAAGATAGCCACTAAGACTCTTATTCTGTATAATCGGTGTTGGAGACCGAACGCCGCATTTAAGGCAAAAAAAAGAGGTTTTGAATCCTCTTCTCAAATAAATATTCATCCCTAGTCCCAATTGATTCTATCTCATTATCCGAGTTTCAAGCTAATTCTAACTTTCTAATAGTAATATTTATATATGTCTAATATTGCAAACCCGAAGAAGAAATTGATTAAATTTTCTTAAATCAAGCTCGATTATGTGTTACTGCTAATTCACGTGGAAGATGTCCAACTGTAATAATATCAACTACTGTATTATCACATATTCTGATTACTGATACATTGTCATCAAAATGATTTGTAACATATGCAAACTGACTATTTTGTGTTAATGCTACTCCGATTGGTCCATTTCCAACTGTTATAGTATCTACTACTGTGTTGTCGGATGTCTGAATCACTGATACAGTGTCATCATTATGATTTGTAACATACACGTACTTTCCATTTGGTGTTACTGCTATACCAAAAGGTGTGTTTCCAACTGATATTGTATCTACTACTGTATTGTCTGATATTTGGATTATTGATACATTATCATCTATCTCACTTGTAACATATACAAATTTCCTATTTGGTGTTATTGCTACTCCAATAGGCCGAGTTCCAACTCTTATAGTATCTACTACTAAATTATCTGATGTTCGGATTACTGATAAAGAATTATCATTTACACTTGCAACATATGCATATTTACCATTTGGTGTTATCGCTATTCCATGTGGAAAATCTCCAACCGCTATAGTATCAACTACTGCACTATCTGTTATTTTGATTACTGAAACATTGTCACCACTTAAGTTTACCACATACGCAAACTTACCATTCGGTGTTATTGCTACTCTGTTCGGAACACTTCCAACTGATATAGTATCAACAACTGTATTGTTAGATGTTTGGATTACTGAAACAGTATCATCATTTGCATTTGCAATATAGACAAACTTACCATTTGGTGTTACTGCTAATCCATGTGGAGTATTTCCTACTGTAATAGTATCAATTACTAGGTTATCTGATGTTTGGATTACTGATACAGTGTCATCATCTGCATTTGTAACATACACTAATGCTCTACCCTTTATAATTTCACCTCCTAATTTCTAAAATTTCGTAAGTTGCTTTCTTCATAATATCTTATGTTCATAAAAAAAAAGAGGTTTGTACGAATAGCCTCTATCATAATATTATATATGTTATTGTTTAAATAATCATAAAGTAAAAAGTTCACTACATATTGTAATCAACTTTTTTATGCATAGTTAAGTAATTCTTAACTACAAAATGAAACTACTTTGTTAGAAGGGTAGAAATCACTTAACATTTAGTAGAAGCAATACCTATAATAACCAACAATATATATAATACTAAAACTATTGTATAGCCACTATTAGAACCACAACAACCGTAACTGTATCCGCCATAGCCACCGTAACCGTATCCGCCACTGGAACTGTATCCGCCGCCATAACCATATCCACCGTAACTCATAAAATTCCCCCTTTCTAGTACTAGAGTATGTTTATATGAAACTCTGAGATATTACAAACAACCAATTATCATATAGAAAACCACTTTAAAGGTAATCAACTCTGGTACCTATAAATATCTCGTAATCTCTCATATTATCTTATCTGCATGTAAAAAGAGGTTTGTACGTGTAACCTCTATCAAAAATTGTGTTGCATTATTGTTGAAAAAATCGTATAACGGTGTTGGAGACCGAAACGACATATATTTCAAGTTAAAAAGAGACTAAATGTCTCTTTATTCTTAATATCAACTTTTTGTTTTTCTACTCCATTTACCTTTATATGCTTCAAAGATACAAATCAATATTCCTATAATTAAACATAAAATGAATGAGAAGTTCACAAAGGAAAAATGTTTTATATCTTTATTTAATTTTTTTGGGATATTTAATTTTTAAATTTCATTCAATTGTGGTACATAGATTTAACTCAAGCGCTGGAACACATAAGTAACTATAAAGATTTTACATTTTAAACTATATAAAAATTTCTAAAGGTGTATTATCTTCGCTAATTATCATGCTAAATTAAACTTAATAAAATCTTAATAATTTAATAGTTGTGATTTAATAATTAGTTCATATAATAAGCGTGTAAATAAATTGGAGGAGATAAAATGAAAGAATCAATTTTAAAATGTACCCACTTGTGTAAAACATATTATAGTGATGAGGTTGAGTTCAATGCACTTAAGAATGTAAAGTTGGAAATTCAAAAGGGAGAATTCGTCGCGATAATGGGTCAGTCTGGCTCAGGCAAATCAACTTTACTATATACATTAAGTGGAATGGATAGTATTACGAGCGGGGAAGTGTTTATTAATGGGAGTCAAATTAACGAAGCAGAACCAAAAGAAATGACAAAAATACGACGAGATAATATTGGGTTTATATTTCAAGGAATAAATCTAGTTTCAAATCTATCTCTTTATGAAAACATCGTTGTACCCGGTTATTTAACAAAAGCTTCTAAAAAAGAAATCAATAAAAGAGCAAAAGTTCTCTTAGAAAAAATGGATTTGGAGCAACACATTAACAAACTACCATCACAAGTCTCTGGTGGACAAAAACAAAGAGCAGCTATTGCAAGATCCTTAATAAATCAACCAGATATTTTATTTGCCGATGAACCAACTGGAGCTCTCAATTCAAGTAGCGGTAAAGCAGTACTAGAATTAATGAATGAATTTAATAAAGAGGGGCAAACAATCGTAATGGTGACTCATGATATCAAATCTGCTAGTTTCGCAAACAGAGTGATCTTTTTGCATGACGGGCGTATTGATGGAGAATTGAACTTAGAAAAATACAAAATGACAAACCCAGCAGAGCAGGAACAGACTATATTTAATTTCCTTAGTAAGAAAGGTTGGTAACTATGAAAACTATTTTTTTACTAGTATGGGGGAATTTTAAGGAACTCAAGCTTCAAAATCTAATTTTGGCAATAGTATTTTCCTCAATTGGAGTCTTATTCATTTTATCAATTAGACTTTTTGGTTCATCAACAGATTACAGTGATTTGTATATTGAATCGCAGACATCTCAATTGCTATTAATAGTAGAGGATCAAGATACCTACGATCATGTAACGGAATTCTTAGAAAATCATGATGCAGTTAAGAATGTTAATTCACTTGGTTATTTTGGAAAAATAAAAAAGTCAGAAGTATATAGCGATGAAACAGAGCCAATCACTTTAGAAATGCCATTTATGACTGCAGTTTCAGAAACAGACTACGATCAAATACTGATTGTTGAAGGAAAAAGTCAAAACGAACTCGATAATAATGAAATAATTGTAAGTTACGGTAAGACAGTTTTAGATGGTACAGATCTTGGTGATCAAGTCATAGTCTATACGGAAAATGGCAGTGAAGAATTTATAGTGGCCGGTATTGGAATCGATTTATCATTCAATGTGCAAACCATTACACTAAATAGACTCTGGGTTACTAGCAAAACAATTGATAATCTTAATGGTAATCAAGTTGGATATTCTATAGGTGTTTCATATAATCAATATACACCTGAGGTTGAGCAAAATTTACTTGATGAAATGAAAATTGAATTGGGAGAATATTCAGATTATGTTACACCGTATAGTCATCAAATTTTACTTAGTGCAAACTCCTTCTTCTATGTGATTTTAGGATCAATATTCACTTTACTTGGAGTAATATTAATGGTTGTAAGTTTATTCATTATTAGTAGCATCATTTATAACAGCATAATTACAGAAACCAAAAAGATAGCAATTCTAAAAAGCACTGGATTCTCATCAAACAACATCATCTCGGTATATTTGATACAGTATTCTATATTATCGATAATAGGATTATTAATTGGAGCTGTCGGAAGCATTATTTTGAGTAAAAATGTATTCAATGATTTAAATGAATTATATAGACTTCAAGGGTTACCTTACGGAATTAACTATCTTCAGTTATTCTTCACAATTTTATTCTTGCTAGTAATAATTGGAGTTACTGTATACCTCGTATCACGTAAGGTAATTAAAGTTAAGCCTGCAGTAGCACTTCAGTCAGGTGCTGAATCAAATGAAAACAAACTTATACTGTCATTCAAAAAGTATAAGAAATTACCAATATCTTTAGTTTTAGCTTTCAAGGATATGCTCTATAATAAAAAACTTACAATAACTTCTATTATGTTTATTATAGCTACTGTTTTCACCATAGTAACTTTCTCTTCTATTTCTACAACACTGTGGAGTGAAAGAGAAAACACTGCTTTATGGCGCGGATTCGAGTATGATGTTCAAATAACAAACTTAAAGCCTCAGGAAAGACTATCACATGGAGCAATAATAAATAATTTAGAAGAATCAAATCAAGTTCAAGGAACAATGCTTTGGTATACTGATACAAATAGTCAAGTACTAGACGAACAAAAAAATCAATTTGTTAACTATATTGGCACTACCTACAGTACAAATGATTCAGAACCATTCAATTTCCAAACACTTGAAGGAAGAATACCATCATCAGATAATGAAGTTATGTGTGGTTATAATCTTATGAAGACATTAAATAAAACTATTGGTGATTACGTTACCATAAAATCTCTTGGCAAAGAGCAAGAATTCTTAATTGTTGGTATATACCAAAACATGAGCAATTCTGGACTGACATTCTCATTAATGCTAGATGAGATCCCGACAAATATCTTGCCTTACTCAAGTATTTATGTTCGTTTAAGAGATAATGTTACTGAAATAGATTTCAATAATACGATAGCTAATCTGTTCTCAGATAATGTAGATACATTCTATGAGAGTGCAAATACCTCAATGATATCTATGATGAAAACTCTAAAAATGGTAACCACATCAGTGATAATTCTATTCTCTCTAATCTGTTTTATTGTAATGTTTAGTATTAACATAACAAATTTAAACAAAGAAAGATTTAATTATGGAATATACAAGTCTATAGGAATGACTAACAGACTAATCATGAAGATATATCTTTTGAAAAACCTAGTGATCAGTGCTATAGCTATAGTACCTGGAATCATCATTTCAGTAATAGCAATACCATTCATTATGAATTCACTTAGCAGCATATTAGGAATAGTTGATATGCCTATTACATTCGATACATGGGGTATTATATTATCTATCATGATCCCTGTACTTGTCACAATTCTCAACTCTGGATTAATGAAGAAGGCAATTTCTAAAATTAGTCCAAAAGAGTTACTTGTAGAGTAAAAGAACGAACTTCTCGTTCTTTTACTCTATTATGCTATAATGAGTGTGAAAGAGAGGTGCTATGATGGATAAAGTTTTATTGGTTGACGATGAGATTGAATTAGCAACAATGTTGAAAGATTATCTCCAAAAAGAGGGGTTTGAAATAATAATTGCAAATTCATTTCAAGAGGGTCAACTCATTTTTGAAAAGTCTAATTTTGATGTAATTATCCTAGATATTAATCTTGGGGATGGATCTGGTTTAGAATTATGCAAAATAATGCGTAAAAAGACAGGTATACCAATAGTTATCTTAAGTGCTAAGTCCGGAGATGTAGATAAAATAATGGGACTTGGTCTTGGAAGCGATGATTACATAACAAAACCTTTCAGCCCAGCTGAGCTCTCTGCTAGAATTCAAGCACACATAAGACGATATAAAGAACTTACCAAACCTATAAATAATAGTCACATCAAGCATTTCGGAGATTTACATATTGATGATAAAGCTTTTGAACTATATATAAATGAAAAGAAAATAAATCTTACTGCAAAGGAATTTCAAATACTTAATTATTTAGCAAATAATCCTGGACAAGTTTTTACAAAGGAACAACTGTTTAATCATATTTGGGGGTACGATGATTTTGGTGATGTTAATACTGTCACAGTACATATAAGAAAGATTCGAGAAAAAATCGAAGATGATCCAAAGAATCCAATTTATATAAAAACCATTTGGGGTATAGGATATAAACTTGAAAAATAACGACTCATTTCAAAAACTTTTTCTTCTTCTATCTTTTTGTATTATTTTATTTTTTTCAACAACTTTCTTATATATAAATAAAGAAACAAGTAATATTAAAAACATGTATAATATTAACCTCGTAAGAGTGTATACTTCAGAAATCTTGAATGAAATTGAGAATAATTTTTCTTCAATTGAAACAGTTGAAACTAACGATAAAATAAACTTAATGCTAAGAGATATTAATAGTTATGCATTTGTCACAGATAGAACTGGGAAAGTATTATACAGTAATAATGACATTTTTGTAGGGGATACTGTAAACTTGAAAGAAGTTTTATATCAGGATTACTCATATCTAGGTAGTAATGAAGGACATTATAAATTTTCATTTCCAATCTATCATAACGAAAATGTAGAAGGTTTTTTGATATTTGAAATACCACCAGGAGTTATTTCTTTTTCAACTAGTTCAACCTATTTACTTATAGTAATGATTATGGAATGTTTTATAATATTAACTTTAATTACTTTATTAGTTATTAAATACAATAAAAAAATCAATAATCCTCTAAGAGACCTTGAAAAAGGACTAATCAGCATTTCAAAAGGTGAATATAACTATGAATTAAATATTGACCAGAAATCAATAATTTATCCAGTGAGTGTTCAATACAAGTATATGATTGAAGAAATTAGTCGATTGTTGACTCAAATGGCTAACCAAGAAAATACTCGAAAAGAATTATTAGCTAAAATATCGCATGAAATCAGGACTCCTTTATCCTATATCAAAATGGGTGCAGAAGTTCTTGCACAAAGTGAAAATCTCACAGTCTCTGAAAAAGAATACACAAACACTATAATGAAAAAAATCAGTTCAATAGACATAATCATTGAAGATTTATTCAGTTATTCACGTCAAGATTTAAATCAATTAAGTGTGGAATTAAAGGAAGTCTATGCTCGTGACATGTTCAATAGTATCTTTATAGATATCGAAAAAAAATATAATAGAACTAAAACCATTTCTATACAAAATAACATTCCAAATGTTCTAATTTATGCAGATCCAGGTAGAATGGAGCAAGTGGTTCTTAATATGATCGATAATGCCGATAAACATACCAATGAGAACGGAAACATTAATATATACGTGGAATTAGAAGAAAATCACATTATCTTAATAATAGAGGACGATGGACAAGGTATAAAACCTAAAGATTTACCATACATTTTTAATCCATTTTATCAAGGTGAGCAAGATAGTAAAACAAAGCGAAGGGGAGCAGGCTTAGGGCTAACGATTTGTGATTACATTATCCAACAACATAACGGAGAAATTTACACATACAGTAAACTAAATAAAGGAACAAAATTTGTTATTAAACTACCAGAAATAATTTAGGTCGTTTCGCAACATAATGTCATGCTAATTATATATAATATAAAATATCGTATGAACGTAGTTCTATCCGAAACTCTTTTCTGAATTCTTAGGATTGCAAATGACAGTTGCAAAACTTCTAATAGTAATCGATTGTATAATCATCCATCATGTTATATTCTAATAGAGGGAGATGCATATTCAGTAAAATATTATCCACACATTAAAGAGAGTATATCAAGATTTAAAGAAATCTTTAGTGTTTAAATCAGTGTTTAGAGATTTCGAATCTAACGTTATAAAATAGATAACAAAAGGTAAGTCAATATTGTAATGCACCCCAAAATCCGGACTAAGTAAACTTAGAAAGGAAGGGGTGCTTTTACTTTGGCAAAATATGATGTAGAATTTAAGGTGAAAGTAGTTAGCTACTATAATAAGTATGGTCTAACTGCTACAATGAATAAATTCAACCTAAAGGCAGATGAAACTATATACAGGTGGGTTAGAAAGAGTAAAACTACAGGATTTATGAGAAAGAAAAACACGAAAATATCTAGCGAAAAAAAGTTTGAGATACTTGAATATTTTTGGGAATACGGATACGCAGAAACAGACATGAAATATGGTATTGTTGCTGGAACACTACATAAATGGGAAAGAAAATACCATGAGTACGGCATTGATGGACTATCCATAGATGGAAGAGGAAGAAAAAGTAAGATTGTACAAAAACCAAAGGATTTGAATAAAAATGAAGACCTATTAGCAGAAAACCAAAGGTTAAGATTGGAACTAGAATATCTAAAAAAGCTAGACGCCTTAGTTCAAGAACGGGAAGAGCGAAAACGAAAGAAAAAGTAAGAATAGTATTTGAACTAAGGCAAAAACACGGAGTTCTAAAACCTATTCTTGAGATAGCCAACTTAGCTAAGTCTACTTATTTTGATGTGCTCAAAAATATAGATTCTGATAACGATAAAGAAATAAAAAGCAAAATAACCAATATATACTATAAACATAAGGGTAGATATGGTTATAGGCGAATAACCATAGTTTTAAGAAATGAGGGTTTAGTAATTAATCACAAGAAAGTATATAGATTAATGAAATCATTAGGATTAGTGGCTAAAATACGAGTGAAAAAATATAGATTATACAAAGGGGAAGTTGGTAAGATAGCCAACAATGAACTTAATCGGGATTTTAGCACTAATATATTCAAAGAAAAATTAGTAACTGATATAACTGAATTTAAGGTAGATGGTAGAAAGATATACTTATCACCGTTAATAGATATCCATAACGACGAAGTAATAAGCTATACAGTAGGATTTAATCCCAATGTAAGACTAGTTATTGAAATGTTAGAAAAGGGAATTACTACTAAGATGAAAAATACCATAGTCCACTCAGATCAGGGATTCCAGTATCAAAACAGAAGATTCCAAACATATCTAGAAGACAAGGAAATAACACAAAGCATGTCTAGAAGAGGCAACTGTTTGGACAATTCTAAGGCTGAAAACTTTTTCTCTCATCTAAAGGCGGAATTTTACCATGTGAATAAGTTCAAAACAGTCAAACAGTTCATAAGAGAACTTAAGAAATACATTAATTATTATAATAATGAAAGGATAGTAACTAAACTAAAAATGTCCCCGGTACAATACCGAGAACATTGCTTGATTTAGTTTTTATTAGTCCGAACTTTGGGGTTCAGTACATATGCTTACCTTTATTATTTATAGTCATGTATTATTACCTATCACATAGTTTTACTGTAAATCTATGATACTCATTTTCTCTATTTCTGAGTTCTTCTTAATCTTATCTCTACTGGCTATATAAATTCCAATCAAGATTAATGTTGGAACGTTAAATAATACAAATGTCGTTATCACCGTAAAAATTGTCGAAGAGATGTCGATATTTGGTTCGTCTACAATGTACTCTATGACTTCTGTAGTACTTTCACCATCCTCATTTATTGATTGTACTTCAATTGTTTCACTATAGTAAACAGGTGCACTAACAGAAGCTAAAATTGCAATGCATAAGCTAATAGATGGCAATATTAATCCAACCCATCTATTTCTTATTTTTGATAAAAATATTTGCAAGTATATTATTATTAAAATAATAATAATATTAGCAATAAAAAAAGCTATTGGCACAACACTACTCATACTAAGTCCCCCTCATTCTTCTCTTTTTTATATTCTGATATTAAAACCTTAGCAGTAGCAAAATCTATTTTTTCGTCAAGAGCTAATCTTTTAATCAGTGATATATATTTTTCATTAGGAATTTCATCCTCAATTTTGATTTTCTGTATCAATCTGTCTAGTCTTAATCTTACTGTTGGATACGTAACACTATACTGCTTTGCAATTTCCTTTAAAGAACCCGAAGACATTATGAATCTTTTCACAAATGTAATATCTTCATCATCTAAACTTACGATCCAATTTGGCATGACATTTATTGGCATTTTAGACCTCCTACTATATTCTATGTTTAACAATGTTAATATATCATTTAATATTGTTAAAGTCAAGTATTACTTTAACTTTAACATAATCAATATTTTGTATTTTTATAGAAAGAGAACTGTAGAGGTGATTTTTTTCTCAAGCATGGAAAGCCAGTTTCTATGTTGCATGATATAATGGCTTGAAATCTTAATAATATATAAGCTTAAATCTGTGTTTAGAGAGTTCGAATCCTTCTATAATCCAAAAATATTACTTTGTCGAACCTATTTTCTTTTTTTGGGGGGTCTGATATGATATTATTTGAGTTCAACTATGAAGAAAGGGTGATTTATGTGAAGTTTTTAAGAACAATTATTATTTTAATTTCAATAATGATAGTTTCTTCTTGTTTCTTTAATCGTAGTGCATCAATCATAAGTGATAAATACAGAGTTCCAAAGAAAGATCTTATATATCTCGGGGAAGTGAGCAATTATGAGATATGGAAGAGAGATACTATTTCTTCTGATGCTTGTACTGAGGATATCGTTATGCCCGTTGTTTTGAATAGAGAGTTACAAATATCTGGACGTGGGGGTAGTAATTGTTATACAGGAGTATTTGCTTTCAAAGATGGTAATGCATATATGTTATCTGGTCCAGATTACAAAGTTAATGGTAGAACGAGCATTAATGAGTTAGGGATATCTATTGAAGAATTGTGCTCAATAAAAGGTGCTTGTAAAAGAAGAGATTTTAGCGAGTATCCTATTGAATACATGGTTGGCGGAAGACCAAGAGAGGAAAAAGATAATAAATTGCTTATTCCAGATAAATTATCCAACTATGGCCATATATGGGTTGAGATTAATGACGAAACATATATTCCTGATGACTTCCCTAAAACTGAACGTTGGAGATATTACCTCGAGT
This sequence comes from Mycoplasmatota bacterium, assembly GCA_018394315.1. GTDB lineage: Bacteria > Bacillota_I > Bacilli_A > MAG-NZ > MAG-NZ > Zrk6. Next base: position 1,421,793 of record CP074575.1, on the reverse strand, counting down.
TTGTAATTAAGGATCTTGATAAGTCTAGTTATCCTTGGAAAGCTACAGCTATAAGAGCTTATTACCCAGCAGTTATCGGTGAAAACTATAACATAATAGGACCTATTGTCGAAGCTGATGAATCCCATATTTTAGTTAGCTCTTTATACCAGCCAGGACTTACTTCTGTAGGAATTGGTAGTAACACTAAGTACGCACCTGGTGTGTCAAGTGACTTTAAAGTAGGTAACTTAGTTAATATAACTTACAATATTTTACTAGAAACTTTTCCCGGTCAAACTACAGCTGAGAAAGTATTCATGAACGAAAAACACTTCGTCCCGGAAATTATCAATAATTATTTTGATGGAAATGGTGTATATATCGGGATGTATCAAAATCCTATGTATTATAATGCTTCTAATAGTTATGATCTTGATTATGAAGAAACTTTTGGTAATTACACTATGATAGGAGGTTCATTCTCTGATTATGTACTGTTAGTTGATGATAAGGTAATAACACTAACTGACGCTATCGAAAATGAGCTGATAATACATTGTGAATATTTACGTTTACCTAATTTGATAGTTATAAGTGATTAAGACGATGATATTATCGGTATTTCTCCTACTCAGAACATTTAAAGGTATCCAAACAAAAAGTATTATTTATACTAAAATTTGTTAATGTCAAAAGTGAGAAATAATCTCACTTTTTTCTAAGGTGGAAAGCCAGTTTCCATGTCATATGTTACAATGTCATTGATAACTTAATAAATTATAAGCTTAAATTTGTGTTTAGAGAGTTCGAATCCTCGCTTCTTTATGACTTCTCCGTTCAGCAACATTGTAAGTGAAATATTTAACTCTCTCTTTTATGGTATAATATTGTAACGTTAAGTAACCTATAAACTGTTTAGAGTAGGAGGAGAGGAAATGGAGTTACAAACTTACCTGATTTTTTTATTGTCTTCTTTGTTTGTAATGTTTTTATATTTTGCTAATAGGTACATTCACACAGCTTCAAAATTATTAAGAATAGTAACTAACATTCTTTTCATCTTATCACTAATATACACAATTTATATACTAATTAACTATCGAAACTACCGTATATATATCCTTATATTCCAATCTAATATTTTCATAATGATATTGCAAAATGAAATATTGAAAAATTACAAGAGGAGAAAAATAATCGGTTTATCGTTAGTAGTAATAATTGGTCTGATAGTAGGTATTTTAAAACTGTAATATTATAATTATAATAATCTCATAATCATAATTTAAAAGTAGAAAAATATTTTCAACTTCTTATCTAAGGTGAAAACCAGTTTCCATGTTGCATGATATAATGGCTTGAAATCTTAATAATATATAAGCTTAAATCTGTGTTTAGAGAGTTCGAATACACCCCCATAAAATAAGAACTAGATTAACAATCAACAAAGTCTAGTTCTTTTTATTCGCACAAAGTAAACTCAATTATTTTTGAAAAATATGTCAAAATAGGAATTTTTTAGAAATCTCGTAAAGTTTTCTTAATATTTTATACTGATAAACGATTAGGATTTGATCGCTTAAGTTGATTATGAAGTGAGATATTCAATTTGATAATCAAGTTTCTCATTCCATAACCTATTAAAACGAATGACTCTTATTGAATTAGGAACTATTTTTCACATTTTATCCAATTAAAAGTACCCATTTAGCAGAATTTCTTATTCTACTAATTAGAGTACTAGTTCACTATATTAACATACTCAGTCTTACTCATTATTTTTATGATGATCGTCTTTAGAATCCTCTCCATTATGTTTATTCTTTTCATCTTGCTCGTTACAATCATGTTTATCATTTCCATAATGATTACCTTTACATGGTTTATATTTAAAATCATTAAACTGTACAAAATTCAGATGAAATGCAAAGTTGACAGTTTCATTGTATGGTGCGTCATCAAGTACTTCTATTATAACATTCATCCATCCAGTTGAGTTAGGGCCATCAACTTCTAATAATAAACCTAACTGAGGTAGCAATTTACAAGGATCATTACTTAATATAACAGATCTAGTAGGGTTAGTTTGATCAGAATCAGTAATAAATTCTAAAGTCACTTCAACATATTGACTTAATTCGTTAAGGTCAGTGCTAACTAATTCTACGAAATCTAAAATTGCTGGAATTGTCCCAATATTCGCTATCTCTACTTTAGTTACATATTTGGCACCTGGATATAGATTATGAAGATTTATAGTAAATACTTTTGTGGTTACTTCATTATTACTTACAACATATGGTGGTTTATCAATCTCTTGTTCCTCAGTAAAAATTACTGATAATTCTCCAGTGTTAGCTGTACCATCTACAATTAAAGTATCAGACCAGTATGCATATGAATATCCTGTCGAAATTAATGAACACACCATTACTAACATTATCACAAGTAATTTCTTCATTTTTCCTCCTAAAAAGAGATTGAAGTTCTAAAAATATTATATGAATAGAAAAAAAATAAATTAGCATATTTTATCACTTACGTCACATTTTTTATGAAGTTTCAAAAAAATAAGAACAGTTAGTATATAAATACTAAAGTAAATACCCATATAGCATTAAATAATATATATAATTCTTACATAACATATAGTAAATTCTCTAAAAAAAGAGCCTCTTTAATAATTTGATTCTTACTCTTGATCAATCTTAATATGGAACTTGTGCTTGGGTCTTCCTATAGCACCATAATCAATCTCTTTTACTACTTTACCATTATCTTCTAGAAACTCTAAATACTTTCTTAAAGATCCTTTACTTAAATTACTATTCTTAGCAATTTCTTCTATGTCCATATAATATCCTTCATTTTTAGAAAGTACTTCAATTAAGTAATTCAGAGTTTCAATTTGCAACCCCTTCGGTAGTTTATAATTGGAAACTTTCAAGAACTTATCAATATCATTTTGACTTACATATTTTTTGGAAAAAGTGTCAACCTTTTGTTCAAATCTTTTTATAGCCATTTGAAATCGTTCATAGGAGAATGGTTTTACTAAATAATCAATTACTCCCAATTTAAAAAATTCATCAATGGTTTCATTTTCATTTGCAGCTGTAACCATAATGATATCTGTCAAGCAGTTAATTTCTCTAAGTCTTTTTACTAGGGTAAGACCATTAATTCTAGGCATATATACATCCAAAATAATTAAGTCAACTTTGTTATCTTTTAAGAAATCAAGTGCTTCTTTGCCATCATTAACGACTTTCACCACACTATAAAAAACATTTCTTTGTATATATTTAGTATTTATGTGAGCAACCATTTGATCATCTTCAACTATTAAAACCTTCTTCATTTTCCTTTACCTTCTTTAGTATTATTTCTATTCTAGTACCTTTTTCATTCGTTTGAACTGACTTAATTCCATTATACTTATTTACTACATGATTAACCAAACTAAGTCCAATGCCCCTATCAGGGTCTTTAGTAGTAACTCCTGCCTCAAACATATTATCAATAACACTGTCACATATACCATCACCAGTATCTTTAATAGATACTTTGACATTAAGTTCATCTTCTATTATTGCTAAATCTATTCTGTTTTCGGTTTTGTTTGAACTATTAATTGCATCAAATGCATTTTCAATAAGATTTCCTAACACAATAATTAGGTCATCTGAACTAATGGGTAAATGCATTTCAGTTAAATAAGAATCCTTGCTTAAGATAATATCTGTATTATATTCAGAACTCTCTATTACTTTCCCTACTAAGAGTGCTGATATTTTTTCATCCTTTAAGATCTTATCAAACTTATCTGTAATGGAATTTAATTGTAATTCATTATTAGAGATATATTCTTCCGCTAATTTGTATTCTTTTAATTTTATTAATCCTAATATAACATGTAATTGATTCTTAAATTCATGTTTTTGAGCTCTTAAGCTCTTAGAAACTTCACGGTAACCACTAATTTCATCTAACAACTCGTGAATCTCATGTTGAGATTTAAAGATAATGATTGCTCCAACAATCTTATTGTCATCTCTATACAACGGAAACCTACTTGTAATTACTGATTGATTGTTTATCAAAGTCTCTACTCGGTTATTAATTTCTTTACCTTCTTCAAGGACTCTAGATAAATTGTGTTTAGGTAAAATTACATCTATATTCATCCCTATTGAGTTATTAAGATCTAAAAGTTCTTCAGCTTTCTTGTTATAATAAGCGATTTTTAAGTTCCTTTTAATAACTAGAATACCGTCATTTAGTTCGTTTAAAACCATCTCATTCTCTAAATAATGCGAGGTGATTTCTTCAGGAGTAAATCCCATCAAACTACTACGAATATTTCTAGATAAAAACCAAAATCCAACTGATGAAATGCCTAATCCAATCGTAAAAATAGATAAGAAAAGCACTAGCTGCTGGTTTTGATAATTAGATACCGTATTAACCAAGTTCCCAACTGAAACTGCGCCTACTTGCAAACCATTATAATATATAGGCTCAAATGCTCTTTTACTGTAACCTAAAGTCCCATATCCATACGAAATATAAGATTCACCGTTTAAAACTTTATACTCATCTCCACCTTGAAATTTTAAACCGATCTTATCCTCATTAGGGTGTGAATATCTTATTGAATCCATATCTATCACAACCACATACTCTATATCTTCGATTTTATAATGAAGAGTTTCAATATAATCGGCTATTCTATCATCTCTTTTTGATAGCCATGTTTGAATAGTTTTATCATTAGCTACACTTTTTGCTACGTTCGATATATTTGTATCCGTAGATTGCTCTATTATAAAATTCACTCTTTTAGTAGTCAAAATAGATGTAAACCCAAAAGATAGTAAAAATATTATTATTATTACTATTATTAATTTTGTTCTATATTTCATAATACTATAATTTACTTTCTTTCAATCTATAATATCTAATTGGTCTTCCAACTTTTCCATATTGTTGATCCAAAACTAAAACATCTTTGTCTTTCATATATTCTAAATATCTTCTAACAGTTATTCTTGAAAGACTGATGTTATTTGTAATATGCTTTGTAGTAAAAGGACTTGTTTGTTTTTTTACTACTTGAAAGATTTTAGCATAAGTTTCTGTATTAATTCCTCGAGTATTTTCATTGTCACAATTGTATTTTTTTCCGTAAATTCTATCGATATCATCTTGATTAATATATTTATAGGTCTTTAGAACTTCTATTTGACAATTAATACGTTTAATAGATTTTTTTAGTCTAGACCTTGAAAAAGGTTTTAATATATAATCTGCTATTCCGTATCTATTTATATTCTTAATTACATTAATATTACTTTCAGAACTAATAACTAGAACTTCAATATCAATAATTTTATCTCTAATTTCTCTTAAAATACTGATTCCTATATTATTGTAGGATTTAATATCTAATATTAGTAATTGATACATTCCACTTAATAACTTTTCTTTAGAGATATCAATATCATTCGATGTATAGACTTTACTTACTGAGTTAACCTCTTTTATATATTCGAGAATTACTTCTCGAACCATCGGATCTTCTTCGATTATAATAACATTCATTTTATCATCTTCTTTACACTTATATATTTTCATAACTAGAATATCGTTATACATTTTTTGAAAGAATAAAAAAACCCATTAAAGGCACCAAAACCTTTATGGGTTTTTATTATTTATTCTGATTTAGAATAATATGCTGCATTTTCTCCAGCGATTCTACCATATGTTGTAATATCAGATAATGAGTTTCCACCTAATCTGTTATTACCATGAACACCACCAGTAACTTCTCCAGCAGCGTATAATCCCTTAATAACTTCACCAGCTTCGTTATAAACTTGAGTTTCTACGTCTATTTCAACTCCACCCATAGTATGATGAACTGCTGGTCCAACTTCTACTGAATAATAAGGACCATTTTCAATAGGACGTGCAAAGTTTGTTCTTCCAAATTCAGGATCATTTTCATTAGCAACATAACTGTTATAAGTATCTATAGTTGCTTTCAACTGTTCTGCAGGAACACCCATTTGTTCAGCTAAGCCTTCAATAGTGTCTGATTCAAGTAAAAATCCTTTGTTATAATATTTTTCAATTGCTGATAAACTTTCTCTAACACCTTGATCAAATACTAAGAATGCTGTTTGTCCTTCTTGAGCTAATTCTGCATCTGACACAACTTTTCTTGTTTGTAATTCATCTACAAATCGTTCAGCACTTCTATTTACTAAGATAGCACCATTACCTCTAACTGCTTCAGTAATCATATAGTTCTTTACAGGAATTACAGTAGGGTGAGTTTGAATGAACTCCATATCTATGAAGGAAACATTTAAATCTTTTGCGAAATCAATGACATCACCAATAGCACCTTGATGGTTTGTAGTACCATAACCCTCAAACGCAGGAACAAATGATGCTACTAATTCGTTATTAGCACCAAAACCTCCAGTAGCAATGATTACAGCTTTAGCGTTAATATCATATTCACCATCTTTAGTTGAAACTCTAACGCCAGTTACTTCATCATTATTAGATAAAATTCCAATTACTTTAGTTTCTAATATTACTTCAATTCCAGCTTCTTGAACATTTTCATATAACACATCAGTAATTTCACCACCAACAGCAGCTCCACCGGTAGGTCTATGTGCTCTATTAGCGCTAGCACCACCTAATCTACCAACATCAGAAAGGTCAGCACCTAAACCAATTAACCAATCTACAGTTTCTTTAGTTTTTTGAGCTAGCAGTTCTACTAATGAAGGATTATTTAAATTTCCTCCACCTTTCATTGTGTCTTCATAATAAAGCTCTACACTATCTTCGATACCTAAAGCTTTTTGAATGCTTGTTTCAGCAGCATTTAAACCACCAGTTGCAAATTTTGTATTTCCACCAACAATTGGCATCTTTTCTACAATAATAACTTCAGCTCCGTTATTTTTAGCAACTAGTGCACTTGACATTCCAGCTCCACCAGCTCCAATAACAACAACGTCAGTACTTATGTTTTTAAGATCGGTTTTTTCTCCATTATCTACATCAATTTTTGTATAATCTGGTTCCTTCCCATCAACATAAGCCTTTGACAAAGCGTCTCTTACAGCTTCTAATGTTCCTCTTGATGTAAATGTTGCTCCAGCAATTGTATCTGCTTGTGCTACATTGTTTTCTATTATAGTTTCAATCAATTGGTCCGCTAAATCAACGGTAAAATCCGATTCATTAAATTCAGTAAATACTATTGATTCAATCTTTTCAGTTGACACCGTAACCTCAACGCCTATACTATTTGATAATCCATTTCCTTCTCCAGTATATGTACCAGCAACAAACGTATCATCGTTCACAATCGGCTTTTCAACCTCAGTTGCACTACATGCAGAAAGTAAAAGTGTTATAACCATAACTAATGCGAAGACTAAATTCTTTTTCATTTCTTTTCCTCCTATTATTTCTATTACCTCAACATTATATATTAGTTAATAGCAACAACAATATTTAATTAGTAAAAATAATTTTGTTCATTTTGTTCATGATTAATTATTAGGAATTTAACCAATTATTTCCTATAATCTTTCATAGTGAGTCACATGCTATTAAGGTGAAAAAATTGGAACAAAAGATTATGTTTTGCCATTTAAAAACACCCCTGATCCGTTTCCAGATTTTGGGGTGCATTACATTGTCTTTGTTCTTTTTTTTTGTATGTATTTTTTACTTCATGTTATAAAAGTGAATCTAACATCTTATAACCGAAGTATCTAATTGCAAAAGTAATTGCTATAACAGAAAGGAAAATAACCCAGTATTCTTGAATCGAAATAATTAAGTTCCCTATTGAAGTAAACATAAATAGAATCATAAATACTACAGCCATAAAGCTTGTGCTAGCACTTATAGCAATAATCATTAATGTCAATTCTCTTTCATCTTTATTCTTATATAATTTTGGGATTTGATAATAATGATTTAATAGTATTCCTCCCCAAACTCCAATAGCCATTCCAATTCCCATATACTTAATGATATATGATGGACCAAATAAAAATACTGTTAAGCCGAGTGCAGTTACACCGAATCCGGCAATAAAATTCATACTTTTAAAAACACTTATTAACTTACTCTTCTCCATTTTCTACCTCCTCATAAATAAAAATTTTTTCAATTGATGACTTAAATACATTTGATAATTTAAAAGCAAGTAATATGGATGGATTATATCTTCCATTTTCTAAAGAATTAATTGTTTGTCTACTAACGCCAACACGTTTACCTAACTCACTTTGAGAGAGGGATAGTTCTTCTCTCAACCTTCTAACATGATTTTTCATATTATCCTCCATGTAAAACAAGCTTTACACTATTATGTTACTATACCTTGTCTTAGTTGTCAAGCTTACTTGACTTATTTTGTGATTATTTTAGTTGTCTATTATAGATAATTCTTTTTTACAATGGTACTTTAACTTCATACAATTACAAAAGCTATATTACTATTTTTTTATCAATAAAATAAACTTTAAATTTTTGTTGCAATTTGTTTATATTATGTTTTATTGACTATTTTTTTCAAAATTCAGCATTTTATATAACAAATATCATTTTTTCGACAACATACAACAGGTTTCGAGTAATTACTGTGTTAATTTATAATCACGAGAAATAGTTGTCAATTGCAAGTAAGGGGGACTATAAGTGGTTATCTCGATTGCACAAAATAACATACATACACTAAATATAATAGTTTCAGTTAGATACTATAATGGCGATGTTAAGGGTGGGTACTCTTCGTGTATCGTGTTGAATAGCACTGGAGCTTTTTTAACATGTAAGTATCTCTTCGATTTAATAGTTAAAAATAGAAGTGACTTAATAAATATCAAAGAATATGAGAAAAAGAAAAGTTGGATAAAATCATCTGAGAAAAACCGAAACAAAAAAAGAAAGCTTTTAAGAAGACTTAAAAAAAGATATTATCATCCTGAATGGATAATGAATATCAAATTGAAAGATTCAAATCTAAATGAATTTATAGATATAGATAGTGTTAAGTTTGATAATAAATATAATTGTAAATGCTGCTGCAAGAATTTAGATAAAGATTGCAAATATTCTAAGAAGTGTTCACTTTACCGAGATATACTACAATATAATGGTAAAATATAGCATGTTAAAAGTGATTTTCTAAATCACTTCTTTAATGTACTAACTTATCATAGTTTCTAATAACTTTCAAAAGTCTTTTAGAATTAACGGGTTTTTGAAAGTATTCATCAGCGCCCAACTCAAATGCTTTTACTTTTGCATCAACGTTATCTAATCCCGATACAACAATGACTCTTATATCATTTAAATTAGAGTCGTTTTTTATTTCTTTCAGCAAATCGTACCCTGAATATCCAGGCATTACTATATCTAGTAAGAGTATATCTGGCTTGTTATCATTTATACTTTTTAAAGCTTTTTTTGAGTCATATACACTTTTTACATTAAAATCGCTTAACATGAATTCTAACAACAATGCGTTAGTTTTAGTGTCGTCTACTATTAATATATTTTCCATAATCCACCTCTAACACTATTTTGTGTTAAACATTCAAATTAATACTTCATATACTAAATTAGAAATTTATTAATTTAGGAGGAAATAAATGATAGTAATTGATCCTGGTCATGGAGGTAGTGACCCAGGTGGTGGTACAAATGAATTATGGAAAGAAAAAAATTTAAACTTAGATATTTCCAAATATCAATTCGATAGATTTAATCAACTTGGAATTCCTGTTAAAATGAGTAGATATACCGATAAAACTCTAAAACCTAGAGACCGAGCTAATGTAGTTAATAATGCTTTCGGCCAAAGTGCTGATGTAATCACATTAAGTAATCACATAAACTCAGGCGGAGGTAAAGGGGCAGAGTTTATATATAGTGTTCATGATAATGATAAACTTTCCAATACGTTAAGTGATGAGTTATTTAAAGCTGGTCAAGATACCCGTGCAATTTATACAAGAAAAAATAGATTAGGTAATGATTTTTATTATATCCATAGAGATACAAGGCCAATACAGTCTGTAATTGTAGAGTATGGATTTGCCGACAACAGCGTAGACAAAAGTAAATTAAATTATAACTGGCCTAATTATGCAGAAGCTATTGTAAAAGGTACTGCAGAATATTTAGGTAAGCCTTATAAAGAACCTAAGTACATTACTTATATAGTAAGACCAAATGAGTCATTATTTAGTATAGCTAATAAGACTAATACTACAGTTGAGAATTTACGTAAAATTAATGATTTACAGAATGACATGTTGGTCGAAGGTCAAAGAATTATGGTTCCTTATATTGCGCCAGTTGATTTTGAAATATACACAGTAAAACCAAATGATAGTGCTTTTCTAATAGCTCAAAAGTTTGGAATATCTGTACAGGAATTATTGAATGCAAACAACTTAACTTCTCCAGCTCTAGAAGTCGGTCAAAAAATAAAAATACCAGTGGGGTAATATTCCCCTTAAAGAAAAAAGGGACAAGCCCTTTAAAATAATAATATAAAACTTTTAACTAATAACGCTACTAAATATGCAACTACTAATGGATACATTATGCTAAATATTGTCCATTTTCTAGAATTTGTTTCAGCACGAATTGTACCAATTGTAGCAATACAAGGGGTATATAATGAAATGAATACAATAAAGGTTAACGCTGTAACACTATTAAATGTTGCACTTATAACGTCTTTAGCGCCATATATCACTGCTAATGATGATACAACTGCTTCTTTAGCTAATACCCCTGTGAAGACAGCACTAGTTGCTTGCCAAGTCCCAAATCCTAATGGAATAAATATTGGACTGAAGAATTGCGAAATATATGCTAAGTAACTTTGATCCGGTATATCCGTAACACCGTCAGGACCAACAGCCATTAAAAACCATATCGCAATCGAACCTACAAGGATATAAGTCCCTGCCTTTTTAATAAACCCTTTTGCTTTATCTAAAGCTTGTGAGATTATATTTTTCCAATGAGGTAATCTATAAGGTGGTAATTCAATTGCAAAATTAGTTTTTACATCACTAAAAATACTTAAAGAAAATATTTTACCACTTAATAATGCAATCACTACACCTAATATGTAAATAAAGAATATTACTAATGCTTGATGTTTTTCAAAGAATATCGATACGAAGAAACCATAAACCGGTAATCTTGCAGCACAAGAAATAAAAGGTAATGTAAGTATAGTTAATATTCTTTCTTTTCTGTTACTTATAGTTCTTGTTGCCATTATTGCAGGTACTGTACAACCAAATCCTGTTACTATTGGTACTATACTTTTACCATTCATTCCAAACTTAGCTAGCATTCCATCCATACTTATCGCTACACGGGACATATATCCAGTCCCTTCGACTAGTGAAAGTAAAATAAATAGTACTACTATTTGTGGTAAAAATACTAAAACACCACCAACACCCGTTAATGCTCCATCAACTAATAATTGGTTGAGAAATTCACTTTCTTTAAACCCAATTGCATCTAAGCCTATTCTAGATAATTCTAAAAATTTATCATATATTACCTCAAATATTCCGGTCAGATAATTTCCTAATCCAAGGAGTCCACTTCCAAAGCTTATATGATAAATCAAAATCATAACTAAGAAAAAAATCATTGTTCCGAAAATCGGATGAGTTAAGTATTTATCCAACAGCTTATTCGTATTTTTAAGATGGTTTTTTTCATCTACTTGAACCAAACATTGGTCTAAGGTGTTTGAAATAAATTCTTTTCTTATATAGTAGATTGCACCTTTTAATGATAATGCTGTATTATTATTAATCAAAGTTTTCTCAGTCTCAGAAACAATAGACATTATTTCTTTCTTTTTAACTAAGTTAATATAGTCTAATATTTTATCATTTCCTTCTAAAATTTGAATCGCTAACCATCTCTTTTTTACATGTAATGTCTCATATCTTAACAATGATTTGATTGATTCAATTGCATTTTCTATTACATCTCCATAATTAATTTCTAAGGCCTTTTTAGGAGGCATTCTATTTAAAATACTAGATATACTATCTAAGTCCTTATCGGTTGTTTTTAGTGCAGTCATAGAGACCACTTCAACATTAAGTAATTCTCCTAACTTTTTTTCATCTAATTTAAATCCACTACGTTTGAGTTCATCAATCATATTTGCAATTATTATAGTTGGTACACCTAACTCTAGAAGCTGAATTGAAAAATGTAGATTTCTTTTTAAATGTGTTGAATCTACTATGTTTACTATTCCATTGTAATGGTCATGACATAAAGCATGAGTAACTACACCTTCATCTTCTGAATTCGGTAACACACTGTAAGTACCAGGTAAATCTACTAAAAATAATCTCCCATTCCCTTTTATACTCTTAGTATTTCTTTCTACTGTAATTCCAGTATAATTTGCAACCTTTACATTTGACTTTGTCATTACATTGAAAAATGTCGACTTTCCGACATTGGGATTCCCCGTTAATAAAAACCTCATCTTACTTCAATCCTTTCAGCATCTGTTCTTCTTATGCAAATTTCTACGTCATCAACTTCAACTACAAGCATTTTACCAAAACTCATTTTATTTACTAAAAGAACTCTTGCACCCCTATAAATTCCAATGTCCATCAATCTATTTCTAAAAGATTTATCAATCTTACTCATATCACTTATAACTGCACTTTCCCCTATTTCCAAATCACTCAACAACATTTTGTTCTTCTCCCTTTTCATCATCTAGACATATTTTATAGAACTTTGTTAGGTTTGTCAAACATTTTAAAATTATATTTTACCTTATAATCTCATATTATTAATTATGAGGATGATGAAGATGAAATATTTAAAATATCTTTTGTTTTGTTTTCTATTTTATTTAATAATAATTTCACCTAGTGAAATCAAAGAAAATGTTACTTCATCATTAATCCTTTGGGTTAATTACGTCTTACCAATTTTATTTCCAGTCTTCATAGTAACTGATCTAATTATTCAAAATGATTTGACTAATAAAATAGGAAGTTTCTTATCTCCTTTATTCTCTTTTCTCTTTAATATTAGCAAAAGATCTAGTGTTATAATAATATTATCAATCTTTGCTGGAAACCCCTCTTCAGCTAGAATATTAAAAAATCTCATCGAAAAAGATGAGATTTCAATAGCAGAAGCAAACTATATTTTATCATTTACATCATTTGCTAATCCTATATTTATATATAATGTATTTGGAATAGCATTTTTTAAGAACTATACGGTAGGTTTAATACTGTTGATAAGTCATTACTCATCAAATTTTATTATAGCTTTATTTAATCGACCTAAAGAAAAGTTCACTTCAAATAGTGATGATATTAAGTCCACTAACATAGTTGAATCTATATCAAAAAACATTCAAGTAGTTTTAAATATTGCAGGTTTCATAGTATTTATAAATGTAATAAAATTGGTTCTAACCGAATTCATTCAAAACAAAACTACTATAATTTACTTGATAATTAACGGAATGTTTGAATTCGTTTCAGGTATTCAATACATTGCAGACTCAGATGAGGATTTAAAACTATTAGTCGGTTTAGCATCCTTCACTCTCGGTTTTGCGGGTATTGCAATACATTTACAAGTTTATTCGTTAATATATGAAAAATTAAGCTATATGAAATATTTAATTGCTCGTTTTGTGCAAGGTATATTAAGTTTCTTTATCACATTACTTATATTTAATTTCTTCTACATAGAAGCTGTTACTGTTACTAAAAATTACTATTCTTTGATATATCTATTCTTAGTTTTACTTTTAATAAGAAAAAACTCATCTGAGTGATTTTTCATCCAACGCTTTTTTAACACATTCAGGTACAAATTTTGATATATCACCTTCTAGTTGATGAATCTCCTTAACTAAACTAGATGAAATATAAGAATTTTCGACTTTGGTCATTAGAAAAACTGTTTCAACATCCACATTCATAACTTTATTTGCTAAATTCATTTGGAATTCGAACTCAAAATCTGTAACCATTCTTAATCCTCTAATAATAGCATCTGCACTAAATTTCTTTGCACAATCAACAGTCAAACCTGAGAAAGTCTCAACTTCAATCATAGGATAATCTTTCAGCACTTCTTTAACAAGCTCAATACGCTCATCAATTGAAAATAAGGTATTTTTCATAGGATTATTGGCTACAATAATAATAATCTTATCAAAAATTTTAGTTGCTCTTTTAATTATGTCTAGATGACCAAAAGTAACAGGGTCGAAACTACCTGGATAAATACCAACTTTCATTATCTTTCACCTCTTGTATATAGTTTAATATGACTCGTTCCATAATCCAAAAATCTATAACAATAAATTTCTTCAAACTCTTGCTCAAAAATATTATCTTTATAGAACTCAGCAACTATTATACCGTCTTTATTCAGCATCTTATTCTTGTCTATGAAATCAATTATTTCATCTATAACGAGCATTCTAAACGGTGGATCAATCAAGATAAGATCAAACGACATTTTCTTATCAGCAAGAGCTTTCAAACCATTCATATAATCGTCTTTATATAATTTAACTCTATCTTCTATATCTAGCATTTCTATATTCTTCTTAATAACAGAGATAGCCTCTTTACTATTGTCTATTATAATTGCTTTCTCAATACCTCTTGATAAAGATTCAATAGTTAAACTACCACTACCTCCAAACATATCTAAACTTGTTCCACCATTAAAATATGGTCCAATAACATTGAATATATTCTCTTTATTCCTAGCAGTAGTAGGCCGAGTATTCATTCCTTTTAAGGTATGAAGATTTCTTCTTTTAAATTCACCAGCTATAACTCTCATAGTAATCACCCTTTAAACTTTTTTGTCTTAAAATATCGAATTTATAATTTCATAAATTATTTTAACATTTTTTGAATAAAAAATACATATTTATCCATACTATGAATGCAACCATAGTGTTGCGAAGTAAGAAGAATCCCCCTATTCTTCTATCATACTTCTCCTCTCCCTTTCACACATACTTTAAATAAAAACAGGACTTAAGGTAAGCCCTGTTTTTATTTTAATATGTTATTTTGTTTACAGTTTCTCTATCTAAAGATTTAACTAGTTCTGTAACTAATTTAATAGTTGCTTCATAATCTTTCCTATGAATCATAGAAGTGTGTGAATGAATGTATCTTGCTGGTAAACATATACTTACTGCAGGAGCACCACTATGAGCAAGACTCATCTTTCCTGCATCAGTTCCACCTCTTGCTAAATATCCTACTTGTACAGGAATTTCATGTTTCTCAGCAACCTCTAATAAATGTTTTCTTAATCCACGATGACCTACTAAAGCACCATCGTAAACAAGAATCTGAGGACCTTCTCCAAATTTACATAATCCGTCTCCACCTGGGATATCTGTTGCGATTGTTACATCTAAAGCAATACCAATATCAGGATCAACGAAATTCGCAGTTGTACCAGCTCCACGTGTTCCTACTTCCTCTTGTACAGTTCCTACTGCATAATAAATATTATCATGCTTTTCATTCTTTAAATTTTTAGCTACTTCTATTGCTATTGCACACCCAATACGGTCATCCCATGCTTTACCTAAAAGATAATCCGGGTTAGCCATTTCTCTAAATTCAATATATGGAGTAACCATGTCTCCAGTTAATATTCCTAGCTCTTCAGCCGCAGCTTTGTCTTTGACACCAATATCAACAAAAACATTCTTAATTTCTGTGGGTTTTTTTCTTTCTTCTGGAGTTAAAATATGAGGCGGTTTAGAACCAATTACACCATGTATTTCACTACCTTCAGTAGTAGTAATCGTTACTTGTTGAGCAAGTACAACTTGGCCCCACCATCCACCTAATGGATGAATTTTTATATAACCATCTTTATCAATTTTAGTAACCATAAACCCTACTTCATCCATGTGACCAGCAACCATAACTCTAGGTCCGTCAGGGTTACCAACTTTTTTACCAATAATTGAACCAATGTTATCATAAGAAATTTCATCAACAATATCAGTCAATTCGGCCTTCATAAAATTTTTAACTTGTGTTTCGTTTCCAGGAACACCATTTAATTCTGAAAGTACTTTTAAAAACTCGTTGTTTGCCATTAATTTTCTCCTTACATTTTTTCTGGTGCACTAACACCTATTAATTCCAAAGCGTCCTTTAGTACTATTTTAACCGCTTTTATTAATCTAAGTTTTTCATTTGTTTCAGTTGAGTTATCAGTTATAAATTTCTCAATATTATAATAACTATGAAACTCACTAGCAAGGTCTTGAATGTAATTTGTTAATTTATGAGGAATTCTTTTAAGAGCACACTCTGAAATCACTCTAGTATAATTACTTAACAATTTAAGTAATCCTTCTGCACTCTCGTTTAAGAATTCATAATTATTAACTGGGGTAATATCTACATTTTGCTCCTTAGCCAACCTTAATACACTTGAGATTCTTGCGTGTGCGTACTGAGCATAGTAGACAGGATTCTCATTTGACTTTCTCAAAGCAAGATCTAAATCTAAATCCATAGGGCTTGATAAAGCTCTAGCCGCAAAGAAGTATCTTATTGGATCTACGCCTACTTCCTCAATTAAGTCCATCAACCCAATTGCCTTACCACTTCTTTTACTCATCTTGACTTCTTGTCCATCTTGATAAATTCTAACCATCTGCAAAATTTCAAATTCTATCTTGTTAGAATCTTTACCAATCATCTCCATAGAACTTTTCAGTCTTGGCATGTAACCGTGATGATCAGCACCAAGAACGTTAATTAAGATATCATAACCTCTTTCGAATTTATTCTTATGATAAGCAATATCAGGGACAATATATGTATATGTACCGTCAGACTTAACCATAACACGGTCTTTTTCATCAAAGAATTCACTAGTTCTAAACCATGTAGCTCCGTCTAATTCATAAGTATAACCATTTTCAACTATTAGTTTAATAGTTTCTTTTAGATCACCTTCATATACAGTTCTTTCTCTAAACCATTCATCAAACTCAATTCTATATTTGATTAAATGTTCTTTTAATCTTTCAAGTAAGTAAGTCAATCCATATTCTTTAAAGAAATCAAAATCTTCCTTAAGCCCATCACCATGAGTGCTTTTAATCTCTTGAGCTATTTTTATGATTTCTGGACCAAAATATCCATCTTCAGGCATTTTTGAATCAATGCCTAACTCTTGTAAGTATCTAGATTTAATACTTAATCCTAAATTGTTAATTTGATTCCCAGCATCATTTACATAAAATTCTCTATGTACAATAAAACCAGCTTTCTTCATAATGTTAGCTAAAGAAGCACCATATGCCCCACCTCTTGCATGACCAATATGTAAATATCCAGTAGGATTAGCAGAAACATATTCTAATAATATCTTAGTACCTTCACCTACATTACTTTTACCAAAATCGCTTCCTTCATCAATAATTCTATTAATTAATGAAAAGAATCCATCACGATTTAAGTAAATATTTAAAAACCCTGGTCCAGCAATTTCTAGTCTTTCTATGCTAGAATTTTTCAAATTAATTCTTTCTTTTATTTCTTCGGCAATTACTCTTGGGTTCTTTTTAGCAATCTTTGATAGACGCATAGCAGTGTTAGTTGAATAATCACCATTTGCTTTGTCTTTTGGTTGTTCTAGGATAACATCAAAAGAATCATCAGCATAACCTAGGCTCATTACTGAGCTTTTAATTTCTTCCTTAATTTCCATCATTAATTTTTCTATATTCATTCTCTTCAGTTCTTTCTATTTCTTAAATTTTTCTTATTTACATTATATACCAGAATCATAAAATATAAATAAAAAAAGATGCAAAATTTCATCTTTTTTTAAAAAGTATAAATATTTAATATTTACACCCGAAGAGCCGCAATCAATTTTAAACCTATAGGTTTAAAGTGGGTGTCTCTTGTATTATTTTTAGGATCCCTACTTAAAGGTCTTCACACCAACAATACCTCGACTCCCTATTGGATGTTGTTCGGCTTCTTCATGAATACACAAACCCTCCAGGCAAGTACATTATAACATACTTAATTTCATAAATAAAATGAAATTACTGGTAAATTCTTTTATGTATACCAGTGAATATAAATCTGAATAAATTCGACATCATAACTCCAAATAAGCAACTTATAAAGTAAGATAATGTAACAACCCAATTAAAATCCATAATAATAAATGATATTGCATATTGTATTGTAAAGATGTAACTAAATCCTATAATCAAGCTTATTAAAAGTGGTTTTCTTCCGTATTTAGATAAAGAAATATAAATTAAATTACCCATAACGAAACATAATATAAATATAGTTAAGAATTTACTGTAGTCATATATACCAAAATCGAATAGCGTAAAACTATTATTAATAGAATTCACATCAATAATAGTATCTAAATTCATTGTATATATTAAATTTTTGATGTTCATAGTTGAAACTTCTACAGCTGCAACACTAATTTCTGTATAAATAATACTAACAGAATATACACCAATAAAAAACATAACTATAATAGTCAAAATAGATATTAGTTTCATAGTACCTCCCTAAAACCTTGGTACTATTAGTTTTAAACTTAACATATATTTTATACTAATATTAAAGAAAGTCAGTATATAATAAAAATCAAGTCGCAAATAGGAGGAGCATTATGACTATAAATATATTATTGATAGACAATTTATCGAAATTCATAAATGAATATTTTACTAAACAAAAAATAAATCAAGTTTTAATATCTTCTATTAAGATTCTATTAATACTAGTACTATCAATGATCATAATAAAATTATATAAAAGATTAATTACTAGATTATTAAAGCTTAATACTGCGGAGAAACGAAAGACTACGATTGGAAAAGTTGTATTAAGTGTAGGAAAATATACTATTTGGTTCATAACAGCAATGCTAATTCTTAATACATTAAATGTTGATATAGCACCAATATTAGCAAGTGCAGGTATATTAGGACTAGCAGTTGGGCTTGGTTCACAAAAACTTGTAGCCGACTTTCTAAATGGACTTTTCATATTATTTGAAGAAAGCTTCAGCGTAGGTGAGATTGTTGAAATCGATGGATTCACTGGCGAAGTGATTGATATAGGACTAAGAACTACCGCGATTAAAGGTTGGCGTGGGGCACTAAAAATTATTAATAATGGTGATATAAACACTATAGTCAATCATTCAAGATTTAACACTATTGCTGTTGTGGATTTTAAAGTGTCATATGAATCAGATTTAGATAAACTGGAAAAAATTCTAAGTAATCATTTTCAAGAAAACGTATACCAAAATATAGATCTATTAGATAAACCAATTTACGTTGGTGTAGTATCTTTCGAAGAATCAGAAATAATATGTAGAGTAATCTCGACTTGTAAACCATATGCACACTTTCAATTTGAAAGAGATTTAAGGAATGATATAAAAGTCGTATTACAGAAAAATAATATCGAAATTCCATATCCTCATATTGTAGTTCAAAACTAGAATTAGGTAAAAAAAAAAGATGCAACTGCATCTTATTTTAAAGCTTCTATTAACTCAGCTTTTTTAAGTTTTGAGTAACCTTTAATGTTTTTCTCTTTTGCAATAGCTTTTAGTTCAGCAACAGTCTTAGTAGAATAATCAACATTTTCTTTTGTTGAAACTTCTTCTTTTTGAACAGGAGCTTTTTTCTCTGTTTTCACAGTCTCTTCTTTAACTTTTACTTCTGTTTTCTTAGCAGTTTCTTTTTTAGGAGCTGCTTTTTTAGCAGTTTCCTTTTTAGGGGCTGCTTTTTTAGCAGTTTCTTTTTTAGGAGCTGCTTTTTTAGCAGTTTCCTTAGGAGCTACTTTTGTTTCTGTCTTTTCAGGTTTAACATTACTTGCTAATCCTTCTTGTGACAATTTAACTAAATTAGTAAATGCATCCATATCGTAAACTGCAATTTCAGCTAACATTTTTCTATTGACTTCAACACCAGCTAATTTAAGTCCATTCATAAATCTAGAATAACTCATCCCATTTAATCTAGCTGCAGCATTAATTCTAGTAATCCATAATTTACGGAAATTTCTTTTTCTTTGTTTTCTATCTCTATAAGCATATGTAAGTGATTTCATTACTTGCTCATGAGCAGTTTTATATAACGTTCTTTTTGAACCAAAGTATCCCTTAGCTAACTTTAATACTTTTCTACGTCTATTTTTAGCGACGTATCCACCTTTTACTCGTGCCATTTTCTTGCCTCCCTATCTATTTAAGTAAATTTGAAATTTGATGCTTAATTCTTTTCAAATCACCTTTAGATATTTCGTTACTCTTTCTTAAATGTCTTTTTTGTTTTGCCGTCTTGTTTGGCATTAAGTGACTCATACCAGCTTGCTGTCTTCTTACTTTTCCAGTACCAGTAATTTTAACACGCTTAGCAGTTCCACTATGTGTTTTCATTTTTCCCATAGTATTCTCCTTATTTCTTATTTGGTTCTAAAACCATAAACATGTTTCTACCATCCATTTTTGGTCTTTGCGTTACACTAGCTATTTCTTTGACTTCTTTAGCATATCGCTCTAAGACTTCTCTACCTAAGTTTTTGTGAGTTATCATTCGTCCACGGAATCTAATCGATAACTTGAGCTTATCTCCAGCCTCTAAGAACTTAACTCCTCTTTTTAACTTAGTATTAAAATCACCAATATCAATCGTAGGACTAAGTCTAATTTCTTTTAATTGATTAGCTGTTTGATTCTTTTTAGCCATCTTCTGCTTCTTTTGCTGTTCAAACTTATACTTCTTGTAATCCATTATTTTGCATACTGGTGGCCTTCCTTGAGGAGCAACACAAACTAAGTCAAGATCTTTATCATAAGCAGTTTCTAATGCTTTATTGATATTCATCACACCTAATTGTTCCCCGGTATCAGAAATAACTAATACCTCTCTAGCTCTAATAGTATCGTTGTAAGGTAAGTCATTACTCTTACTTCTGTGTTGATTTTGATTATTAATAATCACACCTCCAAATAGATATAAAAAGGGCGCACTAAGCACCCACCAACATTCTCTATAAAGAGTGACATTGACCTATTGCATGATGCAATCAGGTGAGAAGTGGGTACCTCTACTTTCCACATTACTTTATAAGTCTACCAAAACACATATAAAAAGTCAACACAATTTTATACTAATTGCCTCGAAGTATAAATATATGTATTAAGTAGAAATATTAAAGTTATCAATATTATAACATACTCACATCCATATTTGAACTCACCATTTTGAATACTTGGTAATATTATATCTAAAATTTCAGATGAACCAACTAATACTTCGCTTATCCAAAATGATAAAATCATTAATACGCTTATCATTGATGTATTAATCAATAACACAAATATTAGTGAATACATTCCATATAACATACTCAGTAAGTATATGAGTAATAACCTAGAAATGTTCATAGTTTTAATACTTAAACAAATATTACCGAAAATATAAAATAAGATTATAAGTAAACTCCAATATATGCTTATCACAATCCATGCTGTTAGAACTTTAGAGATGAAATACTTCTCTTTACTAATTCCTCTTGTTAGGATAAATGGAATGTATTGATCCTGATTTTTGTCAAAGCAGTAACTGAAGAGTAGAATAGAAAGTATAATTTGAGTAAACTTTATCATTATAAAACCACTATTTTTATAATCATACTTATATTCATACAAATACATCTGTTTTTCAAATTTACTTGTTGAGATACCACTAGAGAAGAATAAACATATTAAGAATATAGTTGTAAGTAGTAATATTACAAATAAAACTCTTTTATTAAGCAAGTAATTGCTATGTAGTTTAATTAGTTTTATCAAGATATATTACCCTATCTAAAAATTCAGTATATAATTTCTCATAATGGCTAGCAATAATTATAGCTTTTCCAAGTTTTTTTTGTTCCTTAAGCATCATACAAAAAATATCTTGCATTTCCTTATCTAATCCGTTTATAGGCTCATCACATACTAGAATGTCAGGACTATGAATCAATGCTTGTATAATAACAAGTTTTTGCTTCATACCTTTAGATAACGAATAAATATAATCATCCATTTTATTAGAAAGCCCATACTTTTTAACTAGACGTGTGTAATTTGAATTTGTTAAAGAAGCAATGTCTTTTAAGAATTTTTCAACCTTAACTAACTCTGGTAGTTGAAAAACTTCTGGGATATATCCAATAGTTCCATTAATTAGAATCTCACCATTATAGTTGACTAACCCAAGAATACATTTTATAAGCGTACTCTTTCCTGAGCCATTAGTTCCATAAAGAAGTAATACTTCATCTCTAACTTTCATATTTATATTATTCAAGACAACATCTTTATAAGATTTACTTAAATTATTTATTTCAATTAAGCATGTCATATTTTCTTTTAGTTTCTAGAAGGAATTCAGGAAAATATCCTAGATTCATAAATAGAAAATCATCATATATAAACTCGTTATCGTCATATTTAATAATGATTGGAAATCTATTCAGATACCTTATCTCTTCATATACTATTGGAACTATAAAGTTTTTCTTTGAGTTTGCTGAAATTATAAATGAAGTATTAAGTGTAGGATCCAACAAATAATGGTATTCAGGAATGAGTTCTTCCATACTTGTAAACATATCTATTTCTAAGTTTTCAACTTCCTTAATTAATTTATTATTAACAAATACAGGGTTAGCATTGATGTTAAACCCTTTTATTTCAATATCACTATCAGTAAGGTTTTTAATACCCATTACAAAACCGACAGTCGTTTCATACCCTTCTATAATGTTGATAATTCCAGTTAATCCAGTAATGCCTAAATCTTTGTTTTCACTATAGTTAATAATATTTATGTCACCTATACTTAGTCTATTAACTTCACCGTTTAAGTAGATTATTTCTAATCTAGCATCCAAGAGGTTTACTCTTGCACCAATTTCAGGAACAAGATCAAACATATAAACGTTATACTTTTCTGCTCCATAGTAATATGATAATTCATCTTTACTAATTGAATCTATTGAAACAGGTATAATGTTTATATCATCAATAAGATTGATTCTTTCAATAGAGGATTCATCGGTATAGAATGAGTCATTATTCACTAGCAGTGGAATCCTCAAAAATTCTCCATCCGTGAGTGCTTGAGAATAAAGATGTCTTAACGTAAAAATAGATGTACTTCTATCATTAGTTAACAAGAACAAAATAGCTACTAGTAAGATAACTATTCCTCCTACAATATATTTTTTCATACGTATTCCTCTACTAACCAATAATATTCTTTTGTTACATCTAATACTTCCCAACCGCCTTCTTTTACTTTTATGAAAAATATGTAAAGGTGTGAAACTCCATTACTGATCTTACCTTCTCCTCTAATTTTAAGTGACATTTTAGTAAAAGGAGGAACATCAATATCAAGTTGCCATTTCTCAGTAATAGACTTGGACTGTTCTACAGAAATTTTAGACTGCAACTTATTATCAAACTTTAAATTAAACCCTTTAGCCTTTGTACTTGCATTAGTAGAGATACCACCCGTAACTGCAACAGAATCCTTAATGTCTTTTCCAGTTTCATAAACATATTTATAACTTATGGACTCATTAGATTGATTACTGTAACTAAATAATGTATCTGATACAAAATATACATCTTTTTGATCCTCAACTATATAAGAATTCCAACCAAAGAAACGTTTTTTTAAATGGTCGTAGTAATCATCATATTCCTCTTCGCTATATTCTTCAAGTAATCTACCCTCATCAATAAAAATAATTTCTTCAAAATTATTATGAGTAGAAAGAATGCTCATCAATAAAAAAAATCTCATATAACACCTCCTAAAATAGATATTTATATAAGAAATGAGTTTTACTTTTAAAAAGACTTACGCATATTTTGCGCAAGTCCTAAAACGTCTATTTAGTCTTCATTTGATAGTACTCGTTCTCAGTAATTGAGTACTGCAAACTATCTCTCCATGTTCCGTTCAAAAATCGGTTATCTCTAAATGTTCCTTCTTTTTGCATTCCTATTCTCTTCATAATATTTTCTGAGGGTGTGTTATTAGCGTGACAAAGTGCTACCACTCTATGTATTTTCAGAGTTTCGAAAGCAAACTGAATTACTCTTCTAGCCGCCTCTGTTACATATCCTAAACCTGTAAATTTTTGCAAGATACCCCAACCTATTTCCCACTCATTTATTTTTTCGTTGATTCGCCATAACACCACGGTACCCATTTGTTTACCATCTGATCCGGTAATCAAAAATCTTGAATACTTATCACTTTCTGAATTTATAAGAATCCCGTCGAATTTCTCTTTTATTTCCTCATCACTTGGAATGGTATCTCTTTCATATTTAATATAGAAATCATTTTGCTCAAGTCCTAGAAAGAAATCCAAATCGTGCTCTTGAAAACTTCTAAGTGTAAGTCTTTCAGTTATTAAATCCATAATAATCCTCCACCCAAAATTTGTAATATAATTTTATACCAAAATTCAATTACTGATTTTTAGGATTATTCTTCATAAATTCTTCAATTTCATCGACTTCTTTAATAATATTTGAACTTAAATTAATACATCCATCTTTAGTAATCACAATGTCATCTTCGATTCTAACTCCAATGTTTTCTTCTTTAATATATAATCCCGGTTCAATAGTTAAAACCATTCCTTCTTCTATAGTCTTGTAGTGACCAACATCATGAACATCTAGACCTAAATAATGACCTAGACCATGATAATAAAATTTCGAGATGTCTTTATCCTCTGTCATTAATCCAAGTCCCTTACATCCTTCAATTAAAATATCTCTAGCAAATTTGTTTATTTCTACAAATGTCATTCCTGGTTTAATATGTTTAATTGACTCTTTATTAGCTTTTAAAACAACTTCATATATTTCCTTTTGTCTCTCGGTGAACTTTCCATTAACAGGAAAAGTACGAGTTATGTCAGAACAATAATGACTACTATACGCCCCTAAATCAAATAATATTAATGTATTATCCTTTAATAAAGAATTATTATCTACATAATGCAAAACAGTAGCATTACCTCCACTTGCAGCTATTGTTGGAAATGACTCAGACGAATTGTTATACATTATTGACTGCTTATAATAAGACTCTAATTGGTATTCATATAATCCAACTTTTGAATTCTTCATTAAACTCTCAATACCTTCTTTAGTGATATCCACAGCCTTCTTAATTTCATCAATTTCTTCTTTAGTCTTAATCATTCTCAAAGTGTTTAAATGAAATTCAAGATTTTGAATTATTAATTCTGGATATTTATCTTTAACTTTCCTAGCAAACTCAAAAGTCTCTGGATGTTCATTACCCTTATCCCTTAACAAATCTAAATATAAATATTTTGGATATAAATTCATTCTAGAAGTTAATAATGATTGAAAGTGTTTTTCAAATGCTTCTAAGTAAAAAATATTCTTTTCCTCAATACCAGATATTTCACTGGCTTTTTCTTTACTCATTCTAGCCCCTAACCACTTTTCTTTATATTCGGTATTCTCCTCAATAAAAAGATAAGTTGAATTATTTGTACTATTCATTAATAAAATCATATTTTCTCTTTCAATTCCCGTTAAATAGTAGAAATTTCTGTTAGGCGTAAATGTATAAAATGCATCTGCAGATTTATGTTTCTCTATACCTGCAAAAACTGCCACAATTGAAGCTTTATCTAATTTCTTAACTAAATTCTCTCGATTCTTAATAAAATTATTCTTATTCATCATTCTCTCCCTTTATATTTTCAATTATTATAGAAATTCTTTCTTCTAGTTTGTCTATCTTTAAAGTATCACTAAATGACTCTAAATACACTTTGATTTTAGGTTCTGTTCCGCTTGGTCTTATAATAACTGACCCACCATCAAGTTCAAACTTAACAATATCATCCTTCATTAATCCAGTTTCATTAAGATAATCAATTTTTCTTAAAGCACCACTAATCATATTACTTCTAAAATAATCCATTATCATACTCTTATGCTTTAAACCAAGTTGACCCCTTAGTGTATAAGATACTGTTAAATTATTATATCTTCCGAATTCATTATACAGATTTTCAAGTACATTTAGAAGTGTTAATCCTTTTAATTTATAATAACTACAAGCCTCATAAAGCATATAAGTTGCTTGTAGAGCATCTTTATCTCTTACTGAGTCACTTATTATACATCCATGACTTTCTTCGTATCCAAATAAAAATTCTTTATCAGTCTCATTCATCTTCTTTCCAATGTACTTAAAGCCTGTTAAAGTTTCTTCCATTTTAACTCCATACTTTTTGCATATGGCGTTACCTAATCCACTAGAAACAATCGATTTATAAACAATTCCATTATCTAAATTTTTATTTTCTAAAATATAATTCAATAATATAATCGCAATCTCATTACCGTTTAGAAAATGATATCCATTATCATATATCATACAACCTACACGGTCTGCATCTGGATCAGTCGCAAGCAGAATGTCTGCATTTACTTTCTTTCCTAATTTAATTGCTAAATCAAATGCATTAACATCTTCAGGATTTGGTAAATAAACTGAACTAAAATTAGGATCAGCTTTCATTTGTTCTTTAACAAGATAAATATTAGGTAAAATATCCTTAATGAAAACGCCACCCGTACCATGTAATGGAGTAAAAACCGCTACAATTGGTTCAACCTTATTTAAAGAAATAGATTTAACCATTTTAAGATACTCAACCTCAACTTCTTTATTTATGATTTTCGGGCTAACACAGTCAAAGCTATTATCAAAATACCCTAACTCATCAATTCTCTCAGATACTGGAATTATCTCTTCAGGAATTAACTGTCTACCAATTTCATCATAAAGCTTAATTCCATTATATTCTTTTGGATTATGACTTGCGGTTATTATGACACCACCACATGCATTTAAATACCTAACAGCATAAGAAAGTAATGGAGTAGGTCTCATTTCATCAAAGATTAACGTACTTATACCTATACCTTCCAAGATACTAATAGTCTCTATAGCAAACTCTTTTGACATATGTCTATTATCATATGCAACTATTATTAACTTCCTTTTATTTTCTTTAAGATATAGACCAAAACCATGAATCACCCTTCTAACTTGGTAAATATTAAATTTATTAGTCCCTAAACCAAGTTCTCCTCTTATTCCGGCTGTTCCAAAGGATAAGGTAGAATAGAAGCTATCCTCTATTTCTGCTTCAGTCATATTTAATAGAGTCTCTTTATCATCATCACTTACATTCTTTAGCCACTCTTTATACATAAGATACCTCCAAGATGATTATACATCTTTGTTTAGAAAGTTAAAAGAAAAAAAAAGAAGTTCTTACGAACTTCAAGAAAAATTATAAATTTTCTAAGTAATCTACGATATCTTTAACTGTTCTAATATTTTTAAGCTCAGAATCAGGAACCTCGCAATCAAACTCATCTTCTATTGCCATGATCAATTCTACTGCATCTAAAGAGTCTGCATTTAGATCATCCGATAAACTCGAACCTAATGCAACTTCATCAGAACCAATCGCTAATTCAGTTACAATAATATCTCTAACCTTTTCAAAAATCATACCCTCATACCTCTTTCATTAGTTATTTTAATATATTATAATTTTCTATTATCAATTTGTCAATTAAATATTAAACGTTTTTATGTACTTCTTTAAGAACATTAGAATCTATTTTCTTAACTAAAGCTCTAACAATTGCTTTTGCAGCTTCATGATCATCCTCATGGAACATTGATGTTGTTGAATGAATATATCTCGTTGGAAGACCTATTGTAGCAGCAGCAATACCAGAATGAGATAATTGAGCTTTCCCAGCATCTGTTCCACCTGCAGAATAGAAATACTGATATTTAATATCATTATCTTTGGCAGTTTCTATAAATAACTTTTTCATACCTTTATGCATAACAGCAACTCTATCTAAAAATCTTAGTAAAAATCCATCTCCAAATTTCCCCCATGCTTGAGGACTTTTAATAACATCTCCACATGGAGAAGCATCTAAAGCTATAAAAATATCAGGATTAATCATTTGTGATGCAGTTTGGGCACCTCTTAATCCAACCTCTTCTTGTACTGTACATCCAGCAACAACGGTACAATTTAAATCTAAATCTTTAATATCTTTCATTAGCTCAATAACCATTCCACAACCCCAGCGGTCATCTACAGCTTTTGAAATTACTTTTTTTCCATCAATAGTTTCAACTATTCTGTTTTCAGGAACTATCATGTCTCCAATTTTAATTCCTAATTCTTTAGCGTGATCCTCATTATCAGCACCTATATCAAGCAACAAATCATCAAACTCATCAGCATTTTTAGCAGCTTCCTTTAAGTGTGGAGGTACTGTACCAGTTATACCAGGAATTTTAGTTCCATCTTCTAAAATAACATTCATGTGTTGAGATGAAAAAACTTTCCCATTCATTCCACCTAATGACTTCATCTTAATAAGTCCATTTTCTTTAAATCCTACTACAATAGCACCTACCTCATCCATGTGACCTGCAAACATCACAACTGGGCTACCCTTTGGTCCATGTTTGATTCCAAAAACACTACCTATCTTATCCATTACGATTTCATCTGAATACTTCTCTAATTCACTTTTTACAAAATCTTTTACAAAATGCTCTCCACCTGCAACACCAGGTAAATCAAATAACTTATAGTATAAATCTTTGTTGTTCATTTTTAACCCTCGTCTTTCTCGAATCTAGCAACTAATCTATTAATCTTAATACCTTGTTCAGAAAACTTTTTTTCAAATTCAGTCATCGTGTTTTCAACATCTAAACTATGAAGATCATTAGTTTTTTCTAAGATAACCATTCCAAAATCAGTCATACTTTCAATTGAATAATTAAACAAGTCAAGATTATCCGTCTTAAATATAATAGCATTATTTATTATATTTTTATACTGTTTTAAAAAATTAGCATGCGTTAATCTTCTCTTTGCATGTTTCGCTTTAGGCCATGGGTCAGAAAAGTTTAGATATAGATTCTCTACTTCTTTATCAAAAATATTCTCTAACTCAAATGCATCAAATAAAACCAGTTTAACATTATCAATATTGTTATTAATAAATTTTCTGAGAGCCTTTATTAGAACACTGTCATATTTTTCAATAGCTATAAAATTTATATTAGGATTTTTTATTGCCATTTCATAAACAAATTTTCCTTTACCGCATCCAATTTCAATATTAATCGGATTGGAGTTACCAAATAGTTCACTCCATCTACCATAATACTCAGTAGGATTTAGGACAACTATGTCATCATGACTCCTTAATAACTCCATTGCTCCTTTTATTTTTCTTAATCTCATATTTAACTCCTTTTTTTATAAACATTCCAAAAGTATTTTAACAAAATTCGGTATAAAAATATACATCTATCTAAAAATAGATTTAGGAGGTATTTATGAATATAGATATTAGACAAGCGGTAATTGCAAATTTAAAAGGTGCTTCACATGATGATATTAATAAAACGATTTTAGATGCACTAAATAGTGGAGAAGAAAAAACACTCCCTGGTCTAGGAGTATTATTTGAACTAATATGGAATTCTTCATCTGTTGAAGACAAGAGTAGACTAATCGATAATATCTCAACGCAAATATAAAAAGTTGATTCTCATTATAGAGAATCAACCTTTTTTATTTAAAGAAAGTAATATCAAATAACTTAGTAAATGTTAACTCAGTACTACTGTCAATATCTAGTAATATCTCAAGTTCTATTGTCACATCACCTTCAAATAATGCATCTACCACTAAATCATCTAAACCATTTACTCTTACAGCTTCATTATCAGTGCTCCATTCAATAGTCATTTGAGCTTGTTCTAATGAATCAAATTCATTAATTACATTGTCTATATCTTCTATAATAATCGTCTCAGAAGTATCAAAGTACCTTACACCAAGATTAACATCTTTTAATACATCATTTATTCTACTATTAGCAAGCTTAACATCTACTGGAACCGCTCTAAAATCATAAATAACAGTCGATGAATCATAAGGAAGGACTTTAATCGGATCTGTTTCAATAGTAGCTTCTAAGCCTATTTTTTCATATCTATAAGTACGTTTTATTGTTAGTATATTCTCATCAATAGTAGCGACATCCTCAGAGTCTTCATCTAGTTCCCAAGACACATTTATACCAATAACGCTACTTTCAGTACTTAGAGTAAATTCTTCTAGCGTTACTTCTCCATTATCTAATATATTTGCTGCTTTTACAGTACCTTTAACCTCTTCTAATGCTTCTTCAATTGTAAGAATTGTAACATTAAATGTCTCAGTTACAAAAGTATCCTCTTCATACTGACCCTTCATAGTGATTACATGATTTCCATCAGGTAGATCATTAATATTATCAATCTTTGTATCTTCACCGTCAAGAGTTACAAAGAATCCGTTATTACTTGTTGGTAACCCTGCTTCTAGGATTATAAACTCCGTTCCAATTAGAGGCATATTATATCCTTCAACAGCAATTAAACCATCTAACTCATTATCTTTAATATATTTTTCAAATATTAAATTATTACCAGCGGCAGGAGTTACTACAGTAAACGTGATATCTCTACTAGCAATCTCTTCATTGTCATATTCAAGAACAGCCGTAATTGTACATTCAGTATTAACATCAACATCTCCAGCTTTAAATACTAAATCATTACTAGAAACATCAATAATATCATCATCAGTAGATTCCCATGAAACATCAAATGATGTAGTACTTAATGAACCAATTTTTCTTGATAAATTAATATTTGTAGAATACGTTTCATCAATCGAACCAATCATTACACCTAAATCGAGATCATCTGAATCATTAATTCCATCTAATATGATATTCGCTTCTTCTAATACTCTTGCTTTCAATGCTTGTTGAATTAAATCTATAGTTAAGTTTTCGAACGTAGCTTTTGTAATAGAAACTCCCGTTACTGTATCAGCAAAGTTAGCGTTGCCAAATTCATCATTCGCAGTATAATCATATCCACTTTCAATTGGTTGAATTATAGCAGACTGATTATCTAACACATATTCAGCATATGTAGCTGCTTGAACATACCATTCAGCTCCGTCTTCCCCAATTGTAGATACACTAGCTAAACCATATGCATCACCTAATGAGTTTTTAGTTGTTGTTAAATCATCTCTATCCAATACTGCATCAAATACAATTGACTGAATAATATTATCTTTCACATACATAAACGCTAAATACTGGTTACCATGTTCATCAGTTTCAAGACTAGAAAAATAAACTCCATCAGCTAATTTAGCTGAACCATTAGCTACATCAACATCATCAATTAATGAATATTTAACTGCATCAGCACTTGATGCATTCAGTAATGCTTCTACTAATAATTGTTGATAATTATCTACTTTAATTGTAACACCAGTTATAGAATCTGTATATTCACCATCAGTTAGATTAATTATATAAGGTGAAGTAGAACCAACAAATGTTGATGAAAACTCATTGCCCTGAATGTGCCAACTACTTGATAATGCACCGTTACCATATCTCTCTTTAAGAATCTGTTTTGATGTATTACCGGTAACTGGTTCTAATCTTTCTTCTTCACCTACTTCAAATGATACTTTATCATCTTTTTCTAGTTCATCCTCACCAAATTCCATATCATTCAAAGAACGGTAATCATCACCATCAAAGTATACTAAAACAGCAGTTTCCTTATTTTCACCGGCAGTGTCTTCCCAGTACTTAGTATAAACAAACACATTAAAGTACTCACTGTTTCTAAAGACTTGAGCAATTTCAGTCGGCTGAGTATTATCTAAGAATATTGACTCGATTGCATTATCTTCAATATTCACATACATAACCGCATGTTTCTCTTCACCAACTCCTTTAACAAAGTAGGTACCGTCAGTTAGATTCCAATCAATAGCTTTATTGATTGCTCTTTCTGTAGCAGTTACCATACCTTCCATACCTACAGTACATCCAGATATCTGATCAGTATAGATATGATGATATCTCTCTCCATCATCATCTAAGTTATGTAAGAAAATACCATTATCATATACAGGTATCTCAACCTCATTCTCATAGTCCTTTGTTTGGTAGTAATTAAACATTTCTGTACCTTGATTCTTAACTACAGCCTCTCCATAAGCTCTTGCTTGAGAATCCCAACCACCTGCCATAGGATATCCTAATTCACCAAGTATCCATTTAGTAGAATGTCCACCTTCTACTTCTGAAGCAAATGTAGCATCAGTATAAACACCAGCAATACGTCCATATTCATCTACCGCAACAAATGAAATGTTATAGTTTACAGAAGAACCAACTAATCTTTCCGTAGAAGCAAAGTACATACCTGGAGTGTATAATCCATTAATAGGTGTAGTCTCTAACGTATCATCTTCACTTAAATTAGCTTCACCATTAAGTATCCCTTGAACTAAATCTAAATAAATATCCACGTTAGTCAAATAAAAACCTTCGACATTAGTTGTAGTTACTGCATCCCCCGAAACAGATGTCAAAATCCCATACGTAGTTTGGTCAGTAACTATTCTATCAGCTAAAATTTGAGTTTGCTCAACCCATTCTCCCCCACGAATCTGTCTACTCTCATTCGCCTCAATTTCACTTAAGCTAGCAATCTGAGCCTGATGAATACCAACTACTAAATCATCAGCTGTAATAGCATCAATTGCGGTAGGATAATCATCTATCGCAACTTCAGCATCAATTAGTCTATAAGTGTTTGGAATTGATTTACCATCGCCCTCAACATAAACATATAGATTATTATCATCATCAATTAAGAACTCACTAGTAGTCTTAGTTTCATCAAACAGTACTCCTGCAATATGCCCATATGAATCTACAATTACTACTGTAAATGAATGTACACCGTTTGATCCTATTTCAGTACTGTTAAAGTAAACGCCTGGCTTATATAGCCTAGTGTTAGCAACCGTAGCAGATTCAGGAACATACACTTCAACATAAACTGTTGGCCCCGGAACTTCTTCTCTTTTAATTACTATTTCTTTTTCACCAGGTACTTCTACATAAATTGTTTCTCCTGGTACTTCCACAATTTTGTCTACGTACTCAGTAATAGGCACACACTCTTTACATGCAGCTAAAGTAAACACTAAACCAATCACAGCAAGTAAAGTAAATAATTTCTTCATTCCTTTTCCTCCTTAATAGTTTTACTGCATATAAAGTTTAATTATTTAAAAGAGAAAAATTGATAAAAGGAAGTCGATTTATTGATTAAACCTCCAAAAAAAAAGGGGATCCCTTACGGGTTCCACCTTTTGTTAATAATTAAGCAACAGAATCAAATAGGATAATTTCGTAGTCTTCAGAAACTTCAACATCATAAGTTCCATCTGAGTCCATATCAACTTCAACTGTTAATGTAACAGTAACAACTTTATCATTGATATCAGCTTTAGCAGTTAAAATGTTTCCAGCTTCAACTGTAGCTAAATTAGTATCATCTGTTTCCCAAGTAATATTCATATCAGCAGCAGCTTCAAATACCTCAAAGTCAACTTGCTCTAGAATAGTGTCTAAGTCAACTATAGGAGTTGCAGCACCATCAGTATCGAAGTACTTAACACCTAATGAAGCAGGTATTTCATCTTCTACTCTAGCTTTAACAATTGCAGGAGTAGCAGAAACAGCTCTGAATTCAAATTCTTTAACTATATCAGTTACACCATCAGAGATAGTAGCAGCCATAATGATCTTTTCAGTTTCATAGCTTCTTAGGATAGTTAATTCATTTGTTCCATCAAAATCAGCAACATCAGTATCATTGTCTACATCTTCATTCCAAGTAATATTTATACCTTTAACATCAGTTGTATTACCGAATGTAAATACAGCTTCACTAGTTACTTCCCCATTATGTAAAATGTTAGCAGGTTTAACTGTAGCAGCAACTTCTTCTAAAGCAGCATCAACATCAAGAACAGTTACAACTAAATCTCTTGAAACAGTATCATCATCAGCATTGTAAGAAACCAATGCAGTTAATGTATGAGTACCAACAGCTAATCCTGAAGTAGTAGTTAAGTATACAGGAGCTTCCGCATCATAATTTTCATCAGCCCATCCTAGGAATGTTCCATCAGTAGTAGCAACAGTTGGGTTGATAGTTGTTAAATCAAAGTTAAATCCTTCAATTTGAGTAAATGCATCGAAATTGTCTTCTTCAGCATTTAATGCAGCTAATTCAGCAGATGCAGCAGTTTGAACTGTGTAAGTAATATCTTCAGTAAATTCATACTCATCAAATGTTAATGTATAAGTTATTGTAATATCAGTATTAGCAGTTACGTCTTCAGTTACAAATTGGTAAGTAGCTGGAGGTCCTGCTAATTCATCAACGTCTAATACATCGTTATCAGAACTTTCGAAATCAATTTCGAATAGAGCTTGTGAGTCATCTCCAAATGTCAACGCTGTACTATTAAATGTGAATGGTTTCACAGCCATTTCAGAGTAGAATAATGTATCTTCACCAGCTATTTGAGTAAAGATTGCATCAGCTTCAACTTCGATTTGAGCAACTAACGCTTGTTTAACTAAAGCTTCAGTTAATGATTGGAAATTTAATACATCAATTGATACACCAGCTGGAGTATCAACACTAGCCCAATCACCAGCAAGCACTTCATCATCTAATTCATATGTGAATGATGCTTCAATAGTATCAACAACAGCAGCTTGATCTTCAACAACAGAAGCAGCATAAGCGGCAGCTTGCATGTTCCATTCTAACTGATCTTCTTCTGTAGCCATACCATAAGCTTCACCTAAAGATAATTTAGTAGTAACAACTTCATCTTTCACTAGTGTAGCATCAAATACGATAGATTGGATGTCTCCACCATCAACAACCATATAAGCCATATATTGTTGACCTTTAGAATTCGCTTCTAAACTGGCGAAGTAAGTACCATCAGCTAATTCAGCATCAGGATCACCAATAGTAGTAAATTCAACTAATTCAGCAGGAGCATCAGAATCATCTTCTAAAGCTAATAATAATGCTTCAACGAATAATTGTTGATATTCTTCAACATGACCGATTGTTACACCAGTTAAATCTGTATGAGTACCATCAGTTAAATTAACTTCGTAAGGGTTACCAGCAGCAACAAATGCAGTAGCTAATGTGTTAGCTTGAGTATACCAACTATTTTCTTCATTCATACCATAACGTTCTTTTAAAATCTGTTTAGTATAGTTACCAGGTACGATTTCTACACCAGCTAATTCAGTTTCAGTTAATGTAACTTCATCACCTGCATCGATAGTTTTACCATCAGCAGTATATTCATTAACAGCGATATATTCATCAACATCTAAATAAACTAAGATAGTTTCAGATTGTTCTTCGTTTGCAGCATCTAACCATTCTCTATCAAATTTATAAACAGGGAACCATTCATCGTCTCTTAATACAGTAGCTTGTTCAACTGCAGAAGTGTTGTCTAAGAAGATAGACTTAACAGCGTTACCAACGATATCAACAGTCATAATCGCGTGTCCACCATGTGATACTTCACCAGTAACAACATAAGTACCATTATTGAATGTACCCCAATCATCTAATTCACCTAAAGAATCATTGATAGCAGTTAACATATCTTCAACAGCAACAGTACAACCTTCAACTTGGTTTGTATAATGATGTACTGAATCACCATCAATTACTACATCATAATCAGTAGAATCATAAAGATTAAACGCAACACCTTGGTTTTTAACGATAGCTTCACCTAATGCTTTAGCTTGGTTATCCCATTCATTTGCACCTGTAATCCAGTTAGTCGCATGTCCACCTTCAAGATCAGCAGCCATTGTAGCATCAGTGTAAACACCAGCGATACGTCCGTATTGGTCTACAGCTACGAATGCAGTATTATAACTTACGTTATCTCCAACTAATCTACCAGTTACACCAAACTCATAACCAGCTTCATATAAACCATGAACTGGAGTAGTAGCTAATACTTCAGACTCTTCTAATTTAGCTTCACCGTCTAAAACGTCTTGAACTAATCCTAATAATACATCAACATTAGTTAATTTAACACCTTCAACGTTTACAGCAGTTATAACAGCACCAGATTCAGCTGTCTCAACACCATAAGTAGTTTGGTCAGCAATAATTCTTTCAGCTAATAATTCAGTTTCTCCAACCCAAGCTTCACCTAAGATTTGGCGAGATTCATGAGCTACGATTTCAGTTAATTCAGCGATTGCAGTTTCATGAATCCCTACTACTAAGTCATCAGCAGTGATTGCATCTGCAGCAGTTGGATATTCATTGAAATCAGCATTAGAAGCGATTGCTCTATAAGTGTTTGGTACTGTTTTACCATCACCCTCAACGTAAACATATAATTGATCTCCACCAATTAAGAACTCACTTGTAGTTTTTGTTTCGTCGAACATTACACCTGCGATTTTACCGTAAGCATCTACGATAACTACAGTGTAAGTATAGAACCCGTCAGTTCCTAAATCAGTGTTATTAAAATAAACACCAGGTTTGTAGAATCTTGTATTTTCTACTTCTGTAGGAACATCAATATAAACTTCTACTTCAATTTCTGGTCCAGGTACGTCTACATACTTAGTAACTTCTGGTCCAGGAACTTCTACGTAAACAGTTTCCCCAGGAACTTCAATTTCAACTTCCTTGATTACTTCTTTGATTATTTCCTCTGGATCTTGGTTACATGCAGCTAAAGTTAAAACTAAAGCTAATGCAGCCAGTAATGAAAATAATTTCTTCATAAAATTTTCCTCCCTTTTTTTTATAATACACCCTATTATATACTTGGTACGCATAGTAGTCAACTGATTATTAACAAAATATGGAAAAAATATGAATGAATTGTGAATCAACTTGGTATATGTACTTACTAGTTTTGTAATAGTATGAATAAATTTAGTATATTTTGTCTGGTTTTGTAGCATAAACAAAAAAAGGGGAGCCCATTTATGGGTTCCACCTTTTGTTAATAATTAAGCAACAGAATCAAATAAGATAACTTCGAATTCTTTTTCAACTTCAACTTTAGTGTCTTCGTTCATTTGAACTGTAACTTTTGCAGTAACTTTAACAGTACCTTCAGTACCAGCAACAGCTACTAAATCTGTACCAGCAGTAACAGCAGCATTATCAGTTGACCAATCAATATCAACAAGACCAGCTTCGTTAATTCCGAATACACCTAATTTAGCATCTAATCCAGTAACAACATTAGTTAAAGTATTTGTATCGAAATACTTAACACCTAAGCTAGCAGATTCTAATACAGCTTCTACTCTATCTTTAACGATTTCAGCAGTAGCAGGAACAGCTCTAAATTCGAATTCTTTAACTACGTCAGTTGTACCATCAGTAATTGTTGCAGTCATAATAATTTTTTCAGTTTGGTAACTTCTTAAAATAGTTAATTCATTAGTAGTACCATTCCATGTAGTAACATTTGCAACTGCAGGATCTGTCCATGAAACAGTGATACCTTTAATGTTTGAAGTAGTACTAAATTCAAATGTTTCTTCACTAGTTACTTCACCATTATGTAAAATGTTAGCAGGTTTAACTGTAGCAGCAACTTCTTCTAAAGCATCATCAACATCAACAACAGTTACAACTAAATCTCTTGATACAGTATCACCATCAGCGTTGTAAGAAACTAATGCTGTTAAAGTGTGAGTACCAACACCTAATCCTGAAGTAGTAATTAAATATACAGGAGCAGTTTCATCATAATCTTCATCAGCCCATCCTAAGAATGTTCCATCAGTAGTAGCAACAGTTGGGTCGATAGTTGTTAAATCAAAGTTAAATCCTTCAATTTGAGTAAATGCATCAAAACTATCTTCTTCAGCATTTAAAGCAGCTAATTCAGCAGATGCAGCAGTTTGAACTGTGTAAGTAACATCTTTAGTGAATTCATACTCATCAAATGTTAATACATAAGTAATAGTAATTTCAGTATTAGCAGTTACATCTTCAACTACGAAGTCATATGTTACAGGAGTTCCAACAGTTTCATCAACGTCTAATACATCATTATCTGAACTTTCCCAATCTAATTCGAATGAAGCGTTACTTGTACCGAATATAAAGTCATTAGAATCTACACCGATACTGAATGAAGCCATTTCAGAATAGAATAATGTATCTTTATCTTCTATTGCATCAAAGATTAAATTAGCTTCCATTTCGATTTTAGCAACTAAAGCTTCTTCAACTAATTTTTGAGTTAAAGTTTCGAATGAAGCTGTATTAATAGAAACACCAGCAGCACCATCTACATTAGTAGCGAAATCAGCAGCACCGAAGTCAGCACCTAATTCATATGTAAATGTATCTTCAATTTCATCAACGATGTCAGCTTGGTTTTCAATAACAGCAACAGCATATTTAGCAGCTTGTTCATACCATTCTAATCCATCTTCACCTAATTCAGAAACAGCAGCTAAACCATAAGCATCACCTAACGCTAATTTAGTAGTAACATTTTCTCCATCAGCTAAAACAACGTCATATACGATAGATTCAATGTTTCCACCTTTAACAACCATATAAGCCATATATTGTTGAGCTTTAGAGTTTGCTTCTAAACTTGCAAAGTAAGTACCATCAGGTAATACAGTTGTAGAAGTTCCAGACGCTGCAGGAATAGTAGCAGTATCTTCTTCTAAAGCTAATAATATTGCTTCAATTAATAATTGTTGATATTCATCAACATGACCGAATGTTACACCAGTAACGTCAGTATGTTCACCATCAGTTAAGTTAATCCCGTAAGGTCCAACTTCAACGAATTCAGCAGCTAATGTGTTAGCTTGAGTATACCAGTTATTTTCTGGGTTCATACCATAACGATCAGTTAAGATTTGTTTAGTATAGTTACCAGGAACGATTTCTAGTCCAGCTAATTCAGTTTCAGATAATGTAACTTCATCACCTGCATCGATAGTTTTACCATCAACAGCGATATATTCATTAACAGATATATATTCATCAGTATCTAAATAAACTAAGATAGTTTGAGATTCTTCTTCATTTGCTTCAGATAACCATTCTCTATCAAATTTATAAACAGGGAACCATTCTTCGTCTCTATAAACAGAAGCTTGTTCAACTGGAGTAGTGTTGTCTAAGAAAACAGATACAACATTATGACCAATAACATTAACAGTCATAACTGCATGTCCACCGTGACTCATTTCACCAGTAACAACGTAAGTACCATCATTTAAAGTACCTTCCCATTCACTTAATTCAGTTAAAGAATCATTGATTGCAGTTAACATATCTTCAACAGCAACAGTACAACCTTCAACTTGGTTTGTGTAATGATGCACTGAATCTTCATCTACTTCAACTAAGTAATCAGTAGTTTCATAAAGATTAAACGCAACACCTTGGTTTTTAACGATAGCTTCACCTAATGCTTTAGCTTGGTTATCGAAATCTGCACC
The DNA here is from genome assembly GCA_018394315.1 of Mycoplasmatota bacterium. Taxonomy (GTDB): domain Bacteria; phylum Bacillota_I; class Bacilli_A; order MAG-NZ; family MAG-NZ; genus Zrk6. The sequence continues at coordinate 1,382,013 of CP074575.1, read as the reverse complement.
TGAAATCCATTCAGTTGAATGTGCACCTTCAACAGTAGCAGCTACAGTAGCATCAGTATAAACACCAGCGATACGTCCGTATTGGTCTACAGCTACGAATGCAGTGTTATAGTTTACACTTTCTTCAACTTGTCTACCAGTAACACCAAACTCATAACCAGTTTCATATAAACCATGAACTGGAGTAGTAGCTAATACGTCAGTTTCTTCTAATTTAGCTTCACCAACTAAAACGTCTTGAACTAATCCTAATAATACATCAACATTAGTTAATTTAACACCTTCAACGTTTACAGCAGTTACAGCAGCACCAGATACAGCAGTATCAACACCATAAGTAGTTTGGTCAGTAATAATTCTTGCAGCTAATAATTCAGTTTGTTCAACCCAAGCTTCTTCACCTAAGATTTGGCGAGATTCATGAGCTACGATTTCTGTTAAAGCAGCGATTTCAGTTTGATGAATCCCTACTACTAAGTCATCAGCAGTGATTGCATCTGCAGCAGTTGGATATTCACTGAAATCAGCATCAGAATCGATTGCTCTATAAGTGTGTGGTACAGTTTTACCATCACCTTCAATAAATACATATAATTGTCCATCTTCGTCAACTAAAAACTCACTTGTAGTTTTTGTTTCATCGAACATTACACCAGCGATTTTACCGTAAGCATCTACGATAACTACAGTGTAAGTATAGAACCCGTCAGTTCCAATTTCTGTATTATTGAAATAAACACCAGGTTTGTAGAATCTTGTGTTCTCTACATCTGTAGGAACTTCAACGATAACTTCTACTTCTACAGTTGGTCCAGGCACTTCTACCTCAACAATAACTTCTTCCCCAGGAACTTCTACGTAAACAGTTTCACCAGGAACTTCAACTTCAACTTCCTTGATTACTTCTTTGATTATTTCCTGTGGATCTTGGTTACATGCAGCTAAAGTTAAAACTAAAGCTAATGCAGCCAGTAATGAAAATAATTTCTTCATCTAATTTTTTCCTCCTCTAATTTTTTATTACGTCTTATTATATAGGACGTAGCACAATCAGTCTACCGACTTTTGGTAGAGTTGTGATTTTTTTGTGAACAAGTTGTGAATTAGTGATTTTAAGTTTGTTTATAAGAAAAAAGCGCATAGTTATGCGCTTTTACTCTACTAGTTCTATAATTTTGATAAAGTTTTCTACATCATCTAAAGGTGAAACTGCAATCTTGTGATTTGAAATTGTGTATAAATTATGATCTAAGTATAATCCCTTATAAACATAGTCATTATAGTCTTCTACACCATGAGTTGCATAACCAATTTGTTTGAATCCATCTTCTAGACTAAAATCATAAAGTAAGAATCCACTTTGATGACGCCATAGTTTTCCATCCGTAATAGTTTGCGATAATGGGAACCCTAGAATACCTTTATTTAAGTTAAACATTAAATCTTTATGATTATATGTTACACTTGCCCAGTTCCAACTACCTTCTCCATTACCAATTACTTCTTTATGAATTTCCTCAACCTTAATTAAACCTAATTCATCTACCGTGTCATAATCAATTTCATATACAGATAATTTAAGTCCTGTGGTTCTACCATCATCATCTGCTTCAAAACCAATACCTAAAACGTGGTTTTTATCAATTTGTTGAATGTAACTAGAGAAACCTGTGATTTCTAATTCACCAAGTTTTTTTGGTTCTTGTGGATCTGATAAATCAAATACATAGAATGGATCTGTTCTTTCAAATGTTACTAAGTATACAATATCGCCAACAAATCTAGTTGATTGTAATCTTTCTTCAGGTTTACCAATTTTATCTTCTTTTGTTTCACCAACAACAGATATTTCTGTTAAGTCTTCATCTAATATGTATAATCTATTTAAAACATTTTCTCCCCAACCTGTAGTCGTTGTAATTCTAAAGTTATTTTTATATTCATCCATACTAAATTGGTTTAATGGATATCCTTTAACTTCACCTGTAGCTGTTAATTCTACTTCATGATCATTTAATGAGAATTTTGAAATGGTAGTTAATTCTTCATTTTCACTAGCATCAGTTATCAAACCTTCTAATCTACCAAAGAAATGGTATCTATGGTCAATTGTATAGATATTACTACTTGAAACATAAATGTTATGTGATGAACTACCTAGTATCGTTTCAAGATCAACATCACTCTTATCTAAATCGATACCATAAATATTAGTAAATCCATATGGATCAGTTCCCTCAATATAGATTAAATCTTCATAACCACATGTATATTCTTCACCATCAATATTATAAGTTGGTAACACGTCTAGATTTTCATCTTCCTCCATAGCTTGATAGTTGACATACTCATTAGTGATAATAAATAAATTGTCACCTATTTTTCTAGTACCAATCATATTACCTGATAATTCGAAAGTAGAAACTAATTCGAAATTATCTTCTTTATCATAAACATATACTGCCGTATCACTCGAACCATACCAATATGGCATAATCATATTTCTAACACTGTCATCTTCATTCTCTTTTTTCTCTTCGTAATATTTCCAGTTTACACGAGTGTTTTTATTAACAACTACTATCAAATAGTCTTCATCTACATACATACCACTTGGATATTCTGAATAACAATTCTCTTCAACACACTCTTCTTCTAGATTATACTTAATGCTCTTATAAACTGATAATTCTTCTGCTGGATAAGCTTGAGTAATCACTACTTTACCATCACTTATTGAATAAATAAATGTTCCATCAGTTTTAACATTATCAATTTCATCAACACCTACTACTTGAAGATTAGTTTCTGAATAATCATCAGCTTTTTCTGTAGGCATTGATTCAGAATTATCTAGTGTCATTTCAGGAAGAGCTTCAGTTTCTTTTTCTACTTCAAGAATAACGCCTCTTCCGAAATACCCATCATTCTTTATGTTTTCTTGGAAGTCCTTATAAATTGACATAATATCACTTTTTGAGTTGATCTCAGCTATTTTTACATTTGGATTAGTGTTTGAAAATTTATTATATTCAACACCTGGATTTGCTAATAAAACTAACGCAATTGTCATTGCTGGAACTAAAGCTTTTACTAATGTACCTCTTTTAAAATTAACATTAGTATTAATTACTCTCATTTGCTTTTGCTTATTTCTAAGCAAAAAGTTAAATCTTGATTCTCTAAATAGTTTAATAAAATATAATATAGAAATTACAGCTAATAAACCAATTAAAATCTCTTTAAACATTTTCATTCCCTCCTAAATTTTCAAAGTTTCTTTAAAGTCCTTTAAATAAGTTCTTTTGACCTCTACGATATCATCATTATTCATAATCAACTCTATTCTAGAATTAATTGCAGGTTTGATGTATCGTATCTTGCCAATATTAACCAGATGAGATTTACTTACACGAATGAAATCTATATCATTCAGTTCTTTTTCTAATTGGTAGAGTTTATTTTTTGTTAACAACCTATAATCTTTCATAACTAGATATACGTCATCACCAAACGTCTCTACATATTGAATAGACCTTACTTCTACTCTCTTTTGACCTCTTTCATTGTGACCAACCAAAAATACTTCTTCACCGTTAACTATTAAGTCTAGTAGTCTATTTATCTTGTGTGTTTGAGCTTCTTTAAAAACTATGTTTATTTTGTCGTCTTCAACCAAATCTTTGTCTGTAGTTAAAAGATAATCATAGTTTGAAACTTTTGGTAGTCTCAACATTTCTTCTAAATTCTTATTACTTGGTTTAAGTTTAAACATAATCCACCCCATTTCAATAGATAAACTCATCAGTTAATATTATTATACTTCAAAAATTTAGGAAATTGTAGAATGCTAGATATCTTACATAAATATGGAACCAAGCTACAAAAAGAAGCGAATAATCGCTTACTTTAAGATAAAACCAGATATATATTTCTACAAAATATTTTTAAATGTTTTTACAACATTATCAACATTAAAACCATACTTATCAACAACTAATGGTCCTGGTGCACTTGCCCCAAATTCATCTATACTTAAGATATTCTTAGTATATTTATACCATCCCATTGCTGAACCCATTTCCATTGCTAGTGTTGGTACATTTGGTAATACTTCTTCTTTATAATCTTCTGTTTGCTTATCAAACATGAACATACTTGGGATAGATACAACTCTTACATCTATTCCTTCAGATAATAATACTTTTTGTGATTCAATTGCAAGATTTACTTCACTACCAGCAGCTAAGAGTATTCCATCAAGTTTTTTATTCTCACTTGAAATGATATATGCACCTTTTAATACATTTTCATATGTCGAATAAGAGTTATTCAATAAATTTTGTCTAGTAAATACTAGTGTTGTTGGTGTAGCATCACTATCTACTGCGATTTTCCATGCAGCTGCTGTTTCATGTGCGTTTGCTGGTCTAATTACGTTCATATTAGGGATAGCTCTAATTCCAGCTAATTGCTCAACGGGTTCATGAGTTGGCCCATCTTCTCCAACTGCTACACTGTCATGCGTAAATACAAACGTAGTTGGTATGTTCATTAAACTAGCCATTCTCATAGCTGGTTTCATATAATCACTAAACACAAAGAACGCACCTGTGAATGTTTTCATCCCAGTTAAAGTAATACCATTAGCAATAGCTCCCATTGCGTGTTCTCTTACTCCATAATTGATATTTCTTCCACTACGATTCTCTTTAGAAAAATCTCCATCTGCTCCTTTTGCCTTAGTTGACTTAGTTAAGTCTGCACTACCACCAATAAAATAAGGAATCTCCTTAGAAATTAAATCAATTGTCTTTCCACTAGAAACTCTTGTTGCTTCATTTAAATCATTATCAAACTTCATAAGTGGTGTTTCTAATTCACTATTTAATTCAGCAAACAATTCTGGGTATTTTTCTTGATACATTTTAAAGTTATCTACACTTTTTACATACCCTTTATTCCCTCTTGATTTTATTTCTTGAAAATCAGAATATACATCACTTGGAACTTCAAAATCATCATATTCCCAATCTAAAACTTTTCTAAGTTCGTTTGTTAAATCGTTTCCTAATGGTGAGCCATGAGAAGCTGAATCACCTGCTAATTTAGAACCGAATCCAATAATAGTCTTGATTTCTATAATCGATGGTTTGTCCGTTTCTTTTGCCTTTCTTATAGCTTCACCAATAGCTAATAGATCATTTCCGTCACTTACTAATTGATAATGCCAATTCATAGCTTCATATTTTCCTTTAACATCTTCACTTTGAGCTAAACTTACTCCACCATCTAATTGAATATCGTTACTATCATATAAAACAACTAATTTGTTTATACCATTATGACCTGCGAAACTCATCGCTTCCTGAGTCACACCTTCTTGTAAATCACCATCACCACACAAAACATAAGTATAATAATCAAATAGAGTAATGTCTTTATTATATTTATTAGCCATGACAGTCTCTGCTAAAGCCATCCCAACACCCATTGCGATTCCTTGACCTAATGGTCCACTCGTTGCATCGATTCCTTCTGTATGTTTATATTCAGGATGTCCTGGTGTTTTACTATCCATCTGTCTAAAACCTTTTAAATCATCCATCGATAAATCAAACCCAGTTAGATGTAGTAAAGCATAAAGCATACTACTTCCGTGTCCTGCAGCTAAAATAAATCTATCTCTGTTATACCAATTTGGATAATCCGGTGTGATATTTAAATGGTTTTTAAATAATTCGTAAGCCATAGGACTTGCCCCTAGTACCATTCCAGGATGTCCAGAATTAGCCTTATTGATTTGTGCCATACCAAGCATTCTAATTGCGTTTACTGATTTCATTTTGTTCTCCTTTTATTTTCTATAGCTTTTACAATTTCATCTGCACTATCTTTAAACATTACTTTTACGTTATTTCCAGAGATAAAAACACCATTTGAAATTGACTTTAATTCATCAAAGTCTATTATTTCTAGGTCAAATACCTCAATCTTGACTCTAGATATCTCACTGGTTATCTCTTTTATATTTTCTAAAGATATTATTGACAAGATTTTACTTATTAATAAATCATCAACAATAAGTTCTTTCTTTTTTCTAAAGATAAAGAATAAAATAACCATTAAAAGTACTATTCCAATACCAATATAATAAATTAAATTACTGTCATTGAACATTTAACCACCTCGTATATTATTCTACCACACAAAAGTAAGTTTACAATATATAGACACATTATCTATACGCTTTTTACATAAAACACATAGAATAATATGAAAGTGAGGTGATAACGTTGGATAGGAACCAAAAAACTACTATATGTCGTATAGTAAAAGAAGTTGACCAAAGACAAAAAGAGGCGATTATAGAATCATCCTCTTGTATAGGTTGTGATAGCTCATTGGTCAAAGCTACAGGTAACACGATTCCGTTAACATTTTTCATGTGCGATGGTTCAGATTTCAAAGCTTTCTTAAGTCCGGGTGGTGATACAACTAATCTGTTTAGAGTAGAAGAAATAATGGACGATTGCACTATTAAATGTAGACTTATAAGAGAAATTTCTTCCAAAAAGGAAGAAAAACAATGTCAACGACTTAGATGCGTAGATCAGACTTGTATTATTGACCTGAACTGTGTATGTTGTCTACAGTGTTTCTCGCCAATAAATTGTAGGAAATGCTCTAGAAGATAAAAATGTTAAATCTTTAGAATAGTAATGCTCGAAATTACTTCGAGTTTAACAGTTTTTATGACTTCTTCTACTTCTACTTCCAAAGTAGAATTAACTATATCCTTAGGAAAACCAACAAGTGAAATTCCTTCATAATTTACTGAACATAATACTGGTTTTCCTTTTTTATACATAATGACCAAGTTTTCAGCCTTCTTGAGTATTTTAGGATCAACATCAGTAACACCTTTATTCGAATCATAAATTACCTGATGAACACTAGACTTAATATCAGTCTTAGCAGTCTGAATAAACATTAACGGTTCATTTTTCATATAAAAACACCACCCTACTCACATTATATGATTAAAACTGGGTGGTGTTGCCTAGTATATTTGATTTTTAGCTCAATCCTACTATAAATATAGAAGCAAGAGTTAAATAAATTGTTAAAGAAATTATATCGTTAATAGTAGTAATAAACGGTCCTGATGCAACTGCGGGATCGATTTTTAATGCATTAATTACAAGTGGAATAAATGCTCCTGCAAGAGTTGCTAAAACAAGTGCAATGAATACAGATACAGAAATAACTAACGGAAACATTACATCATTATTGCCCGTAAAACGCCCCATAACATAAGCCATTATAAAAACTAAGACTGTTAGCATTAATCCGTTTAACAACGATGTTTTAAACTCACGCCATAAATGTTCAAAAACATCTTTTTTATCAACAAATTGATTGGTTGACAATCCACGAACTGTAACAGCTAATGCTTGCGTACCTGTGTTACCACTCATGTTTAGTATTAACGGTAAAAACATTGCGAGTATAGGGATTTCATTAATTGTCTCTTCAAAGGAAGCTATAATAATGCTGGTTAGAAAACCTACGCCTAGTAAGACTACCAGCCAAGGAAATCTCTTCTTTACTGAACTAATAACTGTTTCAGTATCATGATCGATGTCTACATCGGTAACCCCAGCCAGTGCAGAAATATCCTCAACTGCTTCTTCATCAAGCACATCAATAACATCATCGATAGTGACAATACCAATAAGTCTATTTAATTTATCAACAACCGGTAATACAGTAAAATCATAATCCATCATTATTTCAGCGACAATTGATTGGTCTACTGTAGTAGTTGTTGTTATTAAGTTAGTTGTCATAATTTCATTTATAATATCATCAGCTCTAGCAATAATTAACTCTCTTAAAGATAAGACACCTACTAATTTATCTTTATCGAGTATATAAATAACATTTACTGTTTCAGCATCTTCAGCCAAACTAATTACTCTTCTCATTGCTTGTTTGACAGAACAATCAACTGGAATGCTTATATATTCAGTAGTCATTATAGCACCAGCAGTATCTTCTTTATAATTCATTAAGTATTTGATTTTTTCTCGGTGACTGGAATCCATTAAGCTTAGTATAACTACTTGATCGTCATCATCCATTTCTTGTAAGATATCAACTGCATCATCAAATTCCATTTCTGAAATTATATTAGAGACTAGTTTGGGCTGAATATCTTCAATATATTCTAAAAATAAATCGGGTTCAAGATTAGCCAAGACTTCTGAAACTAACTCAATATTTAATGAAAAGAATAATCTTTTTTCACTATCATCTATCTCTAAAATCGCTTGAGAGATATCAAACGGATGAAATTCTAACAGTTTCTCTTCTAAATCTATATTTTTATCTTTAAACAATTTAACAATAATATCCATAGCAATAATCTCCTTCACTATTAATAATATATACCATTTTCCTTCTTATAACAATTATTATATTGTATAATAATAACAGTCTTAATAATTGATGGAGGTAACTATGGAAATTAAGTTAGCAAAAGACTCTCAAGAAATACTCGATCACTTAAAAGTAAGAGAGATTGTATTCATAGATGGACAACAAGTCCCAAGAGATTTAGAACATGATGGATTAGATAGAGAAGCTACATTAATTGTAGCTTACCTAAACAGTTCACCAATAGGAGCGGGAAGGTATAGACTTGTAGATAATTATGCGAAAATAGAAAGGATTGCTGTTTTAGAAGAATATAGGTACCTTGGAATAGGAAAAAAAATCATGGAATTCATTGAAAATGAAATTCGTGAAAATACTAATATTGAATTACTAAAACTTAATTCTCAATGTTCAGCAGCACCATTCTATGAAAGATTAGACTATAAAAAAAAAGGAGATACGTTCACAGAAGCTGGAATTGAACATATCTTAATGGTTAAAGTTATATAAATAGGGAGTATTTTAACTCCTTTTCATTTATTAATTATTCTCACTACATAAAAGCCTATTCCTAAAGTTGCTAATGAAGTGGAAATAGTAAATAGATTATAATTATTACGTGGAATCAAAATGATTATACTTGCTAAGATCATACCGATAATGAAGCTTAGTGTTACTCTTCTATACTTTCTTAACATCTCTTTAGTTAATCTAGCAGTTAGGTAAATACCTATTAAAGTTCCAATTCCAAAAACAAAAAGCGGAAACAAGATCTCAAATTTCAAACTAAACAGATTAGCAACATAAGCTTTTATCAAATGATACTTACCCAAAACTAAGAGAATTAAACTCCCACTAACACCCGGGATAATCATAGATGCACCAGCTACCATACCTACTAAAATAAGTACAAGTATCAAATTAATGCTTATATCTGGAAGGCCAAAGAAAATTGATCTATCCGTTAAAAACTGTGTACTTAAAATAACTAAAGAACCAAATAAAAGCCAAGCAAAATCAATACTGTAATTATTAAATTCTTTCTTGCTAAATACAAGTAAACTACTAACTATAAGTCCAATAAAGAAATAATATGTTTGAACTTCTAAATGTAAAAACAATATGTTTAAAATATTCGCAAAAGATACCGCTCCTATTATAGCGCCTATAAATATAATGAATAGATAACTAAAATCATTTACTCTATTCTTATTATCTACATTTAATAGATTAGAAATTGCTCCTAAGGTTTTATCATACATTCCCATAAGTACCATCATTGTTCCACCACTTACTCCAGGAATAATGTTCGCAATTCCAATAATAACTCCACCAAAAAATGTCTTAATCATCTCGCTTACCTTTCATAGTCCAAAATAATTCCTGTTGATAATTCAAAGCTTCTTTATACATTCTATTAGATTCAAGAAACTCAATATACATAAGAACTATAGCCTCATATTCAATATAATTAAAGTTTTCTTTAATTGACTCTATAGTCTTTTCATAGAGTCCTTTTATATCAACATTTGTTTCAGAATGTAATGACTCAAATAATTCTATAAAATATCTTAACGGTTTAACATCACTAAATTTGTCATCTTTACCTAACTTAATCCATTTACTCAATGCTTCATTATCTTTCGCTTTAGATGAAGTCAAAATTCCACAATAAATAAAATCCCAATGATTAGGATCTAATTTTCTTCCTAATTCTAAATATTTGTAAACCATGTCAAAATTTCTATAACGAAGATGTAAGTACGCAAGATTAATATATGCAGTAGGTAAGTAGTTAGAAAAATCTAATTTTTTTGATATTTGAATAATATCATTATAATTATCTTCAGCTAATTGGTAGTCACCCACCAAAGAATAATTAATTCCTAAATGCATTCTAGTAGCAATACTTCTTTTATAATTCATTTCTTTCTCAAAATACGATTTAGATTTTAAACAAGCTAAAATTGCAGGTACTGGCTTATTATACACTGTATAAACTAAACCGATATGATAATTTATCATGGGAGTGTGTTTACTTATTCCATAATCATTTGCACGATGCAACAGAGTTAAAGCTTCATCAAATTCCTTATCATAGTATTTTCTGACACCTCTATATTGAGATAATAATATTTTGTAGTTTTGAGATAAATTTCCCCTAATTCTTAGTAACTTATTCTCTAACTCATCAATCTCTGGTGACCACGTACCTTTTTGAGTAATTACGTAAAAAATAAACCTAATCAGGTAATATTCAACTATTCCTGTTGAATGTGCAAAATGCACTTTAGAATTCTCTAGCTTATCTATTAATAATTTAGCTTTGTCATTATCAACGTAATTAATGGCTTCTAAAATATTTTCGAACCTTTGAGTCATTAGATCGTTATCTATTACTTTAAAATCAATATCTAATTGCTCAAAAATTGACGCATATTTTTTTCCAGATGCAGAACGAACTCCTCTTTCAACTTGACTTAAATAACTTCTCGCGATTTTCGCGTAATTGGCCAAAGCTTCAACTGAAATATTTTGTTCAATTCTATTGATTCTTATTAATGTTCCTAACAACTTCGCATTTTCACTACTTGATATATATTTTTTAAATAAAACTTCTCTCATACAACCACCACTTATATTTTACCATTCTTTCCCGAAAAAAAGAATTCCTAAAGAATTCTTTTTATGCATCACAAACCCTTGCTCCAGCTGTTCCATCCTCATAGCTTTTGAATGTATTTGAGTTAAAAGCAAATGCCATGGTTAAAATTACTGCAATCACAGCTATAAAACTTAATATCTTTTTCATTCTAATCTCCTCCATAAATTTTTAAATTTATGTAAAAAGATGCGCGCGTCTCTTAACAACTAATTTGCTTTTGATATATGTCTTGCAACATTATCCTCAATCACAATGTCGTTAGCTTTAAGAAATGTTGATATTAAATCGTGAAAATTATAATTAACAAACCTATCACCAAATTGTTTGTATAGTTTTATAGAATACTTCCTTAATTCATCATCATTTACGATACTTAACCCATCAGGAAATTCCTCAACCAATAGTATTTCAAGTAACTCCCCATCAGTGAATTTGAACCCTTTCATCTTTCTATACTTTAGTTTATAAAATAAATAATAAACTTCCTGTTTATCACAATTAAAATGAAATAATTCATTTAAATTATTTGGGAGTTGATCCACAACATCATATCCATATGATCTAATAGTCTCAACCAATTCTTTACTGTCTGGAAATATTTTGGGAGATAGCTCAAAGTTACTTTGATCAAGTGATATAGGAATATCTATTTCAAAGTCATCGTGCTTTACATGAAATTTTCTGTAGATCTTTCTTGGTACTGAATAAACCATTTACATCACCTGTTTAAAGCATAATATATTTAGTCACAAAATAAAAGATTCCTATGTACGCATCATATACACAAAATATAACTACTAAAGTAAGATATTTTTAGTCTTTGTTTACTATATATAAAATAAGAACTCTATTGCTAGCATATATTGCTATCGTTAGAGTTCATTATTTTTGTGATAATTTGCACATATTTGCAGAATCCTTTTAGAACGTGCTATATTCTACTATGAATTTTCTGCCATTTCCTCTAATTCTGTCAGATATTCACCAAATCTTTGGTAATGAATTATCTCTCTTTGTCTTAAAAAACTTAATGGCGCTAACACTTCTGGATCATTAGTTAAGTCCATCAAGTGTTCGTATGTAGCTCTCGCTTTTTGCTCGGCAGCTAAGTTTTCGTGTAAATCTGCAATTGGATCTCCAGTTGTTCCAATCCCACCTGCATTAAAAGGTACACCATTTGTATCAGTAGGAAAGATAGCATGGTTGTGTTGAGTATAGTGACTTGCCAAACCAGCTTCCTTTAATTCTTCAATAGTAGCATCTTTAAGTAATTGATAAACCATTGTTTGTATCATCTCAACATGGCCTAATTCTTCTGTTCCTATATCTGTTAACAGTGCAATACCTTTAGATGTTGGCATTGTGTATCTTTGGTTCAAATACCTAATCGCAGCACCTAATTCACCGTCTGGTCCTCCGTATTGGGTAACAATATATTTTGCTAAACTAACATCCTTGTTTTTTATGTTAACAGGAAATTGTAGTTTCTTTTCATATAACCACATATTACTCTCCTTCTTCCCAAGGCCATGGTTCTTGTAGCCATTGCCAAGGATACTTTCCTAATGAATCACTTCTTAAAGTAAGTGGACCTTTTTCCTCTTCATAGTCTCTTACTAATTGTTTGTATTTTTCTAAAAATTCTTTATAAAGATTAATCACATCTTGGTTATCCGGATGTGTATCTAAATAAAGTCCTAAGTCTAGCAAAATAAACGAAATCGCCTGAATATTTTTCAGCTCTTTATTATTAGAACTTAATTCATAATCAAACTTTTTATACGGTTGATATAAGTTATTAAAGGCACTACCTCTTAGAAATGCAGTTTTCAACTCTTCTAGTCCCGTAAATTCCTGATTTTTTATATAAGCAGTTGCATATTTCATAATTTCCTCCTCATATTTAAAATATGAAAAGAAAATCTTTTTTGATGTGTTTAAACCTAAAAAATGCGTTTTTACGCATTTTCATCTTTCAAATATTTTATTAAATCTGGATAAATCTTATTTGCATACTCATAACCAATGTTATAGATTGCTTTAAGTTTACCAACATCCTTTTCGAATCTACCAATACCTAATTCTTCTTCTGGTCTTATGATAAATAATTCCCCATTTTTCTCTAGCTCAGCTGCTTTCTTCACAAGCTTATTATACCTATCATGTCTTACCTTTAATTTCTTATATAACTTTGGGTATCTAAAATATCTGAGTCTAAAGAACCATAATGCAGGCTGGACTTTCTTTTTGTATTCAAGTGTCCTAGTTAAAATTAACACTGTTTTGTCGTATCTATCTTCTATAGCCTTTTCAAATGCTAGCGAATCGACTACCCCACCGTCAAAAAAAATCTCATCACCTATCTTGACTTTCCTAGAAGCAACTGGTAAAGATGCGGATGCTTTAATATAATCAACAAAATGGTCATTCTTAACAGTATCGTGATACTCTACTTCTCCTGTTCTTAAATTAAAGACATTGACAAAGAACTTGCTGCTAGAGTTATGAAAAGATTTCTCATCAAAAGGATTATCTTCGTTTATTTTACCAGAAAACAAATAATTCCAGTTTACTAAATTGCCCTTCAAAATGAGATTTTTAAAAGATATATAGTTTTTATCGAACATATAATTTATAGCTAAATCTCTTGAACGGTACTTTTGTTTAGAAATGTAATTCATTCCTATTAAAGCACCCATCGAAACACCAATTACAGAATTAAAATTAAGTTTTTGTTCCAAAAAATAATCAAGTATACCAGCAGTGAACATTCCTCTAAATCCACCGCCCTCTAAAACCAAGGCTCTTTTCATTATAATTTTTCCTTTTCTCTAAACTATTAAAATTGTTATCTTTTATATTATTTCTAAAATGATTAAGGAATCATAAGCATGGTTATATTAAATTAACCAATGAAGCTATCTTGTATCCAATTCTAATCAATCTTAGAATTAAATTTGCATACAAGTATACCATTCCAAAACCAAAACTAATTCCTGTAACTAATCTTACTGCGTTAGTACTTGTATATCTAGACTTTAATTGAAGAATACCATCGAAGATAAGAGGGATCATCAAAGCTACTGATAAAATAATAGTATTTTTAATGAAAAAGCTTAAGGGAAGCGAAATGAGAAAACCAATTATTATCCCAGTACACCTTGAGCAAACCAAAAATTTTTTTCCATATAGTTGGAATGAGCATTCATTCTTTTGATGACACATAAATAAAATACCAAGATAATTTATCTCATTTGTCTTTAAAAACTGATAAATACACACTCCAACTATTATAAGAAGGAATCCCACCGATGCAAATTGAGTACTGTATAAATCTACATTATTTTTACCTCCAAAAATAAGTAAAAAGTATATCATGATAAATGGAAGATTAACCAAAAGAAATAAGAAAAAATAAGAAAACATATCAATCGAGATGTTTTCATTGATTTTTATATTTTTACTCACTTACTTTAGTATGAAAAAGAAGCTGCTAATACTATAAAGAAAACATATACAAGTATCCAACCGAGAAATGATATTAAAGCACCCAAACCAGCACTTTTTGCAGTTTTTGGTCTATCAGTATTCCAAACTAGAAATAGTATTAAACCAACAATAGGGATACAAAATCCTAATAATCCCCATCCAAATCCACCATTATCTTGAACAGTAGGTTTTTTCTCATTTACAATTGCACCACAAGACAAGCAAACATCTTGATCAGCTGCAACCTGTGAACCACATCTTGAGCAATACATGTAATACCACCTTCTATTCTTAAAAATCTAAATAATTGTAACATATTATTTCTGGTTTTCATACAATATTGCTATTTATAATGTGAAAACTAAAAATGATAAGTAAATAATATGATGAAAATTTGATTTACTTAGAAATTTTATTAAATAAGACATCTAGATTTATTGGCTTTGCTATTGTATCGTCAAATCCATTCATTAAATAATTCTCAATATCTTTTTTCAAAACGTTTGCCGTAAGGGCAATTATTTTATGATTTCTATGGGGAAATTTTTCTCTAATAATTTTTGTCGCTTCTAATCCATTAAGTACAGGCATATTTATATCCATTAATATCAGATCATATTCTTTTATCTTAAGCATGTCAATTACAATTCGCCCGTTATCCGCAACATCTACATCCAGTACATTCCTAGACTTAAGCAATTCAATTACAAGAGTTTGATTTACTCTATTATCTTCTGCAACTAGAATTGATAACTTCGTTATGTCTATTTCTAAAGAACTAGCCTCTTCTTCATATTCCTCCATCGGACTATTTAAAATTAAGTTAAAGGTAAATGTTGTTCCTACATCAACTTTGGAATAAACTTTAATTGAGCCTCCCATAATATTAATTAGTTTTTTTGCAATACTTAAACCTAGACCACTTCCACCGTACTTCCTTGCAGTAGAAGAGTGTAATTGATCAAATGGTCTAAAAAGTAATTTGATTTTTTCATCTTTAATACCAATACCAGTATCGATTACTTTAAATGTGAAATTAAATTTATCGTCAGTTTTATTACATTGTACTATTAATTTTACAAAACCTTCATTTGTGAATTTAATAGAATTGTATACAAAATTTGTTATTATTTGTTTAATTCTTAGTATATCTCCATTTACAACTTTAGGTACGTTAATAAACTCGTACAATAAATCAACATCTTTTTCCTTGGAAAAGAGAGAATATGATTCCATAAGCATCGTCAGTTCACTAGTCATATCAAAATTACTATTCTCAAGTTCTAATAACTCAGCATTTACTTTTGATAAATCAATCACGTCATTAACTAGATCTAATAATATCTTGGATGAACTTACGATCTTAGATAAGAACTTCTCTTTTTCTTCATCGGTCGCAGTAGATATCAAATCAGAGTAACCTATAATTGTATTTAGTGGCGTTCTAAGTTCGTGAGATAAATTTGCTAAAAATGAAGTTTTAGCTGAATTTGCAGTTTCAGCAATCTTTTTACCGTAATATGCTTTTGAGTATAAAATGATTATAGTAACTAAAAACAAAACCAGAATTATAGGTAAAAGAACGTCAATTGCACTAATTGTATAGCCAACGTTGCTTATAGCTTGACTCAATTCCAATTCAAGATTAACATAAGGCAACACCCTATTAATTATATTAATTAATTCCACATTCTCTTCGTTAACTGCAAATCCTGTTTCGAATCCAATTGGTATACTTCCCAAAATAACCAAGTCAGAAATTTTATATTTATTCATTAGCCCTAAGAACGCTTCTTCGTCGATTAGTAAATAATCAGTTTTACCAGTTCTTACTGCACTTATAGCTTCTTGATAACTACCTGTTTCAATAATAGTTGGACTATAAATTCTCTCAATATTCTTAATAACAAAGTTCTCCCCTATTACAGCGACTGTATTATCACTTAAATCACTTGGACAGAAAACTTCTTTGTTTCCATCTAAACCTACAATCTCATAATGTCCCTTTCTTAAAGGATCTGAGTAAAATATATCATCCTCATTCTCTTTAATAGGGTAATCACCGATTAAATCTACTTCCCCATTTCTTAATAAATCTTCTTTATTATTATCTAATTTAGATATATAATTTATCTCAAACCCTACTATTTCGGCAATTTCATTAAGAACAGAAGGTATAAATCCTTGTGGAACATGATCTTGGAAGTATTCAATTGGAAGTAAATTAGGATCAATCGCAACATCTAATGTATCCATTTTAAATAAAAACCAACGTTCATCAGGATTTAAATTAATTTTCGACTTGATTAACGTATTTTTTTCCTCATTGATAATTTCATCTAATATTCCATTTTCTCTTAATTCAACAATTTTCTTCTCAATGATATTTAATAGTAATTCGTTTTCTTTCAAAGCACTTAATCTATATACAGGTGAATAGTCATCTAATGAGAACTGTTTGATGAAACTATGTTTTCCTAAGAAGTTTTGCATTATGATACTATCTATATTACCCCTTATCATTTCCTCTTTTAGTACTTCAAAAGATTCATAAAACAACACGTTATCTAAGAGATAAGAATAATTATTAGAAATTAAATTTATGACCGAATCAGCTTCTACTAATCCTATTCGTGTTCCATCTAAATCTTTCAAACTACTTGCAAAACTTTCATCCAATGTGAAATTAGAGTAATACTTCCTAGCAAATGCGCTAGTAAATACAAAATCCTCCGTTCTTTCTGATGTTTTATTTAAACCAAAGAATAAACTTATATCTTCACAAGGTAAATCTTCACAGTTCATATTACTCCAAGAATCATTCTCTCTAATTTCTAAAGTTAATCCTAGATCCTCTTTTAAAATATTTGCGAAAGATTGAAGATAACCTCTTTTTTCCCCATTAAAATGAAAATGTGATTCATCAAAAATCTTCGGAAGCACATTTATATATATAACTTCCTCTTGAAGCTCTTGAATATATTCCTTTTCTTCGCTTGTAAAAATGTCCCTATTACTTTGGGATATCTCAATTAGTACTATTATTAAAGTGATAAATACCGCAATAAAAATCCACCTTAGTTTAATCATGAGAAATCAACAAGTAAGAACATCTTACTACCTCCATGAAAATGTATACTATTATTATAATATACTTTCTTTAAAAGTGGAAATTTTCGACAATTTTTGCAACATTCCTTCAAAATACGCCCCTTAAGGGGCACTTTTTAATCTCCTGATGCAAAAAGTTAGTCGATTTCATGTATTTTAAAATATTTATAATTATTAATATTCCTATAATTTAAATGATATTATAAAAAAAAGTAGGCAAATTACCTACTTAAATCTTGATTAAATCTTTTGGAGAATTATTTAAAACGATACATCCATTTCGAGTTAAAATTATATCATCCTCTATCCTAACACCACCTAAACCAGTTATGTAAATACCTGGTTCAATAGATACACATGCTCCTTCTTCTAACGGATTTTCATTTCTTACTGAAACATATGGCGCTTCATGTACATCAAGACCTATTCCATGGCCAGTTCCGTGTTTGAATTGCTCTTTGTATCCTTTACTTGAAATATAGTCACGGCACACTGCATCAAGTTCTTTTCCAGTTATTCCTGCTTTAGCAGCATCTAGACCTTTCTGTTGAGCAGTTTTTACTACTTCATAAATTTCCTTTAGTTTATCCGATACTTCACCAACGGCTATTGTTCTTGTCATATCAGATGTGTATCCTTTATAAACACACCCAATATCCAAAGTTACTAACTCACCTGTTTCGATCACTTTGTCACTAGCTATCCCATGAGGCATTGCTCCACGAGGTCCACTGGCAACAATGAAAGAATCCCATGCTCCATCAGCACCTTCATTAAGCATATAATCCTTTAATTCTCTTTCAACTTGTTTTTCAGTCATACCGGGTTTAATAAAATCGAGAATGTGCGAAAAAGCTCTATCTGTAATATTACATGCTTCTTGAAGTAACTTAATTTCGTTCTCGTTCTTAGAGATTCTTAATTTTTCTATAATATTATCTAGTGGTACTAATTCTGAATCTAGTTCTTCATCAAATTTTTCATATTCTGAATAGAACAGTTTCTTATCAAAAGCCGTCAACTTAACGTTATGTTTTTTTATCAAATCATTAATTACATCAAAAATTGTAGTATCAATTTCAATGAAATCTAGATCTGTAACTTGGTTTTTCGCTTGATCTCTATATCTGAAATCGGAAATGAAATAACCAAAATCCGCTCCAATAAAGACATAACCTGAAGTTCCGGTAAATCCTGAAACATATCTAATATTCTTTAGCACTGCTTCATTCTCATGTCCTGCTAAAAAAATTGCTTGATAATTCTCATTTTTAATAATTTCTTTAATTTTTTTAACAATCATATTAATCACCTCGTTTATATTATAAATATATCACAATAAATCTTCTTCTACTATAAGAAAAGGAGATAAATCTCCTAAAATTTTTATGGAGCGGGTGATGGGAATCGAACCCACGTCATCAGCTTGGAAGGCTGAGGTAATAGCCGTTATACCACACCCGCATATTATACTGACTTTTATTAAATTAAATGGAGCGGGTGATGGGAATCGAACCCACGTCATCAGCTTGGAAGGCTGAGGTAATAGCCGTTATACCACACCCGCAATTAATTAGTCAGCAAGAATATATTACCACTGACTAATAAATAAGTCAATATAAAATTAAATATTATTTTAAGTTTTCCGGATTTAATCCCTTCAAACTTTCTAAGACAAAAATCCCATCTTTTCTTATTAGAATATCGTCGAAGTAAATCTCTCCTCCACCGTACTCTTCTGTTTGAATCAATACTAGATCCCAATGAATAGCTGATCTATTTCCATTATCCGCTGGCCCAAGATAAGCTTGACCCGGAGTGAAGTGAATTGAACCTGCTATTTTTTCATCATAGAGAATATCGCCCATTGATTTAGTTATGTAAGGATTAACCCCAATAGCGAATTCTCCGACAAATCTAGCACCTTCATCAGTATCAAATATTTCTTTCAACTTATCATTATCGCCATCACAAGTAGAATTAATTATCTTTCCATTTTCAAAAGTTAGTGATACTTTATTAAAAACAGTTCCTCTATTAGCACTTGGAGTATTATATGTTATAACTCCATTAACAGAATCAATTACTGGTGCTGTATATATTTCACCATCAGGAATATTACATTCACCAGAACATGGTTCGGATCCGTATCCTTTTATTGAAAATGATATATCAGTTCCTGGTCCAATTATTTTAACCTTATCAGTTTTATTTATAAGTTCTGCTAAAGGTTTAAATGCTTCCTTCATTTTGGAATAATCAACTAATGAAACCTTCATACAGTAGTCATAGAACTGCTCATAACTCATTTTAGCTTTATGAGCTAATGTATGCGTTGGGTAATTTAATATAACCCACTTTTTTGTATTAATAATTATGTCGTTTAAAGGGCGTAATTTTTTCGCTCTCAAGAGTTTTGTCTCTACTGGGACATCTACATTCGCGTAGTCGTTTCTGTCTGCGTAAACACCTATAGAGGCGTCTATATCTTCGTATTTTGGTGTAGTCCATTTAATAATCTTATCAAGTCGTTCTTTTTTAGTAGCTAAATTGATTTCTCTAGAAATTTCATCATCAAGAATTTGAACATAAGGGTGTGCTCCTATACGTTTACACTCTCTTATCAACTCTAGTAGTAGTGGTTTTGCTTCGTAATCACCTCTTATCATTACATGGTGACCTTCTTTTACTTCGACTGAGTAATTCAGTAGACTTTTTGCTAACTTTTCTAATCTAAGATCCTTCATTTAAATTCTCCTTCATATTTTTAAATTTTTCATAGTATTTATATACTAATTCTTCACTAAACGGAATTTCCTTGTTTCTAATTCTTTTCTTCAAAGAATCTAGTTCATGATCAATAACTTTCATAACATCTTCAGGGTACTTCATTTCTATACAATTTACTTGATATTCAAACTTATCTAATACTTTATATTGATTGTTTGGAAATACTTTCACATCTAGATCATAATCAATATATTTTATTGCTTCACTGTCTATAACATAAGGAGAACCAATATTACAGTAATAAAACACTCCATTTTCCTTTAACATTGAAATAACGTTATACCAATTTCTTTTAAAGAAAAAGCATATTGCGGGCTCCTTTGTAAACCAACTTTTACCATTAGATTCTAAAACTCTAGTTCTTTCATTTCCCAAGACAATGTAGTCATTATTCATTTCTAAAATTGTTGCCTTATCCCAGATTCGGTGATATGACTTATCGTGTTTAAAACTATGTATTTGTACTACGTCACCAACAGTATTCATAATATCTACCAACTTTCTAATACAATTATACATTAAGAAGACAATAGCGCACTTATTTTTTCATAAATATTCATCACTGAATGAGCGGCATAAAATATATCAAATATCTTTCCATGTTTAAGTAGAATAAAAACTGGTGAACTTTTTATCTCGTAATGATTTACTATTTCATTAGACATAGATAAGTTGATTTTTACCACTTTTATATTGCTAACCGATTCCACCACAATATCTAACATTTTTTCTGCAAATTTACATGTACCGCAATTTGTAGTGTATCCAAAAATCAATATATTTTCTGTAAACTCTTCTCTTAATTCTACTAATTTCATAATTTTCACCAACTAATCTTATTATACATTATTAGTATATATCTAATCTATACTGATAAAAATAAATGTAGAGTTTTTTACTAATAGGAGGATAAAATGATAATAAGTCAGCCACCAAAAATTTTAAGTATTAAAGATAACATGTACATATGTGATATGTTAGCAAATAACTTAAGATGCATTAAGACAATATCAGAGTTCAGAAAAAAAAGCACAGATCAAGAGATAACAAATATTCTTGAATCTGCTGAAAAAATGCATATAAGACATTATGATACTTTGCTAGAAAGTTTACAAGATTGTGAAAACTAAAATTAATACAATAAAAAACCCAGACACAAAAGTTGAGGTTACTATCTTCAACGATAAGGATATTCTGAATAACATACTCTGTTACGAAAAAGATAATAGTTCACTTTATTCTAAAGGTTTAAATTGCGCGAGTAGTCAGCGTTTATTTGAAACTCTATTTGAGCTATTTAACGAAACACAAAACATGCATAGAGCTCTATATAATTTAATGTTTAAAAAGGGATGGAACTCAATCGATATAGAAGATAAAGAAAATTTAAAGGACTCATATAATTTATACAAAAGTTACATTAACGAATTAAAGCAATAAAAAATAGGTCTATTGACCTATTTTTTATTAACTAATATTCATCTTTTTCGTATTCTCTACGGTTAACATTTCTATTAGTTTTAGTTTTGTTGAATTCCGAACCTATAAAAGTCGTCCCAGTAGGTTCAATTGTGATTTCTTCTGCAAATTCATCTTCGAATTGATTTCTTTCTCTATTTTTTACTTTATTGCGATCACTACGCTCATTCTTAAAAGAATTCTTATAATTCGCAGAATTTCCATTCCTTCTTTTGTCTTTAGTATTCATAGACATCTCCTAATTTTACTTCCGCCAGAGTGTCCAATATTATTATTTGATTATTTCTATATTTTATTTACTATTTTTTAAATCACATCCACATTTATGACAAATTGTTGAGTTCTTCATAACAATTTCATAACAATGAGGACATTTTCTTCTAGTAAAAATACTCATTAAAGGAACTACTATTAATATAAAAGTAGATACTGTAAGAAATAAAGGTAAAATGCCAGAATCTAAGGAATCATTATTCCTTAATATCAAGTCTTTCATTGTATCAATATTGAATGCAATAATAACTACAGTAATAAATAACACAATAAAATAGGAACTCTTAATCCATCTTCTTACTTCAACATAGCTTTCCTTTATTATTCCTTGTATTTCTTGTACTTGTTTAATTTTTGAGTTTTTTTTATTTTTTTTCATAATAATAAGTAATCTTTCCCCTTTAATTCTTCAGGCTCTTCAAAATATAAATCATTATAATTTTGCTGCCTCAATACTTCATAAACCATTATAGCAACAACGTTGCTCAAGTTCAAACTTCTCACGTCTTTAGTCATAGGAAGTCTAATACAATTTTCCAAATGATTCGCCAATATTCTCTTTGGAATTCCGCTTGACTCAGCACCAAAAATCAAATATATATTGTCATTAGTATTAGAAAAATCGTAATCATTCGGTAAATGTGACCCATATCTAGTAGAAAAATAGTATTTTCCTTTATTTTTTTTAACAAAATCCTCCCAGTTACTATAAATAGAATAATTAGTTTTGTTTACATAGCTAGCTCCACTTCTTCTAACACTTTTTTCATCTAAAGAAAACCCTAATGGTTCTATCAAATGAAGTCTAACATTAGTTGCAACACAAGTTCTCATAATGTTCCCTGTGTTATGAGGAATTTCTGGATTATATAAAACTACATTTATCATAATATCACCTTATACTCTTTCTCTTATAGTAATCAATTGCAGCTAAAATATAATCTTCTTTCGAATGAACGTACTTTAACTCTTTATCTATATTAATACCTTTATTAGATGCTACTATTATTGCATTACGTTTCATTAATTTATGACCTAACCAATAAAAAGCACAATTACTGTATTTCTTAAAATCACTTTTACTACACTCTATTATATCTTTTAAATTGAGATTTTCAAATACATATTTTTTCTTGGATTTAACATCCTTATTCTTTGGGCAATTTGAAATACAAATATCGCAACCATATATATTGTTAAACATTTGATAAATTCTATCAGGAAATACATCCTTTCTTTGTAAATACCCACTAATACACTTTTCATAAATATTTCCAATAGCTTCTGAAGGACAGTGGGTCATGCAAATACTACAGTTCTTACAATCATTAAGAACCGGAAAATCACTTTTAAATTCTATATCGATAAACAACTCTCCTAGTAAAATATATGAGCCATATAACTCATTTATAATCAAACTATTCTTGCCAAAATAACCAATTCCAGACAAGTATGCAACTAGTTTCTCATTAACTGGACCATTATCAACAAAATATTCAATTTTTGCGTCAATTTGGGTAAGAATGTACTCTCTTAATGCTGACAGTTTTTCTCTTAAAACAATATGATAATCTTTATCCAAAGCAAACGAAGCTAATAATTCATCATCATTTCTAGAAATTGGAAGTGCAACAGAAATTATACTCTTAGCGAATTCTAATCTATTAGAATTGAACCTTGAGTCATTTAATTCCTTATATTTATTATACGAGCAAAATCCAATCAATAAACCTAATTCTTCAGCATATTTTTTGATTCTATTTTTAAGCATTTAATTTCCTATAGTTTAGTATATAAATAATGTAACCGATTGTGATAATCGATGCATTAAAAATAAATCCATAGGTAAATGAATAATGGTCAGAAATCAAACCAACCAATGGAAAGATCAAAATCATTAATATGCTGAAAATCATACCACTCATTGATAAAATTGTGGCTCTCTTATTTGAAGGGATAATTTTGTTTATATAATCAAGCATTATAACATAAAAGATACTTTCAACTGCTCCTAAAATTATGAATGGAATATATGAATAATCTGTAATCATTAACCAAAGTAATATTATTTCTACAATAGGTAACAACAATAAAATCATCCTTTCATTAAAGGTCTTAAGTATTTTGGATACTAATAATGCACCTATAATTGCAAAAGCAGAGTGTAAGCTAAGAAAAAAACCTACATCAAAAGGTGAGTATCCTAACTCAGTAAAATGGTTTTGCGAGTAGAAAAAAACTAATGTAACAGGAAATGTAAATAAGCTAGATATTACTATTAAAAATCTAAGCCTCTTATTAGAAAATATATATCTAATACTATCTATATATTGTGCTTTAAACTTCTTTTTGAATGAAGTACTTACAATAACTCTATCAACTTTAGTCTCTCTCATTTTATATATAATTATAAATGTAATAAACGCTATTAATATTGCTAATTTAAAAACTAAATCATAATTCTGAGTTGCTATATATCCTCCTATTAACAAAGATAACATTGTTCCAAGTTGATAGAATACTTCTTTTATACTATTAACTTTAGAATAATTCTTTGCCTCACCAATCTCAATTAACGAGTCGTAAACTAAAGCGTCACCCGCTCCAGACTCTAAGGTATAAGATAATCCACAAAGTATAAACGCTATTGAAATCATTAATAAGTTATTTCCAAATAACATTAAGAGCAAATATAAAATATATAGTAAAATACCCAGTAGTCTACTGAATTTTCTACCAAATAGATCAGCAATTACTCCTGTAGGAATTTCCATTGTTAATGATGTTGCATGAAAAATCCCCTCAACCATACCTATCTCTAAATAAGTAAAACCCTTTAGCCTCAAAAAAATAAGCCAAATTCCATGAGTCAAGTTGAAGTTTCGAGTAAAAGTTTGAGCATAATCTAAAAATATGTTCTTTTTATAAGCATTCATGTTTTTTTATATGCGTGCCTTAAATTTTGTTCTCTTGAAAAGGTATGAGCCTATAAGTACTGCAAAAATATTACTTACCCACATCGCATGCCACACGCCACTTTCTCTAAAACTAAAAATATAAACTAGTATTGTAATCATCGGTAATCTTAATCCCCATAACCTAGTTAAACTTAGGATAAGTAAATATCTCACATTTCCTAATCCTCTAAATAATCCAAGTAACAACTGAAATATCGCAAAGAAAGGAAGAGTCAACGTTAAGTATAAAATGTATTCTTTGCAAAGTTTAACTGAATCTGGGTTAACTAAGAAAACTCTAATAATTGACTCTCTAAACGGTAATATAAGAGCCATTCCTAAAGATACAAACAATAAGGTAAATATAACCGACTTTTTAAAGACTAACTTAGCTCTTTCTGGTTGTCTAGACCCAACGTTTTGACCTATATATGTTGATAATACAGTACCAATACTAATAACTGGTAATAATGTAAGTGAATTAATTCGATTACCTACACCAAATGCGTCAAACGTTACCTTACCAAATTCTCTTATAATTATACTATTAATAATCATAAAACCGATCGAAGTAATGGTATTAGCTAAACTACTGGGTATAGCGATCTTAAATATTTCATATATCATTTTTTTATTAGGAATTACATCTGTCAAGCTAATTTTAACACCTGTTTTTGCAAAGAACAAGTAATGTAATGATACGGGAAATATTATATAATTTGCGATTATCGTTGCATAAGCAGCTCCCGCAACTCCAAACCCTAACACAGCTATAAAAATAGGCGATAATATTGTATTAAGAATAACTGCAATAATATTTAATATGACTGGGCTAATGGTGTCGCCTGAAGATTGCCTTATTGAAGTATAAACTACAAATACAAACAAAGGTAACATTTCGAACGATCTTATTCTTAAATATGAAGAAGCATTTTCTAGTACATTTCCTTCAGCACCGGACCAAACAAGTAAGTACGGCCCTAAAAAGTATAATACTAAATTAAATATTATTCCTAACAAAATAGCTAGAATTAACAGTTGTCCAGCTGTGTGTTTAGCCATTTTCTTATTATTTGCACCTAAATACTGACTAACAAAAGTAGTACCAGCTGCACCAAGACCAAAGCTAAAAGCTAAAAACATAAAAATCATGCTCCATGTAATTGAGATACTCGAAACAGAACCTGTTCCTAAATTTCTTACAAAATACATATCAACAATATCATGAAGCGACTTTAAAACATTATTAAACATTAAGGGAACAGATAGTAAAAAAATCCCCCTATAAATTTTCTTATCTTTTAGTATAATATGCGATTTCTTCTCATCTTTAGTCATATCTTTTCCTCATTCCATTATCTATATTACTCCTATTTCTATATTTTTACAATAAAAAAAGAGTCAATTCGACTCTTTTTTAAAAACTTATATTTGAATGCTACTTACTGTTAACAATTACGGCTTGAGCAGCTGCTACTATTGCAACTGGTACACGGAATGGTGAACAAGATACGTAATCTAAATCAATTGAATCAAAGTAAGTAATCGACTTAGGATCTCCACCATGCTCTCCACATACACCACGGATTAATTCTGGATTAGTAACTCTACCTTTTTCAGCAGCCATTTGTACTAATGAACCAACAGCAGGAACATCTACAGTTTTGAATGGATCAGCTTCTAATAATTGTTTATCTTGGTATTCCCCTAGGAATTTAGTAGCGTCATCTCTTGAAAAACCAAATGTCATTTGTGTTAAGTCGTTTGTACCATAACTAAAGAAATCAGCATTCTTAGCAATATCACCAGCAACGAAACAAGCTCTTGGAATTTCGATCATTGTACCAACTTTAATTGGAACTCTCTTACCTTTAGCACTGAATACTTCTTCCATCTTAGTGTCGATTAATTCTTTCAAGTATTCGTATTCTTTAGCTTCACCAATTAATGGAACCATAATCTCGGCAGCTTTTGCATTAGCATCACATGCAGCAGATACGATAGCTTCAGTTTGCATTAAGTAAATCTCTGGATAAGTGATTGCTAAACGACATCCACGGTGTCCTAGCATTGGGTTGAACTCTTTTAATTCTTGTACTTTTTGAGCTAATACTTCATAAGTTACACCCATATTTTTAGCTAAGACTTCAATATCTTCTTTACTATGAGGTAAGAACTCATGTAAAGGTGGATCTAATAAACGAATTGAAATTTTATAATCTGGTGCAACAGTAAATATATTTTTGAAATCTTCATATTGATATGGTAATAATTCAGATAATGCAGCTTCTCTTTGCTCTTTATTTGCAGCTAAGATCATTTTACGTACTGAAGTGATTTTATCGCCTTCAAAGAACATATGTTCAGTTCTACATAAACCAATACCTTTTGCTCCTAACTCAATAGCTTTTTGGAAATCTTTTGGAGTGTCTGCATTTGCATAAATTGATAAATTTTTAATTTCCTCACTCCACTCAATTACTCTTGCGAAATCATCTGTGATTTCAGCTTCTTGAGTCTTAATTTGACCAGCGTACACTTTACCTGTTTCACCATCTAATGATAAGTAATCACCTTCATTATATGTTTGGTCCCCGATTGTAATTGTACTGTTAACTTCATCAATTCTTAATTCACCCATACCAGAAATACAGCAAATACCCATACCACGTGCAACTACAGCAGCATGTGAAGTTGCTCCACCAACAGCTGTTAATATACCAGCTGAAGCAGCCATACCTTCGATATCTTCTGGAGAAGTTTCAACACGTACTAATAATCCTTTTTCTCCAGCTTTTTCTAATTCAACAACTTTTTGACTCGTTAAGCATATTTTACCTGTTGCAGCACCTGGTGAAGCTGGTAAAGCAGCACCGATTGGAGTCGCAGAAGCTAATTCAGCTGTATCAAATGTTGGATGTAACAATTTTTCAATATAGTTTACGTCAATACTCATTAATGCTTTTTCTTTATTTGATAAACCTTCGTTTACAAAGTCAGCAGCAATTTTGATTGCAGCACTTGCAGTACGTTTACCGTTACGAGTTTGTAACATGTATAATTTACCATCTTCAATAGTAAACTCAACATCTTGCATATCTTGATAATGTTTTTCTAATGTTTCACAAATATCTGTAAATTGATTGTAAATTTCAGGCATTGCTTGTTGTAACTCTGAAATATGTTGAGGTGTTCTAATTCCTGCTACAATGTCTTCACCTTGTGCGTTTATTAGGTACTCACCATAAATTTCTTTATTTCCGTTAGATGGGTTTCTTGTAAATGCAACTCCAGTACCTGATTGATCATTAGTGTTACCGAACACCATCATTTGAACATTTACTGCAGTCCCTAATGAATGAGGAATTCCTTGTAAATTTCTATAAGTGATAGCTCTATCATTGTTCCAAGAACTAAATACTGCTTCGACAGCAAGTAATAATTGTTCTTTTGGATCTTGAGGGAAATCAATTCCTCTTTCTTTTTTAACGATAGCTTTGAATTTCTCGATAGTACTTAATTGATCATCTAGTTTAAACTCATTGGTATCTTTATAACCTTTAGAAGATTTAACTTCTTCCACTAAAGCATCAAATGCATGTCTACTAATTCCTAACACTACATCTGAGAACATTTCAATGAATCTTCTATAAAGTTCATAAACGAATACAGGTTTACCAGTTTTAGCGCTAAATGCTTCAGCTGTAGCATCATTTAGTCCTAAATTCAATACTGTATCCATCATTCCAGGTAATGATACTACAGCTCCAGAACGAATAGATAGTAATAATGGATTCTCTAAATCTCCAAATGTTTTTCCAGATACCTCTTCTAACTTTTTCAAGTTTTCAAAGATTTCTTCTTTAATTTCATCAGCAATTACTTTGTCATCATCGTAGAATTTTAAGCACGCCTCAGTTGTAACTGTGAAAGTTTCTGGTACAGGTAATCCAATATTATACATTTCTGCTAGATTCGCACCTTTACCACCAAGCAGGCTTTTCATCTCCTTCTTACCTTCAGTAACGAAATAAACAAATTTACTCATTTTAATTCTCCTTTATTTTTGTTTGTTTTCTTCAATTTTTTCACTAAAAATCCTCATAAATCAAACATTTTTTTACATGTTAATTATAGCATAAACCATATAATCTAAATAAATGAAAACGCTTTTTAGTGTTCTTAATTTGTGATAAATTAAACTAAATTATCTCAGCACATCTTGGACAGACTTCATCTTCAACGTCATCTACAACTTGCCAACATCTTGCGCATGTATGCCCATTAGCTGACTTAACATCTATGCTAAGACCCTCAAACTTGTATTCACCAGTTCCAGTAGCAATATCTAGCTTAGAAACAATTAATATTTGTTGCAAGTTTGCATTAAGTGACTCTAGTAACTCTTTTGTATTAGAATCAGGATATAAGATTAAATGAGCTTGGAAACTCTTACCAATAACCTTTTTGTTTCTTGCTTCTTCTAAAGCCTTAAGTACATCATTTCTAATACTCATAAATTTATCAAATTTACTTATAACACTCTCATCAAGATCTTTAACAACAGGCATTTCTAATAACTGCGAATTACGCTCAGTTTTCCCAGGTAAATACGTATAAGCTTCATCAGCAGTATGAGGTAATATCGGAGTAAGTAATCTTATTAAGGAATCAACTACTTCATAAAATACTGTTTGTACGCATCTTCTAGAATGTGAATTTTCTTTTTCGATATACAAGATGTCTTTTGTAAAATCCATATAGAATCCTGATAAGAAAGTAACAAAGTTAGTTAATTTACGGTAAACTTCATCAAAAGCAAATCTCTCATATGCATCTATTACATCCCTTACCAAATCATTTAATTTAACTACTACATACTGATCAACTTCTCTTAAATTATCATACTCAATTTTATTTAAATTATTATCATAGTCATTTAAATTACCTAGTAAAAATCTATATGTATTCCTAATTTTTCTATAACCTTCTGAAACTTGTTTCATCATTTCATTTGAAATTCTTACGTCAGATTGATAGTCAACACTTGCTACCCACATACGTAAAATATCAGCACCCATTTGACTCATCAATTTTATTGGATCGATACCGTTACCCATAGATTTACTCATCTTACGGCCATCTCCATCATTAATAAACCCGTGAGAGACAACAGTCTTATATGGTGCTCTTCCAAACATAGCTACACTTGTTGAAAGCGAGGAATTAAACCAACCACGATATTGGTCACTTCCTTCTAAGTAAAGGTCAGCCTGACCTGAATTTCCAAATGGAACTAATCCACCTTGGTGTGAAGTTCCTGAATCAAACCATACATCCATAATATCCGTTTCTTTTTTGAAAACACCATTTGGTGAACCTGGATGAGTGAATCCTTTTGGGAGTAAGTCCTTAGCTTCTCTTTCAAACCATACGTTTGAACCTAACTCTCCAAACAACTCTGCTACATGATTAATAACGTCAACATCTAAGATACTAGTACCATCTTCAGCATAGAAAGCTGGAATTGGTACACCCCACACTCTTTGTCTAGAAATACACCATTCTTCTCTATCTTTAATCATATTAGTCATTCTAAGTTCTCCCCACTTAGGGAACCATTCAGTATCACTAACTGCTTCTAGTAAATCCTCTTTCATGTTTTCTATTGAAGCAAACCACTGTTCAGTTGCTCTAAAGATAATTGGTTTTCTTGTTCTCCAGTCATGCGGATAACTATGTTTAATGAATTTAAGAGCCAATAAGGCACCTTTTTCTTCTAAAGCCATTCCAATTTCTTTGTTAGCATCTTCTACAAACATTCCTCCAAATCCAGTAGAATCATCTAAATACCCTCGTCCATCTACTGGACAATATATTTCAAGTCCGTTTTGTTTACCAACGATAAAGTCATCTTGTCCGTGACCTGGTGCAGTGTGAACTAATCCAGTTCCTCCTTCAGTAGTAACATGATCACCTAAAATTACAGGAGAAACTCTGTCATATAGGGGATGTTTATATGACATACCTTCTAAGTCTTTACCCGTAAATTCATTAATAATTTCATAACTATCCCACTTCAATTCATCTTTTACTACATCTAATAATTCTTTTCCTACAACAAATTTTCTATCTAAAACATTAACTACCACATACTCAAACTTCGCTCCCACACAAATAGCTAAATTCGCAGGAATTGTCCAAGGAGTTGTTGTCCAAATAATAAACTCTGCATTTTCTATTAAACCTAATCCATCAACAACAGGCATCGCAACATAAATACTTGGAGATTTATGATCGTGATACTCAATTTCAGCTTCAGCGAGTGCTGACTCACTTGATGGTGACCAATATACTGGCTTTAGTCCTTTATATACTAATCCTTTTTCCACCATTTTTGCAAAAGCTTTTAATTGTAATCTTTCGAACTCAGGTTGATATGTTACATATGGATTGTCCCAATCACCAATAACCCCTAAACGCTTAAATTGTTCCTTTTGTTTTTGAACTTGTTCTTCAGCATATGTCTGACATAACTTTCTGAACTCACTTATTGGTAAAGCTTTACGGTTAACTTTTTTAACCTTAGTAAGCGCATTTTCTATGGGTAAACCATGTGTATCCCAACCAGGAGTATAAGGCGCCAAGAAACCACTCATATTTTTATACCTTACCACGAAATCTTTTAAGACCTTGTTTAAAGCATGTCCCATGTGAATATCACCATTTGCATATGGCGGCCCATCATGTAATATATAATTTGGCTTACCTTCATTTTTCTTCAAAATTTCATCATAAAGATTTATCTCATTCCAATGTTTTTGAAATTCTACTTCTCTCTTACCTAAATTTCCTCTCATAGGAAAATCGGTTTTAGGCATTAAAAGTGTGTCTTTTAGTTCTTTCATATTTTTCCTCCAAAATCTTCTTTTTATCTTTAACGTAAATATGCATTTAAAAATGTATATAAATAAAAAATCCTTAGAAAATCTAAGGACGTTAATAACGCGGTACCACCTTAGTTCATAACTTAAGTTATGCACTCTATCCTCTATCGTAGGACATACGTTCTTACTTTGCACAAGAATACTCATAGGTGATATAAATTACTTCTTTTTACTAGACTTCCACCGACTCTAGCTCGCTATAAAAAACTATGTAATTTACTTATCCTAATCTTCGTTAATATAAACCAACAGATATGAAGTAGTTTGATTTTCTAGTCATACCCATTTCCTCAAGGAAAATAAATCTTCCTTTTTTTCTTACAGAAATCAAGTCATCTTTTTTTACAATGTATGATACACTCTCGATTAATTTATGATTTACTCTGACAAATCCCTTATTAATCAACTTTTTCGACTCGTTTCTAGAACAATTATATACACTGGAAATAATATTATCAAGTCTAAATGACTTCAAAATTACTTTTATGACTTTATAATCATCATTTCTTACTAAATTTGAACCATCTACCTTTATTAGAGTGATATTTATCTTACCGACCACTATGAAATTAAGCTCAATATATCTTTCAATTTCTGAAGCAACGAATATATGAATATCGTCACCTATAATAATATCTCCAATATTATCCTTTTCAATACCTAAACTTAGAACACTTCCCAAAATATTTCTATGATTAAGTTCCCCATACCTTTTATCATATTCTATTTTAAAGCAAGTAATCTTAAAATCATCACACCCGATTGAACTTGCACGCTTAAGCTCTGATTTTTCATATCCACCGTAAAAAATAGCACTTGGTATGATTCTTCCAACAATATCTTGCTGGTTAATATCTAAAAATTTTGTTAAATAATTCTTACCCTCAAGATTTCTAATTTTCTTAACGAATTCTTGATCTTCTTTATTAAAATGCTCAAGCAATTTGTATACTCGCTAATCCACTTATCGCAAAATTTAATAACAAGAAACCAACAATAGGAGAAAAATCTAGACCAGCAATGGGTGGAATAATTCTTCTAAACTTTTGTATGTAAGGTTCACACACAGTAAATAAAAATTTATGAAATGGATTCCCAACAAAGTTCGGAAACCAACTCATTATTACATAAGCAATAATCAAATATCTATAAACTACTAAGAAATATATAATAAATCTTATAACTAATTCCATGTTATGTTTCCTCTCTATATTGATTATAAAAATGCATTATTGAACCATCTTCTAAATTCTCACTTTTAGAAAAGATAAATATTTTTTTCGTCATCTGTAAATTTATTCCTTGTAATGTATAAGAAACCCCAGACAAAAATGCAATCATTTGATTGGATTCATGTACTCCTAGATCCTCAAAGTTTATCACAAGAGGATATCCTTCAATTAGTTTGTCAGCTAATTCCTGAGCTTTTGAAGTATCAAGCATCTTTTCAAAAATTATCTTATCTTTTGCTTCTTTATCCTTTTGTTCGATATCTTCACTTTTACTGTATTCTTCTTTAAGTTCTTTATCATCTACAGGATAGCCTAATAATTTCTTAATTATACTCATATTTATCCCCTTTCGTATAAAATTCTTCCCAATCTTACATATGTAGCACCGTGATCTATAGCAATCTTATAATCATTACTCATACCCATCGATAACTCTTCATAAGGATATTTATCTTTTAATTTTCTCATCTCACTAAAACATTTTCTTAAAACTACTTCATCATTTGTTTCTGGTGCCATAGTCATAAAACCAACAATCTCAATATTTTTAAGTTTACTAACCTCATTAATAAAATCACCAACTTCATCAACCGCTAGTCCATGTTTTGTTTCTTCATCTGAAGTTTTAACCTGAATAAAGCATTTTACAGTCTTCTTAGCTCTTTTTTCAATTTCTAGAGCTAAACTAAGTCTATCTAGCGAATGTAAATAATCAATCTTATCAATAATCTTTTTAACTTTTTTTGTTTGTAAAGAACCAATAAAGTGCCACACAACCCCATCAACCTTCTCGTACTTGTCCAAAAATGATTCAACTCTATTTTCGCCAATGTTGAGCATACCAATATTCTTGAAAGCAATTACTCCCAAGTAATCTACATATTTTGTGACCGCTATTACATTCACTTTAGGATATTCAAACTTGATATTTTCTATAAATTTATTGTCTAACATACAACCACCTTATGTCCTTTTATTGGCATTATATATTATTATAACACAGAAAGTATTTGTTAGTTAAGCAAACAATTATAATTTACTATGATTACATCCTCTCCAATTTTTATTATTTGATCCCATGGAATTATAATACCCTTATCAGGATTAAGCAGTTTTAATAATTTCCCCATACACTTAACAGTTATAGTACATATTCGACCAGTTGTAGAGTCAATTTCTAAATCAGAAATTGTACCTAAAACTGACCCATCAACAACATTAATAACATCCAAGTCTTGCAAATCACTATAAAGTATTTTTCCTACAAAATTACCCATAAAATACCCCCTTAGTTATTATATGAAGAATTAAAGAAAAAAAGTCATTACAGAGAATGACTTTATCCTATGTACTCACTCATATGCCTTAATGCTGACTTTTCTAATCTTGATACTTGAGCTTGAGATATACCAATTTCATCTGCAATTTCCATTTGTGTTTTTCCTAAGAAATATCTTTCCATTATAATAGACTTCTCTCTTTTTTCAAGTCTTTCTAAACTCTCTTTAATCATTATTTCTTCAATGTTTTTATTTTCAGTATCAATTTTATCTCTTATTTGATCAATTAGATGTATTGTGTCTCCTCCGTCATTATAAATCGGAGTAAACATACTTATTGGTTCTTGAATTGCCTCAAAAGCCATAACTACATCAATTTCTTCTACTTCTAACTCTTTAGCTAATTCTTTAACTGTTGGCTCTCTATATATCTCTCTCAAATATCTCTCTTTAATCTTAATAGATTTATATGCAATATCCTTTAATGATCTACTTACTCTAATAGAACCAGAATCTCTTAGATATCTTCTAATTTCGCCTATAATCATTGGAACTGCATATGTAGAAAATCTAACTCCATGACTCATATCAAAGTTATCAATTGCCTTTATCAAACCAACGCATCCAACCTGAAATAAATCATCTAGATTTTCACCGCGATTATTAAATTTTTTTAACACACTTAAAATTAATTTAATATTACCTATTATTAGTTTTTCTCTTGCTTCATTATCTCCTGCTTTAATCTTGACTAGTAGTTCCATCATTTCTTTGTTTTTAAGTGTCTGTAATTTCGATGTATCAACACCAGTTATTTCAACTCTATTATGCAAAATAGCCACCCCCTTTTGTTAGGAGTATGGCTACTATTTAGATTTTTTATTCATTGTAAGAGAAATTATTTTATTCTCTTTGTAATTCTTTATCTACTTGATGTTTAATCTTCTCAAAAATTCTCTTTTCTAGTCGAGATATATATGATTGTGAGATTCCTAAGGTTTTAGCTACCTGTTTTTGAGTGAGTTCTTTTTTTCCAAGTAATCCAAATCTTAAAGTCACAATATTTCTCTCTCGGATTGGTAAATCACTAATTACCCTGTAAATCGCTCTTCTTTCTTCATCAGCTAAAATTTTTTCAAATATACCATCATCAGAAGTTCCTAATATGTCAGCCAAAATTAATTCATTCCCTTCAGCATCTGTATTTAATTTCTCATCAAGAGATACATCCTGTCTAGATTTAGAAATTTTCCTTAAGAACATTAATATTTCATTCTCTATACATCTAGATGCGTAAGTAGCTAACTTAATTTGCTTTTCTTCCTTAAATGTCTTTACGGCCTTAATTAGACCCATGGATCCAATTCCTATTAAATCCTCAATATGAATGTTTGTACTTTCAAACTTTTTAGCTATGTATACAACTAATCTTAAATTATGTTCAATTAATTTATCTCTTGCTAACTTGTCTCCTTGTTGACTCAATCTAACATACTTTCTTTCCTCTTCTGCAGTTAATGGCTCTGGTAAGACGTCTGAACTATTAATAAAATAAATTGGTTTCTTAGAAAAAAAATCTAGAATTTTATGAATAACCCTTATCATAACTTATCTCTCCTTTAAATTTTAGTAAATGTGGACTGATTAACATTTCACCAGGTATATCATCACTTATAGATAAGTAACAGTCCACTGGACATTTATTTACTACAATCTCAGCTTTATATAAATTTATGATTTTTGTACCATTTATAGTAGTAATCTCACATTTCCTCGCATATTCTAATTTATCCGATAATTCACTTTTGATGAAACAAATACTCAGTCCATCGATTAATGCTAAATTACCAGTATCTACATAAGCAACAGTTTTCTTCCCATTTAGAAATATCGTTGTTTTCCACTCTAGATTTGAATCAAATACTAACTTATCTATTGCAACAAATAAACAAATAATAATAAAGCTACTTAGTAGTAAATTAATATTTATTGATGAATTGATAATGAACGTGAGTCCTCCTAGTGATATGTTAATCAAGTAATAAAGAAGGGAGAGGCTTATGAACTGTTTTTTATTGTAATAACCAAATGTAATATATACAAACATCAAGCCTACGATAATTCTAAAAAAATTTGGGATTGGACAAAACAAGGAAAAAATTGTAATACTACTTACAAAGACGCTTCCGACAAAGAGTCTTTTTCTCTTAAGACCAAGAAGGTAACCTAAGAAATTAAATATCAAGTAATTCATTATGAAGTTAACAAGAAAGAACATATCTAAATACAAAGTCACATTCCTCTCCCCCTACCTTAATTTTAAGGAAATACGAAAAAAAAATTGTCATTAATTTTATTACGAAATAATTATTTATAAACAAAAAAAGACATTAGATTAATGTCTTTTTTTAAAAATAAATATTAATCCATCAAATCATAAAATTCTATATATAGATCATTACCGAGAGTTTTAGGTTTATAAATATAATTTCTTACAAAATGAGATGAAATTTATTGTTTTAGATCTTCTTTTTTAATACATGTAGAGTATATTAAAATTAATTCTATATAAGCATTTAAAAAGGAGCCTTAGCTCCTTTATCTCTATTTAAATCTTTTATTTAGCCAATCAGGAACATTAGGAGACGGTTCCTTTTCACCTTCATCAGCAGCAAAGTCAACAATTATATCATCTACTTCAAAGTCCTCATGGTCTTCATCATGTTGTTTAAATCCTGTAGCAATAATAGTAACGATTACTTCATTGTCTAAATCTGCGTTAATGGCTTGTCCGTGAATGATATTGATTTCTGTTGAAGAATTATTCTGTATCTCATTTATAGCTTCATTTACTTCACTTAAAGTAATTTCAAAATCACTAGTGATATTAACAATCGCATCAGTAGCACCATTAATACTTGTTTCAAGTAATGGTGAATGAATTGCTCTTCGTACAGCTTCTACAGCTCTTGTATCTCCTGAAGCCATCCCTATACCCATTAAGGCAGTACCTTTATCTTTCATAACAGTTCTTACATCTGCGAAATCCACATTTACTAAACCTGGAACTGCTATTATTTCAGCAATACCCTGAACTCCTTGACGTAATACTTTATCCGCTTCACGATAAGCTTCAAGCATATTAATATTTTTATCTAATGCAAATAATAATTTATTATTAGGTATCACAATGAAAGTATCACAGAATGGTTTAAGTTTTCTTAACCCCTCTTCTGCGACTAATGTTCTTCTCTCTCCTTCAAAACTAAAAGGCTTTGTAACAATACCTACAGTCAAAACACCCATATCTCTAGCAATTTCAGCTATAACTGGCGCGGCACCTGTACCAGTACCTCCACCCATACCAGCAGTGATAAATACCATATCAGCACCTTCAAGGACTTTTTCTAGCTCTTGTTTAGATTCTTCAGCTGCTAGACGGCCAACTTCTGGATCAGCACCCGCACCTAAACCTTTAGTTAGATTTCTCCCTAACTGAATTCTTATATCTGCCTTTGACAACCTTAAGACTTGCGCATCTGTATTAACTGCGATAAATTCAACACCTTGTACATTGTTTTCAACCATTCTATTAACAGCATTTCCACCACCTCCGCCTACTCCAATTACTTTTAGAATAGGACCGTTGGTGAAATTATCATAATCCATAATCATCGTAATAAACCCCCTATAAATACTTTTTATACAGTCATATAACCATTATACTTTCTAAACCAATAAATTACAATATATCACTGGTATTTTAGTCTTAAATCGATAATATTGTCTTCAACTTTATAATTAAAGTAATTATTTAGATAATCACTTATTGTTTTATCTTCATTTATTGTAAGGTATACAGTAATACCATCGGACATATTGAAACTTAGTGTCTCATTATCTACGAAATTTAGTTCTTTAATTATTCCTTTTACAGGCTCTACTATATCACCGTATGAATCTAAAATTAAAAAGAGTTTATTCTCCATTTCTATAAGATTCTTAACTACTGGTTTATCGAGACAAAGGGATTCTAGTCCAGCGTCCCTACCAATCTGATAATCAGCAAATACTATAGACTCATTAGAACAAAGTAAAACATTTTCTATCTCAACATTAATTTCCAATTTATTTGGAAATTCTCTATCAACAGTATAATCAGCTATATATCCTAGCTTAGATAATTTATGGTTAATAGAAAATTTTGGAGAAAATAGGAAATAGTTATTCTCAAGATCAATATCATCTATTAACCTCTCTTCAAGGATTTGAGCTCCATTAATAGAAATATCATTAAATTTATATTCGCTAGTTAAAACTATGAACAATGTTACAAAGATAAAAATCAAGAAAAACGATACTACTATTACCCCTATTTTCTTTTCTATTTTCATCTAATCACTCCAATTAACGAAAACCCACTCTACTTTAAGTTTAATTTTATGTTTTTCGTATACTTTTTCTATAATAAAATCTATTAATATTTTAACATCTATTGCACGAGCATTTCCACAATTTATGATAAAATTCGCATGTTTTTCCGAAATTCCTGCATCATTTACCCTGTATTCCCTTAATCCAGCAGAATCAATCAATTTCCAAGCTGAATATGATTCTGAATTTTTGAACACACTTCCCGCATTTGGAAATTCAAGCGGTTTTTCTTTTTTATTTCTCTTTTTTCTTCGTTTAATTAATTTCTTCATCGCAAAGATTTTACTTTTTTTAAGTTTAAACACTATGTTGATTATTATATATTCCTTCTCGTGAAGAACCGAGTTTCTATATGCAAACATCATTTCTTCCTTGGACAAATAAACTGTGTCACCATTTTTTGTTAAGCATTCACACATGTAAAAAGCATCACTGATTTCACCTTTGTATGCTCCTGCATTCATATAAACAGCTCCACCAATTTGAGCTGGAATTGTAGCTAAAAATTCTAAACCACTGTAACCTTTATTTACAGCATAGTTAACTACTGAAGCAACATGACAATTTGCAGTCACATAAAAAAAATCGTCAATATGATTTATTGAAGTAGGGATTTTACTTAAATCAATTACAACCCCATCATACTCATCATCACTTGCGAGTATATTTGATCCGTTTCCTATTATAAAAATAGAAACTTCACCTTTTAGCCTCAAGAATTTTTTTAAACTTTCAAAACTATTAGGCTGAAAGTAATACTTTATTTTCCCTCCTACCTTTAAAGTTGTTATATCTTTAAAAAAAACATTTTTTTTAATTGTACCTAGATAGTACTTCTCCACAATTTCAACTATACTCATAAATTTCGAATGAATAAATTCACTTTTTGAATTTACTCATTTAATTCACCTACCCTCTCTTTAATAATAGAAATTACATCTAAATAATCTCTCCTCTTAATAATCTTTATGTTTTCCTTCATTGTAAATAACTTATCTTTATCTAAATCCTTAATTATATTACTTAAAGTATCAATAGAACTTTCTTCTAATAAAAGCCCCGCACTAGCATCAGATAGAACCTTTGCATTTAATGTTTGGTGATCATTAGAAACATATGAACTAGGAATCAAAATAGAAGGTTTCTCAAGTTCAATTATTTCAGAGATCGTAGTTGCCCCTGCACGGCAAACTATCAATCTTGAATGTATTAACTCCTCTCTAAAATGATCTAAATAACTTACAATTTTGAAATTATCTGTTTCATCGATTTCCTTCTTAACTTCATCATAGTATCTAGTTCCAGTTACTAAAGTTATTTCCATATTCTTTAATGATTCATACTGTTTTATAACTGCATCATTTATTACCTTAGATCCTTGTGAGCCACCCACAATTAAGATTCTATTGGAAAACGTCACATCATATTTCAAGTCTAAAACACGCGGATTTTTAATCAAAATAGTATTTTTCTTGAAGTATTTCTCGGATTCAGTAAATGATATAAAGACATTATCCACCACTTTACTAAGCACCTTATTTACTAGCCCAGGAATTACATTTTGTTCATGAATAAAAGTATGATATTTAGAAGCCGAAATTAATACAGGAAAACTTACATAACCGCCTAACCCAATTACTACATTTGGTTCAATTTTTTTTAGTATAGCTCTTGACTTAATTATAGATATAAATAATTTATAGAAAGTAATTATATTTTTATAACTTATTTTACGGTGAAGTCCTGTGATATCTAAGCTTATGATTTCGTCTAAGAAACTGGTTCCTTCTACAATTTTTTTTTCAATCTCTTTCGTAGAGTTAATTAAAGTTATATGACAATTCAAGCTCTTTTTTAAGTGTTCTGCTAAACTAAGCGCAGGATATAAATGTCCTCCACTACCTCCAGCAGCAATGACTACCTTCATTTACTTCACTTCCTTTGCGATATTTATTATTATTCCCATACTTGCTAATGTTAACACCAAAGAACTTCCTCCATAACTTAAGAAAGGAAGAGTTACACCTGTCACTGGAATTAATCCTATTACAACAAAAATATTTATTATAAATTGCATGAAAAGAAGTATCCCTATACTTAACGACAAATAAGTTCCAAATTGCGAGTTGCTTTTTATTGAAATCATCAAGATATAATAGAATAAAAGCAAGTAAATAATCAAAATTGTAATGGAACCTAGTAAACCCAATTCTTCTGTAATTATTGCGAAAATAAAATCGGTTTGTGGCTCGGGTAAGTAATAATACTTTTGTCTACTTCCACCTAATCCAAAACCATAAAGTCCTCCGGGAACTAATGCATAGAGTGACTGTATAATTTGAAATCCACTCCCAAGCGGATCACTCCAAGGATCAATAAAAGCAAAAATTCTTTTCATTCGGTACGGTGCCGAAATAATCAACATAACTAATCCAGCAAAACCCATTACTCCGACCATTACGATTGTACCTATAGGAAGACCTGAAATTATCAACACTAGCACCATTGATGAAACAATAACAACACCTGTTCCAAAATCGGGCTGAAGCATAATTATCAAGAAAACAACCACAATTATCAATAACAAACCAAAGTAATCTTTGAGTGACTTAAAGACATTATTAGCTAGTACTTTTGCTACAAATATCGCTAGTCCTAACTTAATAAACTCACTTGGCTGAAGTGAAAATTGCCCAACACCGATCCAACTCCTAGCTCCACCTCTAATGGATCCAATTCCAGGAACTAATACTAAAATAAGTATAATTAGAGATGAAAAAAATATAAGATTTGCATACTTATAGTAATAACCGTAGTGAATTTTTGAAACTGTAATCATTATTATTATACCTACTGCAAAAAAAAGTATTTGTTTTGATAAGTAATAGTATTGGTTTCCATATTTGAATTCTGCCCATATTTCTGATGCACTATAAATCATCACTACTCCAATTGAAGACAATATCAAACTTAGTAAAAGTACTTTTCTATTCATGTTAAACCTCATATCTTTCACTAATTATATGAATAAAAAAAAAGCAAGATAACTTGCTCCTAAAAATATTTCTTCAAAAATCTATCCTTAAAATCTCCCAATTTGTCAGCTTTAATCGCTTCCCTAATATCATTCATTAATAATTTCAAGAAATAAAGATTATGATAACTAACTAACCTTTGTCCTAGTAATTCATCAGCCTTAAATAAATGTCTCAAATAGCTTTTAGTATAAGTAGAACAAACCTTACAATCACAGTTTGGATCAAGAGGTGACATATCTTTTTCGTATGGCTTGTTTTTTATTACAACTCGCCCTAAAGATGTCAAAGCTGAACCATGTCTTGCTAATCTTGTTGGTAAAACACAATCAAACATATCAATACCATTAATTGCACCCTCTACTAAATCTTCAGGAGCACCTACCCCCATCAAATATCTTGGTTTATCTGAAGGCATAACTTCTTTTAAATATTCAAGCATAGAGTACATTTCAGTCTTGCTTTCACCAACGCTTAGTCCACCGATTGAATAACCATCAAACCCAATTTTCACAAGTTCATCAATACAATACTTACGTAATTCTTTATTTGGACCACCTTGCACAATTCCAAACAAAGCTTGATCATTACGATTATGTGCCATTTTTCCCCTTTTGGCCCATCTAATAGTCCTCTCAACTGAATTACGCATATATTCTTCATCTGAATGAAATGGAGGACATTCATCAAAACTCATAATTATATCAGCCCCGAGGTTATTTTGAATCCTAATCG
Organism: Mycoplasmatota bacterium; assembly: GCA_018394315.1. Lineage (GTDB taxonomy): Bacteria > Bacillota_I > Bacilli_A > MAG-NZ > MAG-NZ > Zrk6. Next base: position 1,339,144 of record CP074575.1, on the reverse strand, counting down.
AATCTTCCGGAGACATAAATAATTTTTCTCCACTCTTATGATGCCTAAATGTTACTCCATCCTCAGTTATTTTTCGTAAATCACTTAAGCTAAAAACCTGAAAACCTCCACTATCTGTAAGTAAAGCACCTTCCCATTTACTGAAACCTCTTATTCCACCATGAGATTTGACAATTTCATCACCTGGTTGCAACCATAAATGGTAGGTATTACCAAGAATTAACCCATCACTTACTTCCTCAATTTCACTATTTTCTAAAGTCTTAACAGTTGCTTTTGTTCCTACAGGCATAAAAATTGGAGTTTCAAAACTCCCATGTGGAGTATGTATCTTTCCGTATCTTGCACCAGTTTGGGCACAAACATGAATTAGTTCATATCTAATCGCCATAATATTCTCCTAATAATTTTTCGCTAGTCCACCTTGACTAGTTTCTCTATAATTTCTATTCATATCTTTTCCCGTTTCGTACATCGTCTGAACTACTTTATCAAAAGATACTTTATTATCTCTATGAAGGATATTTGATAAATCACAAGCATCTACAGCTCTTAGTGCACCCACCGCATTTCTTTCAATACATGGAATCTGAACTAAACCAAGCACAGGGTCACATGTAAGTCCTAAGTTGTGTTCCAAAGCAATTTCACAAGCCGTCTCAATCTGTTCAATAGGAAAATTAAGTAATGTTCCATAGGCTGCTGCAGCCATACTACACGCTGTACCTACCTCTGCTTGACAACCTGCCTCAGCACCCGATATTGAAGCGTTATGTTTAATGACATTTCCAATTACAGCTGCAGCTGCTAAAGCATCAACTATAACATCATCTGAAAAATTATATTTACTTTGAGCTCCCTTAAGTACAGCTGGTAAAACACCACTTGCTCCACAAGTTGGTGCTGTAACTACTGTATTACCGCTAGCATTCTCCTCACTTACAGCAAACGCAAATGAAGATACAAGTGCATTTTCTCTAGCACTTTCAATCTTAAAGATATTCTCATTTTCTAACGACTCAAAAAGTTCTTTTGCTCTCTTTCTTACATCCAATCCACCATATAAAATCCCACTTTTACTAAGTCCTTTATCGATTGTATTTTTCATTGTATTCCATATCTCGAATAAGAATTTTTTTATTGAATCATCTTCATAATTATATACGTAGTCATGCAGTTGTTTCTCATTCAATAAACACCAGTTTTTTATTTCTCTAAAATCTACTTGAGGGTATATATCTTCTGAGTCTGTGGAAGGAAACCCTTGTACTATAATTTCTCCTCCACCAATACTATAAATTTCAAGTTCATTCAGTCCATCCGAAAAAATCATACCATTTGGATGAATTTCTAATTCTTCATTTGGAAACCAAGCAAATTCAACTTTACTCGGATGTAACTCTTTTTCTATTATATGGTCTGTCAAATGACCTTTTCCAGTGGCAGCTAAAGAGCCATATAATGCAACAGAATACTTATCGCTTTTATATTTTTGTTTAAACATTTTAGCTGCATTTCTAGGTCCAATAGTGTGAGAACTACTAGGTCCAGGCCCCACTTTATATAGTCTTCGTATTGATTTCATAATAACTCCTTACTTGATAAACATACTATCACCAAAAGAAAAAAACCTATATTCATTTTTAGTTGCTTCTTCGTATGCATTCATTATAAACTCTTTTTTAGAAAATGCGCTCACTAACATTATTAAAGTAGATTTAGGTAAGTGAAAATTAGTAATTAGTGCATCTACGGCCTTAAACTTATAACCTGGATAAATAAAAATATCAGTCCAACCAGAATCCTTTTTAAAACTATCAAACTTACTATGTATCGTTTCAAGAGTTCTAGTTGAAGTTGTACCAACAGAAACTATTCTTCCTTTAGCTTCATTTAAAATGTTAGCATTTTCTTGTGTTAAACTATAGAATTCAGAATGCATTTTATGTTCAAGTACATTTTCAACTTTTATCGGTCTAAAAGTTCCTAACCCCACGTGTAAAGTAACATATGCAATTTGTACTCCCATTTTTTCTACTTTTTCAATTAAGTTCCCAGTAAAGTGTAAACCCGCAGTGGGAGCAGCGACTGAACCTATATTCTTAGCGTACACAGTTTGATATCTATCTTTCACCTCAAGTTTTTCAGTAATATATGGAGGAAGTGGCATTTCTCCTAACTTGTCTAATACTTCATAAAAAATCCCTTCATACAACATCTCTACATGAATTATTCCCTCATCCAGTATTCTAATACACTTAGCCTTTAATTCACCATTACCAAATGTTATAACTGTTCCCAATTTTATTCTTTTTAAGGGCTTAACCAAGGTTTTCCAAACATTGCTTTCTAGATTGTTTAATAACATTAATTCGATATTAGCCCCTGTATCCTCTTTAATTCCAAGTAGCCTTGCTGGTAATACTCTAGTGTCGTTTAGAACTAAAACATCGCCTTTCTTTAAATAATTCGTTATATTACTAAACTTATCGTGAATAATTTTTCCACTCTTTTTATCAAGTACCATAAGTTTCGAACTAGAACGATCATTTAAAGGCGTTTGAGCTATTAGTCTCTTATCTAAATTAAAATCAAAATCACTTGTCTTCATTATAATAATGTACCTCTATCTATTTCTAATGCCTTGTAGGCTTTCTCAGTTGCTATTCTTCCTCTTTGTGTTCTCTTGACGTAACCTTCTTGTAAAAGAAACGGTTCATAAGCTTCCTCAAGTGTCGTGGTTTCTTCACCGATACTAGCTGCTAGAGCCTCAATACCTACAGGACCACCATTAAACCTTTCTATTATACCTAATAAATAATCTTTATCAGTTCTATCTAAACCAGACTCATCTATTTTCAACTTCTCTAAGGCATGCTTGGTAATATCCAAATCAACAGAACCATTACCTTTTACCATAGCAAAGTCTCTAATACGTTTAAATAAGCGATTCGCGATTCTTGGAGTACCTCGAGATCTTCTTGCCAAATCACTTGCTGCATCCATATCAGTTTTTACATCAAAAATAGAAGCAGTCCTCAGTATAATTTCATTTAAGTCATCTTCTTTATAATATTCTAACTTTTCCACAACACCAAATCTATCCCTCAGTGGCGCTGTTAGATCTCCAAATCTTGTAGTAGCTGCAACTAGAGTAAATGGAGGTAAATCAATCCTAATACTTCTTGCGGTTGAATCTTTTCCTACTACAATATCTAAAGAAAAATCTTCCATCGCGGGATATAAGATCTCCTCAACAACTTTAGGTAATCGATGAATTTCATCAATAAAAAGTACATCCCCTGGCTCTAAAGAGGATAAAATTGCCGCTAAATCACCACTTCTTTCAATCGTAGGTCCACTTGTAGTCTTGATATTAACTCCCATTTCATTAGCGATTATGGTAGCTAATGTAGTTTTACCTAATCCAGGTGGTCCATATAACAAGACATGATCTAATGACTCATTTCTCATTCTAGCTGCCTTAATATAAATGTCCATCATTTCCTTAACACTAGTTTGTCCAATATATTCTTTTAAAAACTTTGGTCTCAAAGATTTTTCAAATTCTTCTTCTTTGAAATCTCTAAGTACATCCATATTTACACCTCATATCCTACTTCAGCATCATTTGTAAAGCTATTTTAATCATTTCATCTAAAGAATTATCTTCGAATGGTATCTTTTGTAATACTTTATTTACTTCTTTTGAACTATATCCTAATGATAATAATACTTCGCGAACATCATTAATATTATTATCTATCAAATGCCCAACATCAGAGAACTTACCTTTCAAATCCAAAACTATCTGTTGACTTGCTTTTGGACCAATTCCAGGAAACTTTCTCAAATAGTCACTATTTCCACTCTCTATGGCAGAAATAATACTAGATACTGAACCAGTAGCTAATATCGCTAAAGCACCTTTAGGGCCTATCCCCTTTACACTAATTAGTTTTAAAAATAGTTCTCTTTCATCCTTTTTTATAAATCCATACAATTCAATTAAATCTTCTCTCACGTGTTGATAAGTATATACTTTGTATGTTTTATCTATACTAAAGACATAAGGATTAGGAGTCTTAATCAAAAAACCAATTCCATTACACTCTAATACAACATGTGTTGGATATTGTTCACTAATTGCTCCAATTAAATATGCGTACATAAATCCTCCTATAATTAGAAGTAAAAGTATCTGCCACTACGTGGGTCATAGTAAATATTACGATAATGTGGATTTGACATGCGATAATAATTATACTTTGGATACTTAATATTTTTAGCAAATTCCTCAACATTTACTTCTTTTTTTTCATCTTTCACAGTGACTTCTTCACTACTTATACTCTCGCTACTATTTTCATTACCAACTTCTTCAACTGAGCTCTCAGTATCTTCATTATTAAACTCAACCTGCTCATCTACACCATAAGTAATATCGTCCTCTTGTTTTGAATAATAATCTTCAATAAATGGTTCTACTTCATCAAGATGTTCAATCAATCTTTCATTAATTATCGGAATTTTTAATTTAACACCTGGAATCAAAGTATCCCAATTACTAATATGTTGATTACTTGATATTATTTCAGATTTATCAACTCCATACTTGAAGATCAAATCTTTAATTGTATCACTCTGTTTAACGATATGAAAAATCATTTTATCACTCCCATACATTCTACTTTAATATATGAAAGTGAAGATACATAGTTTATAATTTTTGTAAAATTATTATATTATGATTATCAGTATAAGTTACCTTAAGATTGAATATTTCCGAAATTTTTTCGAATACTTTATTATCAAAAAAAGAAATATGTGTATGATCTCTTCTATACCACCATTTCAAAAATGGTTTTTGAATGAACAAAGTTTGAATAACAAGGAGGCCATTCTTTTTCAAGAGGTCTAAAATTTTATTAAGTTCTAACAAAGGATCTTTAAAATGTTCAATAACCTCAGTTAGTGTTATTATATCATATACATATTCATGATAATCCTCAGAATGAGGGAAATATAAGTCATAAGTCTTAATTTTCGCTCCTCTAGCTGACATCATTTCACTTAAAACTGGTCCGGGACCACACCCGTAATCTAGAATATAACCCTCATAAGAAATAAAATCATCAATTTTATCTAAAAATTTCTCAAACATATTTACATAGCCTACATTTTCAAAATTATTGTTATGTTTAGAATAACGATCTTTTTCTGTTGATTGATCTATATAATCATTCTCACTTTTAAATATAAAGCCACATTCATTACAAAAATGAACATGACATTTCATATCCTTATCGTATTCAACAATAGTTTTTGCTCCGCAAATCTTACACATATTTCACCTCATAAAAAACTGTGTCTTCACACAGTCTTTATTATATTAAATCATTAATTATAAATATAGTTGCACCAATGGCATTTATTAATGCCCAAATCACGAGTGCTTTCCAAAAAACAACTATTGGTAGAATAGTTTTCCTACGTCTCACTTTCAGAGATTCCTTACCTTTTGCGGAATGAATTTCTTCAATGTAACTCTCAATTGAAGATTCATCCTCTACTGAGATATCTATTTCCTCTTCTATTTGATTCTCGGTAGTCAACGGATCAAACTTATTAACGAGTCCATCCGATTCTGTCTTTGGTTTCAATTCATAACTCATTTCATAATTCTCATTTGGCTCTTCATTTATTTGATACACGTAATCCCCATTATCATATTCTTCTTCTATGTCAACCTCGTTGTTAGATACTTCAGAAATTTTATTTTCTAGTTCATTTAGTCTCTTCAATAAGTCGGTATTTTTACTTTCATCAATTTTAGGCTCATCATTTAATAAAGAAAGTTTCTTCTCTAATTCATCAATTTTAGCCAATAAGATTGTATCATCTTTATTCTCTAAGTCATCACTCTTCACTTCAATTGAATTACGTTCAGAAAAAAGCTTCTTCTCTAGTTCATCAAATTTTTTCAGTAATTCATTACTTAATATAACATTGCTGTTTTCTTGCTTATATTTTGGTTCAATAGGTTTTGATAATTGATTCTCTAACCTATCTAAACGTTCCATTAATTCTTGTTCTCTAGAGCTAATTTTATCTGAAGTCTTGTCCTCTACATCAAAATCCTCATTATCCTCTTTTTTGTTTGAAACATTACCTTGAACAATTTTATCTATTACTTTATCTAACTCTACTTTAGATTTCTCTTCAGAAATATCGTCGTTGCTTGAATAGTCTTCTCCTCTAATTATTTGGGAGATCATATCAAGTAAAGATTCATCTAATACATTTTTAGGTCTTAAGTCTTCAATATTTCTATTTTCATCTTCAATAAACCCTGAATTAAGTGAAGGTATTTGGAGATAGTTAATATATTCTATAGTTGTAGCTTTATCAGTTGGAGACTGATAATCATTCAATATGTAATTAATTATATCTTTAACACTGAGCTTAGCATTGAGTCCCAAAAAGTTCTCATCAGCATATTCTTCCAGCTCTGGTAGAGTTAATTCACTTAACTCTTCCCTAAGTTCCGCGGAATCATCTTCTAGTTTTTGAATAATATTTTCAATAAATGAATCTTTCGATAATTTTTTAGGAACATGAATACCTAGATGCTTTCCAAGTGAAATTATCTCTTCACGAGTAGAAAATCTAAGCAAACTCTCTCTAGCAACAATAAATGGTTGTCCATCAATATCATTATCTTCATCAATAAATTGATCTAATGTCAAAAAAATATCTTTTGCATACTCAAAACGATATTGTGTATTATTTAAGTATTTTTCTATTAATTCGTTTTCAATATTTAGTTCATCAAGGTTATTAAATATCACTGTCCATATTCTAAATTTCAAATCACTAGGATCTATACTTATACTATGAATATCAGCGAAATTAATAAGTTGTTGCAAAGTATAATCTTCTAGTTCTCCAACGTATCCTCTTAAACTAGACAAATCCTTATCATTAGAAACTTGGATATTAATTTGTTGCGCCAAAATATAACAAAGTAATCTTTTTGATAAGAAAGTCTCTTTTTCTTTGAGAACATTATTAATTAGAACTGAGGGTAATTTAGAAAGTTTTATTATATCCTTGATTAAAAATCTTCGTTCATTTTCTTTCATTTTTGTCACCTAACATTTCTTTAATATGCTTCTTGAGTATTATATTAAATTATATCCTTTTTTAGTGTTTTTGACAATAGTCTAGTTTTTGGTTAAAAAAGGAGAATCAGTAAGATTCCCCTTTAATAATTTTTATTTTTCAATTCTAGCTCTTGAGAAGTCAACAGAACCTAATACAGATCTTCCCCAGTCTTTTACGTAATTTTTAACGTACATATCATCAGCATAGTGATATACTGGAACGATTGGTAATACTTCCATGAATACTTCTTGAGCAGCGTACAATTTCTCAAAGTGTACAGCTTTATCAGTAGCTTTCATCGAATCTTCCATTAATTGATCATATTCATCATTATAGAAGTTCGGATCATTATAGTCATTGTTAGAAGTAAATAAACTTAACATACCAGATGGATCCATGTAATCAGTTAACCATCCACCACGAGAAATATCAAAGTCACCAGCTTTTCTAGTTCCTTGGAATACAGCCCACTCCATGTTTTGGATTTCTATTTCGATACCTAAGTTTTCTTTCCACATTTGTTGAACTGTTTCAGCAATTAATTTGTGATCATCACGAGTGTTATAAATAAGCACTAAATCAGTTGGGAATCCTTCACCATTTGGATATCCTGCTGTAGCTAATAATTCTCTTGCTTCATCGAATTGACTATCATCAGTTTCAATACCGAATGCTCCTGCAGTCTCATAGAAGTCTCTACCTTCATGATCAGTAAATCCTGGAGGGACAACACCAGTAGCCGGAGTAGCAATTCCACCTACTGCTTCAACGATAGCTTCTCTATCTATTGCTAAAACAAACGCTTTTCTTAAATCATCATTTTGCCATAACTCTCTATCTAGATTAAATGAATAATAGTAAGTACCTAATAATGGGAATACGTAATATTGTTCATCTTCGGCAATCAATCTTGTTATTTCACTAGGAGGAACGTCAGGTATATAATCTAAATCACCATTTTGGAACGCGGCATATGCTGTAGACTCTTCATCAATAAATTTGGCATCAATTGTATCAATGTGTACATTGTCTGCATTCCAATAATTAGTATTTTTCTCTAGTGTTAAACCTTGACCTAATTCATACGATGTTAACATATAAGGACCATTAGACACAGCATGTTCTGGAGTTTTTGCCCACATACCATCAGCTACTGCTTCAACTGAATCTTTGTGTAATGGCATAAAGTGATAGAATGCTGTTAAAGATACAAAGTAATCAGTAGGTTGTTTTAATTGAACAACGAATGTATGATCATCTGTAGCTTCAATTCCTACATCATCCAAAGATTCACCATTTACAGCTTCAAATGAACCAACAACATTTGTATATTCCCATAACCAAGAATATTCAGATTCACTTAAAGGATCCATACCATGTTTCCACCCATAAACGAAGTCATGTGCAGTTAATGGGTCACCATTAGACCATTTTGACTCTCTTAAATGGAATGTAATGGTTTTTCCATCAGGAGAAAATTCCCAAGATTCAGCTATTCCTGGTAATACCTCACCATTAAACTCTCTAACTAAACCTTCAAATGTATTGTTTATAACGTCTCCACCGTCACTAGCACCATTTAATGATGGATCTAATGTCTTAGGGTCAGCACCAATGTTCCAGTTGAATACAGCAGGATCATCTGTTTCAGTTTCCTTGTCGCCACATGCAACTAATGAAAATACTAAAGTTAAACTTAACAATAACGCTAATATTTTTTTCATATTTCTCTCCTTCTTAATTTTTATACTTTTCGTAACAAGTATTACATACAGTGTATAGCGTTTTCTAAATCTAGTCAAGTTTTTGGCAAGAAAATCCAGCTGTAACATAAAACTTTTTATATATTTTTATAAAATTCATTTGTAGATGTCCATATATGCGATTATTGTCGATTTATGGGAAGATATTATATAGTTCTAACACAATATATATTACAAAAAAAAGAGGACATTAAAATATCCTCAATTAACTCTAGATTATAAATTATTTATTTTCTCAGCATAATGACAAGCAACAAAATGACCTTTTAGAATTTCTCTAAACTTTGGAGTTTCTGTTTTACAATTATCCTGGCAGTATCTACAACGTGAAGCAAATCTACAACCAGGAGTTGGGTTAATTGGACTTCCTACATCGCCTTCTAATATAATCCTTTTATCTTTTGCAGCATTCGGATCCGGCACAGGTATAGAAGATAATAATGCCTGAGTATAGGGATGAAGTGGATTATTGTAAAGTTCATCACTAGTAGCAAGCTCCATCATTTTTCCTAAATACATTACGCCTATTCTATCAGAGATATGCTTTACCATAGACAAGTCGTGAGCAATAAATAGATATGTAAGTCCCATTTCATCCTGTAAATCTTCTAACATGTTAACAACTTGAGCTTGAATTGATACATCTAATGCAGAAATAGGTTCATCACATATTATTAATTCTGGTTCAATAGCTAATGCTCTTGCGATACCAATTCTTTGTCGTTGTCCACCAGAAAATTCATGTGGATATCTACTTGCATGTTCTCTCTTTAATCCTACACGTTCCAATAATTCATAAATCCTTTTTTGTCTAGCGTCGCCAGTTAATATTTTGTGGGTATCAATTCCTTCTCCAATAATATCAGTCACTGTCATTCTTCCGTTTAAAGAAGCATACGGATCTTGGAATATCATCTGAATCTTCTTACGATAAGTCATCATTTCTTTCGCACTCAATCTAGCTATATCTACACCATCATATATAATTTCACCATCAGTTGGGTCATATAATCTTACAATAGTACGTCCTGTAGTTGATTTACCACATCCACTTTCACCAACTAAACCAAATGTCTCACCTCTATTGATATAAAAGTTAAGTCCATCAACTGCAGTTAATACATTTTTCGATTTCTTCCAAAGACTTCTACCAACATAGAAATGTTTTTTAAGATTTTTTACTTCAATTAAGGGTTTTTGATTACTCATATTTATCCCCCTTTACTTTAACAAAACCTTCAACCTGAGGTGAATTTTGATCATGTAACCAACATGAAGAACGTTGTGATTCACTAATGTTGAACAAAGGTGAAGCCTTCTCTATACAAATCTTCATCGCATGTGGGCAACGTGGTGAGAAAGGACAACCAGAAGGTGGTGCCATTAAATCCGGTGGTGATCCTTCAATTGGAACTAGTCTCTCTTTTTGATTTAAATTAACCTTTGGAATAGACTTGTGAAGTCCCTTTGTATATGGATGTTGAGGTTTATAGAAAATTTCTTCGATAGTTCCTTTTTCCATTATCATTCCACCATACATTACAACCACTTTATTACATACTTCAGCAATAACCCCCAAGTCATGTGTAATTAAAATAATTGAAGTATTCAGTTTGTTTTGTAAATCTCTCATCAAGTCTAAAATTTGAGCTTGTATAGTAACATCTAATGCAGTTGTAGGCTCATCCGCAATTAACAACTTAGGATTACAACTGAGCGCAGTTGCGATTAAAGCACGCTGTCTCATCCCACCTGAGAATTGATGTGGAAAACCTTTTATTCTTATTTCTGGTTCTGGAATTCCTACCATGTGAAGTAATTCGATAGCACGCTCTAACGCTTCACTTTTAGTCATATTAGTATGTTTTCTTATTACCTCGGTCATTTGATTTTTGATTGAGTAAACAGGATTTAAACTAGTCATTGGATCTTGGAAAATCATTGCTATTTCATTTCCACGTAAATTTGACATTTCACGTTTATTAAGTTCTGTCAACTCTATATCATCAAATACAATACTACTTTCCTCTTTTATTACGCCAGGTTCATCTATTAGTCCCATTACAGATAATGAAGTGACACTTTTACCACTTCCACTTTCTCCAACGATGCCTAATATATCTCCCTCATTTAATTCAAAACTTATGCCTCTAACCGCTTGAACCTCACCAAGATGAGTATAGAAAGAGGTTTTTAAATTTTCTACTTTTAATAAAGTTTTCATTCTATTTCCTCCTATCCTTTTCTTAATCTTGGATCTAATGCATCTCTTAAGCCGTCGCCTAAGAAGTTAAAAGCAAGCATTGTGATCGCGATTGCTGAAGCAGGGAAGAACAATTGATATGGAAATGAAGTTAATCCACCTAATGCATCATTTGCTAATGTTCCCCATGAGGCTTGTGGTGCTGATACTCCTATACCAATGAAACTTAAGAATGACTCTGTGAATACAGCACTTGGAATCATCATAGTCATTGATACTATAATTGGTCCCATAGCATTAGGTATTAAATGCCTTAAGATTATTTTACCTTTTTTAACACCCATAGTTCTTGCTGCTAGGACATATTCTTGTTCCTTCAACCCTAAAACTTGTCCCCGAACAAGTCTAGCCATATTAACCCAATAAACAGTTCCAAGTGCAAGGATAATAGTATACAAACCACTATCATTTAAAAGTACCATTAATAAAATAACGTATAGAACTAACGGAATTGAATTAATTATATCTACAATACGCATCATAATATTATCTGTATTTCCACCTTCGTAGCCAGCGATACTTCCATAAGTAACTCCAATCAATAAATTAACTAACGTCGCAACTAATGCAACAGTTAAGGAAATTCTCGCGCCATACATAACTCGAGTTAAAATATCTCTTCCTAATTGGTCAGTACCCCACGGATAAGATTCATTCCTAACAGTATCTGTGAATTCAAAATATTCTTTACCTTTATACGTAATACTAAAGTCTACTCCAGCTTCTGCTCTTTTTTCTTCATTTAATTTATAAGAGAAGTCAATTATAACGTCATCATCGTCTACTTCTTTATTGTTATTAAAGTCATAGGTGTAGAGCTTATTTATTATGTCTTTATCAATTAGATCAAATCGTCTTACTGCCTCATTATCATCATTTAATAATATTAATCGATATTCTCTTGATAAATAGAAGTTTAAATCATCTCCTAAATCATGGATATCTAATTTCGGAGGCATATTCATGAAATCTAACTCTTGATCTTCGTAAGAGTAAGGTGTAAATGCAGGACCGAATATACCAAATAATACAATTACAAAAACACCAACCAGACCAAACATTGCTAGTTTATTCTTTCTAAGTCTTCTCCACGCATCTTGCCAGTAAGTAAGGCTTGGTCTTAACTGCTCATTATCAAGCTTTGACGATTTATCAACAAATTCAAATTTATTATTAGTCATTTTTCCTCACCTTCCTAACCATCAATCTTAATTCTTGGATCAATTAGTGAATATATGATATCTACGATAAATACCATAACAATGTAGAAAGCAGCATAGAACACCGTCATACCCATTATTACAGTATAATCACGGTTACCAACACTATCGACAAAGTATCTACCGATACCTGGTAATGCAAATATTTTTTCAATTACAAATGAACCTGTCAGAATCGCTGCAACCATTGGTCCAATATAAGTCACTACAGGAATCAACGCATTCTTAAGCGCATGTTTCCCTATAACCTTAAATTCACTAAGTCCATTCGCTCTTGCAGTTCTAACATAATCTTGTCTTAGAACCTCTAGCATACTCGATCTTGTTAATCTAGCTACAAAACTCAAACTGTAACCAGATAATGCTATAACTGGTCCTATATACCATAGTGGTGCTGTATTACCAAATGTTGGTAATATTCCCCACCGAAGGGCAAAGAAATATATTATTAATGTTGCAATAACAAAACTTGGTACTGTAACAAGTATAGTGGCAGTAAACATTACAAAATAGTCTATTGGTCTATTTTGCTTAAGTGCTGATATTATACCAACCGGTATCCCAACAATAATAATTAGTAGTGATGCCATACCACCAATTTTAGCACTTAACGGGAAACCACTTGCAATCATCTCTTCTACTTTAAAACCTATCAATGAAAATGATGGTCCTAAATCAAATGTTACAAGACCTTTCATATAATCAAAATATTGTTTAAGTGGTGGGTCATTCAAATTGTACTTTTCTTCTAATATCCTTATAATCTCATCCGGAATAAACTTTTCACGAGTAAAAGGGCCACCAGGAATAGACCTCATCAAAATAAATGTAATGGTAGCTACTAAAAGTAAAGTCAATATTGTAGAGATAATTCTTTTAATGTAATAATTCCTCATACATTTCCTCCTTTCAATTTTCAAAAACCTAACATTGTCAATGTCATAACTTACTATTTATTATACATTTTACTACTATTGATAGCAAATTAGTATTTCTTAGAGAATCAAATTATACACTTTATGATAACATTCTCGGTTTAAATTTTATTATTGTAACTATTATAAGTAAAATGATAAAAGATTTCTCTTATATAATTTGACATAATATAGTAATCTTATAGTGAATCTAGATTTATATTTCTTTAATTTTACTATTTTAATTATGGGTATAATAGAATTTTTCTTCTTTGTCTAGGAGAAAATATTATGTCTGTATCACATTGTGTCTGATAAGCCTATTAGATATTAAGATAGCTAAAATTATCTTGCCCACATCACCAGGAAAATAAACAGTCATATAACCTATTGTTTCTGTTAATCTCCATCCAAGGATATAAGCCATCCAAGGAATTCCTATTAAATAAATAATAAAAGTTGCTGCTAGACTAGAAATTATGTAAGAATACTTATTATCATACTTAGTCAACAGCCCTGCTACTAATGAGGCAATCGGAAATGATAAAATAAATCCACCACTAGGGCCGAAAATCACACCATAACCTCCTTGAAAATTTGCAAAGACAGGCAATCCAATAAGACCTAATAGTATATAAAGAACCATACTAATAAACCCTAGTCTTGCTCCAAGAACCATTCCCGATAATAACACAAATAAAGTTTGTAATGTTATAGGTGCACCAACTAAAGTAATGGTAAAACCTGCAGTTGCTATCATTAAAGTAGGGAAAATCACTACATTTGTCATTTCTTTTACAGTCAGTTTCATTTTTCCTCCTATCTTTAATATTATAACCTATAAATTAAATTTCTTTCTGAAACATCCTGTATTTAAGAATAATGATATTTTTTTAACAAAAAAAAATCGTTGGTTATCCAACGATTCCTTAAACTTCAGAAATGAAGTTTTCATCGATATCTAAATCAAAATCTTCTTCTTCGATGTACTGATCAGATTGATCAAAAACCGTTACTTTCATTTTTGTTTCTCCAATCACTTCTGCTACTGCTTCATAAATCACTTCTACTTCAATCGAATCACCTGTTATTTTAGCATCTACACAAGTAGGTTGCTGTAGCATTCTAACAGTAACTTCCTCAGGTGAACCTAACGTATCATTAACAACTTTTGTTGTTGGAATGACATTGCTGTATGTAATTACTTTCTTTGTTACATCAGTTTTAGAATTATTATCGTAAGAATACCAAATATTTATCTCAAAAGACCCTTTTAAATTAACTTCAGAGTTAGATTTAAGAGCCCTAAAATCATTATTGATTATCCAGCATCCTAGAACACTAAAGGCCTTGTTAGCTGGGTTTACTCGTTCAACTAAGTTGAATTTTTTCTTACCCTTACCGACAACTGCTTTAGTTACGATTTCGCGAATCTCATTCAATGAAATCCCTCCTCATATATTTTACCTCACTCTATATTATGCTAAACAACAAAAAAAGAGCCTTTAGGCTCAATTATTGTATGAAATAATATTAAATCAGTTAACTTCTTCTCCTAATAAATGCCAAGTTTTTGCTTCTAATATCCTAACTTTGACAATTTTTCCTATGGATTCTTCATTACCAGTAAAATTAACTAATTTATTATGTCTACTATATCCACTTAGTTTTTCTTTGTCATTTTTACTTACTGAATCCACTAATACTTCAACGATAGTATTTTCAAATCTCTTATTTCCGTTTAAGTAACCATCATTAGTAACATCATTAAGTCGATATAAACGTCTTTTCTTTTCATCTTCTGGTACATCATCTTCATACTTAGCGGCTGGTGTTCCTTCTCGTTTTGAATAGATGAATGTAAATGCTCCTTCAAAACCTACTTCCTTTACTAAAGATAATGTCTCTAAAAAGTCATCTTCAGACTCATTGGGAAATCCCACTATAATGTCAGTAGTTATCGAAATATCAGGGATATGTGCTTTTAGTTGTTTAACTAATTTTAAATAATCCTCTCTTGTATACTTTCTATTCATCTTTTTCAATATTGAATCGCTACCAGATTGAACGGGTAAATGAAGATGCTCCATAACGTGATCACAATCTGCCATAGCTTTTATTGTATCCTCATTTAAATCTCTTGGATGTGATGTCGTAAACCTAATTCTATTAATTCCAGTATCATTTAAATCTCTAAGTAAGTCTGCGAAAGAATAACCTGATTCTAAATCTTGCCCATAGGCATTCACGTTTTGTCCAAGTAACGTTATTTCTTGATAACCATCTTCAACTAATTTTACAACTTCAGCTAAAATAGCAGCCGGTTTCCTACTTCTTTCCCTACCTCTTGTATAAGGTACAATACAATACGTACAAAACTCATCACAACCATACATTATGTTTATCCATGCCTTATGTTTATTATCTCTGATTTTGGGAATGTCTTCAACAATATCGCCTTCGCTTGAATAAACTTCAACTACACGTTCTTTATCTAAATAAGCTGTATATAAATATTCAGGTATCTTATGAATGTTGTGCGTCCCAAAAATAAGATCAACATATGGGTATTGTTTTAATAATTTATTAACAACAGATTCTTCTTGTGGCATGCATCCACATACTCCTAGTAATAAATTAGGATTATTTCTTTTAAATGACTTCAGTCTTCCCATTTCACCAAAAACGCGATTTTCTGCATTACCCCTTATTGCACATGTATTTAGTAATATTATGTCAGCTTCACTTAAATCATTTGCTTCTGTAAAAGACATTTTTTCTAGTATTCCAGACATCCTTTCAGAATCAGCTTCATTACCTTGACAACCGTATGTTTGAATCACATATTTTTTTTCTTTTCCAAAGTTCAAGAATTGATCACTTAATTTAAAATCAATTACTTCTGAACCCTTAACTCTTTTCCTTGCATCATCTATAGATGGAGTTTTAAAATATTTTCCGTAGTCTTTCATAAGTTTCCTCCAAACAAATTAAAACGAACTGGTTGTTCGTTTTAATTATAATTTTTTTTGTCTTAAATACTCATAAATATATACTATAGCATATACAACAACAAATGATCCAAAACCTATAATATATAGAATATATTGATCTAAATCTAGTATAAAATCTATAAAACTAAAATCATCCGGTTCGATAACTTGACTTGCAGTTAGCTTCATAGGAATAATAACAGAACTTTTAGAAAGAGTCATCTTAAACTCTTTGTTTATACTGTCATACTCAGAAGATATTATTTTGTATGTATTATTTTCCTCATCATACTCTACAAAAGATACTTCAGTAGGTTCTACTCCAGCGTATAATCCATCTTCGTCTAGTGGTGAAACTGTAACCTCAATTATTATATCATCCGAAAATGATTGATTATCATTATATAAAATCTCTATTTCAACAGGTGTGTCGACAGACTCTCCTTGCATATTTTGTACATTATATAATGGCTTTATAGGAATACTTGACTCTTGTACTTTGAATACAACATTTTCTGCATCAATATCAATCGCTTTAGCTAAGTTAGCTGAATTAATTAATATATCAATAAAGCCTAAGTTAATATCAAACGAAACTTCCTTCTCGAGCGCCTTTTCTATTGAATTATTAAATACTTTTACAGATGCACCTATTTCATCACTAACAACCAACTCCGGAAAAATCACTTTACTATCAGAAGTATACTTATTAATCTGATCAATTTTCTCAATTAATACAGGATTCCTAACCTCAGCTATTACTAGGTCGCTTGAAGATACTAATATTTCCTCTAATGAAATGTTTACTTCCTCAATCAAAATTGGTTCTTCAGGTATGTCAGGTACTTCCGGTTTAGTCTCTTCGTAGATTGCGTTATAAAATACATCACCAGTGATTTTCATATCTTCAGGTGACCAGCCAACAAAAGTATATCCTTCTCTTTCATCTGGATCTTCTGGCTCTAAAATTGTACCGTAAGGAATTTTTTCAGACTTTATTATTGTTCCATCATAATTTAATAATACAACAACATATTCAATCGGCTCATATACCGCATAAACAGTCATATCGCTAGTTACATTAACTAGTGACTGATCCCATTCGACAAACTCATGTCCAATTCTAAATGCTTCGAAATAAATAGCTGAATCTCCATCCTCAACTGTTTGAACTCTAATTTCTTTACCATTCCAATCTAAAAACGTAACTGTATATGGACCTTCAGCCGACACATCAAATGAATTTCTTATAAATAAACTTAATAAAATAAGTATTATAATGTTCTTTGCTACTTTCATAGATACACTCCTTGCTATACATATATTTATTCTATCCTTTTTTATCATTTTTTTCAATCAAAAAAAAAAGTTGGCAACTTGCCAACTAATTATCTTGATTGAATTATTAACTTAATTGCAGTACGCTCTTCCCCATCAATAATAATATCGGAAAAAGCTGGTATACAAATTAAATCCTTTCCTGTCGGTGCAACGTAACCTCTAGCTATCGCTACTGCTTTTACTGCTTGATTCAACGCCGCAGCTCCTACTGCTTGAATTTCAACAATACCACGTTCTCTAAATGCATTTGCTAATGCTCCAGCAACTGAATTTGGTTTAGACTTACTTGATACTTTTAATACTTCCACTTTAACTCCTCCTCATTCCTATAAGATATTAAATATTATTCTTAATAAATAGTATTTATACCTTATCTTACAATATTTACCGTGTAGATATTTGTCGCATTGTGCTGTGAATCATCAATATCGACTATTGTACCGTTAAATTGTACTCTTCCGGATTCTATTGGTTGGAAACGAGTTGGTAAGCCTGTCTTAAATCTTCTTATAATTCCTTCTCTTTCAACTCCTATAATGCCATCTAATGCACCATTCATTCCCGCATCAGATTGATAAGCAGTTCCATTAGGGAGAATTCTAGCATCTATTGTAGGAACATGTGTATGTGTTCCTATAAGCGCAGTAATACGTCCATCTAGATAATGTCCCAAAGCTATTTTCTCGCTAGTAGCTTCCGCATGGAAATCAACTATGATTATATCACTGTCTATTTCTTCGAGTATATCGTCCATTGTTTGAAAAGGACATTTCACAGTTCCTTGCATATATATCATTCCAATAAGAGAGACTACTGATATTGAAATATTGTTATACTTGAATGTAATTACTCCCTTCCCGGGAGTACCGTTCGGGTAATTCAAAGGGACAACTAATTTACTTGCTTCATCAATAAAATTAAATATATCAGGATTATGCCATGTATGATTTCCCATAGTTACAGCAGATACACCATTTTCTAAAAACCATTTATAAATTTTCTTTGTTATTCCTCGACCATGAGAAGCATTCTCCCCATTAGCTATTACTAAATTTATATTGTGCTCTTTTCTAATCTCAGGAAGATAATCATCAAGTGCTTTTCTACCAAGACTTCCTACTACATCACCTAAAAATAGTATTTTCATTAAATCACGCTTTCTGTTTTTTTAAGTAAAGCCTTCCACAGGGAAGGCTACATCTTATTTTGCAATATCAACCGCTCTTGTTTCACGAACTACAGTTACTTTAATAGTACCTGGATAAGACATTTTTTCTTCAATTTGTTCTTTTATATCTCGAGCAATTTTATATGTCTTTAAGTCATCTATTTTTTCAGGTTTAACGATAACTCTAATTTCTCTACCCGCCTGGATAGCAAATGATTTTTCAACTCCATCAAAATCATTAGATATTTCTTCTAACTGTTGAAGTCTCTTTAAATAATTTTCTAAAGACTCACTTCTTGCACCAGGTCTTGCAGCACTTAGTTTGTCACTTGCAGCAACTAAAACTGCTATTACAGAAGTAGGTTCTGTATCTCCATGGTGTGAAGCAATTGAATTAATAACTTCAGGTTTTTCTTTATATCTTTTCGCCAAATCAGTTCCAATTTCAATATGGCTACCTTCTATCTCGTGATCAATAGCTTTTCCAATATCATGCAGTAATCCTGCTCTTCTGGCTAAAATTTCATTCTCACCTAACTCAGCAGCTAACTTTCCAGTAAAAAACGCTGTCTCAATAGAGTGTTTTAGTACATTTTGTCCATAACTTGTTCTAAACTTCAATCTACCAATCAACTTAATTAAATCTGGATGAACTTTACCTATCCCCGTTGTGAATACCGCTTCTTCTCCAGCTTCACGGATTTCACTATCAACTTCTTTTCTTGATTTTTCCACTATCTCTTCAATTCTACCTGGATGAATTCGTCCATCCGCAACTAATGTTTGCAAAGTCTTTCTAGCGATTTCTCTTCTAATTGGATCAAAACTTGATAACACTACAGCTTCAGGAGTATCATCAATTATTAAATCAACACCAGTTAAAGACTCAATCGTTCTAATATTTCTACCCTCTCTACCTATAATACGACCCTTCATTTCATCGTTAGGTAGGGTAATTACAGAAACTGTTTTCTCACTAGTAGCATCATTTGCATATTGCATTATGGCATTTGCAAGTAATGTCTGAGATTTCTTATCAGCAGTTCTTTTAGCTTCAGTTTCAGCTTCTTTTATATATGCTGCGATTTCCAAAGACATTTTATTCTCAACTTTGTTCATAATAAGTACTCGTGCCTGCTCTGTACTCATCTTTGAAATTTCGACTAATTTTTCTTCTTCACGCAACAATATGGCTTGCATCTTACTATTCTTTTCATCTAGTTCAGATTTTTTAGATTCTATTTGATGCTCCTTATTATTTAACATAGATTCTCTTTTATCTAAGTTAGTAACTCTAGCATCTAATCGCTCTTCTCTTTTACTTAATCTATTTTCACTCTCAGTTAACACCTTAAAACGTGCTTTGATATCTCGATCAGCATCTACCTTCAAAGTATGAATCTCCTGCTTTAATTCAATTATCGATTCACGTCTATTTTTATCAGCTTCTCTCTTAGCGGTATCTAAGATTTTCTGAGAAGTTTTCTTTGCATTATTAATACTTCTTGCATCTATAATAGATTTTGTAACTATCCCAATGATAGAACCAAATAATAATCCTAGTAAAATGAAGATAATATCATAGTCCATAAATGAACACCTCCAATTTACTATTTCTATGAAATTTGGGTTTCCCCAATTTAAGGCACAATCATATTATATCTAAGATAACGATAAAAGGCAATCAAAAAAAAGCAATATCAGGTATTGCTTTCAAGTGTATTATACGTACAGTATTTCATTTCGCTCTATAATAGTAAGTTCTTCGCTAATAGTCATTTTCTTTTATCAAATAGTTAGAATTCTGACTTTCACTGCCACTGTAATCAAAATTGAATTCAATTTCCCAAGTGTTTTTCTCCAGTTTTAAAAAGAAACCGATGATTCAATCATTGAATCTCCTTTAATCGAATCATTCATAGACTCCTATCTTCCTTAGAAGATTAATAGATTAGTTTAATGAAAAATAATGTATGATTGGTTTATAAATAAGATTTTTAATATCCAATTTACCAGATTTTACCACATAAAAAGAGCAATACTAATTATTGCTCTTTCATTGATTCTCTTACCTTCTTTTCTATTTCTTCTAATATATGATTACTTTCCTCTAAGTAGTTTTTAACATTTTCTCTACCTTGACCAATTTTATCTCCATTGTATGAAAACCAAGAACCGCTCTTCTCCACAATATCCATTTGTACAGCTAAATCAAGTACCTCTCCAGACTTAGAGATTCCTCTACCATAAATAATATCGACTTCAATCATTTTAAATGGTGGAGCAACTTTATTCTTAACAACCTTAACTCTTGCTTTGTTACCTACAATGTCAGTTCCTATCTTAAGAGTTTCACCTCTTCTAATATCTAACCTGATAGTAGAATAGAACTTTAGTGCTCTACCACCCGGAGTAGTTTCAGGACTACCGAACATAATTCCAACCTTTTCCCTTATTTGATTAATAAAAATTGCAATGGTGTTGGACTTACTAATAACTCCTGATAATTTTCTCATAGCTTGAGACATAAGCCTTGCTTGTAACCCAACATGAGATGCACCCATGTCACCTTGAATCTCTTGTTCCGGAACTAATGCAGCCACAGAGTCGACAACTAAAATATCGATTGCTCCACTTCTTATCAATGCTTCCGCAATTTCTAGTCCTTGCTCACCTGTATCTGGTTGAGATAATAATAGCTCTTCGATATTAACTCCTAGTTTAGACGCATATAATGGATCTAATGCATGCTCTGCATCAATGAACGCCGCGTTTCCTCCAACTTTTTGCGCTTCCGCAATAGCATGTAGTGCGAAAGTTGTTTTACCTGAACTTTCCGGACCAAACACTTCAATAATTCTTCCCTTAGGGTATCCACCAATACCTAATGCATTATCCAATAAAATAGATCCACTTGAAATTGCTTCTATGTCAATTGAAGATTTTTCTCCCAACTTCATTACAGAACCTTTTCCATATTGTTTCTCTATTTGCTTCATTGCTTCTTCTAAAGCTTTTGTGCGTTTATCACTCATAGTTATCCCCCTATAATAAATACTTATATGCTATTATGATTTTACTATTTCGATAACAATATTATTTTTTTATTCTTAACTGTGTAATCAAGTCCTGATACGATTGTTAAAATAAGCGCAAGATACATTAAATAGTTACCAACAACATATAGTGGGCTAATAAAACATAAAATAATAGCTATCATTGTAACTGCAGTTTTATACTTACCTAACTTGCTTGCAGCTATAACTTTTCCTTCAGAAACAGCCACTAGTCTAATACCTGACACAATAAATTCTCTTGATAAAATCGTTATTACTAACCAACCATATATTAATCTAGCATCTGCTAAAATCACTAGTGTCGACATTACTAAGAGCTTGTCCGCAAGTGGGTCAATAAATTTTCCAAATGTAGTTACTAAATTATATTTTCTAGCTATATATCCATCTAAAAAATCTGTAATTGATGCTATTGTAAATATAATAACAATTATAAAATATTTCAAATTAACTCTTAAAATTTCTTGTTCAAATGTAAATGCGTAATAGACTATTACTATTAAAGGAATTAGTAATATTCTCAATAAAGTTAGTTTATTTGGTAAAGTCAAAATAATCAACTCCTCTAAAATAAATTATAGCATATTCATAGAGGAATAGAAACCAAAATCACCCAAATAAAGTGCCAAAAACACTATTAACGACATCTCTTATTACATCTAAAGAATTCATCAACAAATTTTCTGATTTCTTAGCAAGGCTATTCATAACATTAGTGTCATATACCTCTAATGATTGACCTGAATGTTCGTTATACGGTTGCTGAATTTCTTCCTCAAACCTATCAAGTTTACTTTGTAAATCATTATCATTATTTCCTAGAGAAACTCCAATAAATAAGATTACTAAAATAACAACATACTTGAATAATCTAGATTCCATAATTTTAGATTGATTAATCCGTTCACCTCCAAATCACATTAACTGGACCAAACAAAGACGTAAGGTTTGTTAATAGATCATCAATTGATACTTTTATAGTTGGAACTATTATTCCAATAAAAGATTCCTTGAATACATATAAAACTATTAAAGTAATTATTAGCTTTTTAATAATCATCACCAATATATTTTATGATGTTGCGTTTTCTTTTATGGGTTCATGTAAGACTATATCTAATGACTTAGAAATTATCATACCTAAATCTTCTATGTTTGTATCAACTTCCTTAGGTGTAACCATCATATTAAATCCACTTGGACTAAGTGCCTCATATATAAGTTGTCTTTTCTCTTCTTCTTCAAGCAATCCGATGTGGCCAAAAAAGTGTTTCTTAACCTCTTCTTTTGGAGTATAATCATCATAATTTATACTTTTAGATGCAGAAGTAACCAATAAGTCTTTTGGTTCTGGATTCATTTCTTGACCCAAGTATTTTAATATAAAATCTATAGTATCACTAGTAATCGATACAGCATCTACAACTGTAGGAACGCCAATAGCTATTACAGGAACTCCTAGGGTTTCTTTTGATATCTCTTTTCTCTTATTCCCAACACCACTTCCAGGGTGTATCCCAGTATCTGTAATTTGAATAGTTTTGTTAACTCTTTTAATACTCTTAGCAGCAAGTGCATCAACTACAACAACAAAGTCTGGTGAAACTCTCTTAGCAATTGCATCAACAATCTCGTATGTTTCTATACCCGTTTCACCCATTACGCCTGGTATTACACCACAAACACGTCTATAACCTTCCTCAACGTTTTCTGGTTGAATCTCAAAGATATGATTAGTAACTAGAATATTTTCAATAACTACGGGTCCTAAAGCATCGGGAGTTACTTTATCATTTCCAAGCCCTATTACCAGACATTTATCATCCTTACCAATATTTAAATGAGTAAACATCATTCCGAGGGTCTCGACAAGAGCATCTTGAATTTTCACTAACTCATCATGGTCCTGTGTTATAACACCTGTAGTATCGACAGTAAGATATAATCCCTTCTTCTTACCTAATAACTGTTCCCCTCTTTCATCAATACTGGTTTTATATATTTTCACTTCTCCCATATGAAGTTCTTCGTTCATTATTCCAGTATTACTTTCGCTTGCCTCAATTTCTTCGTATGCTAAATCGGTTCGAGGTTGATAATTACTTAAATCTATATCTTTCATAATCACTTTCCTTTCTATGAATATTATTACTATATAAAAAAAAATTATTCCTCATAGTTATGATGATATTATCTTTAAGTATTGCATTATTAACATCAGTTTGATAAAATATCAATGTTAGGTGTGGAGGTGGAAAAATGGCTAATATCAAACAACAGAAAAAACGTATTAAAACTAATGAGAAAAAGCGACTAAGTAACGCTGCGTTTAGATCATCATTAAAATCAGCTATTAAAGATGTAGAAGTAGCAGTAGATACAAAGAACTTAGAAGCTGCAATTAGCGCAAATAACATAGCACATAAAAAATTAGATAAATCTGTTTCTAAAGGATTATCTCATAAGAACTATGTAGCAAGACAAAAATCTCGCTTATCTAAATTAGTTAATACAATTAAATAAACATAAGAAAAGTTGTTCTAAGACAACTTTTTCTTTTCTTATATTCTTAAAAGATATAATTCGAGCCCAATCTTCTTATCGATGGCTCCTCTTTTTATATCATAATCTAATTTACTTAAATGACCTAATTGCTCTTCAATATATTCTAAACCAATCCCTTTAGCGTTTTTCATAATATAATATGTTCTACCGGGAGTAGCGTTAAAAAACTTCTGAATATCTTCTTTCTTATAACCCTTTGTGATCAAGTTTTTAGCATAGTTTAGTTCTCTAAATTTATTTATTATTAAACTTACTAGTCTAGTGGGATCTTCACTTCGAAGTAAATCATAATAGATGTCCATAGCTAAATCTTTTTTACGGTCCACTATTGCATTAGTTAACGTAAATACACTTTCTTCTACATTTTTAGATACGAGCTCTTCAACATCACTTAAAGTTACAATTCCACCTTCTGCGTAATAATGTCCAAATTTTGTTATTTCGTTCATAACTTTATGAGTATTATGTTCTGTTCTGACTAATAATTCATCCAATGCTTTCTTCTCAATTTTAATAGATCGTTTTTCTAAATACCTAACAACAGCAGTTTCTAATTGTTCTGTCTCCAAGTTACTCATTTCATAGACTTTAGATTTCTCTTTTAATAATTTTATCAATTTAGTCTTATTATCCAACTTCTTGTTTGGAACAATGATGAACTCACAGAAAGTAGGAGGGTTCTTTAAATAATTAATAAAACTTTCTTCATCAAATTCCTCTTTAGATTTAAAATCAATATTCTTTATAATAACAACCTTTTTACTCGACATAAAAGGTACTGTTTGCGCATCAGTTAAAGCCTCGCTCAAACTAGTTTCTTCAATATCATAAGTTACTACATTGAACTCATCAACACCAAAAGCCTTTATTAGTTCTTTTAATTTCTTCTCAATACGGTATTTGTCTTCACCTATAATCAAATGTATGTTTTCCATTATACCAGCTCCAATTAATTTAAATGATATATGAAATTATAGCACAAGGAAAAAGAGTGCACAATAAAGTGCACCCAATATATATAAACATTAAACGTATTTAACGCCTAATGACTTATAAGATCTTAGGTTTCCCTAAGATACTATTATTATATGATTTAGTAGAATAAAATATACCATTTCCTATATCTAGATATATGATTGTCTTAGAAACATCAGTTCTAAAAGTTCTAACTCTATATTTTTCTAGTAGTTCTAATATATTCCTCGAAGGTAAACCATAGGTATTTATACCAACAGATATTATAGAAGTACTTGGTTTGAGTTCCTGTAATAATGATTCATCCAAAGATGTATCTGATCCATGATGACCTACTTTCAAAATATCAATATTACTTGATGAAAATTTTTTGAGTTCAGAATCTCCTATTAATAACCACTTTTTATTAAAAATGGAGGCTTCTAAAACGATGGATTGATTATTTATTGAATCGTAAGACTTACTAGGAGCAATAACTTTATATTCATTGTTACAGCCAAAATAATCACCCTTATTCACATAAATAATGTTTATACCACGTCTTTTAGCTTGTTGAATATAACCCTTAATCATCTCACCACTATTATATTTACTCACAACAAGATTATGTATCTTGAATGAGTCTATTATTTCTTTTGTTCCACCCACATGATCGTAATGAGAGTGTGTTAAAACAAAATAATCAATTCTCTCTACTCCAAGACTCTTTAAAACAGGTGTTACATTATTTTCAGTAATGTTACTTCGTTGTTTCCCTCCAGTATCTATCAAAACATTACAACTATTAAAAGGGCTCTTAAATAATGTACTATCACCTTGACCTACATCTAAAAAATAAACTTCTCCAACCGGATTAACCTTATTCAAAAATAGCAAACAAAGCATTATTATATAAAACGTATAGTATTTTTTCTTGTTTTCAGTATTAACTAAAAACAAATACAAAAAGACATAATATATTATAATAAATAGAACATGAATATTACCTACTCTGATGATATAGCTGAAATCATTTACCGAATTCAACAGATTTTCAAAAACTATTATTAATTGTCCATACAAATTATTAAACATCCTTATGAAGAAACTTATAAATGTCATAGGTAAAAAAATATATCCCATGATAATTACGAATATTACATTAAAAAAAATACTGAAGAGATTTAACTCATTGTTTAAGTTAACAATTAATGGTAGAGTAGCTAATTGCGCCAAAATACTTACAAAGAGTACTTGTCTAATAACGTCACCTTCTATTATTCTCCAACCTAAAACCAAGAACAATGAAACCAAGAATGATAGCTGAAATCCAATATCAAAGATATAATATGGATTTATAAGTATGAATAAAATAAAAGTAATACTAATTATATCTAAACTTGAAAAAGGAATTCTAAATTTCCTAAATACTATACTTAAGCTATACATGACACTCGCTCTTAACACTGAAGGACTGAAACCTGCTACAACGATATATACTAACAGAAAAATAATTAATAAATTATCTACAGTAGACTCATTTAGAATTACTGACAATAGTTTCCTAAATATCATACATATTAGTCCAACATGTAAGCCTGAAATAGCAAAGAGATGAATTATACCAACATCACTTAAATTAGATACAACATCATCATCAAGTAATGATTTATCTCCAATAATAAGTGCGTAAAGATATGCACGAATTTTTTCAGGAAATGTATCAATATAGTCTTTTACATATTCCCTTATATCATAAATTGTTTTCTCTTTTCCTATGAATTCTACTTCTGGCTCATATACTAAAAAGAATATTTTCTTTGTCTTTAAATACATAGAATAATCAAAAGTAAAAGGAGAGCTAGCAGCTCTTGGGATGTAATATTCTCCTTTAACATTTAGATAATCCCCTATATCAAATGACTCATATATAATGTAGTTATCAGAACTTTGACACACTGATTTATCATCATAACTTTCAATAACTAAACAATCATTCGAAAATTTTGGTTGATAGTTTTGATAATTTACAAATAATACTCCGACAATTAAACTTATTAGAAGTGATATCTCAAACAGTTTGGTTTTATAAAGCCATATTCAGAAAATAACACTTGGGATTATAAGAAAAATATTGCTTAAGGATAAAATTACGCTAAGGACAGAAAATGCGATAAAAATTATATTGTTAGATAGAAATAAAATCTTTAATCGACTCATAAATACTCTCTCCGATACCAGGAACTAACATAATGTCCTCTGTATTTACAAATGGACCGTTTGCATCACGGTACTTAATTATTGCATTTGCCTTAGCTTCACCAAGATTAGGTAATGTCATAAGCATTATTTGATCTGCCGTATTAATCGAAATGAAATTGTGACTCTTATCTTCAAATTGTTTGATAGTAACTGCCGTTTCGTCTTCAACTATTTTTGAAAGATTCAAGCTGCTAATATCTGCATTGCTTGTGACTCCACCGGCGAGTTCTATTAGTTCATATAATCTAGTTCCATAATTCACCATATAAACTCCAGGAGATGTTATCTCGCCTTTTATATCTACATACACATACTCTTCTTCAACAATGCTTACAACTTCTTCTAAAGGATCATCTTGTTTATTATTCATTTGATAATAAATTAAAGCTATAATAACTGCACCTATCAAAATATATTTTTTTTCCATATGAATCACCTCAAAATAAATAATTAAGTCGAGATAGAATTTTACTATAAAATTCAAAAAAATGTCCAACAGATTGGACATTTTAATTCAATTTACTTGATCATTTTTTACTGCATACACTTGAGCAAATTCTGCTTTTATTTTTGCTTTTTCTTCTTCAGTTAAGATTCCCTTACAAATAGGAAAACATGGCAACTTCATTCCTTCAAGATTTTTTTTCATATAATCACCATTATATTTTGTGTATTCTTTTATCTTTTATTACAGACAAACAAAATACGATCTTCTAAATATTTCACTGAAAAATCAAAAGAATACTTACTAAGTAATTTTTCATAGAAATCTTGTGAATAAACTTTTTGAACATGCTCTTCATCAAATCTAACATAATTGTCTTTATCTTTTATAAAAAATGTTAGATAGTGATAAATGAAATCTTTCTTAATATCCACTTTCCATATGTAACTAACATCATGATCTAGATCAACACTTAAGTAATCTCTAAGCGTTTCTAATTTTGAATGAGCGTGTACATCAAAGATAAAGATACCACCCTTCAAATTATCACTAACATTCTTAAGTAATTTTTCGACTTCATTTTCTAAAAGCAAGTAATTTATTGAATCTAGATTACATATTATAGCGTCTAGTCCCTCAAGAAAAAAATCATCCCTTAGATCATGAATAAATAAATCTACATTCGGATTTTTTTCTCTAGCAATTTCTAACATATCCTCTGAGATATCAACGCCAATCATATCGTATGAGTCTTTAAGAGCATTGATTACAGTACCCGTGCCACAGGCCAGATCGAGCACCTTAGATCCAGTTTTAATATTACTCTTAATCTCATTAATAATTTGCTCATAATCTGCATCTACTAATGAATCATAAAAATATGCTAGTTTACTATACATTCTTTGTAATTAAGCTTTCAACATCAACCCTAGGTACATCTAGCCACAGTTTTTCCAATTGAAAATACGCTCTTTCTTCTTCGATAAATACATTAACTATTATATCACCAAGATCTATTAGTACCCATCTTCCGGACTCTTTACCTTCAACCCTTACAGAAAGCTTCTTTTCAATATAATAGTCTCTTAAACGATTCATGATCGCATTAGTTTGCCTATCGGAATTACCACTACATATAACAACATATCTATAATATGGGCTAACTCCTTCCATGTCAAAACAAACAATTTCTTTTCCTCTGACATCATCAATAATATTTATAACATCTTTTAACATTTTCATTTTATTCCTCTTTTACATATCCTTTGTATTTATTATACGCTCTAACTGTATCAGGATGTAGTTCAAAATCACGCTTTATCATCCAATTCAGTTTATATGCGATTGTTTCATTTAATCCGTTCAAAGACATCTCTCTTAATTTATGTCCCATTTCTTCATCTCTAACTCTATTTTCTGTCATATCAGCAATCATCAAAACTTTCATCAGTGGAGTCAAATCTGGGTGGCACGTTGTGTGATACTTTATACCATTTAGTATTTCCTCATCAGTAATTTTTAGTTCTGTTCTACAAATATATTCGCCTACATATGCATGCCAAATTTTATGACTGATACTAGTGTCATATCCAGCTTCAATCATCAACCTTTCTTGCTCATCAAAAGGTAATCCCTTTGCAATATCATGAAGTAATCCCATGGTTTCAGCCTTTTTATTGTCTAAATTGTAATGTTTTGCTAATCTAACACATTCTTCTGCAACACCTAAACTATGCTCTAGTCTAAGTTTATTATTCCTTAATTTGTCCTTAATAATCTCTAACATTATATAATTGAATTCCTCACAAAAAATTTAATTTTTTCAGGCAGGTATATGTTTACTATCACATCACTATTAAGTGTAATGAAACCTAACCCAGATATTACTATGTCTTGTTTTCTCTTTACCTTAAGTAAGTGTTTCTTGTTTTCACCTAGTAATTCAAGTTCATCTAAGGTTGGAGGTGATAATAATTCTCCTAAATGTCTCTTGTAGAAATTCTCAGCGTTAGATGTTTTAGTTCTATGAACAGGTACTTTATTTGCTTTATAAAATACAAATGAAGTCTTATTCCCTTCTAATAAATCTAATCTAACAAAGCCTCCAAAAAACAAAGTATTGAGCGGTTCTAATTGATAAATTATTGGTTTGATACCTTTATATGGTGTAACATACTTCAGTGATTCATTCCCTAAATAGTGTCCTATTTGATGTCTATTAACAATACCTGGTGTATCTACAAGTAATTGACCATTTAATTCAATCTCAATTGTATTTAAAGTAGTACCCGGGAAAAACGAAGTAGTGATTAAATTATTAAATTCAGTATAGTAATTAATTAATGAATTGATAAATGTGGACTTCCCAACATTAGTACACCCTACAACATATACATTCCTATTGTTTTGATACTTATTAATTAATTCAATTACATTATCTATTCTTTTATTCTTTAGTGAAGATATTAATTCAACATCAATGATATTAAGTCCTAAATCTTTTGAAACCGATCTCATCCAATTCCTTATTTTATAAGGGTTTATACTCTTTGGAAATAAATCAATTTTATTCCCAACTAGAATCACATCATTACTAGAGACTATTCTATTCAGTCCATTTATAAAACTCCCGTGAAAATCAAAAATATCAACTATGTTGATAATCAAAGCGTTATCTTCAATATTATGTAAAATGTTCAAGTAATCTTGTTCATTTATATTTACTTTTGATGCTTTATTATAGTGTTTTATTTGAAAACACCTTTGACAATAAGCTTCTTCTTTCGTAATGCTCCGAGGTACAAAACCTGGTAAATTACTATCTTCACTCTGAATCTTTGCACCACATCCAATACATTTAATCTCCATATCTATCTCCTAATAACTCTTTATATAAATCAGGATGTTTTCTTTTAACTCTTCTAGCTATTATTTTCTCTACCGTTCGATTTAACTTTGTATACCATTTCTCACTTGTTTCTTCTAAAGGCATAACAAAATAAACTTCAATCCCTAGTCTATTACCTACTAAAACATCAGTCAGCAATTGATCCCCTAATAATATAACCTCATCATTAGAAGGATTATCAAAATAATTAAGTGCTCTTCTTACACCATTTAGTAAAGGCTTCTTACAACTAGCAATCCCGTATACATCTAATTCATCTAAAAACTTCTTCACTCTAGAAATAGGACTATTTGAAACTATAGCTATTTGAAAACCAATTTCTTTTAATTTTTTAAAGAATTCTTTCACTTCATCAGTAGGTGAAGTAAACGAGTAAGAGATTATTGTATTGTCTAGATCTGTGAGAATATATCGTTTTCCCTCGGAATATAATTTATTAAAGTCTATATCATAAACAGTTTGATAATTCTTACGAGGTAGATACATTTTTGCCTTAAAAATTTCTTTTAACATAATTTGCTCCTATTAATTTAATATTTATTCTTTCCAATTATACTAAATATTAAACTGTTTGTCTAAGAGAGGATTATATGTTTAATATCTTGAATATCATTTTCCCTATTTTAGGAATGATAAAATCCGCTTCATATCCAGAGAAATTAACCCCTGAAATGGAGTTATTCTATTTAGATAGAATGAAACAAGGCGATAAGAATTCTAGAAATAAACTTATTGAACACAATTTAAGACTAGTAGCTCATATTGTAAAAAAATTTGAAAATACCGGAGAGAGCAAAGAAGACTTACTCTCAATTGGCTCAATTGGTTTAATAAAGGCAGTAGATACATATAAGCACCCAAGTGCAACCAAATTAGCTACATATGCAGCTAGATGCGTTGAAAACGAAATTCTTATGCAATTAAGGTCTAATAAGAAAAAAAGAAATATAACATTACTGAACTCACCTATAGGGTACGACAAAGAAGGTAATGAAATACTTCTTATCGATATCATGCCAGATGAATCAGAATCTCTAGAGGATCAGCATATTCTTGATGAAAGTATAATTAAGCTAAAAAAGGCCTTAAAAATTCTTTCAGAAAGAGAATTAGTAATTCTTATACGTAGGTACGGATTAGAAAAAAATATTCCTGAAACGCAAAAAAATATCGCTAATGACTTGGGAATCTCCAGATCTTATGTTTCTAGAATTGAAAAAAGAGCTCTAATGAAATTGTATTTGCAATTATTAGAATAAACAAAAAGAGAGTCTTATACTCTCATTTTGTTTAGCATTTATTAGATTTATCGTACTTCAATTACTTCAAGAACAAATTCTTTTCCTGACTCAGTTATATAATCTACTTTTTGACCTGAAGTTTTTCCTATTAAAGCTTTGCCTAAAGGTGATTGATTTGAAACTTTTCCTTCTAATGGGTCTGTTTCCAAACTACCTACAATAATATAGGTCTCCAATTCTTCTTCACCTTCAAATTTTACTACAACAGTTTTTCCAGTCTTAACTGCATCAGAATCATCTTCAGTAATAATTACGTAGTTTTTTAGAATATTTTCAATTTCAGAGATTCTTCCATTTATCTTCGCTTGTTGTTCTCGTGCTGCATCATAATCAGCGTTTTCAGACAAGTCTCCTTGAGCTCTAGCATCTTGTAAAGCTTTTATATTGTCTATTCGCGCAACTTCTCTTAAATGCTTTATTTCTTTTTCTAATTTTTGTAATCCATCGGTAGTTAACTCATGTGGTTGTGTATTTACCATAAAATTCACACTCCTTCTAATAATAAATTATACATTAAATTATGCGGAAATAATAGATTTAATTTTTGTTATCATCACGTCTGTCGCAACAGAATGTTTATAGTGATTTGGAATAATAATGTCTGCATGTCTTTTTGAAGGACTTACAAACTGATAATGCATTGGCTTTACAGTTGATAAATACTGATTTATTACAGAATCCATAGACCTTGCTCTTTCTTTAACATCTCTTTCAAGCCTTCTAATAAACCTTAAGTCTGGGTCAGCCTCAACATAAACTTTTATGTCCATCAAATCTCTTAACCCCGCGTCTTCAAAAATCAAAATACCTTCTACAACAATAACCTTCGCAGGTTTTACAATCTCTACTTCTTTCATTCTATTATGAATTGTAAAATCATAAATTGGTTTTTCTATTGATTCATCATTTACTAGTTTTAGTAAATCATTTCTTAATAAATTATTATCTAATGAAAATGGATGGTCATAATTTACTTTAGTTCTTTCTTCCATTTCCATGTCAGATTGATCCTTATAATAGTCATCATGTCTTATAATTACAACATCGTCTTCATTTAGGTTTTCCATAATTAAGTTTACTATAGTAGTTTTCCCGCTTCCTGATCCACCTGCTACTCCAATTATTATTGGTCTCATTTATTATCAACCTTTCTTATCATATCATGCTTACTAACTTTAAATGGTACTTTTATTTTTAATATTTCTTTTGGATGTCTTGCTACATCTATTTCATTGCCATCTTGATCTAATATTTCCTCAATCGTAAATTCCTTATGTATACCTGGACCAAATACTTCTGCTCTACACCCCTTCTCAAATTTATTTCTTTCCTCAATCTTAGCATATCCGTCAATATAATCTAAGATATATCCAATAAATGTTTGAGTAGGCTTTTCACTTCTCATATTGTAAAGTTGCTGTTCAGATGTCGGATCTCCTAGTAAAAACCCTGTTGAAGTCAACCTATTTTCTGCTTTTATTATTTCTTTTTGATAATAATCTATATCAATTTTACCAGTCTCGGTGTATTCATCAATTAACTTACGATATGTTCCTATTACTGTTGCTATATAATGGACAGATTTCATCCTACCCTCAATTTTTAGTGAGTTGACTCCTATATTAATTAATCTAGTTATAAAGTCTACAGCATTTAAATCCTTACTACTCATGGAAAATGAAATATCCTTATTGTACTTTTCATTATCGTAAAAATCGTAATTCCACCTACATGAATGAGCACATCCTCCACGGTTAGCATCTCTGTCAGTCATGTAATTACTTAAAGTACATCGACCTGAATAGGATACACACATTCCCCCGTGAATAAAAACCTCAATATCTATCTCGGTATTCTTTCTGACTTTATCAATTTCAGAAATTGATAACTCTCTTGCGGTAACAATTCTTTTTACGTTATGTTTCTTCCAAAACTTCATAGCTTTTGAGTTTGATGTGGAAGCTTGAGTCGAAAGATGTACTTCAAGTCCTACTTCATTAGCCTTTTGGATGACTATTGGTGAAGCACAAATCACTGCATCAACATTTGCTTCTTTTAACTCGAGTAAATACTCCTTAAGTCCTTCCAAATCATTATTATGCGGTAAAATATTAGTCGTAATATATACTTTTTTATTATATGAATGCGCAAACTCACAAGCTTCCTTGATATCTGCAACACTAAAGTTAGAACTCCTCGCCCTTAAAGAAAAGTTCATTCCACCAATATAAACAGCATCTGCACCGTAAATAATTGCTATTTTAAGTTTTTCTAAATCACCTGCAGGAGCAAGCAGTTCTGGTTTAAACATACTCATCACTTCTTAATATATTTAGTCTCTTTATAGTAATATCCAGTCGATAATTCGTTAACATTATAATTAATTGAGTAATCTTTAAAAGCTTTCTTCTCATCAAAATCATTTCTTAAGTTAGCATAAATATTTGTAACATCTTCAATATACTTCTCGTCTTGTAAAAATCCGTCTATTCGAACTGTTATATTTTTGAAGTACATAAGTTCTTTAAAACTATTGAGTATCTCACCTTGGAAAATATGTGTTCCAGTTTCATCTTCGGTTATTGGATACCTTTCACTCCTTATTTCTTCTACAAGATGTCCTTTTTTTCTTACTTCTTGATTTGTGAACTCAAAAAAATTAGTTAGAAGATTTCTTTTTGAATAAAACATGTTTAAGTTCCCATGAATTATTACTTCGATGTCAGTAGAATACTCCATAATTTTTAAAATATCTACTAAAGTAATCTCTCTTGCTAAACAAACTCTTTTTACTCCTAATCTCAAATAGAAAAGAGCATCCTCATAATTGGTTACGAGAGTTCCAGGATTATATATTAATTTATCAATAATATCCAATTCTTCAGAAATTGTAAATACACTCATATCAGAGTAGTAGATTCCATCTATGTTTAATCTTTTAAGTTCAATTAAGTATTGTTTAACCTCATCCAATTCTGACTCATTAAATATTTTATCTACATTCACATAAACATTTTTATTCGTATTCTTTATTATATATTCTATATCTCTTAGTGAAAATATATCATTTCGCACACCAAATCTAGTCCCTAAAAAGAAACCATCTACATCTAGATTCATTTGGTTTACGTCTTTTAAACTCGTTATGATTTCCATTTTTACCTTCTTTTGGATACAGATATTCCATCACCAATTTTATGAAATACAGTTTCAAAATCATCATTACTCCTTAAAAACTCAATAAAGTTTCTAAGTTTTCTCATTAACTGTCTTAAGTCACGTGATTTGATTTCACTAGTTTCTTTATGAATAATACCATGAAAATCTAAATTATCACAAATTATAGCTCCGTTAGAATCAAGATTCTTTGAAAACTTTTCAAAAAACTTGATATATTGTGCTTTGGCAGCATCTATAAAAATTAAATCATACTTATCCATTATATCAATTTCTAAGGCATCCTTAAAAACTATTTCAATTTGGTTCTCTAATTTATAATGTTTAATTGCCTCATTAGCATAAGAAAACATCGACTCGTCTCTTTCGATTGTTTTCACGAATATCTCCTCAGAAATTTTTGCAAAATTAATTGCTGAATACCCAATTGCAGTACCAATTTCTAAAATACGTTTAACATTATTCTTTTTAATATAATCAACGATAAATTCTAGTCCATCATCTTCAATTATTGGTACTTTATTATCCTTTGCATACTGCTTTAAATTCATTATTCTTCAGACTGGAAAGTATTTAAAACTTCTTCAATCATTTCCCATTCCAGTTCATCAGTAATATCTTCTAATTCACCTAACCCGTCTTCTGTCTCGACATAACTAGAAGCAAACACATCACCTTCTTCGTTATCAATAGGCGTATAAAGGACATAGTGCTTTTTATATTGGTCTGATTCAAATGTGAATAAAATTTCGCATAACATTTCTGTTCCATCCTCTAATTCAATACTTAAAATATGATCATTTTGTAAATCCGACATAACTAATTCCTCCTCAATTTATTTTGAATTTAAGTAACCTTGTAAAATAACAGTTGCTGCTAATTTATCAACTTGTTGTTTTCTTTTTTTTCTGCTTAAATCAGCTGATATCATCATCCTAGTAACCTCTTTAGTTGATAATCTTTCATCCCATAATACAACCTCTAAGTTATATTCTTCAAGCATAGACTTAAACATTTCACTTATTTCAGCTCGTTCTCCGATTGTATTATTCATATTCTTAGGATACCCAAGCACTATTTTATTAGTATTAAATTCTTTGGCTAATTTTAAAACATAGTCTTTAGCACTATTATAATCATCATCTCTAAATCTAAAAATTTCTACCGGAGAAGCTAACATTTGATATTTGTCTGAGATTGCTATTCCTAAAGTTCTTGATCCTAAGTCTAATCCAATTACTTTCAAACTATTTCTTTGACTCTTTCTATTGCTTCATCTACTTTAGAAATATCTTTCCCACCTGCTTGAGCAATATTTGGTCTTCCTCCTCCATTGCCGCCACAAATTACTGCAGCTTCTTTTACAACATTTCCGCAATGAACATCATTGTTACTTTTAGCAACAAATACAACTTTATCTCCAACTATGTTAGCTATAAATACAAATCCAGTTCCTAATTTATCTAATAGTGAATCAACAATTTGCTTTAAGACTCCGTTATCATAATTGCTTACTTTAGCTATTAACTTATCTCCCTCAATAAATTCATCGAATACACTCAAATCACTTAGTGCAAGCTTTTCAACTTCTCTCTTTATCTTTTTATCTAATTCTTTTACTAATTCTTTTAAGTTATCTAATTCATTTCTTTTGTTAATTACATCTTGATAACTTCCTATATAGTTATTATTAATCTTATAGTCAAAATCAATAGAAATCCCCTTAGATTTAGCTTCATTAACCAATTTACTTGCCTTTTCAAGTAAACTACTCATCTCATTATCATAAACACTTACATAATTCTTAATATTATCTACTCCAACATTCGTTAAAGCTTCAACTCTGAAAATTCCTGAACCCTTACTTTCTACAGAAGTTATAGCTAGCTTCTCAATTTCAGAAGTGTTTTCAACATGTGTTCCTCCACATAAATCAAGTGTGTAGTCACCCATATTTACAACTCTAACATACTCTCCATATTTCTCTCCAAATTCAGCTATAGCTCCCATTTCTCTTGCTCTATCTAAAGTTTCTTCTGTTATAGTAACTTTTAACCCTTGACTAATTACTTCGTTTACTCTTTTCTCTAGCATTAAAATTTGTTCATCAGTTAAAGAGTCATAATTATTAAAGTCAAATCTTAAGTTAGTTTTTGAAACTTGAGAACCACTTTGGCCTACATGTGAACCTAATTCGTCCCTTAAAACTTTGAATAGTAAATGTGTTCCAGAGTGATTAAACATAGTAAGTTTTCTCATTTCTAAAGATACCTTAGCCACACCAGTCTGACCAACTTTAGGTTTTCCTTCTTTAATTTCGATTGAGTGTAAAAATTGTCCATTTGGCATTTTCTGTACATCAATTATATTATAGAAAAAACCATCACCTGTAAATGTACCCTTATCTGGAGATTGCCCCCCACTTTCAGCATAGAAAGGAGTTTTATTAAACACTATCCCCTCATCAAACACTGCAATGATTTTTGATTGATACTCTAAATTTTCATATCCAACAAATTCAGATTCAAGTTCAAAATTAAGAAACTCTTCATTTTGAGTATTCATGCTAGTATCATTAGTTCTAGCACTTCTAGCACGTTCTCGTTGTTTCTCCATTTCATTGTTAAATTCATCAATATCGACTTCAAGATTATTTTCTTCAGCATACTCTAATGTCAATTCAATTGGAAAGCCGTAAGTATCATATAAAGTAAATGCTTCTTTACCAGATATTTTTTTGCTCTCAATACTTTCGATCATTTTTAATCCTTTGTCTAGTGTTTCAAAGAATTTTTCTTCTTCTGCCATAATAACTTTCTTTATTATAGCTACTTTATCAATCAAGTATGTATAATGCTCACCCATATTGTCTACAACTATGTCTACCAAGTTATACATAAATGGACTCTTAAACCCTAAAGTTCTAGCATGCTTAATGGCTCTTCTTAAAATTCTTCTTAATACATATCCTCTACCCTCATTACTCAATAACGCTCCATCAGCTATCGCAAAAGTAACAGCTCTAACATGATCAGCAATAACTTTAAAAGCAATTTGACCATTATATTCAACTCCTGATAGTTTTTCAACTTCTTTTATAGTTGGTAAAAACAAGTCTGTTTCAAAATTCGTCTCTGTCTCCTGGAAAACGCATACAATTCTCTCAAGTCCAGCTCCGGTATCAATATTCTTTTGTGGGAGTTCTTGGTATTCACTACGTGGAATTTTAGGATTCGCATCAAATTGAGAGAAAACAATGTTCCATATTTCTATATATCTATCGTTTTCTATATCATCTCTAATCACATCTATAGAAACATCACCATATTTTATCCCACGGTCAAAGAATATTTCAGTACATGGTCCACTTGGTCCTTCACCTATCTCCCAAAAGTTATAGTCTGTTTTTATTATATGACTCGGATCAATACCGTTAGCTACCCATAAGTCATAAGATTCTTGATCATCTGGATAAACTGTCATATATAATAAATCTTTTTCTAATCCAAACCATTTATCTTCCAATAATAATTCGCATGCCCACTCAATTGCTTCTTTTCTAAAGTAATCTCCTATAGAAAAATTCCCTAACATTTCAAATAAAGTTTGATGTCTAGCAGTGAGTCCAACATTCTCAATGTCATTCGTTCTAATACATTTCTGTGAGTTAGCCATTCTAGGATTAGTAGGTTTTTCTGACCCATCAAAATACTTTTTCATAGCTGCTACACCTGAATTTATCCATAAAAGTGTAGGATCATTGTTTGGTATTAAGGATGCACTTTCCACAGTTTTATGACTCTTTGAAGCAAAGAAGTCTAACCACATTTTTCTAATTTCATTACTTGTTAATTTTTTCATAATTTTCACTTCTTTCTAAAATAAAAAAGTCCCTTAGAATTAATCTAAGGACGTGTTATACGCGGTACCACCTTAGTTCATAACTTACGTTATGCACCTTCAAAAACTCTTAACCCGATCAAGGTAGTATTTTATACTATACTCAGAAGTAGCTTTCAGAAATTATTAATTATCCATTTTCACCATCAGGACTCTCTAACAATAATAGTATTCTTACTTATCTTCGTCATCGCAATATAATATATTATATACATAATTTACCTACAATACAATAATTTTAATTATTTATTTAATGATTTTATCAAGCCTATAATGTTTAATTGTTAGTTTAATTGTAATGATCAACGGTATCGCTAGTAAAACGCCAATAAATCCTAACAAATAACCAAATATAGTGATTCCAAGAATTATAACAATAGGATGAATCTTAAATTTTTTTGATTGTATATAAGGTGTAACGAAATTTGACTCTATGAAAGTTAACAAAATTACTTCAACTAATATAATAAGTGCTAAAGTTGTAGATTGACTTACTGCAAACAAAACAGCTATCGCTCCACCAATTATATTTCCAAAGAATGGAATTAAATTAGTTAAGCCTATAATAAATCCAAAGAGTAAAGCATTTTCTAAACCAGATATCGTAAATATTATAAATGAAACAATTGATAATATTAACATTACCAACAATAAACCACCAACATATCTTGATAAAAGTCTCTCTAATTCCTTAAAAAATCTATATTCCTTTTCATGACGATGCTTTATTAGAAATCGTTTAAAGTTATCTCTTATTTTATCGTAATCATATAAAAAGTAGATTAATAGAATTGGCGTTAAAAACACAAATGACAACGAATTAAAGAGTCCAGAAATTATTTTGGAAATCAGATTATAAGAGCTATTAACTTCTTCAAGTAAAACTCCCTCCCAATCTAGTTCAAATTCGCTCAATGAAACATTAAAATAGCTTAAAAAACCATCAAATACCTTAGTGATGCTAGCTACTATTTCTGGCCCTCTATTAACGATATCTGTGAACTGACTAAATATCATTGGCAAAAGTTGTCCAATAAGTATTACACCAAACAAGATAAAGGAAATAACTACAATAAACACAGCAATAAATCTTTTTACTTTTCTTTGAACGAGAAAATCAACAATATTATTTAAAACAAATGCTCCTCCAAAAGAAAACAAAAAAGGAAGTAACAATCCAAACAGAGTTCTAAGGGTTGCTGAAACAGGATCAACGAGTTTATATATCATATAAATAATAGCTAGTATAGTTAAATAGTAAAGTGCCTTCTTTATCCTTTTATCCATAATTTTCCTCTTAAATGATTTTTCTTATTATATCATATCTTTATTTCTTATAAACTGGTAAGTAATTTTTATTAAGGTTACAAGTGGTACAGCAAATAAAACTCCTAAGAATCCAAATAACTTTCCAAATAATAAAATTGATAAAATAATCAACAATGGATGAATTTTCATGTTTTTACTTTGGATATATGGAGTAACTATTGATGATTCAACGAATTGTAAAATTACTATTATAACTAAAACTAATATAGCTTTATTGAATGAAATACTTAGAGAGTATAATACCGGAAAACATCCACCTATAAATGCACCGAAAATCGGTATTGCGTTTGTTAATCCAACAATAATACCAAAGAATAAGTAATATTCTAAGCCAATTATTAAAAATCCAATAGAAGATAAAATAGAGAGAATTAACATTACTAAAAATAATCCTCGAACGTACATTCCTAAAGAGTCATTAACCTTTTCTAGAAATTTTTTAGTATATATTTTATTCTTTTTTATTAAATATAATTTTAAGTTTTGTTTAATTTTATTATAATCGTATAGTAAATAAGCAGTAATAATTGGTATTAATACCACAACTGTAATAGAAGAGAAAATATTATTGAATGAACTCTTTATCCATCCATATACAACTTCAATTAAAGATGACAATAATTGAGTGAAATTATCAAAATTTGGTTCGATGTCATCGGGCAAAAACTTTAGATAGTTCTTAATATCTAGCACAATGTTTTCAATGCCATCTATGAGCGTTGGTATTCCTTCAATTAACAACTCTGTTTGATCAATAATAATTGGTACTAGATTAACAAAAATAAATGACAGCCCTAAAATCATAAAAATGTACACTATAGTAACTGCCAACATTCTACTTCTACCATATCTTTCAAATCTATCTACAATAGGAGCAAGTAAAAAGGCAATAATAAAACTATAAAGAAAAGGCAAAAGTATAGAGAACAAAAAGTTAATTATATTTAATATATACGGAAATATTCTTAAAAAATAATATCCAGTTATAGTTATTAAAAATAAAGCTACCAAACTCATTATCTTTTTATTCATTATTTCACCTTCATTTATTCTCTATATTGTATGTTAATATATTTAAAATAAACGCAAATAAAAGCGGATTTCCGAAGAAATCCGCATAGATAACTAATTAATTATAATTAGTTACATCCTATTTCGTAACCATCTCATCGCTTTTTCATTTGATCTTAAGACATCTTTCACAGTCTTTTCAACTCCGCCTGTATTCATTCCAGAATAAGTTCTTGATATTACTGCACTTGATAATGCTCCAAGCATCATATACGTTATAAATCTACGCATTATTACACCTACTTTCGGTTAGAAATAGAGGAATCTCCTCATAAATATTTTTACCATAATAGATATTATAATGTCGAGTAATTTTTTCTATTTTTAATTTCTTCAAATCTTTTTT
Organism: Mycoplasmatota bacterium; assembly: GCA_018394315.1. Classification (GTDB taxonomy): domain Bacteria; phylum Bacillota_I; class Bacilli_A; order MAG-NZ; family MAG-NZ; genus Zrk6. The sequence goes on along the minus strand of CP074575.1, from coordinate 1,296,980 downwards.
TAAGTAAAGTTCTTCTAGATTTTTCTATTTGCTCAACTCCAAATTTCATTGCTTTTAAATCTCCAACAACAATTAGTTTTTGTTTAGCTCTAGTGATAGCAGTATATATTAATTTTCGTTTTAACATAATTCGGTAACTAAATGACATTGGCAATATTACAAGCGGATACTCATTTCCTTGAGATTTATGAATAGAAATACAATAAGCATGCCTTAAATTATATAAATCTGACAATCCATATTCAGCTATAATACCATCAAAATCAACTGAAATTTTTGTAGTCGAATTGCTTTTAGAAATATCACATACTATACCTACATCACCATTCATTATTCCTTCTCTTGGTTGATTTACTAGTTGTAACACTTTATCACCAACCCTATAAATTACTCCATGATGTTCAATTTCATTTGGACCCTTAGGATTTAAACATTCTTGCAATACTATATTAATCTTATCTATTCCTGCGCTACCTTTATACATAGGAGCAAGAACCTGAATATTCTCGATTTCGTAGTCTCTTTCAACAGCCTTTTCTATTATCTGTTTAATTGCTGAAGATATCTCATTAATAGTATGTATATATGTAACATCATCATAGCTATTCAATGTATCATTTGGAAGTCTGTTATTATTAACTTCATGTGCTAAAGTAATTAAGTTTGAATCAGAGGATTGCCTAAAGATTTTGTTTAATCTTATCACTGGCACAATACCACTTTCAATAATATCATGTAAGACTTGACCTGGTCCTACTGAAGGAAGTTGATCGTTATCACCAACAATTACTATTCTAACACTATTAACAAGTGCTTCTAATAATTGCTTTGTAAGCAAAGTATCAATCATTGAACTTTCATCGATAATTAATAGTTTAGGAGACAATTGGTCTTCTCTATTATGAGTAAATATCCCATTAAAATCATAGCCTAAGAAACTATGTATCGTTTTAGCCGTGTATCCTGTTGTTTCTGTCATTCTCTTAGCTGCTCTTCCAGTTGGTGCTACTAATGCAATTTTTCTTCTATCATAGACTTCAAACAATTTTTCATATGATTTAATAATTCCATTTATAACTGTAGTCTTTCCTGTTCCTGGTCCCCCCGTTAGAACTGTTACCGGATTCATAAGAGCAGTTTTTATTGCTTCTTTTTGTTCTAATGAGTAATCTATATCTATATTTTGACTAACTGATTCTATAATTGTGTCTATTTTATTATCTTTTGGTTTATTTGGATTAAACCTAATGATATCGCTTGCGATAGATTCTTCAGCTTCATACAGTTCTTGTAACATTATTTTATTTTCAATGATATATATTTTTTCTTCTTCTCTTAGAATATCGATATGCTTTTGTACCTTCTTATCATCAATCAAGTATTCATTTCTGTTAACATCTTTTAGGACCCTTTCAATTAATACTGAATTTTCTATAAATGTATCCCCACTCATACTCTCTTTAGACATGATAGCTAAAACCAATGCCTTAACACGAAATTCATTATCTAAAGTGAAATCCAATTTCATGGCAATTTCATCAGCTCTTTTAAAATTAATTGAATCAATATCCTCAATCAGTTGATAAGGATTGCTTTCTAAAATTGATAATGATTGATTATAGTAAGTATTATAAATAGCCATACTAACTCTAGCACTAAATCCATAATCATATAAAGATAGTAGTACTCTTTGAATACCTTGATTTTGCATAAGAGCTTGATGAATAGCATTAATTTTTCGATCATTTATACCAATCTCTTTTAGTTTTTCCGGATTATCAATGATTACTTCAATACAATTTTCTCCAATTTTATCGACAATTTTTGACGCTAATTTCGGTCCAACTCCAAAGAAAATATCACTAGATAAATATCTTATTAATCCTTCCCTAGAATCAGCTATTATATTTTCATATTTATTTACATTGTATTGATTACCATATTTATAATGTTCCTTAAAATCACCAAAAAAACGATAAAGTTCATTTGTTCTCAGCGTAGGTAAATAACCAGTAACTGTCATTAAATCACTTATATCGTTAATTTCCTCAGTATTCTCAGTAACCTTAACTTTAATTACTGAGTAACCATTATCTTTATTTTGATACAGAATTACTTTTACATAACCTTGTAAATATTTTTCCATAATACCATATCCTAATCTTTTATCTCTCAAAAACCTCAACCGACTTCATCACGTCGCCTTGAGCAACTCTAAGTACAACATCTTCACCTTCAATTACTTGTCCAAACACAGTGTGAACTCCATCTAAATGGGGGAATGAATCATGACAAATAAAGAATTGAGATCCACCAGTGTCTTTCCCAGCATGAGCCATAGAAAGAGCTCCTCTTAAGTGTTTATGTGGATTATTCTCTGTTTCACATTTTATAGTGTATCCAGGTCCACCAGTTCCAGTTCCTTTTGGACAACCACCTTGTGCTACAAATCCTGGGATAACTCTATGAAATTTAAGTCCATTATAAAATCCTGAACTAGCTAATTTTTCAAAATTTTCTACCGTTTTAGGTGCATCAGTAGAGAATAACTCTAATAAAATCTTTTCTCCATTTTCAAATGATATCTTTGCTACTTTCATCTTTGCCTCCTAGTAAATTCTTTTTTTTCCTTTGGAAAACACTTCTTTTATAAACCCACCACCAAGACAAACATCGCCATCATAGAATACACAAGCTTGGCCTGGTGTAACAGCTCGTACACCTTGATACTTAACTTTTAAAGTATCGTCGTCTACCCATTCTATTTCAACATCTTGATCAGGTTGGCGGTATCTAAACTTAGCAGTTATTTTCATATTCTTTCTCTCAGTTAACCAATTAATACTATCAACAATACACTCATCCGAATAAAGTGTAGGATTATGGAATCCTTGACCAACAATCAATTTATTATCTTTCAAGTCTTTCCCAATAACAAACCATGGTTCATTACTATATTTTTGACTACCGCCAATTCCAAGTCCTTTTCTTTGTCCTATTGTATAATACATTAGTCCTGAATGAGTCCCTAATACGTCCCCATCCTGAGTTACCATTTTTCCTTTTTTTGCTGGTAAGTAGTTATCTAAGAATTGATTGAAATGACGTTCACCAATGAAACATATTCCTGTTGAATCTTTCTTTTCTGCTGTTGCTAAATCCAAATCTTTAGCAATTTTTCTTACTTCACTTTTATCAATATCCCCTATTGGAAATAAGGTTTTATTCAATTGTTCTTTATTTAATTGACATAAGAAATAAGATTGGTCTTTATTTTTGTCTACTCCACGTATGAGTTTAGGTTCATCACCATGGATGACTTTAGCGTAGTGCCCCATCGCTATAAAATCTGCTCCTAATTTTTCAGCTTCCTTTATAAATGCATCAAACTTTATATATTTGTTGCATAAAACATCAGGATTAGGAGTTCTTCCTTCTCTATATTCATCTAAAAAGTACTCAAAAACATTTTCCCAATATTCCTTAATAAAATCTACTCTATGTAGTTTTATTCCAAGTTTATTAGCTACTGAAAGCGCATCTTGGTAATCAACTTCTTGTGGGCAAATATCATCGAGTAAATCAGGATTACCGAGCACATCATTATTAGTCGTTGAATCCCAATTTCGCATAAATAAACCTTCAACTTCATAACCTTCATCTAACAATAGTTTAGCGGCAACACTTGAATCTACTCCTCCTGATAAACCGATAATTACTTTCATTTAAACACGTCAGAAGCTATTCTGAAATCTGAATGGCTACTTAAAGATGTAAAAATAACTTTTGGTCCCTCAGGCATAGTATTACGTTTAAACTGATTCTTATAAAATCTTCTAAAGAAATTATCAACTATTTCTTCAGAATCAGGTAAAAATGTCTTGATTCTTTCAATAGAGTCACCGAATTTTAAGTATCTATACATTATGAAATCGTTTATCTCATAACTTCCAATAGTATCTTCAGTTACTTGATCAGGTAGTAATTCTGGAGAGATTGGAGTATTCACAATATCAATTAAACAATCTTTTACCTCAGGTAAATAATTAGCATACTCCTTCACCATAAATCTAACTAGCGTCTTTGGTATACCAGCATTCAGACCGTAATGAGCGAACTGATCACCACCATATGTACACCATCCTAAAGCTGTTTCAGTCATATCTCCAGTTCCAATTACTATTCCATTATGTTTATTTGCTAAATTAAGTAAAATATTAGTCCTAGCTCTAGCTTGAATATTTTCATAAGTAACATCCTTTTTCTCATGATCTATGATTAACATTTGACTATCTACTATATCATGAATAGGTTTTTCCATGAATGTTACACCTAATTGTTTTGCTAATTTTTTTGCGTTGTTTTTAGTACGGTCACTTGTAGGATAACTTGGCATAGAAACTGCAATAATACCTTTTAAATCATAATTAGCTCTTTCATATGTCTTTACCATTTGTATTAACGCTAATGTAGAATCCAAACCACCACTTAATCCAACAATAGTTTTTTGAGTATTAATATGTTTAAGTCTTCTTAAAAGAGCACTGGTTTGAATTGAAGTAATTTGATCAAATGCTTCTTTGATATTATTTTTTGGAACAAATGGTGTTTTGTCAAATTTTCTATTTATCTCAAATTCAATTTCATTTGAAGTGAAATCCACCTCAAATACATTCATTTTGTTTCTTTTACGAGCATCCTTAAACCATCCATTGCTTCTTCTTACATGCTTTAAGTACGCTATATCTATATCAGCATATAACACCTCAGCGTCAAAGGAAAAATCTTGTTTATGTGCTATTATAGCACCCATTTCAGAAACAATTTTATCTCCTCCAAAAACGTTAGCACCTGTTGATTCATTAACACCAGCTGAACAATAAATATACGCACCTTTATGTCTAAATGTTGAAGCATTAATTAATAATTTTCTAGACTCAGTTTTGTTAATAAACTCATTTGATGCAGACAAATTCAACATAACTTCTGCACCAGATAAATATAAATTAGCTGATGGGTTTAAAGGCCCCCACATATCAGCACACACTTCTACTCCAAAAGAGTAATGGTCACTATTAAATACAATTGATCCAAATGGTACAGATTGTCCTAAAAACTCAATTTCGAATTGCACATCTACACCATCTGCAAACCATCTTTTTTCATAAAACTCCCCAGTGTGTGGTAAAAACATTTTAGGGATAATTCCAAGTAGTTTTCCTTGTTCTGCGACCATCGCTACATTATAAAGCATTCCCTTATATTCAAATGGTGCACCAAAGACAACAACCCCATCAAAAGTATTATTATCTAAAAAGTACTTAATCGCTTCTTCTGACTTTTTCATGATTGAAGTATGATAGAACATGTCTTCAAGACTATAACCAGTTATTGATAACTCAGGAAAAAGTACCATTCCAGCCTCAATTTCATTTAGTATTTCTATCATTTCAATAGCATTTTCCATTGGTCTTGAAACTTTTACACTTGGTGTTACCACTGCTACCTTTATAAAACCATTGTTGTACATAATTTACCTCCTATACAACCCATTATCTTTAATATATTTTGCTACCTCATCTAACAAGAATTCGTTATCAAAATTGTTTCTATATTCTGTTGAAGAAATATTATAGTTAAAATCATTAATGATAGTAAATCTATTCTTGTATTTAGATAAAAACTCACTATCTTCAATAACTTTTAGAATATTATCTTGCCTGTTTAAAACAATAAAACGGAATTCTTCCATTAATAACTCTGCATTTTTCCATTTTTCAAGAGAATATAAATTGTCTGATCCTAACAAGAAATAAGAATCAGATAGATTCATCATTTTAAGTGTCCTATATGTACCTAAAAATTCATCATTTTCTATTTCTATTAATGAAACCTTTGCATCAAGCAGTTTAGCCATTATTTTTAGCATATTTACTCTGTGAACATCCTCTAAAACATTTTTAAGTTCATAGTTTAATCCAACAGGTAAAAAGATAAATTCCTTCACATTAAAACGTTTCTTTATTTCTTCCGCAGCCTTAAAATGTGCTAAGGTTGGTGGGTTGAAGACACCCCCAAATATTACGTTCATTGTATCACCTGAGACTAATTATATCTTCTTTCATATTTCTAAAATTAATCTCATTCTTTCTTTTCCACTATATTATAGCACTTTAATACATATTTTGAACAAAAAGTTTCTTAAATTTTTTACCCCTATCTCGGTAACTTTTAAACTGGTCAAAACTTGAGCATCCCGGTGAAAATAAGATTTGATTATGCTCTTTAATCAATTTTGTTATTTGTACTGCTTGAGTTAAAGTATTTACACCCAACACATTAACCGAATGCTTACTAAAAAAATCTACTAATATGTTTTTTGTCTCACCATAACAAATAACTTGTTTAATCTTGTTTATAACTGGTATAAGCACACTAAAATCCTCGTGTCTATTCTGACCTCCACATATTAATGTTAATTCATCATCTAAGGTCTCGATCGCTTTTAACATACTTACTGGATTAGTAGCCTTTGAATCATTAAACACATTTGGAATAAATTCTTCTATTCGATGTTCTAATCCTTTAAATGTTTTTATCGCAGCTTTGATCTTTTCAGGCTCTAAACCATAGCACTTAGCAACAGTATAAGCCGCTAGCATATTTTCTTTATTATGTTCCCCTATTAAACTACTTTCGAATTCAATAACCTTATCATTATAACTCTTCAAATCACTATTCATGTTAGAGTTGACAAACACATTATCCTTTTCCATATTCATGTGTATTCTATGCTTTGCATTTATGTACTCTTCATAAGAATCATGATAGTCCATATGCGCTCTTGAAATATTAGTTATTAAAGCTATGTTTGGCTTGAATTCCTTTATCCCTAGTAATTGAAAAGATGATAATTCTATTATTAATATTTTTTTGTCCAAATGATCAAAAATTGGATTACCAATATTACCAACAGCTTCACAATCTATATTGTTTACCTCAAATATGTGCTTTATTAAAGATACGACAGTAGTTTTTCCATTTGTTCCAGTTATTCCTATGTAATAAGCTTTATGTAATCTATAAGCTAATTCAATATCTGAAATTACTTCTATTCCTTTTTTTAATGCTTCTACTACAATCCTGTTGTTATATTTTATTCCTGGGCTTTTAACAACTACTCTATAATCACTAGTCTCATCAAAAGTATAGTCAAGACTATGTTTTTCGCAGTAATTAGCAACACTTTTCCCAGTAACTCCACTCCCTAAAATTAAAATCATTATATCGCCCCATTAAGATATAGTCCTAGAATAGCAAACAAAAATCCCATTACCCAAAACATCTCCACTACACTATGCTCCTTCATCCCTTTTAGTTCAAAGTGATGATGCAAGGGAGACATTAGAAAGATTCTTTTTCCCTTTGTCTTTTTAAAGTATGCGACTTGCAAAATAACGGATAAAGTTTCAATAACAAAGACCCCACCTATAACTATTAGCAAAAGTTCCTTTTTCAAGATGATTGCAATTGCAGCTAGTATTGCTCCTAAAGCTAAAGATCCAGTATCTCCCATAAAAATCTTCGCTGGATTTTTATTAAATAGTAAAAATGCCACTAAACTACCTATAACGCTAATTATGATTATAAATAAAGTATAGTTTGTCTCAAATGCGATTGTAGAAAATGCGAGTAATGCGATAATCATTAAACCTGTTGCTAGTCCATCTAATCCGTCAGTTAAATTAACTGCATTAGAAGATGATGTAAACATTAAGAGTATCAATATACCATAAACCCATACTAAATCAAATTCATAACTTGAAACTCTTATTACAGTATCCATATCAAAGGATAGATAAATATAGAAATATAATACAGATAGCATAATTTGCAAGAAGAATTTCATACTAGGTTTTATTCCTATATTGTTTCTACGAATAGCTACTAAGTAATCGTCAACAAATCCTAATACACCATAAAAAATCATAGGAAGAAAAAAGAGAATCGCAACCTTGTACTGCTCATGTTCCCATTCATTTATAAGAGAAATTACTGCTACGGCTATAAGTGATCCTACTATAAATGCAATTCCACCCATAGTTGGAGTTCCACCCTTCTTCAAATGATTTTTAGGTCCTTCTATGCGTACTATTTGTCCAAAACGAAGTTGCTCTAATTTTGGAATTAATTGCAATAATAAAATAATTGTAACAATCAATGAAAAAACAAAGGTAAATATAACTATCATCTAATCACTCCTTAAGTATCCTCTTTACAGCTTTCAAATCACTAAACCTGATTTTTTTATTCCCTACAACTTGGAATTCTTCATTCCCTTTACCAAGAATAAGAATTGTATTAAAGTTCTTGATTGCGTACTCAATCGCACTATATCTATCAGGTATAATCAAATAATCTCCCTTTAGTCCAAAGGTCATATCATTAAATATCTTATATAAACTTTCCGTTCTTGGGTTATCTGATGTAAAAACACTAAACTCTGCTTTGTCCAAACAAATCTCTGCTATAACCTTTCTTTTTAAAATATCTCTATCTCCACCACACCCAATAACTACACAACCCTTAAAAGTCTCTAACACATTCTTTACAGCACCTGGGCTATGTGCATAATCAATTACTATCTTTTTATCTTGGACCGAATAAACATTCATTCTTCCATCTATTTTCTTAAAGTCTTTAAGATACTCTTTAAACTTTATTAGATTGATACCCATTAGACTCAAAATTTTAATACAAGCCATTATATTATAGACGTTAAACTTACCATATAATCTAGAATAATATCTTGAATCATTAAACTTGAAAATTAATGGCTCTTCACTTAATACTTCAACCTCATTCAAACTATAATAAATACTTCTAAAGTCTCTAAAGTTATACAAGATATGATCATCTTTGTTTATCAAATTATGTCTTTTGGTTTGAATTAATAGCTTTCTTTTTGCCTCTATATAATTCTGAGTAGTTTTATGATAATCCAAATGATCGTGCGAAATATTAGTATATATAGTATATTCAAATGCTAATCCATGAACTCTATACTCACTTATGCCTATAGATGATACCTCCATTACAGCAAACCTGAAATGTCTAGTAACTGCTTCTTTTAAGAATTTGTAAGTAGTAAGTATATCTGGAGTAGTATTGCTTAAAGAATGAAACTCATCATTTATAAAAGCACCATTAGTTCCAATTAAGACACTTCCCCATTGTTTTAAGAAATTGTGCAAAAGAGTGGTTACAGATGTTTTTCCATTCGTACCCGTAACACCAATGATTTTAATTTTACTAGATAAATCTTTATAAAACACCTTAGCAACTTTTGCTTCTATTTCTTTTATATTTTTAACCCTTATAACATTTACTTCTTTCTTTATATCTTTTTCAGTAATTATTGTTTTAGCGCCATTTCTAATTGCCTCATCAATAAAATTATTACCGTCATTATTAATGCCACCTAATGCAATAAAAATTGAGTTATATGTGCACTCTTTACTATTATTATAAATCCCGGTTACTTTATGATTTTTTACCTCAGTAAGAATTCTGAGATTTTTTAATATTTTACTTAACTTCATAATTAATTAGTATACAAAACAATTGTCCCTCCTTCTAAAATTCTCTCACCTTGAATAGGAATTTGAGCAACTATTTCTTCTCCATCACCTTTGATTTCCACATTATAAAACGGGCTTCTACTAACGTCCTTTTTACTCATTCCAATATAATTTTTGACATCATAGAAAGGGGTATCTATCCAAAATCTTACTTCTCTATCAATTTGGTTGTCTTGCTTTTCAATACCGAGTAGCGGTAATGCCTCTTGAAGCACTTCTTTAACTAATGGTGCAGCTACAACTCCACCATACTGAATTGTATTTTTCGGATTATCAATTGCCAGATAAACAACTAATTCAGGATCATTCATCGGTGCAATTCCTAGAAATGATAATATATAATTTCCATCCATATATGTTCCATTAGGACCTACTTTTTGTGCTGTACCAGTTTTCCCCCCAACCCTGTATCCATCAATGAAAGCATTGCGACCTGTTCCTTTAGCCACAACATTTTCAAGAGCATATCTTATTATGTCTGACGTTTGACTAGAGATAACTTGCCTTTTAACAGTCGGTTCATTTCTAAAAACGATCTCTTCCATATCACCATACCCTACACTATCTAGAATATATGGTTGCATCAGAATTCCACCGTTAACAGCTGCACTTGCTGCAGTTACAAGTTGAATTGGGGTAACAGAATTCCCCTGTCCAAAAGCACTAGTTGCTAACTCAACAGGGCCGATCACTTCAGGATTAAAAACAATTCCTGTTGACTCTCCTAATAAATCAACACCTGTTCTCGATCCAAATCCAAAATCGTTAACATATTTAAAAAAAGCCTCTTCACCAATCCTTAACCCTATCTCTACAAATCCAGGGTTGCATGAGTTTTGAATAACTTCTAAAAATGTTTGTGTTCCATGTCCGCCTTTTTTCCAGTCCTTTAATCTCGCTCCATCTACCATATAAAATCCTGGATCGTTGAAAGTCTCATCTAGAGTAAAAACTCCTTCTTCTAATCCAGCAGCGTAAGTAATAATCTTAAAAGTACTTCCTGGTTCATAGCTCATCCATATAGGCAGATTTCTATTATATATCTCCTGTGGATAAGATTGATAATTACCAGGTTCAAAAGTCGGATAAGATGCCATTGCATATATTTCTCCAGTTTTAGGGTTCATCGCTAAACCTAACATTTGTTCAGGAGAGTATCTAGCAACTGCATTTTCAATGACTCTTTCCATCACCATTTGTACACCAATATCTATTGTTAGATAAACATCTAAGCCCTTATTGGGATACTCATAGTTCCCAACTATATCATGCATATAGTTACCTTTTGCGTCAGTGACTATTTTTAAACCGCCGTCTTTTCCAATTAGAAAGTTTTCATAATAATACTCTATCCCTGCTATCCCTTGATTATCAATTCCTGTAAAGCCCAACACTTGAGCTAAGTATGAATCATATGGGTAAAACCTTTCTGTATCACCTACTACATAAATTCCTGGATAATTCGCTCTTACAATTTCTCTTGCTTGTTCTGAGGATATTTTCCTACCCTCTGGCTTAATCAACTCTATAGATACATTTTTATTTAAATGATCATATATTTTTTCATACGAGGTGTTCAACACTCCCGCCAAGAAAAGCGCAGTTTCTTCTTTATTAGAAACTTGTCTATTAATTGCCGCTACACTAGGGGATAATTTATTACCTACTATTAATTCACCGTTTCTATCATAAATATTGCCTCTTTGACCATCAATCGGTATACTTCTTTCCCACAAATCAATAGCTAACTCCGAAATCATTGGTCCCTTAATTATCTGTAGATAGCTCATCCTAATTATTACTAATAAAAAAAGAAAGATGATTGATAGTATGACCATCATAATCCTACGCTGAATTGTAAACTTGTTCATTTTTATCACCACTTAAATTTATGATAAAAATCCCTTGAATATGAAAAAAGGACCGAAGTCCTCTTCTCTTATAATTTTTCTATAACTCTTAATTTCGCTGAATGAGCTCTACTATTATTACTTATCTCCTCAATAGAAGGAATTATAGGTTTCTTTGTTATTATTTTATATTCTCTAGGTATTTCAGCCTCCCTTATAGGAAGTCCTTTCGGTATATCTACTTTGACTGCATTATTAAAAGTTCTTTTCGCTATCCTATCTTCTAAAGAATGAAATGAAATAACTACAACCCTTCCCTTAGATCTTAGAATACTAAGCGAGCTTTCAAGTGATTTTTGAAATACATCTAATTCATTGTTTACTGCTATCCTTATTGCTTGAAAAACTTTTTTTGCGGGATGCCCTTTCCTTCTTATAGCGGCTGGAGTAGCATTAAGTATTATATCAACAAACTCCTTTGTAGTATTAATAACTTTATCATTTCTAGCCTTTATAATAGCTTCCGCTAGCCTCTTAGAATATGTTATTTCTCCATATTTAGAAAAGATACTTATTAATTCACTTAAAGAATATTGATTCACAATAGTTAAAGCGCTAATTTCTTGATTTTGATCCATTCTCATATCAAGCTCTGCTTCTAAGTGATAACTAAAACCTCTTTCAGGAATATCAAAATGGAAAGATGAAACACCTAAATCATACAAAATGCCATCTACCCTTTCTATTCCAAGCTCTTTCAATTTCTCCTTAATGTTTACAAAGTTACTCCTAATAATTGTATAGTTATTAGAAATTTTACTCAGCTTTTCTTTGGCAACTTCAATTGCATAATCATCTTGATCAAAACAATATAAGTGCCCATTAGTTATCTTTTTGAGAATTTCAGACGAATGCCCTCCTCCACCTAAGGTACAATCTACATAAATTCCATCTGTCTTTATATTCAAATTCTCGATAGCTTCATTTAATAATACTGATATATGCCTATACATAAGATCACCTAATATAATATTAAAAATATATTATTACTTTCATAAATTTTATTAACTCTATTTTAACATTGAATTCACTATTGTAAATAGAAAAGCACTCCTCTAGAGTGCTTTCTATTCTTCAGTTTCAGTTTTAACCACTTTAACTTCTCTCCCAGCGTAATGACCACATTCCTTACATACTCTATGTGATAATTTCATTTCTCCACAGTTTGGACAAACTACCATACCTGGTACACTAATTTTAAAATGAGTTCTTCTTTTACGTTTCTTTGTTTTCGATGTTCTTCTAAAAGGTACTGCCATTTTCTACTCACCTCCTATAGATATTTTTCTAAATCTTTGAAAGCTAAGTTTTTCTTATCTTCTTCTACCTTAGACTTAAATGGACTATTAACGCCTTCTTTGACTACTCTCATTGGAATTAGCGATAATATATCTAACCAAATAACATCTTCAAGGTCTACCGTTATCCCTTTGATTAAATTTTCATCATCAATCGGATTAACAGAAAATATTTCAGTAAAACTTTCACTAATCTTGAACGGAACTTCTTCTAAAGTAATAGCACATTCTAGATAAAGCATAGTAGAGATAGAAATGTCAAAAATGTATCTATCGTCAACAATATTCATTTTACCTATAACTTTTACTTTTTCAATACGGATAATATCGTCATGACTTTCAGCTCTTTTCGATAAATCCATATCCCCATCAAATACGAACTCCTGATTTACGAATCTATTCAACTGCATTGTTGTCCACTTCATAAAAATCACCCTCATTCGCAAAATAAATTATACAACTATATAGTGTTATTGTCAAACATTTCTTACTTTCAGTTAATAACATTTTGTGATATCATCAATTTAGATACTTTATTAATACTTCGAGGTGATTATTTATGAAAGCAATAGGTGTAATTGTAGAATATAATCCTTTTCACAACGGACACAAGCATCACCTAGATGAAGCGAAGAAATTGTCAAAAGCAGATTGTGTTATAGCGGTAATGTCTGGTAATTTTGTCCAGCGCGGAGAACCTGCTATAATCAACAAGTGGGATAGAGCAAGATTAGCAATTGAAAATGGGATTGACTTAGTTATTGAACTACCTTTTGTTTACTCGGTTCAAAGTGCTGATATCTTCGCATTCGGTGCTATTGATATTTTAAACAAACTAAAGATTAGAGAATTATATTTTGGTAGTGAGTCAAATGATGTAGATTCTTTAAAAGAAATCGTTTCTACCTTTAATACTGTTGAATTTCAAACTCGAATAAAAAAATATTTAGATGAGGGAAATAATTATCCCTCTGCTTCTGGCAAGACTGTTTATGACTTAACTAAAAGAAGATTCACTTCAAATGATAATCTAGGTATTCAATATATTAACTCTATTAGTAAGTTAAAGTCAAGCATAGAGCCGAAGACAATACAAAGAGTACATTCTAACTATCATGATAAAAATAGCGACCATGCTTCAATCGCAAGTGCAACTGCAATTCGTTTAATGGATGATCCATTTCAATATGTACCTAAAAATACCTATGAGGCATTAAAAGGAAATACATACACTTGGAATCACTACTATGAGTTACTTCAATATAAAATAATATCTGATCCAGATTTAGAAAAAATTGCTTTTGTTGAGGAAGGAATAGAAAACAGGTTCAAAAAGTATATTCATGCGAGTTCTTTTGAGGAATTTCTAAATAAAGTTTATACAAGGAGATACACACATAATAGAATTAGAAGAACTTTAATAAATATCTTGTGCAATATTAAAAAAGATGATTACTCTGAACTAAACTTACTAAATGGTGCTCCGTATGTTAGAGTGTTAGCTATGAATGAAAATGGTAGAAAATATTTAAACTTAAATAAAAAGGAAATAAAGACACCAATTATTAGTAAAGCAAGTGAGATTAATAATATGATGATGAGTATAGAAGTAAGAGTAACTGAAATCTATGATAAATTACTATTAAGAAATGAATTCAAACCACTTATATACAATAAAAATTAACATCATAACTTATAGAATAATATACCTGTTCAATCGAATGGGTTTTTTTTAAAAGATTAGATTTACTCAACTTACATAAATTACCAAGTAAACGGAAATAATATATTTCATACTAATGTAAAAAATCTAGGAGAAATAATATGTTAAAAAGTGAGGGTAAAATATCTGTAAAGCAATTAATGATTATCTTTATAATTGCAGTTTATACACCTTCTGCTAGATTTCTTCCAACTTATGTCGCTGGTGAAGCAAAGCAGGCTGCGTGGTTATCTCCAGTTATTACACTTATCATATTTTTAGCTATAGTTTACGCAAGTAGTAAATTATTCAAGAAATATAACACACAGTCATATGCTGAAATCTTAAATGATATCACATCAAGATTTATAGGAAAAGTGATTGTATTATTGTATATAATATGGGTGACATATCTTTTAGTTTGGTATGTAAGATTTTATGGAGAGACACTAGTAACTTTGGTTTACCCAAATGTGGACATCAATATATTTCTTATAGTTATATTGTATTTGGTTTCGATTACTATTAAGTCTGGTGTTGTAATAATTGCTAGAATGAGTGAAACAATTTTTTTAATAGTAACTATTTCCATTACTGTTATAATTGCATTAATGATTCCAGATATTAAAATAGGTAATATAACACCAATTAGTACTTTAGACGTAGTTCCAATTTTTAAAGGAAGTATTGGATCAACTTCCCTAATATGCTTACCTTGTTTATTCTTCTTTAGCCATGAATGGACTAAGAAAAACGAATTTCTAATACAAGGATTTAAAGCGGGCTTTTATATATTTGTTCTTGAGACTCTTATTATTTTAGCTTGCATAGGTAAGCTAGGGCATACAATTATTTCAAATTCTTCACTATCATTCTGGATTTCAGTTAAAAACGTAGAATTGTTAGGATTTTTAAGTGGAATGGAATCGTTATTGTTATCTGCATGGCTTCTTACAGATTTTGTAATAATCACAATTTTAACTTATAGTGCATTGAACATGTTTAAGTCGTTGTTTAATCTCAAAGATTATAAACCATTTATCAACATACACTTAGTAATCATATACCTGATTTCCTGGATAGTAGCCAAGAACATTTGGGAGTTAGGGGAATTAGGTAGCGCAATTGGTGTTTACATGGATTTCTTTTTAGCAACACTACCAATATTCATTTTCCTAGTAGGAAGAATCAGGAAAAAAATCTAAGTATGATTTATTTAGAGAATTCATTAGAACAGCATTAACTTTTCTTTCTTTAAGAATACACTCTTACCCCATATACCTTCAAACATTATTTAGCTTTATAAATTGTTAAGTTCTAGAATAGGTTTCTTCTAGAGTAAAAAAATACTAAGCCATATAATAAATCTTACTTAGTATATTCTCTTTATAGATTAAAGCTATCCGTCTTAAAGCTGAGTAATTGGTTCCAAATTTTCTAAATACTGTATCCTGAACGATTTCATCTCTTTTCTGTATAACCAAAAACTCACTAAAGACGAAATTAAATCTGATAATGGAATAGCAATCCAAATTCCAATCTCTCCTAGAAATATCGGCAATATCAATACTAAAGGGACTAATAAAATCGATTGTCTAAGTAAAGCAATGAATGCAGCTTGTTTACTTTTCCCTAACGCCTGATAATAACCTGTAAGAATTATCTGAACAGCAAGCAGAGGTAAAAACAACAAGGTCAACCTTAGATAGTTAGAACCCAATATTATTGTCTCTTGACTCACCCCAAACAGATTAACAATAAACTTTGCTGAAGTTTGAATCAGAATAAATACTATTAAAAAGTATGTATATGTAATTTTCTTGGAATAATATGTAGCTTCCAAGGATCTCTCATATTGCTCAGAACCAAAATTATAACCAACTATAGGAGACATTCCTTGGACGATACCAAAGATTGGCAATAAAACAAATATTAACGTCCTTGAAATTATTCCATATAATGCTATTGATGTTGTAGGATCTATTGAATATTGTTTAAGTAAATTATTTATTAAGATTATTATAACTGCACCAATCGAATTTCTAACAAAAGCAGGAATACCTACAATAATAGTCTCAATTGATATTTTCAAATTTATCTTCATTAATTTGATTTTAAGTCTCAAATTTCCTTTTGACTTAAATTGATGATATAAAAGATAGCCAAAAGTTAAAGTATAACCAATTACTGTAGCATAAGCTGCTCCTCTTGTTCCTAGACCTAGTCCCCAGTCGAAGATAAATATAGGGTCTAAAATTATGTTTGTACTAGTTCCAACTATCATCGCAACCATTGCAGTCTTCGCAAAGCCTTCAGCTCTAAACAAGTTGTTGTATATCATTGATATAATTTGAAAGGTAATTCCATAGAAGATTACTTCTAAATAGTTCATTGTATCTAATTTGAAGTCATCCTTCATACCAAATAGATATGCTATTTCCTCTCCAAACAATAATCCAATAATAGAGATTATAATTCCAAATGTTAAACCCAAAACAAACGCATTGTTAACTGTTTTTCTGGCTTTTTCTGAATCCTCTGCACCTATAGCTCTAGAATATATACTAGCCGCTCCAATTCCTATTGTTAGCGCAATTGCCATAACTATCATTTGAACAGGAGATACGATACTAATAGCAGCAATTCCACTTTCACCTCTCGCTTCACCTACAAATATAGCATCAACAATATTATACAGTGCATTAAAAGTCATCCCGATTATAGCGGGAATACTCAACTTCCATAGTAATTTTTTTATTGGCATATTTTTTAACTGATGTGATCCTTGCTCCATATTGTGCACCTCTTAAACATTATGACATTTTTAATAATTTTTAGAAAGTCTTTTATAATTTATTTCTGATTTTGTCAATTTCTTTGTATCTACCATTAGTCCTGTGATATTCAATTAAGTCTATTGAAAATAAATTATAATAGTAATTATACTTCACCTTTTTCATCATCGGCATAAGTTGTCTAGTCACATATTCTTTACAATCATATAGATGACCATTCGATTTAACTGAAAAATATGATACTAATTTATGGTAGAATTCATATCTTTTGTCTTCTTTATTCTCATCAATCATCTGGACAAATTCATTCATTGATGAATAATTTTCTAGATAATAATAGCACTCAACGATATTACTTATACTCTCAAAATAGAGTTGATCACATGCATTTGAAAATGAAGTTATGGCCTTTTCATAATCACCTTCAACTTTATACAGCCAACCAGTAATAAAATGAACTCTTTCCAATACAGTTGAATCTACACTCATATATCTTTTTACTCTATCTAACACCCTCCAAGCATCTTCAGTTTGTTTACTTAAAGTAAGTAAGAAAACATGATCTAGTTTTATTTTTATTAGTTTATTCAAATTCATGTTATTTATCAATCGACATTCAATATTATTTATAGTACTCATTGCTAGAACGTATTGACCTAAATATATAGTCACTTTTGCTTTTAAAATCAAAATCAGCATACATAGATTAGGATCACTATCTTCTAAACTAGATAATATTTTCAAGTAATTCATGGCATACTTGTTTCTAAGATTCATAGACTCAAATAATGCGATAAAATATATAAACACCTTAAGCTCATAATTGATTAAATCTTTTTTAACTAGATTTATGGTCTTAATCAATTCTAGTGACCTTTCAAGTTCTCCAAAATATAGACATTTTCCTAAAAAGATTAACTCAGCACTTAATATATTTGAGTTTTCATCAGCACTAACATCATCATAAATTTTTACTATTACATCACTTTCTTCATAAAACATTGCTTTAACAATCGCTTTAACTTCCTCAACATAAACCGCATTACTTATTTCCTTATGACCTATCCCAATTCTATTCATAATTTCTTGAACATAATAGTTTTCTGGTTCTAAGTGACCGTTTTCAATTTTCGATAAATAACTAACACTACATATCCCTTTAGATACTTGTCCTTGAGTGTAATTCATTTCCTTCCTTCTCCTGCGAATAGTAGTCGCAAGAGTTTTGTTTTTTGACAATTCATTTTGTTCTACTTCTCTTTCATTGATCAGTTTTTCGAATCCTCTTATATTCATATATTTCCCTCCCTTAAGAATTTTACGCAAATCATAGACTGCAGGAAAGACTTTTTATTTGAAAAATTATTTATTTTCTCTTACACTCTATTGATACCGTTAATCATAAAGAATCATTGCGCTATAAGAAAATACCTGTTCTCTTCCGTCATACATCATAGCTATTTGGTATTTTATGTCTACTACATTTTTACCATCGATAAACTCATTTATAGCTTCTTCAAGGTCTTCATCGTGTTCAAAATCAAATATTTTAACTTTCATTATTCCCTCCCTATTAATTATATACTTTGCATCCTAGTATTATTATTATAGAAAAGAGGTTACTTTAGTAACCTACTTTTAAAATATATACAATTCTTAGTAAGTTCACATTGTTCACAATGTGGACTTCTTGCAGTACAGTGATATCTACCAAAAAAGATTATTTGATGGTGAAATTCATTCCACTTATCTTTGGGCAGTATGTTCATTAGTTTTTTTTCAACAGCATAAGCACTATCATTCTCTTCTGCAAACCCTAGTCTTTTACTTACACGCTCTACATGCGTATCCACTGGAATAGCTGGTTCATTAAATGCTACCCCTAAAATCACATTTGCAGTTTTTCTACCTACTCCAGGAAGAGAGATTAGTTCATCTCTTGTGTTAGGTACAACTCCCTTATATTTATCAATTAAAAGTTGACATGTTGATCTAATATTTAGAGCTTTCCTTCTATATAAACCTAACTTTCTTAAGTCTCCCTCAAGTTCTGTAATCGGTACATTTAAGTAATCAACTGGTTTTTTATATTTAGAAAATAAGTGATCAGTTAGTTTATTGACAGATTCATCAGTTGTTTGTGCACTTAACATTACTGCTATTAATAATTCAAATTCGTTTTCATGAATTAATTCACACTTAGCATTAGGGAACATCTGCTCAATAACTTTTATACTACTCATTAGACATAAATTCATTGAAATACTTTGTGTTTCTTTCTAGATTTTTATTATTATTTTCTAAAATCTTATTCAAATACTCAATTCTCAACTTTTTCTGCTTAAGCGTCTCTAAAAGAGCTTCTTTTACTTCTTCATAACTATATTCCCAACTTTTAATAATGTATAGTTCTTTTGATGATAAGACTCTTTTAAACTCATCTTCAATCATACTAACAATTCTAGGAATGTCTGTATTACCTTTTTTCATTTCTTTAATTTCGTCTTCCTTAAATAAATCAAATATTTTCTTAACAGTTGGAACAACGGAAAACTTAGTTTCTTCTTCACCTGCTTTATTTATATAAATATCAAGGTTTACGAATCCTCTTGTTACTAAAATATCTACTTTGTTTGCAAGATCATCAATAGAAATTGTTGTTTTTCTGGCCAACTCAGAGATAGACAAGAAATTACTTCCATGATTATTAACTTCGAATAAAAGTAGTAATATAACAACATCCGTCTCATCTATTCTTAATCTCAAATAACTATTTAGCAATAGCTTATCTATATCTAAATACTTAATATTTAATAATCCATAATTATTGTCCATAAGTACTCCCCTTTGTTAGCAAAATTATAACAAATTATAACATACTTTTCAATTTTAACTGATTCTATTATATTGATCTAAATCACTAATCCATACCCTTCTATGTAAAATAATGTCTAGTGAATTATTAAGACCTTTTAAGAAGGCATCTCTGTGATATATTTCATGTCTTATGATTAACTTCTCACCAGGGTTATCGAAGATTGCCTCATGAGAAGCAATTACATCATTCAACCGAATACTTTGTACCTTATCCACATCCACTTTCATAATTTTAGCGTATTCCTTAGCTGTTCCACTTGGTTTATCTCTCTTATTAACATGATGGACTTCGATTATATCATGTTTATCAAAATCGTTAGCTAAATCTTTTACGATTTTATACATAACACTTGCTCCATGGGCAAAGTTAGATATTAACATTAGATTTGAGTTATTACTTTTCGCAAGGGCAATTAACTCATTTTTTTCACTGTCTGTAAAACCGGTTGTGCCTGACAATACTGGAATATTACTTTTAATGGCATATTCTATACTTGACTTACTAGAACTACTCGAAAAGTCTATTATTAAATCTACATCTTTTTTTTCTAATACTTCTTCTATTTTTGGATAAACTTCAACACGACAGTAATCTCTTTTTTTATCAATTCCAGCAATAACGTTATATCCTTGTTTACCATCTAAAATGGTATGGACATATTTTCCCATCCTACCATGGATTCCTATAATAGCAATATTATTCATATTTTTAGTGACATTGTCACCTATTTCACCTCCATATAAAATTAAGATTTAAAAAAACCCTTAATTATTAATATGCACATTAATAATTAAGGGTAATATCTATTTACTAGCTAACTTCGTTAAGGCTTCTTTTGCTGAATTCTGTTCAGCTTCTTTTTTTGTTTTTCCCTTTCCAACTCCCATTCTTATCTCATCCATATAAACAGCAATCTCAAATAATTTATTATGAGCAGGTCCTGTTTCACTAATTAATCGATAATCAATTGATCTTTTTGTATCTGATTGTACATATTCTTGAAAACTACTCTTATAGTCTCTTTCTACTGCGAACTGGTCATCTAATAATTGTGTGAATAAATATCTATCTAAAATCTTAAATATTTCGTTAAAACCTCTATCTAAATAAATCGCTCCAAGGAGTGCTTCAAATGTGTTTGATAATGTTGAACACTTCTTATCTCCATTAGATTGTTCCTCACCTCTACCTAAAAGTAAATAGTCTCCTAGATTCATTTTCTTAGCAATCACGCATAAAGCTGACTCACATACATTTTTAGCTCTTTTTTTGGATAAAAAACCTTCGTCTTCATTTGGAAAGTTTTCAAAAAGAAATTCAGAAACAGCAATTTGAAGAACTGCATCACCTAAGAATTCTAATCTCTCATTACAATCGACATTATGTTCATTAGCATAAGAAGAATGCGTAAAAGCTTTTTTTAAGAGGTCAATATCTTTAAATACTAAATCATGACTTTTTTGAAATTCCACTAATTTATTTAAATAATCCATTTTTACTCACTCTCTAAAACATTTGAAATTTTTCTTACAACTTCTTTTTTGACTATACTTCTTGCTTGACGTATTGCGCTTGTAAATGAATAAGCATCACTTGCACCATGAGCCTTTATAACTGGTGCTTTTACCCCTAAAAGAATTGCTCCTCCTACTTCAGATGCGTCGAATCTCTTTACAACATTTTTTAAGTTTTTTTTCATAATTACTGCACCTAATTTAGCTTTAGTACTTTTCTTGATTTCATTCTTTAAAAGTGTACTAAATGCTTTTAATACACCTTCACTAGCTTTCATTATTGCATTTCCGGTAAACCCATCAGTAACAACAACATCTGCATCAGTATCAAAAAGATATTTAGACTCTAAATTTCCTATAAAATTAATTTTTGGATCTTGCTCTAAGAGTTTATAGGCTTCTTGTTCTATTACCCTACCTTTTCCTTTTTCTTCACCGTTATTTATGAGCGCAACCTTAGGATTATTAATCTCTAAGACTTCTCTAGCATATATACTACCTGAATGAGCATATTGAAGTAAATGTTCAGGTTTAATTTCAATATTTGCTCCCACATCCATAAATAAGCAGTGTCCGTTTACAGTTGGAAACATAGGTGTAAGCGCAGTGCGCTTCATACCATTAATTCTTCTAATAATTAGATGAGCACCAGCTACGAAAGGCCCAGTTGGTCCAGCTGTAACAAATGCATCATTCTTTTCTTCTTTGACAGAGTACATCGCCATCGCCATAGAAGTTTTTTTATCTCTTCTCATCTTCTTAATAGCTTCTTTTTCATCCATTTTGATAGCTTCTAGCGTGTGAACTACACTGATTCTATTTGAGTTTGTCAAATATTTATGTATTTCGTATTTGTTTCCAAATAACGTAATTTCAATATCACTAAACTTCTTTATCGCTTCCATTGCGCCAATTACCGTTATTTTTGGTGCATAATCTCCACCCATAGCGTCTACTGCTATTCTTATCATAATTTCCTCCTAGTAATGTTACAAATCATTTTTTTAAAAATTATTTTTTAAATATTCTTTAAGAACTTTATTATTCTCATCGTTTATATTATACACTATTTCTTTAGCATCTTCGCGTGCAATTAATAAAATACTCATATCCTCTACTATGTCAGCATATTTAAAATTGGGATATCCAGATTGTCTTACACCGAAAAAATCACCTGGACCTCGTAATTTCAAATCCGCTTCACTTAATTCAAACCCATCTGATATCTTTTCAATTGTCTTAAGTCGTTTGACAGCTTTATCTGATTTATTACTAGAAATCAAAAAGCAATAACTATTATACTCACCACGACCAATTCTTCCTCTTAATTGATGCAATTGGCTTAGCCCAAATCTATCAGCATCAATAATTACCATTACTGAAGCATTTGGTACATCTACTCCGACTTCAATAACTGTTGTTGAAACTAAACAATCAATATTGCGATTCTTAAAGTCGTTCATTACTTCTTCCTTTACACTACTTTTCATCTTACCATGTAATAAACCAACTCTTCCATCAAGCTTATCTTTAATTATTTCATATATATCAACTGCATTTTGTAAGTCGATCTTTTCTGACTCAGTAATTAAAGCAGTAACTATGTAAGCTTGTCTTCCTAATTTTATTTCCTGTTTAATAAAATCAATTACCTTATCTAATTCTTTATCTTTAACATATTTCGTAGTAATTTTTTTTCTTCCTTTAGGTAATTCTTTAATAGTGGATATATCCATATCTCCAAATAACGTAATTGCGAGTGTTCTTGGAATAGGAGTTGCGCTCATGTGTAATACGTCTGGAGAAAAACCCTTCTTACGTAATTTTTGTCTTTGTTCTACTCCAAAGCGATGTTGCTCATCTGTTATAACTAAACCTAAGTTGTTATATTCAACCACATCTTGAAACAATGAATGCGTACCAATAATTATGTCTATAACTCCTTTTTTAAGATCACTAAGTACTTGAAGTCGATCTTTCTTATTTATTGATGAAGTTAATAATTTGATATTTAGAGTAGGTAATAACTTTATAACTTTATGGTAATGCTGTTCAGCTAAAATCTCGGTGGGTGCCATAAATGCTGATTGATAACCAGCAGTATATGCAGCGTAAAATGCAATTATCGCTACAATGGTCTTCCCGCTTCCAACATCACCTTGAAGTAACCTACTCATTGTATAATCAGAGTTCATATTCTCCAAAATTTCTTCTAGCGCATCTTTTTGTGAAGTTGTTAACTCAAATGGCAAAGAATCAATAAATGTATTTATAGCGTCAATATCGTAATGTATATTTATTTTACTTGATAGTTTATTGGTAAAGTGACTATATTGTAATTTAAGTTGGTACTTAAGTAATTCTTCGTATTTAACTCTTCTTTTCAAATGTTTGATTTCATCAATAGAATTTGGGTAGTGGGCTATACGAATCATATCTTTATAAGAAATCAGTTTATACTTTTTAAGTAAATATTCCGGTAATGTTTCTTTCATTTCACTCGAATAA
The DNA here is from genome assembly GCA_018394315.1 of Mycoplasmatota bacterium. GTDB lineage: Bacteria > Bacillota_I > Bacilli_A > MAG-NZ > MAG-NZ > Zrk6. The sequence goes on along the minus strand of CP074575.1, from coordinate 1,272,734 downwards.
ATCTTTATAGCACTTTTAAGTGCTTTTCGAAAGGTGGATAAGGATAATTCTTTTAATGAATAAATTGGTTTTAATCTTTCATATTTAAACAGAATCTCTGCCGCAACCAATTGATTATTATTAGGATTATATTTACCAGACACTGTAATCTTTTTACCTACAGTTAATAAGTTCTTAATAAATTGTCGATTAAAGATTAAAATATCAATTATTCTATCCTCAAGCTGTAGCTTAAATGTCATCTTATTCATCTTCTTTTTAATGAATAGACTTACTGGCATGGTGGCTATAACTCCTATTACAGTTGCTTTGTCTTGGTTTAAACCAACCTTGTAATCAACAAAATTATACGGAAAATATTCGATTAAATCCTTCACATCTTTAATAGAGTTTAAAAGGAACTTCTCTTGAGTCCTTAAACCTACACCATCTAGTTTTGTTAAACTTTCATTTTGCATACTTTTTCCCCAAAATTTACTATTAATATTATAACATGTGAGAATGAATATTTAAAACTTCATATAGCAAAAAAACTAAAAAGAATAAACCGATTTGAGCGCTAAACAAATAAGTTCATTCTCATGTATATTTTAAAATATTACTTCTAAAAATAAGGGTTCCTAATAGTTCTTATACCACTTTTCTAACCTTTCCTATCATGAAAATGATTACAGGTATTACAATTAGGACGTTTATATTCATATAAACTGCAAATTGAGCTCCCCAATCTTGAAGTTCAAAAACATTCTTCGCAATTATCCACGTTAGTAAATATGTAATAAAGATATATATATTAATAAAAGGTTTAAAATCTCCAAGATTAAATAAGGACTTAATCATATTTAATGCACTATAAGTATAGACAATTAAGATAACAAAATCGGTAAGAATCCATGTAGACACCAAGATTGATTCAAATCCGCTTATTTCACCTAGTAGATTTATATTTTTTACCGCTATAAAAAAAGATAACGGTGACCTAGAAATGACAGTTGATCCCATTAAGCCAACACTTACGAAAATAATTAACACTTCTATAATTAAAATATATAAACCCGCCATAATTCCATGCTTTAAGAACTTATCATTCTGAGACCATTCATGACTAAAGAAAAAATAAAATGGTAAATAGCTTAATGCAATTGTTACAATACTCCCTTTAAAAACTGGAATTATATCTAAAGTGGATATTGGCGTCACATTCTCCAATTGAACGTTTGGAACCATTATAAACATTAATGAAACAAAAATAATTGTCATAATGATAAACATCAATTCACTCATCCTAGCAATAACAACTATTCCACTTCTAATCATAAACGCTACTATTAATAAAATAGATATGATAAAAATATTGATATCTACATTTGGATAAAGTGCTGTTACAAATCGTTCACCAAAATATCTTATATAAAGAACTAGTAATAAAGTAATCGAAATAATATAGATAACAATAATCGTTTTTCCGATTAATTTTGGGGTGTTATCAAGAATTACTTCAGAAAAGTTTTTGTTTTTATATTTCTTATAAAATCTATTAAGAATAAATAGCATTATCACATAAACTCCAAAGGCAATAATTGGAGAAAGCCATGATGCTTGTTTTGCAGAATAGGAAGTTGCTCTAGCTATAAACCTTATAGATGGTGTATATACAGTTATTATAAGAATAATCATTACTTGCCTTACTGATATTTTACCCTTATTTCTAAACATAAACCTGCTCCAATCCGAATATTATTTCTTCTCTTTTTCTCTACTTAGAGCTGGTTTTTTAATGGAATAAGTTCTATTAATCTTTGATTCAACTTCTATTTCAAATTTAATATCTTTAAATACTTCACGCCAGTTATCTTTTATTTTGTCCCACTTTTTGGGATATTTATGATTAATGACACTACTCAAATCAAATAAATCTGAATTATACTCCTTAACTAAGCCAATTACACTCTGCATTTCTGCTTTAATAATATCGTTTTGCTGGTTTACTAAGCCTTCAATTATATCAGCCTTAAAAATATCCACCTCTCCGTGAATCTCACTAATGTTGCTATTCATTTTAGTCTTCAATTTTACTGTAATTTTGTCATCCTCAATCTTTGGTATTATTTCTGTTTTAGAATCAATAATTTCAAGATTTACATATTCTCCGTCAGGATCTTTTACTACTATGACACCAGATTTAATCTTGTTTATAATAAAATTAAACCCCCTAGCAGTACCACCTTCAATCGAACAGAGCAATTTAGCATCATCTTGATCAAAGAATACGTATCCTTCTAAAACTAACCTTTTCGTCTTCTCATCTGTTTTCTCATTTTCTGTGTTGGATGCTTCCTTTGTTTCTTCTTCTGGTTCGTCTTTTTGATCTTCTACGATTTTAAGAGTTGGAATATAACATGAACAATATTTATTATTTATTTTATTGAAAGCGTCAATCAAAGGTAATTCACTGGAAATAGATAAAGCTCCTACTCCCTTTGATAGAACCTTTAATTTAGTAGTAATATCCTCTCCAGAATCAGTAACTAGTTTTATTGCCTCTTCTGCTCTTGCATCTTTAATAACAAGGACATTTGAAGTCAGTTTGTGTTCATGATCTCTTACAAAGAAGTCAAGTGCTGAATCAATATCTTTCTGGGCTAAGTTTTCTGATACTAGAATATAGCTTACATGGCCCCAAAACGTCTCCTTATCCATAAAGGAGTTAAAATTTCTTGCTGCCTCAAAGACATCTCTACCTACAGATACAAAGTATTTGTCCTGCTTAGCTATTTGAGATGTTTCTTCCTTTGGAGAATATTGTTTAGTTACTATAGTCATTTGAATTTCATCATCCTCTTTATCAAGACCTACAGTCGCAATATAAAAAGCATCACTGATATCCATCCTTCCACCTACTAAGGTTTCCAGACCTGTCGCAACATATAATATAAACACAAATAATGTTAATGTAATAGTTCTGATCATATTTTTTCACTCAATTCGTTTTAATATTTATTTTTTTTCTTATTAATGCAATTACTACAATAATTATAGGAAGTATAAACTGCATAATGATATTTCCTGAAACTACCACATCTACTGATAATGTTTGTAGTTCAAAAACATTGTTAGCTAAAATCCAAGAAATAAAAAATAAAAATACTAAGAAAATGTTTATAAATGAGTTATAGCTAGAAAGTTTAAAAAGTGATTTGATAATATTTAAAACGCTATAAGTCAACACTAAAATCATTATAAAATCTGAAATAATCCATGTAGCAACAAGAATAGACTCAAAACCACTCACTACACCTAGTAATGTTACTTGTTTAACCGCAATAAGAAAAGATAGTGGTGATCTTGATATTATAGCATGTCCAAGGTTACCAATACTCGCAAGAATTATTACAGTATTAATAAGCCATATAAATAGTAACGTTAACTTACCATATTTAAAAAACTCTTCTTGATGAGTGAATTCATGAGCAAAAAAGAACAGATAGATTACATAAAATAAAGCCGCGCCAGAAAAACTAGCCTTTAAAGTTGGCATAATATCTAAGTAACTAATTGGTAATAGATTATTAATCTTAATAGTTGGAATCATAAAAATCATTAAAACTAAAATAACAATTGAGATAAGTATGAAAGAGATCTCTCCCATTCTAGCAATAACAACAATTCCATTTCTAATGATAAATCCTATAAGTATGAGCATAGATATTGTAAAAATATCAATTTTTACATTTGGATAAATTGATGTAACTAGTCTTTCAGAGTAAAATCTTAAGTAAAATGCTATCAGAATAGTTATCCAAACTAGGTAAAGAAAAATAATTAAATTTCCCCAAAACTTAGAGGTTATATCATAAATCATCTCTGTAAATGATTTGTTTTTATATCCTTGTAAAAGTATATTTAATATATATAACATAAGAAATAGGAAAACAGCAGTAACAGTTGGTACCAACCATGCAGCTTGTTTTGCAATCAAAGCGGTAGAACTTGCTGCGAACCTAACCGTTGGGGTAATTGTTAAAATAGCAAATAAGGTTAATGCCTGTCTTACTGATATTTTACCCTTATTTTTTACCATCTATTAGCCTCCTTTAAAATACTCAGATTTAACAAGTTTTAAAAGGAGTTCAGATAAACTAGCATCGAATGGGTCATGCACATGAATATAACTTGCTAACAAAGCAATAAGGACAAAAATAAGGAATGCATTAAAATCCTTCATCTGTCTCTTTTTTACCATCATATAAATTTCATAAATGCTTATAGCACCAATTATCATTATATATTTTAGCATCTAACCATCCTCTCTACTTAATACCGGCTCTTTTATTGAATATGTTCTATCAATTTGTGAATCCACTTCAACGTTAAATGTAATTTCAGTAAATATTTTACGCCAGTCATCCTTAATCTTATCCCACTTTACTGGAAATTTTCGCTCTACAACTTTACTAATTGGAAAAATATCTATATTATGTTTTAAAGCAAAATCTATTGCATTTTTTACTTCTTTTTTCACCATCTCGTTTTGTTGTTTGATTAAGAGTTCAATATTTTCATCAGTAAACAAATTAGTACTTCCGTCTATTTCAGCGATATTAGTTGATAATTTAGTTTTAAAGGTAACTTCCAACTTGTCTCCATTGAATTTTGGTATAATTTTGGTCTTTGATTTAATAATTTCAAGTGTTACATCTTCACCTTCAGGATCTTCAACTACAATAACCCCAGATTTAATTTTATTAATTGCAAAGTTAAATCCTCTAGCATCATTTCCAGTGAGAAATCCAACTAGTTCAGAACTTTCTGGGTCCAAAAGTGCATATCCATCTAAAACTAATCTTTTACTTTTCGGATTATCTTCAGCTACACTTGCTTCTTTTGCATCTGTTGAATCGGTTTCCTCTTTTTCATCTTCAATTATTTGAAGTAAAGGTACATTAGATCCACAATTTTCATCAGTAATAGTACTAAAAGCCTCATATACAGGAACACATCCAGAAACAGATAATTTCCCTACATCCTCTTTTAATACATGTAATGTGTTTGTTATATCTTCACCAGAGTCTATTACCAGTTTTATTGATTCTTCTGCACTATATTCTTTTACAATAAACAGCTCTGCAATTAATCTTGTTTCATGATCTCTCATAAAAAAATCAAGATATGTATCCAGTCCATTTTTAACTAATGATTCTGATATTAAGATGTAATCAACGTGACCCCAAAATATCTTGTTATCCATAAATGTGGTGAAGAACCTATTGGCTTCGAAAATGGTCTTTCCCTCAGTTACAAAGTATTTATCTTGCTTCTTGGTGTACTCAGTTTCTTCTTCAGGTCCTAGTGATTGTGTTACTATTGTTAACTTAATTTTATCTTTAGCTTTGTCTAAACCAACAGTTGTGACATAAAAAGCATCTGTAATACTTTTTCTTCCTCCAATCATTGTTTCTAACCCAGCGGATATATATAGTGTGAACAAAATTAGAGTAATAATTAAAGTTCTTCTCATTCTAATTTCCTCTATTCATTTATTTTACTTTGTTCATCTAAACTTTCTTTCTTTTTGAACACAAATAGACTTCTAATGATTGCATCTTTACTGTTCCTTCCATCAGTCGCAGCAAAAGGCGCTAAATACGGTTCTCCCATTACTTCCATCTGTGCCCAGTGGTGAATAAGTAATATTATTCCTATCACCATTCCATAAAGACCTATTACACTACTTAATAAGATAAGTATAATTTCCCATATCCATATGGCAAAAGCAAAATCTTTGTTCGGAATAGTATAGTTCGCAATAGCTGCTGCAGCAACTACAACCACAACACCTGGACTTATAAAGTTAGCAGTAATTGCAGCTTCACCAACAATTAGTGCTCCTACAAGTGATACCATTCCACCAATACTACTCCAAATTCTTGCCCCTGCTTCTATTAAAGTCTGAAACGCGATACTTAATAAAATACACTCAATAAATATTGGAAAAGGCACGCCTTTTTCAGTAGATATAACTGACAAGGCTAATCCTTCAGGAATCATCTCAAGATGAAAACTTGTTATGGCTACGTAAAATGCAGGAACAATCAATGCAACTGCAGCCAATAGGTATCTTATTCCTCTAATAATTGATACAACAATGTAGTTATGTGAATAATCATCAGTTGTCTGGAAAAAGTTAACAATTGATGTTGGTATTATCATCGTAAATGGAATACCGTCAATTATAATACCAATCCGACCTTCTAAAAGAGCAGAACAAAACTTATCTGGTTTCTCGGTATACTCGACCTGCGGGAAAGGAGTGTACTGACTATCAATGATTTCTTCCTCAATAACAGTTGTAAAAAGTACTTGATCTGTTTCAATCTTCTTTAAGCGTTCTCTTAAACTTTTTACTAGTTGATCATTAGCGATTCCATCAATATATGAAACACTAACCTTAGTTTTGCTAACTTTTCCAACGATTAGCTCTTCTATAACAAGATCAGGTGTTCTCATTTTTCTTCTTAGCATCGCTGTATTTGTCCTTAGCGTTTCTACAAATGCATCTTTAGAACCTTTTAAACTAGTTTCCTCTGTTGGAACTTGAATACTTCTCGATTCAAATCCTCTCGTTTCAAACAAAAAAGCAATCTTTGCTTCTTTAAGTATCAATACAGCAGTTCCCATAAGAAGTAATTCTACAGCTAGATTAACATCATTTGTTTCTTTAACTGATATATAATATAGCGATCCGCCTTTTATCACATCAATAAGTTTTTTCTCATCTTTTATGTTCGTAAATTTTTCTAATGTTGTGAGAGGTTTTAAGATAAAATCCATTACATTAGTACAATTTGCTAACCCATCTACAAACACAAGATGAACTGTCAATTCTTTATTTATCATAACTTCGGTAAATACACAGTCATGACTATTTGCAAATAAGCCTTTAAAGCTTTCTACTTCCATAGGTAAATCTACTTTTTTGTTAAGATTAATAATATCAGTTCTAATTTTTTTCATCTCATCACCAACTTTACTTAAGGTTATCATTTCCAAATATTGATAATAGTATGCTAAATAGGTATAAAAATTACAAGAATATCCCCGTAGTTATTCATTAATTTAAACATCATTTATATACAAAATCACACCCGTCTCAATTCACCAATTAATATCCTTAGATTATCTAGGCTCACACTTTTTTTCTGATTTTTGCGATAAAGAAAATTAATATAGGAACTATAACTTGCATTAAGAGATTCATTTGGATCGCAAAGTCTGCAGAAAAAGCCTGTAATTCAAATACATTAACTCCAAGTATCCAAGTTAAAAGATATAATATTACAAAAAATATGTTAATAAATGGTTTAAAGTCCCTTAAATTAAGCAGAGACTTTGTTATATTCATAATGCTATAAGTAAACACTATTATTAGAATAAAATCAGTCAGTATCCATGAAGCAACTAATATAGATTCAAAACCACTGAGTACACCTAGCAATGAAATGTTTTTTACAGCTATTAGGAATGAAAGTGGAGATCGTCCTACAATGCTATGCCCTAGAGTACCAACACTGGTAATAATTATTATTGTACTGACAAGCCACAAAAATATTCCTGCGTATAAACTATATCTAATAAATTCCTTTGTCCTAGAAAATCTATCACTAAAAAAGAACAAATAGGTTATATATATTAATCCTGTATTCCCAATACTTCCTTTCATTACAGGAACAATGTCCATAGAGCTTATAGGAGTTAGGTAGTCAGTTTTTATTGTTGGAATCATTAATAAAAATAAACTTAGGATAACAAATAATTCTATCAAAAAAATAATCTCATTCATTCTAGCTATAGCCACTATTCCTGCTCTTATAATTATTGCTACTATCAACAACATTGAAATAGTAAATAGATTCATATTAACATTCGGATAAATTGAAGTTACAAGGCGTTCAGCGTAAAATCGAACATATAGTGCTAATAACACTGTTAGCCATACTAAATATAGTAGTAGAATGATTTTACCCCAGAATCTTGATGTCACATCATAAATAATATCCATAAATGATAACCCTTTATATTTTTGTAACAAGGCGTTTAACACATATATCAATACTAAAAAAGGTATAAGAGTTACTAAGGGGGTTAACCATGCAGCTTGCTTGGCTTTTCCAGCAGAATATCCGGCTACAAACCTAACAGAGGGTGTATATACAGTAACAACAAAAAGAAACATTACTTGTCTTATTGAGATCTTTCCTTTGCCTTTTTCCATAAAAACTCCATTAGTTTAATATTAAAATAACTTATCTCATTTACTTATCAGCTTTATCTACTTATGGATATTATTTCCAATAAAAGATATACTATGCTAAATATGCAAAAAATAGATATCATTTCTACAAAAGTCGATTATTTTGTTTTACGTATAATCAAGACAAACAATAAAGCAAAAAAAATAACTATCAGTAAGAACTGGTAGTTTCCTATGCGCCTAGAAGGCTTGGTACTGGCTCAATCTAAAGACTCTCGAAAGATCCGCCAATCGCAGACACTTTCTCACTTGCCCTTAAAGGGCTTCTGACTTTATTTTAATCTTTGTCCAGAAAACGGATCGACATGCTCCTTCATGCTCATCTTGTCTTCCATCATATCTTCTTGTATCTGGTTCCTTATGTATTTCTCTATCGCTATTTTGTTTCTTCCCACTGTATCCACATAATATCCCCTACACAAAACTATCTATTTCCGTACTTATACTTCAGGTTTGTATGCCTAACAAATATCATCAAACTGATCTTACCCTTCAGTATCCCACATACGAGGATACACTCATCTTTGGGGGTATTGATACCAACATGTAGATATGAACTTCACATGCATTTGCTTCCACTATCTGCACTCACTTTCTTTCACTCAGTATCTCAGGATTTTCCCAATATCTCTTCTTATTCTTCCGTAAATCACTTGTCTTCTATATTTGGGCGCGAATACTATGTGATACTTACAATTCCAGGTTGTGTGTGCTAAACTTTTATTGTCCATGGATACCTCCTTGACTTTGGTCTGGTTGGCTAACCCGTCCCATTATATCACGGAGGTTTTCTTGTTGCTTTCACTCATAAGCATAGCTTTGTTAGAACCAATCGTACAGCAAGTGGTTTTCGCTAAACAAAAAAAGGATGCATTAGCATCCTATTCAACCGCAAATATATAATTGTACACAGCTTGTTTTCCCTCGATAATATCAACTTCAACTTCGCTATGCTTTTCTTCTATATATTTTTCTAAATCCTCTACTTCATTCTTGGAAACATCTTCACCATATATTATGGTAATAATCTCGGCATCTGAAACCATCTCATCAGTTAGAGACTTAAGAGTCTCATCTAAACTTGGAGTAGAAACGACAATCTTACCATTTAATATCCCCATAAAGTCAGATTCTTTTATGTTAACACCATTTACAGAAGTATCTCTAATAGCATAAGTAATCTCACCAGTAGAAACATCTTCGATTGTTCCTTCTATTTCTTCTTTAATATCTTCTGGCTCTGCATTCAAATCTAACATACTTAATGCACTATATCCAGTTGCAATTGTTTTAGCAGCGATAACAATTACATTTTTATCAGAAACAAGATCTTGCGCTTGTTCAGCTGCTAACATGATATTCTTATTATTAGGAAAAACAAGTACATTTTCAGCATGAACATTATTTATGGCTTTTACAATATCTTCAGTAGATGGATTCATAGTTTGTCCACCTGTAACTACTTTATCACAACCAAAGTCGTAAAACATTTTTACTAGCCCCTTACCTTGAGCTACAGCCACTACTCCATACTTTTTCATAGGACCTTTATCGTTTTTGGTCGAAGCCTCATTTATTATCTCTTCATGTTGTAAGGACATATTATCTATTTTTATACGAGCAAATTCTCCATATTTTTGAGCGATATTTAAAGCATCCCCTGGTGTAAGTGTATGAATATGAACCTTAATAATATCCTCATCCTGTACAATAACAATCGAATCCCCTAAATAAGCAAGTGCGCTCTTAAGTTCATCTTCAACATCAATCTCATTATTCATTTGAATAATGAATTCTGTACAATATCCAAATTCCTCAGAATTTGATTCTACAATAGCAGAACTTGATTGCATTTCACTATCATCTAAAGCTTGAATAAATTCACCTTGCAATGCTTTGTACATACCTTCAATAATGAGTACATAACCAGCTCCTCCAGAGTCAATCACTCCTGCTTCTTTTAATTTATCAAGAAGCTCCGGAGTTCTTTCTAAAGATGCTTTTGCTTCATCGAGATACATTTTAAAAGTCTCGTTTATCGTCATTTCACTAGAAACATTTTTTTCAAGATATTCTGTAGCTTCTCTAGCAACTGTTAAAATTGTACCTTCTACAGGATTCATTACTGATTTATAAGCTTGATCTACTCCACCTCTAAATCCAGCAACTAATTCAGTCGGACCTACTAAATCATGGCCACTAAATCCCTTGTGAAGTCCACGGAATAATTGAGATAGTATAACTCCAGAATTACCTCTGGCACCCATCAATAAACCTCTTGATAACTTTTTACTCATTTCATCCATAGATTCAATTTTCAAATTAGCAATTTCCTGTACACCAGAGTTAATTGTCATTTTCATGTTTGTTCCAGTATCACCATCAGGTACAGGGAAAACATTTAAATCATCAATATATTTATAGTTATTACTTAAATTTATTGCGCCGTTTTCTACTAAGGTTTTAAATAGTAATCCATTTAATTTCTTTATGTTCATAATAACCCCCATTATTTTACACACAGTAGTTTATCATATTAAAACAATTATATCAAATTTTGATTTGGCTTTCAAAGTATTTCTATTTTTACATTAAATAGAAAACAATAAATATAGTTGCATTAGAGTTCAATATATGATATATTATTAAGGCATGGATAGATTGTAAGGAGGTATTCGAATGGCTAAAGAATGTTATATTACTGGAAAAAAAACAGTAAGTGGGAACAATAAATCACACTCACTTCATACTACTAAAAGACAATTCAAACCTAATCTTCAAAAAATCAAAATTGAAGAGGATGGAAAAGTTAAAACTGTTTACGTATCAGCTAGAGGATTAAAATCTGGCTTGAAATCAGGTAAATTAAATAGAGTATAAGGCATACCCCAAGATAAGGTATGCCTTATTTTTTTTTAAATAAACTAATAAAACCATTTATTATCGACCCTAGAAAAGACGGAATCCTAATTATATATAATTTCAATTAATCACTTCCTCAGTATAATAATATGAGAAATCTTATTATTTAATACTATGAACGACTAATATTTTACCATTAGTTACTTTGACTATTCCCTTCTCTTCCATCACTTCATTGCTTACACACAAATTGTCTCTAAATTCTAATTTATAGTCTCTAAGTTCATATTTAAAACCTAATAAACTAATAACGGGATTACCTGAATAATGAAAAAATGATACATATTCATTCTTTTTTTTCACCACAGCCGAGTCGTGCATTATGTAAATCCTATTTATTTCATCTACAATCTCTATATTATATAAATCTAACAAATTAATATTTGCATAATAGTGATCAAATCTACCATTTGTGGCGCCATAAATATATATTTTATCTGGTTTGAGCTTAATGGCTTCTAAAACAGCTACATAAAGATCTGTCTCATCCTTTACTGGGTTCAATTCTACAGTTTTCAGTCCAGTCAATAATTTCTTGTCAACTGAATCAAAATCACCAACAGCCAAATCAATCTTAATATTGTTTACAACTGCATGTTCAACACCAAAATCTACCGCAATAACATAGTCATTAGAAAAATTATCTAAGTAAACCGATGGAGCTCCTGCTATTATCCTAACAATCATAATTTATTCAGTATATTAATGTTATTCTTATCTTTAAAAACATATGTACCGGCTACCAAAACATCAGCACCAGCATCTATACACTGTTTTCCAGTAGATTCGTTGATTCCACCGTCTACTTCAATCAAATAATCTCCACCAGACAACTTTTTGATTTTTTCTAAAGAATTACTTATAAACTTTTGTCCACCTTTACCAGGTTCAACACTCATTACTAATACCAAATCAACAAATGGAAGTAGATCCCTAATTTCATCTACTTTGGTGTTAGGCTTAATACTAATACCTGCTTTAACACCGAAAGATTTAATTCTCTCAATAACTTTAATTGGGTCATTTCCAGCTTCAAAATGAAAAGTAATTAAATCTGCTCCCGCGTCAATCCAATGATTAATATAATCAATTGGTTTCTCAATCATTAAGTGAACATCAAAAAACATACTAGTCATATTTCTAATTCTCTTAACAAAGTCGGGACCGAATGTTTTAGCTGGAACAAACAATCCATCCATCACATCCAAATGAAGCCATTTAACGTCATACTCTTCTAATTCTTGAATTTCTTTTTCAATATTTTCTTTATCTGCTGCTAAAACACTTGGAGCTAATATCATAATTTCCACCTCAACTAGTACCTCTTATTAGATCTTATTTCTTCAATGAAATATACATAATTATCATATCTTGATGCAGGAATTTCACCTTCATCAACTAACTTTTTAACCTTGCACTTTGGTTCGTTCAGATGAAGACAGCCTCTAAATTTACAGTCATGACTTAATTCAAAAAAGTCAGAAAAGCTGTGCGATAATGCAACCTCATCCATATCATCAAAATCTAGCGAAGAAAACCCTGCAGTGTCAGCTACTAAACCGCCTTCTATTTCAATTAATTCGATGTGTCTAGTTGTATGTTTTCCTCTTCCTAATGCTTTACTTATTTCTTGTGTTTTAATATCTAATCCCGCAATGGAATTAAGCAATGTAGATTTTCCTACACCTGATTGACCCGCTAAAACACTTATTTTATCCTTAAATAATTTAGCTACGTCTTCTGTACCAATTTTATTCAAAGAAGCTGTATAAACAATATCTAATACAGAATCATAGTATCTTAATTCTTCTTTCAAAGAACTTAATTCATCTTCACTGAGTAAGTCTATCTTTGTAACAACTAATACAGTATTAATATTATTATAAGTAATCAAAGCTATAAATCTATCTAATAGTGAATAGCTAATTTTAGGTTGAGTGGCACTAAAGACTAAAATAACTTGATCTACATTACTTATTGGGGGTCTAGCAAGATCATTCTTTCTATCTTCTATTTCCATAATAAAATCATCATTTAATTCAACTAAATCCCCAACTTTCGGTGACTGGTTCAAATGACGAAATTTTCCTCTTGCTTTACACTCAACAAGTTCATTTTCAACTTTAACTGTGTAAAGTCCACCAATTAATTTAATAATTAATCCTCTCATATTTTACATATTTTTACTTCTCAACTGACCACAAGCAGCAAAAATATCTATCCCTTTCTCTTGTCTTAGAGTTACGTTTATACCTCTTTTCTTAAGTATATCATAAAACTTAAGAGCATTTTCCTTTTCTGTTCTTTTATACTTGAATTCTGATACTTCATTATAAGGTATTAAATTTACGTAAGCATTCATTCCTCTAATTAAATCACTAAGTTGATTAGCGTGCATAGAAGAATCATTCACTCCATCAAGCAATATATATTCAAAAGTTATCCTTCTATTCGTCTTATTAATATAATCTTTACAAGCCTTTATCAATTCATCCAAATTATAGACCTTATTGATTTTCATTAATTCGTTCCTCAATGAGTCATTAGGCGCATGTAAACTTATTGCTAGATTCACTTGAAACGGTTCTAAAGCAAAATCATAAATTCTTGGGACAATTCCACTCGTAGACACAGTGATATGCCTTGCACCAATCTCAAACCCCTTCGGATGATTTAAGATTTTTATTGCCTTCATTGTATTATTATAATTGTCAAAAGGTTCACCAATTCCCATAATTACAATGTTAGAAATCCTTAAATCTTCAATTTCTTCTACTTTCATTACTTGAAGAACTATTTCTCCTGCTGATAAATCTCTAAATTTACCTAAGAGTCCACTTGCACAAAAAGCGCATCCAATATTACACCCCACTTGAGTAGTTATGCATAAACTATTTCCCCACTGATATTTCATCAATACAACTTCAATTGTATTTTTATCTTCTAACTCGAACAAATACTTTGTAGTTCCATCCTTAGATACTTGTTTATCAACAAGCTTTAGGGTTGGAAAAGTAAAATCACTTGCTAGTTTAAGAAGTAAATCTTTTTTTATATTGGTCATCTCTTGAAAACTCTTTACTCTTTTCTTATATAACCATTCAAAGACTTGAATAGCTCGAAACTTCTTCTCGTTAATATCATCAAAGTAACTTATTAACTCAGTAAGAGTAAGATCGTAGATCATCTTGTCACCTTCTTTAATTTTGCAATGTAGAAACCATCTGTATGGTTTTCATGTGGTAAAATCATTCTTTCTTTTTCTAATGTGAAATTATTATTTTCTTCAAGAAATTTCCTGATTTGCACTTCATTTTCTCCCTTATTAATAGTACATGTGCTGTAAACCAAGAAACCGTCTACCTTAAGTAAAGGGGCATTACTCTCTAATAAATCAGACTGGATTTTTCTGATTTCTTCAACTTTTTTTTCATTCTGATTATATTTAAGTTCTGGCTTTCTTCCAATGACTCCCCATCCACTGCAAGGAGCATCAATTAATATTTTATCAAAATACTCCCTAGTATAGATTTTTCTTAGTTTCGTCCCATCATGATTAGAGTATTCTATATTAGTTAATTCTAATCTAGTCGCGTTTTGTTTAATCAACTCTATTTTATGTGCATGAATATCATTAGCTAAAATTTGACCTTGATTCTTCATAATTTCAGCAATATGAGTGGTTTTACCCCCAGGTGCCGCACATACATCTAATACTCTATCTGTTTTTTTGGGATTTAACATTCTTGCAACTAACTGACTAGCCTCGTCCTGAATTGTTACTAAACCCTTTTTGTACGCATTAGTATGTGAAATATTACCCGAATCAAAAATAATACCTGTATTTGTCACTTTTGACTCATGGATTCTATCATTTAATAACTTATATCTTTGGGTTTTTAATGAGTTGACTCTTGCACTTGCCTTAGGATTTTTATTAAAGGAATCTAAGATATCCATATACTCTTCTTTATATTGACCTTTGATTTGTTTAAATAACCATTCATCAATCGAATATCTTATTTCCTCTTTAAGTGGCTCATTAAGATTCTCAGTGTCAAAATTTCTAAGTACAGCATTAATAAGTTTACTTGAATTAAAATCAATTTTCTTAGCAACTTCAACTGCATCGTTCAAAATAGCATACTTTGGTATTCGATCTAAAAATATCATTTGATAAATGCTCATTTCTAGTAAATGACGCATCCAATCTTTTAAACTTTTCCCTTTTAAGTAAGGTTTCAAGTAATGGTCTAGTAATATTTTATTTTTTAAAACTCCGTAAACTATTTGAGTGTATAATCTTTTATCCTTATCATTCAATTCATTGTTAGATAAAACATTATTAATAGTTATATTAGAATACTCCTTACTTGTGAATATTCTATTTAATGTTTGGTGCGCCAAAGATCTTACTTTCATTTTTATCTCCTTTAATTAGCTGTAAAATAATAAAACCAACTAAAATTAAAACTGCTGATGCGTTGAAAACTAATTCTTTATCATATGCATATAAATATCCACCAATAATTAGTCCTAAAACCATACCTAGTGCTTTAAATGATTGACTTATTCCTATAACCTGTCCTTGGTTGTCTTCATCAATTTTTGATATGTACGAGTTATGCATTGGATCATAACCTGACTTCACCATATTAAAAAGAATAAACGTAGAATATAGTCCAATTAATATATTATCAAATAAATTGAAAGTAGACCAAAGAGCTAACCCACCAATAAGTAATAACAACTTCATAATTATGGGCTCTTTTACTCTACTTGATATAAAAGGTAATATTAATGATGTAAATATTATTGTCACTAATCCACTTATGAAGACGTAATTCCCTAATGTTTGAGTAGTGAAGCCGATGTTTATTACATATACTTCCATAAATCTAACAGATGACGTAAAAGCCATCACAGCTAATAAATTAACAAATAACAATGTTAACAACTTACCATTAATCACTTCTTTAAATTTAACCTTTTCGATTACTTGACTGTTCCCCTTCAAATTAGGTAATAATAGAGAAATAAAAGCAATTATTAAACACGTAAGAGCGTGAAGATAAATAACTGTTCTTGCGGGAAGGAATATACCCAATTCTCCACCGAATTTATATGCAACTGATACAAATAAGAGTATCCCTGCAACGTAATAGCTCATAACTTTAGCCCTGCGCTCAGGTGTTGAAACTTTAGTGAGGTAACTAATCATATTAGTTGATGATGCTGAAATGGATAACCCTGCAGTAAGTCTAACAAAAACTAAAGCATAAATATTAGTAAAGGTTCCAAATAGAAATTGACTTATAGCATACCCAATAAAGCCAAAGAAGATTGTTAGCCTTGTACCATATTTATCTCCTATTCTTCCCGAGATTGGAGAAGAAATACTCATCCCAAGCGCCATAAAAGCAAATAAAAATCCATAATGACTCTCTTTTAATCCTATTGTATTCAAATATGATGGTGTTACTACATGTTGAAAATTCGTTGCAAAGAAAGCAAATGCTGAGAATATTAGCATATATATTATTTTCTTATTCATTTTTTCTAGCCCCTAGAAAAGCCCCTTACGGGGCTAATCTCTCAATTTTGCGTTGATTTCCTTTTCTAATACTTTAATAATCTTATTTACTCTTTCAGTAACTTCTTCAGTTTCTAATGTTCTTTCTTTATCCATAAACACTAACTTTAACGCAATTGATTTTTCAGACTCACCCACGTTTTCTCCAGTGTATATATCAAATATAGTTATATCTTTAAGAAGTTTTTTTCCTGCTTTTTTAATAGTATCTAACACTAAAGAAGCACTGATATCTCTATTAACAACAATAGCTATGTCTCTTTCCATTGAAGGATATTTTTGAATAGATTCAAATTTATTAATTTCCTCTTGAAATTTAATGTCATCTAAAACTAACTCAAAAATAAATGTATCATTCAAATCATTTAAAGCTTGATATTTCGGATGTAATTTACCTATAAAACCAATCAAATTATTATTTTGATAAATGTATACAGTTTGACCTGGATGAAAGTTAACATTCGTTTTTTCTGGTTTAGCATATTTCACTTCAACATCTAGATTACTTAATAAAGATTCAATAATACCTTTTACATAATAAAAATCAACTGACTCATAATTACCTTTCCAAGATAACTGGTTTTGAACTCCACTTAACACCCCACATACAGCCATTTTTTCCGTATCAAGGTATTTACTTCCTATCTCAAATAAAGATAAATCTTTGTTCTTTCTTGCTATATTATGTTTTAAAGCATCTATTAACCCATTTAAAGGCGTATGTCTCATAACACTCTTATCTATACTCATCGGTTTTAAAAGTTCGGTATAGTTAGTTTCCTCGATTGTAAAATCATATAGATTATCCTTATTTATTAGAGAATAAGATATAACTTCATCCATCCCGAATCCTTGTAGTAAATTTCTTATTTTTCGCCTTCTTAATTGAGAAGTTGTAAGTCCTCCTCTTGAAACAGTCTTTGGAAGTGTTAAAGGAATTTTATCATAGCCATGTATCCTTACAATCTCTTCAATTAAATCTTGTTTTGTAACCAAATCTTTCCTTCTACTTGGAATACTTAGAATAAATGATTCATTATCTCTACTGTATTCAAAATTTAATGCATCAAATACTGATTCAATATCGTCAACACTATAATTGTATCCAACATAGTTAATAACATAAGTTAAATCTATCTTTATTTCCTTGTCATCTAAGTTATTATTTTCAACATTACTCACTCCAGATAAGACTTTTCCTGAAGCTAAGTTTTGGAACATTTCCGAAGCTCTATTTAATGCGAGAATAGTTCTGTTTGGATCTACTCCTCTTTCAAAACGCATTGAAGATTCACTTCTTAAATCTAATCTACTTGATGTTTTTCTTATTGATATCGGATCAAAAGTAGCAGATTCTAATAATACATATTTAGTATGTTCATCTATTTCGGTATCATATCCACCCATAACTCCACCTAATGCAGTAGGTACTTTTCCATTAGTAATTACAATATCATCCACCAAAAGGTTTCTATCTTGCCCATCTAGAGTCTTGATTACTTCGTCATCATTAGCTGTTCTAACCACAACTTCTCTTGTTTCAAACTTATCTAAATCAAACGCATGAAGAGGCTGTCCAGTTTCAAGCATTACATAATTAGTAATATCTACAACATTGTTAATAGGTCTAACTCCTGCTGCAATTAAACGAGCTTTTAACCAATCAGGAGATTCCTTAATCTCGACATTTTTAATAACTCTAGCATAATAAGACATACACTTTTTAGTTTCAATTTTGATCTTGAAATCAATAACTTCATCAACTTCGACTATTTGAGGTACTTTCAACATTAACTCTTTGTTAAGGATAGCAGCAGTATCATATGCTACTCCCATTACACTTAGTAAATCTCCTCTATTCGGAGTCAAATCTAACTCCATAACCTCATCATCTAAAGATAATACTTCTAATGGGTTACTCCCTATCTTAGAGTTTTCTGGTAGAACATATATTCCACTAGTGTCAACGTACTTTTTATCAATACCTAATTCGTTTAGTGAACAGATCATTCCATTTGACTCAACTCCACGAATCTTTGCTTTCTTGATTTTAAATCCTGCTAGTAC
The DNA here is from genome assembly GCA_018394315.1 of Mycoplasmatota bacterium. Taxonomy (GTDB): domain Bacteria; phylum Bacillota_I; class Bacilli_A; order MAG-NZ; family MAG-NZ; genus Zrk6. Next base: position 1,253,841 of record CP074575.1, on the reverse strand, counting down.
CGCTCCAACTAAAGCAACTATTACCTTTTGTCCTGTTTCAACATTTGGAGCGCCACATACTATTTGAACTGGGTGTCCAACATCAACTTGACAAACACTTAACTTCTCGGCGTCTGGATGCTTTTCTTTGCTTATAATATGTCCAACAACTATCTTTGTTGCATCAGTTAAACTATAAACTCCGGCTACCTCTTGACTCATTAAAGAAAATTTATTTCCCAGTTCTTCATAAGGAATATCAACATCAACAAATTCATTTAACCATTTATATGAAACTTTCATAATTTTCCTCCTATTTAAATTGCTTTAAAAATCTAAGATCGTTAGTGTAGAAGTGTCTAATATCATCAATTCCATATTTTAGCATTGCAATTCTTTCTACACCCATCCCTAAAGCAAATCCTTGATAAATTTTAGAGTCATATCCGCATAATTCTAATACATTGTTATTTACCATTCCAGCACCAAGCACTTCTATCCAGCCTGTACCTTTACACATATTACAACCACTTCCGCCACACTTGCTACACGAAACATCAACTTCCATACTAGGTTCTGTAAAAGGAAAGTATGATGGTCTAAGTCTAATTGATCTATCATCACCAAATAGTTTTTTAGCAAACTCTAGTAAAGTACCTTTTAAATCACTTAATGTAGTCATTTTATCAACAACTAAAGCTTCAAATTGCATAAACTGATGTGAATGAGTTGCATCGTCATCATCTCTTCTGTAAACCTTCCCAGGACATACGATCTTTATTGCTTCTTTACCGCCATACTCTAGCATTGTACGAACTTGTACGGGAGATGTATGCGTTCTAAGCAATAGCTCATCTGAGATATAGAATGAATCTTGCATATCTCTAGCAGGATGATCCTTAGGTAAATTTAGTTTTTCGAAATTAAACTCATCAATTTCAATTTCAGGACCTTCTTGGATTATATATCCCATTCCAATAAATAAATCTTCTAATTCTTCAGTAACCTGATTTAATATATGCCTTACACCAACGTTACTTATTTTCCCTGGTAAAGTTACATCTAGTGATTCCGATGCTAATTTTTCTTCCACCTTTTTATTTTCTATATACTCTTTTCTCTCATCTAACAACTTAGTTATAAGTTGTTTTACTTCATTTGAGGCCTTCCCAATCTCTTTTTTCTCTTCTATAGTAGCGTCTTTCATCATCTTCATGAATTCAGCCATTAACCCTTTTTTTCCAAGGTATCTTGCTTTTTCATTATTCAAATCATGAATAGTATCTACTATAGAAATAGTTTTCTTAGCCTCTTCACCAATTTGTTTCAGCTTTTCATTAATACTCATAATTTCCTCCTTAAATCTCTAAAAAGAAAAATCGTCCTTCTCTAAGGACGATTTCTTATCGCGGTACCACCTTAGTTCATAGCAAAAACTATGCACTCAAATCTTATAACGCCAAGAATGCGGATGCTATTAACACCACTCCAAAGGTGAATTCATCGTTTCATTTTAAGAGCACTCTCAGTTAATGTACCCTCTCCCTTAAAAATGATTCTAGCGATTACTAATCCTTTATCTTCGATTTCTTTAATATTTTATATTATTTATCCTATTAAATCAACTATAATTTGTCAAATATATGTTTTAGCACGGTCTTTGTATGTCACATTGAACTTCTTCACTGCAAGAATATCTTGGAATAAATTTTGGTTTTTTAACTATATGATTGACGTAATGAGTATGAACCGGAACGCAAACCGGATAGTCTTCATAGTGATATTTATGAACTACTTTACATTTTGGTTGTGGCATAGGTACACATCCACAATGATGTCCATGATGGTATCCATGTGGATGACACATGTGCTGATCTTGATACGGCATTTCTTTATAGTCTTTTTTCATTTCATATTCTTCCATGTTCATATATTTCATATCTTCTTTTCCATAGTTTTTCATTAAAAAATCCCCTCCTCACTTTAGTTTACGTAAGAAGGGGGTATTGTAATGTGTTTATGTCTCAGTTGATTTATTTTAGTCTCTACGGCTAGCGAATATTATTAGAATTCTTAATATTTCAAGGAATAGCCAAATTATAGTAACCATTAATCCCAAACTTGCAACCCATTCATATTCTTTAGGGGCAGATGCCTGAACTAATTTGGTACAGTTATCTAAATCTATTAATATGAATAAAGATGCTAAAGCCGCTGAAATCAAAGAAACTAACAACATCAATTGCATATTACCATAAATCATTTCTCTAAATCCTGGACTAAATATTCCTATTATAAAAGTAGAGAATGTAAAGAGTATCAATCCAAATAATGCACCCATCATCACTCTTCTAAACATCGGTCCTACTCTTACCGCACCTGTAGAATATAGTAGTAGCATAACTAAGAATATAGATAACGTTATAAGTACAGCATTTAAAACTATTCCCTCATAAGCTGTTGAAACAGTTGATAAGGTTGAAATAAATAAAATGATTGTTCCTAGTAGCATACCTTCAAATGCAGCGTATAAAGGTGCAAAAATCTTCGCTGCTCTAGGGTTTATGCTAGAAATCATTACACAGACGAATGCTGCAATCATTGATACTAGCATTATCCAACTATTACTTAAAACAAACTCAACATTACTAGCAGTAAAATAACCAGTTGTAACTGCTATAAGAAATAAAAGAAATGTCTTTGATGTAATTCCTCCGTAAGTAGCTGAATTAGATGTACTAAAAACTTCATTACCTTTTATTCCTCTAAAAACAGGATTTGTAGATCTCATAATTCTCATATTCTTTCCTCCTAAAATTATTATTATCTAATAATTGATTATTTATTAGAATAGTGAAAGCTGATTACCTTCATCTTTTTCTTCAAGTTCATCAAGCACTTTCAAATCTTTTAACTTTTGTATCAAAGTTTTAGATAGTCTAGTACGTTTCCTTAAATCTTCAATAGATTTGAACTCACTGTTATTTCTAGCTGAAACTACTGAATCCGCAACATTTGTTCCTAAACCATCAATGGTAACAAACGGTAATATTAATGTCTTTTTATCGTCACTAATAATAAATTCTGAAGACTTAGACTTATTCAAGTCTATGTTATTAAATGTATAACCTCTTGAACACATCTCTAAAGCAATTTCTAGTACAGTCACTAATCTTTGATCCTTGTCACTTGGATTTAATTGATCCTTTATCTCTAATATTCTATCCCTAATACCATCATATCCACCTAAAAATGCATTTACATCAAAGTAATCCGCTCTTCTAGAAAAATATGTAGCATAGTAATAAATAGGTCTATGAACCTTGAACCAAGCAATTCTTAATGCTTCAATAACATATGCAGTAGCATGAGCTTTAGGGAACATATATTTAATTTGATCACAACTCCAAATATACCAGTCAGGAATATTCTTCTCTTTCATAAGCTGTTTCTGTTCGAATGAAAGGTATTTACCGGTTTTTCTAGCTGTTTCAGTAATATCATAAGCATCTTCTGGGTCTAATCCTTGATAAATCAAATTAATCATTATATCGTCTCGACAACCAATGACGTCAGAAAAGTTAATCTTACCAAACTCTGGATGTTTTTCTTGCACCAGATCTTTTGCATTGTTTAACCATACATCAGTTCCGTGTGATAGCCCGGATATTTTTACTAACTCAGCAAAATTCTTTGGTTTAGTATCCACAAGCATCTGTCTAACGAAGTTCGTTCCTAATTCAGGTAAACCATATGTACCTACCGAACTCATAATATCACCACTTAGTTTAAGTGCATCAGTACTACTAAATAGACTCATAACTTTTTTATCTACCATTGGAATATCATATACGTTATCAAATGGAAATTCACTTGGAAACATCTCAACATAATCCATTAGTTGTCTTATAACTGTTGGGTTATCATGCCCGAGTACATCAATTTTAAATAGGTTACTTTCGAATGAATGATAATCAAAATGAGAAGTTCTCCAAGTACTATTTACATCATCAGCAGGATATTGAATTGGTGTAATATCATAAATTTCAATATCATGAGGAACAACAACAATACCTCCTGGATGCTGTCCTGTTGATCTTCTAACTCCGTGTATTTCAGAAACTAATCTTTGCACTTCTGCATCTCTAATTTGGATTCCTAAATCTTTAGCATGCCCTTTAACGTATCCATAAGCAGTCTTTTCTTGAATAGTAGAAATTGTACCTGCTCTAAAAGCATAGTCTTCACCAAACATTTTTCTTATATCTAAATGAGCTTGAGCTTGATAATCTCCAGAGAAATTAAGATCTATATCCGGAACTTTATCACCCTTAAACCCTAAGAAGGTAGCAAAAGGAATATCATGTCCGTCAGAACTGAACCTAGTACCACAAACTGGACAATTGGCTAATGGTAAATCAAATCCAGACTCAACGCTTCTTAAATCTTCTTGATAAATAGATGTACGAGAATCGATATTTTCATCCATTGTTTTAAAAATCGAAAATTGACACTTTGGACATACATAATGAGGTGGTAAAGGGTTAACCTCAGTTATATTCATAAGTGTTGCTACAAGTGACGAACCTACTGATCCACGAGAACCAACCAAATACTTGTTCTCTAAAGAATTTTTAACCAAGATATGTGAAATATAATATACATTACCAAATCCACGATTAATAATTGGATCTAATTCATGTTCAATTCGTTCTTTAACAACATCTGGAAGATTTGTACCATATTTTCTTTTTGCATTGGTCCATACCATTTTTTCCACTTCTTCACTAATGCTTGGAATACCCTTACTAGCAAAGAAGTCATCGTTTGGAGTAAATAGTTCTTTAGGAAACAAATCAAATCTTTCTATCTTATCATTGATCAAATTAGAGTTCTTTACTACAATATCAAGTGCTTTATCTCCTAAGAAACTAAAATCTTCTAACATCTGGTTAGTTGTTCTAAGATGCATAGATGGAACATTTTCTACTCTGTTCAAAGGATGATATCCACCACCTACCATTGGTGTTTTTAAATAAATTTTTCGATAATCTACTTGATTTGGATATATGTGGTGTACATCTCCTGTAGCTACAACAGGTATATCTAAGTGTTCTCCAGCAGTTACTATTCTACTAATTGCATCTTTAATATATTCATCACCACCTTCAATATCTTCAAACAAGTGTGAATAAACACTTGGGGGCTGTATTTCTAAGTAATCATAAAAACTTGCTTTATCTCTAAGCGATTCAAAATCCTTATTTAAAGAAAATTCGAATACTTCACCTTTGACACAAGAGGAACCGATTAATACACCTTCTCGATGCCTTTCAATAATTGATCTAAGGGCCCTTGGTTCTCTGTGAAAATGATTTGTTGCAGCATCAGACAAAATCTTATACATATTTTTTAGTCCAGTTCTATTTTGAGCTAGAATCGTTATATGCCTTGGAATATTCAATGAATGTACAATGTCTGGTGTGATTAAATTGTTCATGTCACAGTGATAAATTATTCCTTTATTGAATACTTCATTAAGCATTATTAATAGAATATTTGCTGTTGCTTCGGTGTCATGAATTGCCCTGTGATGTTGTTCTAAACTTACTTTCAAGTGTTTACTAACAGCTTTTAAATTGAATGATTTTAGAGTATCTTTATACAAGACTCTAGCAAGCTGCAAAGTATCAATTGTAGGATAATCAACTGTATATATATTTAATTTTCGAAAATTCTCATAAATAAATGCCATATCAAAATCAGCATTATGGGCAACTAAAATACTACCTCTAATAAACTCATGAAATTTTATCATTACTTCTTCAATACTTGGCGCATCCAACAAATCTTCATCAGTTATTGAAGTTAACTTAGTAGTCAATTTACTTAGTTTTCTATTAGCCTTAACAAATGAATTAAAGTGTGTAAAATGTCCATTTTCAATTTTAATCGCAGCTATTTCAATAATCTCATCGTGATTAACACTAAAACCAGTAGTTTCTATATCGAATACAACAAAAGTAACATCAGCATCTCTTAACTTAACCTCAGATTCATTTCTAGTAATCACTGTATCTAGATCATCTATATAACTTAATTCAACTCCATATATAGGTTTGATATCTGTGTTTTTGGTTGCATAATTAAAGTCAGGAAAGCTCTGAACAGTATTATGATCAGTAATCGCTATGGCTTTATGTCCCCATTTAATTGCCTTTTTAACTATGTCTTTAACGCTTGCTATTCCGTCCATAGAACTCATTTTCGTATGGGCGTGTAATTCTATTCTCTTTTCTTCAGCATCATCTAGGATTTCTATTTCTTTTTTCTTATCAATAGTAGAAATATTAGTAAAGTCAAACACTACATCTTTTGCGTATTTATCAAAATTGAAGTAACCAGAACATTTGACCCAATTGCCCTCTTCAATGATTTTTAGATGCTGATCAATTAATTGATCATCTCTTTCTCTTATGATCTTCTTAATTTTTATTGAGTCGTTAAAATTAGTAATAAGAGCTTCTAATAAGGTAGAACCTCTTTTAAGTTTTCTCATAGAAGACTTAAACACATATCCTTCAACAACAATTAAATCTCTAGCATATTGAGATACTTCCTCATCGGTCTTAGGTATATCTTCAATATTCATAAAATTACCCTTGATTGAATCACCAATAGATAGTTTCTTACTTTTTATACTATCCTCTAATTCCGTAGCTAGTTTTTGTTCAAGTTTATTATGCTCATTATTAATAATATCTTTTGTCGAAACTACTTCATCTGTAAAAACTATATCAAAAGAAATTTTCACCCCAAAACTTGCTAGTTTTGTATTTATTAGATCAAGCTTATCTAAGATAATGGATTCGTCTTCTTTACTAGAGACTTCAAAAGTAATTATTTCATCTATTCTTACATGATAGTTATCTAATACAGATACTCTTGGATAATCTTCTAAAGTCTCAATGTATGCATATGAATAATAGTCATCTACATATTCTTTAGGAACTCTTTGATTTCGGTAATTGATTTCACTCTCAATTTGATTATAGCTAGAGAATCTTTCTTCTAATTTCTGTTTAAAATCTATATATAATTCTATTGGTAAAACTTTTGGTAAGTCAAATATAAATATCCACTTATTCTTATTTATATCTACCAAAATTTCGTCAATTCTACCATCAAGAAAAAAATCTTTTTCCTCAATATTTATCATATCAAGTAACTCATTTAATTTCATAACTTACACCAACTTTCACACTAAATTATAGCACAAAATACGACAATATTTTATCTTTTTCTTGTAAGAGAAATGGCTTAAAAAGAACGAACAATTGTTCGCTCTAGTTTTTATTCTCTATTCAATATTACCATATTTAGCGACTATTTCTCCATAATAACATACGTGATAATCGTTATTACCTTTATAATATTTATCCTTAATTTCTTCTGAGATCATTCCTGGTTCCACTGATTGTTTATAGATTACTTTACACTCTAAATGGAGATTACATTCAGCAATAATCGGAGTATTTATATTTTTACCATTAATTAAGGTTAAGCCTAAATCTTTAATTTTATCTTTATTTCTAAAAGAATGACTCCCACAATATGCTAGTTCTTTCTTCATATCTAAAGTAATTGGAAAACTAACTGTGAATTCCCCTGCTTGTTCAAGCATATTATATGTTTCTCTAGAATATCTCACATAAACCATAAACACATGTTTATACCAAACAACAGAAATATTTCCCCATCCTATTGTCATTGTATTTACCTTATCACCAATTCTTGTAGTTAAAAAAGCTCCCTTTGGTAGTTGATTTAACAATTGATCATTATATTCATTAAATAGATAATCCATGAAATAGTTCCTTTCTTTTAGAAATGTACCTAAAGTATAGCACAAAAAAAGTTCTTTTACTCAAGAACTATTTTTTAGTTATAGACCCGTTCCAACGGTTTAATCCACCTCTAAGATTAAAGACTTCATACTTTTTATTAAGTAAGTATGAGGCAGCGTTACTTGATCTAGCTCCTGATGCACAATAAACATAAATTGGTTTACTCGAATCTAGCTTACTTAAATTATCTGGTAGAGTATTGATTGGAATACATATCGAGTTATTTATATGCCCCATTTTATACTCTCTTTTAGATCTAACATCTAATATAATTCCATTTCTCATATCCTTATTGAAATCATCTGAATTTAAATGACTTACTCCGTTCCCAGACTTACGAGATACTTTTATAATTATAAAAACAAATAGTAATATAGCACCTGGAATAAAATACATGACAATCACCCTCCTTAAGTTCGTATACTAACTAATTATAACTATAAATAAAAATATTGCAAGAAAAAAATTATACAAAACTGTATAATTCTTTAAATGGTGCCTCGGGCCGGAGTCGAACCGGCACGGGTTTGACCCCACGGGATTTTAAGTCCCGCGCGTCTACCAATTCCGCCACCAAGGCATATTATGGAGGTCCCGACCGGATTTGAACCGGTGATCATTGAGTTGCAGTCAAATGCCTTAGCCACTTGGCTACGGGACCAATTTTTTTCTAGCAAAACTATTATAACATCAATTATTCAAAAATCAATATTTTATCGATTATTTTTTTCTATAGAACAGCCCTTATTTATAGTAAAACCAGTAATAACAGCACTTACCACTACAAGAATAAGAACTAAGAACTTCCAAAGCAAGTTTCCATTAGGTAAAACCAATGGAGCAAAAGTAATTCCAAAAATGCTTAAGGATGCTACAACACACGGAGTACACCCAAAAGTAAAAAACCCTAGAATTATACCTATAAAAGGAATGTTCGTAGTTATCACATCTTTTTTATTAATGTTTAATGAAATATAACTCCATGTAATTACGATAGATGAAACTAAGGATATTATTGTATTAATTAATATATGTACTAACACAATAAAGTTACCATAACTAGAACTCATTGCTCCATACGAATCATTTCCATTTATATCTAGCAATGTATAGATAATCATAAACACTATAAAAGCGATAATATTTATCGCTAAGTACTTTTTAGTTTTATGCAATGTTAATAATAAATTCATGAGATCACCATCTAAATACTAACATAGGAAAAGAAAATATTAAAGTGATTTACATCATAAGACATGACTCAATCGCTAACCAAACTAGTTCGATTTTATCAGTTCTTCTTTTGTTCCATTCTTTAAAATTCTTCATTAAAAATCGCGAATTATAATCACTGTAAAATATTTGCCCAAATTTTATATTATAATACTTAGATACTGCGAGTAGAGCAGAACATTCCATATCAATTATATAGCACCCATTCATCATAATATCTTTTACTTTATCAAATGATATTCTAAAGAGTCCGTCTGTTGACCAAGTCTTTACAATAGTATGATTAAGGGAAGACTCCTTAAAAGCTTCTTCAATGACTTTTAAAATTCTTCTGTCAACTGCTATTTCATCTTCTGCTTTAAGATAGTGATAACTAGTTCCTTCATCTCTAACTGCAGAATATGGAATAAAAACCCTTGCTTCGTATATATCATCTAATACTCCACATGAACCAATAGCCATAATATACTTTACACCTCCAGCTATCGCTTCCTCTAAGACGCCAGCTGCCATTGCAGCTCCAGAGGGAGAATAAATCAGTGATACATTCTCACCATTAAATCTTGCATTATATAATGGATAATCACCAAACTCACTTTTATAAGACTTTACTTCTTCTATTCGTCCACTCTTATGTAATTCATCAATTACATCCTTAAAAAAACAAACTACTAAATGTTTATTAAAATCATTATCAAATGGTGACTTAGGAGTTATTACAGAATCACTCCTAATGAGTTCAAAAATGGGATATCTTCCAGCCATAAAATCTCCTCCTACTATTATCTTAATTATGGAGAAGGTAGAATTTAGTTACATTATGTTGAAAATATCAAAATATTGACTTTATTAAATAGAAATTATTCACTATAATTAGTTAAAGGGGAGGTAACTAAAATGAAAAATGTATATTTTAAGGACATCTCATGCGATACTAATAAGTCGGAAATTGCAAAGATACTGTTAAAAACAGTAATCTCAAAAGAGGAAATAACGTTAAAGGGCGAGGTACCAATTAAGGTGCATTTTGGTGAAAAAGGAAATATAACCTTCATTAAGGCGGAAGATTATGATGGAATTATCGATTACCTACAAGAAAACAACATAAGTACCTCTTTCATCGAGACTAATGTTTTATATGTAGGCTCTAGAACCATTAAAGAAAGGCATATAAAGACAGCAGAAGAACATAACTTTACTAGAATACCAATAATAATTGCAGATGGTGAATATGGAGAAGATTATAATACTATTAAAATAAATAAAGAATTTTTTGATGAGGCTCTAATTGGTAGAGAATTTAGCAATTTTGATCAATTCATTGTTTGCAGTCACTTCAAGGGGCATATACTTGCGGGATTTGGTGGTGCAATAAAACAACTATCAATGGGTTTCGCTTCTAGAGGTGGTAAACTAGCCATGCACTCTTTAAGCGTTCCGGCAATAAATCCTAAAATCTGTACTGGATGTGGAATTTGTGAAGAAAAATGTCCATCAAGTGCTATTGAGGTAAGAGATTTAGCAGTTATAAATAATGATAAGTGCATTGGTTGTGCTGCTTGCATCTCTCACTGTCCAGAACATTCAATCAGCATTGACTGGAATAATAATGCTAATTTTCTAGAAAAACTTGCAGAGTATGCATATGCGGCACAAAGAGATAAAGAAGTTGTTTATATAACCTTTGTCACTAATATTACAGATAACTGTGATTGTTTGGGAGTAGCAATGGAACCAGTAATTAAGGACATTGGTATGTTTGCAAGTACGGATCCAGTCGCATTAGATAAAGCTTGCTTTGATTTAGTAACCAAAGAAAAAAATACAGCACCAGATTCAAATCTATGGAAATATTTTGACAGAGGTAATAATACATTAAAACATGCTGAAAAGATTGGCCTAGGAGCAACAAAATACAAGATAATAAAAATATAGGAGTGCAGTTTAGCACTCCTTTATTTATCGTATATTCCTATTTTGAAATCTTTTACATTACAATATTTCCTATAGATATCTTTAGCAATTTCAATATCATGATGTAGTTGATCCCTCCCATTAAATGAAATTATCAAAACTAAAATATTCTTACTATTATCTGTAATCATGGTTCTTTCAGTATCACTTGTAGTAGACCCAAATGGACCAACTTGATCTTCATATAAGGGAATTCTATCGATATTAATTTTTCCTCTTCCTATTCCATAGTAATTATCATCTTTTTTACCAAGTCTTACATAAATATCTCCTTGGATTTTGTCATGATCTAGTACTGCTACTGACTTTTGACATTTTAATGACAGTAAATTCCCACAGTCTACAACGTTGTTAATTCTATATAACTTATTTCCTTTTGCTAGCCTTCTAAATAGTGATTCAACTGCTAGTCTATATCTACTAGGATCTTTACCAAACGATTTATAACCATTTCTTGCAGACAAGATATTTGGAATTTTAATAACATCCTCTATTCGATATAATTCATTAATCTCTTTTTCTACTTCATCTATAACACGATCTAATTCTTCATTATGTTTTACCTGACTTGAGAAACTTAAAGTCGCAAGGGAAAAGTCATTCACCTTATTTCTTATTTCTTTATCTATTTTCAAATTTATCACTCCAAAATAATCCTATTTTCTTTTTTATTTCATTAGTGTCATTAATGACTTTATAATGACTCCACTCAGGAGGGAATAGATTCCTATACTTATAGTTTGAAAATCTTTCATCAATTAGAATTGCAACCCCAGTATCTATCTCTGTTCTTATAAGTCTTCCCACCGCTTGAATCACTTTATTTATCCCGGGAAATGTATACGCATAGTCAAATCCATTACCAAACTTTTCATCAAAGTATGATTTAAGCATATTATTATAGTCACCATACATTGGTAATCCTACGCCCACAATTATTACTCCATCAAGCATATCTCCTACATAGTCAATTCCTTCAGCAAAAATCCCCCCCATTACAAACAATCCTATAATAGATTCCTCTTCTTTAAATTTATCTAGGAAAACACTTCTTTCTTTGTAAGTCATATCTCTTCTCTGAGTAACTTTATTTATATTGACATCTAAACTGTTATTCACTTTTTCCAAATAAGTATAAGAAGGGAAAAAAACAATGAATTTTCCTTTCTTGTTGTCAATCATGGTCTTTATAGTCTTAACTATTTCACTAACCGAGTCATCTCTATTTCGATATTTTGTAGAAATACTATCTTGAACAATTATATTTAAATTTTCCTTAGGAAAAGGGGATTTTAAAACTATATGTTCTCCCTCACCTTGTGTTATTAGTTGCTTATAATATTCTAGTGGAGATAACGTGGCGCTAAAGAATACAGTCCCATAACAAAAATTTGATACTGTATTGAATAAAAACTCACTTGCATCTAGACAAATTAAGGATACCTTTACATCTCCTTTTGTTTCAATCCTAACTTTATAAGCATCGTTAAAGTATTCTAGGATTCTACTAAAATCATTCATCTCGAAGTATATAGTAATTACTTCATCTCTTTCAGAAAAATCTGCATTCTCAGCTAGATATTTATTTAACTTATAAAACAATCTGTCAAATGAATCAATAAACTCATTAGTTAATTCATTAATGAATAACGACTTCTTATCACCCAAATTATCAAAATTCTTCACAAGACTATTAATTTCCTGATTTACTCTTATTTTCTCATTCTTTAATAGTTTCTTTAATTTAATAATTGAGGATTTGAGTAATTCAGCTGAGTACATACTCTTACTCCTAGAAACTAAATTATGTGACTCATCTACTAATAATATTGGCTCGTAGTTTTTCTCTTCAAAATATCTTTTTAAATGTGATTTTGGACAAAATGCGTAATTATAGTCACAAATAATCACTTCAGAAAAATAAGATAAATAAAGTGAAAATTCAAAAGGACATATTGTATATTCTCTTGCAAATTTTTCAATAACATCTCTTGTGAACATTATTTCATTAGTATATATATCCTCTGTAGCTTTTTTCAATCTATCAAAAAATCCCTTTGCAAATCTACAACCTTCAGGAGTACAGTCCTTTTCATCTAAAAAACATATAGTTTCCTTACTAGTGATTTCAATTACTTTTCCTTTACTTTACCTGCATTCTTTGCTGTTAAGTGCATTCAATGCCACTACTTTACCTGCATTCTTTGCTGTTAAATAGAATAATTTTTGTTTTTCTCTCTTAATAGCTTTTAAGCTTGAAAATACTGTAGCCATTGTCTTCCCAACGCCTGTTGGTGACATTGCATATAATATATCGCCTTTATTTATTGTTTGATAACACGCCGCCATTAACTCTCTTTGTCCCACTCTGTAATTAACAAAAGGAAATTTTAGCTCACTAAGACTTTGAGAGTAAATTTTAAAATGATTTCTTAATTTCAAGTGCCATTCGTCATAAGCTACAATCGTTTTAATGAAGAATTTTTCAAGTTGAGTTTTATTATATACTTTATCAAAACTCTTATACGAATAGTCAAGTGTATTTATGTAAGTTAATCTAACCTTTATACTCTTAAGATTATTGTTGATAATATACATATAAGCATACATCTTAGCTTGAGCAAGGTGTTCTGGCCTAGAATTTATATTAATTTCTTCAAGACTTGTCCTTGAAGATTTTATTTCTTCTATTATCTGTTTCTCTTTACCTAACACTCCATCAACTCTCCCAGAAATAGTGTAAATTATATTACTGAGTTTGTACTCATAAAAAATAGAGACTTCTTTTGAGTCTTGAAGTCCATACTTACTTTGCCAATACTGATGAGCTTTTATTCCTTCTTGCATATCTTTGTTTTGGAAATACTCATTAGATAGATTTCCACCACTATATAAAAACTCAACTATTTTTCTTACACTTACTTTAACCTTCATATATAAATTATAACATAGTTAAACTTACTCTTAATGTAAATAGATTCTAAATCTAAAAATATTTTTTTCTATACTGAAAAAGAACCTAACATATTATAGGTTCTTTTTAGGTTATATTTTGTTTCTAATTAACAATCTGTTAAATGCTTCCACAACTTGCGGATCATACTTTGTTCCAGACAATTCATTAATTTCCGAAATAACTTTAGATTTTTCTATTTTCGTTCGGTAAGGTCGATCAGTCATCATAGCATCATATGTATCTGCAACAGCTATTATCCTAGCTTCAATACAAATATTCTTTCCAGCAATTCCCTTAGGATATCCAGAACCATCAAAACGCTCATGATGTTCAGCGACTATTTGAGATATATCCTTATACTTGATATTTCTTACCAAATCTGAGCTAGTAACTGAATGTCGCTTAATAATTTCAAACTCATCTTCATCTAGTTTACCGGTTTTCTTCAAAATCTGACTCGGTATCTCTATCTTACCAACATCATGGAATAATGCAGCAAGAGCAACACCAGCAATAATGTCACGATTAAGTCCCATTTCTATTGCAAGACTCAAAGATAACTCTCTAACTCTTTCACTATGACTTTTTGTATACTGATCTTTAAATTGTAATTCGTAATTTAGTTTATGCAATTCTCTCATTGACTCACCAAGTTCATGAAAAATAGGTTGAGTCGCAATATAAAGTATTTTTATATCAGTTAGTGGATTGAATATACACACTTCTTGTAAGATATGCGCATAAAAACAATCTCCAACACCTAACTTAATTTTTTCATTATCACTTCGAATATACTCTAATTCTCCTTCTAACACATAGAAGAATTCCATCATAGTTGTCGCGTTATCATCGGATGGGCAAACATCGAAAATTACTCCTTCGCTGATAGATTGAGTCATAATTTCAACCCCATCAGCAGATGCTAGCAATTTTAATTCATTTGATGTTAAGGTAAATTTATCCTTATAAGACCCATTCTCAATAATGAATAGTCCGTTTTTTCTCATGAAGCTAGATAAATCCTACCATCCATAAACACGTAGTGGATCAATTTCAACCTCTTGTCCACCGATAATATAAGTTTTGTATTCACAAACTGCGACAAATCCCAATTCTTTAATTGCTTCTATCGCTGAGTATGCAATTTCGTTTGTTACAACAACTAAATTTTGTATGATATCTTCTGTATATTCAGGATACTCTTCGGCCAATTCTTTCGCTTCAATAACCAAATTTTTAATTTCAAGATTTGCTTCTTTAGAAATTTCTTTAGCCTCTTTGTAGTCCTCTCTTTCTTCTGTGGTAAGTACTTCTCCTATTTTCGCTTCTACTGTAGGCAATGCCAATACGACAACAGCCGTTACCATAAATGCCAACAAAAACTTTTTCATACTATAAAAACCCCCTTGAGTTATAGAATATTAAGTATAGCAATTTATTATAACATAGAAATTTAACTCTTTAAAAGGAAATTTACAATTTTTAGTGATTATTTTGCTCCATTCTGCCAAAAAAACAATTAAGCGAGGATATTCAGCAATATATGTCCTATTTCAACTTTAAGTTACTCTTTCTAGTTATATATCGATACATCAAATACAAGTCCAGGATGATTATTTGAACTGCCGGTATTCTACCATACTCTATAATAAATAGTAATAAAATGAAAGCATTTTACTATAAACTATAATAAGTTTTGAATGCCAATCTATATATTCCTTAATTATTATCTTACTTTACAAATTAAAAAACACGCTTTATACGTGTTTTATCTAAAGAGTTTAACTGGAATAAAATTATCTTCAATTAACAGCCAATTTTGCGGTGAATCAAATCCTAAGACCCAATTATAAAGTCCACTAATTCCTAATTCTTTAACATAATCGAACTTTGCTTGATAACTTCTTGCATCCTCAAACCATACCTCATGTTCATTCCCCTCTTCATCAACATAGTTAAAGAATGGTGACTGAGCTAAATCGTCATACTCTATAACTGCACCATACCTATTCGCAATATCATAAGCTTCAACTTGATCAATTGCTTTTGCCCACTTACCGCCTTTTTGATAAGGTAGAGTCCAATCATATCCATATAATGGTACCCCCATCAAAATCTTATTTCTAGGAATCTTTGTAAGAGCATACTCCATTACTTCTTTAACTTTATTAAGGGGTGAAACTGCCATTGGTGGACCTCCACTCCATCCCCACTCATAAGTCATCATTAAAACTTGATCTACAATCTTACCAATCGCTTCATAATCGTGTCCTTCATACAATGTTCCTTTTTGCTCCTCAGACGTTTTAGGAGGTAAAGCTACGGATAGTTTATAATTTGGGTTCTTATTGTTTAACATCTCTTTAGCTTTCGCAAGAAACTTTACGTATGCTTCTTTGTTTTCTGCTCCCAAATACTCGAAATCTACATCCAACCCAAAGTATCCCTTCTCTTCAATTATCTTAATAGCTTCTTCTAATACCTTCTCCTGTAGAGTCTCATCGTTTAGTATGATAGTAGCTAGCTCTTGACTAAATTGACCATCTTCAATATTTGTTATCACCAAAACAGGAGCTACTCCATTATTAAAAGCTGCATTTAATGTAGGATTATCATCTAGTAGGGTTAAAGATCCATCTCTATTAACTTGATAACTGAAGACAGGAAGAGTTGTTAGAGCATTCCCTATTTCAGATATTATCTTAGGAGAATTATCTTTCGTGAGACCTATATCATCATACGCACTGGTCTCAATGACAGTTTTACTTTTTCTAGGGATATAAAGTGGAAATCCAACTGGCAACGGACCAAAGTTAGACAATTTATTTACTGATATTATTTCAAATAATGGAATACCGTATAAATTACTTATCCCAGTTAAGTCTTCACCTTGCTGTACAAAATGATACATTCCTTCTACAGGTATAATTATTGTTTGGCCTTCTAACAAGTTGTTTGGTTCTGTAATTTTATTTTGACTGACTATTAAATCCACAGGTACCCCAAATAACTTAGAAATATTTGTTAGCGTGTCACCTTTTTGAACTACATAAATTTGCATATTACACCTCGATTCTTTTTTTAAAAAGTTATATGCCTATATTTATATATGTTATTCATTAAGGATTGGTTCCTATTAGATCTACACAACAACTTTTTCAAAGAAAAAATCCTCATAATAGAGGACTTAAGTATAATTAATTGTTAGGCTTATTAGACTTATTGGAATTACCATTATTACCGTTCTTTTGTTCAACCTTTTCATCTGCTTCGTTTTCTTTCATCATGCTATTTAAGTCTTTTATCTTCATTTGACTTAGAACTTGATAATCTTCTATAGTATAATTACTATTTTCAATTAACTCCATGATGATTTTATCTTTGGCATTTGAAACTTTTAATTCATCGGAATTACCTTTGCTAGCAAACTTTTCAATTATTACATCAACATTTTTATTTTTGGTCATCATTTTGTTTTTAATTTTTTCATTTAATTTGGTCGCCAAAGAGTTTTTAAGTTCCTCATCATCACTTTCAATACCTAATAAAATAATGTCCTCATCCAAAATATAATCTTGCTCTAAAGCTCTAGTCATAATCACTTCAACAACTTCTTCAACATTTAACTTATTATAATTCAAATCATTTATCAATTCTTCTCCATCAGAATTATTGCCTTTTAAGTTAACAACTTCCTCTTTTGCATTTAGCATAATCATAATTGAAGGATTAATGTCCAAACTTACAATTGTAGAAATATCATCAGTTTTAAAAACAATTGATAGTGTAGCAATTATCAATATTAATATAGAAGCAAATGAATATCTAAATCTGTTTTTGAATGTTACGCTAGATCTCTTAACATAAAATTCTGGAGATGATTTTATATCCTCAATTTTATTTGGTACTGTCATTTTTATTTTTGCCTGTAAATATTTTTTCAAATCATTATCACTCATCTACTTCACCTCCAAACCAGCTCTAAGCTTTTTCATTGCTTTATTATATATCCACAAAACAGTTCCTATTGGCTTTCCCAAACCATCAGAAATCTTTTGATGAGTAATATTCCCAATAACATGCATCAACACCACTTCAAATTCAGTTTCGTTTAAAATTCTTCTCATATCATTTAAAAGATATTCTTCATCACTATTTGAGTCTGATTTAAAAACAAATTCCATTTCCTGTGAATCCATATAACTAATTCTTTTTTCTTTATTATATGTATTGATTGCCATATTTCTTGCCATTGTAGCTATCCACGCAGAAAAGTTCTTCTTTTTATAATTACTAACTTTTCTAAGCATATTAAGATACACTTCTTGCATTAGTTCCTCAGCTTTTAAATCATTTCTCAGGATATTAAAAATAACATAATAGACTAAGTCCTTTGTTTCATAATAAATTTGATCAAATACATCTAAATTGCCAGTAGATAGCTCACATACGAGTTTCTCTATTGCATATTCCTTCACTCCATCACCCTCTATCTATAACTTTACTTATTAATAATTATAGCATAAGGAAGTGTATGTTTGGTTGATGTGTTACTCTTACATAAAATAAACAATTAACAAGCCATTTTTATTGGTGAAATTAGTTTAAGTACAAAACATAATCTTTTAATAGATAAATGCACATATAATTACAAGCAATTTTTTTTAAAGAAACCGTGATAAAAGCACTACCTTGTTCTAGTTTGTTGAGTAATAATAGAATGAATGCATTTGAAACCATAGTAGTTTATTACTTAATTATCTAATAATAAATCAAATTTATGTTTTATTTATAGGAGGTGAAGTTGATGTTGACATGTTACTGCAAACCTAAACATGAAGAATTCAAATTCGGTTTTGTTCTAAGTTGTAAAAACCGTAGAGATTCAGTACCGGGAGCACCGATAGAAACACTCTGGGAGGCAGACCCAAACTTATGCAATCCTAATGGTACACTGATAATCACATACAAAGATGGATGTAATAAAGAATTAGAGGTATATTTAAACGATAATTCAGACCCACGTGATCCTGCAGATTTAAAAATAATAAGAGGGCAAACTCATGCTATAACTTTGAATACACTTAAAAGGGTTGGTGTTAGATGCAAATTCCCTCATGGGTGTGATTCAAAAGGTAGATGTTGTGGTACTGTATGTATCAGTTTAAACTATACATAATTTTTGACATACGTGCTTTGTGGAGGGCAATATGAGGAAACATGAGTTGAAATTTGATTTCAAGGTTAAAGAATCAAAAAAACAAACATTTTGGTCTTGTGACAAGTCAATTACTGAGTCTTCTGGAACAATGATAGTTCACTATTCAGATGGTCCGTGTAAAATCGATATAAGTGTAAACGGGAGTAAGGAACCCATAAAAACACTAAGTCCAGGGGAGTCGTATTCGAAAACTTGTTCTCTTTTAAAGAGCGTTGAAATTACACCAAAAGGAAAAAGTTCACGTGATAAAGCATGTTGTGGAAGTATAGGTTTAATAATAAATCACGAGGTGCATACCAAAATAAAAAAGAGCAATGATTTCCCATTACTGTTTATATTATTTATATTGCTAGCATTACTACCCTTTTCTTATTTTAATAACCAAAAATATCCTTCAAATTGTTTGTAAATATTAAATCTCTTTAATTCTTAATTGATCACGTTCCGTTCATCTTAAGATTGTTGATGAGTTTCCCATACCTGCAAAAGAGAGTCTTAGGAAAGGTAACCTTAACAGGAAATCACTAAGGGCTGAGAACGCATATATATATAGTGGTGATAAAATGATAAAAGTATCCAACACTGAAAAATCAAGTGTTCCCGTTAACGAAATGAGTGTGGCATTCAATATTACTTCCTCTAGTACTGATTATCAAGAAGCTCTTACAAATCTAAACACAAAAATCGATATTCTACTTAATGATTTAAGCAAATTATCCTTTGAGCATGAAGTAAGAGTAGCAAGTTATACACTTAGAAAAGTATACGACAAAAACAATGAGTTCTTAGAGTATAGAGGTAATGCTCTTATTCAGCTTGATTCAGATTATAATGAAAACAACACACTTGAGTTAATTGAACTACTGAATTCTTCTGAAAGTGGTGCTAGTTTTACATTTTCATTTACAAACAGTAATATTGCTACTTTACGTAATGCTCTAATAGATTCAGCATATAATGGTGCACTAGTAAAAGCAAATATATTAGCTAAATCCAGTAATCAAGAAATCAAAGGAGTAAAAGAAGCCTCATTACGAGATAACCACTATCCTACTCCATTACGTGCGTATAGTGAAATACAATTAGTACCACAAGAAATCAATTTACAAGTTACAGTTGATGTCGAATACGAAACTTAAATATTAAATGGCTTAATCAATAGCCATTTTAATTTAGCTAATCATGATAATGCAATTAGACAGATAGTGACAATTTTAGATTTCTAGTTATAATGTAATCACAGTAGATGAAAAGAGGAGAAGCATATGAAAAAAAGAGAATATATTACCATTCCAAATATCTTATCTGTTTCAAGAGCAGTTTTTTTACCACTACTATTTATATTTTTATACAATGATCAAAGGATAGCATTCATAATCGGTTATGTCACTCTAGGACTAACTGACTTTTTTGATGGAAAAATCGCTAGAAAATACAATACGCAAACCGAATTAGGTATGTATCTAGATACATATGCAGATATTCTATTTTTTGTATCATCTGCATACTTTTTGTATATACTTGCACCCACTTACCTTACACCTAATTTACATTATTTGTATTTTACATTAGGGGTCTTTGGTATTGTAATTATAACTTCATTCATTAAGTTTAAGAAGTTATTGTTATTACATACACTATTAGCAAAAATATGCGGATTATTAGTATTTGTACTTGTCATACTTTCAGTAGTAATTGATACTACATTATTAATTCGAATCGTCATCACAGTTTATCTTCTTAGTTTCACTGAAGAGTTATTAATATTTTTCAAATATGGTGAAGTCGATGGTGATACGTTATCTTATTTTACTGCAAAACCCATCTCCAAAACGACTAAATAGATAAAAAAGCCAAAATGGCTTTTTTAGTCTAGTACTTTTCTTATGAAATAGAAATTATCTGTTAATCCGCTGTGTTCATAATATTCAACAAAATCATTATTCCACTCTAAATCTAACTCTCTCATATCATACTCCAGTGCTAACTTCCTTGTTTTAACTAAAGCATTAGCAAAGTCTTCATCTAAGAATTTAGGATGCTCAAATATCAAATAATCACTGGTTGGAATTTCTAATACCTGAAGTTCATAGCGTAAATCACAGGAAAACGACTTTGGAACAGCAATTCCAAACATATATCCCTTTTTTCCATCTTCTGTATAAAGTGCTCCAAATGGTTCTTTATAAATCCCAGGAAGACTAGCTAAGTATCCATGAATTTCATCACAATCAATACCTTCACCCTTTACTAATCTCCAAAAGTCCATGTAATTATCTACTCCCAATCTTCTCAAGAAAACAAACTTATGCTCTTCTAACGTAACTTTTTTTACCTCAACTTGATTTTTAAAATCCATAATTATCTCTCCTTTAGTATATTTTGGGATATGAACATTCTTTTTGAGCGTTAAATTAAGCGGAACAACCAGTTTTCTATACTTGCTAGGCGTAATTCCGAAAACTTCTTTAAAAGATCTTGTGAACGATTCTTGCGATGAAAAATCGTATTTTATAGCTATCTCTATTATCCTTCGATCACTATCTCTTAACTCTATAGCTGCATTACTTAGTCTTCTAAGTTGTAAATATCTTCTTAACGTATCACCTGTTAACTTCCGAAATTTCCTTGTAGTATGAAATTCTGAATAACCGATGTAATCAGCTACTTTACTGAGAGTAATATTATTCTCTAGATTATTCTCTATCCAATCTAAAATCTCTTGTACGTTCAACTTCCAGTCCATAATGCCCTCCCATATTGAATACTAACAAAAATAAATATGTAATTTATATCCTGAGTTGCTATTTATAGAAAAAATCCAATTAAATGGATTTTAACCTTCAAGTAAATTTTCTAGCGCATTACAATAAATCTCCGCTTGCTCGACTAATCTTTTTATATAGATAAATTCATTTGGCTGATGAGCGCAAAATCCATCTTCTATGAAACAAGCGCCAAAGGCAATTAAATTTGGCATTGCTCTAGCATAAGATCCACCACCTATAGTAAAAGGCTCACTTTCATAATCATTTGTTACCTCTCTATATGCATTTAATAACTTCGTAACTAACTGATCTGTTTTTTCATAATATATGGGTTCTTTATGAAATTTTTCATCTACTGAGATAACACTTCGGCTTAACCCCTCTTTTATTTTCTCAATTACTTGTTCTAAACTTTTGCTAATTGGATACCTTACATCAATTCCGAACACAATTTCTTGATCGACTAATTCAAGTGTTCCTACATTCATTGTTAGACTTCCAAACTCGTCACTTAAGTCACTTCCCATTAACTCACCATTTGTACATTCAGCTATCTTACTATTATAATCATTTACCAAGTTAGAACTTATTTCGCACTCAGCGAATAACTTAAACATTTTAGAAATTGCATTTACTCCTTCTTCTGGAGTACTACCATGAGATGATTCACCAAAAGTTATGATTTTACAAACATCACTGACTTCTATAATTGCATCAAAATTATGAGTATCAATAATTTCTTTTACTTTATCAACAAAAGAGTTAAATTTTCCTTGAATTACAATCTCACACTTATCAGGAACAGAATTCGTTGCTACTCCTCCTTCAAAAGATTTAACATTTAAATCACCTAAATCCAATCTTGATTTGAATTCTAATTGTAGAATTCCTTTTTCTCCATGAATAATCGGAAAACTTGCATCAGGAGTAAATCCAACAGTAGGTAATTCAGCACGTTTGACGTAATGCTTCATACATCCAAAACCTGTCTCTTCATTAGTACCAAATATTAATCTAATTCTCTTATTAAATTTTACATTCATATCCATCATAGATTTAAGAGCATATATTGAGGCAATAGCAGGTGATTTATTGTCACTTGTTCCTCTTCCTATCATTTTTCCATCTTTTATAATTGCATCATATGGAGGAACACTCCATGTTTTCACATCACCCTCAGGTACAACATCTAAATGAGTTAAAACAGCAATCATTTCTTCTCCAGAACCCACTTCAGCCCATCCTACATGTCCATCTAAATTTACAGTTTTCATTCCTAAACTTTCACATAGGTTAAGTGTATACTCTAAACATTTGTATGGACCAACACCATAAGGCATTTCTTTTGTGGCTGTAGCTATGTCTTCTACACTTTTTATTCTTACTAACTCTTGAAGTCCTTCAATCATTTCACTTTCATATTGTTTTATTACATTTTTATAATCCATATTTCCTCCATATTATATAAAATAATTTATCTCATTCTATCATATACAATGACTACTTAACAAATATAATAAAAGGCTAAAGTTTTAGCCTTTTAATTTGGCTGTAAAATTAAGTTTGGGGTAAGAGAGTTATTCTCTTATTTCAAACTTTTTTAGCGGAAATAAAAAAAGTGCATAATAACACGTTATAATTAAAGCGACGAAACCCAATTAAAAGAGGTGTATTATGCAAAGAAATTTTATCACATTTAATGAAGATTTGAAATCACTATTCAACATTGATGATCAAAATATTCACATTGATGGTTATGAACATGTAGGAGATGAAATTATAATTAACTTATCCAGAGAGCGTCAGTTATCTAAATGTCCTGTATGCGGAGAGCTAACTGATAAAGTTCATGACTACTATACTCGAACTATTAATCACGGTGTTTTCAATAACCGTAAGTGTTTTATTAGATACAAACAACGTAGATATCGTTGTGATTGTGGTAAGAGGTTCTCTTTACCTAATCAATTCGTAGAGAAGTACAATAAGATAAGTACTAACTCTAAATGGAGTGTTATTAAAGAAGCTATACTTGTTTCTTCTTTCAAAGACATGGGGAAAAGACTTAATATGTCTTCTACCACTGTAAGAAGAATATTTAATATGTATTGTAAACAATCTAGAAAGTCTTTACCTAGAGTATTAAGCATTGACGAATTCAAAGGTAATAGTGGTGGATATAAGTATAATCTATCTCTATGTGATCCGTCGAACAGAAAGATAATCGACATATTACCATGTAGGTATAAGGATTATTTACATCATTACTTTAGTAAGTTTAGTTCTGAAGAACTTAATAATGTAGAGGTTATTACTATGGATATGTATCATACTTACTATGATATTTGTAAGGAGTTCTTCCCTAACGCTACTATAGTTATTGATACATTCCATTTTGTGAGACTAGTCACCAATGCAGCTAAAAAGATAAGAATACGGATTATGAAGAAATTTAATCGTACTGATAAAGAATATAAAGTTCTCAAGTCTAGGTGGAGATTATTTAATACAAAGCCGGAAAACATCTCTAATGATTGGAAGTTTGACAAAAGAACTAAACAATGGACTAGCGATTCTTACTTACTAGATTATATGAGAAACATCCATCCAGAGTTAGCTACAGCTAGGGAACTACTAGAATCATTTTATGAGATTGTTCATAGCTCTACTTATCCTGATGTTTATTCTAAAATCTCTAGTTGGATAATTGAATCTAAAAAATCTAACATTGGTGAATATAGAGAAGCAGCATTATCAATTGAACGATGGTTACCTGAAATAGTCAATTCATTTATGATTAATCCTGATACGAATACTAAATATACTAGTTCTTTTATAGAAGGATCTAACAACTATATCAAAGTGATTAAACGTACTTCATACGGGTTCAGATGTTTCAATACCTTTAGAAACAAGATCCTTTATCATCACAATAATTCAAGACACGTTGTATCTGCATAGTTATGCACAAAAAAAGGACATAGATTTTTCAATCTACATCCTTTGAGCTCTTACTCTTTTATTGAGTTTACCCCAATCCTTGACTTAGAGCCTTTAATTTATACTCTTTCTTTTTTGTCGTATTCTCTATGAAGTAATTTGTGTGATTTTTCTCCTAATGGTTCTCCTAAATATTCTTTGTAAAGTTTTTGAATACTTGGATTTTCATGGGATTTTCTAATAGTTTTCTTTCCATCTACTTCATAAATAGCTTGCTTACGCTTTTTAATGATATCTATATTCCCATGGTGATATGGTTGTCCTCCACCATCGATACAACCTTGTGGACATGCCATAATCTCAATAGCGTGTAAATTTCTAGGATTTCCTGCTTGGATTTCTTCTAGTAATTCTCTAGCACTTCCAAGACCATTAGCAATACCAATGTTTATTTCTAAATCTTTAACCTTTAGATTGGCAATCCTTATCCCTTCTTCTCCACGCATAGATTTATAATCAACATTATCTAATGATTCACCTGTAATCCACTCTACTGCTGTTCTTGTTGCAGCCTCTATAACTCCACCAGTTGTACCGAAAATCGCTCCGGCGCCAGATGATTCACCTAACGGATTATCAAAGTCCTCATTTTCTAAGCTATTAAAATCTATATTGGATAACTTTATTAGTTGTGCAAACTCTCTTGTAGACAATACAATATCCACATCTGGGTTCCCATCTTCTTTGAATGATTCAATTCCTGCCTCATATTTTTTAGCAAGGCAAGGCATAACAGAGACCACTACCATATCTTTACGGTCAACATTTATTTTCTCAGCAAAATAAGTCTTTGCTATAATTCCTAATATCTGTTGAGGTGACTTTACACTAGAAGGTATATCTAATAATTCAGGAAATTGTGTTTCTATAAAAGCAACCCACGCAGGACAACAAGATGTTAGCATTGGAAGATTAACGTCTTTTTCTCCACTTTTAAGCCTTTTTATTCTTTCAAGTAACTCTGTTGCCTCTTCCATAATGGTTAAATCAGCAGCAAAGTTTGTATCAAACACATAGTCGAATCCTAGTTGTCTAAACGCTGAAACCATCTTTCCAGTTACATTGGTACCTGGTTCATACCCAAATTCTTCTCCAAGGGCTACTCGAACAGCAGGAGCCGTCTCTACAACTACAGTCTTTCTAGGATTAGCTAGTGCTTCAATTACTTCCCACGATCTATCCGTCTCTGTTAAAGCTCCTACAGGGCACACTTGAACACATTGTCCACAGAAAGTACATACTGAATCATGTAAATTCACTTCAAATGTCGGTGCTACTACTGCATCAAATCCACGATTTATCGCTGATAGTGCTCCAACAGATTGAACCTCGTTACACATTGTTTCACATCTTCTGCACATTATACATTTATCTAAATTACGTCTGATTGAAACTGTTTTATCTTTCCTATAAGTAGATTGTGATTTTCCTGTTACTCTTATCTCTCTCATTCCGAATCTTTCAGCCATATGCTGTAAATCGCAATTTCCACCTTTAGAACAAGATAAGCATTCTGCAGGATGGTCACTTAACATTAATTCAAGAACTGTTTTCCTTGCGTTCATAACTCTGATATTATGTGTATTTACTACCATCCCATCAGCAACTGGTGTAGAACAAGCTGTCACTAAATTGTTTCTTCCTTCAACTTCTACAACACAAATTCTGCAAGAAGCTGACTTATTAACCATTTTTAGATCATGTAAATCCAAATGACAAAGAGTAGGGATAATTATATTAAGCTTTTTACAAGCTTCAAGAATAGTACTATTTGAATCCACTTCTATATTTTTACCATCGATTGTAATATTCATTTTACTCATCTTCTCACCTACCTTACCACAATTGCATTGAATCTGCATGTAGACTTACAAGCCCCACATTTAATGCAATTTTCCTGGTTTATTGAATGAATTTTCTTAACTTCACCCGAAATACAACTAGTTGGACATACTTTCTTACAAGCAGTACAACCCACACACTCATTTACATCTATTAAATACTGAATTAAATCGTTACAAGAATGAGCACGACATTTCTTTTTCTTAATGTGTTCAATGTACTCATTTTCAAATTTTTCTAACGTTGATAAAATCGGGTTTGGTGCTGATTGACCTAATCCACATAGTGAAGTTTCTTTTATTACAGTACATAATCTTCTAAGTTCCTCAATATGCTTCATGTTTCCTCTTCCCTCAGTAATTTCAACAAGTACTTCTAGTAATCTTTTGGTACCTATGCGACAAGGGGTACATTTTCCACATGATTCTTCTTCGGTAAATTCTAAGAAGAATTTAGCAACAGATACCATACAATCATCTTCATCCATTACAATCATTCCGCCAGAACCCATCATGGATCCTTTTTGTATCAAACTGTCAAAGTCAATTGGTGTATCTAAGTCTTCTTCTGTTAAACAACCACCGCTTGGTCCACCTGTTTGAACCGCTTTGAATTTCTTTCCATCAACAATTCCACCACCGATGTCATATATAACTTCTCTCAAAGTTGTACCCATCGGAACCTCAACTAATCCAACATTGTTAATTTTTCCAGCAAGCGCAAACACCTTTGTCCCACTTGACTTTTCGGTTCCAATTTTACTAAACCAATCTGCACCGTTTAGAATAATCTGAGGAATATTTGCAAGTGTTTCTACATTATTTACATTAGTAGGTTTCTTCCAAAATCCTTTTTCTGCAGGGAATGGTGGTTTTGATGTAGGCTCTCCACGTTTACCTTCCATAGAAGATATTAAAGCGGTTTCTTCACCACATACAAACGCCCCAGCTCCAAATTTGATTAATATATCAAAATCTAAACTAGATCCTAGGATATTTTTCCCAAGAAGTCCTTCTTCTCTAGCAGCTTTGATTGCTTTAACTAATCTATCATATGCAACAGGATACTCTGCTCTAATATATACATAACCTTCACTAGCACCTATTGCATACCCACATATCGCCATAGCTTCAATTACACTGTGTGGATCACCCTCTAAGATACTTCGATCCATAAAAGCTCCAGGATCTCCTTCATCTGCATTACAAACTACATACTTTTGATCAGCTTTATTCTTGAATGCAAATTCCCATTTAAGGCCTGTAGAGAATCCTCCTCCTCCGCGACCTCTAATTCCGGATTCTTTAATTATATCTATTATCTCTTGCGGAGACTTTTCCAAGGCTAAGGCAAGTGCCTGATATCCTTTAGCACCAATGTAATCATCTATACTTTCAGCATTAACAAAACCACAGTTCTTTAATGCTAATCGTACTTGTTTATTGTAGAAAGGTATTTCATTAGTAGTCGTTGCTCTTACTTTAGTATCTGGATTTATAAATAGTTTCTCTTCATAAATTTCATTTTTTGCTAAGTGGCTAACAATTTTCTCGGCATCATCCACAGATACTTCTGAATAAAAAGTATCATCTGGCATAATTTTAACAATGGGACCTTTTCCACAAAAACCAAAACATCCAGTCCCGTGTACATCTATATCTAATCCATTATCCTTAATTGCTTTTTCTAAGTTTTCGATTATCTTCAAAGATTTACTAGACATGCAACCTGTTCCCGCACAAACTAATATCTCTTTCTTCCCTAGAGCAATATCACCTGATCTATTAAGAATTCTATTTTTTTCTGCTTCGTATTTTTCTAATAATTGTTGCCTATTCACCATGACTTCACCTAACCTTCACTATTAATCTTCATATACTTTTGAATTATCTCTTTTACTTTTTTTGCATCTTCTTTTCCATAAACATCTTCATTGATTAAAACTACTGGAGCTAAGGCACAAGCGCCTACACACCTAAGTGAATCAAGGGAGAATAATCCGTCTTTGGTTGTTTCTCCTGATTTAATTTCTAATTCCTCCTCGAAATCTCTTAGTACAGCATCTGCTCCTCTAACAAAACAAGCGGTCCCTGTGCAAACGGAAATGTGATACTTACCTTTTGGCTTCATTGTGAAATACGAATAAAAACTAACTACACCATATACTCTTGAAACTGGTACATTTACTCTCTTTGCAATATGGATTTGCACCTCTTTTGGTAGATACCCAAAAATGCTCTGAGCCTTATGCAATATCGAAATCAATTCGCCTTCGGTCGTTTCAAGTCCATCAATAAAACTATCCAATTCTTGGAAGTGACTTGAGTTCAAATTGACCTTGATTTTATTTGGCATTATTTACCTCCTCCATACGATATATGTTTTTTACACCCACATTCTAACATAGTAATTTAAAATTCCAACCCCTTATTGAATGAAACCATTTTCATTAGTTTATAAACGTACTAACTAGTATGTGTACGTACCATTTTATTGACTTATGATGAAAAAAAAGAGACATCATGTCTCTCATATATTCATGCTTTTTAAGCCTTTTTATACACAATATTTATGATTGTTGGAAGTAAGCTTAATGATAAGATTACACTTAACACCATTGATAGCCACATTAGTATTGATAAATATAAATGAATTTGTAAAGGACTGAACATTAAAATACTAAAACCAATAGATAAGCCTAACGCATTGGTGATAATTGGTCTTGCACAATATTTAAATGTTCTGTCTAATGCTTCTTCCGTTTTCATTTTTTTCCTCATCTCTTTAAATACTGATGAAAAATGAACCGCATAATCAATTCCGACACCAATAGAAATACTAAACATCGTAGCTGTAATTACATTAAGTGATATCCTTGTTAACGACAAGAATCCAAACAATGCAACAATAGTAATTATAATAGGAATCGTTGAGACTATAGCTAGTTTGATTTTTCTAACAGTAATTAATAAGAGTAAAAATATACCTATTAAAGCTATCATCACAGTAGTAACTTGATTACTTATTATTATATCATTCAAATCTTTCATTACTGTTTGTACACCCGTTAGTTTAACATTAAATCCAGAAACATTATGTTTATTCACTATCGTCTCTATTTCATCAATTGTTTCATTAGTTAAATCAACTGGAAAAACTATCAACCTAAACACATTTTCATCTAAATTGATAAGCTCACTAATAGGAACGTTTATATTCGAATTCAAGCTATTATAGATTATCATTTGATCCATCTCATTATCAGTATATGAAACATTTCCAGTAAGCCGACCATTTGCTATTGCTAGCATTTCGTACCCGCTGTTAACTTTTGCAACTTTATGACTTTCTCTTAACTCACTAACTAGACCATTTGCTTTTGTATAATAATCGATGTCCAACACTCTGTTTTCTGTCTCAACATAAACGTATAACGGTATACTTCCTCCATGCAATTTTGAAACCCTATCAAAGTTCTCCTTAATTTCTGTATTATCCTTATAGATCATAAGCATATTGAATTCATTTTTAATACTCGGTAAGAAAACAATACTAATTATAAGAATTATGAAAGAGATTATTATGCTTGGATATCCCCACAATTTCTTTACAAAATTATAAGTAATCTTCTTCCCTTGCCTTTTTGATGCCACTTTAGTATCCGTACTCAAGATTAAAGGTAAAACGTACCATGTCGCGATCCCTGCAAAGAAAATCCCTAAAGAAGCAGTTAACGCAAGATATTTTATCGAATCCGTGCGTAAAAAAATTAATGACATAAATCCAAATATTGAAGTTATAGTAGTAATTATCATTGGTATACCTACCATCTTCAATGTGTGTACGATAGAGTCGAACCTCTTATACCCTTCTTCTTCTACTTCCAAGATATGAGACATAAAATGAAGACCATCAGCACTACCTATAACTATTGTAAACACCGGAGCTAAGACTGATATAATTGACAATTCCTCACCTATAAACCCTAATAAGCCCATCGTCCATAATGTACCTATACCAGCTGGAAGTACGCTCATCATCGTAGCCTTGAGTGATTTCATTTGTGATCTAAAAACTACTAATACAAGTAACAAAGCAACTGGCGGAAAAATAAGTAATATAGTTAGGATGTATTCAATAATCTCAGTTTCAGAATAAATATCACCACTAATTGCATAATCTATATCATTATCCTTCAGATAAGACTTAATCTCATTAATCGAATCTCTATCAAATCCTTCACTTGGAAACCCAACAAAAGTAAAATGATAAGTATCATCCTCGAAAACTACTGGTGAGTTATCACCTAAACGATTAATAGACTCCCAAAAAACATTTGTGTCTTGAAAGTCTTCAGGATTTATTCCATTAACATATTCAAAGTCCTCAAAATTATCGATAAAGTATCGAAATTCACTGATTTCTTCCATAACAGACTCATCAAGTTCTTTATAATCAAGCATCATAATCAATTGACTGCTACTATCAAACCTCTCATTCATTGCTTCTAAAGTGTCATTATGAGGTGAGTTATTCGGCATAAAAATGGTAAAATCTGAACTTAATTCAATTTGAGTGACTCCCACAATTGAAATTACATTTAACAAAACAAAAATAAATATGAAAGGTTTCTTAAACCTATAAATTAATTCTACATACTTTCTCATTAAATCTCCCCACTGTTATTGATTCTAAATAAAAATATTTAAATACTATTGTACCTATACTAAAGTATACCATTCTTTAGATAGAACTACTTTAACATTCTATCTTTCTCCTTTAATAATCTTTGAAACTCAAAAAAAATCACTCCAAGTTGGAGTGAATAGGAAAAGATTATTTCTCCATATGAGCGCTTAGTTCTGATTTATCTACTAAAATCTCTTCTTTATCAGAACTAATCCACTCGAATCCACATTCTCTACATTCATACATAAAGTCTCCCGGAGCTAAGTTTTCACTTCCACATTTAATGCATTTCATATTCCCCCTCCTCCTTTGAAAAATTGTAATGAACTACTAGGATTTGATGTAAATCAAACACCAAATCATTGCCTCTTAAACTTGAAAAATCCTTTAAGAAAGCGTTTTCATTATTCTATGCAAAAATGTGAAAATTGTTAAATATAAACGCCATGTCAAGACATATTTTATTAGGATTTAATATTATAATTTGGTATGAGTGAAGAGTATAAAGGACATTATTATATAAACGACCAGCGATACTACTTGAAAAATAAAGCTATTTTTTAATTAGCTTTATTTTATATTATCTTAAACTAATTCGCTCCCACTTTCTTATAAAATTGTAGGGATTAAATGACCACTCTCTTTTACCATCATATTTATATAATCCAAAATGTAAATGAGGAGCAAATCTACCACTAGTACCTTCCTTCCCATAACCAGTTGAACCAACAAAACCGATCACATCTCCAGGCTTAACATAATCTCCTTCTTTAAGGCCTTTTTTGTATCCTTGTAGGTGAGCATAATACTGGTAAGTGTTATAATAGTCTCTAATACCGATTCGATAACCACCATATCTATTCCACCCAATTTTCTCAACAACACCGTAAGATGTAGATAAAACTGGTGTCCCGTAATGAGCAAATATATCTATCCCTTCATGAGATCTTCTTCCTCCATAAGATCTTCCTGCACCAAATCCATTAGTATAAGCTGAATCATAATATTTAGGAATTGGAAATACTCTTTTTGATAGGTCAATTATTTCGAACTCTTGGAACAGTCCTGCTATTTCATAGATTATTCTAACGCCTTCTTCATTTTCATAATAATCAATTAAACTATTTCTTATATCATCACTGTTTTTACCATTCATAGTTAAATAACTTAACAATGTAATTAAACGATCATAAGGATTTAATCTATCTGCAAAACCATCACTATTTCCATCTAACCCAATTCCAAAAAACATACTGATTGTCATAGGATTATTATCATTATCAAATGGGTTATCCCTTCCTTGCCAAATTATAGGGTCAATGCAAATTGAGATCAATTCATCTTCTTTTGGACAATAACTTTTAAATGCCTTAGTATTTCGTTCATATTGATCAATAGCGCCAATTAGATACCAAGGAATTTCTGTATATTTTGAATAGAGTTCGTAAATGGCTTTTCTATCTTCAGTTTCTTGCTCTACAGTGTGAATTTCAATACTACTTTTCATAATAACAATTGAAAGTAGTAAAACTATTAATGTAATCTTATATTTCATATCATCATTCCAATATTCATTTTCGTACTTTATATTTTCTACAATTTTTCAAATATTATTTGTGATTACTTATAGTATTATTTTCTAATTTTTCATTTTAAAAAAGTACTGTGAATTATTCACAGTACTGATATTAGTTAACGCTTTTGTCTATTTTTCTCATTTCTTTCGTAAGAATTTATATTACCTGTTCTCTCATTTCTACCAATTAGGTTTGCTTTTTCTTGAGATGTCTCGCTTTGTTGTTCTACCATTTCTTCAGCGAACTCTTCTTGAAGAAAATCTTCATTCCTATTGTTTTGATTTTGAATTCTGTTACCAATTGGTGATTGTCTCTTACCTGCCTTATTTTTGTTTTTCGAGTCTTTATTATGGTTCATTTAATTCCTCCTTAAAATTTAGTCTAGTATAGTTTGAGTGAATTTTAACTCAATATACTTTTTTAATACTAATTACAAAAAAAATCTAAAAGTAATTATCTTTTAGATATATTATTGAGTAATAAGTAACTATATAACTAAATTCTTCCAATTCTTCTTTCACCTACAGCGATTGCATTATCAAATTTCAACTTCTTACCGGACACTTCTACTGTCCCAGATAAGTGACCAATAGGTGTATAATAATTAATAATAAAAAAGCCAAATAACTTTTTTACATAAAAACCAATATCATGCTTTGTAGGATAAAATGATAAATCAATCAGTCCCATTTTATCCTTAATCTTCCATTTAAATTTTTCAACTTCTTAACCCATTTTATCAATTTTCAACTTCTTACCGGTTTTTCCGTTAACCCATATTACATTTTCATTGTTTTTTTCAGGGTTTAAAATTTGATTTTTGGTAAGATTTAGTCCAATGAAATCGTCATCAATTTTTGTACTTGTTGTCACCCAATCATATGAGTTTCTAAACGGATAATATCCTTTATGATCATCGATATTCATCCTTGCATCTTTAGTGAAATTTATCATTTCATCCCCAATTTTCATATAACCACTTGCCTCTACATAGTTTTTATGAGAATATAGACCTCTATTTTTTGCAAACGGCATACAATAACAAAGTGGTATTGCAGTCTGGTGATTACCAGTAAAGTAAATTTCGAAATCTTCACATTTTACTTCCACAGATATAGTATTAGAATTTCCTAAGTCGTTTATTATTCTATAGTCCACTTTATCTGTTTTAAGGTTAACTTCAGATGATATTAGTGCGTTTTCTCTTTTAAGCAGTGACTTCTTGTGAAGTCCAAAATCTTTAAATATAATTGTTTCTTTATTATTATCATATACAAAAATTTCTGTAATTGCGTTTCTCGCGATATGACTCACTCCTACAACACACATTATGAAAAAGTGTCCATCCCACAACTGAAAGGCTTCCCATTCTGCAAGTCTCAACTGCTTAATAAATTTAGGTACAGGGAACTTCCATATTTTTTTTGCATCAAGCATATTCACTTCCTCAAAAGGGGTGTTATAAATTCCAAAAATAAATTTACCATCCTCAACCGGTTTCTTAGGAGCAGACACAATTTTATTAACTTCCATTTTTAATTTTTAGATGGACAACCCATCATTTTTCCTTTCTTAAAAATCTATTTATTTATAACTCTTTTAATTCAATCATATAATCATTGGAGTACTTCAAAATTTTATTAACAGTATGATTATAAAAATCATATAAGCAAACAATTTTCGTATAATGTAGTAAACCATTTAAAGGCATTCATTAAATGACTTTAAAGTCGAGGTGTGTTATGAATTATTACTACGGCATCAAGAATTTAGCATTTTCAGGTGGAGGAGTACTCGGAATTGCATATTTAGGGGTTCTAGACTATTTATATAGTAACGGATTACTTCAAAGTGTAAAGAGAGTAGCAGGCACATCTGCTGGTGCAATTACTGCGTGCATAGTTAGTTTCGCTTTACCATTTAAAGAAATGAAAAATATTGCTGATTCACTAGATTACAGAAAATTCCCTGGAACTAATACACATAAAAATCTAAAAAAGATACCATCAGTACTTAAAAACGAACTAGAAAGAATAATTGGGGACATCGATGGTATTTATAGACTAACAAAAGATTTTGGATGGTATTCTAGTGAATATTTCTATGATTGGATAAAAGAGCAGATT
This sequence comes from Mycoplasmatota bacterium, assembly GCA_018394315.1. GTDB lineage: Bacteria > Bacillota_I > Bacilli_A > MAG-NZ > MAG-NZ > Zrk6. The sequence goes on along the minus strand of CP074575.1, from coordinate 1,218,569 downwards.
GAAATACAATTTGACCCTAATAAAAAACAGCCACCATATACATTTAGAGACTTCAAAAATAAAAGCATACATAAAGATGAAAGAAAATTTCTAGACTTATATATTACTGGAACTGATATATCAACTAATTCTTCAAGAATTTTCTCATATGAAACAACACCAGATATGGAAGTAGCTGAAGCTGTTAGAATTTCTATGTCAATTCCACTTTTTTTCGAATCGATAAGGATTAATAAGACAATTGACAATGAAGAACAAACGCATATATTCTCAGATGGTGGAGTAATGACAATGTATCCTATAAATATGTTTGATTCAAGAATATTTAATGACATTATTATTGATGGTGTAAATATGCAAACACTTGGTATAAGGTTCAAAAGCAAATATGTTTATGAAGAGATTACTAACATTCTTGACTATATAGAAAATCTCGTTAAATCATTAATGAAAGTTCAACAAGACTTATATAAAAACAATCTGGTAGATGTACTTAGATCAATTCAAATCGATACAAAAGAAGTCTCATCTACTGACTTTGATATTTCCCTAAATGATGAAAAATATAAGTTCTTATATCAGCAAGGATATAATGCAACAAAAGAATATTTTAAAAATAAAACTTAGTAATGTTTATTTCTATTAAGTTTAAGCTCTTAAAAGAGAGTTTTTTCTATTAATCTTATTTATAACTACCATTAAGATATCTGTTAATTTCGTATAATACATTTATGTGTCTACAATCTGTAATGTTATATGAAATCTCATCATAATCAAAAGAGAAACTATTCTTCATTGTTTTAGTTGGATACTTGATATTCTCAAATTTAAAAATAAAATCTTTTTCTCCATATAATAATAACTCTTTATCTTTATACTTTAATTTATATTTACCCTGCTTAATATTTTTAACTTTTTTAAAATCAATAATGTTTAATGTAATGTCGAAAGAAAATTCACTTTTTATTACTTCTTCAATGTGTTTATATTGATCCTTATTATAATCAACTAAGTTGTCAAATTTATTATCTTCTATAAATCCATAATCATTTATTCTACCTATCACACCACATTTTCTACATTCGATATTACTACCATTCCCGAAAACGGATAGAACACTACCACATTTATTACAATAATAAATAAGTCTTTCAATACCCTCTGCTTTATTTTTTCTAGCGTAATTAATCATATTCTGTCTTTGCCATTCGTAATCATTATGATAAATTGCTTTTTCAACTTTAAGTTTAACTTCTTCTGCTGATAAACTCTTTAAGTCTTCTTTAGTTAGTAATATTTCAGTTTCCGTAAAGATTTTTTTTCTTTTAGCGTGGTTATCAGCCCATCTAGGATTATGCAAATGGGTTCCTTTAGACTTAACTAGTATAATATCTAGATTGCATAGTTTTAGAAATCGACCAGTATTAGAGTAAATATCTAATGTTTCACCATCAAAAGTGTCGTCACCTTCTGGAAAAAAACCTATTGCATATCCTTTCTCTATATAGCTGAGCATCTGTCTCATTGCCAAAGTATCTGATTTACCAACTCTTTTTTTTATTGTCCTTGCTAACCATCCCATAGTAATTCTTTTACCAAAATCCAAAAAGGAAATCTCGGTTGCTAGAAAACGTATTGGATAATTAATATCATATGAAACAATAAATGCATCCCAAGTTGTTACATGGTTTCCTATTAAAATGAATGGCTCTCTCTTCTTATTTATTTTATATCCTGATGTCTCAATGTCAAAAGTAAGTCTAACGGCTAATCTTAGAAAAGGCTTTAATATGGTCAAAACAAAGTCTGTTATCTTATCTAGAAAATTTTTCATACTATTTTAATAAAATATAATTTTATTTTCCCCCTCTTTACATACTATAATAATTATATCATAGTTGTTAAACTTAACTCTTAACTTAATTATTACATAACAAAGATATAAAAGAAAAAGACTATAAATCTATAGTCTTTGTTAAAACTAGTTTAGCCCAATTTTTAGCTTCTTCTGAAGATAATTCTAAATTCTTTTTTGGATTCATGAATCCTTTTGCCCCGATGAAAGCATTCTTTTTTTCGATTGCTTGTTTTGCTTTTTCGATTGCTTTCTTATGACCACCTTCATGACAATAGAAATATGCAACTTTTTTACCTTCAATGTAATCTTCTATTAGTGATTTAATCGGAGGAGCATAAGTTCCAGCCCATATAGGTGTACCGATGAAAACTGTATCGTAATCATCAAGATTTTTACTTAATGGAATAAGTTCAGGCTTTTTCCCTGTCACTACTTGATAACCACCCCAAATAAATTTCGAAAATCCCTTTGATTTTAATTCCTCAACTGGTTTCACTTCCATTAGATCAGATTTTAATACCTTTGAAATGGATTCAGCAATTTCTCTTGTACTTCCCTCAAACGAATAATACAGTATAAGAATTTTACTCATTATATTTTCCTTTCATCTATTTAGAGTCTAGAAAATCATCAATTTCTTCTGCTAGGTTTTCTCTTATAATAAGATCTATCATTTACTTTTCTTTTTCTAGAACCACCACGGTTTGACCTTGAATTATTGCTTTTAATTTTAACAGATGGTTCTTTACTTAATTCTGGAAGCTCTATTGATTTTCTATCTATTAGTACTTCAACGGCGGCTGCAAGAGCCACTTCTCCACCATACTTTTCAATTAATTTTTTGGCAACTCCAATATGACGCTTTAATCTTTTCATTCCTAAGTCTACTCCATCAACTATTTTATCAATCGCTACAGATTGTTGCGAGATGTGCAGTTCTTCTCTAGTTGGTGGCAGTACTAGTTTGATTTTCGTATTTGTCTCCTTTTCAATTCTCTTTAAGTGAGGCATTTCATTTTGCTTTATAAATGAAAAACTTACTCCTTTTTCATTAGCTCGACCAGTTCTACCTATTCGGTGGACATAGTATTCAACTTCTTGTGGTAAATCAAAATTATACACATACTTGATTCCACTAATATCAATACCTCTTGCTGCAACATCAGTAGCTACGAGAATATCAAATCCCCCCATCCTAAATTCGTTTACAACATGTAGTCTCTGTCTTTGATTCAAATCACCATGCAATGCTCTAGAACTATATCCTAATGAATTTAATGCAGTTGCCAATTCATCGGCTCTCTTTTTCGTTCTACCAAATACTAAACTTTTTTCTCCTGACTTAATATCTAAAATATTTGTTAAAATTTTAAGTTTATCTTTCTCATCAACTATAACTGCAAATTGTTCAACTGTTTCTACTGTAGCCAAACCACTACTCACTAATATCTCTTTGGGCGAGTTCATTGCTTTTTCAGCTATTTTCCTTACATCCTTATCTAAAGTTGCACTAAACAGCATTGATTGTTTTTTCTTTGGCAAATAAGAAATTATCTTATCAATTTCTTCTTTGAAACCAACTTTCAACATTTCATCTGCCTCATCGATACAAAACATTTTTAAACTATTTAAATTAATCTTTTTATTTTCTAAATGATCAATAATTCTACCTGGAGTAGCTACTATGATGTTCGGATTATTCTTTAACATAGCCAATTGTCTTGAGTAAGCAACTCCACCTATTATAGTAGCAATTCTCAGTTTCTTATAAGAACTAAAATCTCTTAAAGCGTCTACTATCTGTACAACCAATTCACGCGTTGGAGCCATAATAAGTGCTTCGACACCAGCGTTTTTTTGAGAACACTTTTCGATAATTGGAATTCCAAATGCTGCAGTTTTACCAGTACCAGTTTGGGCCTGTCCCAGACAATCAAATCCTTCTAGTAGTACTGGTATAGCATTCTTTTGTATATCTGTTGGGATAGAATATCCTAAGTCATCTATCGCTTTCTTTATTTCTTTACTTAAATTTAAATCGGTAAACTTCATTTTATTCTCCTTTTATACTAACAGTTTAATTCCAAGTATTGAGAATTAAAATTCGTTAGCTTTAGACATCAACTATATCATATATATTATTATTTTGCACTTATTTAAATTTATTTCAATAAATAATATTTTTTCCATACATTATCTACTTTTTTAAGCTTTTATTTGACAAAAAAGCAAAAATTGTTATAATAATTAAAATCGTTGATAGAAAGTAGTAAATAAATAGTATTTTTTAAGAGAGTTAGTGGTTGGTGTGAACTAGCAAAATATGTTTATTGAATGGATTCTTGAGAGGGTTGGCGACAAGTAGTCAACCACGGGAGCTCCCGTTATAGAGATAGGGTATGTAGTACCTGAAGTATAAACTTTTTTGTTTATTAAAATGAGGTGGCACCACGGATATATTCGTCCTCTTGCGTAAAGCAAGGGGATTTTTTATTTATAAGGAGGATATTATGAAACATCAATTTGGTAATTTTGGAGGACAATATGTCCCGGAAGTAGTTGTAAATGCATTAAATCAATTAGAAAAATATTTTGTAGAAGCAATAGAGGACCCTTTGTTCATTTCTAAGTATAAATACTATCTAAAAAACTATGTGGGTAGACCTAGTAGTCTATACTTTGCTAAAAATATGACCGAAGACTTGAAGGGCGCAAAAGTATATCTAAAAAGAGAAGATCTCAATCATACAGGGGCACATAAAATAAATAATTGTATAGGTCAGATTTTGATAGCCTTACGAATGGGTAAAAATAAGATTATAGCAGAAACCGGTGCAGGTCAACACGGTGTTGCTACCGCAACCGCAGCAGCAATGTTTGGTATGGAATGCGAAATCTTTATGGGGCAAGAAGATATTGAGAGACAAGAATTGAATGTGTACAAAATGGAAATGCTAGGTGCTAAAGTAACCGCTGTTAAAACTGGTACCAAAACACTAAGCGATGCGGTGGATTATGCAATAGGTGAGTGGGTAAAAAGAATTGATGATACTTTCTATCTTCTTGGATCTGCTGTAGGTCCCCATCCATACCCAACAATGGTTAGGGAATTTCAAAAAGTAATTGGTCAAGAAACACATAAACAGATACTAGAGGTAGAAGATAAAGTAGATTATGCAATTGCTTGTGTAGGAGGCGGCTCTAATGCAATTGGTCTATTCTACCCTCTACTAAATAAGGGAGTAAAGCTAATAGGTGTTGAAGGAGCAGGTAAAGGGTTAGACACTGATTTACATGCGGCGACAATGGCAATGGGGAAAAAAGGGATAATTCATGGAATGAACACTATTTATGTGCAAGATTCTAAGGGAGAAGTTTCTCCAGTGTATTCAATATCTGCAGGACTAGATTATCCTGGAGTTGGACCTGAACATGCATATTTAAAGGAAATAGAGCTTGCTGAATATGTTTCTGTGACAGATAAAGAGGCAATAAATGCTTTTAAATACTTATCAAAAACCGAGGGAATTATTCCTGCCATTGAGAGCTCTCACGCAGTAGCCCATGCTTTAAAAATAGTTCCTGGTCTTAAAGAGACTGATGTTGTTATCATAAGCATCTCTGGTAGGGGTGATAAAGATATGGATCTTGTAAGATCATTTAAATAACATAAATATAATTTAAAAGAGACTATGATTTTTCATAATCTCTTTCAATAATATTTCCTAACTTATATTGTTTCACTAATCTTTCCAGGTCAAAGATTTGATTTTTTATTTTCATCCCTATGTCAGTATCTTTTATATATTGTCTTTGGGTACTATCCTCAACAAATGTAACATTTGAAATGATATCATTTTCTTTATCGATTATTTCCTTAATTGAACTGAAACTTTGATGGGCTACAAGTACTAAGCCATAGGAATTATACCTCAAAGTATATCCGCCTATACCGGTTTTTTTAGAGATAGGTTTTGACAAACCACCATCAATGGAATATATTTTCCCATTAGCTTTGATAGGCGACTCACCGCTTAAAGTCTTTATTGGGATGTGTCCATTAACTATCTTAGATTTATCAAAATCTAAGTCGAATTCTTGAAATATATTTTCTAAAATATATTCCTCTTCTCTTAAGTTGAAATATGAGTTGTTTTCCTCAACCCATGTTGAGTCATCATCAATAAAATATCTTTCAAAAGTTTTCATTTCGCTTTTTCCAAATAATGGAGATGCAAATCCTTGCCATAAATAAACAAAATAATCATTACGATGATCAGCAGAATTATCAAAATATGCTGATTTGATCTTTTCTTCCAACTTATCCAACAATGATCTTCCCATATGGTTTTTACCATCAATTCTAAGTAATGATAAACTACCATCTGCATCTAATGGAATACAACCATGTATCAAGAAATTCCCATTGTGTATCTTATACATTGAGCCATTACTGAATAAGAATTTGGTGTGTTTGTTCAGCTTTTCATTTTTCATAAATCCAATTTTAAGTTTATTTACTACATCTAATTCTTCTTCGTTCAATTCAAATGGTTTATTAGGATTAATTGTTGGAAAATCTTTAGAATTTAACTTATGAGTTACTCCATTAATTTTGATTGTATAATCATCATAATTTATTTTATCAAGCAATAATCTTGATTCTAGTTTAAATTCAGGATTTCGTTTAAAAACGTCATATTCTAGTTTAAATTGAATAATGCTAATAGCCTTATGAATCTTAGCTACTAAATCTAAATCGTCACTTTGAATTTCACTCTTAGGGTAGAAATTGTTGTAATCTTTTAAATAATACTTCTGAGCAAGTTTAACTAAAGGAAGTAGGTTTATTCCATAACCATCGTTTAGTACATTTAGATAATTATAGCGAGCTGTGACTCTTATAACATTAGCAATACATAACTCACTTCCAGATGCAGCTCCCATCCATAAAATATCATGGTTTCCCCATTGAATATCTACTTTGTGATACCCAATCAATGAATCAATAATCTTTTCCGGATGCGGACCTCTATCAAATATATCACCAACTATGTGTAAATGATCAATAGTCAATCTTTGAATAACCTTAGAAAGAGCATATATAAAATAAACTCCCCTATCTAGTTCTATCATCTTATTAATTATTGATTTATAGTAATACTGCTTATTCTCCTTTGATGATTCATATAATAATTCTTCTATTATATAAGCGAATTCTTTAGGTAAAGCTTTTCTTACTTTACTTTTTGTATACTTAGTTGATACATGTCTACAAATATCAATTAAATGTACAAGATTTTGTCGTACAAAATTGTTAAACTCTTCTAAGTTTAGTAAATTATTATATTTTTCAATCATTAATTCAGGATATATAATTAAAATTGCTAATCTTCTCTTATCTTGCCCACTCAAATCATTACCATAAACATCATCTATCTTAGCCGAGATTACACCAGAACCATTTTTAACGAAATGAGAAAACGCATCATAAGCACCATGCAAATCTGTTATAAAATGCTCTGTTCCCTTAGGTAAGTTCAAGATTGCATTCAAGTTTATAATTTCCGTATATGCACTTTGTATTGTCGGAAAATTTTTACTTAACATTATTAAATACTTCAATTCATCTCTCATACAAACACCTCTAAAAAATTATATCACACAAAAAATTAAGATATAATAAATAAATTGTTTAATCAAGAAAAAAGAGCATTCAAAAACTCGAATACTCTAAAATATTTATAAATTGTAATAAAGTTCAAATTCAACTGGGTGAGGCAATTTATTTACTAAATAAAACTCATTCTTAATTCTAGTAATATGATTTTTGATGATATTTTCAGTAAACACCCCTCCAGCAAGTAAGAATTCATGATCATCTTCTAGTGCTTTAGCAGCCTCAAGAAGTGTAGTTGGTAAACTATCAATGCTCTTTTGTTCTTCTTCTGTTAAAGTGTATAAATTGAAATCATATGGTCCAAAGCCTTCTTTAACAGGATCAATCTTGTTAATAATTCCATCAAATGCAGCCATCATAATAGCTGAATATGCTAAGTAGGGATTTGCAGTTGCATCTGGACTACGTAACTCGAAACGTTTTTCATCAGCAGTAATAGTGTAACCCGGAATTCTAATTACAGCACTTCTATTAGCAGTTGCAAAACCTATCGTCACGGGTGCTTCATACCCTGGCACTAACCTTTTATATGAATTAGTTGAAGGATTTGTTATAGCAGTGATAGCTTTAGCGTGTTTTAAAATACCACCAATCGCATAGTGTGCTAATTCAGATAAACCTGAATACCCATCCTTATCATACATGATATATTCACCGTTTTTTGTCAATTGAATGTGAACATGAAGACCACTCCCACACTCATCAACAAAAGGTTTAGGCATGAAAGTAACGGTCTTATGCATTTTAACAGCAGTTAAATTTAGTAAATTTTTTAGTTTTAATGAACGGTCTCCCATTTCTTTGATGCCTGCAAAGTTAACTTCTATTTCTACTTGACCTGGACCACCGTTCTCTGAATGGTGATACTTAATCGGAATATTGATTTTCTCAGCTTGAAGCGCAACTTCAGTTCTAAACTCATAACTATGATCAAATGGAGAATCTAAATGGTAACCACCTTGATGAGGAACTTTGAAACCAATATTTTGTTTAGAGTCATCATCCATATTCCAATTTGCTTGCTCTGAATTTAATTTAACTTCCATGTGTTGATTTGTATTTCTAAATGAAACATGATCTAGCACGAAAAACTCAAATTCTGGACCGAGTAAACAAGTATCTGCAATATCATTTTCAATCATAAATTTTTCAGCCTTCTCGGCTATAAATCTCGGGTCATCTTCAAAACGAATTAAATCTTGTCCGTTGATTACATAAACGTTAGCAATACAAACAATTGTTTTATGTTCCTTATGACAATCAATGTAAGCAGACTCAACATCAGGAATCATAACCATATCCGATTTTTCTACAGTAAGAAAACCGTAACTTGATCCATCAAATCCTATTCCTTTTTTCATAATCTCATTAGTTAATTTTTTGTTAGTAATAGAGAGTCTATGCCATCTTCCTTTCATATCAACAACTTTAAGATCAATTATTTCAACTCTCTCGTTCTCACAATAATTAATCATTTCTTCGATATTCTTAAACATATTTATTACTCCTTTAGACCTAAAGATTTTTACAATGAATATTATAGCATAGTTTATTATGCTTAAAAAACGATATTCTAATAATTTTATTTACTTAGTCTTCATAAAATTATGAAAAATGGTTACACAATAGAAACCGTTTAGAATTATTCCAAAAAATTTATGTAAAGAAACCAATATCTAATCTAAACCTTGCACTTTATTATATTTCTATTTAAAATATAAAGCGAGGTGAAACCAATGAAAGTACTAGTTACAGGCTTTGACCCTTTTGGGGGAGAAAGTATTAATCCAGCATTTGAAGTGATTAAGAAATTACCTAATAAAATAGAAAATATTCAGATTTTTAAATTGGAAGTTCCAACAGTTTTCCAAAAAGCTATAAGCGTAACAACCGGTAAAATCAAAGAGATCGAGCCTGATGTAATTATCAATATCGGTCAAGCAGGTGGAAGATACTCTATCACACCAGAAAGAATAGCCATTAACATTAACGATGCATCAATCTCTGATAATGAATCTAATCAACCTAAAAATATTCCCATCGATAATAATGGACCTGCTGCGTATTTTTCAACATTACCAATTAGGGGAATTGTAAAAGAAATTAATAATATCGGTGTTCCTGCTTCAATTTCAAATACCGCTGGAACTTATGTATGTAATAACTTAATGTATGGTGTATTAAATTACATAAATAAAAACAATTTAAATATTCGGGCAGGGTTTATCCATATCCCCTACTTACATGAACAAGTGGTGAACAAAAGAAATATCGCTTCTTTTTCCATTGAAACTCTTCTAGAAGGCATAAAAGCTGCAATTATTGCATGTGAGAAATACAAATTAGATATTGATTACATTTCTGGAGAAATATGTTAATAAAGAGAGGAAGCATAAATGTTTCCTCTTTTTTGTTATCTTATAAAATTCATCTAGCAAGACTTTAACTATTTGATAAACTTATTAATCGCGTCTTGAAGATTATCAAGAGCTAATTTGTCATTATTTTCAACTGCCTCTATTACACAATGATTAATGTGATCTTCTAAAATTAATTTTCCTACATTATTTAGAGCAGCTCTTACTGCAGCAATTTGTATAAGAATCTCAGTACATTCCTTTTTCTCTTCACACATTCTTTTCACGGCATTTGCATGACCTACTATCCTTGCCATTCTATTGACAATCTGCTTCCAATGTGGGTGATCTGACATATAAAATCCTCCTTAACCTTATGTTTCAATACGAATTTCCTTCCATTTTCCATTTAAAAATCTACTCATTAGAATTATTCCCCTTATAAAAATATCAAATCCATAAGCAATCCAAACTCCTACCAATCCCATCTCTAGTACAATTCCCAATAGATATACTCCAATTACCCTAACACCCCAAATTCCTATTAAAGTAGAATACATAGGGAATTTTGTATCTCCAGCTCCCTGTAGGGCTGATGTTATTACAAAAGTTATACTTAAAAACGGCTGCAGTAATGCTATTATTCTTAAAACACTAACAACTAGAATTAATACTTCTTCATCCTTCGTGAAAATTCCTGCTAAAAAAGGTGCAAAAACATAAAAAATAACTCCAACTGCCATCATGAAAACAGTAGAGAGAACATTTGATATCAAAGCATATTCTTGTGCGTCTTTAGATTTTTTTGCTCCTAGATTTTGCCCAACTAATGTAGATGCAGCAATTGCGAATCCAAAGCCAGGTAAATATGAAAAACTCTCTATAGTACCAGCTATATTGTGAGCTGCATAAGCGCTTGTTCCTATTTTTATAATCATACCACTATATACCAATTGACCAAACCTCATAATAAGTTTTTCAATTCCCGCTGGTAATCCTATCCTTATTATAGACTTCATAGCCTTTAAGTCTATTTTCCACTTACTGAATAATTTAACTGTTAACTTAGTTCTCTTATTATTAAGTTTTACTAGTAAAATAATTACTCCTACGACTCTAGATACCGTGGTAGCTAAGGCGGCACCTACAATTCCTATTCCGCTAAACCCTAGTATCCCAAAAATCAATACATAATCTAGCACTGCGTTAATTATGTTCGCAATTAGGCCTACCTTCATAGGCGTTTTAGTATCTCCTCCACCGCGTAGAGAGCTCGAAAGAACCATCATTACACTTAAGAACACTGATGGAACAGCTACGATTAAAAAATATGGGAGAGCATACTGAATGATATTTTGTTCCGCCTTAAGAATCATAAATAATCTTTTGGAAAAAATCAAATTTATAACCCCTGATATTAAACCTATAATGATTGCAATTATCATCGACTGCTTAACAGAATTATTTGCAGAACTTGTATCACCAGTTCCAATACTTCTCGCGACTATCGCTGTTGTACCAACTCCTATCGCAATAAAAAACGCGATATAAACGTTCATAATTAAATTTGTAATACCAACACCAGCTATTGCTTCAGTTCCTATTTTACTTACAAAATAAGTATCTACCACTCCAATAAACACTTGAAGTACATTTTCAATCATAGCAGGTATAGCTAACGCCAATACGATTTTGATCTTATTTCTATCTAGTAAAAATCTCTTCTCATAAATTATTTCCTTCACTCTTCTCACACAAACCTCCTAGCAAATTAATATCCCCCGTATGGGGATATTATACCTAGTAACCTTCTATAACTCAAGTAGTTCCTAATGATAAATGACTTCTTATATACTTTAATAAGGTTGGTTATTGGTATGACACACATCTTTTTAAGAATTAATAGATAAAGAGTATTAATAATACTATTTATAAGCATAATATTACTTACGAAAATTCACTAGTTTGGTATGATATAATTAAGAGAAAAAGGAGTGATACAATGGAGAAGAATATAGGAAAGAAATTTATTGAATTTACTAAATATGATTATTCGACATATGATTCAGATCAGGAAGTAGGAATCGCATCTCCTTCTATTGATATGCCCTATGACGTATCTAAAACTATGATTGATTTACCAGATCCTGCTCTTATTAACCTTAATAACACCAATATTAAGGAATTAATTGAAGAACGAAGGAGTGTAAGACATTATAGTAAAAACTCATTGAACTTACAAGAACTTTCATATTTGTTATGGTGTACTCAGGGAGTTAAAGAAATTATAAATCGTACGCCTACATACAAAATAACATTAAGAACCGTTCCTTCTGCTGGTGCAAGACATCCTTTAGAAACGGTGTTATTGATTAATAATGTAAAAGAGTTAGAGTCGGGATTATATAGATATATTGCATCAAAGCATAAACTAATACAACTGACAGATAACTCTAATATTAGTGTTATTATAGCAAATGCTTGCTTGAAACAAAGTTTTGTTGCTAAAAGTTCTGTAGCGTTCATTTGGGTTGCAGATATTTATAAAACAATATGGAGATATAAAGAAAGAAGTTACCGTTATGCATTGTTAGATGCTGGACATGTCTGCCAGAATTTATATTTAGCAGCTGAGTCGATTGACTCAGGTGTATGCGCAGTTGCAGCATATGATGATAATGAAATAAATAGAATTCTGGGGCTTGATGGTGAGAATCAGTTCGTAGTTTATATAGCTACTATCGGAAAAAAAATAAAGAGTAACCTTTAGCATTCTCATTAGTACGATTGAAAAAAAAATAAAAAATAAAAAAACTTATTGTAATATAACGCTTGTTATATTACAATAGTTATATAAGGAGAAAATATGCCTAGAAAAACACAAATACACAAAAATACTATCATTGATGCAGCTATTGATTTGATAAAGAGTGAAGGAACAGATTCTTTTACTACAAGAAAAATCTCCGCAAAAATCAATTGTTCTACGCAACCTATCTATAGCCAGTTTAAATCAATTAAAGAATTGGAAAATGCTGTTACAAAAAAGATATATGACATAATGGTTAATGATTATCTATTATCAAATGAAAATGAAGATCCATTTTTAAGATTATGTATAGGGTACGTTGAATTCGCTAGGAAAGAAAGAAATTTATTTAAATATCTTTACATATCGGGTAAAAACCTTAGATTAAGATTCGAGAACCCGGATTTCGAAATTTCCATGGTAAAAAGAGGAAATAAAATGGATCAACTTGATATAGAGACACTAAAGATAATGTATGAAAAACTATCCCTTTTCAAGCACGGACTTGCATTAATCATGAACCAGAATCCTAATGCTTTTACTGAAAATCAGATTACAGAGCTTGTAGTTGAAGCAATTGAAGCTTTTTCATACTTTGAAAAAAATAAATGGGGGAAATAAAATGAAATTTATTGTTTGCTTACTAGTTCTACTAACTGTCAGTGGTTGTAATCTAGAAAGTAATCCAACTGAAGTTGAAACTAATATTGAAAATCAACCCGACAATTCGATTCAAGAAATTGTAGAAGAGAAACCAGCTCATGTTGATGGTGAGATTCTTTTTACTTCAGAGCGTGGAGGAGACAGAGATCTTTACTTAATCAACGCTGATGGAACGAATTGTAGAGTACTATTAGATTTACCATCTTTTGAAGGACATGGAGATTGGGCACCTGATGGCAATCGAATTGTTTTCTTCTCAACGATGGATGGAAATAGAGAGTTATACACAATTAACGTCATGGACGAAGAAATCACTCCTTCTAGATTAACTAATTCTAAAGGTGAAGACCACCTTCCAGACTGGTCTCCTGATGGTGATAGAATAGTTTTCGAATCAAGTAGAGATGGAAATTCTGAAATCTATATAATGAATTCTGATGGATCTAATCAACGTAGATTAACAGACATCTCAAGCGATGATAAAGCTCCAACATTTTCACCAGATGGTAAATGGATAGGTTTCACTACAAAAGTTGGATTTAGACAACAACTTGGACTGATCAAAGTTGAGGATATTGATAGTAGTAATGAGTATCCTGAAGTAACAATTATAGAAGGTGAACCAACAGGCTATATTGATTGGTCTCCTGATGGAAGTAAGATTTTATATCATGGTTCGTATGAGATTAACATAATGAATTCTGATGGTACAAATAGAGAACAGCTAACTAACTCTGATCTGGGAACATTATGGATTCCTGTATGGTCTCCTGACAGTAAGTGGATAGCTTGTGACTTAGAAGCAGCTAAACCTGCAGACATTTATATAATGAATTCTGAAGGTAAAGATATGAGACAGCTTACCTTTGATCCATCGTCAGATTGGGGACCTGATTGGCGTCCTGTAAAAAAGAAAATAGTATTCGATTCAAATATTGAAGGTAAAAGAAATATATATACAGTCAATATCGATGGATCTAATTTGACTAAATTAACCGATAATGATGTAAATAACGTTGTTCCATCTTGGTCACCAGACGGAAAAAAAATTCTTTACTCATCGTTAGTAGATAGAATAGAGCAACTTTTCACAATGGATGCAGATGGAAGTAATAAACAGCAACTAACTTACGGAGGAACATCTAAAAGGGCTGCATCATGGTCGCATGATGGAAATTATATAGCTTACGCATCAACAAAAGATTATATAAGATCTATCTATTTAATAAACTCTGATGGCACAGATGAAAAACAAATTACACCCGGTCTAGCTGATGATTTTTGGCCAGCATGGTCTTTAGATGATGAATATGTTATATTTACGAGTTTCAATGAGACTCAGGATACGTATAGAGTTAAAATTCCTAACAAAAAAGATTTTGAAATACCAACTCCTGAACTAGTAGCTTTAAATTGTTCAAGAGCTGAGTATTCTCCAGACGGAAGCAAATTAGCATTCTCAACATTATATAATGAATATTGGAATATAGCGATAATGGATGCTGATGGTTCAAATAAAAGAATCTTAACAAACAATAAACACGATGAATGGGTACCTACCTGGACTAATGATGGTAAGAATTTAATCTTCTCTAGGGAAAATACTCGAAAGGCTAGTATAGTATTAATCAATATAGAAACACTAAAAGAAAAAAATATTACTATGGGCGAAGCTCAAGAATGGCGCCCTGTAATGCAACCCGGTAATTAATAATTAGACCAATTTGTATTAATAAGGTTCTCCTCTATATAAGTAAAATACTCCTAAAAGTACTGATCTCCACTTTTAGGGGTATTTACTTTATTTAATTTAACTGAAATTAACCTAGTTTAATCATAATTTAAGAATAAATTGATTTATCTTTAACAATTAATACTTCATCATACAAATTCTCATGTTCTTTGAATACAACATGACTCACATTTATAATTGTAACATTATTCAGATTTAGAATACTCTTTTCAATACCTTTAGCTTTTTCAATATCTAAACTTGCAAAAGCCTCATCTAGAAAAATTATTTCTGCTTTTCTAATTAGTCCTCTAGCAATGGCTATACGACTTCTTTCTCCTCCTGATATATTTTTACCATTGTCATACACAACCGAGTCTAGCCCGCTTTGTAAGCCTTGAACAAAGTCTGTTAACCCAGCTTTCTCAATGGCATCCAGGATTTCTTCATCCGAATATTCCTTATAAAGTGTTAAATTATTACGTATAGTGTCTTCAAACAAGAAAACTTGTTGTTCAATATTAGAAATATGTGAGAAATATTGATCTTTCTTAATATCGAGTAATGGTTTTTCATCTATTACTATTTTACCACTCCCAGGATTAAAATACTTTCTTAGTAATCTTAGAATAGTAGATTTTCCTCCTCCACTAGGTCCCACTAACAAGTACTTCTTATTCTTCTTAAAGGTGAAATTAACATCTTTCAATATTTCGTTTTCTTCATAGCTAAAGTTTACATCACTAAACTTAATTTCATCCTCGAAACCATTAAAAGATAAGGTTTCAGCATACTCTACTTTATTTATAAGACTCTCATCAATCTTATTAAAGATCGACTTAACTGATAGCACTTTAGGAAGTGATTCAGAAAACTGCTGTACTGGCCACACTAACTTATCTGTACTTTGTACAATTAATACAACACCACCTAATGTTACATTTCCATTCAATGCCATAATTCCAACAACAATTATCAAGCCAAAGAAAGTTAAATTAAAATTTAAATTTTGAATAGCAAATACAACAGATAGTATCTTATCGATCGTATAACCTTTTTGTTGCACTTTGTAACTTGTTTCACTAAAGTCTTTTTCTACTTTGTCAGTCAGATTATTAGTTTTAATAATATGGAATGCTGATAGTACTTCCTTTATATAAGATGTATATTTATTGAACAACTCACTTCTTTGTTTAGTATTTTCATTTAATGGTTTTGAAGCAATACTAGCGATAATAATGTTAATAATTATTAAACCAACAGCCATTAATAATATATATGGACTAACAATTGAGATTAAAATAATCCCAGCAGCAAAAAATATTACACTACTAACAATAGCTATAATTGGCTCTAAATAATTTTTTTCGATTAAGTTGAAATCGTTTGTTAAACTTGATAAATAGTTCGCATTATTCTCTGCTTGAAACTCATTGATATTTTTATTAAACACTCTCTTAATATAATTAGCCTTCATTGATTTTAGGCATTTTTTTATAAATAGACCCTCAGACCAATTGACAAGTAATTGAGTAGGGAAGAATATAACAATCAATGATACAACTATAATTGCATGTTTCCAGAACTCACTGGTATTACCCTTAATTGTTAGATCAACTATTGTTTTAATTTCTAAAGGTAAAAAGATATTCAATGCGCCTAATACCAATAAGAATATAACTAACATTATGAAGAGTGGTAAATTACTTCTTATTCTACTAAACATATACTACCTCCCCAAAATAAACATTACTAGCGTACACTTCTATTTTCCCATTCTTTATTTCAATAACGTAATCATATCTCTCACTGATTCCCTCATAATAACGATGACTGATAGAAATAACTGTCTTATCTAAAGATAAAAACGTTTTTTCAATTTCTCTTCCCAATTCTTCATTTAATGCCGATGTTCCCTCATCAATAAATAGAATATCCGCATCTTTTACTATTGCACGCGCGATAGAAATTCTTTGGCGTTCTCCTCCAGATAAATTCTTACCATTCTCAGTGATGAAACTATAAACACCATCCTTTTTCTCATCAACAAAATCCTTAAGTCCCGCTTTGTTTACTGAGTCTATTACTCTTTCTTCACCTAGATCCTTAAATAAAGTAATGTTATTCTTTATTGTGTCCTCAAATAAGAAAACATCTTGATACACAAAAGCTACACTTTCATTAAATGAATTTTCATTAATTACTTTATAATCTAAACCATCAATCGTGATCTGTCCTTTATAGTCATCAAATGTTAATGATAACAACTTCATAAGAGTAGATTTTCCAACACCGCTTGCACCTTTAATTAAATACTTTTTGCCTTTCTCGATGTTAAAAGATACTCCTTTTAAAACTTCTTTTTCATCATGATTAAAATATAAATCTTTTACCTCAATTTTATTATTAAAGATAAATCTTTTGGATCTTGTAAGGCTTTTCTTCTCCTGTTCATCTTGTTTTGTAATTTTGTTATAGATTGCTTCAGATGATTTAATAACATTGATTTTTGGTAGGATTTCTGATAAAGAAAACACTACATTTATTGATATTTGTATAATGAAAGCTATTATACCAAATCCTAGATTACTATCACCAATATTCATTCTAGTTAATAAGTACGTTAATGTTAAGAGAAATACTAAATTCCCCATTGTACTCGAAAAATTATTTTGAGAGTGCGAAAAAAATCTAAACTTAAATTTCTTTCCTTCTAACTCTTCAATTAATCCATAACTCTTATCTAAAAATTTTTCCTCAATATTATTCAGTTTTAATATCTCTAACCCATTAAATGTATTGGCCATATTTAATGTATAATCTTCATTCTGACTTGATACATCTTGTTGTAACTTTATGGTCTTCTTTTGAAACTTATTTATTATGAAATACATAATTATCGAAAACACAAATAAAAACCCTGCTAAATATAAATCTAAGTATGCAATTATTAATAACGATATAACATATGTTCCTGTATGATAAATAAATCTTATTAAGTTTACAAAAAATTCAGACTCAAAAGTATTAATGTCATTAACAAGATTTGATATGTACATATCCTTGGATTTCTTGCTAAATTCCTTGTATGAGGTTCTTATAATTTTTCTAAATGCTTTTTTTCTAATCTCTAAAACTACATCCCTCATAAAGCCAATTCTAAGCATCCTTGAAGCTAAATAGATAAAAAATCCTACCAAAACGTAAATTCCCGCATAAATACATATTCTAACAAAGGATGATCTATCTTGTTGCTCAATCGCCCCAAAGAATAAAGCAAATACTCCAGTTCTTAATAAATCACTAATAATAGGTAAAAAACATGCTACTACATAAAGAAAAAACTTAGATTTTCTTTTTAATAATAATTCTTTCATTCATTCCTCCTTTAATTATTTCCACATATGAGATATCGTGATTTCTTGTTTTATCAAGTACTTATATTCTTAAGTTTAGCACTCTATATCCATACTTTTTGCATTCCATTATTATAATATACTATTATTGTGTAAAACGCAATAACTTTTTTGCGTTTTACACAAAATTGACAACATTGATTCTAAATTAGATTGATTCCTAATATTTTACAAGGTTCTAATATAAAAAAAGCATCATTAGATGCTTTTTTGATAAAAATTCTATAATAAACCACCATTACCATATAATGCTACTTCTTCTCGTGTAATTAAATCATCACATAGTAATCTATGTAATATTACATCTACTGTTGATTTTTTAGCAAATAATACTCCTGCTGGTAAACCTATGATTGGAACATTTCCATTATATGCGATTAAAGTCATTGATCCAGATAATACTGGCATTCCATATGTTACTATCTTACTTCCAGTATTTATAATCCCTTGCGGAGTTATATCAGATGGATCAACACTCATTCCTCCAGTACATATTATTAGTTCTGCACCTTCTTCTAAGTGGTTCTTAATTGCTTTTGTTACTTCTTCTAAATCATCAGGTACTATTGTTTGACCTATAAATTCACAACCATACTCACTAAGCTTAGGTAATAAGATTTCCTTAAATTTATCTTTAATTCTTCCATAAAAAATCTCATTTCCTGTTGTAACCATAGCTACTTTCTTTGTCTTTAATGGTAATATATTTATTACTTTCTCATCTACAATATTTTCTACTTCAATTAATTTTTTTTCATCAATTAATAATGGAATTACTCTTGTCGAAGCAACTGTATCACCTTTTTTTACAAACATTAAGTTTGGTTTAGTAGCTACAATTACTTCGTCAATCATATTTATTTTAAAAAGTAAATCAGTATTTATTTTCAAAAGTCCATCAACCTTACTAATTAAATTGATTTTTCCTTCTTTTACAACTGATACATCTAAGTTATTACCTTTAATAACATTCTTTAATCTTATCGCTGCATCGTTTTCATGAACTAGACCTTCTATATCTTCCCATACATATAGAATGTCTTTACCTAAACTTAGTAATACTTCTATATCCTCTTCTCGAACGATATGACCTTTTTTAAATAGTCTGCCCTTAAACTCATTAGGAACAATTTTAGTAATATCGTGACATAAGACTTGTCCTACAGCGTCTACAGTTTTAATAGTTTTTAACTTCATATTTACCTCTTCCTCATGTATGAGTTAAAATAAAAAGCCTGTAGTTAAAACAGACTCTTTAATTTATTACTTTTTAGCTAATGCAGCTAAAACTTTATCAGGTGTTATTGGTAAGTCTGTGATTCTTACCCCAATTGCATTGTATACTGCATTTGAAATAGCTGGCGCAGTTGCGATTAATCCTGATTCTCCAACACTCTTTTGTCCATGCGACGAAGTTTTTGCTGGTGTTTCTACTGCAATTGAAACTACTTCAGGCATATCCATTGCAGTTAAAATTTTATAGTTTGCCAAGTCTCTATTTTCTAATAACCCAGTTTCAGGATTTACTACTGATTCCTCTGTTAAAGCAAATCCAATACCATGATGAGCTCCACCATCAATCTGACCTGTAGTATTTAATGGGTTAATTACTACACCAGTATCATGAGCTGCAACAAATTTAATTACAGAAACAACACCAGTTTCAGTATCAACTTCTACTTCAGCAAACTGTGCTGCATACACAGGAGGATTTCCTTCTGGGTTCTCACTTGATGTTCCGAAAATTTGTGTACCCTCTGGTTTGAAGTGCGCTTCGAAAGAAACTTCACCGTATGTTAATGATTTAGTTGGATTATCTTTTACAAAAATGATTCCATCTTTAGCATCAAGATCCCCTGCCTTAACATCCAGCATAACAGCAGCTTCTTCTAACATTTTTCCTTTTGCTTCTCTAGCTGCTTTTGCAACTACATTACCACCTGAGTTCATTTGTCGACTTGCATGTGATCCAATGTCAAATAACGTATAATTAGTATCTACCGCATCAGTTTCTACAATTATATCCTCAAACTTAACACCTAGTTCTTCAGCACAAATTTGTGCTAATGCAGTCGTCGAACCTTGACCAATATCTGCATTACCAATAATCAAGTTAGCAGTACCATCTTCATTGATCTTAACATATGCTCCACTGATTTCTAATAAACCAGGCTTTGCTCCACTTACATGGCAACTTACTGCCATACCAATACCACGAGGTTTTGTTGATGTACCTAATTTTTTTCCTCGTTTCTCATGCCATCCAATACTTTCAGCACCTTTATCGATACATTCATTTAATCCTGAACTTTCTACCGGAAGTTGACTCCATGGCCAAATGTCATCATCACCGAACCCATTAATTTTTCTTATTTCTAAATCATCTATCCCTAGTTTTTCTGCAGCTATATCCATTGTATTTTCAATAGCCCAACTCGCTTGTGGATTTCCATAACCGCGATATGCTCCATTATACATTGAGTTTGTAAGTACAGCCTTTCCTAAATAGTCAACTGCTTGCATTTTATACATACCAAATGCCCATGGACCAACAATTCCTGCAATTGAAGGCGTATGTGTAGCGTATGCTCCACCTTCAACAATATTTGTAAATCTCATACCAGTAATTCTACCTTCTTTGGTGAATCCTAGTTCCATATCCATTTTACACGGATGTCTATGTTCTGAAAATGCCATAGCTTCCTCACGTGTATATATTAATTTTACAGGTCTACCTGCATGTTTTGCTAATAAAGCTGTTAAAGGCTCAATAACTAACCCTAGTCTAGCTCCAAATCCACCACCAACATGAGGCTTAATAAGTCTTATATCTCCAAGACGCATATCTAAAGCTGTTCCGATTATTTTTCGAGCTAAATGCGGCATTTGAGTCGGAGAATAAACAGTTAATTTACCGGAATCATCCCACATTGCTACACAACCACTAGTTGGTTCAATAGTTGCTTGATAAACTTTTTGTGTAGAATACGATTCTTTTACTATTAATGCTGATTCAGCAAAGGCTGCATCAATATCACCAAATTTTATTGGCGCTTCGAACATTACATTTCCTTCTTCTCTTAACTTAGGTGCATCCTCTTTCATCGCATCTTCAGCAAATATTACATGAGGTAAAATTTCATATTCTACTTTTATTAATTTACATGCATTTTCGGCAATTTCTTCAGTATCTGCTGCAACAGCACATATTGGATCACCAACATACATTGGATGATCAGTTAGTATTAACTGATCTTCAATTAAAGGAAATTCTTCTGCGTTTGGTGGAAACCCAGCCATATTGTAACGTGTCTTAGGTTGATGTTCAGGAGTGACAATTGCATGAACACCATCTAATTTTTCTGCTTCACTTATATCAACACTTAATACTTTTGCATGAGGATGGGGACTTCTTAATATTTTAGCGTATAACATACCTGGAAATTCTATATCACCGATATATCTAGCTACTCCTTTAGCCTTAGCTATACCATCAACTTTTTTAATATCTTTCCCTACTACTGAAAAACTCATATCAAATCCTCCTTCTACTTATTTTCCGCTAACGATTGGATAGCGTCTACAATTTTAACGTAACCAGTACAGCGACATAAGTTACCAGAAATTCCTTCTCTAATTTGCTCTTCTGTAGGTTTTTCATGCTTTTCTAATATTGCTGAAGTAGACATAATCATACCAGGAGAGCAAAATCCACATTGAATAGCTCCATGGTCAACAAATGCCTGTTGTATCGGATGGATTTCACCACTTTTAGGAGCAAGTCCTTCAATTGTAATTACTTCTTTTCCTTCCATATCTAGCGCAAATACCATACAAGAATTCACATTTTGTCCATCAATTACGACTGTACAAGCACCACATTCACCACTTCCACAACCTTTTTTTGTACCCGTAAGTTTCAAATCTTCTCTCAATACATCCAACAAAGTTTTTCTTGGGTCCACTTCAATTGAATATTTTCTATTATTTACTACAAAATTTAGTTTTTTCATCATTAAGCTTCACTCCTTACTAGTTCTAAAACCATTCTCTTTAATGTAACGCCTAACATATGAAGACGATAATTTGCAGTTCCTCTAATATCATCAATAGGAGTAACTTCTTTTTTGATAATCTCAATTGCATTTACTAAATCTAATTCATCCTTAACTTCTAAACCTACTAAAGACTTAGCTGTTTTGTTAATTAATACAGGTTTAGGAGCAACCGATCCACAAGCTACTTTCGCTGATTTAATGATGTTATTTTCAATTTCTACACTCATTGCCATACTCATAATTGAAATCTCTAAGGCTTTTCTCTTTCCAATTTTAACGAATGAGCTAACGCTCTTCTTTTGAATTGGTAAAATTATCTCAATAACAATATCACCATTCTCTAAAATTGTTTTACCTGGTCCTACAAAGAATTCAGATAATTCTACAATTCTTTCATTACCTTGATTAAATATTTTTAGTTTAGCATCATATACCAACAAAGCAGGTGCAGTATCAGCTGCAGGAGATGCATTACATAAATTACCAGCGATTGTTGCTCTATTTCTAATTTGTGGAGATCCAACCTGACCTGCTGCTTTGCTCAATGCAGGAAACTTTTCTATAATTATCTGAGACTCACTAATCTCTGTTAATGTTGTCAAAGATCCAATTCTTACCTCATTCTTATCAACATTAACATAATTTAAATCTTGAATCTGATTCAAACTAACAATGTAATTCGGAAAACCTCTTTTTTGTGTGTGAACTAAAACATCAGTTGATCCTGCACTAATCATTGCTACGTTTCCTTTAGAAACTAAAAACTCACTAGTCTCTTTAAGTGTGCTGAACGATTCGAAGAAAAACTTTTCAGCACTAGAATTATTCATTATCATATATATCCTCCTTATCATTTCTTAATATAAAAAAAGCAACCTAAAAAAAAGTAATAAACATATGCACGGTAACATTAGGTACATTTAATATATTGTTCGTCCTCAAACCATCTTATCATTTTGTTAACTTATTGTAAAGCGTTTTCAATATAATGATTTGTAAAATATGTTAGTAAAATTCAATTCTTCAACCGAATCAAATATGTAAAAAGTATGTATATATAGCGATTTTTTACTTTTAAATTTAGAATGTTTTGACCCTCAAAATTTCTTTTTAAGATACTAAAAAAATATTAAAGTTTGACTTGTTTTAAAACTATTATTTCAAAATTGTAAGTGTCAAGTGTTATTTTTATTTGTATATTATAGAATTCACATTTGCTCTAACTTAAATTTGCTTCTTCAGCAAAAAAAATATAGATATTTATAAAAAGAAACTCTATTAATATAAAATGTATATCTTCAATTTAATTATCATACAATAATTGGGGTGATTAATATGAAGGAATTTCAAGACCATCAAAAAGAGTTAAATACAGAGAATGGTTACTCAAAAAATGATTTAGAGATCGCTAGAGAATTGTTAATTGAAAAGAACCCTCCTTTTCATAAAGAAGTCGAATTTGTAAGAGATCAAAAATTATTTCAGTGAAAAAAAATACACGATATTCGTGTACTTTTTTTTATAAACTATGAACTTATAAACTAATTTGATTTTTAGTTCTAATAACTGAAGGTATCATCATAATAACTACCATAGAACTAACCAATACTTTAAAGGCATCTCCACTTGCAGAAATTAGAGCTGATTCAACTCCAAATCCCATGATAAAAGCATTATAAATAAAATAACCTGATATTGAAATTAATGAACCTACTATTAAAGCTAATAAATTCACTTTTTGGTTGCCTCCACCACTAGCGATTAATCCAGTAAAATACCCAACGAGTCCAACTACAACAAATGTCGCCGGTGCCCAAGAAGCCCAACCTGACAAAATATCAAACAACGCCATACCGAATGCACCTGCTATAGCACCATAATTTTTACCAAATACTATAGCTATTGGAAATAATGCTATATATCCTGCATGGACCAATCCCCCATTAGGACCAGAAAACAATTGAATAAATGTTAATGAAGTTACTATAGCTATAAATAAAGCACCCATCATTAGACTCTTAGTTGTAATTTCTTTTGACATGAAACCTCTCCTTTTAAATATACTTCGCGTATAGTATAATAAAGATGTGTATATATATAAATATACAAATCACTAGAAATTGAGGGGTACAGATTTATGCTAATAGTCCTGGATAAGAGTAGCAAGGTAAAGTTATATCTACAAATATATAATTATATTAAAGATAATATAATAAATGGAACCATCATTGCCGGTAGTAAGTTACCATCTATAAGAAGGTTAGTTGATGATCTTGGTGTAAGTAAAACGACAATTGAAAACGCTTATAATCAACTCTTAATGGAGGGTTATATTGAAGGAGTAGAAAGAAGTGGATTCTTCGTTGTTAAAATAGATGATAAGGATTTAATACTAAGTAAGAAACAAAATAAGTTCTTTTCAATTGAGGATCCAAAGTACTTGAATTCGGGAATCACTGATACTTCTTTTAACTTTAGAATATGGCAAAAGGAACTTAATCGAGTTATTTCCGATAATAATAAAGATTTATTAAGCACATCATCAGTAAATGGTGAAGAAAAGTTGAGAGAGGAAATAATAAATTACACTAGACAGTATAGAGGCGTTTACGCACATAAAAACCAAGTTATAGTGGGTGCTGGAATTCAACAACTATTAGGAATACTACTGAATATCATAGGCACGGAGAACAAAGTTGCTTATGAGTACCCAGGATATGATAGGGTTAAATATATATTAGATAGTTACAATATAAAAACAATTCCAATAGAAAATGGAACGAATGGGCTAAATATCAATAATTTAAAAACAACTAATGCGAAAGTTGTATATGTAAGTCCTTCACATCAATACCCAACTGGAAATATTATGTCAATAAATAACAGACTTGAGTTAATAAAATGGGCTCAAGATAATTATAACTATATAATAGAGGATGACTATAACAGTATACTAAGATATAGTGGCAATCCCATACCATCACTTCAGGGACTAAGCAATGGTGAAAACGTAATTTATATAGGATCATTCTCCACTGTCTTATTTCCTTCACTAAAAATAAGTTATATGATTCTGCCACCTCTTCTACTAGAAAAATTTGAACAAGTAAAATTCAAGTACTCTCAAACAGCATCTAAGATAGAACAATTAGCTCTAGCAAGTTTTATGAAAAATGGTGACTTCGAGAGACATATTAGAAAAATAAAAAAACAATATAGTAGAAAGAACGAAATCATAATTGAAGAAATAAAGAATTTAAATATACCTAATTTAAGAGTAATCGACTCAAAAGCTGGTACAAATTTATTATTTGAATTTGAAAGTGAAAGTATGGTAAATATGGTTCAAAAGAATGCAAAAACTTTAAATTACAAATTAGAAAAAGTCGTTTGTGAAGAAAACAAGCTGATTTTTAAATATACTGGATTAAATAATGATGAGATACCACTCATTATACGAAAACTAATATTAAATAGATAAAACTCCGGTATAGGTTTACCGGAGTTTCAATTAAACTATAATAATAGTAGAGTAATCATAAATCTCTTTTATCTTCTCTTTCCCTATCAGTATAAGTAAGATTTTTTAGATTTAGAGTATTAGACTGACTATCTACTACCGAGTAATCGAGATCAATATTATCAACATATTGTTCTTTGTTATTTATTTCTTCGTCTCTGTCTTTATTCTGAATAACCATCTTGCTTTCTGTACTATTAACTTTTGGTAACTGTTGTTTACTAGATTTCACGACAGCATTAGGTTCTCTTTTATCACTCATTCAAATTCCTCCTTATAATACTATAGTTTAATAATCTCTATTTTCATCATCTTTAAACGGTTCATACATTTCGTTGTTATTAATGAACATCTCTCTAGCATTATCAGAATTATCCATTTCTAGATTGTCTGTTTCTACATCTGATATTCTCTCATCAGCACCTAATTCATCTCCTAATTCATCAATTTTCCTTGAGACAATTTTTGTTCGGTCAGCAATATTTTCGCCAGTCTTCCTAACCTTATACCCCACTCTTCGAGCGGTATCTGCAACATTGTGCGCAGTATCTTCAGCAAATTTTTCAACCTTTTTTGATGTATGTTTTGTTTTATCTACAATAGTTTCTCCGGTTCTTATCATTCGTCTTCCAATTCTTTTTGCTCCTTCAGTAACACTGTCTGCAGCTTCTTCGGCAAATTCTTTAACTTTACTTCTTATTGGCCTTTTTTCATTACCGATGTTTACTTGGTTATCTAAATGATCTTTATCAAAATCTCTCAAATTTATTCCTCCTTTTTATTATATTTTGTAATTAAACCTGAAATAAACAATTTTCTTTATATAAATTAAAATTGATCAATAGTACATTCTTCTATTGACTTATCATTTCTTAGTCCTTTATATATTGGTTGTCGTAAATATCCAGATTCTGTACGTACCATATACTTTACAGTACATACCAACTCTGCCTTGAACCATATTGTATTATCTGCTTCTACATTCTCATTAAATGGGCAATCTTGTCTGTGATTACTTGCAAATTCCATAATCAATTTTGATTCATCTTTTGGGATACCAAGTGAAACATGACCTTGATTAATAATTTCTTTATCCTTATAAACACCTAGTGTAAGACTTTTAATACCACGGCTTTCACTAGGTACATAACCGACAATTATGAAATCTGAATCATGTAGGAGTTTGAACTTCACCCAACTCTTAGATCTTTTCCCCATCTGATATATGCTATCTTTCCTCTTGGCAACAACTCCCTCAAGGTCTTGTTCCGCTACGGAATTATAATAATCTATTCCCTTATCCAATATATATCTAGAAACAGCTATTGATTTATTCTCTCTTATAATTTCCTCAAGTATCTTTTTACGGTCCAGAAGAGGCATTAATATAAGTTCCTTATCATCTAAGTAAAGAATGTCATATGCTATAAACATTACAGGGTTTTGTTTTGAGGATAACTCTATTTTAAACTTATTATTCATTAGACTTCTTTTTTGTACTTTAAAAAAATCTGGTTTTCCTTTTGATAGCACTATTAGTTCACCATCGAGTATACATCGCTTATTTACACATTTGTGAATGTATTTCAGTTCAGGATATATATCATTCAAGATCTTATTTCGTTTATTTCTTAATTCAACTTTTCCTTTTTCTATATATGCTAGGCATCTAATTCCGTCAAGCTTTAGTTCAAATATATGTTCATCTGAATCAAATGGAGCAGAATCTGTCAAGAGCATAGGGGATGCACTTCGCATCTCATATATATCTTTCATAATGTAGGTGTTTCAGTTTTCCTTACGCTTTCTTGTAGTGCCTCCATCAAATTAATAATATTATTATCTGGTAACTCTTCAGTTACTGTGATTTTTCTACCTTCTATCTTTTGTTTAACAGCCTTCTTAATCTTTTCTATATATTCATCTCGATATATTTCAGGTTGAAATCTGGATGTCATGTTTTCGATTAATTGCTTTGCAAGGTTAACCTCAGCTTGATTTACTTCAATATTTAATATTGGGTATTGTACGCTCCTTATCTCACTTAAGAAAAACATCTTATTAAGTACTAATTTGTCACCACTCATTCTAAGTGCAACAAGACTTTCCTTAGTCCCTAATACGGTTTTAGCGATACCAACTTTCTTCGTCTCAATCAGTGCTCGTTTTAAGAGTTCAAACGCTCTTTCACCACCAGTAGGTACGACGTAATAAGTTTTATCATAAAAGATAGTGTCTATTTCATCTAGATTTACAAATTGCTCAATATTTATTGATTTATCTTTAGGAGTCTTGATTTTCTCAAAGTCCTGTTCATTAAATACTACATATTTATCTTCTTCATATTGATATCCCTTAACTATTTCATTTTGCTTTACTTCTTCCAAACAATGCTCACAAACTTTTTTATAGTGAATTCTATGCTTACAGTCTTTATGAAGCATATTAAAGCCAATTTTCTCCTCGCTAGTTGCTATTTGTAAACTTATAGGTATAAAAATTAATCCGAACGATATTGAACCTTTCCAACTTACGCCCATTTGACCACCTCTTAATTATTTTTTCTATATAAGAAAATTTTATTCAATTACATTTTTTAAAATCATATTATTAGTTATATATAAATTAGTAATATAACAAAAAAAATTCTCATAACATACTACATATTAAGGAGGTCTAAAATTGGATTATCAAAATTATGTTTTGAGTAACAGGAAGAATAATGATTATATAATAATTGCTTACAAAGAAGGAGATATAAGCGGTGATGGAAAAAATGATCATGTTTATCTAATAGGTAATAGACTAGATATAAAGAGTTCTTTCCTTACTGACTTGACGCTTCTAATTCAAGACGGAGATTCAGGCAAAGTTACAAAGATTCCTTTAGAAGAAAACGCCGGGTATAATCCTACAGTTTTTCTAGGTGATTTTACTGGAGATAGAGTAAATGACATATTAGTAAGTATTGATTCAGGAGGTTCTGGTGGGTATGCATTTTATTATGTGTATACATTTGTGCTAGGCAATCCGAAAAAAATATTTGATCATAGTAATTTCAATGAGAAATATACTTATGAAATAAAATATAAAGATAACTACGAAGTCGAAGTCAATACTAAGGATAGAAAATACATTTTGAATATCTTATATAAAGGGCCAAATTATCTATCAGAGATATATAATGTCAATGGAGTTCTTAAAGATCCTGTAACGGGCTGGGTCAATCCTCTTGGGGGCCTATATCCCATAGACTTTAATAGAAATGGTGTATTTGGCCTTTATGCAACCCAGAGGGTTGCTGGTAGATATAATGCTGATAACTTAGGGTATATTCAAACATCATTAAACTGGAACGGAAAAGAATTCGTCCCTTTCTTTCAAACACTAGGGATATAATCTTAGATAATATAAAAAAACGCTATTTATAGCGTTTTCTAGTATCAAAGATTTTAGATAGTATAATCTTGATTAGTTAATCTTTAGCTTATCTATAAAATCATTAAAACCAATACTTTTAAATAGCTCATGATTATAAAGTGAAGGAATCTTCTTTTTTGTAATCCCCTCTACTATTGTTCTATCAAAAGGTATCTTAAGAGCAATCTCTAGATCATTGTCAAAACAATATTTTTCAATCTTATATGACTCATCACGTGATAAATCACACTTATTTATCACTATTAAAATAGGTATCCTAAACTTGTTAACTAGACTATGAATCTTTTCTAAATCATGTAATCCTGATAGTGTTGGCTCAATAACTATAATTGCTTTAGATGTACCAGTGATTGAAGAAATAACATTACAAGCAATCCCTGGTGAGCCGTCTATTATTATGTTCTTGATCTTATTTTTAGTTGCTAAAGCCTTCGCTCTACTTCTTACTTCAGCAACTAGTTTTCCAGATGTCTCTTCTCCTGGTATCAGTTTGGCATGTACAATATCTCCGAATTCAGTTCCCGATTGAAAAATTTGCCCAACGACTGAATCTTCCATTGTAATTGCATCTACTGGACAAATGTACTCACAAACACCACAACCTTCACATTTAGTTTTGTTAATTTCAATATTTATATCAATTGCATTAAAATTACATTTTTCATAACACAATCCGCAATTCACACATAATTGATTATTTACTTTTGCCCTTTTTAACCCAACAAAGTCTTCTTCATATTTTAAGGAAGTATCGAGTAAAATATCTAGGTCTGGAGCATCAACGTCACAATCAGCAATAACAACTTCTCCAAAGAAAGGAATTAAAGATGCAGCTAATGTTGTCTTTCCAGTACCTCCTTTTCCAGATACTATTACTATCTCATTCATTATTCTCACTCTCTAGTACCTTGTTCATTATTGAACTCATTTTTTCACTATACCCTTCTATCTTATAACTTAAAATATCTCCTTTAGCATATGACTTTGCAATTTCAGTATCAAATATAATTTCTTCTAATATAACAATACCTTCATCTTTACAGTATTCGTATATTTCATTATCTCCAAGACCTGATTTATTAACTACTACACCAAAACTTATCTTCATGTGTCTAAGCATTTCAACAACCATTTTCATATCACTTACTCCAAACGGAGTGGGCTCTGACACTATTATTGCATAATCTACTTCCTCCACTGCAGACACGGTTGAACACGATGTCCCTGGTGGTGAATCAATAATAACCAATTCCTCGTTTGCTACAATTTCCCTTAATCTTTCTATAATCTTAACTGCAGACACTTCTCCAACGTTTAAATCGCCATATATGATTGGAATATCATTTTGAGATTTTCCTGAATATATCTTTCCAATATCCCTTTTATCAAAACTGATTGCGTCAAACGAACATACTAATTCACAACCCCCACAGTCGTGACAAAGTTCTTTTAAGACTAACACTTTGTTTTTAGCAGGAAGAATTGCATTATAATTACAAAAATCACCACATTCCCCACATAGAGTACATTTTACTGTATCAATAACAGGATATTTTTTTTTAATTTCATAAGTTCTTTCTATATGAGGTTTTAAAAAGATATGACTGTTTGGTTCTTCCACATCGGTATCGATCAACACCGCATTTTTACTATTAACTGCTAAATTCACAGCTATAGTGGTTTTACCTGTTCCACCTTTTCCACTCAAAACAGCTATATTCATAAATTTATCTTCCTTTAAACTCTACGTAATCCACGGTGACCATCATTAGTGTTTGTTAAAATTCTTTCTAATTTTGCATCACTAAATCCATTAATAGCTTCTTCAACAGTAATAGAGTCACCAAATGAATATACTTTCAACTCATAAGCATTTATAGCATCCATCGCCTTAGGACCTAACTCTGGAACCAAAATAATATCTACCTTGTTTTTATCTAATAATCTAACTGCACTTCCTCCCGCTCCGCCAGACTCATTTTTTGCACTATTTTCAATTGTTATATACTCTTGATTTGTTGTATCAAAAATCACAAATTTTTCAGATCTACCGAATCTATCTGAGACTAAAGAATTCAGACCTTCATCTTTAGCACATACCGCAATTCTCATAATGACACTCCTTTCTTAATAAGGTTAATGGCTACAACTTTCATCGTGATGGTGATCACAAGCTGAACCTTCTGATTCTAGTTCTCCACCTAAATATTCATTTAAATTTTCAATGATACTTCCTCTAGCTCCAAGTATTACTTCAATTCCCTGCTCTTTAAATAGATTGATTGCCATTTGTCCCATTCCACCAGTGATAATAGTTGAGGCGTTAAGCTCACCTAGAAATCTTGGAAGTACACCTGGGGCATGTGGTGGTGCTTGTACAAATTCTTTCTTTAGAACTTTTCCCTCTTTAACTGTGAAAATCGCAAAAGATTTACAATGTCCAAAATGTTCATCTACTCTCTCCTCATCTGATGTTGGAAATGCAATTCTCAATTCATCTTTAAAATTTGTTTTCATGTTGTTTTCTCCTTTTAATTTAATATTATGAGTCTCATTTTTTACATTTATAACTTTATAATGTAATAGAGCATCTATCACCTTAAATCTACCTGACTTAAGTAATCGTTGGATTGTTGCTCGTGAGACTTCCATTTCCTTACTTGCATCAACTTGACTATAGTCTTCATGATCACAGAGTCTTATAGCCTCGAACTCATCTAGCTCAATATATACTTCTTCTTGGTTGTTCACTAAGGTATGTGGTTTATAAACTTTTCCATTGTCAAGTCGTCTACAGTATCTCTTTTTTCTAACTCTAGTCATATTTTTCTCCTTTCGCTATTATGTGCATATGCTCACTTAAATATTATACCTTTTCATAATTTTTGTCAATAATCACTCAGGTTTTTCAAAGAATAGGATTTATTTTTTGTATATTGTTTGTTTAAATAGACTAAATAATTTATGATAATACTATAAATTAAAAGGAGGCAAGTTTACCTTGATAACAGAAAAACAAATAACTGAAAAACTAAGTGGTCTAATAGATCCAACAAGTGGTAAAACACTAAAGTCAAATGGTGGTATCAGAAAAATCACCATAGATAAAGAGAATAATAAAGTTTATCTAATTATTGCGTTAGCTGATGATACTTCTCCCAAAAAAGATGATTTCCAATATGAATTGATGAAAATCTTAAAATTAGAGTTGGGATTTAGTGGGGTTAGAGTAGAGTATACTAAATTAAATACAAGAGCAGCGGGAGAAACAACAATACTTGCTCCAAACTCAAAAGTTAATTTCTTAGCAGTTGCGTCAGGAAAAGGTGGAGTTGGAAAATCAACTTTAACGGCTAATATAGGTGTAGCCCTGTCTAGAATGGGTAAAAAAGTAGGTATAATTGATGCTGATATATATGGTAGTAGCATAAATCAAGTAATGGAAATAACTAAACTTCCTACTCAAAGAGAGAATTTGATTATCCCAGTATTAAAAGAAGGTATAGAGGTAATAACAACAGCTATGTTAGTGGATGGTAATAAGCCAATTATGTGGCGTGGACCTATGTTGCAAAAGCTTCTTAAACATTTCTTAAATGATGTGAAGTGGTCAGCTGATATTGAATATATATTAATTGATTTACCACCAGGTACAGGTGATGTTGCGATGGATATTCAACAATTAATCCCTCAAACACGTCAACTATTAGTTACAACTCCTCATCCCAGTGCATCACATGTTGCGGTTAGAGCTGGACTAATGGCTAAAGAATTAAGACACCCTATTATTGGTGTTATTGAAAACATGTCTTACCTAGAAATAGATGGTAATAAACATAACGTTTTTGGAAACGGTGGAGGACAACAAGTATCCAAGGAACTTGGTATTGAATTACTAGAACAAATTCCACTTACACAACCAACTAATGGTAAGTATCATTCTTTATTCTTGGAAACTGATGAGTTAAGTAAAACATATGATAGAATTGCAGAACAAATAATAGATTCATTTAATAAAAAATAAACCTCTTTATACTATGAAGAGGTTTTCTTTATAAACATATTTATTCAAAATGTAAAAATATCATCACACGTCAGTATAATGCTAAAATAATCATACTGTAGATAATTTTCATCACTCCATTTAATTCCTCTAAGAACAATTTTATCTCCATCAATTAATATATCTACAATCTCACTACTATCTTCTAAGTTATTATCAATCAATTTTAATTCCTTATCAATTAAATTGAATCGATATACATTCCCACCTTTTGTTACTGTCCCATATGCATACCCTATCACTAATAAAAGATTATCTTCATCTAGCCACTCGATATCTTTTACAGTATTATTACTGCTATATGATAACTTTGTGATATTTATAATCTTTTTTGTATTATTGTCAAATATAAAAGCATTACCAATCTCTTCAAATGAAATATTATCTATATAAGCTATCATTTCATTATTTGAGTTTAAAATAGGTCTTGGTATATATCCCTTACATAAGAATTCGATTCCATCTTCGCTTTTTAGAATAATCTTTTTATCATACTTTGGACCACCATAATAAACAGATCTGTCATCTCTAAACCTCACCAATAAATCATATTGATCTAAGCTTATGTCAGAGGAGTTGAAAACATTTAAGTTCCAAAGAGTATAAGAACTAGTAAATTTCCTACTCTCTAACATTATCCCTTTATTATTACCACTAAAGAAATATCCAGCCCCCATTTGTGTTGTTTCTATTACATTATGTTCTTGTTCTAGAAAATCAAAGAAGTTATCATTGCTACTTGTTTTGGTAATAAATCTATTATCAGTAATTTCAATATAGTCATCTTTTCCAGACTCAAGCTTTATAATGCTAGATACTATGGGGATGGGATTTCCTTCTTGAAAAACAATTGTACCAAATTGCCACACTATCCCTAATAAGCAGACTGAAAAGAATATAACGATCATCTTGATTGTCTTTTTCATATTATCCAACTTTCTCTTTACTCAGTAAAAAGTTTTAAAATATTTTTCCCAAGTATTTCTCTTTCATTCAAAGGAACATTTCACAAGTATAAGCAAGAAGGCTTATGACTTCTTATACTCGAAGAAAAAAAACGACCTCTATGGTCGTTGATCAAGTATTTTCTATATATAAAAAGTGAATTTTCTAGTCATTCATTTTTACTAGATCGAAAAAGTTTAGATTTATGTTTTTCTTACTCAACATATTTTTAAACACCGTCATAAAGATTCCCTTTCCGTTAATCATTTTAACTGTGTTACTGGATGTAGTTACATCACCTTTCCAATCATCCGAAGAACAAGTAACAGTACAACCACATGATGGGCTCCCTTCAATACCAGCTACTCCGTAAATGTCATACCCATTATCTAGATAACTCACAATATCATTAACATATTCTTTTAATAATTCTCTTGAATAATCTTTAAAGTGCGGAAAGTCAAACTGATTCTTAACATGACCCCATCTTCTTAAGCCAAAACACTTAAGCTCTGGACATGGTAGTTGAACTATTCCATATCCATCATCTATAAATGGTTTCAACTTATTAAAGATACCTTTTCCATCTCTAGCTAAAGGTTCAACAACACTATTTTGGTTTAAGATACAATGACTAACTAATAAAATTTTCTTACTTCTTTTCATTGTTTCATCTCCAGATTCTAAAATTAAAATTCATCTAATCTAATCAACTTGTCTATTGTTATATTTTCAAGAAATAATATACTTTTTACTTGAGCTAAATCAAAGTCACTAATCAATAAGCAAAAACCACATGGTGCTATCCCATTATAGTAGTTGATTTCTATATAAATTGGTAATGGAATCAATTCAATCTCAAGCTTTTCTTTCAGTAGTTCATGAGACTTAAATACCATATTTTCTTTCTCAAATGTAATTATATGTTTCATTATGGCTTAATAATTTTACTGGCATTAATTTGTACACTTATTATCTCGAACATATTAGATATTCTTCCTGTTTTAATTTTTTCAACAAGTTCAAAATATTTCAAACATGATCCACAACACAATATCTCTACTCCTTTTTCACTTAATGAAGTGAATTTGTTAATAAGTTCTGATTTATCGGAAACCAATTTAACACCTTCGTTATAAAGTAAAACATGAGTTGGTAAATCGTTCATTTCACATAGGGTATAGATGAATGATTTCAGTAACCCTTTTCCTAATTCTTTTTCGGCTTCTCCCATATATAATTTATCTATCACAACAACGTAATCTCTATACTCATCCTTAGTTTTTACTTCATTTATAAACTCAATATAAAAATCTTCTCTTAGAAATGTAGTTTTAAACGAGTACCCCTTCTTACTAAGCATATTTTCTATAATATTCTTAGTAGAATCATTGGTAACAATACAAACAATTCTGTTACCAGATTTAATGTTACTGAGTTCCTTTTCTAACTCTACTACAGGATTTCTATCTCCTATGTTCCTTAAATCAAATTGGGTAACCATATCTAGTCTCCTTTTTCTAAAATATCATTATTTTCATTTAATTATATCATTTAATATCTATAATATGATATATTTTCTTCTATAAATAAGGGTGAAAAAATAGAAGTCAGATTACTCTCTAGACTTCTATTAATTGAACTTTCACTTATATTTTTATTTTAAATACTAACTAGAAACATTTCCATCTTTAACGAGAATTATCCTAGACCCATATTCAGTAGATTTAGGTGAATGTGTTACTTGAACAATAGTTGTTCCTTCCGACTCATTCATTTGTTTGAACAATTCGTATTCCATTAATTGTAAATTCATTTCATCACCTATACTTAAACTATATTTCAAAGCATTTTCTTCTCCGATAATATAATGATTTGTCCTGAAATCAACTTGTTGCATTTTCTATCTTGATTAAAGATTTTTCTCACAAAACATAGCTGAAGATTCTACAAATCCCACACTTTTATAAAATTCTCTTGCATTGGTATTTTCATATCCAACTATCAATCTTACTCTCCAAAGTCCCATATCTTTAGCATATTCACTTGCTTTTTCAATTAATGCCTTAGCTAAACCTCGTCTACGATATTTCTGCGGAACCCATAATTCATCAACATATAGTGTACCAAGCCTTTCATCAGGTTTAGGAATAATAGTTATTGTTATATAAGCAATAAATTGATCGTCTTTCTCAACAACTAATACTTTAAAGTAATCACTACAAAGAGTCCCATATTCATTTTTCTTAATTAAGTCAATGTTCTCTTTACCTGTCTTTCTCCATTCTAACAACCTAAACAACTTCTCTTTACTATCTTCATTCACTTCTATAATTTCGTAATCTTTCACACATATCACCTCACGACTATGTTTTCAATCTCGCTTACTACGTCTTTTATTTTTTTCTCTGTTGTATCGATTTTCAATGTATCAAAATCATAGTAATCTTTCATTGATTCTATACTTGAATTAATTTGGTGTTTTGTACGATTATCATTTTCCATTCTATTTCTAAGTGACTCTGAGGAACATGTTAATGTAATTTTTTGCAACTCAAAATTCAAATCAGACAATCCCTTTAAGATAATATCAAATATAAATTCCTTATGAATAACCCAACAGAAAATAACATAATCAAGAGAAGAGTTATTTAGAAAGTTTCTCAACAGATGAATAATATTATCCACTACCATCTGCTTGTTCTCATCAGTTACTTCAAAAGGATTCATCATCCAGCACCAGTCAGCATCTAACCAAACAGATCTATCAACATTCTTATATAACGATTTACACACCGTTGTCTTCCCAACGCCAGGAGGACCATGTATAATTACCAATTTTTTCACATTTAAAACCTCACTTTCCATCATATATCCCATTGATTCATCAAGAACATTGTCAAATTATGAAAATATTTGACATTTACACTATATCACAATAAAATCATACATTAAAATTAGAATAAAGACAGTAAAAGTGAACTTAATAAAAAATCGCCATAAACAGCGAAGATTAATGGCGATTTACTTTATAATAGATTTTATAATTCTTTTACTTTTATATATATATTATTCTCTCGTGTAAATAATTTTTCCGATATAAATTCTCTTCTAATTGTGCAGAAATCACCATGAAATTTAGATATAATCAAGTTTACTTCTTTTTCAGTGTATTCCTTACCAAATTCAAAAGCCTTACTAATTTCACTTATTATAACTAGTCTCTTTTTTCTTTGAACTGGAATACTCTTTAACTTTCCATATTCAAAAAAATTTTTTATTATTTTACCTCTATATTCTTCTTGTCTTCTGTCTTGTTTTTCTCTCTCCTCATCTTTAATTTTTACTAAGCTTAATAGGTTCTTATTTAATATTTCTTCATTTAGATGATAGACTACATAGTATTGCTCTTTCTTAGGAAATACAAGTCCAGCTCCTTCTAATTTTTTTAAATGAAACGACACAGTAGAAGGTGAAAGGTTTAATCGCTCAGAAAGCAGTTCAACGTACATAGGTCCATTAAGCAGATTATTTACAATTCGTAGTCTCGAATTGTCTGAAAGAGACTTAAAAATTTTGATGGAATTATCAAACATAAAGTCCCTCCCAACACTCTTCAAAATATGATTTAACTTTGTCTTTCGTTTCAATTTTCAGTTCTTCAATAAAAATCTTCTCATGGTCGTTATTCTCTTTAGCTTTTTGTAAGCTTGAGAGCCATGTCATTGGAATAGTATCAAAAAACTCTAAATATGTTTTTCTAAATTCTTTAAGATTCATATCCTCAACTGATTTATTTTCATAACTATAAACTTTTTTGAGACTAACATCATACATCTTTTTAAAGATGTCAATTACATTACGTCTTATTTTTTCGTGATTAGCTTCATCTAGCCTATCCTGAGTAATAAGATATTCAATCTTTTTCGTGGCCTCATCAAGTTTTAGATCTACAATCTTAAAATAATCTTTCTTTAATTTATTCATAATCATAATGTTCTCCTTCTATTTAATTCGATATCTATCTAAATGGATTTTATCATTTAATTCCATATTTGTCAATTCATTTCGATATATTTCGAAATGGAATGAAGCATAAAAAAACAACTATTGTTTGACCCCATTATTACTTAATAAATATTTTCAATTGAAAGATTAAACTTATAACCTTAAAAGGAACTATAAACTACCTCATCAAGCTAATGCTTATATTTAATAAAGAATATTACTTACAAATAAAAGAATAATGTATTATAATAGTATGAGAATAGAGTTCATAGGCAGTAAACACTATAGAGCGTTTAAATAGCATCCTAAACTCTTATTCAAACTAACCTAACATTAGAGGAGATGTCAGATTAGAAAATCAAGTTAGATGGATAGGGAGATTTTATCGTGGAGAATATTTTTAGAAAATCAAAAAAGCAAAGTACGAGTTTATTATACATAATAGTCTTTGCAGCAGGGCTCATTATCATTGAGTATTTCAATAGATATCAAATATATTTAATACTAGAAGATTTCAAGTTTTTAAAAGGTATATCACTACTATATTCAATTGCTTTTCTTTCTTTATTATCGGCAATATTAGTTATTATACCCACTAAAATAAAGAGTGTATATATTATTTTAATATATTTATTAGTTACTATATATATGATTGCTAATAGAGTATATTATGGTCTATTCAAAGAGTTTATATCTATACGGCAAGTATTAATGCTTCAAGATACTCATAACTATTATAGTGATGCAGATATTTTCTTTAATGATGTGAGTAGACATTTTAAATTCGACTATATTTTAATCATTCTATTTGCCATTATCTCATCATATTTCTCAATAAAGTTAATCAAGAGAGTCAAAAAAAATACAAATAGGCTATTATTTCTAGTATTGTTAATACTCTTTCTAAGCACTAGTTTTCTAGGAAGAACAATTATTTATAACAGCGAGAACACTAAATGGCAGATTATAGATAATAAAGTATACTTATATGAAACTCTTTTTAGAAAAGATATGTCTATAGAGGAATTCGGTATATATGGTCACCTCAAGCGCGATATTGAACTAATGATTTTGAACAAGGGAAATGATAATGATAATGAAGTTTTAGAAGAAATATCGACTTACTTTGAGAACAGTAAAATCGAAAAAAACGAGAATGAATACACCGGTATATTTGAGGATAAAAATGTAATTTTTATTCTTGCTGAATCACTTAATGTAAACATACTGAATCCAGAATTAACGCCTACATTGCATATGATGCAAGATACTGGCTTATATTTTGAAAACTTCTACGTACCAGCTTATCCACGAACTACGTGTGATTCAGAGTTTATATCTCAAACAGGTTTACTCCCATCACTATATAGCGGTCCAACCTGTTACATTTATCAAAATAATCAATATCCGTACTCCTTAGCTAATTTGTTTAAAAGTAGTGGATACTCAGTAAATTCATTTCATAACAATGTAGGAGCATTTTATAACAGAACAGAATTACATAATTCATTAGGCTTTGAGCGATTCTATGATTGTGATGCATTAAATATCGATTTAAAGATAGACAGCAATATTTACGAATTTGGAAAAGATTATATTTTACCAAATGATAAATTTTATAATTTCATAATTTCCTTCTCTGGACATGGTGGATATACAGAAAAGGACTTAATGAACAAGTCATATTATTCTAATAATTACAAAGTTGCAGAAGCTGTGTTAGAAGAGGGGACACCTAAAGAAATTTTAGTTTATAGTGCTTATCAAATGGAATTCGATAATATGCTAACAAAGTTTTATGATGATTTGAGCTCTAGTGGTAGATTAGCTGATACTGTCTTTGTAATACTCTCAGATCACTATCCATATATGTTGGAACATAATATGTATACAGATTATATTGATGCAGAATACGAATATGATTATCATAACCTCCCATTAATAATTTGGAGTCCAGAAGTAGATTCAAAAACAGTTACAAAAATCGGATCAACTTATGATGTCTTACCTACAGTTGCAAATATGTTTAGACTTGATTATGAACCTGGAAATTACTTTGGGGTGGATATTATGGATGAACAAAGTAAGCCTATTGTAGTTTTAAAAGATTATAGTTGGTTGGATAATGAATATAATTACTCTAGCTCGATTGTAAACGCAAGTGTAAATCAACATGATTATTACAAAGATGTAAATGAAGCATTGTATGAAAAGATTGATGTATTTCAAAATATTCTAATCGAAGATTATTATAACAATCGTAATTAGAAGTTTATGCAGCGTATTAAAAAAGACAGCACCTTTAGCAAGTATACTAAGGATGCTGTTTTTATTATGAGGACAATGATTTTATTCTTGGTGAGATAAATCGCGTTTTTTTCTTGTAAATAAATAATGAATGTTACCGATTGAAAATAATGAAATACCCACCGTTACTACTACCAGAGTAAACAAAGGACCATCCATATTTCTTAACCATTCAAATGGAGCACCTTCCGAACTACTCAAAACAAAGAAATTAGCATCCATAATTATATTCAGTATATACATAATAGGTGCAACTAGTATCATAAACAAGATAGATTGTATATAGGCTTTTAAGGTAGGTTTAAATTTATGAACAAAATACATATATAGATACATAATGAAAATAAACATATGATTAAACAAATATTGATAAAATCTAAACCTATCAAATGAATATAGAATTGGTGGAAACAATATAGCAATATTAGCTCCAAAAGACCAATAATAACCTAATCTAAATAACTTATAATTTTTAAAATACATCATAAATACACCAAAATATAAAGCAAATCCACAAACTTCGAATGGTAAGATTAAAGCCAAATCGGTTTGACCATTTAAAATGTACCAAAAGTAGAGCATAATTTCTAGTGATAACACAATTGATGCAAATGATATCCTTATTACTTTCTCATATTTTGATTTTCTTATCTTATCTTTACTCACATATAAAAGCGCTAGCATTACAGCAAAAACTATTAGCATTATTATATGAGGTATACTATACAATCTGAATATATTATTTGATGGTTCATAACTAAAAAAATCTTTCATAAATATTTCCCCCGCTCCCATTTTTCATACTTTTTAAATGACTAACTATGACTTATTCTACAGTTAGTTTTCCTCCACCTTTTTCCAACTAGCTTTGCAAGTACTCTTTGAGGAATTAAATTACTAATTATAACTACTACCTGGTTAAGAAATCCAGGTATATATATTTTCTTGTTTCGAAAAGCATTCTCAAAAATTCTTCTCGCTACTATTCCTACATTTAATGTTGTTACTCTTCCAAAAAAACCTTGGCTGTCAATCTTCTCTATAATATCTGCTCTTGTAGGTAATCCCGCCGGACAAACAGTTGTAATATATATGTTTTGTGAGTTTAACTCATCATTTAAAGAGTAGCCCAGATCAATTAAGAATCTCTTTGACGCTGAATATACTGCTTTCAATGGCATTGGATAAAATCCAGCCATGGAAGAGATATTTATTACTCTAAGTGTGTTACTCTTGTATTTAATAGCGTTCGATATCATGCTTAGAGTTCCAACTGCATTTAATTCAGCTATACCAATTGACACTACAGGCAATGTATTTGCAAAGAATCCCTCTTCATCCCTACCAGCAACATTAATAAGCATATCTAATTTAATATTATTTTCTTTAAGGTAATTCCATACTCCGGTCATTTGATCTTTATCTAGAATGCTTATATTAAATGTTATAACACTAACATTAAAATTACTTTTTAATCCTATTTTTAAACTCTCAAGATTTCTATCATCTAGATCAACCAATATCAACTCATATCCTCTACTGGCAGCTTCATAAGTAATTGCTCTTCCAAGTCCACCAGTAGCTCCTGTAATTAAGCAATATTTATCATTCATAAACTGAATCTCCCAATAATTTATAACATAAATCCCACAGTTTTCTACTATTAACTACTCTTCTAGCATATTTAGAGGGCTGAATTGGCTTTGAATCTTTATAGTAATAACAATCAACCTGACGGTTCTTTTCATTGTAAATTAGCGATGAATATGTTGAAATTATCTCTTCTGGTAATCTTCCGAACTTTCTTCTTAACTTCCAAAGGATTCTAGCTATACCAGATGAATTCTTCTCTCCAATAGCTGTATTTACCAGCCCAGGATCAACAGCATACCCAATTACATTATACTTATTTTTATACATTCTATTAAATTCATATGTAAATAGAACATTGGCAAGTTTAGATTGTTTATAAGCTTTCAACAGATTATATCTTTGAGATAACATAATGTCATTGAAGTTTATAGTTGCACCACGATGAGATCTTGAGGATGTTGTTATTATCATACCTTTGTTTTTTATTAAACCTCTCATCAATTTTCTTGTGATTGCCATAGCAGATAAATGATTAACCTGAAACTGCATTTCATACCCTTGTTTAGTTGTTAAATACCACTTAGGTACAGTCGATGCATTATTTATCAAAACATCTATACCAGTATTCTCAGTTAATTTTAATATCTTTTTACATACATTGTCAATTTCTTCTAAAGAGGATAAATCAGCAGATAAGTAAATAATATCACAATCTGGCTTTATCGATTTTATTTCTTTTAGCGCATTACTACTACTCTCACTATTTCTTCCTAGAGCAATTACTCTTTCGTCATTAATTGTATACTCTTTTGCAAGTGCAAATCCAATTCCCGATGTTGCACCTGATATAATTATCGTTTTTCTCATCGATTTACTCCATTTACACTTCCAGAAACTGTGTTAATCTCGATTAAGCATATGTTACTATCTTCTTCCCATTTATAATTATTTGTTTCAATCTCTTGATTGTCAATTGTTATATGTCCCCTAACGGTGTTTATATTTAAGTTACATGTATCTATATAGTTAAAGTTTACGAGCGATGTATCAGCGAACAGATGAAAATCTTCTCTAATTTCCTGAGTCTCAACAATACTTCCAATAGTATTTATGTTAATACTTTCTTTAAAATTATCTGGCAATACTATCATTAACTCATTAGTACTATAATGTCTTCCAATGAAGTTCATAAATGGTAACTTTCCATTTCCAGTTTCTGAAATGTATAATGTGTTATTTTGAAGATTAGTATTATAATTCATCCAGTTTTCTTTTTGATAGATTACACTGATATAATCAGTATCTTCATATTCAATAGAGATTTTCACATTCACAGCATTTATATCAATTCTATTTACATCCTCTTGTTTGAAATCATCTTCTATTAATATATAACTTTTTGCTGGAAGACTTAGCCATATTGAAGTTGCGTTACGAAACATTGGCGTTATTAATAAAATGACAAATCCAACAACAAGGAATCCGG
This sequence comes from Mycoplasmatota bacterium, assembly GCA_018394315.1. GTDB lineage: Bacteria > Bacillota_I > Bacilli_A > MAG-NZ > MAG-NZ > Zrk6. The sequence goes on along the minus strand of CP074575.1, from coordinate 1,174,633 downwards.
TATAAACTGCAATTATTAATGGAAAACGATTTTTAATTCTTCTTTCTTCTTTAACTGTCAACTCTTTATGTAATTTTGATCTGATTAATCTTATTGTATACCCAGAAAGAAGTTTCGATATTTTTTGAAACATATATCCTAATAATGCTAATAATGCTCCTCCAAGTAATGCTAATCCAAATAAACTTAGTTTGGTACTTGAATAATTAGATGGCGTAATAATATACTCTCTTCCTAATAACGCTACCCAACCAATAATCGAAATATAAGATATAAGAGACATCAAATACATTAAGAGACTAGAACAAAAAGTAAGTAACGCTAGAAAGTACGATGCAGATTTTTCAATAATTTCAGAAGACTTAAGTATCTTAAATATTTTTTGAAATAATCTTGAAACACTATTTTGATTTTTTAAGTAATAATCAAGTTTTATTTGATTTGCTACTTCTACTACTGAACCAAGTTGTAACAAAATCTCTTCTTCTGGTGTTTTTGCTTCTTTAGCATCTAAAATAAAAGATTTATAATATTCTAAAGCATCCTCTGTATATTGAGAAGGTAAGTCCTCAATTTCTTGTAATAACTCATTTATATATAAATCAAGTTTATTCATCATTTATACCTCCTTCAATGTATTTTATTATTTTTACGACTTCATTCAGTTCAACTAGATTTGCTTTTAATGCCTTGATTCCCTTACTAGTAATTGAATAATATTTTCTTAAGCGACCATTATATTCCTTCGAAAAGGTGGTTACATAATCCTGACTTTGCAATCTTCTTAATACTGGATAAAGCGCAGTATCAGTTACGTTCACAATCCTCTTTAAATCTGACGTTAATTGATAACCATATGTCTCACCTTTATTAAGTATCGACAAGACCAAAGAATCAAGTAAACCTTTTTTCATTTGGATATTCATTATACCACCTCGAACAATATTATACATTAAACAATATTGTTTGTCAATGATTATAAATGTCTATTTTTTCATACAACTTAGCTAGCAAATAAATGTTAAAGTTCTATGTTCTCCTAATAAAGAAGAAAAAACCTAACTTTCGGCAGGTGACATATCTAGAAGCAGCTTATATAATATATCTGAAGTAAAGAAAAGGATGTGATAGTATGCGAAGTAAGAAAAAGAAAAAGAACAATCTAATCAAAAGAAAAAGATTACATATAATTTTGATAGTTATATTTGTAGTAATTCTAGGAACCGGTATAAGTCAATTAGCAGCAAGTACTCCTAGTATTGTAGATGAGATGGGTAACAAGGTTGAAGGGAGTATTTCATTATTGGAACAAGTCGAATTGAACGGATCAAAACAGTGGATTACAATTCGAGGTTACAACAATTCAAATCCAGTTTTATTATTTCTAGCAGGAGGTCCAGGGGGTAGTCAAATAGTAGAAACAAGAAACTATTTTAAAGACCTAGAAAAGGATTTTATAGTGGTCAACTGGGAACAACCCGGATCTGGTAAGTCATTTGGCGCAGTAGATCAGGAAAACCTTAACAAGGAAAGATATATTGAAGATGCTCATGCTCTGACAAAACACCTTGAAGAATACTTCAACGAGGATAAGATTTTCATTATGGGTCAATCTTGGGGTACAGCGCTAAGTTTATGGTTGGCAGAACGTTATCCTGAGGACTATTATGGAATAATCAATTCAGGTCAGATGGTAGACTTTCTTGAGACCGAGAAAATTTGTTATGAGAGTGCCTTAACTTTGGCTAAGAAAAATAAAGACGAAGAAACTGTAACTAAGTTAGAGGAACAAGGAGCACCTCCTTATTATGGTGAAAAAATGGTTATGAAAGCTTCCAAGTACTTAATGTACTTATCTAAAGAAATGAATAGAAATACTAATATTCATGGGCCAGGATATAGTACTATTAATGACGTAATGAGTAGAGAGTATGGAATTATTGATAAAATAAACTATTTTAGAGGTATGCTTTCCACCTTCAATCGTGTCTATCAACAATTATATGATATATCTTTAATTGAGGACGTTCCTAAAATTGATGTACCAGTTTACATCCTACATGGTATTCATGATTTAAATGCACCAACGGAACTAGTTGAAGAGTATTATCAATACCTTGAAGCTCCTAATAAAGAATTAATATGGTTTGAACATTCTGGACATACACCTTGGAGAAGCGAAACGGAACGTTTTGTAGATGAAGTAATAAAGATAAAGGATGATATCTTAAAGGTGGAGATAAATACGGATTAGCAATGACTGATTGCCTGATTTATGTTATTCTAAAGATAGCGAATGTTGTCGGAAGGATGATATATATGGAGCAGGAACATCTAAATTTGATTCAAAAGGTAATAAAGCATGTAGAAAATGCTCAGTTTGAAGAGGGTTTAACATGCTTTTTTTCGAACGCAAAGTGGATGTATAAAGAGCCAAACTTAGCGAAACTTTACCATGCAATTAAAGAAATCCCACTTAAGTATTACAGATACAGTGAGCAACGTTTGATATTAGGTTGGCTAGCTTTTGCTAGTGGGGATAATTCGGTATTAAAACGTTTGTTGATTAGTGAAGACCTTAACACTGTTCAAGATAAAACCACTTGTGCAGGATGGTATGCTTTAAAGTCGATGGCTCTATTCTCTACAGACTATGAAAAGGGATTATCTTTATCTAAAAAGGCAATTAATCTTGTTGACAACAAGGCTGATACACCGATGAAAGCCAATATTTATATGTCTCATGCTAGACAATACGCTTCTCTATGTCTGTTTCAAGAAGCAGCATCATACTTCAAAAAGGCAGCAAGGATTTTCGAATTGAATGAATGTGTGTTTTTAGCAGTTAGCTGTTATACAAATGAAGCCCTTAATATTCATGCGACTGGGAATTTTCATGAAGTTGTTCGAATATGCGGTTATCACTTGAGAATGTCTTCATCATCTAGACAAGGTCATTACTGGGAATTAATGAAGTTGCCACTAGGAATGGCATATTACTGTCTTAATAAAACAGGATTAAGCCTTCTAAATTTAAAAAGTGCAAAGAAAGCCATTGATGCACTTGAACTTCCTCATATGCATGGTCTTGTAGAGTATTATTTGTTTAACTGTTTTATGACTGAAAAGGATTTTGAAAAGATGGGGTTATTGGTTGAAGAACTGGAAAGAAGATTCGGTTATCTTGAGCATATGATGATTCATCTTGTATTACTCTGTATGAAGGTTGATTATGCACTATCCTTGAATAAAGAGATTCAAAGAGAATGGATAGATGAGCTCGAACTAAAAGGTTTGGAGATGGCTAAATATGGTCATCCTTTTGCTGTTGAATCATTGTTAAGAGCAATTAGGATGGGGCGTGGAAATCCTTTATATTTAGATAAGTTGAAAAAATCATATACAGATAACAAAGAAAAAATAAATAAAGAACAGAGTCAAGCGATTGCAATGGAGTTTGCAAGTATTTATTTTTCAAAGAAACTTATAGGTGAAGGGTTTAGGTATTTCAAAGAAGCTTACAAATGGTATCAATCCTGCGGTCTAGAGATTGGATTTTTCAATCGAGAGATTGACTTTTTATCATATATAGGTGACATAGATAATCGATTAGTAAAGAAAATCCTAAAGTACAACAAATATATCATAAGTAAACAAAATAATTTTAATTATGAACACTTAACAACACGTGAGGAAGAAATTCTTACCGAGATGTCCAGAGGTAAAACAAATCGTGAAATAGCTGAGGTGTTATTCATTAGCCAAGGTACAGTTAAATGGCATTTAGCGAACATATATAAAAAATTGAATGTTACACATCGCGTAGAAGCATTGAATAAAGCTAAAGAATATAAAATTATAAATCAATAATTTCTATAACCTATAAATATACTATATTAATATAAAAACCCACCTCCGAAATAATTTTACTTATTCAGGGAAAAGTGGGTCATAACATCTATAAATTAGTGTTTTATATTCTAGAAGGTACAAGCTTAAGGATTAATTTCCTATATAGAAAAAAGCTGTTTCGATATACCGGCCTAACATAGCTAGACCTGACTTTTTGCAATCATTATTTTGAAAGAGCTTATTTATCAAAATGACATTCTTGTAATCACTTAATAACTTCTAGATGTTGATAATTCCTCATACAAACTCAATAAATAAACTATAAAATCAGATTTAAGATCCGCTCTTGTAATATTAATGCATTCTTTCAAAAGTATAAACTAATACTTATTCAAATCAATATTTTCTAATAAATTCGACATCTCTATAGCAGTAATTGCTGCATCATAACCCTTATTACCAGCTTTAGTTCCTGCTCTCTCAATAGCTTGTTCGATAGTGTTTGTAGTTAACACTCCGAATACTACAGGAATACCCGATTCTAAAGAAACACTAGCTATACCTTTAGTTACTTCATTTGACACATAATCAAAATGTGGTGTCGAACCCTTTATTACTGCACCCAAGCAGATTACGCTACTATACTTTGATGCTTCCACCATCTTTTTAGCTACAAGAGGCATTTCAAATGCACCTGGTACCCAAACAATCTCAATATTATCTTCTTCTACACCGTGCCTCTTTAATCCATCCAATGCTCCAGATAACAATTTTCCTCCGATAAATTCATTAAATCTTCCTACAATAATTCCAAATTTCTTATTATTAGAAATTAGATTTCCTTCGATTATTTTCATTTCTCTTCCTCCTTGAAATTTAATAGATGACCCATTTTATTTTTCTTTGTTTTTAAGTAGAAATCACTACGCTCATGGTGGTTTGTTTGAATATGTACTCTATCAACAATTTCTAAACCATAACCATTTATTCCTGATAACTTCAAAGGGTTATTAGTCATAAGCTTAATCTTCCTAACTCCTAAATCATAAAGAATCTGTGCACCAATCCCGTATTCTCTCATATCCTCTGGAAAACCTAGTGCTACATTGGCTTCAGCTGTATCCATTCCAGTATCTTGTAGTGCATAAGCTTTAATCTTATTAATCAAACCGATTCCTCGTCCCTCTTGTCTCATGTATAAGAGTACTCCTTTACCAGCATCATTAATTCTTCTTAGAGCCTCATTTAATTGATCTCCACAATCACATCTTAATGAAGCAAATGCATCTCCAGTTAAACACTCAGAATGTACTCTTACAAGCACTTCATCATTTTCACTGATATCTCCTTTTACCAGAGCTACATGGTGTTCATCGTTTAATTTATTGATGTAACCTACCATCTTAAACTCACCATTTTTTGTAGGTAACATTGCCTCGCTTTCTCTTGAAATCAGTTTCTCTCTTATTCTTCTATATTTAATTAAAGATTCGATAGTGATTATTTTTAAGTTATGAACTTTCACATACTCTTGTAGATCAGGAACTCTAGCCATAGTTCCATCATCATTCATAATTTCACATATTACAGCTGCAGGTTTTAATCCTGCAAGTTTGGCTAAATCTACTCCTGCTTCTGTGTGACCAGCTCGTTTTAAAACCCCTCCATCCTTTGCTACTAAAGGAAAGATATGACCTGGCTTTGTAAAATCTTCTTCGTTTGAATTGTCATCAATCAATTTTTGTATAGTACTCGCTCTTTCATACGCAGAAATTCCTGTTTTACAATCTTTAGAATCAACTGACACTGTAAAAGCCGTTTCTTTTGGATCAGTATTCTCTTTTAACATCGGAAATATACCTAGTAAGTCAAGTCTCTTTCTTGTCATTGGAGTACAGATTAAACCACGACCATACTTAGCCATAAAGTTTATTGATTCTGGAGTTGCTTTTTCTGCAGCCATCAATAAATCTCCTTCGTTTTCGCGATCTTCGTCATCAATAACAACTATCATCTTTCCATTCTTAATATCTTCAATTGCTTCTTCAATGGTGTTAAATTTCATTATTTCTCCTCCTATGTAAATCCGTTTTCTTTTAAAAAATTAAAATCAATCGGTTTTTCTTTTTTCTCAAATCCTATAATCTTTTCAATATACTTACCTACCATATCACACTCTAAGTTAACATAATCTCCTACATTCTTTTTTGTAAGGGTAGTTTCTTCTTGTGTTAATGGAATAATTGATACTTTAAAAGAATGTTCATCTACATACGCAACAGTAAGACTAGCTCCATCAATAGCAATCGAGCCCTTTTTGATTATATATTTAAGTACTTCTCCAGTTGCTTTAATGGTAACCCAAATTGCATTATCATCTTCTATAAAACTCTCTATAATCCCCTTACCATCCACGTGTCCTGATACTATATGTCCTCCAAGTCTATCACCTAATCTAAGCGCCCTTTCTAAATTAACCATGTCTCCAATTCTAAGTTCATCAAGATTGCTTTTTTCCATAGTCTCAGGCATGACATCAACAGCAAAAGAATTATTATTATATTCAACTACAGTTAAACATACTCCATTAGTACTTATACTGTCTCCAATATTAAGTCCATCTAATACTTTGTTCCCGTAAATAGAAATCTTGGCTGATGAACTTCCAAATACTACATCCTTTACTACTCCTAATTCTTCAATTAACCCTGTAAACATCTATTCACTTCCTTTGATATAGGCTTCAATTAAAATATCTGAGCCTATTTTTTTAAGATTCATATCACCTAATAGAATACTCTCATCTACATAATTTTTACCAGCTCCACCAACTGAGGTCTTAGCAGTTTCTCCACCAAATATTTTAGGCCCTATAAAGACCATAACCTTATCTACAATACCTTCATTTAAACTACTATAATTTAGAGTTGCACCACCTTCTAATAAAATACTATCTATCCCAATCTCTCCCAACTTATTTACTAGATAATTTAAGTCAACTCTATTCTTTTTAGTCGGGCAAACTATTACTTCAATACCTCTTCTTTTTAATATATTCATTTTGTAAGTATCAGCATTATTAGTAGTCGCAATAATAGTTTTGGCTCTGTTGCTAACATTTAATACATGCGATTCTAAATTAATTCTCAGTTTACTATCAACAATGATTCTGGTTAGACTAGAAGTTTCTTGATTAAGTCTAGTTGTAAGAAGTGGATTATCAACCTCAACTGTTCCAATTCCAACCATAATACTAGCAACTCTTTGGCGAATCATATGTACATATTCTCTAGATTCAGTACAAGTAATCCATTTTGAATCACCCGTTACTGTAGCAATTTTCCCATCTAAAGTCATTGCCGTTTTCATAATACAAAACGGTTTCTTCGTTGTGATATATTTTAAGAATATTTCATTTACATTTCTTATTTCACTTTCTAATATTCCAACTTGAACTTCGATACCTGCTTCTTGTAATTTCCTAACTCCATTTCCAGAGACCAAAGGATTTGGATCAAGTATACCAACAATCACTCTCTTTATACCATTAGCTATAATAGCATCCGCGCAGGGAGGTGTTTTTCCGTAATGTGAACATGGTTCTAACGTCACATACATAGTTGCACCTTCAACCGAATTTTTGGCGCTTTTAAGAGCATTTATCTCTGCGTGAGCCTGACCATAACGCTCATGATAACCTTCACCAATTATTTTATCGTTTTTTACTATTACTGCACCTACAAGTGGATTAGGATTAGTAAATCCGCTACCCTTTCTTGACAGTTCTAGTGCTCTTTTCATATATTTTGTATCCACTTGAATACCCTCCAACAAAAAACTCTGAAGCAAAAAGTTTACTTCAGAGCAAAAATAATATATAGTAAAAATACTATCTATTTCCCACTTTCTTCCATCCAGACTTTACTGTCGGTTTAGGAGTTTCACCTAATCAGCCTAAGCTCGCGGACTATAACCGCCGGTCGGGAATTTCACCCTGCCCTGAAAGTTCTATTAAGTTGTTTTAAATATATCATATAAAAAATCATTGTCAACATCCTATTTATCATCTTGATTGAACTCATTTAATATATCAACTAGTTCATGCATATTCTTAAGCATAAAATCTGGGTTCAGCTCTTTTAAACTTTTTTCCCCTATGATAGTCCAAGCTACTCCTGCAGTATAAACAGAAGCGTTTTTTCCCGCTAATATATCATTTCTATTATCACCAACTATCATTACTTTTTTATAGCCCGGAAAATTCCTCAATGCGACTTCAATCGGTTCGCAAGAGGGCTTAGGACTATTTACATCATCTAACGTAACAATCACCTCAAATATCTCATCCAGTTTAAAGTTAACAATGCTTGGCATTGCAGACTTTCTATATTTAGTAGTTACAATGCCTAAATTATAACCCGTTTGTTTTAGGTTCTGAAGAACTTCAAGAACTCCTGGATATAATTCATACATATCACTTTCTATTTCTTTATAATGACTCAAATACATCTTCTCCATTTCAAGTACTTTTTTCTGAGAATCAGTATATTTTCCAAAAGTTTCTTTTAATGTCGGACCAAAGAATGTTAATACTTCTTTTCTAGTAAGTACATTGGACGGAAAATAAGTTTCAAAAACGTATTTAAATGAGTTAATAATAATTTCATTAGTATTGATTAAAGTTCCATCTAAGTCAAATAAAACAGTATCTATTCTCATAATAAATCTCCTTAACAGAATTCACATTAATATAAAGAATGGATTAAACAAATTATATTCTTGACTATATCTTTAATGTTATCCCAAAATTATGCAGTTTCTAGTATTATTCTATATATTTAATTCTCCAAGGCTCTAAAAATTTATTAAATTATTGACAATTCGACAATATTCGCGTAAGATAATATCAATATATAAATGCAATGACTGAGAATTAGTAGTTAAAGTTTACTCTTTACAGAAAGATACCGGTTGATGAGAGGTTCAAAGAAAACTTTTATGAATACATCTCATGAGCAGTGCTTTGAATTGATTAAAATCATAGTAGGAGTAAACCGGATTTACACTCGTTAACGTGTAAGGTATTGATAGATACTTATTAAGGTCAATGTTGCGAGACATTGATAAATTCAGGTGGTAACACGGTTATAATCCGTCCTTTGTTAAACAAACAAAGGACGGTTTTTTATATATTAAATCGAGGAAAATGGAGGCAAAAAGTATGATTAAATTATTAAGTGGAGAAAAAATCCCTTTAGAGATGCATAAAGCAAGAATAGTGCAAAAAATATCTCTAAAACCAATTGAAGAAAGAGAAAACGCCATGGTTGAGGCTGGTTTCAATACATTCTTACTTAGAAATAGAGATGTATTTATGGATATGCTTACGGATAGTGGTGTCAATGCGATGAGTGATAAACAGCAAGCAGCAATGTTTATAGCTGACGATAGTTACGCTGGTAGTGAGACGTTCTATCGTTTTGAGGCTAAATTAAAAGAATTATTTGGTATGAATTTTATTCTACCTACTCATCAAGGTAGAGCATGTGAAAATATAATCTCTAAAGTTCTTGTAGAAGAAGGTTCAGTTGTACCAATGAACTATCATTTCACAACATCTAAAGCACACATAATGTTGAATGGCGGTTCTATAGAAGAATTACTTATAGAAGAGGGTTTAGAGACTAAAAGTTCTTTCCTATTTAAAGGAAATATGGATATAAAAAAATTAAAGTCTTTAATTAATAAACTTGGAAGGGACAAAATCCCATTTGTTAGGATGGAAGCAGGTACTAATCTAATAGGAGGACAACCTTTTTCATTAGAAAATATTAAAGAAGTTAGTAAGGTTTGTAAGGACAACAGCATAATACTAGTGATGGATGCAAGCTTATTAAGTGACAACTTACATTTTATAAAGACTAGAGAAGATGCATGTAGAAGTATGAGTATCAAAGAAATAACTAAAGAGATAGCTGATTGTTGTGACATTATCTATTTCTCCGGTAGAAAACTAGGTTCAGCTAGAGGTGGAGGAATATGTCTAAACAATGAGGAAATATATTCAAAAATGAAGGTACTTCTAACACTATATGAAGGTTTCATAACTTATGGTGGAATGTCAGTAAAAGAGATGGAAGCAATTACTGTAGGTTTAGAAGAAACTATGGATGAAGATATCATTAGCCAAGGTCCACAATTTATAGAATTCATGACTAATGAATTAAAGAAAAATGGTGTGCCTGTTATTACTCCCGCTGGTGGTTTAGGATGTCATATAGATGCACTTCAGTTTGTTAGTCATATACCACAAGAAAAGTACCCAGCAGGAGCTCTAGCTGCTGCTATATATATAATAAGTGGGATACGCGGAATGGAACGTGGTACATTATCAGAAGAAAGACAGACAGATGGATCTGACACTTTGGCTAATTTAGAATTAGTGCGCTTAGCTTTACCTCGTAGAGTATTTAGTTTATCTCATGTTAAATATGCCGTAGATAGAATTACATGGCTATATCAAAACAGAGAACTGATTGAAGGCTTAAAATTTACCGAAGAACCAGAAATTCTTAGATTTTTCTTCGGTAAATTAGAGCCGGTCTCTAGTTGGACAAATAGGTTAGTTGAAAAATTTATTGAGGATTTCCAAACAAAACTTTGATTATCTTTTCTTAAGGGAACACATTTAAAGCATGAATTTACTCTCAACCAAATAGGTTTTTAAAATCATAGTAAAAATTACATAAAAATGCCATTAATTACTTATACTTCAGTAGTTAATGGCTATTTATGTGATATGCTAATTCATTAAATCTCACTGCTAAATTTGATTAACTTAGGATTTATTAAATGTTTGATTTTGTTTCCATCAAGATATATTATTTTTTCATAAATTCGTTTAATTGCATGGTACGCCATTGTCTCAGGTAAAACATCCATAATCCACGCTCGGTTCCCCAAAACTTGATTCGTAATGTCATTGTTAACGACTATTAACACAAATTCTGAAGAATCAATTTTAAGAGTATTAAATGCGTTAATTAAGGCTGCATAAACCATATTATTATCTACGATCAAGGCTTTTGGAAGTTTTCTATCTGATTGAATATATTTAATTAACTCACTTTTTGCACCAGCAAAGCTTGGCTTTACATAAATAACATTCTCACGAGATGTACTTAATCCAAATCGTTTTATCGCATTCATATAACCATTATAACGCGCTTTATAGTTTTCTAATTGAATTGTACTCCTTATATATCCAATTTCACGGTAACCAAACTCAAAAAGTTCCTTAGTCATATTGAACATCATGTTACTGTTATCTGTTGAGACACTATCAATGCAAATATTTTCAATTGGGTTATCCAAAATTACACAAGGAATATTCAAGTCACTAATTAATTCAACATCTTGTCTATTCATTTCAGTAGCGATAAATATAATTCCATGATAATCTAAGTTTCTTACTTCTTCAAAAAAGTCACTAAAGTTTTTTTCATTTACAATTGAGATGTCAACAGCTAGACCAAGCTTATTTGCTTCTCTTGTTAACTCATCAAGAAATTTTTTATAAATCTCAACTATTCCTTGGAGTGAATCGCCATATTTGTTAAAACATATTACCTTTATGTTTCCAAATATCTTATTTTCTTTTCTAGATACGTTACTAGTAACTTCATATCCAAAATCATCAATAATGGATAATATTCTTTTTCTAGTAGCTTCCCCTACACCTTTTTTTCCATTTATTACTAATGAAACAGTCGCTGGTGAAACGTTTGCAATTTTAGCAATTTCTCTAATCTTCATATCAATTTTTGTGAGCAAATAACGAAATAAGCCCTTATGCCTTTCATAGAAGTTTACTACATTTTATCATAAAAAAAGTAGAGAGCAAAATCTCTCTACTATAATAATTAGATTTGTCGTTTTTTAGAAATCATAGTCTGCCATGTTTGACACATCTACGTCAACCCATGCATTACCATAAATTACTTTACCAACTACAGTTACATTTTCATAACCAGGAACACCTAAATCATCACCAGATTTAACTTCTTCACCAGCTAATACTTTTTCAGCTACAGCAAACATAGCTAAAGCTGCATCTTTAGGATCCCAGAAACTGATTTTGTGAATAGTTCCTCTTTCTACATATTCTTCAGAAATTGATACTAAAGAAATACCAGCTATAGATACTTGGTCTTCTAATCCTGCTTCTTCAACTGCTAATGCTACACCAGCAACGTCAGTTGCAGCACATCCTAAAGCACCTGAGATATCTGGATAAGTTTGAATAACTTCTTTCATTTTTTGATATGCAACTTGTGAATCTTCTAATGATTCGATTCTCTCAACAACTAATTCCATCTCTGGATATGCTTCTTCTTGACGTGTTTGAGCTCCTTCAGCCCATTCCATATGTGTTTTCGCAGTTAATCCACCTACAAATATTACATATTGTCCTTTTCCACCTGTAGCCTCTGCTAAGTTATCCATCATATGAGCACCAAATGCTACATTGTCGAATGCTTCTACGTCATAATCGATATTTTGTTGATTTGAGGCTTCGTGAGATATAACAACAATCCCTTCTTCTCTAGCTCTTTTAAGAACTGGTTCAAGTGCTTCGGGTGAAAAAGGTACAACAGTTAATACGTCAACACCTTGAGCAATTACATCTTCAATAGATGAAACTTGTAATGCTGGGTCAGCTTTAGTAGGACCAGTTTGGAAAGTATCATATCCAGATTTTTCACCATACTCAACAACACCTTCGCCCATACGATCAAACCAGTTGATACCAACTAGTTTTGGCACATTTGCCATAACATAATTGTCATCGCTGTCTGAGCATCCAACTAAAGTTAATGCCATTACGAATGTTAATAGTAGTGCTAATAATTTTTTCATTCTTCTCTCCCCTTATTTTTATATTTATTTACCCAGTGGGTAATTAATACCTATAACGAACTTCTGAAATTCTTAACTATTTTCATAAATGATTCAACTCTACTTATATCTACGTGATTCTCAAATTTACCATCGTATTTAAATGTTGTTCCTACTACAGCTCCATCAGCAATAGTAAGTTGCTCACACACGTTATTTGGGTTTACACCAGTATTTGCAAATACAACAGTTGATGATACTGTATCCTTAACTCTCTTTAGTATTTCCGAATCAGTTTCAGAACCAGCAGTTAATCCAGAAACGCATAAAGCATCAGGTTGGTTATTGAAAACTGTTGATTTAGCAATACTTTCAATACTTCTTTCAGCTAAGTACGCAGCAGCTTCAGGTACTATATTGTATAAGCATTTAACTCCTTGAGCTCCAATTCTATGTTGATGTCTTGCAGTTTCTCCAACATTTGTATTCCAAAGGCCGAAATCGCTTGCATAAACACCAGTAAATATTTCTCTTACGAATTTTGCACCAGTAGCAACTGCTAAATCTAAACTTTTCTTTGCATCCCACAGTACGTTTACTCCAAATGGTATTTTAATTAGTGGCATTAGTTCACCAATAATTCTCGCCATTGCAGCTACAGTTTCCGTTTTAACATCTGTTAAATAAGGTAAACTGAACTCATTTGAGAACATAACTGCGTCAACTCCACCTTCTTGAAGTGCCAAGAAATCTTTCCTTGCCATTTCTACAACATAATCCATTCCTTTTTCATGATCAAATCCTGGGTCTCCCGGTAGTGCTAATAAGTGACACATAGCAATAATCGGTTTTTTTACATTAAATACTTCTTCTGTCCACATTATTTTATCTCCTTTTTATTCATTAGTTCCTTCGTTGAATAATACAACTCATGGAATTGATGTTTAATTTCTTTGTATTTACTTGTTTTTTTTGAATCCGGTACAATTTTCTCTATCTTCTTAATCCAATGGTTAATATCACTTCTTGAAACAATGTGACCAGTTCCTATTCCAGCAAGTAACGCATCTCCAAAACTTGCACCTATTGATATATCTGGAACTTCTTGCTCATATCCTGAGATATCAGAAACAATTTGCAACCAATCTTTATTCTTTGTTCCTCCACCTACAGATCTAATGACTTTTGTTTCTATCCTTGCTGATTCAAAGACATCCATATGTTGGCTTATCGCAAAACCAATACCTTCTAATATAGCTCTATATATATGCTCCCTTGTATGTATAAGAGATAATCCATAGATGATTCCCTTAGCGTTAGGGTTATTAATTGGTGTTCTCTCACCACTAAAGTACGGTAATACAAGTAACCCTTCAGACCCAGGTGGGATTTTACTAAGATCGCTTGCCATACTTTCTAATGGGTGGATTCCAGACGTTTTTTCATCTAGTATTAAGTCCTTAGCAAAATTATTCATGAACCAAACAGTAATAGCTCCTGATGTTGCCATTCCTCCCATTACTGCATAGGTATTTGGAAATAAATAAGGTGCAGACCACAGTCTTTCGTCTGTAACCGGTTTGTCTGTAATATTTATCATAAATTGAGTTGTACCATACATTAGCATTAAGCTTCCTGGGTTAACAACTCCAACACTTACTGCTTCTGCTGAGGCATCTATAGTACCAACAATTACTGGAGTACCAACTGATAGTCCCGTTGACTTACTAGCTTCCTTTGTTATAGTTCCTGCAATATCAGTTGTCCACCTAATATCTGCTAATTTACTTATTGGTGTAATTAACTTAGACATTTCTTTAGACCATTTATTACTTTTAAAATCATACATTGGTTGAAAACTAGAAGCAGAGTAATGATCGATAACATAATTTCCAGTTAATCTTGCAACTATAAATGTCGTTGAAGTAATAAACTTATAGGCTTTTTCATATATATCTGGTTCATTATTTTTTAACCACAAAATCTTAGGGCCAATTGCTTGTGTTGACAAGGAATTACCACATTTATTGAATATTTGTTCCTTAGTATATTTTTCTTCTAAATAAGCTATCTCTTCTGTTGATCTTGTATCGATTCCATATAGAATACCGTTTCTAAGTGGGTTACAGCCTTCATCTACTGGTAATAAACACGGTCCTATTGCACTGCATCCAACAGAAGCAATTTCATTAGGATCTACACCTGATTCTTCAATCAGCGCATTCGATATCTTCGTGAAGCCTCCCCACCAAGTTTCTTCTGCATCATGCTCAACCCATCCCTTTTGTGGGATGATAATGTCGTGTTCAACGACTTTTGAGGCTATAAGTTTACCAAACGTATCTATCAATACTCCTTTAGAGGAATATGTACCGATATCAATTCCTAAAATATATTTTCCATTCATATTAAATCCTACTCAAAGTAATTTCGTTTATTTGATTGATAGCTTTTACTACTAAGTCCTTTAATGCAAATATATCAGACATACTCACTACCTCAGTTGGCGTATGCGTATACCTAGTAGGATAGCAAAGATCAATACTAGCAATCCCTTCATTCTCAAGCTGAACATATGATAAATCTGTCAGTAGACCAGTTAATGCCCCTTTTTGTGTTTTTATATTGTTATCACTTGCTACTTTAACGAAGTGTTTAACTAATTTCGGATGAGGAATTGTGCCGTTTAATGTTCCACGTCCATGGAAGTTATACATAGAAATTACTGGTCCACTACCAAGGCTTAGATCACTTCTAGATCTTAAATTTGGTGTATCGCCAGAAGCTACAACATCCAAACATACTGCAATATCAGGTTTTATAGCTCTTGCAGCAACCATTGCACCTCTCAAATTAAACTCTTCTAGAACAGTCGCAACTAAATAAACTGTTACCTCTGGTCTATTTTGACTAAACTCTTTTGATAACTCAACTAAAAGCGAACATCCGACTCTATTATCTAAAGATGTACCCATAATTTTATCATTCATTATTTCTTTAAATACAGGTTTATACGTTATAGGTGCTCCAACATCAATACCTTTTTCAAGCACTTCTTCTTTTGTAGTAGCTCCTATATCTACAAATTGCTCTAAATATGGAGTTACTACATATTTTTCAGATTGAGGTGTAAGATGGTGTGATTTATTTGCTACTACACCATAGAAAACCTCCCCATCTTCGTTTTCTACTATCACTTCTGTAGCTGGTAATACCTTTTCAGGTACTCCTCCTACTCTCTCTACTCCAATAAATCCATCATCAGTTATTTTTCTAACAACTAGACCTAATTGATCCATATGAGCGAAAATCATAACTTTTTTTTCTGGATTTGTACCTTCTATTTTACTTATCACGTTACCTAAATTATCAATATAAACATTATCAGAATATTTAGATAATTCATCTTTCATAATTCTAATAACTTTTTCTTCATGTCCTGACAAGCCTGGAGTCTTAACTAGTTTTTCTAATAATTTTTCCATAATTTACTCCTTAACATGATTCCTAACTTTTAAAATAATAACAAATAGTAATAATGCTCCCCAAGCAACGCCCTTAACAAAATCATTTATCCTTAACATTGTGAAGCCTGTTGATATAAATTGAACTGTTATAATTGACATAATGATTCCACTTACTCTACCTTCACCACCATCAGGATCAACCCCACCTAAGATGGCAATAAGGATAGCCTGAAGGACATATGATGATCCGTAGTCAGCTTTTGCCGAGTTAGTTTTAGCAATCATCATAATACCAGCCATTGCCGCTAAAAATCCACTAAACATATATGCATAAAGTATATTCACTTTTGTTTTTATACCCGCAAAATTAGCTGCTTTAATGTTTGTACCAATCATATAAATTCTTCTACCAAAGGCAGTTTTGCTTAAAAGTAATCCTACTAATAGTGCTAATATTAGGAATATAACAAACGGAAATGTTATAAACCCAAAAGTCTTAGTTCCAATATACAAAAACTCTTCAGGGAAATTGTATACAGCTGTTCCTTTTGTAATAACTACCGCTACCCCTGTAAACAAACTCATTGTTCCTAAAGTTACTAAGATTGGTGCGATTTTCATGTATGCAACTAATAATCCATTTAGAATCCCTGATATTATACCTACTATCCCCGCTATAATTATTGCAATTAGAACGATTAGCATACGCATACCAGGTGTAGTTGAATCACTCACGGTATTAATCATAAATAAAGCCGCAGTTATAGAAGATAAATTCGCTATACCTACAATACTTAAATCTATTCCACCTGCTATCATTACTATTGAAATCGCAAGTACTAATATACCTATTTCAGGAATCTGAAATGCCATTGACTTCAAACTATTAACCGATATAAATCTAGGATTTTTCAAAGTCAGAAATACTAATATTAATATAGAAATTACTATTAAATTCTTTGCGCTATCATTAATATTAATGTTTCTATAGAAATTTGTAACCTTGTTATAATATTGTCTTAATGTTTTCACCATGCTAATCTCTCCTATTTCTTTCCCTAAGAGCTTGAAGTGATACGGAAACTATAATAATTACACCTACGACAACTTTTTGCCAGAATGAAGGTATACCTAATAAAATCAAACTACTATTAATTATTACGATAATTACCACACCAATTAAGGTACCTAGAACTGTTCCTTTTCCACCAAAGATACTAGCTCCACCTAATACAACCGCAGCAATTACATTAAGTTCTTTATCAATTAAATCGAATGGACTTGCTAGCATAACGAATGACGAATGTATGATTCCAGTAACTCCTGCTAGCGCTCCAACTAGTGCAAAAGCAATCAGATTGGTTTTCATAATGTTTATTCCAACTCTTTTAGCAGAAATCCTGTCACCACCAATTGCGTAAATGTTTCTACCAAATTGAGTATACTTTAAGACATACCAAGCAAGAACTAAAATCACAATGAGTATTAAAGTTGCGCTATGCAACCCATAAACAATTCCATTATCCGAGACATACTCAAACAAGTTCAAACTAGAATAAGATTTCATTCCAGTCGGTAAATCTCTTGAACCAATTTGTTTAGCCCCGATATATGCTTGTAAAATCCCTACAAATATCTTAGAAGTACCTAGTGTAACAATAAATGCAGGTAAATTGAATTTTGAAATAATATATCCGTTAATCAGTCCTAATGTTGAACCAATTATTCCAGAGATTAAAAATATAAACAGTATATGCATATCAGGATTAATCAACAATGAAAACTTAACGGTTGCATACATACTGAATACTGAGACCGCCATAAATGAAATGTCGATTCCGCCTGATATTAGAATTAATAATACTCCAATAGCATATATCCCTATTTCAATACTGTTCTTTGTTATATTTAAGAAATTAGTCACTGACAAGAAATTTGGATTTATACTAGTAAACACACCACATATAATTACTAAAACTCCTAGTAGGAATAGTTCATTTTGTAATTTAACTTTTTTAATCATCTAACTCTTCCCCCAACTTATGAAAGCATCAATTCTTGAATGTGAGCTTCATCACAGTCTGAAATTTTAACTTCGTTTGTTATTCTTCCTTTTTTCATGATTAAAACACGATTACATGTTTGAAGTAATTCGGGAATATCATCCGAAATTACAATAACACCAATGTTTTGTTTTGCCAGTTCACGAATAATTTTATGTATTTCTTCTTTTGAGCCTACGTCAACACCAACGGTAGGGCAATTTAGTATTAATACTTCTGGATTAGTAGCCAATGCTCTTGCAATTACTACCCTTTGTTGATTCCCACCAGATAACGACCTAACAGGTTTTTCATGAGATGCTACCTTGATCTTCAATTTATCAATCCAAGATAGTATTTCTTTTTCTTCTTCTTTTTCATCAACTATCCCAAATTTACGTTTAAACTTATCTACGATAGTCGAGATAATATTATTCCCGATTGATCTTTGTAAGAAAAGTCCTTCTGTAATTCTATCTTCTGGAACATAAGCAATCTTATGATCAATTGCATCTTGAACAGAATCAATACTTATTGTCTCACCATTTAGAACCAATGTACCTGAATCTGCAGGACTTACCCCAAATAATGAGTTTGCTAACTTTGTTCTTCCTGAACCTAAAAGTCCAGTAATTCCAAGTACCTCGCCACGAGACAAATCAAAATTAATGTCGGAATACTCTTCTTCTTTATTTAGATCTTTAACAGATAAGATTAAGTCATCAGTATCACCATCAAATCCAAAACCTTCACTAGTGATCTCACGACCAGTCATATAATAAGAGACTTTATCGTTATCAAAGTCTTCAATATTTCCTTCAGCC
Source organism: Mycoplasmatota bacterium (assembly GCA_018394315.1). GTDB lineage: Bacteria > Bacillota_I > Bacilli_A > MAG-NZ > MAG-NZ > Zrk6. The sequence continues at coordinate 1,155,550 of CP074575.1, read as the reverse complement.
ACTTTTTTCCCATTTCGTAAGATTATTATCTTCTCGCTTACTTTAAATACTTCATCTAACTTATGGCTTATGAATAGAATTGATATGCCTCTTGATTTCAAATCTCTTACAATCTCGAATAAAGCATCAATTTCAACATTAGTTAAAGTAGTCGTAGGCTCGTCCATAATCAATAACTTTGCATCTTGAGTTATTGCTCTGGCGATTGCTACAAGCTGTCTTTCTGCTACGGTCAATTCCCCAACTAACTTATTTAAGTCAATTTTTAAATTTAGTTGGTCTAATGCTTCTTTCGCAATTGACTCTATATTGTTCCAGTCAACTCTTTTTCTTTTATTTACGATTTGATTATAATAAGCAATATTCTCTGCTACTGTTAAATTAGGAAACAAAGAAAAATCTTGATAAATAATCTGAACTCCTAAATCCATAGATTTATTGGGATTCATATCATGAACAACATTTCCATCAACATATATAGATCCATTATCTTTACTATAAACTCCAGCGATAATCTTTATCAAGGTAGACTTACCACTACCATTCTCTCCTGCAAGACAATACGCCTCTCCTCTGTTAATAGTAACTGATACATTACTTAGTGCCTTAACTCCATAAAACGACTTACTGATATCATCTAATCTAATAAATTCAGACTTCATAAATACACCCTCTTGAGAATTAAATTTATTTACTTTCGTCTATATTAACAAGTGTTGAAAACGTTGTCAACGCCACAATAATGCCAAAAAATGCTACTTTTTAGCCCCTTACTTACGATTTTTTAGATATAACTAAACAATTTTAGTAACGTAATATTGCATTGTGTCTCACTTTTTGGTGCTAATACAGTTTGTGCACTATCCTTATACTAAATTTTTTTACTATCTCCAAAAAAAATTATGTTTTTTTTAAATAAAATAAGTTCTAGATTTTTCTTTGACATAAGCGTTTTCATATGCTAACATTTTTTTAAAACCAGTACTACTTTAAGGAGGATTAAACATGAAAAGAATTTTAAATAAACCAGAAAATTATGCAGATGAAACACTAAAGGGAATTTATAAAGCACACTCTGATATGGTTACCTACGTAAATGATGATTTAAGATGTTACGTAAAAAAAGATATTAAACCAGGTAGAGTAGGTATTGCTACAGGAGGTGGATCAGGACACTTACCAGTATTTTTAGGTTACGTTGGTGAAGGAATGATCGATGGCTGTTCAGTTGGTGGAGTATTTCAGTCACCTAGTGCTAATCAAATGTTTGAAGTAACAAAGGCAATCAATGCTGGTGCCGGAGTTTTATACATATATGGTAATTACACTGGTGACATAATGAATTTTGATATGGCAGCAGAAATGGCTGATATGGAATCTGATATTAGAGTTGAATCTGTTGTGGGCGCAGATGATGTAGCTTCAGCTAAAAAAGGTGAAGAGCATAAAAGAAGAGGTGTTGCAGGAATCTTCTATATGTTTAAAATCGCAGGTGCCGCTGCAGATGAAATGATGGATTTAGATAATGTAAAAAGAGTTGCTGAAAAAGTTGGCGCTAATGTAAGAACAATGGGCGTTGCACTCTCACCTTGTATTATTCCAGAAATCGGAAAAGCAAACTTCACAGTTGAAGATGGAATGATGGAATTAGGTATGGGGATTCATGGTGAACCTGGAATAGATAAAGGTCCACTAAAAACAGCTAATGAGATTGTAGAAATAATGCTAGATAACATTTTAGGAGATAATCCGTTAAAAGCTGGTGATGAAGTTTCAGTTTTAGTGAACAGTTTAGGGGGAACACCTAAAGAAGAATTATATATTATGTACAACAAGGTTGAAGAAACTCTTACTAATCTTGGTATAAAGGTAGTCAAAACATACTTAGGTGAGTTTGCTACATCAATGGAAATGGTTGGTGCATCTTTAACTATTTTGAAACTAGATGAAGAGACTAAGCGTTTATTACTTAAGCCAGCACACACACCATTCTTCTCTCAAAAATAGGAGGGTATCATGCAAATAAATAGAGAACACATAAATCGAATATTCATCACACTTGGTGACATCATGGTTGAAAACAAAAATTATCTTACAGAGCTTGATGCAGCAATTGGTGATGGAGACCTAGGGTTAACAATGAGTAAGGGATTTTCTGAGTTAGCGTCAATTGTGACTAATATCCATGAAGAAGATTTAGGTAAATTATTGTTTAAACTAGGCTCAAACTTAGCAAACACTGTACCTTCAACAATGGGTACACTTATGGCGTCAGGATTAATGAAGGCGGGAAAAGCATTAAAAGGAAATAACTCATTCAATGATGAGGAAATGGCCGCTTTTTTTGATAATTTCGTTATCGGAGTTATGGAAAGAGGTAAAGGAAAACCTGGTGATAAAACAGTGATTGATTCCCTTTATCCAGCTTCAGAATCTTTAAAAGAATCTGTTCTTGAGGGTAAAGACCTACGACTATCAATAAACGAAGCCTATAAAGCTAGTGTAGACGGACTTGAAAGTACAATTAATATGGCATCAACACACGGAAAAGCTGCAGTATTTCAAGAAAAATCAGTTGGAAAACAAGATCCTGGAGCTACAGTAGGAAAGTTATTTATAGAAGGTTTCTATAAAGTAATTGCTAACTTATAAATATCAAAAAGAGCGTAATTTCCTTAATCAATGCGCTCTTTTTAAAACTAATTTAGGGAGGAAGCTATGAATCTTACAAAGCGGAATATAACTAATTGGCTTTTGGGTTTAATTATATTATCAATGGGAATCAGCTTTGCAATTATATCTGAAAAAGGATTAACATCATACGATGCAAGCTGGACGAACTTAAGTTTACTATTAAATATTTCTGTTGGTACAGCATCACTAATATTTGCATCAGTATTTTTGGTAGTAATACTAATTATCGATTTTAAAATAGTATACTTGTTCTGCGTATTATCAAACATCATAATCGGGTATACGGTAGAGTTTTTTATGAAATTTATTTTTAGTAATGTAGAAATTTATAACTTAGGATGGTTTTACTTCTTCTTTGCGGTTTTACTGATATGTTTAGGTGTCACATTCTTTATAAAATCGAACTTGCCACCTTCTGTCCCTGAGCAATTTATGCTTACACTTGTAAAAGTATTCAAGACAGACAATCTAAAACTTGTAAAAGTAGGTGTAGATTTCTTTTTTCTAATCACTGCTTTATTATTCAGTTTACTAGCGGGTGAAGGACTAGGATATGTAAGCTTTGGTACTTTAATACTAGCTCTTGCTATGGGACCTGTCATAGGTTTTTATTCAAATCTCTACGATAGTTTGTTTATGTCTAAGAAACAAGTTACAAGATTCTAGTACAAATAAGATTAACTTAATTGGTAATGACTTTGTTGCATTTTTTGCAACAAAGTCATTTTTTTATTGTATATCCTCTATTTATTATTCCTATTCTTTTCAATGAGTTGCCCTATCTCAACACCGAATATAAATCCTAATCCAGATGTTAAATACACTGTGATTGTATTTCCCAACTCTGGATCAAACTCAAACGGCCATGGTGTATAAGCTTTAATAAAATGATATATAACAAATACACTTAATAGAGCAGCTGTAAAATATATCTTTGCTTTATCCTTCATTTCACCCCCCCCTTACGAACTATTCAATAACTCTTTTTGTCTTATCACCACCTACACTATTAATTTCACTCCCTCCTCACTGTTTTATAATATGGATTTTGACAATTCATAGTGACAAGCCTGACAAACTATAATTACTCCGCCTAAATATAAATTCGATAGATTAGTTCTTCTCTTGTCTAACTAAATAGAACAAAAGAACTCTTTTAAAAGAGTTCTTTGTTATAAATATTTCATACAGTTCGTTAAATTTCATCAAATCTTCTTCTACAATATGAAAATATACACTATAATCTATGTTTTCATATTAAATTTATACTAGAAAAGTGATTTATAAACTTAATTATGATTTCTGAAATTAATCCGTCTATATCGACAATAAACAAAAATCAATTGATTGTTAACATTAAAAAACCTGAGAATGCCGGATTATCAGGTGACAATCTTTTATCTACTTGACCCTTCAATATATTAATATATTCTCTATATCTTTTATATAGTTGAAAGTCAGGTTTTGAATTATATTTGATCCCATCAAGTTCTAAATAACTTATAACCTTTTTTACTGTAGTTGGTTTCATAAATACATCATAATTAGAATTATAGTAAGCCCTAAAAACTGTAATAATAGGCCATTTAGCGAGTTTATATGGAGACAATAATTTTACTAACATATCAAATCCTTTTTCCTCATCACCATAAATATTCTCATAAAGACTATCTACCAGTAACTGTTGATCAAAATCATTAAACTCTCTTACTAAATCTCTAAACTTAACCTTTTCAAATACTGAAACCATTGAAGATTTTGTAACAATCTTAATTATATCTTCAATTATATTGATTCCTTGATCTAAGTGTTCTTTCGAACACACTTTATGAACAAATTCTATATTTTTACCAAGATTGTGTTTCTTGGCTATTTTTTTCATTTCTTCAGAATCAAAACCCTCTGGGTGTACTTCTAGAAAATCTCTTTCTAAATTCTTAAGCCTAGTTAAATTCATATCCTATCCTCCGACTGTGAATTCAAAATCAACAGAATTTTGTTCGGTAGATTCTGAATAATGACCTCTTTCAATAACTCCAATTACAACCTCTTCACAACTTTTTAGTATGAATATTATTAGTAGTAACCCGTTCAACGTTGCTTTTTTACATATACATCCTTCTCTTTTCTTTGTATGTTCTATTTTGCTATTTTTCTGTTCACAACTCTCACATACTTAAGTAAAGCAAATTCTCCATCATGGGGCTCCCCACTATAATTACTTGACATTTCACCGCACTGCATAACTCTATTAACTCCTGCTGAGTAAAAAATATTAGACATTTCATCTAAATCTTCTTTCATACAGCTAAGTCCTACTGTCTGCAAGTGCCCTTTTTCTTTTCTTAATAAATTAAGAATTTCGTTTCTTTTAATTGGCATTACCCAAATGTTACGGAATAAAGGTGATGGAGTTAATCTTGGTATATAATCAACCAAAACACTATACTCTTTAGTTTCATCCACATATAATTTCTTTTCGCCAAGAACTTCTTCTGTTTTCACGAGTTCTCTTGTCCAAGTGATTTGTGATTGAACATCTAACGATCTTTTGCTTGATGGGTATTTACTAGATACATTTTTTATCTTTTCAAAAAGCTGATATGCAAACTCATCTAGTTCCCTTTTACTTTCCGTTTCTAAAAAGATGCACTGTGGAGAACTACAGTAAAGCTGATCGGTTTGTACAATATCATTCGCTAAAGCTTCTAAGTCTAATTCATAACTCTCCTGTTTTGTAAAGTATGCAAAACTTAACCTATGTCCCCATTCAATTAATTTAATTGTTGGTGGCGTAAGATGTCTTAAAGCATTAATTGCTTCATCACCACCCCAAACAAGAACTGCATCTACTAATTCTATTAATTTACTTATCACTTCTTCATTTTTCGAAGAAACATTTATCACGTAAATATAAGGTTTTAGTCGAGGTTCAATTTCTACTAGTTTTATTAATATATCTAATGAAATACCCCCCTCGTGTTCAGGTAATTTCAATATATTAATGTTTCCTGTTAATAATCCTTCCATAACACTTAATGCAGATAATCCTAATGCATTACCCGCTCCGATATGCATAATTACTCCTAAGGGATATTTTCTCTCCTCTATTTGGTCTGTTACTTTCTTCCACTCAAATGGCTTTTCTCCCAACTCTCTTAGTAACTTCTTATTAATTTCTTCCCTTTCAATACTTTTAATAGCTTGATCTATATATATACTTATTGCCCATTCTGGCATCTCCATTTTAAGTAGCTTCTCAATTATTTGATCTTTATTAATTTCGGTAGCTAACTTATGTAAAGCTTCAATAACTATTTCTTGGTTAATTGGCTCTTTTATTAAATCATCTTGTATAATTTCTTTATATTCATCAAGTCTATTTATAAATTCAGATTTAGTAACTAGTTCTCCTCTAAATAGGCTATCCATTTTGATCCCCCTTAATATACTCATTAGCTGCTACAGCACAACTTCTAACCTTAGCGGTTCCAGCTCTTCCTAGAACTTCAAAGTAAGGTGTTTCAATTCCACAACCACAACTCTTACCATCTCTTAAAACACCTAAATCACCCATTAATATTGAAGAGATCGGTTGTGAAGAAACCAATGGACTGACAAAATTTAAGAAACCAGGTTTGTTATACCCTAGCGGCTCTAAAGTTAAAGGATCTCGTATAATAACTCTACTCCAAATAGGAACATGCATATGATGATTCTTACACTCTGGATAAGCAACACTATGTTCTACAGCACTATAAAAATCTCTACAATTTTCTGCTGGTATGCCTAAGTACTCCTCGATCAACTGGTAATACTCAGATTTATCAATCATTAAATCATCATACTTTTTCCAACCCCCGCCTGTTAAAACAATTGACTTCTTGTTTAACTTTAAAGGTTTCATACCTGCATCTTTCATTGTATTTATAATCATATATAGATATGATGGGAATCCCATAATCCTAACGGGTAATCTTTGTCTATTAAATCTCTTAAGTCCATTTATGATACCAAAGTAATCAATTTCGTACTTATCACCTACAGGTCTTAAAGCATATACCTTTTCTTTAGCAGGAGCAAATCTAGTCATCGCTTGAGCAAGCTGTACATTCCCCATTTCACTTCCTTCTATAGGCTCATAACCCAGGATGAAATAGTTAGTTGGAATTAAAGATATCATTTTATGATATCGCATCATTTTGATAACCATCTTAGTAGCTAGTTTAATAGTATTCTTATCTAGAAATACTTGGCTTTTTTGTCCAAAAGTACCTGAAGAAGTCGCATTAACTATTATATCTTCTTTCTTTACACTTAAAACTTCGTGATACTTCAAGAAGTTTGCAGGTATTGTTGGTATTTTATACAGATCATTAATTGATTTAAGACATTCTACATCGAAGTTTTCACTTTTTAGTAAATCTTTATACATTTGACAATTTTCTTTATGATGTAAAATCGACTCTTTTATCGACTCTAAAAATAAATCTTCGCTTCCCTTTTGATCATAAATCTTATTATAAGAAAACAATTTTTTTGCCCAATAATTCAAATTTCCACACTCCTCACTTAAATCTCTTTATTGATTATATTTATCATAATCCATTCAAGGTTCAATCCTATTCTTGTCGGTAATTTCATGATGTGAATTCTTCTTCAAAGTAATTTCATTTAAAGTTACTATAACACTTTCTGAAAATGTTCTATTAAAAGTATACAACGTAATATTACTAAATACTACCAAATGATACAATATTAATTAATACAGTAGCTCTTACACTTAGTAAAGTAAGGGCAAAACATCCGATATTAAATATAACTAGACAAATAAAGAAGTTTTCTAGTATTGGACAGATAATTTTCATATTCTTTCTGATATCATAATCAAGATTATATACGTGTTAGAATATCAATCTTTCCCTCTAAAAACTATCATCTTCTCTTTAGTAATGAAGCCGAATAAGAGAATGAAAATAAAAGCTTGTTTAAAAAGTAATGCTAGTACCTTTTACCTACTAATATGTGCACTAGAACCAAACCATCTAGTCAAAATGTTATTTTATGTGTTAAGATATTTGTATAAGTATATTGATTAAAAAAAGTAATCATGGAGGGAAATAGTGAAAAAAGGTGACATTATTATTGGATTAGTTTTATTAAGCATTGGAATCTTCTTATCAATCGAGTATACAAGAAATATATTCATATCCTTCAATGCAAGGTATAAATTGATTGGTGGATTCTTAAAATTCTTTGTATTAGCTTCAATTGGTGACCTTATCGGGGGGAGAATCAAAAATAAGAAATGGAGTATTCCTCTAGGTTTTCTTAAAAAGGCAATAATTTGGGGATTGATAGGTATGGTAATCGTCTTAATCTTCGGTATCTATAGTAGTGGAGTAACCTATTTAATGTTAAATGAGATTTTACCATTCGATGGTTCAAAATTGGCACACGCATTCTTTGTAAGCCTAATAATGAATTTAACATTTGCTCCAACTATGATGGCTTTTCACAGAATCACAGATAAGGTGATTGATTTAAAAACTTTAAAAGAATATCATAACTTAGCGTCAACGGTTAAGTCGATTGATTGGAGTCAATTTGTATCATTTGTGATCCTTATAACAATTCCGTTCTTCTGGATACCTGCTCATACAATTACATTTTTATTACCAGAAGAATATCAAGTTTTATTCGCTTCTATACTTGGAATATGCTTAGGGATGATTTTAGGGATTTCTAAAAGGAAATCACTTAAAAATAATAACGCCTTCTAAAATAGGATTTATATAAAGGGTGAAAAAGAACTAACTATGATTCTATAATTATCATGGGGGTAAGTAAATCCCCATGTTTTTTTTCTGAATTGTGAAATAAATAAAAAGTGCATAATAAAATCCGATAATGTAAGCGACCAAACCAACATCGAAAGGAGTTTTATTATGCACAATAATTCTAGCATATCAAATAAGGATTTAAAATCATTACTTAACATAAAAGGTGATTTTATTGCGATTGATTCATATTCATTCGATTCTAAGTATCTATTGGTCAATTTATCTAGAATTCGAATGAAACACAATTGTCCAAGGTGTAACGGATTGACTGATAAAGTTCATGTCTTACGGAATCAGAAATTTTAATACGTTCAGAAATAAGATTTTGTACCAACACACAAATTCTAGACATCCTCTCGCAGCATTATTGTGTACAAAAAAGTATCACTCAAAAATGAACGGTACTTAATCATTACTTATTTGACCCCCACCCTTGATAGAGAGCCAGAAAAACGAAAGCCATTAGCATAATTTTGGCCTTCGTTTCCTATTTTTTATCCTCTTAGAGTTACAAATCTAAAAATAATAATTCTTTATAATTCAATCTACTTTAGAACCTTTTTAGCAAATCAATAACTTCATTTGAACTAGATAGATTCAAAGCTTGTTGTGATAGTTTTTGGCATTCTTTTGAATCAAGGTTACCAATTCTTTTCTTCAGTTTAGGAACACTACTAGATATAACACTTAATTCGTCTACACCTAATCCAATCAATAATGGTGTCATTTCTAAGTCACTTGCTATTTCCCCGCAAATTCCAGTCCACTTATTATGATTATGAGTTATATCAATAACCTTCTTTATCATCATTAATATAGCGGGATTACTAGGCTGATATAAGTAAGATACATTTTCATTCATTCTATCTGCAGCCATTGTATATTGAACTAAATCGTTTGTACCTATACTGAAGAAATCTACATGTTTGATTAGTTTATCAGCCAACATAACTGAGGATGGTGTTTCTATCATTATTCCAACCCCAATTTCACCTAGATTAAACCCTTCTTTAATTAACTCAGATTTCACTTCTTCAAGCACCTTCTTTGCTTCAGTCATCTCTTCTACTACCGTTATCATAGGAAACATTATTTTAAGATTCCCAAATGCACTAGCTCGAAGTAAGGCCCTAAGTTGTGTTTTAAATAAACCTACTTCATTTAGACATAGTCTAATAGCCCTTAGTCCTAAAAACGGATTTTCTTCTGGAATTTCTTTTAAATAAGGTAGTTGTTTATCGCCACCAATATCTAATGTTCTAATAATTACAGTTGACTCATTCATTGCTTCAAGCACACTTTTATAAATAGAGAACTGTTCATCCTCAGAAGGAAAAGTATTACGTCCCATAAAGATAAATTCTGTTCTAAATAGTCCAATTCCCTCTGCGCCATTCTTTAATACATTATTCATCTCTTCATTAGATGCTATATTAGCATAAATCTTAATTTTCTTTTTATCTAAAGTAATTGCTTCTTTATTAAAAAATTCTGAGAAATCTTCCTTTTTATTTTCTTTAAGTTTACGGTATTTTTCTATCTGCTCTTCGTTAGGATTTACTATTACAATTCCTTCATCTCCATCAAGAATCACTAAATCTCCATCTTCAACCTCATCGAATGCTACCTTTGTTCCTACAACGGAAGGAATTTCTAACGCTCTTGCAAGAATCGCTGCATGGCTTGTTTTTCCACCAACATTAAGTATAAATCCTCTAACATATTTTTTATCCATCCTTATAGACTCTGATGGAGTTAAATCATTAGTCACTATAATAACATCATCAGTAAATTGATAACCTTCATCAATACTATTAGTTAAGTATTTCATAACTCTATCTGAAACATCCTTAACATCAATAGCTCTTTCTTTAAATACTTGACTGTCTAATCCCTCAAATATTCTTATTAAATTCTTACTTACTACATCAAGAGCAAACTCTGCATTAATATTTTCCGATTCAATTAAACTGTATACTTCCCCAATGAACTCAGGATCTTCAAGCATTAATATATGAGCTCTAAATATCATAGCTTTTGCTTCTCCCGCTTTCGCTATAACGTCTTCGACTATTTCTAGGATTTCTACTTTAGCATTTAATACCGCATCTTTCAATCGTTCAGACTCCAAGTCTACGTCACAATTGTTTACTTTTACTAGTTCAAGATTTTTAGGAAAGATTTTAAATATTTTAGCAATACTTATGCCACCACTTGCTGGTATGCCATTTATAACTTTCATAATTGACACTCCTCACAAATTCTCTCACTAATAAGTAACTTAACAATAGACTCCATTGCAACAATTTCATCAGCTCCTTCACATGATATTGTAAAGGTATCATCAAGCTTTATAACCATTGTCATAAGTCCAAGTAGTGATTTTAAGTCTTTAGTTTTTTCATTAAAAGTAACTGTAATAGTTGATTCGAAACACTGAGCCTTTGCAACAAGTAAGGAAGCAGGTCGAGCATGGATTCCTAACTCATCTAGTACTCTAAATCTCTTATTTAACATAGTTCATACTCCCTTTCAAATTCTTTCCTGCCTCTATATCAATTATCACTTCAACATTTGGATGTCTTTGTAATATTGATGCAGGTACTAATTCTGTTACTGGTCCATCAATTGCTTTACTTATAGCCTTCGATTTCTCGCTTCCAGAAGCAATCAATATTATTTTTTTTGCACTAAGAATATTCTCAATACCCATTGTTATTGCATGAGTAGGTACTTCTTCTAGGTCATTAAAAAATCTGGAATTATCTACTCTTGTAGTTTTGTCCAATTCTACTAATCTAGTCTTAGACTTAAAACTTGTTTTAGGCTCATTGAAACCAATGTGACCGTTACTCCCAATTCCTAGAATTTGTAAGTCAATTTTGTTTTCTTCTAAAGCCAAATTATACCTTTCGCAAGAAGCATCAACATTGCTTAATGTATTTGGAAACACTATGTTTTTTTCATTAATGTTAACTTTACTAAAAAGATGTTTGTTCATGTAGTGATAGTAACTTTGAGCATGGTTTCTTTGAAGTCCATAATATTCGTCTAGATTAAATGTTTTAATCCTGCTGTAATCAATACCGCTTTTCTTATGATCATCGACCATTTTACTGTATAAGCCAATCATTGTTTCACCAGTAGCTAGTCCCAAAACAAGATCTTGCTTCTTTGTTAAGTATTCACTCAATACTTTATACGATTCATTAATTACTTCATTATAGTTTTTTAAAATCTTAATTTTCATTGTATACACCATATTTCTCTATTCCACCAACAATTACCATTTCAACATTAAACTCACTATCCAATATGGTTATATCAGCATCAAACCCTACTTCTACTTTTCCTTTATTCACATTTAGCAATTCAGCAGGATTCTTTGAAGCCATTATCATAATATCATTGATAGAACAACCAGTAAATTTCATCATATTCTTGATAGCGTCGTTCATTTTTAGAATACTACCTGATAAAGACCCAGAACTTAGTCTGACTTCATTAGACTTTTTGATTACTTCTTGTCCAGATAAACAGTATTTCCCATCATCCAATCCCTTAACATGAATTGAATCAGTAACAAGAATAATTCGGTCTCTTCCTTTAATCTTATAAATCATTTTGACAATATCCTTGTTTATGTGAATTCCATCTACAATCAGTTCGGTATAAATATCAAATAAGAAGCCTGCAGAAGTTATTCCTGGCTCTCTATGGTGATGTGGAGAATGAGAATTTTGAAAATGAGTTATCGACTTAAGGCCACTATTCATATGACTTCTTATTGTTTCTAAATCAGCATTAGAATGCCCCACACTTGGTACTATCCCTAATTCATTAACTAGACTTGTGAACTCTAAAGTTGCCTCTTCAGGTGCATATGTTAATATTTTACGAAAATCTTCTTTACCCTTAAAGATGTCCTTTAGGATTTCAAAATTCGGAGGGATTATATAGTCTTCATTTTGAGCGCCTTTATATTTAGACGAGATGAATGGCCCCTCTAAATGTACACCCAATACGTTACTTCCCCTTTGTGAATTACGACAATTATAAATTATATCTACTGTTTCTTTGATTCTTTTAGTAGGTAAAGTCATAATTGTAGGGAGATAAGAGGTTACCCCTTCTTTAATTAAATTTTCACTAAAATTCATAACCTCTTCTTTTGATGAAAAGTCACATCCATATCCACCGTGTGTGTGTTGATCTATAAAGCCTGGTAAAATAAAATTCCCCTGTAGGTCAACTCCATCATCTTTAGAATAATATGTTCCTATTTCAATAATTTTTCCATCTTTTGCAACAACGTAAGAGTTATCTACTATACCATTTTCAGTAACTAATCTACCATTTTTCAGAATAATGTCCTGATTTTTCATCTTTTTACACCTCTATACTTGATTAATTATTGGCTTTGAAAAACGAGGTTGCCCTCGTTTTAAAGATAATGAATCATATCTTTGTACTTTTCAAAAATTAATTCATTGTGTTTATCTCCACCATCGATATTCGCACTAAAGAAAATTGGTGGTGTGATGCCCTTTTCCATTAACAATCTAGCAACTTCTGAAACTATTGTGTTTGCAATTGAAGCACTTACTACTGTGGAAGTAGGAGATACCTTCTGTTCTAATCCATCAATCTCGATACACGCATCTCCAAGTTCTCCATGATTGTCAATAACTAAATCTGCTACATCCATCAGTTTTAGTTTAGATGAATGTCTTGATTCTACTGAAGAAGAATACTTTATGTTGGTAATTGCAACTATTTTTGCTCCCATTTCTTTTGCCCTTATCGCAAGTTCTATCGTAACAGGATTTCGACCAGATACAGAATGAACCAACAGAACATCCCCTTTAGTAATTGGTGTCTTATTAGCTATTAGAGTACCGTACCCTTCTAATCTTTCCATCTTTGATGTAGAGGTAATTGGTCTTACATTTAACATTATAGATGGCTCAAATATTGGATTAATTACTGCAAGTCCCCCTGCGCGGTAAAATAATTCCTCTGAAATAATTCCCGCATGACTTGCACCGAAAACAAAAGTGTTATTCTTCTTTATAATTGCATCAACAAATAAATTTATCGCTTCACTAATATTATCTTTCTCTAAATCATCAATTTCCTTGAGAACCTTTTGAATCTTTTCTATATATTTAAAATTCATTTAATTAAAATATCATCGCAAATAAATCAGCAAAGAACTTAGCAATTGATCCAAAGAACGATAATCCATTACCACCGAAGATAAGTAGCCAGTCTTGGATTGTAGTCGAATATACTATTGCTGAAATCCCAACAAAAGCAACCATCGCTACTGCAGCAACAGATGTTCCTACAATTGCACCTTTTAATCCACCTTGTCCTTCTCCAATTACTGCGGCTGTACCACACTCAAAGAAACTTGTGATTACTAAAGGAATTAAAATCACTCCAAATAAACCAGTAGCATTTGAAATTAATACTAATACTGTTGATAAAATCATTGCAACAATAAATCCTATCATTGCAGCATTTGGTTTATAATTAAATAAAATTGGACAATCTAATGCTGGAATTGCTTTTGGTACTAATTTTTCTGAGATACCTTGGAATGCAGGAATAATTTGATTTACTAACATTCTAACACCTTGTAGTAATATAATTAATCCTCCACCGAACATTAATCCTTGATCAAAAGCATAGAAGAAAAGAGGTTTACCAACATCTGCAAATGCTCCATCTACTGTTAATCCTAAGATTAAGAACATTAAGAACAGTGTGATTCCACCAGTGATTGATACTTCTTTAAAGAAAGATAATCCTTTTGGCAGATTTAAGTCTTCTGTAGATTTTTCTTTGTTACCGAATACTTTTGCAATTTTCCCTGAAATCAATGATAAAATTCCAGAAGGATGTCCTAAAGTGAACGAGTCGTCACCAGTAACATCTGATACGTACTTGCGTAGTATCCAAGGCATAATTGACCAGTATAATGCTGATGTAATAGCACCAAAACCAACTAATACTGCTCCAGTAAGACCCGCTTCAACACCTGCAGCGATAAAGATAAACGGGAACCACCATAGGAAGTGACCAGTTAAGAAAATTACTTTAAATTTAGTAAATCTAGCAATTAACAAGTGAATAGCAAGTCCAATCAGCATAGCCATACCGACTTGCCCTCCGAACTCAGCTGTAAATACATCCGCTAATCCTTGAGTATTTCCGCCTTCACTCATACCTTGAACTAAAATGTTAACAGGTAAAATTGCAGTTACTAGTAGCCCAACACCCTTTTGTAAAATATACATACCTAGTGCGGCTAGTAGTGAACCCTTGATAACGTCTCCAATTGATTTCTTTTGTAATATTAATCCTAATGCAGCGATCAACGCTAACAAAATTGGTGGATTTCTAAAAATGTTGTCAATAATAAATGTCATTAAATTTCCCTCCTAATTAGTTTTTCAACTGATTCTTTCACTTCCTCTAAATCCATATATTTTTTTATTGGATATAGAGGCACTTTTACCGAACTTGCTAATTCTTCCGCAAGTTCAAATGATGTAAATATTGCATCACATCTGACACCCCTAGCTGAAGTTAGATCGGTATTCTCTACCTCAGCATCTACTCCAAGTTGGCGACAAGCCTTATCAATTGTCATCTTCAAAACCATTGATGACCCAACACCAAATCCGCATACAGCTAGTATTTTCATTCTTTCACCTCCCTAAGAATAAATATTTATCAACTCTAAAATTTTATCTTTCGTATCAGAATTGATAATAGATTCAATATTTTCTTTTTCCATCATTAATTCTGATAAAGATGCTAAAGCTTCTAAATGTGATTTATTATCAGTAGCCGCTAACACTACTATCAAATTGACCTCTTTACCAAGTAAATCTACTGGTTTGTTTAATTTAAGTAATGACATTGATAATTTATTTACACCACTCTCAGGTCTTGAATGAGCAAGCGCAAATTTGTCTGTCAGAACAATATATGGACCATACTTGATAACGCTCTCCACCATAGCCTCGATATATCGCTCTTCTATTACACCTTCATTTAACAAAGGATGAGCAGCAACTTCAATTGCCTTTTGCCAATTAGTAATCTCATCTAGTATTTGAATTCTATTTTTGGTAAGTAATTCCTTTAACATTGGATATCCCCCTCTATTATCTATCTCATAAATTGAATTATATAATTCTTGCCTTAAACCTTTTTCATTAGTTATATTTGCGTACTTCCTAACAGTCTTTATAACTTCCTCTATATCAGTATGTCTTGAACAATAATCTTGAGTAGATATTCTTTTCTTTATTTGATCGAAGTCATATTTCCTTAGAAGAGGATTTACAACAATTACATTTTCATAACCTTCCAACTTAATCGTAGAAATTATAAAGTCAAACTCCCTATCTAAATTATCTATTTGTGATATTGGAATTGAGGCAACTATTTCTATGGAAGGAAAATATCTTTGTACTTGATATTCAATCGTTTTTGATACAGTTAATCCATTTGGACAAACGATTACAGTTTTGAGAGATTTATTATCTTCTATATTCTCCTTATATATGTAGGCCCCTAAATAAGAAACTACAAAAGCAATTTCTTCATCCCTTATTTTCTCAAATTCTGGAAATAGGGAATTCTTTCTAAAGATCATTTCTGTTATTATATATATCGATTTATATTTCATTCTTATTTCCTTTAGCAAAGGATTAAAAACTGGAAATCGATACTTTATTCTATTGAAAGATGAATATAAGTGCCTTGCAATACTTTCTCTACACTCAGTTTTATTCTCAATAACTATTGAAAGTTTTTGTTCAAGTTGATCAATTAACTTATCAACTAGTAGATTAATTCTATTCTCTTCTATTGTAGAGTTTAGACTAGGTAATGAACTGATATATGCTGAAACATAAGCTTTTTCGAATTCGCTAATTTCTTCATCAAAGAGCATATCGACTTCATTGTAGTAACTCAACTCTATAGCATCTGAATATATGGAATAAGATGATAAAATATGCTGCTGATCATATCTTGATTGCAAAAATGCAATAAACTCACTTAACAAACATTTAGAATTGTCAGTCAACTTAAGATTGAAAAGGGAATCAAACAAATAAGTTCCGTCATTAACACTTTTGTTTATATCTGGCGACATATTTATGGTTAAGTATAAGTCTCTTATTTTTATCTCATCACCAGTAAGATGATACCCCTTTTCATATGTCAAATTAATATCATCTGTTAATAGCTCTTCCTTCAATCTATTTATTGTTTGAACAATCGTAGATTTACTTACAAGCATATTTTTACATAGTGAATCTAAACTCATATTTTTATTCTTTAATAGTTCATCTAATATAAATTCTTTTCTAAAATTATAATCTAAGTATTTTTCATAATTATTATTATCATCTTCTCTTAGTACAAACTTTAATTTTGAAATATCTCCAACAATACGGAGTTTCTTATTCACCTTAATAATTGTACATATTCCATCCAACTTTTTATTAATACTGGCTATATCATAGTATAATGTTCTTTTGGAAACATTAAGTTGATTAAGTAAAACTTCAAAGGAAACTACCTCTTTTTCTAATATGAAATATATTATATCATTCTCTCTTGTTTTCATAGTACTCTCCTCATTAATTATCTAATAGAACTTAGCAATAGACAATAACAACTATTTGCACAATTCTTTTCATATTGCACAAACAGTCAAAATGTATCTAAGATGCCATTTTAAATTTCAAATTTTATTTCTAATTTTTCGAAAGATAGTTAATTCTACCACTTCTTTTTAATAATAGTTTTCGTAATACAATAAATACTTATGCTGCTGATTTTAAGCTAAAGAATCACTGATTCCAGTGCTCTTTTTAAAGGAATAATATGGTATAATTAAAGTAACTTTCTAGTGAATTAATATTACTATCTTTTGGAGTCTTTTCAAGGTATTATGATCATTATTTACAATATAAAACGAAATAATAATTGAGGGAGCATAAGACATATGAATAAAAAACACGTGATAAATTTACAAGACCAATTTGAATTAAGAGATAAATTATTAAAACATAGACTTGAAGAACTTTTACCAGAACTAATGAAAGAAACAGATACAGACATGTGGATAGTTATTGGAGACGAATATAACGAAGGTCCTACTATTCGCTCATTGTTACCTAGTAGTTTTTTTCATGCAAGAAGAAAAGCTATTTTTATCTTTGTTTATCAAGACAATGAGTTAAAACGATACATAGTCTCAAAGCCCGATTTCACAATCGCTAATTTTTATACTCCCATACTTCTAAAACCGCCTTTATTTGATTTTGAAATGTTTTATAACACATTTCAATCAGGTTATGATTTAGATATGATTAGAAGTCTTCCAGTTGAGGACGAGAAAGCATGTATTAAGAGAATTGTGAACGAAATAAATCCAGAAAAAATCTCTATTGACGTCTCCACACTTACACCGTTCTCAGATGGATTAAGCAAAACGAATTATGATTTCTTACTAGACTGTATTGACAATATACATCATGATAAGATTAGTTCTGGAGAAAATATGGCTTTAAGGTGGCTTGAAACTAGAACTGAGCTTGAGCTTGATGTTGTTAAATCAATCGTTAAATTAACACGAGAAATAATCTTAGAATGTTATTCACGCAAAGTTATTACCCCAGGTAAAACCACATTAGGTCAAGCTCGTTTTTTCTTAATGGAAAGGGCAATGGAACTTTATGGAATTCCCTGGTTTAGCGCTACTGTTTGGATAAGACGAAATGGTCACCCTCATCTTGATTCTGATTCAGAAGTAATAAAAAAAGGTGATTTGCTTCACTGTGATTTTGGATTTGAATATGCTGGATTATGTTCTGATGTTCAAGAAATGGCATATGTTAAGGGTGAAAACGATGAACAGCTAATTAAGGAACTTGAAGGCATACATAATATAGCAATGGATTTACAGAACATATTAGCAGATAGTTTTAAACTTGGTATGACTGGAAATGAGATATTACAAAATGCATTAACTGTTGCAAAAGGAAAAGGTATCAAAAGACCAATGATTTATACACACCCGATTGGCTTGTTTGGACATGGACCTGGTCCAACTATTGGTTCATTCACAAATCAAAAATTTGTTAAGGGAATGGGTGAATATAAATTATTCGATAATACTCTATACGCTATGGAATTAAATATTCGCGAGGAAGTTCCCTCTTGGAATAATCAAATAATAATGTATGGTCAAGAAATAGAAGTTGTATTCATAAATAATAAAGTCGAGTTTCTTGGTGGTAGACAACAAAAATTACATATTATATATTAAAAAAACCTTTTTAAAGGTTTTTTTTGTTAAAGTTTATCAACGCATTCTTTATTTTTGTAAATACTTTATTAGCTTTATCATCACTTTCGAAACAACCTGTAACAATTCTGATATGACCTTCTCCTTGCTTTCCGTAAGCTGCCCCAGAATTTACTAATACATTTGCTTCCTTAAGTAAGTATGCAGTGATCTCATCACTTGTTCCTAATTTTGAAATATCTAACCATGTTAAGAATCCACTTTCAGACATCTTCATACTCACATTGTCCATTCCACTAAATAGTTCATAAACCATTTTTCGTCTACGGTCAAATTTCTTAAATACAATTTCTAGATATTTTGTATCCTCAATAGCTGTAACTGCACCCAAAGAAGTGATTGTGGTTGCTGCACCAAGTACATTAACTGCTCCACCATAAAGAACATCCATAATTTCATCTGTTGCATAAATATAACCTATTCTAAATCCACTCAACCCAATTCCTTTAGATATAGAGCATACCGTTAGAGTTCTCTCCCACATACCATCAATTGTAGCGGGATGTACAAATTCAATTCCGTCAAATATATGATCCTCAAATGCTTGGTCTGATACCAAAACTAAATCATGTTTTTTAACAAAATCACATAACTCTATAATGTTTTCACGTCTAAAGACAGTAGTAGTTGGGTTGTTCGGATGCGTGATTAATACTAGCTTTGTTTTGTCTGTAACTCTCTTTTCGAATTCTTCAATTCTAAAGGCATAGTTATCCTCTTCGTATAGTGGTACTCGAACAGTAACTCCACCTAACAATTCTGGATTCAAAAAATTACTTGGATAGCTTGGATCAGGTACCAAAACTTCGTCACCTTCACCTATAAAAGGCATCATAGAATACAATAATGCAGTATCAGATCCTGGAGTAACAATTACGTTCCTACTGGGATTTATTTCTAGACCAGTTTGTTTGCTCACCTTACTAGCAATCGCTTCTCTTAGTTCCACCATACCAATAGGCATTGAGTAGTGAGATGGGAATCCATCTTTAATCGCATCTATCATAACTTTTTGGACAGATTTAGGGATTGAAGGATCAGGGAAAAATGGATCAGCCCACGCTAAGATATCTACTCCATCTTCCAAGAGTTTCATAACTCCATCACCTACATCTGCTTTAGTAACTTTATCAAATAACCCACCTTTAAGTTTAGAATAACGTTCAATCATTTTATGCTTAATCATATAACTTACCTTCCCTTAATTGACTTTATGTATCTGTAAACGCTCTGGATTGAAACCTCAAGAGCCACAGCTACAATATCAACAGAGCCTTTAAACTTGAAAACACCTTTTTTTTCTAGCATTTCTACTAGTTTAAACTTCTCTGAAGATGTCTCACCTTTACCGTATTCGAAAATCACACTATTGATAGTCTCTTTAATTATTTCGTCGACCGTGCCATCAAATCTTTCAATTATTGTTGGTACATCGCTATTCTTACTTATTTTGTCGTCAACTATTAACAGATCATCAACAGCCTTTCTCATTTTCAGTAGAGTAGTAATATCAGTATTTACACACAAAAGACCTATCGCAACTCCATTTTCATCTCTAATAAAATATGTTGAAGAACGTAATATATTCTTTCCCTTATTAGTTGTCCCTAAGTAATTTACAGTACTAGGTTGGTTGGTAGTTTGACCTTCGTGAATAAGTTCCATTGCCAATTTTGTAATTGTACCACCAATAGTTCTATTTGTAACTTCACCGTTTACAATGTAAATAATAGATTTATCGAGGCAACTCAAATCATGAATTAATACCTCGGTTTTATTTCCACTTATAGCAGCGATAAAATCAGCTATCGGAAAATACTTCTTTAAATCACTATTCATAATCTATTTGACGCAAATAGCGTCAATCTCTACCCCTACATCTTTTGGAAGTCTTGAGACTTCAACAGCGCATCTAGCTGGTTTATGGTCGCCAAAAAAATCAGCATAAACATTATTAACGGCTTGAAAATCATTCATATCATTTAAGAAAACTTGACACTTCACAATATCGGTTATTTCATATCCAGCCTCATTTACTATTGCTTTGACATTTTCAAGTGATTGTCTTGCTTGATCTGAGATATCATCACTTACCAGAGTCATTGTTTCTGGTACGAAAGGTATCTGCCCTGACACGAAAAGTGTTCCATGGGCCTCAAATGCCTGCGTATATGGGCCAACAGCCGCAGGGGCATTGCTGGTATTGATTAAATTCTTCACAACTATTTCCTCGTTTCTAATATAATAACGGTACCAATGACCGTTTCAATGATTAACAATTATTGTTCTTGCTTCTTTCTAATAGTAGCTATGGGATAGTAAAAAAATACCATTCAGCTTCATTTACCGGTCTTGAACTTTGTTCCTTAAAATTATATTTCATTTGTCACCTTCTATTAAATTTATGGATGAAACGGGTCTAAAGTTTATACTCGGAACTGTCTCAGCAATATTTTCTAGATATAAAATTTAGGTTCTATAATTTATTTTACAACGCTTAGATCGTGAGAGATAATTTCTATACTTCCCTTATTGTTTACTTTATAAGTACTAAAGATTCTTGCCTCTTGCTCAAAAATATTGCTCCATTGTTTGTAATTAAAACATTCTCTTCTGAAATGATCGCTGGACCTTCCGTATATAATATAGTAGGTTCAACCGCAAATACCATTCCCTCTTCAATTATACCATATGATCCCTTTTTATATCTCTTCAAATCAGGCGCAAGTAGAGTTCCACCATCATGGACGTTTCGTCCAATTTGGTGACCTACTGCATGAATTATATTAGGATAACCCATATCAACGACATATTGTCTAGCGACTCTATCGACTTCAAATCCCAATGTTCCAGGCCTTAATGAATCTACAGCTTTATTAACAGCTTCATATATGACTTTAAAGGCTCTATCCATTTCTTCACTTGCTTT
Source organism: Mycoplasmatota bacterium (assembly GCA_018394315.1). Classification (GTDB taxonomy): domain Bacteria; phylum Bacillota_I; class Bacilli_A; order MAG-NZ; family MAG-NZ; genus Zrk6. The sequence goes on along the minus strand of CP074575.1, from coordinate 1,133,682 downwards.
TTCTTCACCATCTTTTAAAACATAGCAAGTTCTAGCTATGTCAGAACAGTAACCTTTATAATCAACAGAAAAGTCAAATATTAGATAATCCCCACCTTCAATAATTGCGTTAGATGGAGGTCGATGAGCAATATTACACTTCATAACAATCGGAGGTGTTAATTTTCTACTAATTCCATTAACAACTCCTAACCTTTTCATCTCTTCGATAAACAAGTTTCCTATTTCTATTTCCGACATTCCTTTTCTTATCTTGGTAAAGACTACATCATATATTTCTAAAGTTAAATCAATTGCCTTTTGAATGTATTCGATTTCTTGTTTTGATTTAATACTTCTTAATCTTTGAAGAAACATTTCACTAGATATAAATTCATAACTCTCACTACCAACCATATCCATCAAATTACGGTAACTACCTACCGTTAATCCATCAGACAGATGACTATCCTTTGAATAGTTAATGGCTATTTTCTTCGGTTTTATCTGTGATAGCAAATTAATTAAATGTTCTTTTATTCCCTCTTTACCATACTTAATAACCTCATCAAAAAGTCCACATTCCTCTGAGTCTTGTGCATCAATGATGCTTACAATAGAATACGTCTTTCTCTGAGTGATAATCATTATTGCTTCTCCTACTACTGTAAAACCAAAAATAAGAGACATACACGGGTCACTGCCCTCTTTAGTTTTTATCAACCAACAATCTATATCATTCTCTTTAAGATATTTTTTTGTTTGATCGATTTTTTCTTTTTGAAGACAATATTTACCCATCTATAATTCCCTCATTCTTTCAATTATTTCATAATATACGTTTCTTTAGGTAATAAACAACAACCCATTCACTAGCTTAAAACTAATTTTACAACTTTACTAGAAGAGTACCATCATTTCTTCACATATTAGTGACACTTTTATAGCAATTTCAAATATAGATATTTATTTACATTACTCAACATTTAAGAATTTTTACAAATATAATATCTAGACACCCTAAACGATACTAAAATAAGTCCTTTAGTATCCCTTAAGGTTCTAGATGGGAGGTTTCAAACCCTTTATTTAATCTTGTCCAATATATCCTACTTTTAAATAAGCCAAAGTTCTGTTTGTCTTCTACTCAAGACTCTTACTCCATTTTTACTTACCACAATATCTTCTTCAACAATGAAACTAGGAAGTCCATTATCCTGTATCACTGTTGGTTCAATTGCATAAACTTCATTGACTCTTATTTTATTCATAGTTCTTGGTCTATTTTCGCTATAAGGAGATAGTGGTGTTCCACCATCATGAACTTTCCTACCTAGTTGATGTCCAGCTGAATGTCTAATTGTAGGATATCCTCCGGCTTCGATTACACTACGCCCTAAACTATCAATCTCATACCCCTTTAATCCAGGTTTCATGTTACTAATAATATTAGATACAGCTTTAACAGTTGTATCAAATGCATCTTGGACATCCTTTGGAGCTCTTTTTTCATTATCCTTCAAAACATAAAAGCTTCTTGCGATATCTGAGCAATAACCTTCATAAATGACACTGAAGTCACAGATCAATATATCTCCTTTTTCTAACACGTAACTACTCACAGGTTCTCTATGAGCTAAACCACATCTATTAATCATAACCAGTGGATAGTTGTAGCTACCACCAAGCGCATTAATAACGCCATATTTTTTTAATCCTGCTACAAACAAGTCACCAATCTCTGTTTCACTCATTCCTACTCTAATTTCTGAACGTACTTCATCATATATATCACAAGTGATTTGCACAGCTTTTTCGATCAATTTGATTTCATACTCTGACTTGACCGATCTAATCTCGTTTAAAAGATCTTCACTTGAAACTTCTAATTCTTTAAGACGATCACTTCTTAATGTACTTTCTAAGCACAGATACTGCCCCATAGTAAGTCCATCGGCTAAATAATCAGTAGTGGAAATGTTTAAAGCAATTTTATTCGGTTCAATCTTATCAATAATTTCAACAAGTTCGCGATAAAAGTCATCTTCAACTGTAATGATTTCAAAGATGCCAAAGCTACTATATGCATTTGCATCAGTAGCCCCAGTTAGAACTATATGCTTACCATTACGCCTAAAAATAATAGCTGTTTGTGCTACTATATGAACATCCAGAAATAGGCTCATTGTAATATCTGAGTCCTCTCTTGAAAGAACTAAATACATATCTACATTGCTCTTCTCAAGTAGAGTTTCTAGTTGCTTAATTTTCTCTAGATCCAATGAAATCATCTCCCTTTAAGTTAATCAATTATGGTGAAAAGCATAGTTCTATCGTCAGTACTTAAAAACTAAATACTATGAAAGTAAACTAAGTACTAATAATAATCCCATTCATTATAAGATTACTTATCGATATTCTTATTTACCCAATCTTCCATTCTATCTAGACCTTCTTTTAGAATTTCAAAGGAAGTTGCATAACAAATTCTTATGTGTCCTTCGGCACCTGGACCAAAAAACTTAGCTGTACCAGGAACAACCGCTAATTTCGCTTCTTCTTTTAACCTTTCTACAAATACTTCAGAAGTCATTCCAGTTTCCGAAATATTTGGAAATACTAAGTAAGTAGCACTCGGTAAATGACATGTAATTTTATTCATTTTATTTAACCGCTCTACAGCGTAATCTCTATTCTTTTCTAGATGTTTTATAAACTCTTCAACCCAGTAATAACTTTCATTTAGGCAAGCAATACCAGCTATTTGTGATAGTGAAGTGATTCCACCAGCGGTAGTTATCATGTTTGAGTTTTCTAAAATTTTATTAAATATCTCTTGTTCGTGAGCATAAATACAACCAGCTCTTAAACCAGCAATCCCGAAACTTTTAGAAAATCCAAAAACCGATAACGTTTTCTTATTTCTTTCAACACCTAAAGATAGAATACTTAAAAACTCACTATCACTATAAACGATATCTGCCCATATTTCGTCATTCATTATCCATAGGTCATGTTCATTAGCTAAATCAAGAATTAATTCTAAGTTTTCCTTAGAATAAACTGCACCTAATGGATTATGTGGATTACATAAGCATATCATTCTAGTTTTCTTAGTGATATAATTTTTCAACTCACTTAAATCAATATAACCATTATTATCTAACTTCGCAGGAAACAGTACAGGTACACCCTTAGCATTTAGTGTAGACTCCCTAAAAAGATAATCTACCGGATCAAATACTATTACTTCGTCTCCTTCTTCTAAAACAGTGTTTGCGATTAAGAACATTCCTCGAGCTGCACTATCAATTGGTAAGACTAGCTCACTTGAAACAAATTCATTCTTTCTACTATTCAATGAATTAGCTATAGCTACCTTAAAATCTTCAAGTCCAGTATGCGGGCTGTATGAAAAATAACCATCATTAATGTAATTAATCAAGGCATTCTTAATCTCAGGAGCAACTGGAAAATCCGGATCAGCAGCTGTTAATGGTATTACACCATCCTCAATTTCAGCCCATCGATAATTGAAAGCTTTTTTCTTTAAAGCTTCCTTATTAACATTCTCATGAATAAATAAATTCTTTCCCATTTTGCTTCTCCTTTTCGAATGTAATTTTTATTATATATAGTCTCAACATATTACCACGTGACTAGGTAAGAGTCAATATTTTTTTAACATATTTGTAAAATATGATACTTTTTTAACATCGCTTCCGTAACTAAAAGTATTTCTTTATAGATTCAATAAGTTTTGAATTGCTTTGATATAAATTTCAGTCTGTTCAAAAAATCTATTTATAGAAATAAATTCATTAGGCTGATGAGCATTGGATTGTTCGTTTGGAAACATCCCACCAAAAGCAACAAGATTTGGCATGGCTCTTGCGTAAGTTCCGCCACCCATTGTCATAGGCTGATTAACATTATCATTTGTTACCTCTCGATAAGCACTAACAAGTGATTGTATAATAGGATTGTCTAGTTCATAAAAAATCGGGTCTTTATTTATTATAGTTTCAATGTCAAAACCTACTGCATTTAAAGATTCTTTCATAGGCTCAAAAATATCTTCAATTGTTAAGGAGATAGGATATCTAACATCAATAGTAAAATTTATTCTATTAGAATCAACTTCAACTAATCCTACATTCATAGTAAGAATTCCATACTCATCCTTAAAATTACAATTCATCAAAAATCCATCATAGCATAAACCAATCTTTTTATTATAAGCTCTAACGAACTCAAAATTCATATCACATTCTTCCATTAAACGAAGCATTTGAGCAATTGAATTAATTCCTTCTTCAGGTGTAGAAGCATGAGCAGACTGTCCATATATAACAACTACAACCTTATCTCCACTTACAGTAACTTTACCAGAGTATTCATTATCCTTTAAAAACTGATTAACCTCGTCAACTAACTTGGTAACATTATTAGGTTTAACAGTAAGTACGCACTTGTCAGGGACGTTATTAGGCGCATTCCCACCTACCAAGTCTATTAACTCAACATGCTCTAATTGTTTTAAATCATATTTAAATAACAGTTGTGTTATGCCCTTTTCCCCATGCACTATAGGAAACATCGCATCTGGAGTAAATCCAATTGTAGGAATTTCACCATGTCTTACATAGTGTTTCATACATTCAAATCCACTCTCTTCGTTAGCTCCAAATATTAAGCGGACTCGTTTATTAAACTCAGTTTTAGAGTCCATTAGAGATTTCAAAGCATATATTGACGCTATTGCAGGTGATTTATTATCACTAACTCCCCTTCCAAAAATCATTCCATCTTTGATTGTTGCTGAATAAGGAGGAAACTCCCAATTATCTAATTCTCCTTCCGGTACAACATCTAAATGAGTCAGTAAAGCGATCATTTCATCTCCTTCACCAACTTCTGCATAACCTACGTATCCATCCATATTTGTAGTATTCATTCCTAATCTTTCACATAGATTCAGAACGTAATCTAACACATTATAAGGACCTTCACCAAATGGTTTCCCCTTACTCGCAGTAGAATAATCTTCCACACTCTTAATTCGAACTACTGCCTGCAACTCCTCAACCATTTCATTATGATATATATTTAACTTACTATTCATCTTCGCATCCCTTTCACAATTCATTTGAAAACACACCGTTTTTAAGTATAAACTCTTTGCTTCCATCTTCAAAAACACCGATTATATCTAATTCAAATGACCCTACCATAAAATCCACATGAGTTATGCTAGTGTTAACTCCAAGTTTTTCTAGCTCAGCTTTACTTTTCCCTTTTGCCCCAACTAAACATGTAGGATAAGCTGACCCTAATGCAAAATGGCAACTTGCATTCTCATCTAATAATGTACTATAAAACAGCTTATTCAAAGAGGCTATTTCTGAATCTTGAGATACAATCGCTACCTCTCCTAGATAACTTGCTCCTTCATCTATACTTAAGATACTTGCAATTGCGTCTCTACCTACTTTTGCATCATAGTCAATGACTTTTCCATCTTTAAATTCAAACCAGAAGTTTTCAATAATATTTCCATTATAAACAAGTGGCAATGTAGCGGATAATCTACCATTTACACCATACTTATGTGGTAAAGATGCTATTTCATATGTGGGTATATTACTCATTTGAACAGTATCTCCATCAATATTTCCACCACCTACAAAAAGATGATTTTCTGGCAATACCACTTCTAAGTCAGTACCGGGACCAACATACAGTAATTTTTTATATTGTTTTTTAGTTATTTTTTTAGCAGTCTCATTAATCTTTCTAGCATGATTTGAAAGTGCCTTTTGCGGACTTGGTTCATTTAGTTTACAACAATAAAAAATATCATCCCATAGTTTCTCGCAAGCATCCTCAACTATCAAGCTTGGATAAACTTGAGTAGCCCACGCCTTCGATACAGCGTTAACTACAACCCATTTAACTTCAGAGGAACTAATTGCACTAGAAAAACTAGCAAATCCTGTTCTAGTAGTTTTTGTTAAAGTAGACAATCTATCTTTAGGTACTCCATCATACATTCTAGAGTTTGGTGCCCTAACACTGATAGATACACCCCCAGAATCCAAGATATCATCGAAAATCTCTTTTTGCCATTTAGGATAGGTAGCTAAATCATTCTCAGAAGAAAAGAATGCGAAATCTCTATCAAGTTCATCATCTGACCATATTACAACAACATTACTTGCGCCATTCTTATATGCTTCTTTTGAAATTAATCTAACTAACTGTATTGAATCTATAAACGCTCTAATTAATACTTTTTGACCCCTTTCTAATGCAACACCTTGTTCAACAATCATTTTTGCATATATTGCTAATTTATCTTTTAAATTCATATTTCATCCTCTAATCTTTGCAAAAGTATATTTCATTTTGACGATTTGAAAGTAATACTGTTTCAAATTCACCTATATACGCCATATCCTCTTGACCAATCTTACCCTTTGAAAAAGGAATGTTTATGTCAACTGTAAAAACCATCCCAACTTCTAAAGGAGCTTCAACAATACCTAAGTATCTCTCCCAAAGAGGCCCCATCATAACACCACCATCATGAGCTTCTCGCCCTACTTGATGACCGAAACCAAAATTAAATTCTGGTAACCCTTTTTCTTTCAGAACCCTTCTTGCTTCACTATCTGGTACATATGCACTTAGTCCTGGCCTCATCTTAGCTATTCCCGCATCTATCGCCTCATGCATATTCTTTAATCCCTTAGTAAACTCCTCAGGCACACTAGTTTCACCATCATTCGGTATATAATACACTCTTTGAATATCAGAAGAATATTCATCAACCTTAATACCAAAGTCTAAGGTCACTAAATCACCCTTTTCCACAAAAACCTCTGAACTAGGTCCAACATGTCCAGACGCTCCTTTATGACCAACCATAACACCAGGGTTATGGTTCTTCTCCCATGCATAACCGTAACCTAGTTCTTCAATTCTACTTTGACAAAAGTTGAAAATATCTAATTCACTAACACCCTCTCTTATAAAACCAACACATTCTTTTAGTATCATTTCGGTAGCTTTGGTTGCTTTCTTTATTCTCTTGAGTTCCTCACTAGTTTTTCTACCTCTTAATTTACCGATTACTTTTTCACTTGAAATTATTTGACCAGTAAAGCCAAATTCTTCGAAATAGTTTGTCAGTCTTAAATATAGTCCATGAGATAAGCCATCACTAGCCACATCTTCAGAGAAATTTAAAGCAATTACTTTAGGTTTTATTTCGTTCAACAGTTTAAGGAACTCATCCTTGAAACCTTTATCATACATCCTTACCTCATCAAAACATTTTGTTTCTTTCATACCGTCAAAATCTAGATGACCAGTCAGTGCAATATTTCTAGAATTATTTGTTATTAAGATAGCAGTTAAGCTTCCAAATTCTGTAGTTGATAATAACGGAATAACTGGATCAGAATTCATTACTGTCTCTTTCCCAATTGTAATCCATAAATCTATGTTCTCTTCTTTAACTATATCCATGGCTTGTACAACTTTTCCTCTTTGTAATACCATACTTACCTCCTATAATCTATTTTAAATTAAACAGGTTCACTCTTTTAAAATCGAATACCAACCTATGACGACAAGTCCCCACGTTAAGGTGCATTTAAATTCAAACAAGTGAACATTATATTTTATGAATATTTAATACTCATTTTATTATATGTGGTTTCATTAGTCTCTTACCGAAATAGTGAATTGTGTTATCTTCACGTAACAAACAATCTGTTTCTAAACCATACATTACTTCTTGTCCGTTCCATTCATCTATAGAAGCTGTCACATTTAGTTCAAAAGAATACATGGTATTTGCATAAAGTATTCTATCTCCTCTTGGAATAGGCTTTTGAGCCGTGAATAGACCAATTAACGGTCCTGCTCCATGTCCATGAAATCCAATTGGATGTGTGTAAACAGAAGGTTTCATCCCTTCGGATTTTGCTCTTTTAATAGTAGCTTCAAAAACATCATTGCCCGTCAATCCGCATGTCATTTCCTCAGCTAGGATATCTTGTAATCTATTTGCCTGAGCTTGTCCTTTTAAAATACCACTTGGAATATCAGTTTCATTTGGTTTTAGAATGTAACACATTTCTTGAATATCGGTACAAAGACCCATATACTGAACGCCAAAATCACAATGTAGTAAATCTCCATACTCAATAACTGCTGAATGGTCTAATCCCTTAACCCCTTCTCTATTAATCCACACTGTAGCCTCAAACCACGGTTTAAGTCCTAAATCAGTGGCTTCTTGCATTAAGAACCATCTTACGTCACCACTAGTTGTTTTTCCTACTTCAATAACTTCTCTTGAATATGCTCTTTTAATCAAGGATTGGGCTATGTTAGTCAATTCTTCATAATACTCGATTTCCTCTTTAATTCTAGTCTCTAACCAACCTACAGCTAACAAATCTGCAGACGTTATTTTATCCTTGTATTCATTATCTAGACATTCCTTAATTTGAGTATATTCTGAATGCGAAATACCATCAGCAAATTTAGTTCTCTTTGAATAATTCAGTCCAATAGACTTAGGTTTATATTCTCTAACAATACGATTTAAGCATTCCCACTCAGTTTCCTCTTCATAGTTATCTAAATTAACACTAATAAATCTGTTTTGTGTGTTCATCCATTCATAATACGATTTCCAGTCCTTACCCTTTTGCTTATACCAAACAGGCTTGTAGTAATAATCAATTGCACTTAAAGGTCTAGAAACAGTTAGTCTATCAACTTTTCCGTCAGGTAATTTACAAAAAACTAATATGTTTTTTCCAACCGCTCCAAAAAACTCCTGTGGTAACATTGTCTTTAGTACTGGGTCCTCATTATTTTCTGATCCAATAACAATCCACATATCACTGTCTGTTCTCTCCATTACTAAAGGAATTACCGTGTCTAGTCGCTTAACTAACCAATCATTACATAATCTAAATTGCTCTTTCATCTTTTTCTTATATGTCATTCTTCACCTTTTTCTACTATATTAGTAAGAATTTACTTACACCAATAAGGTAATTTTTGTTTTTTGGAAATGAAAACCGGCCCATTACTTGTGATAAGTATCATATCTTCTTGATTAACGTGTCCTCGAGAAGTTTTTACCCCAACATCAGCTGTATATACCATATTTTCTAAGAAGAAGTTATCTTGTGCCCCTTGATAATTTTTATTTCTTGGAGACATAGAGATTCCACCATCATGAGTAGCCAAACCTACCTGATGACCGAATCCAAACTTAAAGTCTGGTAATCCATTTTTCCTTAATGATTTTCTAGCAGTTTTATCCGGAATGTAGATTGTTTCACCTACTGTCATCTTATAAACTCCAGCTTGAACCGCTTCCTGTACCCCTTCAAATGTAGTGATAATTTCATGAGGAAGATTCGTATCCTCATCATTTGGAACATAAAATACTCTTTGTATATCTGAACAATAATTTTTATATTTTACTCCAAAATCGAGATTGACAACATCACCTTTTTTAACTTTTAGTGTATCACTTGGTGCAGCATGCCCCAAGACAGTATCAGGACCTACCATGACGCCAGGGCATTGTTCTGGTTCCCAAGATAATTCTAGTCCATAATACTCAGTTCTCTCATGGCAAAAATCTAATATTTCTTTTTCGCTAACACCTTCTCTTATGAAATCTACACAATCTAATAATATCTTCTCAGCATACTTTGTTGATTCTTTAATATATTCTATTTCGGTTTTGGTTTTACAACCGCGAAGTTTCCCAATTATTCTTTCTGAAGAGATTAACTTACCCTTATAACCATATTCATTAAGCCATTCAGAAAGCTGAATGTACATTCCATACGTTAAGCCATCAGCAGCAACATCTTTAGAATAATTAACGGCTATTACTTCTGGATTTATATCATCTAATACTTTATAAAGACTTTCCACAAAGTTCTCGTATTGAATAACCTTATCAAATACATTAGTCATTCGGTAACCTTCAGAATCTAGGTGATTAGCAAGCATGAAATTATCTCCATTTTTGCAAATCATTGCTGCCGTCAATCCACCAAAATCAGTTTTAGAAATCAATTGAATCACTGGATCGGAGTTCATGACAGTTTCTCTACCAATTGTTAACCATATATCAATATTTTCTTCCTTTACAATTTCAATTGCCTGGATTACTTTTTCTCTTTGAATTGACATTTTTATACCTCTATTTTATTAAATACATTTTTGTCTGTTGTCCAGCGACGTAATATGTTTTTCCATCTTTGAACAACACGTCTGTCTCCGCCCCAATTGTAATTTCTTGATTATTCCATTCTGGAATAGTAGTTGTTATATTCAGTTCCAACGAATAAAGTGTATTGTTATTAAGCGGATAATCCCCTCTACCTTTAACACCATCTTGCATATCCCAAAGTCCAATAGTAGGTCCTGCTCCGTGCCCATGCACACCAATAGGATGAGTGTAAATACATGGGTTTAACCCTTTTCTTATTGCTTCTTCGCGAGCATCTTTTAAGATTTGATTGCCCGAATAACCTTCAACATATTTACTAAGAGTAATATCTTGAAGTTTATTTAAATCTAGTTGTAGTTGTTGTATACCTTTTGGCGGTTCGATTTCATCTAGTTTAAGTACATATGCATTATGTTGCGTATCAGTACATAAACCTAAGTACTTTAATCCCACATCACAATGTAAAACATCACCAGGTAAGATTATAGTTTCCTTTCCAATTGCTCCAATTTCTTCTCTGATAATTGAAACTTCAAAATCAAACCAAGGAACTAAACCTAGGTCAATTACTTTTTGCATCATATAAAATTTAACATCAGCATTAGTTGTAACACCTGGTAAGATTACTTTTGACGAAAACGCTTCAGAAATAATACCATGCGCAATCTGAACTATTCCATTATAGGCATAGATTTCATTATCGGTTCTAGTCTCTAACCATCCAACACAAATGTTTTCTGCGCTTACTATTCTCGATTTTAAATTAAAGTCTAAATTATTAGAAAATTCTTCGTATAAACTTTTAGTTAATCCATCTCCAAAAGCAAAATCACTTGAAAAATTTAATCCGATTCTTTTAGGATCGATCTCTTTTATAATTCTCGCAAGACATTGAAACTGTGTCTCTGGTTCAGTTGTCGTTACTTCTTGCTTAGTAGTAAACGGCATTATATCTAGATTCCCCCAGTCTTGACCTAGTGGATTTGTCCAGACTCCTTGATATAGATGATCAACACCAGTTCCAGGTCGAGAGAGACTATAACGCTTTAAGGTACCATCATCTTGTAAAGAAAATAATAGAATTGTCGTTCTTCTGCAAGATAACATTGATGCAGGTAATAAACTCATAATAACTGGATCTTCATTATATTCCCTTGCCATAACAACCCAGCAATCTATATTTTCACGCAACATTAGTGAAGGTAATATCGTATTAATTCGCTCTTCTAGCCAACTGTTTCTAATCTCTATTTGCTTACGGTAAGATATAATCTTTTCTTTAAAATTTGAAGCGCCGTCAATTACTGTATATAAAAAACTTTCATTAGAAGTTTGCATTCGCTACCTCTTTCTAGCTCTATCACAAGTAGCAAAATGACCTGGATAGATCTCTTTCATTTTCATAACTTTTGTTTTACAATCATCAGTAGCATATCCACATCGGTTATAGAATGAGCAGCCTATGCTAGGGATGTTAATTGGAGATGGTAATTCTCCTTCAATCTTAATACGCTCTCTACTTGATTCTACTTCTGGATCAGGAATTGGAATTGCTGACATTAACGCCTCTGTATAAGGGTGCACAGAACTCGAATAAATACGATTCGATGTTGTTAATTCAACTAATTCACCCAGATACATCACTCCAACTCTATCAGAGATATATTTTACCATTGATAAGTCATGTGCAATGAACAAAAAAGTAAGGTTGAATTCGTTTTGTAATTCCTTAAGTAAGTTTATTACTTGTGCTTGTATAGATACATCTAAAGCGCTTGTAGGCTCATCACAGACAATAAATTTCGGTTTTAGTGCTAACGCTCTAGCTATTCCAACACGTTGACGTTGCCCACCACTAAACTCATGCGGAAATCTGTTAGCGTGATTTTTATCTAAACCAACTTTCTCTAAAAGTTCTTCTATTTTCTCACTTTGCTTTTCCTTACTATACATTTTATGAGCATTCATACCTTCTGCAATAATTTGAGAAACAGTCAAACGAGGATTTAAAGAAGAATATGGATCTTGGAAAATCATTTGTGCTTTTTTTGTATATTCTCTTTTCTCTTTTTTTGTAGCATCAACAATGCTCTTACCATCATATATAATATCGCCAGAAGTAGTATCGTAAATGCCTTTTACTGTTCTTCCTAGTGTAGTTTTTCCACACCCTGATTCACCTACTAAACCAACAGTTTCTCCCTCATATATATCAAATGATACGTTCCTTACAGCGAAAACTGTATTCTTTTTATCGAGAACGAAGTGTTTATTCAAATTTTTAATCTCAATTAACTTTTTTTTCATTTACTTGGCACCATCCTTTTCGAACTTACTTAAGACTTCCTTAGCTCTTTCATCATACATCCAACAGAACGTCTTATGTTCAGAATCAAATTCCTTAATAGATGGATTTTCTTGTTTACAAACTTCCATTGCATAATTACATCTAGCAGCAAATCCACACCCTTTTGGTGGATGTAATGCATTTGGTGGACTACCTAAAATCGACTTCAATTCTTGATCTTCATCAACGTCCAAATATGGAATCGACTCTAACAAGCCACGAGTATAAGGATGTTTACTCCTATAGAAAATATCAGCACTAGTGCCGATTTCAACTGGTTGCCCTGCATACATTACTACGATTCTATCTGCTTTTGAAGCCACCACACCCAAGTCATGAGTAATTAATATTATAGAAACATCAGTCCCATCAAGCAGTTCTGACATCAAATCTAATATTTGAGCTTGTATAGTTACATCTAAAGCAGTAGTTGGTTCATCAGCAATCAACAATTTCGGATTACACGCCAAAGCAATAGCGATCATAACACGTTGACGCATACCTCCACTTAATTTATGAATATATTGATTGAATCTTATTTCAGGATTAGGTATACCAACTCTTGTTAGTAGTTCAATCGCTTGAGCTTTTGCCGTTACCTTAGATAATCCTTGGTGACCTATTAATCCTTCCATAATTTGTTTACCTATTTTCATTGTAGGATTTAAACTAGTCATAGCATCTTGAAAGATAATACCTATTTCTTTACCTCGAATTTTCTGCATTTGAGGATCATTATAACTAGTTATATCAACACCTTTAAATTTGATAGAACCTTCTTTTATTATTGCATTACTCACTAATTTCAGTACTGACTGCGTAACAACACTCTTACCGGAACCCGACTCTCCAACGATAGCCAATACTTCACCTTCTTTTACACTAAAAGTTGCACCTCTTACCGCTTTTACTTCACCAGCATAGGTACTAAAACTAATGTGTAAATTTTCTACTGTTAACAGTTCTTTTCTCATTTTATTACCCCCTACTGTCTTAATTTTGGATCGAGTGCATCTCTTAATCCGTCACCAACTAATTGTAAACAAAGCATTGTTAAACTTATAAATATTGATGGTATCCACATTTGGTATGGGAATAAACGCATAACCTTGACACCTGAATTAGCTAGTTGACCCCAACTAGTTTGTGGTGGTGCTATACCTAAACCGATAAAAGCCAAAAATGCCTCTGAGAAAATAGCTCTAGGAATAGCCATAGTTAAGGTAACGATAATAACTCCCATTGTATTTGGTATTAAATGTCTTAACATTATTCTAAATGGCTTAACACCCAAAGACTCAGCGACTAAAACATAATCTTCATTCTTTAAAGTAAGGATTTGTCCCCTAACAAGTCTTGCCATGTTCAACCATCCAGTTATTGTTAAAGCAATAATTATCGAAGTTAATCCTGAATTTAAAACAACCATTATTAACATCACGATAATTAAATAAGGAATTGAAATCATTACATCAATTATCCTCATAATAAGCATATCTACTTTACCTCCGAAAAATCCGGCAATAGATCCCATTAATACTCCTAAAATACCAGAAGTAAATGCAGCAGTAAATCCTACTGCGAATGATACTCTTCCTCCTTGCCAAATCCTAGCAAATAAATCTCTTCCTAAGCTATCTGTACCAAACCAAAACTCATTATTTGGCGATTTATTTGAAGCAAGTAAATTTGTCGTCGTATACTTATGATCAATAATGAAAGGCAAAATCACTGATAAGCAAATAAGTATAATTAATATAATCAAACTAACTGTAGCTACCTTATTCTTTAGAAATCTTCTTCTTACGTCTTGAAAATAAGTAATAGATACACTCTCGATTTGTTCTGCATCTTTTTGATTAGCTCCAATATGAGAAAATAACTTATCTTCACTTAATTTATTTGTCATTATTCGCTACCCCCTTATCCTTGGATCAATTAGCCCATAGACTAAATCTACTAAAAAATTCATTAATACGAGTACCGAACCGAAGAATATTGTAAGTCCAGTAACTAAACTATAATCCGTATTTTGAACCGCCATTATAAAATGACGCCCCAACCCAGGAATAGCAAATATTTGCTCTACAATAAATGTACCTGTCATCAAAAATGCTGCAGTTGGTCCTAAAATTGTTACTATTGGTAGTAATGCATTTCTAAGTTGATGTTTCAATATAACACCTAGTTTTCCAACTCCTTTTGATTTAGCAGTTTTCACATAATCCGTAGATATTACTTCTAACATACTTGTTCTCATTAAACGAGTTAGTGTTGCTAAAGTTCCTAGACCCAAAGCAAATGAAGGTAATATTGTTGATGCAAAACTTTCATATCTAGAAACAGGAAGCACACCTAACTTAACACCAAAAAAGTATTGTAGTGAACTAGCGACTACAAAACTTGGGACTGAGATCCCAATTACTGCTACTAAAATACTCACATAGTCCAATGTTTTCTTTCTATTAAGTGCAGCAGTTATCCCCAAACTAATTCCTGCAATAGTAGCAAACAAAAGTGCTCTAACCCCAAGGTCAAATGAGTAAGGGAATGCTTCTCCTATTATCTCTGTAACTGGTCTATTTGTATATTGTATTGAGTACCCAAGATGACCATTAAATAGGTTTTTCAAAAATCCACCGTATTGAACGATAACCGGTTTATCTAAACCATAGTAAGTAACCAATTGAGCATGCATTTCTTCTGTAATTTTAGGATTTTCGAATGGATCACCTGGGATCCAACGAATCACAAAGAACGTAACCGTACACAATACAAATATTGTTATCAAGCTAATTAATAATCTCTTTAATATGTACTTTGTCATTATTTTTATCTCCCTTATAAATAAAATACATTGAAGAATTCTCCTTAGAATTCTCCAATATATTTATTTTTATATGTTACTTACTCTGTATACCCTAATTCTTCAAGTGCTTTTTGGAAATACTCCTTAGCAAGCTCAACATTTGGAGTTAATGGATGACCGAAATCTGCATCACCATATAAATCACCATAGTTAGCACCACTATAAGCAGTTACTCCATTAATTACTTGTCTTCCTGATGGAGCATAAGTTGAAGCTTCACCAAATACTGAATCAACAAGACCTGTTCTATCAATCAAGTTAGAAACAGCATATATAAAGTTTCTATTTGTAGCAAGTTCATGAGCTTCTGGAGAAGACCCTTCACCGAAACTTAGTTTCAAGTAATAAACAACACCTGCATCAAATTTTATTGCTTTACCTTCTGCATCATAAGATGCTACGTAATCCTTAGCTATATCAACAACATCTATTTCTCCATTTTCGAACATATTCATTTGAGTAGTCTCATCAGGAATAATATAAACTTCAATTCTATCTAGATCAATAGCATCTGCGTTCCAGTAACTTTCATCTTTTTCCATTACGTATTTATTTTGAGGTAATGCTTCTACAATTTTGAATGGACCATTTCCAACAACTTTATCCATTGAAGTACCATATTCTCCACCTAGTTCCTCATATAAAGCAGCGTTAACTGGGTAGAAAGTAGCAAGTGTACTTAACGATAAGAAGTAAGAAGCTGGATTTTCTAAAGTAATTTCTAACACATATTCAGAAACAGCTTTAGCTCCTAATTCTTCAACTGGTAAAGTTCCCTCATCAACTGCAGCAGCATTTTTAATGTTATGACCTAGGTATGAGAATCCACCAGTGTCTCCACGAGTTAATAATAATGCTAAAGAATCTACATATGTTTGAGCGTTGATTGGTGTTCCATCAGCCCACTTAGCATCTTCACGAATATTAAATGTATAAACCATACCATCTTCTGATACTTCCCAACTTTCCGCCATACCTGGAAGATACTCATTGTTGTGGAATGTTACTAATCCTTCATACATACTTGATGTTACAACTGTACACCAATTTGCATTACATATTTGAGGATCTAAAGAGTCTGGCTCTAATGTTGACGCCAATCTTAATGTATTGTTTGGTGTAGATGCAAAAATGTAGTCATTTTCAGTTCCAACAAAGTTTTTATAGAACCCTTCTACTCCATCAGCAACTGCGTATGCACCACCACGTGTAAACAATGGGATTATCGGACCATTCTCTAATAGGTATCCTTCTGCTTCAAATAATTTAGCAGCTCTTTCTTCTCCATCAGGTAAGTATTCAGTTTCATGCATCAAACTATCAAATACTGAATCTTCCCATCCAACATATGTTGATGTATAGTTTCCTGAAGCCCACATATGTAAATATGTATCAGCATCATTATAGTCAGGTCCCCATCCAGCATATCCAATGTCAAATTTTTGAGCTTTAAACTCATCATATTTTTTCTCGAATGGTAGAACATTTAAAGTTAATCCAAACTCTGTTTTTACAATATCTTGTAAATACTCAGCGATGATTTTATCTTGTTCCCTAGTTCCAATCACCATATCCAATTCTGGAAGTTCTTTAGTACTTTCAGTTTCTACTTCTGTTTCTAATTTTCCTGTTTCTTTTTCAGCTTCTTTTTCGCCACAACTAGCTAATGTCAATGTTACAGCTAGCGTTAATAACAACATAAATAGCTTTTTCATTCCAAAATCCTCCTTTTATATTTCTAACATATTACCATAGTTTCGACATATTTTTCAATAATTTTTTTTAATAAAAGCGCTTTTTTGAGAAAATTTTCGCATTTTTGGTTGTAATTTCATTGATTTTGTAAAACTTCTTCTATACAATATTGATATATCTTTTCTATTAGCAAAAGATAATTTAACCATTAAAAAGAAATACATTTTTTTATTCTTCGGTTATTTTTAATATAGCCTAGTTCAAAAAATGCCAATTATGGTGTATAAAATTATAAAAAAATAAGGTTTATGGGCTACCTAAATCAACCCAAGTACAAGAAGGAGAAATTATGACAAATCTATTTACAAAAGGAAAAATTGGATCTATTGAAATCAAAAATAGAGTGGTACTCCCACCGATGTGTATGTTTTGCGGAGATGAGACTGGAGAGGTAACAAATTTTCATCACGACCACTATGTTGCTAGAGCATTAGGGGGGGTTGGTTTAATTATAGTAGAAGCAACTGCAGTAGCTCCTAATGGTAGAATAAAAATGGGTGACTTAGGTATATGGTCTGACTCCCAGATTCCAAAGCTAAAAAAAATGGTAGATCGTTGTCATGAGTACGGGAGTAAAGTCGCTATACAGTTAGGGCATGCGGGACGTAGATGTACATCAGGTGAAGAACCAATAAGTCCTAGTGATATACAAGAAGATAGATATCTTAAACCAAAAGTAATGACAAAAGATGATATTCAGACAGTGATTAACCAATTTGTTGAGAGTGTTAAAAGAGCAGACGAGGCTGGATTTGATATGATAGAATTACACGCAGCACACGGATACTTGCTTAATCAATTTATTTCACCTCTTACAAATAAAAGAACAGATGAGTATGGAGGATCAAAAGAAAATCGTATTAGAATCGTAAATGAAATTCTAAATGCTCTAGAGGGTGTATGGCCTGATGAAAAATCAATTATACTACGCATTTCTGCTGAAGAATATTTAGAAGGTGGGCAAAACGCATACGATATGGCTGAAGTTGTTAATCTAGTTACGCCGAAAAGAGTAGATTTAATCAACGTTAGTACAGGAGGAATTCTAACAAATACTTACGAACCATATCCTGGATATCAAACAAAAGCTTCCGAGATAATCAAAGAGTTAACACCTTATCAAACAATAACAGGGGGACTGATATATAATCCTCATATAGCTGACGAACTTATAAGAAATAATAGAGCAGATTTTGTATTTATTGGAAGAGGTCTTTTGGATAATCCATTTTGGGTTTATAAGGCTCAACAGGCTCTAGGAGTAAAAGTTGAGTGGCCTGTTTCATATCAAGCTTCCCTTAGTAAACTGGTGATTAAATAATATGAGTAATCATGTAAAAGGAATAATCTTTATTCTGCTGTCTGTTTTATTTTTTGGATTAAATACTATTTCAAATAAAATGTTAGTTGCAATACCAACATTTGAGCGTATATTCTTTATGAACATAGTCGCTTTAATATTTGTGTCAATACAGGTCAAATATACAGGCGAATCATTCAAAAGTAAAAAGTTACCACTTCTATCTCTTAGAGGAATTCTCGGGTTTTTATCAACACTTTTTTACTTTTATTCTATTGATAAATTACAATTAAATGATGCAACACTACTAAACAAGACTTCTCCTTTCTTTGTCACTTTCTTTTCAGTACTGTGGTTAAGGGAGAGAGTTAATAAGATACATATACTAGCTATCATAATAGCTGTTGTTGGTTCAGTATTTGTTATTAACCCATCATTTAGCTTCACGATAATTCCTGCACTAGTTGGCGTAGCAGGTGGGGCAACCGCAGGACTAGCATACACAATCGTAAGAAAACTTAGAGACTATGACTCAGCGTCTACAATAGTATTTTACTTCACATTGATATCATCAATTGCTTCGCTTCCATTTATGCTTATAGAAGGTTTTGTAATGCCAATTAAATTATCACAATATCTACTATTACTATCTATGGGAATTTTTATTACACTAGGACAAACCTGCTTATCATTAGCCTATAAATATGAAGAAGCTTCAAAGATTTCTATTTACTCGTTCGGTCAAATCGTAATTTCCTTATTATTTGGTATTCTATTCTTCAAGGAAATACCAACACTAGGTAGTATTGTTGGTGGAATCACAATTATTGTTGCAGGTTACTTAAACTACAAAGGGAACTTAATTCAACATGAATTGAAGAAGTAAACTGTTAGTTATTTAAGATCTACAATAAAATTAAAAATCATAGAAAATGCCATTACATACTGAGTCATCAGTAATTAATGGCATTCTGTTTGTCCATTTACAATATCATATTTCTTCTTTTTTATTAATCTTATCTTTCAAGTAAAGATTATTTGGAGTCAACGAACCAATAGATATTACTGCTTTTATACCTTCTTCAATTGTCATATCCAAAATCTCTACCGCATCCGCATTTACATAAACTAGAAATCCATTAGTAGGATTAGGTGTGGTTGGAATGAAAACGGAGATCTTGTCTTGATTATTTATTTTTAATTCCTGCTTAGTAATAAAACCAATACTTTGAATCCCCTTATTTGGAAATTCGACCAAGACGACTTTTTGGAAATTGGTTTCATTTGGATTTGATAGTGAAACCATTTCCTTCAAAGGAAAATAAATCGACTTTATAATTGGAATTCTATTGAATATACCATTAACAACACTTGATATCTTCCTTGCAAGATAAGTGTTTGTAAAAGCTCCTATTAATACGATTGTAATAACAACAACAACAAATCCTAACCCAACTAATTTAAAACCAAAAAGTGATTCAATCCAACCTTGAAGAAAATCATCTACAGCTTTAAATAATTTAACTACAATATATAGTGTTATTCCTATAGGAAGGAGTGCCCCTATTCCTGTTATGAAAGATTTCTTAACTTTATTCATTAATTCCACGTCCTTTATCAATTATCATTTTTTCCTCTGTTCCCCATTACAATTTTAACACTTAATTAAATACCTTTAAAAGGGAAATTTCTCCCTCAATTTTATACTTCAATCCATTTGGGATATAAATAGTTTCTTCTTTATTAATAATTATCTCTTTGTCAGTGTATTTTATAGTTCCTCTCCCCTTAATAACTGTATAGGAATGGAAAATTTCGTTTACTTTATCTTCATAATCTGTCTTTACATTTATCTTTTCTACCGAAAAATATGGAGTTTTTATTTCACTGAAGTTTTCAATTTTCCCACTTACAATTTTACTATCATAATCTATAATATCTAAGGATATTTCAAGATGTGTTTCTCTTCCTCTACCCCAATCATATAAGCGGTAAGTGATATTACTATTTTGCTGTACCTCAATAAGCTTAACTCCACCTTCTATTGCATGTACTGTTCCAGCAGGAATATAAATAAAGTCTCCTACATTTATTGATATCCTCTCTAAGTAGTTCTCTAATTTTTCTGATGATATATATTCTTTTAATTTGTCTCTATTTAATCCTCTATTCTATTTAATTTTTTTCAAATCTTCTTCAATCATCTTAATAAGCCAGTCGTCTTCACATGGAACATTTTCTATAAGTCTTGCGGCAGCATTAGGTAATCGCCACGCTTTGATTAGTTCATTGTTAAGAGATGATTGATTTAAATATTCTTTTAGAAAAGTTTTCAAAAGAGTATTAATAATAGTTTTTACAAATGGCTTTATTAGTAAAGGTAACTCTTCTTTACCTGAAGAGCTTTGCATTATTAATAGAGTTCTAGCAATATCACTCGCAGGACAACCTGAATAAGCGTTTGTCCAATCGATAACATAATAGTTATAATCTTGCTTTAAATAATTATCAGTATGAAGATCTCCATGACATAATTTATTATCATTTGGTAAAGTCTTTATATAAGCGATAATTTTTTCTTTTTGAATATTACTTAACTTCTTTGTAAGATTTATCTTATTAGTAAAATAATCTATCTGATTCTCAAGTTCATTTGCTGTTTCCTCATGTATACTAAGATGCACTTTGGCTATATCTTTAGCAATTTCCTTTGTTTTTAGAGGTTGTTTTTTTATAACATCTGATACTGTCTCATTAGTGATAGCTTCAAATACTATTCCCCTTTTATTCTCTATCATAACCATTTCATATACTTTAGGTGAAAAACTCTGATAATCATTTACAATTTTATTGATTCTATATTCATAATCAATCCATGATTTAGATACGTTCTCATTAAATAACTTGACTACCTTATTATCATATTCGTAAACACATGCCGTTCTACCTTTCCCGATAAGTTTCCCTAACATTGTCTTCTCCCTATATTATAATTCAATTTAAATATCAGATTATAATCAATATCTCATATTATTTCCAAACTTTGATCTCTTATAAATATACTAAGTTATCTTGTCCTAGTCTCACTTTTAGGATCTTTCATATTTTTAAGCAAAAACCATAAGGATATAATACAACCTATACTTAGGATAACCCACAAAAGTATAAATGGGTCTGTATGTCTATTTCTAATATAGTCAATTGCTGACATAGCAATTAAAACAAGACTATATGTAACACATTTAATTAAAACAATTGATGATAATATTGGTCCCCAATGGTTTTTCTTTAATAGTAGTATACCACTAACGATTAAAGATGGTATTAAAAGAGATAAGTCTGTCGCAAATACGATTCCCGTATCTTTACCTGTCTCTATAATATTCACAGGCACTTCGCCAGTAAAAATAAAACTAAGAGAAATAGCAATCCACAAAAACCCTAGTAGGCCAGAAAAGAAAAACATATAAGTACTAATCCATTTAACAGGAGTATTATTACTAAAGTATCCAGCTAATTTTCTTGAGTCTACTCTTATTAATGCAAATATAAGTCCATATGCTGATAATGTAAATAAAGCAACATATGGTAGGAAAAACACATTGAAAGCAGCACCGTAAAGATAGAAGATATAATTATACATCATATACCACAGTGTACCCATCCATACTAGTTGCGCTTTTTGAGAACCTCTTAGACATAAGATTAGAGCTACAATCATCATCGGAACCACTAAGAACAAAGTAACAATATCATTTCCATAAAAAGCAGTCGTTATTATCTCATTGTCATGATAAACATCAGGAAAGAACAACCCTCCACCTGCAACAATAACGGATAAAATAATAATAATTACTGAAAAAATAATAGATAACTTAAACTTCGATTTGAACATAAATTATTCCCCCTCTTTCTTATTTCCAAGATTATATAATCTTATAATAAGTATATCATAGACATCATCGATTCCAAACTAGATGGTTTTCACGGGATACTACATAAAAATCATAACCTTCTAAAATTTTAAACGAGAATTGCATAATTTCTTAAGCAGTCTTATTCCTTCGCAGTGATAATAATCGTCGAGTTTTCCCCCTGTCGCCAATTTAATTGTAATTGCTACAACTTACGTTTGCCTGGTTTAATATCTTAACTTTTTTTATTATTTAAAAGCTATTAACTACTGATTAAGGTAGTTAATAGCTTAATATTTATTAATAAGTAATAATTTCAATTGTCAGTTAGAATTCATGTGTTTAATGGTGGAGTCGAAACGCGACCATAAACAACCTAATCAAAGACTTATCTTTCTAATAATCCTTATGGGTTTTATCTCCGTTGCAAGACGACCCTCAAGTTATTCTTCTATTAAGTCTACCTCAACTAATTCTAGAGGAATTCTATATATCATATCTTTTCTTTCAACTATGATAGTAATCTTCTTCGCCAAATCTTCATCTCTTTTTATAGCTTCGATTAATGATTTAGTAGGATTAATCGCATAAGGATGACCTACAAGACTTAACATTACTAAATCTCCAGTAGTATCACCATATGCATAACAGTTAACTAAATCTAGGTCATATTGGTCCGCAATATCTAGTATTGCTTTTCTTTTAGACTCTCTATCCCACATTGGAATTATCTCACCTGTGTATCTATTACCTGAATCCAAAACATATGTAGTTCCTCTATAATCATCAAAATGATATTTTTTTGCCATTTCAGATACTAATTCTGCAGGTGAGCCTGATACCGCTATTACCATATCTCCATTATTTCGATGTCGCTCAATTTCACTTCTTGTGAAACGATATACCCTATCACCTTTTTGTTCGATCACTCTCTTGGCTATGTGGGTAATGTGATCCTGTCTTACCCCAATGATAGATTTTATATACATTTCAACCATGCGGTCTAAATACTCATCATAATATCCTTGTCTCTTATCCCATTTCATAAAAGCAGGTTTTACACTATCAACCCATATATTCTCAGACACAAGCTCATGTGTAATTAATTTCTTAAATAACTCTGTGATTAACCCCTCACGATATATCGTTCCGTCAATATCAAAAAAAGCAGCGATTTTCTTCATAGGTATTCTCCTTTATAAAAAGTAGTGGTAATATTTTAACTTATTTAGATACTCAAAATCAACTATACTTTTAATATCTATATTATTTTCGAAAAAAGAACGACCGAATCATTCCACTAATTTATAAAAAAATAGGATTTACTTTGTTACTTTTCCTAGAATTAAAATCCAAGAACATGATTAAACAGAAAACAGTATGACGTTGTTAGAAACTGAAACGACCCACATCTATATAAATAGCATTTAACTTACAATATACCTTAAAAGTTTTATATAAATACTACACTATAAGAACAATTTAAAGAGCTAATTCCAATTTGGTACCGGTAATTAGCTCTTTTCACCTTTTCTTTACTACTCCTTTTAAAGGAACTAGTTTAATACAAGCTTCATAGTATGAAAATATAATTTTCTTATCTTAATTACTTTCATTCAATAATTTATAGAAGATAAAATACAATAATAGTAAATTATATTTTTCTTACAGGTATTTGAATCTCATTTAGATAATTTTCGGGATTGCTCTCATTCCAAGGACCTTTGATTGGAAGTTCACGTGAATTTCCGCATATTTGGTATCCATTTTCCTCAATCCAATTAGCCAGATAATTAAATGCAGGGGCTATGTTAGAAAATTCACCAGGAACCAAAATATACGCAGCATGTTCTATCGATTCAGTCTTCTTAAAAACGAACCCATTCTCGTTTTCAAGTAATTTGTCAGTACTCATAACAACTTCTACGTCAACTTCTCCTTCCTTATATCCTTCATCATGATAAGTTGCATAAGAAACACCACTACAGTTTAGTCCTTTTTCTTGAATATACTCCCCTAACCTTTGCCAAAGCATACCTTCAGAATCATACGATGGAATTTTATCTCTTAGTGAAACTACTTTATAGGATGGTATTGATTTTATATTTACGTTATAATCCATATTGACTCTCTCCTTTTTCAAATTTTCAATTGCGGAGCTGATTCTTTTGAGCTTATCATTCTCTAATTTTATATTAAATTTAACCATATCTTTTTTTTGCGTTAACATTCCGCGTAGTTTTTTATCGGTATCTTCATCCGTAACTACTGAAATTTCAGCCAAACTAAAACCCATTTTACGAAGAGATATAATCAGATTTAGCCTCTTTATTTGTGTCGCTGAATAGTACCTATATCCAGTAAAATTATCAATCTTTGCAGGCTTAAAAAGCCCAATTTCATCATAATGTCTCAACATTCGAATAGATACTCTTGTTAACTTCGAAAAATTTCCAATCTTAAACATAAAATCAACTCCTAATTATTATTGCAGTTCGAACTACAAATCAATTATATTTCCTCACATAGTGTGAGAGTCAATGATTATTTACATATTATCACATTTTCCGATGTTACTTAAAGGCTTCTTACTAAATTTGAATATATATCCTAGGGCAAAATAATTATTTTGAAGTAATTGTCAAGATTCAGATATAATATTCTTTTTTTAGAACAATAAGAACAAAGTCTTTCTGGACTAGATTAAGATATCTGGTTTTTCTCGAAAAAAAAGCCTTCCTCAAAAGATCTGAGAAAGGCTAAATAAATTAATCTATTTTGTGTTATTAATATAACCGTATTCTATAATTATATATCACAAGACATTGCTTCATTTGCAAACTATTTGACTATTGAGCAACTACTTTCTGATATGTCTTTACTTTAGGAGTTGATACAATGGTTGGTTGATCCACTCTTATTTTTCCACTTTTCAGCATATCAACGAAGACTATTGCCAGTTTTGGATCAAATTGTTTTCCTGCTTCTTCTTCAATAATCTCAATGACTTTATGAAGCGGTTTCGGATCCTTGTATACCCTATCTGACACCATAGCATCAAAGGAATCCGCCAAACAAAGGATTCTCGCTGTAAGAGGAATGTCCTCTCCTTTTGTTCGTCGAGGGTATCCCGTACCATCATAGCGCTCATGGTGACCGAGCACAGCTGGGATTACATAATCCAGCGATGGTAAATGGCGAATAATATCAATAGATGCATCCACATGTCCTTGGATCAATTTGAACTCCTCATCGCTCAAACGCCCAGGCTTGTTCAACACTGGTTCTGGAATCGAAATCTTACCAATGTCATGCAAGAGAGCAGCCTGACGAATATTTTCTACAATATCATTGTTCAAATTTAACTCTTTAGCAAAAGCAACAGCGTAGTTCGCAACATTATCCGAATGCGAGAATGTGTAATGGTCTTTTGCATCGATTGCAGCTGTTAAAGCATATATGGTAGATTTATACTCGTTATAAATGGAACTATATGAACGTTTTTCACTTAATTCGTCTTTTTGTACAAAAGTATCGAATACACGTACCGCATTCTTTCCATTTCGTTTAACTTGGTACACTGCTTGTTGAACATTTTCTATCAATTCATTGACATTAGATGCACCATATGGATATACACAAATTCCGACGCTTGTTGTTATGTGTTTTTCTAGTCGTTTAACTTTTGACTGAGTACATTCAAAAATCTGTTGATTTGCCTTTTCAACTAGTTTTAAAGTACGATGCACATCGTATCCTGGTAAAATGATTGCAAATTCTTTACCACTAAATCTTGAAACATATCTGTCCTTGCCAACGCTGCCTTTTAAAATAGTCGCAATGACTTCCAAAGCCTGATCTGCTTTTTTTACTCCATATAACTGGTTGTACAATTTGAAATCATCAAGATTTAACATTACTAAAGCAAGCGAATCACTTTTTTGTTCAATAAACTTCTTTTCAATCAATTGATAGAAGTATTTTCTATTATAAAGACCTGTCAGATCATCTGTTCGCGATTCAACTACGGCTTGTTCATATGATGCAGCATTTTTCAAGGCAATCGAAACTATTGTACAAATCGATTGAAGCTTGAGTATTTGTTGATGTCTCAATTTTTTCTTTGAATGGGCATCTGACATTAAGAGAACTCCATGAATCTCTGCATCATCGATCAACCCAAACGCATGTGTTATATCCAACTTCACCAAATCATACTTTTCTTGTTCCCACATTGTTTGATAGCTAGTGTCAAAATGGAATTCAGAGATAATAATTGCTGAATTTTGTTTCGACAGGCGCTTAATCAATGGATTATCCGATCGGAAAGAAACAGATAAATCCGCCAAAGCCTGGTTGCTATATGAAAGTGTTAGTGCATTCTTGCTTGTTTTCAAAGCGACGTAGACATTATAAGAGCCTACCACTTGTTCAATGATGCTGATTGTCTGTCTAAATATATGTTCTGAGTCCAGTGATTTAGTG
Organism: Mycoplasmatota bacterium; assembly: GCA_018394315.1. Classification (GTDB taxonomy): domain Bacteria; phylum Bacillota_I; class Bacilli_A; order MAG-NZ; family MAG-NZ; genus Zrk6. The sequence goes on along the minus strand of CP074575.1, from coordinate 1,106,754 downwards.
ATATTTGCACTGAATATGTTTAATAATTCTGATTTCTCTTCTTCATCTTTGACAAAAATCCCAACGACAACCATTTTCCAAATGGAGAAGTAACCAACCAGCAATATACTAAAGAGTGCCAAATACCACACTATCCTACTATCTGATGCTAATGTAATTTTTGTCAACATCGATTCAATGACCGGATTTAAGATATAAAGCGATAAAAATGCCAGGAACAAACAAATGGCATATCCAACCGATTCCGATACCAACATTTTAAGTCTAAACGGACTTTTCTTCGTCAACGCATACAATAAAGCAAGGGCATTGACTAATCCGGATAAAATATCAACTGGAAATGATCCAAAAAATGGAATTAAAAACAATAAGTTTCCAGCAAACATAACAATAATCCCAACGGTGATTGGTCTACTCAGTCTTCGCAACTTCGGATTGTGACGAATTCCCGTGTAGAACCACCATAACATATGAATGACCATGAACACTCCTATGGTATATAAGATATATATTGGCCACTCCAAAGATTCATAAACCACCGCTAGTGTCCCATCAATAACCCCAATGACTGGAGGTGGTAAAAACAAACCAGTCAAGACGTTGACCACAAAAGCACTACACATGAAAATCGAATAAATGTGAATGTATGAACGTTTCACATTATGAATGTACTCCATGATGAAACGAAAGTACATGATTGGCATGAATAAAATACCCATCAAGGATACATGATACCAAAAAACATATGTAGGAAAGGCCTGTTTTCTCATCAATAGGGATCCACCGGTCCAAATAATAGAAATCATAATCAAACGTAAGAAAATATCACGTATTTTTGATTGTTTAGAATTCAAAATGATCAAGAAAATGAAAATGTAGATCAAAACTGAAATCCCCGATATATACTCATACAGTCCCACCTGGTTCACCTCCTATCTAGAAAAGTTCAATAAACTCAATACATCATGGTGTGATGCATTGAGTTTGCGAATTGGCTTCGCATAAGATGCATTGTATTTCTTGAACGTATCCACTGCTAATAATTCAATCTTCAGCGGTTCCATTCCTAATATCTTTTTTAAATCTTTGTAATCTTGATCGATAAATTTAAAGTAAGTTGTAAGTAATTCTTTTAGAATATCAGTACTCATAGGATTATTTGTCAAATATAACTGGTCAATCTCAACATATAGTTTCAAGAATGGACGGTTGGTATCTGACACTTCCTTTCTGGCAATCCAGTCAATAACTTTAACTTTTGAGTGTTCAATTGCTTTGCTAATACTGTACTCTGTAATCCTTGTAAATCCAGCAATATCCACAATATTCAATACACGATCCACATAACGAAAACGAGGAATTTTTGTGCCGTCTTCATTATTTTTAAGTCCTACACACTCATACACGTCGCCAACACGATAACGAGCAAACGCTCCACCTTTCATCACTGTGACTACAATCTCGTATTTTTCCCCAGCTACAACTTCATTCATCAAGTAAGTATTTGGAACATATTTAGGGTTGTCCAAAAGATGCAAATAATCATCTTCTTTAATGAATTCATAGAAACAAGAATCTGGGAAGAAATACATACCATCTCTTGTCCATGTCTCTGTTCCAATCAGTGCAGGTTCTGTCCCAGCAAAAATCTCCATGGGACGAATCCCCCACATTTTTTCCAAATCATCCTTATAGAAATGATTATCAGTACCCGCAACCATAAACCCTTTTAGATTGAACAAATCCTTAGGTAACATCGAACGGTTTTCGGTACGACTCGCTTTTTTTGCTTTTGCTATTTGTATGATTCTTTTCAAAGGGTATTTCAAAATCGACGAAATGCCTCCTCTTTTCGTGGATGCTTCCATAATATTTTTCGTTACAGCATATAGCACACTTCCCAAACCAAAGAAAAATTCAACATCAGACTGCATTGCCATTTTGAAGCCCTCTTTATTGCGTTCAGAGAAGCTCATATTTTGTGCTTCAATTGGGTCTGGTAAAAATTTCATATCAATTTCTTCTTTTAGTAAAAGCGGAAACAATCCTGTTGCGTAAGGGAGAGGCGCTAAACCGTACAATAATTTATCATCAACGGTAACATCAAACTCTCCCTTTTGTTTGCTACTAGAAAGAATAAGGCAACCAATCATGTTCTTCCTATATGTATCTAGCATACTACGAGAATACGGAGCCACCTTCACTGGATGGCGCCCTCCTTCCCATGTTGTTTCAATCCAAACAACGGGATGCATAGGTAAAGAAGAAGATTGCTTTGATAACAATGAATCTGCATAGTCTTCATATGTTGTCAATGGAACCATATTACGAAATTCATCAATCGATTTTGGAAATTGTCCTTTCAAAATTGTTTGCCCAATTTCGCTTTTAGACCAATAATCAATTTGCTCTTCCATCAAGCGTGTTTGAACTTGCATATATTCATCCATTGAATATTCGAGAAATCCACAAAAAGAATCCCAAATTTCACGTTTACTTCTAGTTGCAAGTTGTTGTTCAAACTTCATCTCATTTCCTCCCCTTAAAGGACTGAATAGTTATTAATATACTCTTGATAGATGGGAATAAAAACGGTGTTTTTTTCTTGTACTGTCCATAGTCAATAAATAGTTTCGGGAAAGACCAAACATCTTGAATTATTACATAAACAAAATTCAACGTAATTTGGACCAACGCTAACAAAATCATTGATTGAGTTGGAAAAATCAACACAAGTGACCCATAAACTCCAATAAACCATAAAACACCGGGATGCCTACTTAAGGCATACATTCTTTGTGTATAAACCCTTCTACTTTGAAATTGCTCAATATAACTAACCTTAAATGGTATAGAAAAAAACAATGTATATATTAGCAGTACAAGAAAAATGGTTAAACAAAATAATCCAACCCAAAAGGAGCTACTTATCGCGTTTATTCCAATCCATCCATCTAGTACCGTTATGACTGTGGCAGTAACTATGCACAATAGTCCACTTGTAAAAAAAACTTTCAAGAATGACTTATGCCAAAGAATTTGATTTGCTTCATATATAAATAGTAAAAAAAATCCTATGATACCGATGATCAACCCCATATTTTGTACCTCCATGACCCTCAGTTCATATTAATGCGCTTATTATAAATTTACCATAAATATTCAATAAATTAAACCTTATTCATACAATAATTGACAAAAACCTGTAAATAAATGGGAGATATGAGATATAAAAGACTTTTAGTTATTAAAAAAGTGATTTATCCATTTAATGAATCCACCACAATCTACAGAAGAAATTATAGTCCCCTTGCAAAAAAAGACTTTTTGGAAACCTTTTATAATATTATCATACTATTAATATCATATATAAAGAGCATAAAATATAATCACTAAAAAAATTTCTTATAACATTATAAGATTCAATATGTTCGGAAATAAATAACACTACTTCTATATCCTCTCTACGCTATATACAAAATAAGTACCGTCCATTTTTGAACGGTACTTAATCATTGCTTATTTGTTCCCTATATTTGACTTAGAATAAAGAAAGTTCGATCTAATATATTTACATTATATACCTTTTGTATTTGTGATAATCAGACTCCTTACATTCTAAGGCAATTAAAGTACCATCATCTTCATAAGAAGTGGATAGAATATTCGCATTATCTAATAAGTAAGATAAAGTATCGCCATTATTATATGGTATCAACATCTTACAATGCGTGTAGTTTGTTAAAACTCTTTTCTTTATCTCTTCTATTAAGATATCAATTCCTATTTTATTTTTCGCTGAAATATGCACTCCTTCAGATTCACTAAAATTATCTACAAGATCAATTTTATTATATACATATATAACTGGTATATCTTTTATACCAAGTTCTTTCAAAGTATTTTCAGTAACAAGTACTTGTTCCATATAATCAGGATTTGATAAATCCACAACATGAATAAGCAAGTCTGACTCTTTAACCTCTTCTAAAGTAGAACGAAATGCCTTTATAAGATGGTGAGGTAATTTACTAATAAATCCTACGGTATCTGTTAATAAGAAAGACTTGTTATCTGGTAGCTTGATGTTTCTAACAGAAGTTTCTAGTGTTGCAAACAACATATCTTCCTCATATACAGTTTTAGTATTAGGATTATAAAGATTTAGTAGCGCATTCATTACAGTTGATTTACCTGCATTAGTATAACCTACTAATGATACCACTGGTATTTCATTCTTTTGACGTTGTTTACGTTGATTTTTTCTTCTCGACACTAATAACGCTAGTTCCTTGCTTAATTTATTGATTTTTTGCTTAATACCTCTACGGTCTAACTCAAGTTTCTTCTCACCACTACCCTTATTGTAGGTTCCAACACCACCACTTTGTCGTCCAAGTGATTCGTTTTGACCAACCAGGCGTGGTAGCATATAATTTAACCTTGCAATCTCAACTTGCAACTTCGCCTCTTTGGTCTTTGCTCTTTTTGCAAAGATATCTAAAATAAGAACTGTTCGATCTAATACTCTACAACCTAAAGCATCCTCCAAATTACGAATCTGAGTAGGTGACAATTCATCATCAAATACTACAATTTCAACAGATCTTTCTCTTACTAACTCATGTACTTCGCTAACTTTTCCTGTTCCTATGTAATGAGAAACGTTAATTCTATTTAGGTTTTGAGTAATTGTACCTACAACCTCTATATTACACGCCCTAGCTAAGTTTGATAATTCATCCATCGATCTTAATATCTCTTGATTATTCAAACTTACGCCGACTAATAATGCTTTTTCTTTTCTTTCCATATAAACCTCCATTTACAAAAATAAAACACAAGTAATCTACCTGTGTTAAGTAAACAGAAATAATCAAAAATACCATTAAAAATACTGTTTGAAATTTGGATTAATGTAACAAGTATCAACTCATAACAAAAAATATAGATATAGAATTCAAACAATAAAAAGGACAGTTTCGTCCCTCTTCAATTTTCACTTATAACAATGAATTTTGAGCATTTAAAATAAGGTAGACAATTCCGCTTACTCCACACTTGGTAGAGTTAATATTAAATTATTAAACATAAAAACGGATTTTATTGTTACCTATATTCATTAAATGACTCCTCCTTCTTGAATTCTATTAGTATGATAACACACTATTATATGATGTTCAAGTAACTATTGTTCCAAAGAGGTCAAAATAGAGTGTTTCTATTCAATATAGTATTTACTTATTTCTTTCTACTTAGTGATGTTTAAGATAAATTGGCATCAATTATGTAAATGTGTTTAAATCTATATTCGACTTATATATCCTCCTTCCGTAAGCAAATAGATAATTAGTCAATTCATTGATATCATCTAGTCCCTTTATATTAATTCCATAAATCATTTCTCTATAAAAATAAAAACAAAAAAATGAACATTTTTTTTTCAGATTGGGGACAATATAATGTTACATGAATACATTAGAGGCAATCATTAATACGCTGTCATGTAAAACGTGTTTTTAAAAAAATAGTTATAAACTATGACTTGAATATGTTAATGGTTTTTATATGCTAATTTATGATTTATTATTTATGAATTTTTCTCTATAGGATACATAAGTATGACTTCTAGTATAAATTATGATCAAGGTGGTATTTATGAATAAACGAGAAACAGAGTCATTTTCCTCTAAACTCGGTGTAATTGCCGCTGCTGCAGGTTGCGCAGTAGGGTTAGGAAATATATGGAAATTTCCATATATGGCAGGTAGCAACGGAGGTGCTGCCTTTATCATAGTCTATCTAATTATTGTTTCTATCATTGGATATCCTTTACTAACTGCTGAATTTGCAGTTGGTCGTAAGTCAAGAACAAACCCTATTGATGCTTTTAAGGCAAAAGGAAAAAAATATTCTGCAATGGGTATCCCAGGAGTTTTGGGTTCTTTTATCCTTCTTGCTATCTATACAGGTATTGCTGGATGGGCTCTTTATTATGCAATAATATCTCTAACTGGAGGATTAAATCAAATAACGACAGTCAACGCATCTGATTTTTTCATAAACTTTATAACATCAAAAAGCACTATAATACCACAGTTAGTTTTTATTGTAGCTAATTTAGTTATTGTATTAAGAGGTATTCAAGGTGGAATTGAAAAATTTTCAAAATTTGCTATGCCATTACTTCTTGGTGTGTTAATAGTTTTAGTAATCAGAAGTTTAACATTAACTGGTAGCCAAACTGGAATAAGGTTTTTCTTAAAGCCTGATTGGAGTCAAATCTATAATATTAATGTATGGAGTGCGGCATTAGTCCAAGCTTTATTCTCTATAGGTATTGGACTTGGAGCAATGCTTACATATGGAATATACATAGATAAGCAAGAAGATCTACAGTCAATATCAAGACAAGTTATTTTCGCAGATACATTTGTAGCAATATTAGCTGGATTTGCTGTATTCCCAGCAGTGTTTGCTTTTAATCAAAATCCAGGAGCAGGGCCAGGCTTAGTGTTCATCACACTTCCACTTGTATTTAACTCAATGCCATTTGGCGCATTCTTTTCATTCTTGTTCTTCATCCTACTAGTTTTTGCAGCACTAACATCTTCGATATCAATGTTTGAAGTATTAATTACAACAATCACAAACAAAACAAAAATTAGACGTAAGGCTGCAACTGGTATTATTGGAGCAATTGTTGTAATTATTGGAATAAGTGCTTCCTTATCAGTAGGTGGACATATACTTAGTGATTTAGGATTCATTTCAAATGGCCGCTCATTATTTGATTTTATTGATTGGTCGCTTGACTACGCTATATTACCAATTAGTACCCTATTACTAAGTATATTTATTGGATGGATATTAAAACCAAGAGCTATAATTGACGAAATAGAATCAGGTGGAATCAAATATAAGTTTACAAAAACATCAATTTTCTTACTACGCTACGTGATTCCGATGATAATCGCCTATATTCTATTCATAAGAATTACCACATTCTAGCTTTAACTAAAGTAAGAAGCTAATCAAGAAATGACAAAAGGCTTATTATTGTATATCTTGACACAAAGTACAAAAAATAAGTTGTAAATAATTAGGAGGAATGCACATGGAAAATAAAAAAAATAGAGACAATTATGAAAATGTAAAGAGAAATAAAAGAAAAGTAAAAAATCAAATAGTTGATGAAAACTTTGATGTTGAGATTGCTGAAGCTGCTGAAGTTTTAAGTAACTATGATGGAGGAAGGAGTATAGCAGAGGAAAAAAGAATAAATAAAGAAAGTTTAAATGACAACAGTTACAAGCATTAAAGTAGAAGATTGAATTTTGAGTAAATCGAAGAAATGTGAATGAAAAATCAATAACTCTGTACCATTTAACAAGCTGATTTTTTGTTTAAAAAGATTATGAGATGAAAACAATCAATAATTTTGATTACACAACAAAAAATATATGAAAGTCTTTAAATAGTGGAATAAACATTTCTAATTAGAAATTATTAATCATTGGAATGAAATCGGCTCTTGTTAACAGCAACTCATAATAACATCACTTATGATTCGCAAGGGACTAGCAAATATAAGAAAAATATCTGATGAGATCAATTTAATCAATCAGATATTTTATATTGTATAACAATCAAAGATTTGAACTTAGGTTTAATTATCTATATTATTTGCAATAGAACCTTCCAAAGCAGATAATGATAGAGTGCTTATATTTTTGTTTCAACAGAACCTTATCACACTTATTTTAGCAATCCCATTTCCTTAGCAACTATAATTGCTTGAACTCTATTACTAACTCCCATTTTACTATAAATACTGCTCAAATGGTTTCTCACAGTTCCAACTGTGACAAATAACTTATCACTTATACTCTTGTTTGACTTTCCTTCGCTTGCAAGTATTATAATCTCAATTTCTCTCTTCGTTAAAATAACTTTTTCAACCATCTCAGTAGGTTTTATTGATTCTTTAACAGGTAAATACCCGTTCACTATATCAGTAATAAAATCATAGTCATATCCATCTCTACATTCAAAATATATTACACCACCTAGTATTTCATCTTGCTTTAGTGGTAAGCAAATGAACTTACTAATATTTACTGGTAACCCAGTACGTAAAACAAAGCGTAAATCTCTGTGTGGTAAATCATCGAAGTGATTAATATTAACCATATTATGTACTTTATAACCATCACTATTGAAAGAATATTTTACGTGTAGATACTCATTTCTTTCTATGCATATTATGCACCGAGTAACATTAGTATTTTGAAAAATATAATCAACATAATAATTATATATTTCTTGTTCACTCATCCTAGAGTATTGTTTAATACTTTCTAGTACATTTTGGTTAATGACTTCTCTAGTTCTTTTCTCTTCATATTCATCTACTTTTCCGTCATCATAAATACTAGCTACATAATCAGCACCCCATAATTTAAATGCGCTTTTTGTATCACCTAAGTATAATTCTGCAAGTTTTTGACTGTATTTATAATATCTACTTGCTACTAAATTAACAGTCGCAATAAGTTGATAATTACTAGTACCATTAACTAATTCAATAATACTATTAATCTCCTTTTCATAACCAGCTCGTTTATTAATCACCCTTTCAAATTCTACGCTTGCAATTCTATATCTTACCTGATGATTTATATTATCTCTATCATGCCAACGTTTTAAGTAATTCATTAGTTTTTTTATAATGCGTAAATTACCTTTCTTATCTGCAGATAGATTATGGTAAGCAATTCTAGATAAACAACTATAAAACGCAAAAGATCCATTTAGAATAAATCCATCATGAGCCCAAACTAATCTATCAATCCTATTTGAAAGGTTATACGCTTCTTTATAATTACCTGTAATATACAACTGATGAACTCTTAACATATCGTAATTAAGTACTATTGTATCGTAAAAGGAACTCTTTCTTTGATCGAGACTAAAACTATTGACTACTTCACCAGTCTTAAGATAATGAATATGATCAATATATAACTGAAACATATGCTTCAGCAAATAATCTTCCAATCGACTCTTTTTTCTATTAAAATTATTAATAAATTCTAATATACTATCAAGTTTGTCTCCTTTAACATAGCTAGTAATTATTGAAAAAACTAAAGCATAATTACTAAATAAAAATTCATTATCTACATGACTATACTCATTTGATTTAGCTAGTAAATCCAATGTATCACTGAAAGAATTACTCCAATGATATGTAAATGTTCCTAACAAAGCATATGGAATAGAACGTTTTTGTTCCAGTAAATTATCGTTAAGAATCTTCATTGTATACTTTTGAATCATATTTCCCTTAGTTTCATTGTGAAGCACAAAGTATTGAATTAGACTTCCCATAGATAATCCAATCGCCGAAAATGGACTTATTCCATATTTAACCACTAAAACTGCTAATTTCATTGAGATAGCGTTGAATAATCTAATATCGATTCGATTACTTGCAGGAATCATAACGGTTAAAATATTTATTATCGATAACATTCTCTTGTCTTTTAAAAGAGGAAGTTTTGAAAGATTCTTTACTTTTCTATATGTATAAAACCTCATATAGTTTAATAAATCAATTAATGAAACCTTAGATCTCAGTTTGAAGTTTAAGTTATCTAAAATATCCTTACCTAGTTCCAACACATTTTCCCATTCAGCATTAAATGCGTAAAAACTAATATACCTGCTTTTAATATCGATTACTTTATCAGGGTATTCTCTAAGTAAATCACTGTACATTTTTTTTGATGTTGAGACATTAATTCTAATAAATTCACATTCCATTAAATCCAATCTAATATCAAATAATAATTTCTGATTCTTATGACTATTTGTAATTAGAAATATCCCCAGTTCTAATAATTCAGCCGCATAATCTAAATCAGCTAATTCCTTAGCTATTTGAGCTTGGTTATATATTACTTCAATGATGTTACTACAATCATCATCTAACAAATCTAATTTATCAGCTCTTAGAATTAAGAATGTCTTAAAAGATTCATCCTGATAGTCTTCTGGTAGACTACATAGGATATGTAAACACAATTTTTGATTAGTCTTTACCCCCATCAAATCATGTACAGCATATCTTATAATATCGTGACTAACGTTAACTGTTTCGTTTTTACTTGAAAATAGAACTTGATTCAACAAACTTGTAATTGCCGACTCCTTAACACCAAATTCTTTTAATAAGTCTATTCTCATATCTCTTTCACAGCAAGAAAGTATATTTAGCGCATACCGTTCATCATGAGATAATCTTTCCACTTTTTCTATTATTAATCCTTGATATGATTCATCAAAAGAAATATTCTCTATCTTACTTAAATCAAAATTCACTCTGTCACTTATTGAAATGACTCTCTTATCTAAATATTCATTAAGAACTAGTTGTAAATAAAATGGAATTCCACTAGTTAAAGAAGTTAATGAATTTACAATCTTATCAAAATCAACAAATTCTTTATTCTCAAAGATCTTTTCTAGATATTCCTTCGTATCATCTTGACTGAAACAATTTAATCTAATAATGTTCTTCTCATCAAAGAAAGGACTAGATAAATGATCTTCACCAATTTCTTCTTCTCTAATAGCGAAAATCAAATATATATTATTTTCATTCTTAAATATACTTTCAAAAATAGTTATTGAAGTAGAATCTGCCCATTGTAAGTCATCAACAAATATCACAAGTGGAAATAAATATTGTGATAAAGTATTGAATACCCGAGTGACTACATCTAAAACATCTTCACGTTTATGTTTTGTTATGATTTCTCTTTTCTTCCGTAAAGATGTGATTAGTTCAGTAAAATAAGGAGAAACTAAAGCTAAAATCTCTAAGTCTTTCGTATGGCGTTCTTCAATACCTTTTCTTACCAAATCATAATCTTGCTTAGGCATCTTGTATATATGATTAGCTACTTCTCCTAACAAACGACCAACTATCTGAATATACATTTCCCCAAACTTACTACATTTACTACTTATGAAGACAGCATTGTTAGAAAAGAAATCCTCGTGAAAAGACATTAAATAACTCTTCCCGTACCCAGCACGGCCAATAATAGTTGTATAACTAGGGTTACCAGATAAAGTTATATCAAAATTATTCAGTAATATATCAACATTACCATTAGCTATCAAAATATCATCTGTTTTTCGCATAATCTCCCCCTTACCTTATTCTACACAATGCTATAAACTATTTCAATTTCTTATAAATTGGGCCCCACATTGTGAGACCCATTTATACTTACTAAGTTAAATCATTAATAGTCAACGTTTGAGTTGTACTATTACCTGCTACATCGGTAGCTGTGATTTCATACGTATCATTTACAGTAATTATAAATGGCTGGCTGAGATCAACTTCAGTATTGCTTCGAGATTCAATTTCTTCTCCACCTTTTGTAACTGTAAATGTACTTAAGTACTCATTAACTGTTACTTCATACTGATTTCCATTCTTTGAGTTAAATATCATTGGGTCCGATCTATCAATTCTTAGAGCAACCGAATCTGACATATTACCTTCACTATCTTTAACTCTAATATAGAATATACCTTCTCCAAGACTGTCTAGCGCATAAGATGTTGTTGAAGCAACGCTTGTCCAGTTTGTTGTACTATTAATCGAATAAGCAACAAACTCTTCATTTGCTGATAATGTAATCACGCCACTATTTGTCCACTCAGGGAACGGATTAATAACTGGTGGATTAATGTTAATTGTCACTTCAACAGAACTTGCATTACCAGCTGCGTCAGTTGCTGTAACAATGTAAGTTCCATCTTCACTAATCTTATTACCTGTATCCATCACATAAGGCGAACCAGCTTTTGTTGCGGTAACTGTACATATTCCATCGGAATATGACTCTCCACTACATTCAAAGAAATAGTATTCAGCATTAGGATAAACTTGAATTTGTGGATCTACCGTATCTATATAGAAACGTTTTGATAGTGATTCATTAGTAGCAATATCTTTTACTTTAACATATATATACGTATTTTCAGGTAACCCACTTACAATGTAACTGGTAGTTGGCGAAATATCCTCCCAAGCAAGACCATTACTTAGCGAGATGCTATTAAACTCTTCATCAGCAGTTACAGTTATTGTTGTTGTACTGAAAACATTATTAGTATTGGTGATAACTGGTAGAGTTTGATCTACAGTTATTATAAACGGTGCTGAAATGTTTCCATCTAAATCTTTAACTTTTACCTTATTAATCCCAACTACTAAATCAACAGTGTAACTAGTAGTTTCACTAACACCCAACCAAGTAATTCCATCATCTATTGAGATTTCATTAAATACTTCACTTGCTGTTATTGTTTGAGTTAATACATTGATTATCTCATTCCCTATATTAGTAATTGTCGGATTTTTAGCTGAAACTCTTACAGTATAAGATGTAGATGATACATTTCCTACAGTGTCTTTCGCAACAATTGTATAAGTTGTATCACTAAGTCCTGATATTACAACACTTGCACTAGGTGTTATATCTACCCAATTACTTCCATTATTTAATGAATAGGCTACAAACGCTTCATCTGTATTCAAAGTAAATGTATCAGTTGATATTAGAAGATCAGTATTAGAAATAACAGGCCCTTGATAATCTGTAACTAAATTATATGTAGCGGAATTTCCGGCTGAATCTTCTGCAATAATAACATAAGTACCTTCTTCGCTAATTTGCGATTGAGTTACAGGTGTGTAAGGTTGTCCATCTTTAGTTATCGTTATAGTTGCAAGATTAGTTTCTACAACATTTATATGATAAATATCATCAATTCTATTTACACTTATTAGAGGGTCAGTTAAATCAATTGTAACTACTAAAGTATCTGATACATTACCTAAAACATCCGAAACTAGAATATCATGAGTTCCTTCAATTAATCCAGAAAGATTATGTGTTAAACCACTTGAAAGCTCAGTCCAAGTTTCTCCATCATCAGTAGATAATTTTGATTCTTCATCAAATGTGATTGTTACATCAGTAATATTAAAGAATAATGATTCAGTCGGACTTGGAGCTTGTAAGTCAGCGTTTACCTCTACCATCACTTCATTCGATGCAATATCAGTAATAGTAATTACATATTCTCCTGTCTCTTTTATATAGTCACCTTCAAGACTATAATCCAAGCCATCTTTAGTAATACTTGTTGAACTAATATTCGTTTCTAATACTTCAACATAATAACCAGTATTGATTGGTTTCAATTCTACAAAACCTTCTTCAGCCTTGTTAACTCCAACAAGGATATTATTACCATTTATCTTTAAGCCTCTACCATAGTAATCATTATTACTAACCGTTTCAGCAGTAAATTGTTGTTCAAAACTACTATCGTCTAAATGATATAAGTATACTTTACCACTATTAGAATTCTGACCAATAGCACTAACTAATAAATTGTTTCCGTCTAGTGACACATTAGAACCAAAATAGTCATTCTCTATCGAATCAGAACCCATAATTTTATCTTCATAACTAGAATCACTAAATTTATATACATATACAGCACCAGCACCTGATGCTTTGTCATTATCATTTAAAGCTCCAATAGCAAAGTAGTCTCCATCAATCGTCACACTCGGAGTGGCGTAAATAGCGTATCCGGCATATGCTGATTCAATTTCTCTTTCATATAGTTCATCTGAAACTTTGTAAATAAATGCAGTTACTTCGTCATCTATATTTTTCGCAGTCACAACAATATTATCACCATCAATCGCAACAGAACATCCAAAGTCATCTCCATTCATACTATTAGATGGTACGATCTTTCTTTCATATGATGGATCACTGAATTTATATAACATCGCGTACCCTGAACTCGAACTATTTGATGGTGCACCTATAATAAAGTAATCTCCACTAGCAGACACAGAATTACCAAACATGTCATAATCATTCGGTGTACTTGACGAAACAATTCTTTCACTTAAGTCATTTACATTATAGACAAATACTAATCCTGCATTTGGACCATTAATACTATCATTGTTAGCACCTACAACGATATACTGATCTTCAATCGAAACACTAAACCCAAAATTAATGTCCACTAGTCCACTACTTGTAACAATTTCTCTATGATAATTCTCATCACTCACTTTATATACATGTACACCACCTGAACTAGCAAGAGATGGGGCACCAACAACAATATAGTCCGAATCCATATCAACATCTAAACCATAGTTCTTAGCTAATGGCTCGTTAAATGTTCTTGTATAATTATCGATTCTAGTTACATTAATAATTGGATCAGTAGTATCAACTGTTAATGTATACTTATTTGAAATTTTTTTAGAGGAATCTCTAACCACTACTTCATAATAGTCATCAGCCAAATTATTAAATGTATAAGAGTTGGTTACATCTACACTTGTCCAATCATCTTCAGCAATATTATTGATATCAATACTAGAATCACTAATTATAACCCCAACAAAATCAATATTTGTTGTAACTTCCAAACTACTACTTGATATCGCACTTGCTGTATTTAAAATTGTTAATGCTGGTTGTGGCGGTGGTGTAGAACTCCCTCCTCCTCCAGAAGATGATTTCTTAACTTTGACTATAACTATTCTTTCTACAACAGTAGAATTTCCTGATGAATCAGTTGCTGAATAAGTTAGTGTGTATGTTCCAGTTGTAGCTGTATCAACCTCTCCAGATATACTCACTTCACAACTTTCATCATAATTATCAGTACAAGTAGCTCCCGGATCAGAGAAATCACTTCCTATATAAACACTTAATGAAGCATCTCCGTTCAATACAATTTCAGGTGCCTCTGAATCCACTACCTCGATATACTTAATTTTCTGGGCAATATTACCTGATGAGTCAGTTGCAGTATAAATAATCTTATACTCTCCGATAATATTAGGATTAACACTTCCTTCAGTAGTAATACTACACTCTTCATCGTAATTATCTACACAAGTTACATTGCTTTCAGTATATTCGCTTCCTACTTCAAGAGTAATATTATCTTCCCCTTCTATATTGATTTTAGGTTCTTTTGTGTCAATTACTTTAATTACAAAAGGTACCACAGTAACTCCTAAATCATTTTTGTAACTAGCTGTAAAATTATATTCGCCTATCTTCTCACTATCTACAGAACCGCTGATAATTGCATCACAACTAACACCATTATTATCACAATAGATATCTGGATAAATAACTTCAGAACCAACTTCAACCTCTACTAACATCTTTGATACTTCTATAACAGGAGGTTTTGGTGCATGAAATCCATTATCTCTAGTATTAGTTTTAATTTCTTCTTCATCATAACTCACATCATTTACAGTAATTTTACTTACTCCCTCTTCAATTACTATTTCCTCAACAATAATATTAAGTTCTATTTCTTCATTATTAACTCTTACTCTTCTTAAACTACCAGATCCCCTTACAGATACTTCGCTATTAAAAAGAGAATTATTAATAGATGAATCTTCTTCGAGAATAAGAACTACTTCATTCTCAACTTCACTATCTGTTTCTAACATTTCAATCTCAGTACCTGCTCTCAATGTTAGATTAACATTAGAGGATACATCTACATTATCAAAAACCCCTTGAACAGCTACATTTTGGTCATCATTTTTCTTATTTAAGATTATTAATTTCTTAATAGAATGAAAGGATTTATTCTCTACAATTATATTCTTTGATTCACCCTGTACTTCTTCGACTGTTGTCTCTCCTTCTAGAGTAACTCTAACGGGTCCGTCTTCCCTATTAATTCTCAATCTTATTAAAGAACAATTAGTAAAATGGACAGAGTTTTCTCCTCCGCCTTCTACAATTGTCTCTCCCAGTACTGTAACATTCTCAATAAAGATATCTCCATCTCCAACTTTTTTAGAAATAATTAAGTCTCCTTTAACTTCGATATCTTTTATCGTTGACGCTTCTTTTATGACTAAATCGTCATTTCCGCATCCACTTATAATAAACACAAACAGAAATAATAAAAAAGTAGTTAAATACTTTCTAATCTTCATATCTAATCCCCCTATAAATTTCTACTTTAATTATATAAAATGACAATTATCATTTATATATGACAAAAGTAATGTTTTTTGTAAATATTCTACTTGGAATAATTTAGAATGTGATAGACTATAAATATAAATTTTATGAAATTATTAGCAGTCAATGATTGAGTAATATTTATATGATAAGGGGCGACTTATGGAATTAAAGGCAAATTATAATAATACCTTAGATATGCTTTATAAAATATCTAATCCAATTATCAAGTACAAGATCGATAAAGAAATTCATAGGAAAGATGTTTTTATAGATCAATATATTGATTTAGAAGATGATGCATTCCAGTATTGGATTAATGCTTGTAATATTAACAAAATCCATGGAAGGAATGATTTTCACTATGAAAATGCTATAGCTAAACTTCTTGAATATGGTATTACAAAAGAAAGCAATTTTGCAGAAAGACTTTTTACTCCAAAACTTGATATTAATATTTGGGGAAGCAAAAAGAGTTTTGGAAGCGTTATAAATAGAACTGTTCTTTATCCATTTTAATAAGAGCGGGGTATCATGATAACCAATTTGTAAAAGACTACTTTCTAGAAAGACTTAATAAAATCGAAACAACAATAAGGAAATATGGATATGACTTTGAAGTTGAGTTAGACAGTAAACCACAAAAATATATAAATGACGTTGTATTTAAATATGACTATAAAACTGAAGCCTTACCAACAATTTTTGATCTATATGCGTTCGCATTCTACCCTAAATGTAATATGAAAGTAAATGAGCGAATAGAAAAGATCATTAAATATTTGCTGGGTGAAAATTTTCAAAGAATACCTGAAAAAGCTTATATTTACGTAAAAGATGTAAAGAGATATTATGCAGTTGGAAATGTTTATCATGCATGTATGATAAAGAAGAGAAAACTTCTAAATATATTCTTACTTTCTCACTTCAAGGTATCAAAAGATAATAAGTGGTTTATAGATCAAGTAAGAGATTTACTATCACAAAGACAAGAAGATGGTTTTTTTGAGTTTGACAGTGAATTGCTTAAGGAAAAGAAAAATTGCTACCATTTGTATTCGGGTGGACATATGGGTTTGAATGAGAATAGGAAAAATAAAAACTGGAAGAAAATTGAATCTACTTACTGGATACTTAAAATACTTTCTAACTTGAACTGGGATGTTAAGAACTAATGACCCTATAATATAAGAAAACCCTTTAGATACGCAATCCTTAAGGGTTTTTCTAATCAATCTATTTTTAGAATAAGAACTTCAACTATGTTGTAATATTATGCATCGATTTTAATTTTTTCATCTCAGGAATAAACAAAGTAAATGTTAAAACTAGTGTTAATAAATCTGCAAGTGGTTGGGATAAGAAAAGACCAGTCAATCCTATTATATTAGGTAAATAAATGATTAGAGGAATAAGAAATATTCCTTGTCTAGCTATTGATAATACAAAAGCCTTAGTACCTTCTCCTATAGCTTGATAATATACGGAAACAATTAAGTTTAAGTTCATTAAGATAAATACAGGAGCATAATATTTTAAAAATATTATCCCAACCTCTAATACTGATTCAGAAGGTTTATACATTAACAACAAATACTTTCCGAAGAACAACACAAGCAGTGACATAATTAATGAGTATATAGTACCTATTTTAATGGTATACATAGATGAATCATACACCCTTTTATAACTCTTTGCACCATAATTATAACCTGCAACCGGCTGATATCCCTGCCCTAGTCCAAATATACCATAACCAATCATAGCTGTTGCTTTTAAAGATATACCAAATGCAGCGAGTGCATCATTACCTCCATAAATAACCGCTTGATTATTTAGTAACACCATTGCTACCGTCATCAACATTTGTCTTGCAAATGTAGGAGAACCCATTTTGAATGATTCAACAAATATCTCTTTACTTAATTTAATATCCTTTACTCTTATTTTTAAAAGTGATTTTCCCCTTATATATTGACTTGCTAATATTATAAAAGTTACGAATTGCGAGAAACTAGTAGCTATAGCTGCGCCTTTAATACCCATACCTAATCCAAATATTAAAATCGGATCTAGAATAATATTTAAAATAGCACCACTTATCATACCTATCATTGACAACTTCGCACTACCCTCAGCTCTAAGTAAATTATTAAAAGTCATGTTACAAATTTGAAATATACTACCAAGGATAATAAATTTACCGTAATCTATAGAATATTGTAATACATCATCAATAGCACCAAAAGTCTTAACTAATGGTTCAATGTAGATAACACCTAAAATGGAAATTGTTAAACCAGCTAAAACAGAAACAAACATCATTGTTGAAGCAACTTTATTAGCCTTATCAAAGTTTTCTTGACCCATCAACCTTGATGCAAAGGATCCACCACCTATCCCTATTGAAACACCTACTGCAGTTAATACTAATACAATAGGGAATATTACTTGAGTAGCTCCTGCAGCTTCTGTACCCAACCATGATACGAA
Organism: Mycoplasmatota bacterium; assembly: GCA_018394315.1. Classification (GTDB taxonomy): domain Bacteria; phylum Bacillota_I; class Bacilli_A; order MAG-NZ; family MAG-NZ; genus Zrk6. The sequence goes on along the minus strand of CP074575.1, from coordinate 1,088,128 downwards.
CATAGCATCGACCATATTATAAATCGCCATTACCAACAAACCAATAGTTGCAGGTAGCGATAATTTGATAACTGATTTAGATACTGGTAAATCTTTTAGTATTTTTATTCTTTCGTCTGCCAAAGTAAACACCTTCTTCAAATATGGAACAATCGTTTCTTATATATGTTATACTATTTCATATCACTTTTCAATGAAATCAAAAATGTAGTACATTTACTTCATTTTGTTCCACAGGAGGATTTATGTATAGACTAAAAAATGATAAACGCACATTGCAATCTGCTAGATGGATTTATGAAGCTTTCAGCAAACTTCTTAAAACTAATGAATTCAGCAAAATTAAAATCAAAGAGATCGTTGAAGAAGCTAATGTTGGTAGAACGACATTTTATAGAATTTTTGATTCAAAGAGAGATATTTTAACATATGAACTTGATAATCAATTCAAAGAAATTTTCTCTCTTTTAGAGTTAGAAAATAAAACTGATAGAATGGTATTATTAAAAGTATTTTTAAGATACTGGAACTGTAATTCTTTAATTGTTGAACAACTAATCGATATCAGAAAAGGATATCTACTCTATGAATATTTCAATGATTACCTAACTAATTTCTTTGTTGATACATCTAGTTTTAAGCAATCTGAGTTAAAATACTTATCAGCAACAAGAAATGCAATGTTATTCAGTATTTTAGTTGAGTGGGTAAAGAATGGAAAAAGAGAATCCCCAGAACAGCTAGTAGACTTATTTGAAAGATTTGCAAAATTAAAATAATCATTGCTAAAATTGATAGATTCCAAGGATTATACATCTAGATATTCCCCTTCAAGGACACGCTAGCACATTTACAGTATCTAATGAAATCTTTGGTTATTCAGATATTTGGTATTGCATAAACTACAGTAATCAAAGTCATTACTATACCTATTTAAGAAAGGCTCTGTTTTGCAATAGAACCAATCAGTTTAGATTTGTCAGAAAAATATATTTACACAAAAGTCATCAATTATTAATTATAAACATTATGTTGTCATACTATTTCGTCTAGACATCAAGATTTATTAGTTTTTATTGTAATAACAATTAAGTACTAAAGTCATGAAAAATAGCCATTAATACTAGCATCCCAGTAGTTAATGGCTTATTATTCTTTTCTATATAATAATTCTAACTTGAAATCAGAACTTATGTGGTTATCAATGGTGGAGTTGGGATATGACCTTAAACACCCACATTCTAGTAACAATAACCAGTGAAATATTTGCTTATATAAAAAAGGATGCAATTATCCTATTACTACACCCTCTAAAGCCGAAAGGTCAAGCTAAACAAGACCTTAACCTTTAAATTATCTAATTATATGAATTTTAACATATACGTAAATTCTACAAAAACGCCTCTTTCGCTATGGCTTATGTGTATCTAATGTATTTTGTGTTTCAAATCAAAAACACTAACATTCAAAATAGCCAATCAAATCCCTGTTTCTTAAATAATACAGTAATAATTTGTGCTTATTTTAGTTTCTAATTATTCTATCAGGGTTAGCTCTATTTACCAACAATAACATAAATATCGTAGGAATAAACATTGAAATGAAAGTTATTATGATTATATTGAAGAAATTAAGTAAATCCAAACTAAGTAACTTCATATGATTATTATTATTAACATACAATACCACTATAAACATGAACATACTGGAGAAAAGTACTATTTTGGAGACGTCAAAAATAGTTTCAAAGAAGAAAAGTTTTAGAATCTCAAACTTAGTAAGACCATTAGCCTTTAACATAGCTACTTCATACTTTCTATTATCAATGATTTGTATATAAATAACAGTCATTAGTGAAAAAATGATTCCCAAAATTATTATAGATAGCATATAGAACCCCTTACGAATTAGTTCAGTATTATCCCTCATTGCTTCAGTATCTTGGTATTCACTTATTATCTCATAATTAGGATTAATATTGACAATCTTCCTCTTAACTGTGTCAAAATAGCTATAATCTTCTACTTTAATAACTAATGCACTAGTATTCCATTCATGAAAATCTTTTCCATCAACTATACCCGTTGATTCATTTTGAATTTCTCTCATCATCTCATAACTCATATATATAGTATTGCCGCTATCAATAGAGTAATTATTTACGACTGAAGGGTCTAAAATCCCCTTTACCCTCACTTCAAATTGATACTCTTTTGAAATATCGACATCTGTTACAAATTCCGCTCCTGTTTCTTTATTATAAACAGTTGCATTATATAATGCAAAAGGCACCATAGCTATGAAATGTAGCTTAGTGTTATCTAGATTTTGAATTCCTAATCTATCTGCTAAAAGCTTAGAAATATAAACTCCGTCAGTTACGTTTGAGTCTAACATTATTGCTTGGCGCTCTCTATTTTGCCAATCAAAGTATGGAATGATACTAAATTTGCTATACTCTAATTGATTAGATAAGTTAAAGTCAAACGTCTTTGTATTTTCCTGATCAATTACTTCAATAGTAGTTTTATTTACAGGATATGTCTTAGTATCACCATATGAACGAAATTCTATAAATTGATGGATAAATTCAATCCCGTTTATTTTGTTTATGTCCTGAATATCTTCTTCATTGAAAGAGTCAAAGATATCATCATTTCGCCTTATACTACTAGAGGTAGTGTTATTTAACACAAAGATTTCACTTGAGGTAATATAATTTAGAAATTTTGTTTGGTCTTGTTGCATTTTCTTTCCAAAGTTAGTGGAAAGAACAGTAAATGTAATAGCTATACCAATTAAGAACACTACTACTTTCTTTCTTAGCGGATCCTTTTTAGCTCTTCTAAATACATACTTAAGGAAGAACAAAATGCTAAGTCTGTATTGACTCAGCATTTTGAAACTTCTCAGACCAGTCTCAGTTATGCTTTTTCTGACTCTCCTAAGTACTAGAGATTTTTCTTTAATTTCATATACTACATCAGCTTCATCATATACAGATTCATCATGTGTTGCTATTACTACTTTTTTAAATCCTTCATGTGCTATTTTCTTGAATATTGAAATGATATAATCAGAGTTTCTCTTGTCCAAAGATGATGTGGGCTCATCAGCTATTATCATATCTGGGTCCTTAGCGAGTGCACAAGCTATTGCAATTCGCTGTCTCTCCCCCCCAGATAGCTGATTAGGATATGCTTCAGTGTCTATATCAACGTTTACATATTCCAATAATTCTTCCACATCTACTTTATTTAATGTTATTCCCGCGATTTTAGCTGAAAAACATATATTATCATAAATTGATAATTGATTATTTAAGTTATTATCTTGGAATATATACCCTATTTTAGTTTTCCTTAACTCAGCCTTCATCAGATCGCTCTTAACATTTATTAATTTACTGTCATATCTATATTCGTAATCCTTATTTGAAGATATTAATCCAATAAGATATAGTAGAGTAGTTTTCCCGGAACCACTCTCTCCGATTAACGAAGTAATCTTACCGTCACCAATTTCAATACTTCCATTCACTATTATATCATTATCAAAAGCAATATTTATTTTTGATATACTTAACAAATCCATCCCACCTAACTATTTAAAATTGTTTCTTGTTGAAAACTCAAATTGATCTTCAATTGCTAAACATATCTCATATCAATTGTTATACTATCCGAAACAGTGCTGAAAACCAAATCTCCCCAAGCAGTTTCAACTCCAGCTCTATAAGTATAAGAACACCTAGCCTTATCATATGTTGAATAAGAGATTTTGTAAGAATCTGGTTCTTCCAACATAGTTGTGAATAAATATGTTGTATAGGAATCCCAGTAATCACTAATTGTATCAGTATCTGTATTTCCTTCAACTGTGAGATTAACTCTTGCTACAGTAAATCCTAAAAAACTATGAATATTAGTTTTTGATACTGTAACATTAGAAGCACTAACCGCTATTGCTCCAATTAATGCACAAATAGACATTAAATAGAATAATCCTCTTTTTTTCATTCGCTTTCTCCCCCCTTCATAAGATTTTGTTTGTCATGACATTTACATTATAAATCTATTTAGACTTGACGAAAAGGACAAATTTGTCATTTCCATATTGCAAAAATCGACATACGAACATTCATTTTCTTTCGTTATATAAACAGTATAATTATATATAGAACAATCGCCCAAGAAGAGAGTAAGTTATTTAAGGCATCATTATGACTCACCATTACTGTTTCTTCATACAATTTACTCGAATTTATAACTGGTGATTAATTAACGTGTCATCTATAATTTTTTCTCCATCATATTAACGTATATGTACTCAAACAATCCAGTAATTTCTCTATCATTCTATTTTTTTAATTCATACTATTGTTGCCATACTTTTGATCTATTGTATCACAATACTAGACTCTATACACCTATATATATATTTTAACATCCTAGAAATCTTAACTTGTATCGAGTTAATACTCTTCTCTAAAATAAAAGGGTCAAGCTTTAGCAAGACCTCAATCTTCATATTATCAACTTCAACTTTACTTATAAACTTTCTGACTAGTGCTCTCATCCTGTCATCAGGATTCTTGGCCATGTAATCATTCAAACCTATAACAATATCTCTAACTCGATCTAGTGATACTTCATCAACATCAGTAGTTACATTCATAGTCCTAAGCTCTTCTTCTAATAAATCCTTCACATCACTCATCTCATATATTTTCTGCATCAGTACCTTCTGTACTCTTGCATCATTATCCTCTATCATTAAGTTTACAGTTGAATCAATCCTTTTTTCTAGTTCATGCAACTGTTTTTTCTTGGATGCAATTAATGATGTCTCATTAACTCTAGATTCTTTTATCTGTTTATTAATCATCTTATGTAACTTAGTTATGTTATTTTCATCCAATATAGTTTCCATTAATAAATTAGCTACATATTGATCGATATACAATTTGTTAATCTCTTTAACTTCTTTACATCTACATCTATATGAAGCATACTCTTTTTTACCACTTCCAGCTTTTCTCCTATTACCTTGTAACCTTCCACCACATTTTTTACAATAGATAAGTCCCGATAATAAATAGATAGTTTTAGCTTTAAACCTACCACCATTTCTTCTATTATTAAGTAACTCTTGTACCTCGCTAAATAACCAACCTCGACTTATTCAACAGATTCTTCACATTCTAAATTGGTTAAATCTTCTATCGCTTTTGATGCTGTTCTCTCTTTCTTAGCCGCTTCTTCTATTAAGGTTGAGGATAATTCAACTAAGCTCTTGAAACATATTGAGTCATCATCATACAATTTCCTTAAAGTCTTACACACATTCTCGCTAAGAGACTTCAAGATATCTCTCTCTTTTTTTAAGATGTTTTCAATGGTTTTATTGATAGTTTCAGGTTTAGTAGTTGGCGTTATTGCTACTCCATGTGGACTATTTCCAATTGCTATAGTATCAACTACTGTATTGTCTGATAATTGAATTACCGATACAGTGTCATCTCGAATATTTGCAACATATGCAAACTCTCCATTTGGTGTTATTGCTATGCCAAAAGGAAAGTGTCCAACTGTTATAGTATCAGCTACTGTATTATCTGATGTTTGGATTACTGACACAGTATTACCACCTAAATTTGTAACATATATGTACTTCCCATCTGGTGTTATTGCTACGTTATGTGGACTATTTCCAACTGTTATCGTATCGACTACTGTATTATCTGATGTTTGGATTACAGATATATTATCGTCAATTATATTTGTAACATATACAATTTCACCATTTGGTGTTATTACTATGCCATTTGGAACGTTTCCAACTGCTATAGTATCAACTACCGAATTATCAGATATTTGGATTACTGATACAGTATCATCACTAGAATTTGTAACATATACTATAGATTGGCTTTTCTTATTCAACTTAGCCACTACCTCAATCACCATAGTAGCAGCATTCTCCATACAAGATACTGATTCGATTAATTTATTTGAAAGATATACTTTTTCCTTGTGGTTTAAATAATCAACATCGTTTATACCTTTCAATACTTTGGAAACGAATATGTTTATACACTTTGACATGTCTCTTTCTAATACCAGTATCTCTCTCATAATCTCATTAGGATTACCATCTTCATTACTCGTCATAATTTCACCTCCTAATTTCTAAGATTTCGTAAAGCCAGTAGTCCTTCATGATATTCTATGAGTCAAAAAAAAAAGGGGGTGTATATATTACCTCCTCATTATAAACATATTTAAACATGAAAAAATTCTGTTAAGTTTGATTTAATTATCTAAGACTTTAATTATATTTTTTCTATTGTTTAATTCTAACTCAATATCTTCAATAAATACATTCTTATTGATATTAACTAGATATTTCGAATATTTAATTGGACTCATAAAAAACTGGTACATATGCTTTTTATTTAGCAATTTAATATATGGATATGTTGATGGAATCCCATTAACTTCAATTAGATAGATTTCACCATTATCATCTACCCCTATATCTAACCCCATTTCTCCTGCTTGCCCAAAATAAGCTTCAATAGACTTAGCACATTTATTAACAAACTGAGTTAATAAATCCTCTGACACTTTAGGGAGCATCTCATTGATAATTTTAGGATTAATTACAATTCTGTCTGCTCCTAAGTTAGTATTTGTTATATTCTTTCCTTCTTCAGCAAGCCTCATGACAATTAATCCTATTTTCCAGTTTAGAGTTTCATCCTTTTGCATTATTACTCTTAAATCATATGTTCTATTATTATATTTATCTAAATTAATTCCTTTTTGTATAATAATGTTTTTATTGCCTAGTTTTTTTTCTATGAACTTTTTAATTTCATTTATTGAATTAAAAGACTTAACAGTGTGATTTTCGTCTCCAATTTCACACTCAAAAATATTGTTCATTTTCTTAAGTCTAATGACACTTTTACCGCCGCTTCCGAAATCATATTTAACAAAAGCAATATTATGACACTCGAAAATTTTCTGTAGGGATTCCTCTCCTTCATATAGAAAAGTTAATGGATGTAAATCTTTCGTATCTTTAAAAAAGTTCATAGCTTTATATGTTTCATATTTCCCAAATGCTTTTTTTCCATTAAAGAAAGCAATTTCATTAATTTTTTTAAGTTTTTTAATCCTATATTTATAATCTACTTTAATATTATTAAATAATGTTCTAACGTTAATTAAATCTGGAAAATCAAAAATCCTTTCTTCCCATTTATTATTGACGTAGTTAAAATAACAAGCTTTAATTTTTTCATTTATAAGATCTACATTATCGACAGTAAAATAATAAATTAAGCAACCTAATTCTTTAGATTGATCTATTATATATTTTATTACGCGAGATGGTTTACCTTTAACAAGTCTATTATATAGATTACTACTAATCACATAGGACATAACTGGACCTAAGGAAATCACATTACCTTTATTGTAGATCAACTTTAACTCAATACCTTCATATAAATTGAACTTAGATAATAAATTTTCAGACATTAGTATTTCATTTTTATCAATTGGTTCATCTTCTATGGCCTTACAGATTACTTCCGTTTTACCAACTTGTAAACATATCTCTTCTTCTACATTAATATTAAGTGTATTTATCAATTTCTTACTCATCATTATGTTATTTTCTTGAAGATTAATAGATTTAAACTTAATAGTAACTCCATCAGAATCAATCTCAGTTACTTTAGGATCACTTTTATTAATATGTAGTCCATCTAGATAAGAGAAATACATTGTTAAATAAGTATTCACATTATAATAAATTGAGCCTAAGTTTAATCTTTTGAGACTAACTTTCATAGGTTTTCCATTAACTTCATATAGCCACAAATTACCACAGGTATCTAAACCAAAATCTATTCCTAACTCACATAGATCACCATATTTTTTTTCTAGTTCATTACCTATTTCAATACTCATAGCTTGCATACTTTTCTTTATAGTCTCAATTTTCGCAGAATCATTTTTAAATGAATCATTTAATACTGTATTTAGATTACTTACTTTACCTCCACTGCGGGGGCTTGTTATAGTTCCATCAATTGGTGCTAATCTCGCCAAACTACCAGTTATTTTCCAATTACCTATTTCATTCTTATGTAACATAACCCTTACATCATATTGGTTTCCTAAAAAATCTGGAGAAACTATACCCTTTTGCATTACATAATTTGAATTAAGGTTCCCATAATCATTAATATACATAGATATATCCTCAATATTACTTGTTTCTGTCTCACTAAATACGCCTTGACTATGATGTTTAAATACATAACCATTGTTCTTTTTCATTACTTTAATAACCCCTTCGCCCTTATATAGGTTATCAGGCTTTATATATACAATCTCGTGATCCTGTAGAAAATTCCTTAGATTTTTTATTGAGAATAAATCAAAGGGTATACATATCTTTTTCAAAATGGGATGATTTTCAAATAACTCATATACCTCTATCTTACCAATCTTTGCTACATTATTTACAATCTTTATATTACTAAAACTCTGTAATTTTAATCTTAACTCTCTCGATTCTTCTCTATCAAAGCATCTATCGTAAATAACTCTTGGAAAAGGTACTGAAATAGGTTCATACTCTTCAAAACTAGATGCTGCAGTTAAAACTAATCCATTAATGTAATTTTTCTCCATATTTAAATCATCTATTGAAAAGAAAACATATACTCCACCTATTTTGTCTATTCTTTGTGATAACATTTTGTAGATGTTACTTTTTTTTCCTTCAAGAATAGCCTCTTTCCTTTTACTGCTTATTATAAAACCTATAAAAGGACCCAGTCTAAGCTCACCGTTTTCATCATAATATCTAGATATTTTAGATATGGGTTTGATATTTAAGTGGGAATCATTTTTGTGTATAACTTCTTTTGTACTCGCATTTGTTAATAGGCAAATTTTTTTAATTCCAATATTACATAATTCATAATTATAATGACTCATTTCTCTTTCTTCGCTATTCATCTATTTTTCACCTCCTTCTAACGACTACTTTTAAAGCTTCTACATACGCAATGGTACTTTGCATATAATTTCACTATAAATATTATAATAACCATTGTTTTCCCAGGTGTTTAGATTACTGAACTAGAATCTTTAACATATACTAAGAATAGGCTAAACTCCAGTTTTAATACTGCCTCAATTCATTGTTCTGCTACATTTTCCTTACATGATGCTGATTTGATTAATTTACTTGAGAGACATACTTTTTACTCATACTTTAAATAATCAGCATCTTTCTAACTTTCAACACTTTACAAACGAATTTGTTTAAACACATAAACAAGTCTCCTTTAGAATCGAGTCTCTCCTTGAAAATCTCGGTAAGATTATCATTTTGATTGATCATCATAATTTCACTTATTAATCTCAAACATTGCGTAAATCTTTTGCTCACATAATATTTTATGTACATAAAAAAAAGAAGGTTGTACGAATATCCCCTTTAAAAATATCATGGTTCTATAATTTTCATGGGAGTAAGTAGCCCTCATGATTTTTTCTATTTCTATAACACCTTTTTAAGCTGCTTCTTGAGTTTGTGATAATATATGTCAAAATAAAAGGAAAACTCAATCTACCTGGTGAGATAAGTTTTTGGTTTTCATAAATTTTGACATACATATGCTACTACTTGCTTAGAAAAGGGCGCAAGTTCAAAACTTATTAGAAAAATGCTTGGACATTCAAGTAAAACTATTACACAAAAATATCTACACTTATCTAATAATAAACTAAAAGATGAGCATAAGGCATGTACAACTATAAATATATTAAATTTAAATAATCCCCTCTCAACTAACCCCAACAAATGAATTAGTGTTTTAGACTAATCCAAGCAATTTTAATGGTGAAGCTGGGGCATTTTAGTAAATAACCACAACTATCTATTTATGACACCGATATTTCTAGATAATTTTTGTGCTATACTTATACGACCAAAAAACACTTCAAATGCTGATATATCACATTGTCGAAAGTTCTATCTTATTTAATATGTTATTTGCAAAATCACTTATTGATAATGTAATGCTGTTATCAAACTCATCAACAACATCATTATCTTTAACTTTACTTTCACTTTAACCTAAGTGTTTTCTTACTTCTTCAAAAATCTTATTGCGTTCTGTTCCTTATGTCTACCCTCTTCCCTAAATTCACTAGTTAAAAATAATCTCCTACCATTAACATTGTATTTCAAGTCCTCATATATAAAAACTCGCACTTATCCAAATATATTTTATCTATATACTGATGTCGGAATGAACCATCCATATAAATTGATTCCAGACTCAAAGGGTGGAACTTTGTTATATCCTTTAACTATTTTTTTGTCCTAATTGAATACACCAATTATCTTCTTCCTGTGACTTATTTTAGATAACTCCTGTCATCTTGATTTGAGTTACCTTAATTTGATTATAATTACTCAGTTATAATTAGAGTATAGGCAAGTTAAGTTTATAAGTAGATAACTTACTCATATTATAAAGTGTATTGACAAAAAGGGAGGAATTTTATGAGTAAACATTATTGTCATCATAAGTCATCTTGTTGTCAGAGAGTAACTTGTTGTAAACATTGTAGTAGACGAATGGATTGCGGTTGTAAATGCATCAGACACATAGAACATAATAGATGCAATTTTGGTTACGATGACTATTGTAAATGCAGGTGCAAGTGTTGTAAGAGAAGGAGATTTCCATCTTATAATCCTATTTATTGTATTAACTCACCTTATTGTTATTACCATGGCCATCCATTTTATCAATCATGTGGATGGTGAAAAAAATGGTTGAACATTTGTTCAACCATTTTCCTATTTCTCCTCTTTTTGATTTTTATTAATAGTAGAATCACTACCCAAATTTTCTAGTATGAGTTAAGGCTCCATCCGCTTTTGTCATTAGAATTGTTTTAGTATTTGAAGTATCTTGATTATCCAAACTATTTATTCTCCCTGGAGAGTATTGTAACTACAAAAATCATAGATTCGCTGATAATGAACTTAAAACTGTAACTTTACCAAGTACCCTAGGTTAACTTTTACTTACTAACATAACTTACAGCATTTTGTGTTCTAGTTGACCTTACTTCCTTTCAGTTCAACAACGCTTTCTTTAAATATAAATCCAACTACATTACTATTATCATCTAAATTAAATTCTACCGTTCTATACTCACTCCCTATATTATAAAACGCTAAATCTGAATATGGAGTTAGATTGAATGAATGACCAAATAATAAAATATTGTTATTCCTTGTAATTGAAACTATACCACCATTATCAAACCGATAATTTCCTACAAATTTGTCCAATTGATTCTTATCTAGGAATATTTCTTCTTTCATAACTGGTAAAGTATACTCTTCTCCTAATGCTATAATTGACAATGCCTGTGCAATATTGAAATTTAAATTATCCTGATTACCGACGTTCATCAAGACTATTACACTTAATTGATCATCTGGAAATCTAAGTAGTGTGGACGAATAACTACTTAGAAGTCCATTGTGGCCAACCCATTTATGTCCATTTAATTCTCCGAATCCTATTCCATATCCATTCTCATACATACTTTTAATTGATTCTTTACTTAATATCTCACCAACATATAAGGCATTTTCTAATAAATATAGATCTCTAATACTAGAATAAATATTTCCCGCACCCCAAAAAACTGACACGTCATAAAGTAATGATGATTCACTAATGTTATTATGAGATATATAGTGTGATTTAGCCATATCAGGCAAATCTTCATTTGAAGTAGCAGCCCCGGTATGCTTCATATTCAGTGGCTTAAAAATATTTTCATCCAGATACTCCTCATAAGTCTGACCTGAAACCTTTTCTATAATGTGAGCTAATAAGCTAAATCCACAATTACTATATTGATATTTTGTTCCAGGATTAAATTCAAGGGGTTCTGATGTAATCTCCTTTATCGAGTCTTTTTTTGAGATAGGATGATAGAAAATAGTATCTAAATCTCTTTTTACTCCTGAAGTATGCGTCAATAGATGTTCTATAGTAAACTCATCACCTCTAAGTTGATCTGGTACGTACATAGACACTGGATTTTTGATATCCAAAAAACCTTTTTCCTGTAATTGCATTATTGCAATAGCTGTTATTGGTTTTGTATTTGATGCTATTAGGAATATTGTATCCTCAGTAAAATCTCTGTCGCTATTATAATCTGCTTTCCCATATCCTTCTGAAAACAATATTTCTCCATCCTTTACAACCAAGACATTTCCGTGTATTTTTTGCCCAGTAGTAACCTCGTTAATAGCAGTAATATACTCATTTGCCTTTAAGTAAAATTCTTTATCTTTGTTAGATACATTCATACGACATCCCGTTAAAATAGAAGCAGTTATGATTATAATAAATATAAAAGCAATTCTAGTTCTCTTTTTCATTTTTTTCTTCCTTTCATTTAATTGTAATAGGTTCATCTAAATCTATATGTATTCCACTATAAGATCAAACTAAATAGTACTCACATGAGCTATGTTTTTTTTAACAAAATTCATAACTTTCTTTCTCACTTCATTATATACTATAAGTAGATATGAGTACAGAAATACGATGAATATCATTCTTATTTGAGTACAATACAACTCAATGTCAACATAACAGATAAATTTTAGTTTATAATATATAAGGGATAAGAAAATAGCCAATAATTTCTGTAAATACAGTATTTAGTGGCTATTTATTTATATATAATAATTCCAACTATCGATCAGAATTTATGTGATTATTATTGGCAGAGCTGGGGCATTGCACTAAATAACCACAACTGCCTAATTAGCAGAATCACTTTTATTATAGTCTATTATACTTCGTGCTTATCCCATAAGATTTATCTACCGGATACTTTTCAGAGTTTTGATTGATTTTTGATTTTGTTATTTCAATTAAGTTTAGGTCATAGTGGTTACAAAGTAGAAGCAAATATCCAAAAATATCCGCTATCTCTTCTTTAATGTTATCTAAGTCGTCTGACTCACATTGCCACTGAAAATTTTCTAGAAGTTCAGCAGCTTCAAGCATTATACTCTTAGATAGATTCTCTGGTGTATGAAATTGTTTCCAATCCCTATCATCTCTAAACTTGACTAGGAGTTGAGTTAATTCTTCTATGTTTTTCATAATTCCTCCTATTTTGTATCGAAGTACTGTTGCATATATTTTTTCATGTTATCATTACAAATATAAAAATATATTCCTTTAATTGCTCTTGTTGAGAGAGTAATGTAAATGTTTCTAATATATTCTAGGAGTTGCTCCTCACTATCTATAGTAGCCTTCCCTTTTATATCAAAATACTGGTCTCTATCAACTATAAACTTTTTCAACTCAAAATCATAATCTATATCTTTTCCTATAATTAAACCTATATAGTTTAAGTCATATCCCTGAACAGTATGTATACATCCAACTTCCTCTAACGCATTTTTACTGTTTACCCAATTACTCGCAGTAGTATTCCATTGCATCGATATGCCATCAAGTGTGATATCACTCAATGATTTATCTCTTTTTGACACCCACTCAAAGGAGTATCCAGATACTACACGCGATAAACCAACTTCCTTATCTTTATTGTTAATCAATTCAACCAAATAAGAGAAGTCATCAATTATCAGAGAATCATAGTTATCAAAATGAACTATTCCATTTTGCATATTAGTAAATATATTCTTTATATAATTAACATAGTTTATACCAGCAGCAACTCGGTGTTGAGACTCCAATGTATAGACAGTAGCTAGCTCTTTTACTTTATAAAAATCCTCAACTATAACATCACTCGGTCTAACTGACTGATTCTCATCATAAAACAAAATTTGGTGCCTACTACTCTTCATTATCCAATCTAGCTCATTCCCCTCATTCTTATCCAATTCCAAATTTTTATTTACTTTATCAAAGGATCCATAATTAGTTATATTTACTCTTCTTCTAAGTCGATGAGCTTCATCCACAATAAGTATCTTATAATTTTTTTTCACTACATCAGCAGGTCCAATAACCATTGAAGCTTTTAGTCCTTTAACTGTCTTTACAACTGACTTAAGTGTTGATCTCAATGATGACATTGGCACTACAAGAGCAATATCATCCGCTGTTAGAGAATCATATAAGGATAATAACTTTAGCAAATACATAGCAAGTACAGTCTTTCCAGTACCAGGCAATCCATCAATGATACTAATCGATTCTTCTTTTGTCTTAATATAATCGATAATCATTTCGCTAATAGCTAACTGATCATCACTAAGAGATGTATACGGAGAGTATTTGAACAAATCCGAATTTTCTATTTGAACCAAATCATGAGTCACTAATCTCTTCTTCAGTAATCTTTCCCATATAGATGGAATCTTAGAATAATAGAATTCCTTCTGATAATATAATAAGTTTCCTCTTCCTCCGTTTTTATTTAGTACTACCATTTGATTATCGGCATCAAAATGACGTATCAAAAATGATTCAATATCAGCAATTACAGAGGAATTAAAATCATTTTTTGTTATCATATGAATTCTTTTCAGATGTTTCTTTTCATCATCTAAAGAATGCGTGTTAGTTCTATTATAAAAATTATTGGTTTCGCCTATATATACAGAGGTTCCATCTTCAATAATATAAACTACAGGCCAATTCATACAAAAAGGTTTATTCTTTATGTCTTCATTATTTCTAGCAAAATCATATGTTTTTATCATTGTAGTCCCCCCTCACATAACTGTCTGGAAAATAAATGGATATCTCATTATAATACAATATTCTACATATATAAAGAAATGACAATAACTTTATTCTCAATTTAAATAATTACTTTCTCAAAAGATCCATTATTACTCGTTTGACATGCTCATATCATCTTACATAATCGTTACTAATTCTAACAAGCTTAAGACCTGCCTTTTCACAAAGCATATTCTTAATTCTATCTCTTTCTATTGTCTGCAGATTTGTAGAATGCTCTATACTGAAGTGGCTTTCAAATATTGGAGATGATTTTGATTAACCCCCCACCATATTTGCTTCTTTAAAATACTCATTTCTATAGTTTACTGGACTCATCTTGTGTCTAGTTACTATTCTTGTGTTATTGTAATAATCTATATATTCGTGTATAGTACTCATTAATTCATTGGCATCTTTGTACTGTTCTTGACACCCATTCCACATCTCTTCTTTCATTCTTCCAAAGAAGTTTTCAGTTGGTGAATTATCTAAACAATTTCCTTTTCGACTCATCGATTGTTTCATTCCTAAACTTTGAACCATTTCTCTGTACCTTGAATTTTGATATTGTATGCCTTGATCGGGTTGAATTATCATACCTTTTACTCTTACTGAATGATTTGCTTTTAGTTCCTTCATCATTGAATCAATTTTATCCATCTTTGCATTCGTACCTACTGTATATGATAACACTTCTCTTGAATGAAAATCAATTACTGGAGAAAGGTATACTGATTCCTCTTCCATTGGAAACATTGTGATATCTGTCCCTGCTTTTTCGTATGGTCGACTTGTAGTGAATTCCTGATTCATTTCGTTTGGAAATAGTTTTCCTACTATTCCTTCATATGAATTGTATTTTCTCCATTTCTTAGCTTTCTTCTTAAGATATCCTTTTTCTCTCATTATTTCTAACACTTTGTTCTTACCTATACGATATCCTAGTTTCTGTAATTCGATATATATTCGTTGATATCCCATACGTTTCTTGTGCTTTATCAAGTATAGGTAATCAATCTCTTCTTTTATCTCTATGTAGTTATCTTTGTTTTCTTTTATTTTATTCACGTTGTAGTAATAAACAGATGACGCCATTCCCGTTACATCCAAAAGGACCTTTAAACTAAAATCTTTCCTTAATTCAGTGACAATAGCTGCCTTTTCTCTATTAGTCACTTTTTTTAGCTTTTGAATTAAGGACTGCGACTTTTTTAAGTATTCTATCTCAGCTCTCAGTCTTTCGTTTTCCTCTTTCAACGCTTTATCCACTTTATACTTATTTCTTTCTTCTTCTGACATGTACGCTTTTCTAGAGTGAGTATCCTTTATTGCTTCCTTACCTTTTGTTCTATATACCTTTACCCAATCTCCTAATATACTTGGATCAAGTAATTCAAAATCTAGAGCTACACGTCTTATCGATTCTCCTGTTTCTACTCTTCCAATAGCCAACAATTTAGTATCTCTTCTATATGATCTTATCTTTCTTTGTATAAATGGCTTCTCTCCATACGTCTTGTATAAAGCCACTAAATACTTCAAACTACTCAAATCATAGTTGTTGTATCTCTCAGACACATGTGACAATGACTTATGTTCTTCTACATGTTCAATACACATTTTTAACTTCTCTTTTAATGTATAACGCATAATAAAAGCTCCCTTCATCAGAGTAGGTAATTAATTATACCATTTCTCCAACTTTTGGAAGCCATTTCAAATTTCATTGGTGGAGTTGGGGGGAGTCGAACCCCCGTTTGAGAAATATCATATGCAAACTATATCTCTTGAAGTAAAATACTTACAAAAAATCATTATTACTTACTTCAATATGGATTTTTTCAAAGAACGTCCACAAGTGTTTTTATATAAATCTAACCACATTATACGTTTTAGAGCGACAGAAACTTACTCTCAAAAAAAATAATCGAATTTATTTCGATTATTTTATAAATTTGAATATGAAACAGATAAATTCTTAACCCATAATACCTATACTAACTGCCTATGCTACGAGAATGAATTTATTAGTTAGGCTATCTTATCAAGAATCCTTGCTGCAGGTTGTCCTTTAGAACTATCTCGTATCTGGAATTTTACTCTATCACCCAACCTCAAACTTAACTTCCTTGGTAAGGTAAAATACAATCCTCTCTTTAATGATGCGTTTTTTACAAATCCATAATTATCTTTCATAAATACAACGATTCCTTCATCCTTCTCTTTAACCGCTGTGGCTTTTTCATTATAGTCTACTAAATATCTTTTTAACTGATTCTTCAATTCTTCGTTATCAATATTAACAACTCTGCTTCTAAAGGATTTGATAAACTTGTCGAATTTTGAGTGGCTATATAGTTCTATCTCATCACTAGAAATTTTCTCTAATAAAAATTCCATTGCTTCTTCCCTTGTAGAATACTCAGAAATCAATTGAAGAATCCTTATTTTCATGTTTGCGAGCCTAAAATCTGAACCAGGAGATTTTTCTAGTACATCATAAGCTTTTTGCAAAAGAGAAAATCTTCCATCGAAATATTTGAACTCTATTCTCTCTGATCTTCTTCTATAAACATCTGCATATCTAGTATAGTAAATATTCTTGTATTTTAGAGTAGATAATTTACTTATATCTATATTTTCCAATATGCTAATGGCCTCGTCATATTTACCCAGGTTACTCAACATTTTAACTTTGTCTAGTTTTATGTGATAATTTGAACCATCAATTCGTTCAGCTTCATTTATCATCCTTAAGGCTTCATGTCTGTCCTCTCTTTCAAGAGAATGAGATGCCCAAAGTGCTAGTATCGTGACCCTCTCATCGTCAGTTGTGCATAGGTCATAAGCTGTCTTGTATTCCGTATTGGCGTTTTTGTCACCCTTACACGACAATAAATATGCTGAGATTTTATACGATTCAAAATATTTTGGTGAGATTTTTTTTGCCATCTCTACGTACTCAAAAGCTTGTTCCCAATCAGAGCTTTCTTTACATTCTATAGCACGAAATAAGTACCATCCCGCAACTAAATTGTTTTCTTTATCAAACGACATAAGAGATTTGGGATTATACCTGTCTTGGATATTTTTAATTTCCATCTCTTGCTTTAAGTTGCTGAGTTTCTTACGTTTTCTAATTATTCTCTCTATCAGTTTCTTGTCCGGAAAATGGTTAATTCTTAAATAATTCCTTGCGATTGCAGTTAAGTTAACTATTCCTCTTTTTAGCTTGCTCGATTCTAAGAAATTGGAGATGTCTAGTTCGTTTACAGACCTTCTTATCTTAAATTCTAACTCATATTTCATATCCAGTAAAAAGGTAATATTAGGGTAACTTAGTGGTCTATCCTCTATAACACACACCGATAGTACAAGCATCGAGAGTTCACTTAGACCTTCATATACATTTGACATGCAAAAGTTTACTACATCCATCTTATTTTTTAGAACATCATTATGATCCAGTCCATTGGCTAATGATCTCACATACCACTTAATTGAAAGCGGATTGCAATATAGTTCATCTTTAATTAGGTGTTTTAATTCCTCGTTGCTAAAAATGCTCTCAAGATTATGATAGGAAAGAAGGGCTGTGGCGTACGCAAATGAATCATTATCACTCATTGTGTCGAGACTATATCGTCTCTCAAGTTCTCCTAATCCTATTCTTGAAGTAATCAGAATTTTACCGTACTCTGTGAATCTAATAATAAAGTCTCTTACATCATCTGAATTCAATGTTTCTAAGTTATCTATTACTAATAAGGTGTTAAACTCTTTGACAAAATTCATTATATTTTCTTCTTCTGTTAGGTTACTGTCTTTAATCACCTCATTTGAGATATTGGATTGTAATAATTCAAAAGAATTTATAGCATCATTTATTTTTATAAATTCCGAATTATTTAAGTGTTCTGTTTTAAGTGTACTCCAAATTATTGCTTCAAAGGGATTCTCGCTATCATCTAGTAGATCGTAAAGTGTTTTTAAGACAGTGGCCGATTTTCCTATTCCTCCTTCACCTTTAACAGTTACAACATATACCCTATCATTCAAGAGTAATTCCCTAATTTCTGCTCTCTCTCTCCTTCTACCAATATAGGTTGTATCATCAAAATCTGGAAGTGGAAGGTTCTCGAATATATCGGATTGTTTACTTACTTCTCTAAAATCTAGAGAAAGTAAATCATTTGGTGAATCTGAAACTATCTTAATAACTTTTTCTGTACACTTCCACTTAATAGTTTTTATATAAATAGAAACACAATTAAACACATTTTTCAGAATAGGATAATCATCGAATTCTAGAGGTCTAGGATGCATTACTCTATTCCTTATAGGTATGATTCTTACTATATGCTTGTTTAAATACTTAATCTCTTCTTCATCGAAATCTAATCTTTTGGAATTAATATTTATTATCTCAATAAAGTCCTGGAGATCCAAGTATAATACTCCCTCTTCCAGATTATAATATCCTAATCTTTCTTTAATTTTTTTTATGATTTTTGCAGGGACATTCTTGTCATTAACCTTTGCACTTATATAGCAAATTAAATCCCTTTCTATTGCATCTACCATAGCATGCATTTCTAATTTTTTATTCATTGTTCTTCCTCCTACTTGATAAGACAATAAATTCAAACATCCACAGTTACAAGAATTGTTGTCTAAATTATATCACATCCTATCAGTATCAGTACTTACCGTGCGTAAAAATCGTCACTTTAATGAAATGCTGCATCATAAAAGACCTCTACCTACCCCCATTGTACTTTTTAGGTGACGGATTCTTACTCTCATAAAAATAATTGCATAAGAGCAATTATTTTTAAATATAACAGTAAATGTATATTAATGATAGATTAATAACAAATGTAACTTCCTAAATTATTGTCATATTCTAAGGTTTAATCGGTGAGCTTTCAAATTAAGATTATGAAACTTTGGGCAACCTTGGAGTTCCAATTCTACTAATGTAATTAGAATTAGCCCTTTGTAAAGTCGAGAGATATGGCTCCATAAGTCTTCCAACTAAAACATATTCCTGGTTATCTAGTTGTACTACAGGTTTTCCGTCTACTCTCTTTGTAGTTCTTTTTTGGATAGTCACTTTATTAAAATTTGAGCCTTCATCAAATAAGAAAACATTAAACTTTGTAAAGTCAAATGAGATAAATTTCTGATCTAGCAGATTAGGAATTGTCTTTTCGTTTGCTCTGTCGATTATAGAACCGTTGTGGAGACCATCTTCCTCCGTTTTATTTTTACGTTTACCCAATAAATAGAGCATCTTGCCGTTTCTAGTGTTACATACTGGTGTTATGTTAATCAAATACCTTCTTTTGCTGGCACCTCCTTCACCATTGAACACATAGATATCTCCTGACGTTTGAGATTCCACATTTTCTAAATATTCTTCTGAATATGTAATAAACTTCATATTCTCCCATATTTTTTGTAATTGTTCAATCTGATCTGTTGGCTCTATACTAAAAAAATCTTTGTTAAATGAAAAGTCACCAGAATGCGCAGTAATACATTTACTCAAGAACTCCTTCATAGCAGGGAGAGGTTCAATATTATCCTCAAGTATGGTGTTATAAGCAACTATTGGCCATGATTTATGAGACTCTACCATAGATCTATAAAAATTATGTATTGATTTATAGAATGTATTCTCATACTCCTTCATTAAATATATTGCAGGATTTTCAACTAACCATTGGTCGAAAACTTCAAACACTCCTTCTTCCAGGAGTTCTTCTTTATTTTTAATAAAGAGATTACTTTCCTCTATGTTGGTTTCACTATAAAATGAACTTGTATTAACTATGTCCTTTTTAATGTCTTCAATTTCCTTGTTACTACGTCCTGTAAAAATAAAGATTGGAATGAAATACTTGTTAGAAATTTCGTCGATAAACTTTATAATCTCCCCTTTATCAACGGTTTTTACATCCTGTTTAAGATTTACTCCAGCTGGAGCATCTGGAATATCCAGATTCAGTTCCCAGTCCAAAATAATGAAGGCCAAATTAGCGAATGATTCAGTCTTTTGTTCTGGAATATTCCTCAATTTAATCAATAAAAGACTCGTCTGTTCAAGGCTTGTCACGATAGCATTTACTCTATCAGATGAATCTTCAACACCGACTTTATCATCGACTATTAGTACTAATCCTTTCTTCATTATATCAGAAATATTTTTGACATCTTCTACCTTCATCAATACGAACCATCACTTTCATTGTTTTTTGCGAAATCTATTACGAAATTAGCCCCTTCATGAATTACTTCTTCTGCGAGTCTAGGTATATATATGTTAAATTCTCCTCTTTCAAGCAACCTCTTAGCAATATACATCCCCAGACCTTTTCCTTCTTCTCCTTTTGTAGAGTAAAAAGCATCGAATACGAAAGGTTTATCTAATGAAGATATACCTGGTCCATTGTCTGAGAAAATAACTTTTAGCCTTTCAGAATCTAGGGTGATTGTAATAATTTTTGTACCTTCTATACCATCAAGAAAGTAGCATGCATTGTCAAATAAATTTATGAATATTTGATAAACAAATGCGTCTACAATCCTAACAATGAGTGGTGATATCCCAATGAGATTATACTTAACAACTATATCTGCATCTCGTAGTTTTTTTCCATACATGAGTTCAACTTTACGTATGATTTCTTCTATCCTAACATTTTTTGGTCGTGAACTTGAAGAGGCAAATAGTTGGTCAATGTTTTTCATCTTATCTCTTAGAAGCGCCACACCTTCCTCTGCACTAATTACACTTTCTTGTATTGAATGTAAATTATTCATTATTGTTAAGGGTGCTTGTACCAATTCACTCCTCAGGTAACCAATTTTGTCAACTAATCTACTAATTGTCAAATTTGTATCATGAGCTGCCATTTCCACTGACAGACCAATTCCTGCTAGATTTTCTACTATCTTCATCCTACTAGCGTGTTGTTTGTCTTGTCTGTGAAACTCATCCTCGATGTTTTTGACTCTTTTTAATAATTGTTTATCGCTTTTAAAAGTATTCGCTAGGTATTGCAAATCAATAGTATAGTTTGCTTGTTTTGATTTTTTATCTTCTTCTTTTCTTTTGTTCTTCGAGTAAATATATTCCATATACAAACTTACTCTTATGGTACTTAGAAATGCTCCTATAAGAGTAATCATTTGTTTAAAGGACTCGTCATCTGTTATTAAACCTTCTCTGTTAGTTTTATCTATTAAGTTCGGATTGCTGAATTTTCCGATACCTATTTCTCCTAATATTTGATCATTACTGAAAATCTCACTAGCTTTAGTTGCAGCTCTTCTTCTATCCATTTCTAACCAGTCGTCATCACTTGCTCCATATGGTTGTACTCTAACCCCATCACGATATAAGAAAACTCTATGGTTCCGTAATCTATTTTTCTCATTCTTATTCAGTCCGTAAGGATCCAATTGGGTACCTGAAAAATCAAAAACATAAAATTTAAATGAAAAGGATCCACATGAAGTAGTTTCACCTTCCCCAAAATAGTCTGAAACCGGTTCCTTTATTACCGAACTTCCCCTGTATAATGAAAGACCTTGCATTTTCGCAGTAAAAGAATGTTGCGACCTACTCATAATATCTTTGCTTTTTGGGACCAAGTCGATAAAGCCTTTTCTAACAATAGAGTCTCCCTTTTGATAATTAAAGCTCACTGTTTTTTTCTTCTCATCATAGAAACCATCTGTAATTTTGATTACTGCTTTGTGCTCAACGATGTTTCTTATTTCCTTAGCAGCTTCTTCAAAATTTCTGAGCTTGATTCCATCCTTTAACAATCTTATCTCAAAGGTGTTTTTTTTGACTTTATTTGATTCTTTGTCTTGAAACTTTATAGGAATAAATCTTACCATTTCATCTACAAACTCACGTACCTTTTTAGAATTCCAACTTCCTTTTATTCCTGTAATTTCTATTATTGTACCTTTATTCTTTTTCAGAATCTCGACATTATAAATTTTTTCATATTCTGCATAGATGGAATCTAGATAGATTTCCTTTTCTTCCCCATTTTGTTGTAAAAACTCGTTATCATAGTCAGAGAAGTCAAATGTTAAGTTATGTCCAAAGTTTTCATCTATAGTCTTAGTAATGATATTTACTTTGTTACCAAGTTTGAACATAGAGAATCTACCAATTCCTTTTTCACCCTGCGGTACTCTGTTCTCAGAGTTTGAATCCAAGTGTTTTTTCACAGATGTCGCAGGGTTCATAAAATGGTTTACAATAATATCCTTATTCATTCCACAACCAGTATCTGAAATAGTAATTTGAGAATCTCCAAAAATTTCATAATTCTCCCCGAAATTTTCAAAATTTACTTCGACCCACTTTGAACCAGCATCATAAGCATTTTTGATTAACTCTGATAATGCAATTATTTCATTCTTTATAAGTTGCTCACTTAGCATGGTTAACAACCTTGCATAAGGTCTCATGCGTAATTCTTCCTTTTTCTTAGGCATCAAATTTCCTCCCAATAACTACAAATTCCTCGCTATAAATCTTTCTTGCGTTTTTATCTTTAGTGAATCTCCCGTTCTTATCTCTATACGGTGTTAATGATTTATTTGAAATCTTCCTTTTTACAAGTTTTATATCAGCAATGTTGTTTAAGAGAAGACATTCTACTAAATGCTTAGCGTTTGTTATTTTAATTCCCTTATATTCTGTATCTCCAATGACAAACACAACCATTCCATTATTATTTATCGATCTTGCTATTTTTTTGACTACATTCTGCATGTCTAAGTAATAAGTTATTATTGAATTGATTCTTGTCTTTGAAATATTAGTATCATTTAAATTCAAAATCATTTGCTTCACTGTCTGATTCAAGCGACCTTCACGAACATCGCCTCTGGAACCACTCTTGTACAAACTACCAATTGTGTCCTGCCTTAGTTCTTTGTAATCCTCTGTAAACCCGAGCCAAAGAGTAGATAATTGGTGCAAATCTGCATACTCATAAGATGTTACGTATGGAGGACTTGTAACTAGTAAATCGATCTTAGGTGCGACACAATTCGTATTTAGAAAATTATTGGTTTCTATAGTAATATTCGAAGATGACTCAGATGCAATCTTTAATGCCTTAAGGGTTTTATTGTAATTTCTTTCAAATGCATCTGTCACTTTTATGATGATTTTATTAGGATCTACTTGAGGTTTGATTGACTTTGATAACCATTTAGAAGTGGTTTTCAGAATACTTGAGTATACAGTCAAAAATAAATCTCTATACTTTCCTTCAGGGGCAGTTGTATTTATGGATTCTAGAAGTCTTGAAAGTTCACCAATAGTGTTCTTGTTAAACCAATACTGGATTCTACTATTAGAGGACTGACTTAAACTTTCAGTGCTACCCAGCAGATTTGATTTAATTTCTTTATAGTACTCTTCAACTTTGAAAATATCATAATCATGAAGTTTAGAATTTGCAATTAAAGTTGCAACTGGATTGATGTCAACTCCCCAGAAATTGAAGTTCCTTTGCTTAGCAGCAAGTGCGACAGTACCACACCCACAAAAAGTATCAGCAATAGTTTCAAGAACCACTCCATTATCTAGTGCGAAATCTATGGCCTTTTCGGCAATGAAACCAGGAAATTTGGCAGGGTAAGCATGGATTCTGTGCATAGGATGCTCCTTGCTCTCTCCAAAACTCCATTTATCATCTTCAGGAATTAGTTCAAAATTAATTCCTTTAAGTTCTTCAATTGAATTAATGGTAGTCATATAATCACCCTTTATTTTTTTAGTTCAATAAGTCCACAGGTATACTGTTTTTCTCTTTTTTCTATTATATCACACAAAACTACACTCTTAAAATGTATTTATAGAGTGTATATACTTATGTTTAAGAACACACTACTTATCGAAGATTACAGAACCACATCTAAAAAATACGGTTCTGTTGCAAAAATTCTATCGGTAACCTTCTTATGTTATAATTATAACTCAATATTAAAATAAACTGGGGATTATTTATGAACAAGAACATATTCAAGTGGAAACACTTTGAAACCGAAATTATCATTCTTTGTGTTAGATGGTACTTGAAGTATCCGCTATCTTACAGAAACTTGCAAGAAATAATGGAAGAAAGAGGTCTCTTTCTCAATCATACAACTATCTACAGATGGGTGATTGAGTATTCACCAATCCTTAATCGTGGGTTAAGAAAGCATCTCAAAAGAACTAGTGATTCGTGGAGAGTTGATGAAACTTATATAAAAGTGAATGGAAACTGGACATATCTATATCGTGCAGTTGATCAACATGGAGACACAATTGACTTTTGGATATCTAAAAAGCGTGATAGATATGCGGCTAAGAAGTTTTTTAGAAAAGCACTCCGTTCCCCACATAACTCTAATCCTAGAGTTATAACTACTGATAAACACTGGGCAACGATTAAAGCGATAAAGAATGAAATGAGACTAAATAGATTAGCGTCTTCAACTAAACATCGTTCATCCAAATATATGAATAACATTATT
This sequence comes from Mycoplasmatota bacterium, assembly GCA_018394315.1. Taxonomy (GTDB): domain Bacteria; phylum Bacillota_I; class Bacilli_A; order MAG-NZ; family MAG-NZ; genus Zrk6. Next base: position 1,062,711 of record CP074575.1, on the reverse strand, counting down.
GAGCAAGATCATCGACATATCAAACGTGTCACCAATAATGTCCCCGGTTTTAAACACTTTAAATCAGCTTGTTCCACCATCCAAGGAATCGAATCAATGAACATGATTCGAAAGAGACAAGCTAATACTTCATTAGTATCTGATGAGATCAATTTGATCAATCAGATATTTCAAGTTGCATAAAGCACACCAATCAAAGATATTATTTTACCTTACATAAGAAAGGCTCTGTTTTTGCAACAGAACCAATAATTCTGTATATTCTCTTACACGCTAAATTAGTCAGAATAAAGGCAACTTATAAAAGTCGCATTTTCTATAACATTATGTATTTTTTACATTAATGGTGTAATTACAAACCTCATACTTAAATGAGTTACATCCATAAAAATATCCATATCGTCCTTTTCTTTTTATGAGGTAATCTCCACATACAGTACATAACTTTATACCATCAATATTTAAATTTTTGACTGTGTGATCACATATAGGATAACAAACGCTCTGAACGTTTGCAATATTAATTTAAATGACGAAACATGTGAGATTTGAACCCACGCCAATCAAATTTCTACTTAATTCACCATCAACTTTTCAAATATCTATCTAGGGTGATTATCATCACTATACATCCATTATACTTTCTAGAAAGACAGATTCTTACTCCAAAAAAAGTAATCCGATTTCTCCAGATTATTTTTATATCCATAATGAGTATTTTGAATTTTATAAGGAATGTCGAGAAATGATTACTTCACTGTTTATTTCTACAACATACCACCCATCGTCATATTCAAGGCGACATTCTATATCAGACAATGTAAGCCCTCCTATGTTTTTAATCTTTTCTAGATTCTCCTCTATATTTTCTATTATCTCTTGCTCAGTGATGTTTAAAATACTAATAACCCGCATGTAATTCCTGACATCTCTAATAGAATCACCTGAAGTAGCAATTCCAATTGGGGTATAGTATATTTTACTCCACCGCTCTCAAATGCAAGAACAGCGTTAATATTTTCTTTTCTTAATCCAGCGTGTTCTGCACTAGTTAATTCATAGGAGATTCCTTTTGCATCAACAATATTTCGTTCTATAAATTGCGGCCAATTTTCATAGATAGTTTTTAAGATATTTGAATCAGTCCAATCACCATGCTTTCCTACACCAATTAAGTATGCCTCTTTATCACTTAACAACACAAATAATAATGGACCAGTGCGTTGTACAAATCTAGGATCATTTGAATCTGATTCCACGCCTAGATGAAGGTGCACTACTCCCCATTCGTTGAACATAAGGTCATTCACATTTAAGTTGTCTATCTTTTTACTATGGTGAGCAAAAATGGACTCTCCATCTTTAAGTTTCTCTTTTATACATTCTAATCCCGCTCTGTGAGCAGATGGACAATGAAAACTAGCTGATTCGAAAATATGTCGTTTTTGAGATGGATAACCGATTTTTCTCAAATATGTCAAATATCTTATAACTAAGGTATCTTCTCTAGTTATACCTTCGGTAATTATACCCTCAGTCATTATCTTCAGTCTCATATTACTATGAAAGTCTGATTTTAGATCTATCTTAACGTTCATGTGTGTCCCCCTTTTATGTATATTATATCAAATATTGGTTTAATAGGTCTAATAAACACAGAACAATGACCTATCTTGACATCTTGTGAATGGATTTCTTTTTCAGAGGGTTGATAAGAGAAAAAGGGACTCAATGTCCCTCATACTGAATCATTTATGGTATCTAATAATAATGAAACATTTCCACATAATTGCTTAACTTTTTTATACCATTTCGTCTGAGTATTATCAGTGATAACAATTCCAACGATTATGAATTATTTTTACTCTTAGACAGGAATAATTCAAAATGCTCTTTCTCTTCATCAACAAAGGTACTAAGCATTGTAGTATATTTTTCAAGTATCAAATTCGACTGATTAACACCTGAGGGATTGTAAACAACATCAAAAAAAGTCTTACTTGTTTTGTTTTCTTCGCAATAATTGATTATTGTCTGAGTTCCACTATGCAGCCATCTCTCAAAGTCATATAGAGATACTATCATTACTTTCTCACATAATTCTTGCATATTAACTGATATACCAAAATCACGTAAATCATTTAATGCAAAATTATATATACCCTCTTTATTATGGTATATTTCACTATTTAAAACTGCTATTCCAAATAATCTACTTTTTGCAACAAGAGATATGCTACCGTCATCTGATGTTATCGAACCACTTTGTAACAAAGTAATCTTCTTATATGCTTGAACTATCACTTCAGAAATTCTTTTATTATAATTATTGATTTCCTTTTCATTCATGTCTCTTATTTTCAAAGGGGGTGTTCCCATCTTAATCTCAACTAAGATGATATTATCGTGGTCATCTAATAATGTGATATCGCAAAACTTATCACCTTTATTATAACTAAATTCCCTAATCATCTTATGTACTCCTGATGTAGTACTTGTATCGATGATATGATAAACATATTCTTCTAGTACTTCTTTTCCTATAATAGATCTTAAACCGTCTTTATTCTCTGTCAATCTAAAAAGCAGAGACTCAGTGCATGCATTTACTATAGATGGAACAAACGGCACCGCCATTTCTAAATATTTCTTATCGTTGTAGAAATATACAATTGGGTATGAGTTCAAGATATTTAGATCAAGTATTGAGAAAAGTCTATTTTTATTTCTCCTTAGTTTATGAATGTTTATCAACTTATCCCTGTGTTGAGATAACTCTGTGACTACATCGTTAAATCTCCTAAAGAGATTATTTAACATGTTTATATAACGCATAGGATAATTTTTAAGGGCATTGGTAGTTACAATAAAACTCATCATAAAATCTGTAAATCTAATATGAGAAGTACCAAATTTATTATAAAATACAGTATTCATGTCAATTTTGTCGTTAACAAAACTGAAAATATAATTATACCTGTAATACAAATATTCATAATTTCTTTGTAACGGAATCTGTGTATATAATAACACTGTTTTTAGTTCTTCATGACTGTGTGAATTATTATAAATCTCTAAAACAGAATTTTGATTTGAAACAAGGTTTTTAATGTTTTTCATTAAAAAGTTATAATCCTTATATGGTTTTCCTCCGAAATCTTGAATACTTCTGCAAGAAAAAAAAACATAATTTTCAGGAAAAAGACCCTTCTTCCCGTATTCAAGCACTTTATTGTTATGAATTCCCATTAATTGTGTTGATTGTACCTGTGAAAATATCAGTCTATCTTTAAGATAAACCTTTCGCAATACATTATCAAATTTCTGAACATAAGCCGGATTATTCATTCTATTTCCCCCATAATTGTTGGTAATTATGTGTATACATTCTAATAATATCATATAGAGTAGTATCAAATCAAAGAGGGACTCAATGTCCCTCTGGGTTTTTACTATCAATTTTCTTAAAATAATCAATATAATTAGACTTACGGTTAAACAATCATATAATCTTATAAATATTTATAGAATCCTCTACCTTGATTTTACACTATTCGACTTAAATCACAAACTATTTATCTAAATGCATTTAGAAGCACTAGAAATATTCATTCAGCCATCAATAGAAAAAGGGATGTCATCCCCCTTGTTCATTATTAGTCTAGACTTCTTTTTTCTTTGTTACTCCATTCGGTACTTCTTCAATTCACCAGCATAAACAATCTTATGGTTGATATAATTATTCATGAAAAACACGTTTATCTCAGATACATATCTGGAAACAGTCCTTGTATCAACACCGAAGGTCTTAGATAGCTCTGTTCTCCCAAAAGTCGATCCCAATAACATGTAATACATAATGAATAATATCGCCTCTGACTTGATAACAATTCCCCCTGTTGCATTAATTTTGAGATCATCTCCAATTGAATTAATTCAAGGGATTATAACAAATGATGTGGAAGCAGTACTTCACTTTGAAAAAAATAGGGAATATTTTTAATCATCCCACTCCTCTAAACTTACAACAATATATCTCTTATTGGACTTATCATACTTGAGTTCCTTGTAGATGTAATCATTATAGAGATAGCAATTAATCTCATTAACATAATTGATAATACTTCTCCCGGTTACTTTAAACAACTCTATAAGATCATTTTTGCTAAACTCTCTTTCCTCCACAACGATATTTTGGAACATAAATAGTACATTTCTTACTACATTTTTTTTCATCTGTATTCTTATCTGTAACGATTTTATTATTCTCGTTTTCTAACCTTCCTCAGTATTGGTGACAAACATGAAGTATTAGAAAGTCAGATATATCGAATTTAGATGTAGCTCATAGTATTAATATGATGAAATACTTCAATTAAATAGTAGGTAGCTCCAGCACAACAGTAATTTAAACAATCCACGTATATCTAGCATCATAGTAATACTTACTTAAAGATATGATTTAGATTTCAATCGTTAATAATGATACTTTGTCAAATTGAGCAGAACTATCTAGTAATCTATGCAGTTGAACTGCAGCTTCTTCATCCTCTATAAGTGTTGCTTGATCTGATATCCTCCAATCATTAATGTCGTTCTCGTCAATTCTAACTCCATGGACCCTTCCGTTTTTTGCTATTACGTATATGATTTGCATAAACTCACCTCCTGCTATAGGTTATATAATTTATAATTAGATATCAATAGAATCCATTTGAATAATTATTTTTTTTCTACCCCATTCTATTGATGGCGTAAAAAGGTTTATATTGAAGAACACCGGAAAGGCAATCTATGTTCACCTAGTGAATAGTCACGTCTCTTCTCCTTGCTTATATATCTGATTAGTAAGCACAAAATACGCCTCTGTCGCTTTGTTTCCATAAGTTTATGAGTATTCTATACTCCAGGAAAAGAATCGCCACAAACAAAACAATATATAGAATCATGATGCACTAGTGTAATACTTTAAAAACTTTAGTATTTTATCTTTCTTATGGTATCCATGTTCTGTTAGTTCTTCGTTAAAGTCTTCAATAGATTCTATATCATCCTGGTTGAGCACCTCTTCAGTTACTAGCTGCTGTATTACCCATTCTTCATAACCACGCTCACAAGCTAGATCCATTAACTCATGTATATCTAACTGATTATAGTTTGGTCTAGCTTGAGGAATAACTTTGTTATCAACCTTTCTTGCCACTATCTTCGTCTTCTTCATCAAACCAGCGTTTTGAATCATCTTATTAAACTTCTTAGGCTCTGTTACTGATAACTGAGTCAATATTTCTAAGTTTCTCTTTTCACGATCCTCAATGGAATCAAACTCCACAATGTTATCAATCAGAGGATCCATGATGTTGTTGAAAGCTCCGTAGTCCATGTACTCTATGTCCTTCTCATTTAGTGACAGACTCTCCCAGTTTATAAGATTATAAAAAGTCTCTGAGTGCTTATATGTTTTATATCTTCTGAATATACTTAAGAACTTAGTATCATATCTACACCAAGTGTCTTTTTTTCTACACGTAAGTCTAAATCCAAATGCCCTCTTTTCATGCGCCTCACTCTCATTCTCTAAAATAACTCCCTCGAACATCTTAGGAAATTTAACCTTTTTACCTACATCTTTAATGGATTTATAAACTCCTATTTGAAACTCAATATACCCATTATTATCGAGCTTATCTTGTATCTCTTTACTTCTAGATATTCGTTTCTTATTTCTAAAGATAGCCTTCTTAATAATCTTAAATACTTTCAGTTTCTCTAGTACAGCTCCTAGCTTGTTTCTAGTCTTAATTAACTGTCTCTTAATTCCCCTAAACTTATCTTCAACCTTATCTCTATCCAGTTTCATTACAAGTAAGTTTATCTTATTCATTAGCTTTAATATTTTTATATATATCCCTAGTGTCTTTCTTATTACTGGGGATGTACATCGCTCTGTTGAACCAAACACTTCCATGTAGCATTGTTGTAATTCCCTAACTGCTTTTATGGGTCTAAATGGATCCTGCGTTATAGTGTAGTAAAAACAATCCTCCCCGAGTAAATGTCTAATAAGTGTGAAAAATTCTCTGATACCTGATATAGCTTTGACATATTGTTCCTGAGCTTTATCTACATTTCCGTTTAATATTGCTGTTTCAGTTTCCACTACAATCATTGAGTGAGTAACTGGGAATGAATTATCCTCTTTAATTCTGATTATACTCTGTTTAAATTTCTTCGACATAAGCAGCTCTTTTACTTTGTTGTTCTTATCCATTTCAAGTACTTCTATAATAGGTTGATTACTCAAGATATAGTTAGTTACATGTACATATCTAACATAATAAATAAAGTACTCAAGAAGTAAATCCAAGAACGCTACTCCACCAGGTGTTATTCCATCTCTATATATCTTTAATCCTTCTTTTCTTTTTAGATAATTAAGAATGTGAGCGTCTGCCTCTTCACTATGTGACTCTCTATATTCACCTAATAGAAATGAGTTTTTTTTTCTTAGAGCTGACACAAATCGCTGCTTTAATGTTGTCTCTCTGTTAACTATGAATTTGCGTCCATGATAACTACTATCTAGAAAGTCATGAACTTTATCAAAGTCATAGATATAAAGCTTGTCCCTAATAACTTCCATTCTTTCTAAATCTCTCTCAATCAGCATTTTTCTAATTAAGATTGCAGATGCTGTTGTACTTGCATCTTTACCTCGTCCCTGATCGCCTGATACTTGTCTCACCATTGGTATCTTTTTAGTGTCTACAAGTACTTGTGCTGATTTCTTCCTTAGTATCTCACATTCAACATACTCCCAAATAAACTTATACAATAGAGATATAACAATGGCGATTACTGCAACTACTGCAGCAATCACCAAAGACATTCTCAATAATTGTTCAGGAGTAATTGTTCCTATAATTAAGTTATATACTATATATATTACTGCTATTAAGAGTAGCTGCTTAAGTATTCTAGCAAGTCTATCTAGGAAATTTTTAATTTTATCCACTCTTTCTACTTCAAACATTACGCCAACCCCCAAAACATTATTGCATAGCTAACCATTTCAAGCCAACCTTCTATCCAAGTGACTTGGAATCCAGCCATAGAAACTAGTTTTAAGACTATTGTGATCCCCACTAGATAGTTCATTACCTTTCCGGCCCACTTTATTTTTTTTGCGATAAAAACTATTAAAGCAAAAATTATTATATAAAGTATCAGCTTAACAGAAGGATTAAAGTCATTGAAGTACACCATAAATTCTTCAAAACTATCAATCTGAAACAGCTTAAACATTAACTTGTAATTCTACTTTCTACTGTTTCTGTGAGTCCATCTATTATCAATCCTTCAAGTGATAAGTCAATCAACTCATTTCCGTATATCATAAGTAGTATGACGAATATAATAATCGTCACTGCAAATGACTTTGTAAAGCTATTGGTTGCAAACATAATAATTGCAAAGGCTATAATTAATCCTACCCACCAGTAATCGAGTAAAAATTGCTCGAAGTCGAATGAAGACTCTGTGTTGTCAGTTGCTGTATCTGTGCCATCTTCTACAAAAGGTGTCTCAGGCTCAGGATCCTCATTTATTAAAGGTGGTTCTGCATCACCAATGACTAATAGCCTAGTAGTAGATCCAACATTTCCAAAATCGTCCTCAACAGTATAGTTAATGATATATGAATCTTCGACCTCAATAGGCTCTCCTGGTGTTATGGATCCGTAGTCTTCAACAACCCTATTTGTAATGTCTCTTTCCTCGAGTGACAATGTTTCATCGTAAGTTGAGAATGCTGTATATCCTGGTTCTACGAATAAATAACCTAGTTCGTGATGAAATACATCTCCATGCTCAAGAACAATCCTAGGATATTTACTCAAGTCATCATACTCAAACAAGTAGGTTGGATATTTCTCTCCATTATCACTCACAAAGTCATAACTCATATTTTGAAATTTAATTTCATTTACATACCACTTATTATTGATGTCGGGTGGTAGTACTTTGTCAAATGTAATCTCATACCACATCCACACGTCACTCGGTACAGGAGAAAATAGGTTTACTACTTTATAACCAAATTCATAATATACGTCATCTCTTCCTTCGACAGCCCATTTAGGATATATCTTCTGATTATTAATAACTATGTATTCAATTTTATAATTGAGGTCATAATAGGTAAGAAAATAATTTCTTACAAAGGGTGTTTTAGTTCCAAAACCTAACTCCATCCTATATTTTCTATCCCCTACAGTCTCGAATGACTGATGAATTAAAAGAGGATGTTCTGTTGGTGGTATCTGTTTATCACCAATCTGTTTTAGTTCTTCAGATGCGACTCCTTCAGGAATACGTATCATGAATATTGCAAGTACCATTAATATGATTAGCAGTTTTTTCATTTTCTCACCCTCTTACCCTTTATGACTTTAGTATTATTAATTTTTTCTTTCTTCTTTCTAGCAATTAAATATATTAAGAATGATAGTAATATGACAGCAAATACAGATAACATCCATATGTGGCCTGCATCACTCATAAGTAACCAATCTACTCTTGGTGCTAATGTTGAATACAAGAACACTGCCCACCATACATTGTTTGTAAGCGCAATTTGTTTTTCATATTCTGAACCTACAACAAACTCCGTTATCGACTCAAATATTCTAGTTCCTAGTTCAGTAAATCTCTTGAATGTAATCGAGTCCAGGTTAAATATAATACTTGATACATTTCCGACACTTGTTGGGATAGTTACTGAAGTGTAATCTTCGTTCATATCAAACTCACTAGCTGAATATTCTCTACCATTTATTGATAAAGCTGTAATCTCGTAATTGTTAGGATTATCAAGTGTTAATAGTAAATTAGTTTTATCCCCAACATATACATTCTCTGTATCTAGGCTGACTGATTTCACTTCTACTTCTTTAGTGAATTCATATGTCTGTACTGGAAGAACAATAGCGATATCATCAATCAAGAACGAGTTGAATGTTTGAATATTATTAAAGTGTTCAAATCTTACTCCATCTAGTGATATATACATGTCTCCTATTTCATCTGCTGCAATAAATGGAATTGTCATCACTGTGTAGTTATCGTCATGAGTGAAATCTTTATAACTTACTCCATTGATAATTATCGAGTGTATCTCATAAGCATTTGGATTATCGAGTGTTACTACTAGATCTACTGGACTATCAACTGTGGCTTTCAACTCGGCACTTCTAAAGTTCTTAACTCTAACTCCAGCTAGATCTATCGGATTATTAACTGTATAACTAAAAGGCGAATCTATTACTTTACTAGAATTGTAAACATCCTCTCCAAATGTTTTGCTAAAGTTTATATAGTCAATTAAGTAGTCAAAGGATCCTTCTTCAGTTCCTACTAATAATTCAATAGTGATTAATGTATTAGTATCGTTTGATTCAAATACAGAATATTGATCCCCATTCATTTGAATAAAATTTACTGGTAATTGTTCAGGGTTATCTAAGGAAATGTTTACTTCGATAATATCCCCTAAGTAAGAAGTTCCTGGTACATCAATATCAGTTACGGTAATATCGTTGGTAAAAGTTAAATCAGATCTAACATACTTCAACTTATCGATATTGATTACATAACTATCGAATGGCGATACTTGTTCAATAAACTCAATTGAGTCTATATGGTGTACATTGTCTCCATAAACACTCTGAGCTGTTAAAGGAACAGTAACTAAATAATAACCAGGACTAGCTGTATATCCTGCGTTTTCCTCGTACTCAATCCCGTTGATCACTAAGGTACCAGTATAATATTCGTCAGGGTTATCAAGCTCAATTATAAGATTATAGTCCTCACCGAACGTTACAGAAGTTTTGTCGATGTACGAGTCAACATAACTAGCTGTTTGTTGGATTGGTAACTCTACTGAAATAGAATGATTATTATTAATGGTCCATATTTCATAAGTTCCATTATCAAATACCTCAATCGTTTCTATCGCATGTGTTATAGATCCGTCTTCTGTAAGTGTATTAGTGAGTGGTATTGCTATCTCAGTATTTTCATCATTTATTACATACCCTGATGCAATATCAGTCTCATGTCTTATTAACGTACCATCCACAACTATATCACCAAAAGGTAATCCATCTGAATTATTTAATGTAAGTAACATGTAATACTCTTGATCCACTGCAGTTATGGTTTCTTCACTAAAAGCAATCTCTGTAAGTGAAATAGGACTACCTAATGTTGTTACATTAGTAAATGAATAATACTCCTCTATCGTATCGGACGTTGCACTCATAATAGTGTAGTCAATATCGTCATATGAGTACTCAACATAATTAGATGTACTAATAGTTGCTGGTGTATACGTTGTTGAGGTGTATGAAGTATCATTATCATAAACATAGTTATATTTGCTTATCGCATATGTCAAAGTCCTTTGGTCTGCTTTAGGCGAACCATCCCCTGAATATCTATGCAATGAGAACTCCATCTTAAAGTAAGCAGCATTAGCTGGTGTTGTAAAAGTTGCAGCACTATTTGCGTATTCTTCAGCTATAAAATTATAGTTTTCATCAAACATTCTTATATAAATACGCCAGTAATGTCTACTCTCCCATTCAGTCCCTGAATCATTGGTCCAATAATAATCCCCACTGATTGTTATACTTGTACTAGGACTTATATGATAGAAATCGATATATCTAAATTGTGCGTATGATCCTGTTCGCCCTTCAAAACCACCTGACTCAAAAGCATCAGCACTTTTAGTCGCAATATGTTTACTTAATGGGTGACTCTCAATATCAGCTCCATTTACTTCATCATGAAAGTACGTGTTAGATAATGTACTTAACTCACTCTCGTCCTGGATCAGGTTTGTTAGTGAGTATGTAGTAGTCCCATTATCATCGCTTGCTTGTCTCACATAAAACGGATAATTTAGATTATAAGTTGATGCATCTGTAGCTGTTACTTCAGCTGCACTTACTGAAGGTGTATATGAATGATCCACAGCTAATGGATTGTTATAAGTGAAAGCAACTAAACCACCTACAAATAAACTAAATATACTTAAAACTTTCTTCATTCAAATTACCTCCTTCTTTTAAAGATATTCTTAGGTTGCATCCAATCAAGGATACCATCACCATTTTTATCAGTATCTTTTCTATCTTTTATCCCATCACCGTCACTATCTCTAAAGAAGTCAGGTAATGCGAATATAAATTCAAATATAAAGGCTACTCCTCTAAGTAAAAGAATTACAATTACTAACAACATTACAGCAATTATAAAAAGAAGGGCCCACATGAAGTAACTAAATGCGGTCCCTAATCGTGCTACTGTATATATTGAAGTAATGAATTCTCTTGTATTTTCAAATAATTTAAGAATTACTTCCATATATATTCACCACTTTCCTATGCAGTTACTGAAATACTATACGTGTTTTCTTCAGTTAACGCCTCAATAATCATTTCAAGTGAATTATAGAATTCAAACTCTTCTAGCTCAAACGAGTACGTTCCAACTGTATCATCTGTTTGACTTAATGCAATCGTAATAGTATCAGATACTGCATTCACTGTAACATCATTATTACTAGATAAAACATACTTAGTATCACTAATTGTAATACTGAAGATATCATCAACCTCATCAAATGTAATTACTAAGTTGTAATCTGCAGTCCCTTCTACTACTCCTGAAGTTGTAAATGTGTCAACACTTGGTATTATTGATAATAGCTCAGGTACTGCTTTAACAACATCAAACGTCATTGTATTACTCGAAGTTAATTCAACTTTTATACTTTGAGTTCCAGTATCAAACGTATATGACTCTAAGATATACTCATGTTCACCTACAGATAAACCAGCAATGTTAACAGTAATTTCTTCTGCATTGTCAACTACATCAAAGTCAGTCTCTTCATCATAAGTAATACCATCAATTACGACTTCAGATATACCTTCAACATCATCAAAGCTGATTACAACAGCTGCTGCAGTACCTACAGCTACATTTTCATTAACTGCTACTCCCATGAATTTCGGTTCATTATGAGTAAGTGTCATTGTTACTGCTGATGTAATAGAATCATCCTCGATAATACTAAGTGTCTTATCTTCTGAGTCCACCTGGTACTTGATCTTCTGTACTTCGTACACTTTTGTTCCGATTAGATCGTCAGCTGTAACGTTTATAGTATATAGTCCATCTTCGGTTGAAGACTGAACGAACTCAGTATACTCCACAGCATTAATAATAAATGCAATAATTTCCGTATCCTCACCATTGTCTACTTTAACTTCTATATCAAATGTACCTTCTTTCTCAACAGTGCTGACTTCTGAATCAACATCTAATAGTACGACTGGATTTACACGATCAATCTCATGAACTCCACCAAACTGGAACCATCCCCATTGAATAGCACCAATCACTATTACAATGATTGCAATAAATATTGCATACTCCCAAGGTAAATTGATACCTGGAATATTGTTTTTTTTTCCTGCCATACAAATCCTCCTAATTTATTTGAGAGCCTGCTATGATATAATCCTGGACCCTCTTTCCTTTTTCTGATAAAGATAGCTCTCGCTTAAAATAGTCTTCTCTAATTTTAATTTTTTTGACTTCAATGAGTCCTTCCTCTCTAATCAATTTCAACCATCTACTTATAGATCTAGTCGATGTTGCTGTTGGAATCGCATCGAGTAGCTGACCATTCGTGGCTTTTATTCTATCCGTTAAGATAAATTCTCTTGATACCAAGTCACAGAAGAATCTACGAGCTGAGTCTGTTAAATTATCAAGTTCAGGAACGTTTAAAATCACGTTCATAAAACCACTTCCTTATCAAATTTAGTTCAATATACACTAAGTTGGTAGGACATAAAAAGGACATCTCAAAAGAAAATGATTATATTTACAAAAAAATTATTTAAAAAAAGTAAAGATGTTCTCGTAAATCGATTACTAACTTTCTCTAAGTGTTCTCTATTATAACTATACTGACCTACCCATCTCATATCTAAAACCAGGTATCAACCTACCTTTCTTACATTTTCAACCTACCTACCGTATCAACTTAACCTACCTATCTTAAGAGGTATATGCAAAAAAAAATGAGTTCTACTCATCTCATAATATAGTTAACATTGAAAAGTAGAATCCGTTGGATCCTCTTTATTATTTAGCTCATAAATTGATTGTAATACTCGTGATTCTTCTTAATCTGTTTTTCATTGTTCTCAAGTATCTTATACAGGTACTCGACTTTATGGATCTTGCGCTTGAGTGTTTCCAATACAGCCCATTTTACATCATCGTAGGAGTATTTCCACCTATCAATAATAAACCTTTCCTTAGAGTTAAGTTTTCGCTTGTACTCAATTTCTATTAGCTCAACTATGTCTCCGTTATCTTTCTCAATCAATCTCAAACCTTTTTTCTTTAAGTTTCTAATTTGTCTTACTCTATACTTGTTAAAATCTTCTTTAAGATTCTTAATCGCCTCGACTAAAGAAAATATTCTGTATCTAACAAATTTCCTGATTACAATAATTGTTCCTCTATTATTTTTGATGTCATAACTAGTATTATCAATTTCATAATCAGTTAGGTTATCGTCAAAATTACTCAGCAGTTTGCGTACTTCTGAGTTATTTAGTGATATATATCTTTTAGATCCTCTATAGTTATTGTGAACTTGTCTAGTATTGATTAATCTTAGTTTCTTAAGCGTATCAATAACCTTATTCACTTTACTATCAATTCTATCTTTCTTCAATTTTAGTTCGGTACTAATTTCATTTACCGATCTAGCAGCATTATACTCTTCTTGAAATGATGAATCTACGAATCCACACCTTACTGCAAATGTGAGCGATGACGCTTGTATCTCAGTTAAATCCTTATTGAGCATCCAGGGGACTATTGTATGGAATAGCTTTACAGCTGCTGATACATTTGAATCCATAATTATTCCCTGAGGATCTGAACCCTCGATATGATAACTTACTTTTCTCATCGCTCCACCCCCTTTTAACTATCTATGCACTACTTTGCAGGAAATCTTTATTGAAGTCGCTACATATTCTTCTAACATGTCTTATACTGTAATCAAGATCATCTGCTATTTCAGGATTACTTCTACGTTTTACTATTCGTAAATACAGCACTTTATATCGTCTATCATTGTTTTCAGCGAACTTCTCTATTCTACTTTCAATAACATCAATGATACTCTTCAATTCAGTAATTCGGTTTAAGCATATCTTCAATTCTTTCTTAGTACCTCGACTCTCTAGTACTATCTTTCTCAGTTCCAAGAACTGAAGTTCCTCACGAAGTTCATCGTAAGTTTTGAATGTTTTATGTATAAAACTCATACGATCACCTCACGATCCAAAATTTAACACTCAATACCTAGTTATATTGACACTTCTTTTCTTTCTATCTAGCTCTCGATGATGCTCAATCGCTGCTTTTATTTCTTCAACATCAATACATCTTAATGGCTTGTCCTATACTTCATGTATAAACTTACTAAGTATCAGTGTTGAATAATTCCATCCATCTATTGTTGTGAGTACTTCCACAGTCACTTTATTTGGATTAACCTTTTTAATCTTTCCACTAATCTCTATATCTTCAAAACAACCTTCATAAATTCCTCTAAAGTACTTACCATTGTCAGCCTTACATAACTCCAATAGAATCACCTCACAAAGTATTTCTAATACTGTTCGAAAGACTTAACTGTGTTCCAAATGAATTTATTATTTACCCATCTCGCTAATCTTTTAATATTGTGTGGCGAACTAGGTTTATCATAAATCATTACATAAGGATCATAATCAAGTTGTCTGAGCTTGTTAACTCGATATAAATCTTCATTGAACGTGGTGTTAAAATTACATAGTACATATACCCTCAGTTTTCTTCTTTCAAATACAAGCCACTCTCTCTTTATTTCTAATAGTTTCTCAGTGACATTGTCCATGTTGTCCCAAGCGAAGTGTAATGCAGTAACTCTAAATTTATTGATTATACTAGCCTGTTCTTGCGTTAACAGTCTTATATCAAAACCTTGCGTAATATCTATTAACGCATTAGTATTTGTTACTGTGTTAATAATTCAATATTATCTCTGCAAGCTAGCAAGTTCGGATCCAATAACTTAATCTCTTTGTGAAAAGCTGGTTCATAGAAATTATCAACATTAGAAACAACTCTACTCTTAAGTCCTTCGTAATCACTTACCATACAGAACTCACAATCTCTTGGACACCCTCGCGTTAAATATCCAAATGCTGTATATTTATATTTTGGATAGATATCATGATAAAGTGAGTAATCTGGAAACTGACTCTCATAGTTCTCGAATGGTAAGTCGTAAATACCATACCCATATCCACCTTTGATAATTTTTTTTGCGTATACTGGATATTTATAATCAGAGCTGTAGGTCTCATCAAATACCTTACTCATATAAACTATGTCGTACTCTTCTGATGACCCTTTAAGAGGGTCATACCACTCAACGTTATCTCCCAGTTCTTTATGATAGGAACTTATTTTCATTAATGCTAAATTAGGAAATTTATGTGTTTTCATTTCAACATCAATTAGTCCTACATTCACAGAATCACTTCCTCTTGCTCAAAATCTGTAAATATACTTGTCTGACCTCCTGCAGTAATACCATTAATACGGTCCACAGCTATCTTATAATATTCAGGATCTATTTCAAACCCAATATAATTACGATGTAACTCTTTAGATGCTACTGCTGTAGTTCCACTTCCGATAAAGAAATCAGCTACTACATTCCCTACATCACTAGAATTAATAATGAAGTTCTTTATGAACTGCAGTGGCTTAATAGTCGGATGCAAGTACAAAGCCTTCTCTTCCTGGTTTGTCTTTCTAATATAAAATTTATGCTTTGTGTCATATGAGCCTCGTAACTTTACTCCTTTTTCTCTAAAGTAGAAACAATACTCTATATCAGGCAAAAACGTATTATTAGTTGCTGGTGTTGGGTTTGTTTTACACCACACTAACAATTCAAAATTACACTCATACTTCTCAAAGAAATCGAAGTACTGTTTTAGCTGTCTCTTGTTGCACCAAATGTAAATATTAATCTTTTTCATAACTCTTACCATTTCAGTAAGTAGCTCATCATCTATTCCAACATGCAAGTTCTTTTTCTTTAGTTCATGTTGTGTTTGACTCATACCTCTAGTAACTGGGTTAGAGCTTTTTAATCCATTCTCACAAGTGTTCACGTTTAACTTGTAAGGTGGATCTATAACAATTAGATCTATACAATTATCAGGTAACTGCTTAATAGCTTTATAACTATCTTCGTTGTATATTTTGTTATAACAATATTTTCCTAGCATTTAAATATCCTCCATTTTAATATGTAGATATTAAAAACTAGATCATCAATTAATTAAATCTCTTTAAAAACTTTTCTATACGTTTAATCGCTTGCCCCTTAGAGTTAACACCAGTTACATTCAATAGAGCCTTAATCTCACTTAAGAAACACTGTATCACAAGTGAGTTCTCTATTATTTTGATAGCATCACTTAATACTTCAATATCGTACTTGTAGATGTTATCGCTCTCAACTTCATAATTTGTAATGGAACTTTTTCTATCATCTATCAAGTCCTTTAAACCTGATATTATATCAGATGCACTCAACACATTTGATTTATCATCTGTTGAAGTCACTTGACTCACTATACTTTCACTTGGAATCCTTACCACTATAGCCCTCCTCACAATTATCCACACTACCATGAACTGCAATAACTCCATCAGTAGAAATATCGTTAAACCTTACTAATGGACAATGAGGTGGTTTGTTTAACTTTACAGAGTGAAACTCAGTATTAATAAATTCATTTAAACCACAACTATGCACATCTACAAACTGTCCTAACTCTATAGTGTTAAAGAAACAATCTTTACATGTTGTAATCTTCTTTGTCTCAATTACATACTTCACTTTCATTCCTTCTCTCCTCTGAACTTATATTTATAATAATCCTGATCCCATAAGTACTTATGGAGTAGAAAACTTATTATTAAACACAATAAACCTACTGCTATCATTAACTCTGCAAAAGAATAGATACCTAATACAGTAAACAATAGTGATACAACATCAAGTAAATAACATAAGTAATGATTTAACATCTTCTTTGATACTTTCATAATATCCCTCCCTGATATATCGTCTAGCCCAGTTCATCCAAAAACACAATGGAAGAAATGGGTCTAAGCTGTTCCCATCGAGAGCGGAAGCATGTCGCACTTTCGGCAACAATGCTACTGGCGCGCACTGTACGAAAACGTATAAACCAAAAAACCAAAACTATAATAAAAATAAATACGATGACAGCTTGCTGGCATTTATTTGTTTTTATAACAAAAACAAAGAGCAGAGCACAATAGCGGCGTAGCCGCACGCGCCAATTTTGGCTGATAGTAATAACTCTGTGATCGTTTATAAATACAAGTCTGAATCTTCACAATACTCTCTATGCGAACATGTTTTACAATCCCAATTACAATCATTAAAATGTTCACTCTTATACTCAGTAACATTGCATAGGTCTTCAATCATTTTATTGATACTTTTTATCACTCTATGACTATTTTCCATAGTAACCCCCTCGTAATAGAACTCTCATACAAACTGACGTGGGTTATTGCCCACAAAACTCTTTCTTGATCGCTCTGTGCGCTCGTTACTCTTTGATTTTGATACTACATCAGGGTTACGCTCTTCATATATTCTCTTAGCATCCTCAATAGTTGCATGACCTGCTAACATTGGTTTGCCTTTGTGATATATTACAAACATAAAGATCCTCCCATATAGAATTATTGGACTTAGTGAACCCATCCCCACGACTGCCATCTAGGAACAGGCTCACCAAGTCCAATAATATAAAAACATCGAATTGATAGCAGTCTTATATAGAAGGAGAAATTAAAATGAAATCCTCGTGCATTGTATTTTCTATCCCCATCAGGAGAATCATGTCGACTCTTCCTGATAGAAATTTCCCAGTAAATATGCTATAATCAAAGATGTTGAGAATGATTATAGCTTTACAGAAACTAGGACACGACCAGGTGTTCTCGTTTTTACACTTAACAATAGAATATATATGTTCGGTTGATAAATACATTATATAGAATATATATGTTCTTGTCAATAAGGAGTTTAGTATGTTCTTAGGATCTAACATTAAGTATCTTCGTCTAGGAGCCAAAATGACACAAAAACAACTAAGTGATGAGCTTGGTATTTTTGACAGTTACCTTCGCAGATATGAAAGTGGATCTCTATCAAATCCTACGTTAGATTTTCTAATGAAACTTAAAGAGATTTTTAACATTCCAATTGATGATCTAGTTTTCAAAGATCTATCTAAATAATACTATTTAATCATTTTCAACAGAGAGTAAGAGACTGTCCTTCTAATTCTTATAATGGAAGTTATAACAATATAGAAGGGATTGATTGTATGAATACCATTGAGAACTTAATCTCAGAGTTAATCAAGAAAAATGATAAAGGTCTACCTTTAGATGAGGTAAGAACTATATACTTAAATAGGTGCAAGCACACCAATAGATATGAAACGTATAAGTACTATAATAAACATTTAGATGTGATTATTAGTTACCTTAAACGAATAAAAGTTAACACTACCAAGGATATAACAAACAATAGTATATATAGATTCATCGAGTTCGAGAAGGCAAAAGGTAATAAGAACAATACCATAAACAAGAGGCTGGAGACTCTCAAACAAGCTCTGAAATACTGTGTGTCACAAGAATATATAGATACTAATCCAATGAGTAATTTTAAACTACTAGACAAAGACGATATTGAAACAGTAATTATTCAAAAAGATATATTGAACGCTGTATTCGCTTTTTTCCAAACAGCACCATCTAAACCTCATATTTTAAGATCAAGAGCGATTGTGTATATCTTATTAGACACAGGCATAAGAAGAAATGAGCTTAGACAACTTAAGGTTACTGACTTAGATTTGGAAAATAACCAAATAAACCTTAAGTTTACAAAAACTAAGAAACATAGAAGTGTCTTTATAACAGATTATACTAAGCAAAGTATTGAAGAATATATATCAGTTGTTAAGCCTACGGATTATCTATTAATAGATGACATATCGAGAAGACAATTAACTTACTATGGGATGTATAAATTTTTTGAGGAAATAAAAAGAAAACTCAATCTACCTGGTGAGATAAGTTTGAGTTTTCATAAATTCAGGCATACATATGCTACTACTTGTTTAGAACAAGGCGCAAGTTTAGAGTTTATTAGAAAAACACTAGGACATTCAAGTATAACAATTACACAAAAATATCTACATTTATCCAATAATAAACTTAAAGATGAGCATAAGGTATGTACACCTATAAATATATTAAATTTAGATAATCCCCTTTCAACTAACCCCCAACAACTGAAGTAGTACTTTCTGGGTAATCTAAGCGATTTTTTTGGTGGAGTTGGGGGGAGTCGAACCCCCGTCCGAAGCAAATTTTATACTGCTTTCTACATGTTTATTCTATTATTAGATTTAGCTTAGAACTGGGAATAGACACCCGATTCGTTCGCGAGTCTTATTGATCTTAGTTACAATTGTTAAGACGGCACAACTATAACCCAGCCTATGAACGTATCGCTACACTAACTGTATAGGCACCAGTTAGGAGCGATGCATGCGTTTATATTACGCGAATGCTAATTGTTGTTTGTTTCCGGTTATTAAACCTCGAACGTTTTTACTTGCGCAACCAAGACATGCTTACAATACTCCACGTACCCCGTCGAATCCGTAACAACCCCATATGCTTAATAATAATATATTATTTATAAATTATTATCAAGTGTTAATATTTGTATTTCATGGCTGAAGCCATATCTCTTTTCGCTTGTTTAGCTTTTAAGTCTTGCCTTTTATCTCTTACGTTTTTACCTTTCGCTACACCTAATTCTAGTTTAGCATATCCATCTTTAATATAGACTTTTAGTGGAACAAGAGTAACTCCTTGTAATTGTATTTTTTGATTCAGTTTTCTTATTTCATTTTTATGTAATAACAGTTTTCTATCTCTAATTGGATCATGATTAAAACGATTCCCTTGCTCATAAGGAGATATATGCATGTTTATAACATACATACCATCATCCTTAATTCTAGCATAAGAATCTTTTAGATTTATTTGACCTTTTCTAATCGATTTAATCTCAGTCCCATGCAAAACAATACCACACTCTAACTCCTCTTCAATATGATAATCATGTCTTGCTTTTTTGTTTTGAGCGATTATTCTTCCCTCTCCTTTGGGCATTTCTCTCACCTTCAGTTCTTCTTGCTCTTCTTTCTTTTCCGCTAATTAATTCAAAATCAATTTTAGCTTCTTCTTTATTAGCATTAATACATTTGATTTTAACTTTATCCCCTATAGTATACACCTTTTTGCTTCTTCTACCAACTAGGATGTATCTATCTTGATGGTATTCGTAATAGTCATCTTTCATGTCATTTATATGCACTAATCCTTCAATAGCTCTATCTACTTCTACGAACATTCCAAATGAGGTAACACTAGAAACAATACCTTCAAATTCTTGACCAACTTTATCAATCATATATTCAGCCATTTTCATTGAATCAACATCTCGTTCGCAGTTTACTGCATCTCGTTCTTTCTTACTTGTTTGATTTGCTATTTCAGGCATTATTAAATCATAATGTTTTATAGATCTTCTATCAACATTTTCATTTATAATAAACTCTCTAATTAATCTATGTACCATTAAATCAGGATACCTTCTTATTGGCGAAGTAAAATGTGTATAGAATTTAGTAGCTAATCCGTAATGACCAAGTGACTGATTAGAGTACTTTGCTTTTGCCATACTTCTAAGCATAAGAGTATTAATCACTCGTTCTTCTGGAAGACCCTCTATTGACTTAAGTAAATCTTGCAATGCACTTGGATGTACTGAGTTAGTTGTACCTTTTACTTTAAAGCCTAACATTCCAGTAAGTTTAAATAAATTTTTTAATTTATCTTCATTTGGTTCTTCATGAACACGGTAAATAAACGGATAATTCAACCAATGGAAGTGTTCAGCAACAGTTTCATTTGCTACTAACATAAACTCTTCAATTAGTTTTTCTGAATCTTCTCTATCTCTTACAAATATTTCAATAGGAAAACCTGTTTCATCAACTAAAATCTTTGGTTCATTCGTTTCAAAATTAATAGATCCACGTTTACTTCTTCTTGAATTAAGGACTTTAGCTAACCTATTCATATCATAAAATAGCGATACTATATTAGCATATTTTGTCTGTGTTTCCTTATCACCTTTTAAAATATCATTAACCTCAGTATAAGTCATTCGGTATTTAGAATTTATTACTGATTGAAAAATATCATGATTTATAACTGTACCATGTTTATCTAATTCCATTTCGCATGTTAAAGTTAGTCTATCTACATTAGGATTTAACGAACATATCCCATTAGATAACTTATGAGGTATCATTGGAATAACCCTATCAACTAAATATACACTTGTAGAACGTTTAAGAGCCTCCTTATCTAGTTTAGAATCTTCTTTAACATAATAACTTACATCTGCGATACTTACGCTTAAAACGAAATTCTCGCCCTTCTTTTCTAAACATACTGCATCATCTAAATCTTTAGCGTCAGCACCATCAATTGTGATAAATAACTTATCTCTTAAATCTACTCTGTTATCTAAATCATATTCACTTACTTCATTTATATCTTCTATTTCTTTTAGAACTTCTTTTGGAAATTCCGGTCTAAAGTGATGCTTATAAACAATACTTAAAATATCCATACCTGGGTCATTCTTATGTCCAAGTATTTCTACTACTTCACCCTTTATAAGATCTTTAAAATAATCTACTATTTTAACTCTTACTTTATGATTAGTTACAGCACCTAAAGATTTCTTCTTAACTATTTGGATTCTTTTTGCAAATATTGAATCATCTGGTTTAACATAACCATTATCTCTATTCTCAATAAAGGTACCAATTATATATTCATTCTTTCTTTCTAGTATTCTAATTACTTTTCCTTCAGTTTTTAAACCATGACCTTTGTCTCTAGTTACTTTAACTAAAACCTTATCTCTATGCATTGCATTAGATAAGTCACTTTTAGGTATATATATATCATCTTTTAAACTTTCAGTTTCTAAAAAACCAAAACCTTTTTTATTTATACTTAACTCACCAATATAAACACCATGATTAATAGCTAAATCATAATAGTCACCGCTAATTACTAAATATCCTTCATCTTCTAATTCATTTAAAGATTTAACTAGTAACCTAAAATTACTAGCATCAGTTATTGCTAGTACATCCTTTAATTCTTCTATTGTGGTTGGTTTAGTAATAAGTTCAAGTAGTCTTTCTTTCATATTACACCTCCACTATATTTTGTATAGTTTTCCATCTTAAATACATTTATCAAAAAAAAGAACACCATCTGGGTGTTCTTAACCTAATAAACCGCGCTCAACTACGAATGTTGCAGTAAATGCTAACGCTAAGAATACGAATGCAGTACCATAAGTAACTCTACTTAATAATAACTCAAATCCACGTTCTTTTTTATTAGCAAATAATTCAGACTTTTCCCCAGAAAAAGCTCTAGCTACATCATCCTTAGTTCCTTGTAAAACAACTAGTGTAATCAAGAAAACTCCAACGATTATTAATAAAATATCTACCCACAAAAAGTTCATAACAATTCCTCCTAAACAAATGATATGACCAAATAAAACAAATAGTTTGTAATTATCAACACAGATGGTACTAAATAAACAATTTTTCTACCGAATTTCTTCTTACGCATAAGTGCTAACATTAATATTATAGAATTTATTAGTCCTAAAATCAATAGTGTTAATTCATTTTGACTAACTGTTGGATCATTTACAATCAAATCTATAATATTATCTTTAACAAATAAATCTACAACCGCAATTATCGTAAAGTTGAAAATGTTACTTCCAACAATTCCTCCCGCTGCTGCTTCATAGTTGTTTAACTTAATTAAAGTATAACATGTCGTTAATTCAGGTAATGAAGTCGCAACTCCTAAGAATAGCGCTCCAGCAAATGATGCACTAAGTCCAGTTAAACTAGCAATTTCATTTGTAGTACCAGTGATAAAGTAACTCGCAGCTACTAACACACCTGCCCAAAAGATAAACAAGAGTGTAACGACCTTCATACTATACTTAGAAAATTTACCTTCAGTATTATCTTCACTTTCTACATCATCACCTTCTGATAATGTTTTAGCGCTAATAAAATATATAACTAGTATGGCTATCGATAATAAGGAAAATCCTAGAATCTCAGCATTTTGAACTATATTAAAGAATTTATTATCAATATCTATATTTAAGATACCATTACCTAATAATATATTAGTAATGAAAGGTATTAAGATTATAAAATATATAAGAATTGATAATTTGTTTGCTTTATCTATTTCAGTTATTTTGGTATATACAATTTTCCTTACAAAAATTATATCCATTACAGCTAATATAACTAAATTAAAAATATTAGAACCAAAAATATTACCAAACGCTAATCCGGGTTCATTATAGACTACAGTTGATGTAATACTAGTAATAAACTCAGGTAAACTAGTAACCGCAGCTAATAATAATCCACCAACAAAAGCCCCAGAAAGATTAGTTCTATTATCAAATTCATCAACTAAAGTACCCACCGTCATTGATGCATAAACAACAAGAGTCACTCTTTTTTTAGAAGTTAAATTTTTATTTCACGATTATTAATTATACTTCATTTTTTTAGAAGTTAAATTTTTATTTCACGATTATTAATTATACTTCATTTTATAGTTTATGTCAATTTTAATTTAATTATGAAAATGCGATAACTAAAGGAAAAAAGAGCCATTTAATGGCTCTCTAGACTACTTAATATTATAAAATGTTTTAACACCACTATAAACTGCAGTTTCACCTAATTCATCTTCTATTCTTAGTAACTGATTGTATTTAGCAATTCTATCAGTTCTTGATAATGATCCTGTTTTAATTTGTCCTGCATTTGTTGCTACTGCGATGTCAGCAATTGTTGAATCTTCTGTTTCACCTGATCTATGAGATATTACTGCTGTATAACCAGCTCTTTTAGCCATCTCAATAGCTTCAAAAGTTTCAGTCAAAGTACCAATTTGATTAACTTTTATTAAGATTGAATTAGCTAATCCTTTTTCAATACCTTCTGCTAATCTCTTAGTATTTGTTACGAAGAAATCATCTCCTACTAATTGAATCTTATCACCTAAGATGCTAGTTAGATAAGCCCAACCTTCCCAATCATTTTCATCTAAACCATCTTCAATAGAAACGATCGGATACTTCTCTACTAATTCAGCATAGAAATCAGCTAACTGATTAGGTGTTAACTCTTTTCCACCTTCTCCAGCTAAAACATAAACACCTTTTTCTTTATTATAGAATTCACTAGAAGCAACATCCATAGCTAATAATACATCTTCACCTGGTTTATAACCAGCATTTTTGATTGCCTCTAAAATAACAGTAATAGCTTCTTCATTTGATCCTAAGTTTGGTGCGAAACCACCTTCATCACCAACTGCGGTGTTATAGTTTTTCCCACTTAGTACTTTTTTTAAAGCATGGAACACTTCAGCACCACATCTTAAAGCTTCTCTAAATGTAGGAGTTCCTACTGGCATAATCATAAATTCTTGGAAATCAACATTATTATCAGCATGTGATCCACCGTTAATAATATTCATCATTGGTACTGGTAATTCTTTTGCATTGAAACCACCTAAATATAAATATAAAGGTAATCCAACATAATCAGACGCAGCTCTAGCAACAGCCATCGATACACCTAAGATAGCGTTTGCTCCTAATTTACCTTTGTTAGGTGTTCCATCTAATTCTATCATCATCTTGTCGATTGCTACTTGTTGAGTTACATCAAAACCTATAACTTCAGGTGCAATAATATCATTTACATTAGCAACTGCTTGTAAAACACCTTTACCCAAATATCTTTCTTTGTCTCCATCTCTTAATTCTACTGCTTCATGCTCTCCCGTTGATGCTCCTGAAGGCACTAAAGCTCTACCAAAAGCTCCAGATTCAGTATAAACTTCTACTTCAATTGTAGGATTCCCACGTGAATCCAATACCTCTCTTGCGAATACATCCGTAATAAATGGCATAATTTAAATCTCCT
The DNA here is from genome assembly GCA_018394315.1 of Mycoplasmatota bacterium. GTDB lineage: Bacteria > Bacillota_I > Bacilli_A > MAG-NZ > MAG-NZ > Zrk6. The sequence goes on along the minus strand of CP074575.1, from coordinate 1,037,275 downwards.
TTTTACCTTAATTTATAATAACAAAACTAGTTTGCTCTTAACTTTCAATTTATACTATCATTTAATGCTTACTTTATCAAACTATTCCCAATCATTTCTTTAGGTTTATTAATATTTAATAGTTCTAGCATTGTAGGAGCAATATCTCCTAAGTTCCCACTAGTAAGCTCAATAAATTTATCAGTAACAATTAGTGGAACTGGATTTAATGTATGAGCAGTAAACATTTGTCCATTCTCATCTAATAGCTTATCAGCATTTCCGTGATCTGCAGTTATTAGCGCTACTCCACCTTTGTCAATAATTTTATTCACTACTCTTCCAACGCATTCATCAACTACTTCTACCGCTTTAATCGTAGCTTCCACGTTACCAGTATGTCCAACCATATCACAATTAGCGAAGTTTAAGATTATAGTATCATAATCCTTATCTAATTCTTCTAACATTTTATCAGTAATTTTATAAGCACTCATCTCAGGCTGTAAATCATATGTTGCTACTTTTGGCGATGGTATCAGAACTCTTGTTGAATTTTCTAATTGCTTATCAACTCCACCATCGAAAAAGAAAGTTACATGAGCGTATTTTTCAGTCTCAGCTATTCTTAATTGCTTTAAACCGTTACTTGAGATCACATCACCAAACGTATTATTTAAATTTTGTAATCCGAATGCTAATTCACCGTTAACACTCTCTGAGTAATGCATCATACAGACATACTTAATATTATCAAGTTGCCTTTCATTTATTGAAGTTTCTTTTATATTAGTAATAGCCGTAGAAATTTGAATTGCTCTATCTGGTCTAAAATTACAAAATATAACTGAGTCATTATCTTGAATAACTCCTTCACTGTCAATAACAGTAGGTAATATAAACTCATCAAATATATTATTTTCATAAGATGATTCTATTGCTTCTTTACTTGTACTATATTTTATTCCATCTCCATTTACTAGAGTTTTATAAGCATTATGAGTTCTATCCCAGTTTTTATCTCTATCCATCGCATAATATCTTCCTGAAATAGTAGCAACACTACCATGACCTAATTTTGAAATAAAATTTTCAAAATCAGTTAGGAAATCTATTGCGCTTTTCGGAGGAGTGTCTCTTCCGTCTGTAAACGCATGTAAATAAACTTCAACATCATTTTCTTTAGCCAATTCGAACAGAGCTTTAAAATGATTAATATGTGAATGTACACCACCATCAGACAATAATCCCAATAAATGTAATTTACTATTATTTTCTTTTGCGTGGTTAATTGCATTTAAGAACTCTTCGTTTTTCTTAAATTCTCCATTTTTTAAAGACATATTAACTCTAGTTAAAGATTGATAAACAATTCTTCCCGCGCCTAAGTTTAAATGCCCAACTTCTGAATTACCCATCTGTCCTTCAGGTAATCCAACACCTAATCCTGAAGCCTCTAATTCTTGATACGGATATATTTCTTTAAATCTATCAATGTTTGGCGTATTAGCTAAAGAAATTGCATTACCCTTATAATTTTCACCTACACCATATCCATCCAAAATTATTAAAGCTATTGGTTTTTTCATTACTACCTCCATATTAGGTACATTTTTACATTTCCCTTTAGTATATTATACAAAAATATCATGAATTAATCATTTATTAATAAAATGAAAACGTTTCTAAATAAAAAAAAGAGCTTAAACTCTTTTAATTTTAAACGGTATCATTACTCTTTGATAAATATGTGATAAAAGAATAACTTCAATTGGCCACTTTATTACCATTGTGATTGCTCTGGCTGGCATAAGTGCGAACACACCTGAACCACTTAATTGATATAATGCCAATGTGTTCATCGCAAATGCAGATATTGAAGTAATTAGTACTATTAGAATGATAACTTTTACATTTACTTCTTTAATCATTATCATAAGTAAACCTGGTAGTAATCCCCAAAGAATACTTGAGATTGTAAAAAGTCCTATAGGCCACCCATGTGTTGTTGCATATATCCAATCAGTTACAAATCCAGTAATACCACCAACTACTGGACCAAATGCAATTCCTGCTACCATCAAAGGAATATCGTAAAACGTAAAACGATAATCTAATGTAGTAAAAGAAAATACCTTCAAAACAATTGCCATAGCTGCTAATATGCCGCCTATGGCTAAAATTCTAGTTTGCTTCATATATACCCTCCTAAATAAATTAGAGAGTCCACTTTATGCTAGCGGACGCGTTATTAAACCGCCTATCAAAAGATAGTTCGTTTGTACCCGACATCCCATGGTACAACACTTAACGCTCAATAACTACTCTGCATAATAGTTATACTATTTTAAACTAAATAAGTCAATATTCTCGAGGCACCATTCGACACTTTCTTTTCCATTATTAATTAAAAATTCATTAGCTCTAGAAAATGGCTTACTTTGAAAAAAACCTCTACTAGCACTTAAAGGAGAAGGATGTGAACTTTCAATCACTAAATGTCTTTCATCAATAAGTTTTTTTTTACTTCTTGCATTGTTACCCCAAAGAATAAAAACTATTGAGTCATTTCGATCAGATAAATACTTTATTACATTATCAGTAAATGTCATCCACCCAATATTTTTATGACTATTTGGTTGATTCTTTCTAACTGATAAAGTAGTATTTAATAACAAAACACCTTCATCAACCCATTTACTTAAATTACCTGACATAGGGATATTATGTCCAATATCATCTGCAAGTTCCTTAAATATATTTCTAAGCGAAGGAGGAGTTTTTATGTGATCATTCACACTAAAGGCTAATCCATGTGCTTGATTAGGATTATGGTATGGATCTTGCCCAAGTATTACTACTTTTACATCTTTACACTTAAACGCATTGAATAAGTCCTCCCTTTTAGGATAAACAGTAAAATTAGAATATTCATAATCCAGTCTTAACATTAACTCATTATAATAATTCTTTTTCTTTTCTTTCATTAAAAACTCATCCCACATACATCACACCTCAAAAATATTATACCACAAAAAAAGACCGCTATTGCAGTCTTAAATTTCCATCAAATACTTAATAGTTCTTACCATTTGTGCAGTATAACTCATTTCATTATCATACCAAGTTAACACTTTAACTAATTGTTTACCATCAACTTCCATAACCTTAGTACATTGAGCATCAAATAAAGAACCAAAACTACTTCCAATAACATCACTTGAAACTATTGGATCTTCTGTATAACCTAGACTCTCATTAGCAGCACTTTTCATTGCTGCATTTACTTCTTCTTCAGTAACTGTCTTTGCTAATTCGATAACTAAATCAACACAAGAACCAGTAATAGTCGGAACACGTAATGCTCCACCATCTAATTTTCCTAATAAATCAGGTAGTACTTTACCAACAGCTACTGCTGCTCCTGTTGAAGTAGGAACGATGTTTGCTGCTGCTGCTCTACCACGTCTTGCATGAATACCCTTTTGGTGTGGTGCATCTAGAGTGCTTTGATCATTTGTATAAGCATGAACTGTAGTCATAAATCCTTTAACAATACCAAACTCATCATTTAATACTTTTGCAACTGGAGCCAAACAATTTGTAGTACATGAAGCACCTGATATAATTGTTTCACTACCATCTAGAATCTCATGATTTACGTTATAAACGATAGATTTTAAATCTCCCTTAGCTGGTGCAGAAATTACAACTTTCTTCGCTCCTGCACTTATATGTGCTTCAGCCTTTTCCTTTGAGGTAAAGAATCCAGTACATTCTAATACTACATCAATGTCTAGTTCACCCCATGGTAATTCCGCGGGATTAGGATTGGCATAAATTTCAATTTCATTTCCATTTACTATTATTGAGCTATCTTTTGCTTCAATAGAATTAACCATATAATTACCTTGAGCTGAGTCGTACTTCAACAAATAAGCTAATGTTGTAGCATCAGTTAAATCATTTATTGCTACTACATCGTAATTATCGTCTTCATTCATTAGTCTAAATGCCAAACGACCTATTCTCCCAAAACCATTTATTGCTACTTTTACTGCCATTAAAATCACTCTCCTTCTTATATTCTATCCATAACCATTTTAACCTTAAACGTTCCTTAATTCAATGGGTATCATATATGGGAAACGTTATCATATAATATTATTACGACAAATTTTACATTTTATGTAAGTTATAATAAATAAAAAAATAAGGAGAGATTTTATGAATATTCCAATCGTAGTAGAACAAACATCATTTGGAGAAAGAACTTATGATATATATTCAAGACTCTTAAAAGATAGAGTAATAATGTTAAGCGGTGAAATTAATGATATGGTAGCAAACAGTATAGTTGCACAATTACTTTTCCTAGCTGCACAAGACAGTAAAAAAGAAATTAATCTATATATTAATTCTCCAGGCGGAAGTGTTACAGGAGGAATGGCTATATACGATACTATGAATTATATAGAGCCAGAAGTAATTACTATATGCGTGGGAATGGCAGCAAGCATGGGTGCCTTTCTCCTTAGTAGTGGTGCTCCAGGAAAAAGATATGCATTACCAAATAGTGAAGTGTTAATACACCAACCTTTGGGTGGGGCAAAAGGTCAAGCCACTGAAATTCAAATTGCAGCTGAACATATTCTTAAAATAAAAAGTAGAATTAATAAATTGTTAGCAGAAAACACTAACCAAGCTATAGAAGTAATCGAAAGAGACACAGAAAGAGATAAATACATGTTCGCTGAAGAAGCACTTGAATATGGAATTGTAGATAAAATAATCACAAAGTAAAAGGCTGTAAAATTAAGTTTGGGGTAAGAGAGTTATTCTCTTATTTCAAACTTTTTTAGCGGAAATAAAAAAAGTGCATAATAACACGTTATAATTAAAGCGACGAAACCCAATTAAAAGAGGTGTATTATGCAAAGAAATTTTATCACATTTAATGAAGATTTGAAATCACTATTCAACATTGATGATCAAAATATTCACATTGATGGTTATGAACATGTAGGAGATGAAATTATAATTAACTTATCCAGAGAGCTTCAGTTATCTAAATGTCCTGTATGCGGAGAGCTAACTGATAAAGTTCATGACTACTATACTCGAACTATTAATCATGGTGTTTTCAATAACCGTAAGTGTTTCATCAAATACAAGCAACGTAGATATCGTTGTGATTGTGGTAAGAGATTCTCTTTACCTACTCAATTCGTAGAGAAATACAATAAGATAAGTGCTAACTCTAAATGGAGTGTTATTAAAGAAGCAATACTAGTATCTTCATTCAAAGATATGGGTAAAAGACTTAATATGTCTTCTACTACTGTAAGAATAATTTTTAACTTACACTGTAAGCAATCTAGACAGAAATTACCTAGAGTATTAAGCATAGACGAATTTAAAGGTAACAGTGGTGGTTATAAGTATAATCTATCTCTATGTGATCCGTCGAACAGAAAGATAATCGACATATTACCATGTAGGTATAAGGATTATTTACATCATTACTTTAGTAAGTTTAGTTCTGAAGAACTTAATAATGTAGAGGTTATTACTATGGATATGTATCATACTTACTATGATATTTGTAAGGAGTTCTTCCCTAACGCTACTATAGTTATTGATACATTTCATTTTGTGAGACTAGTCACCAATGCAGCTAAAAAGATAAGAATACGGATTATGAAGAAATTTAATCGTACTGATAAAGAATATAAAGTTCTCAAGTCTAGGTGGAGATTATTTAATACAAAGTCGGAAAACATCTCTAATGATTGGAAGTTTGACAAAAGAACTAAACAATGGACTAGCGATTCTTACTTACTAGATTATATGAGAAACATCCATCCAGAGTTAGCTACAGCTAGGGAACTACTAGAATCATTTTATGAGATTGTTCATAGCTCTACTTATCCTGATGTTTATTCTAAAATCTCTAATTGGATAATTGAATCTAAAAAATCTAACATTGGTGAATATAGAGAAGCAGCATTATCAATTGAACGATGGTTACCTGAAATAGTCAATTCATTTATGATTAATTCTGATACGAATACTAAATATACTAGTTCTTTTATAGAAGGATCTAACAACTATATCAAAGTGATTAAACGTACTTCATATGGGTTCAGATGTTTCAATACCTTTAGAAACAAGATCCTTTATCATCACAATAATTCAAGACACGTTGTATCTGCATAGTTATGCACAAAAAAAGGACATAGATTTTTCAATCTACATCCTTTGAGCTCTTACTCTTTTATTGAGTTTACCCCAATCCTTGACTTAGAGCCTTACAAAAATGCTTGTTTAACTCTTTCGAAGAAAGGGTTATTTTTATTATAAGCAATTCTTACTTTTCTATCTGATAGAGAACAACTAAATTCTATCATTCCCCTAATATTCATAGTTAGATGGTCATAACAAAAGTCAACATCGATCGGTGCTTCAGGCTTCAAATGTAATGTTCGATCACGTCCTAATATCAAAGAAGACCCAATAGTGCGATAAGCATTTGAATTAATACTTGCAAGTTCAGTTAACTGAATTGAATGAAGATCAGGATCAACTATTGCTCCACCTAAAGATCTATTCATTCCTGTTGATCCTCCAGGAGTGGAAAAACATAGTCCTGTTCCCCTAAAGGTTTCAAACTTTTTATCATCTATGTAAACATCTAATACTATAACTCGGTCAACCTTAATTAGTTGAAACTCATTTAATGCAAAATAAGTAAAAGTTTTATTCTTAGTTTTTAATTCAGCTTCAGCAATATTGAATCCATGAACTTCAAACGATTCATTAATAACGCTATCTATCATGTTATCAAGATTCTTTTCGTTGAAATCCATAAAGAATCCTAAGTGACCAGTATGAATGCCAAATATAATAATATCATCCAAAATATCACTATACTTATGTATAGCTCTTAAGATAGTTCCGTCACCACCAATACAAAAAACTATCTTTGGGGTATTAGTTTCGCCTATACTTAATCTATCTTTTAGTTTCTTCTCTATTCTTTTACTTACTAAATCGTTCTTTACAACTGTAGCAAACATATTATCATCCCTTTTTTAGCAATCCAGCTTTATAATCACATTCATCATTATTAGAACAATCAAGACACATCATCTTTCTACGATACTCTACTGGAATAAAAACTCTAATGTCATCTTCATTGTATCCAATTTGAATATTAGTATCACTTAAAATAATCGGTCTACGAAGGACACTAGGATTATCAATTATGAAATTAATAAGTTCATTCATAGATAAACTATTTAAATCTATATCGCTATTAACAATTAATTTTGATCTTGATGAGATTATATCAAAAACACCATTCTCAGTATTTCTTAAAATGTTCATCACTTCGTTTTGAGTCATTTTAACACTAAAAATATTCTTTTCGGTGAAAGGAATACCTCTATCGTTAAACCATTTTTTTGCTTTTCTACAAGACCCACACGATGGAGTTGTATACATTTGAATCATATTTTCAACCTCCCTCTTAAGTAATTTTACTAAATCATCGATAATTAATCAACCACCTAATACTAACAATAATATAAACACTTGTAGATAATTCTAAAAGTCTTTATTTCTTCATACATTAATCCTGGAAATTACACTTAAATTCAGATTAACATATTTAATAATAACATAAATCATTATTTTAGTATCAGATATGTCTACCGGCCAATTAGAAATTCGGGCTACTAGGAGTTAATTCACAATTAGAATTAATAATAGTTGGAAATACTGAATTTTCTATCTATTAAAAAGGGATCAATCTTTCGAATGACACCCCTTAAAATTCCATTTTTTTTGACTAAAAGCCATTGTAATTAATAAATCGTAACCTTATAGTGCTCTTGTAAATAATATACTTAAAAAATTAACATCATGATCAAGAATACTAACAAGAAGATACCCAATGCTATTGGAAAAAAAGTTGTTAGTGCAGCAATAACTAGTGCTAAAAAGTCTCCCTTTTCAAACTCAGTCTTCTTGCTGTATTTCTCAAATTCTTCTCGTTCTCTTAATTTTCGTGCTCGTTTAGATTCAAATTGATCTTTATAGTTTCTTTTCATTATTTAACTTCAGCACCTGCGTAATGACAAGATACAAAGTGATCTTTTTCTACTTCTCTCCACTCTGGTTCCGTTGTTTTACATATACTCTTAGCAATTGGACATCTAGTATGGAACTTACATCCTGTTGGAGTAATTACATTAGAAGGAATATCTCCCTCTAAAATAATTCTTTTCTTGTTTCTAGCAATTTCCAAGTTTGTAACAGGAATTGCAGAAAGTAATGCTTTAGTATAAGGATGTTGTGGATTATTATAAATAGCTCTTTTGTCGGCTAACTCAACTATATCACCTAAATACATAACACCAATTCTATCACTAATATGTTTAACTACAGATAGATCGTGTGAAATAAATAAGTATGACAACCCGAAGTCTTTTTGTAAGTCTTGTAATAAGTTAATAACTTGCGATTGAATCGAAACATCCAGTGCTGATACTGCTTCATCACATACAATAAATCTTGGTTTCAATGCCAAAGCACGAGCGATTCCGATTCTTTGACGTTGTCCCCCAGAAAACTCATGTGGGAAACGATAAATCATATAATCGTCAAGTCCACAAGTTTTCATAATTTCTTTTACATAGTCTTCCCACTCTTGAGAACCTTTTTGATATAGTCCTTGTTCTACAAGAGCCTCACCAATAATTTGACCAACAGTCATTCTTGGATTTAGTGAAGAGTACGGATCCTGGAAGATGATTTGCATATCCTGTCTTAATTCTTTCATTTTACCAACTGACAAATCAGTTATATCATTACCGTCAAATAATACCTTCCCTGCAGTTAAAGAATAAAGTTTTAATATTGCTCTTCCAAGTGTAGATTTACCACATCCAGACTCACCTACAAGTCCAACTGTTTCACCCTCATGTATTTTTAAATTAATACCATCATTAGCTTTTACATATAGTTTTTCTTTATGAACTTCTTTTACTTTATTATATTCTTCAATTAAATCTTTAATATTTTCGTTGGAAATTTTTCCCTCTTCATGTTCCCTTATTATATGCTTAAATGTCAATTTTTGATCTGAATCAGCTAATTCTTTTCTATAAAGTTCAAGAATTTCTGATTTAAGTTGGTTTAAAACTTTACTTTCGTTACGTCTTCTGCCAGTAGGAAAGTATTGCTTTAAATCTTTAGTTTCAACTAGTACTTTATTATTCATTTCTTTCCCTCAATTCCGGATAGAAACATCTTACAAGATGTCCCTTTTCAACCTCAATCAAACTTGGTATTTCTTTCTGACATTTTTCTGTAGCATATTTACATCTTGGAGCAAATCTACAACCAACTGGTAAGTTAAGAGGATGAGGTACACTTCCATCAATTTGATCTAAATACTCAACTTCTTCATCCAAACTCGGAATCGATCTTAATAATCCCTCAGTATAAGGATGACGATATTTACTATTACCGAATATTTCTTCTACAGATGCTTTTTCAACTACTTCACCTGTATACATAACTACTACATCATCTGCAAGTTCAGCGATAACACCTAAGTCATGAGTAATAAATAACACTGCGGTATTGTGATTATTTTTTAAATCATTCATTAGATTAAATATTTGTGCTTGTATTGTAACATCTAAAGCTGTAGTAGGCTCATCAGCAATCAAAAGTTTAGGTTTACATGCTAATGCCATAGCGATCATTACACGTTGTCTCATACCACCAGATAGATGATGAGGATAATTTGTAGCGACACGCTCAGGATTAGGTATTTTTACTTCTCTTAGAAGCTCAATTGATCTTTCCCACGCTTCTCTTTTATTCATCCCTTGATGTAAAATTAATGGTTCGCTAATTTGATGACCTATTCTAAAAACAGGATTTAATGATGTCATTGGCTCCTGGAATATCATTGAAATGTCATTTCCACGAATTTTCATCATATCTTCTTCAGATAATTGTGTTAGGTCTATACCATCAAATAAAATTTCACCTTCAACAATTCTACCTGGGTTTTCTAGTAATCTTAGTATACTAAATGAAGTAATTGATTTACCAGAACCAGACTCACCAACAACACCTAGTGTTTTACCACTATCAATGGATAAGTCTACTCCATTTACAGCTTTAATTGTTCCTTTATCTGTAAAGAAGTAAGTATGTAAGTTCTTAATATCTAATAATTTACCCATTTGCATTCACCTCATTTTTAGAAACATACTTCTTGAAGAAGAAATAAATGCTTTCCACATTCCAAACTACAAATAATAATAGAATTGATACAAATACACTAAATACGAAGAATAATAATATACTTACAATAAATTTTGCAAGTATTGCCCAACCATTAACTTTATTTTTGACACCAGCAACTGCTTTTGGATCTACTGCGTCTCTTAAACCTTCCCCAATTAAGTTAACACTCATAATAAACATTACAAGTAATCCACCAGGGAATACCCATAGCCACCATCTAGGTCCCATAGATGTACTCTTAACCCTTTGGATTAAACTACCCCATGTTGGAACAGGCTCTGCTACAGAAAGTCCTAGGAAAGCTAGAGTTGCCTCAGCAAGGATTGCAGTTGCAAAACCGATTGTAGCACTTACTATAACATATGCTACTACATTCGGAAGTAAGTGGCGAGTAATTTGATGTCTCGTACTAATTCCTAAAGCCTTTGCGGCTACTATAAATTCTTGTTCTCTTAACGACAGAATTTGACCACGTACCATACGTGCTAAACCTGTCCATCTCAAAATTCCTAGAATAAATACCATTATAAATAATCTAGATTCTTCTGGCATATCAATAAATAGAAATGAAATTGTCATCGCTATTGCTATGAATGGGAATGAAGATACAATCTCTGTTATTCTCATCAATATATTGTCAATTCTTCCACCGAAGAAACCTGCTACAGCTCCAACAAACATACCAATTGTAATTTGTAGTACTGTCGCTAAGATAGCAACTAATAACGATAACCAACCTCCAGCTAATACACGAATAAAGTAGTTTCTACCTTGTTTATCAGTACCAAACCAAAATTCAGCATTAGGAGACTCATATTTTCCACCTAATACAGATGGATCTTTAATACCTAAAGGATATCCAGTAAACTTAATGTACAACTGAGTACCTATTATTAACAATACTATAATAATAAACGTAATCAAACCTGCCATAGCTAGTTTGTTTGATTTAAATTTATTAATCATTAATTGCGTAGGAGATAAAATCTTCTCATGAGCTTTTGACTCAAGTAATTCAGTTTTACTCATTATCGTTCTCCTCCTTCTCGTACTCTTGGATCAGCTAATGCGTAACCTATATCCATAAATAAATTTCCTAATAACGTTAAGAATGAATAAAAAATCAACATTGTAATCATTAACGCTCTATCTCGACCTGTATAAGCCGCGTTCATCAATAACCCAATTCCCGGCCATACAAATATTCTTTCCAATACGATTGATCCACCAAATAATAAAGGAATATAGAATCCGACTAGAGTAATTACTGGTATAAGTGCATTTCTAAATGCGTGTCTATAAATTACTACCTTTTCTTTTAAACCTTTTGATCTTGCAGTCCTAATATAATCTTGTTTTAGAACTTCTAACATTGCATTCCTAACATATCTAATTAAAGAAGCTAGAGAACTCAAGGTAATAACCGTTACTGGTAATATATAGTATAGGATTGCTGGTGTCTCATTCATTGGATCCTGCATACCACTAATTGGTGTCCAGCCAAGATTCACTGAAAATGCGAATACCAATAAAATTGACATAAAGAAACCTGGTAAAGATATACCTATAATTGAAAATACAGTCCAAAAATTATCAAATTTTGAAAATCTTTTTACTGCGGACTTAACACCAACAACAATAGAGATCAAGAATGCTAAGATGAATCCTGAAATATTTAGTCTAAATGAGTTCATGATAGCTTCCCCAACAAAATCTGCAACAGGTTTTTGTTTTGTAATCGAAATACCAAAATCACCTTGGAACATGTTAAGCCACCATTTACCCCATTTCACGAAAAATGGGTCATTTAGTCCTAGTTTTTCAGTCCAGTACTCAGTTAACATTTGTTTTTGCAATTCTGTTAACGAAGGATCTTCTGGATTGAAGAACATATTCAGTTCGTTTCCAGGCATATTTTGGATCATAAAGAATATTAGTAAAGAAATTATTATGATAACTGGTATCATAAGAAGCAATCTCTTAACCAAATACTTCAAAAACGGAATAGAAGTGTCAATTATTCTCATTATTCTATTCGTAAATTTTGTTTCTTCCATAATTATCCTTTCTCAATAAATATTGTTACCGGTATCAGATACCGATAACAATATTTTTTTTTATTTATTCTAATGTTTGTTTAGATACTAGTCATTTAAAGTAGCTTTAACAATTCCATCAGCCCATCCCCAGATAGGACCAGTGTTAAGATTTTCTAATTTTGAAGAGTATAAATCATGATAATCATTAGAGTACATTGGAATTAATGGCATATTATCATTCATTAATGTAACCCATGCTTGATAATTTTCTTCATAAACTTCGTAAGTAGTAGCCTGTCTCATGTTCATTAAGTACTCATCAGCTTGTGCATCTTCAAATCTTGAACTATTATTTGACGCTTGAGCACCGAAGTCATAAACTTTATCTGAATGCCAGTTTGCATATCCATCAAAGTCAGGACCATTAAATGAAGTAGCTAATGCGAATGCATGATATTTTCTTTCAGATACATCTGTACCATATGTACTAAATCCATAATAATGATCTAATAATACAGCGAAATCGATATGATGTACGTTGAACTGAATACCGTATTCTTCAACAGAACCTTCCCAAATTAATGCGAAAGAATCTTTCCAAGACTTAGTACCACATGCAACGTTGATGATTAATTTTTCACCATTTTTAGCATAAATACCATCATCACCTTTAGCCCAACCTTCAGCTTCTAATACTTCAGCAACTTTATCAGCATCAGCTTGATAGTTAATTAAGCTTGCTTCAAATTCAGGAGTTACCATTGAGAAGTTAGTAGAATAAGGACCTTGAACTGGTCTACCGTAAGAACCTAAGAAATCAGCGATAAATGCTCTTCTATCAGTAGCATAAGCGATAGCTTTACGAACTTCTTTATATTTAGTTACATCAAAGTCATTATGGAATGTGATATGTCCGTAACCATGACGGTCATAGTTATTGAAAGTATGTCCTGCTGAGTCTTTAGCTGCATCAATTTTATCTTCATCAACAATACCAGCTAAGATATCAATGTTATTAGTTAATAATTCATCAATATCAGTAACGTCAGAAACAACTCTTACAACTACGTTTCTAATTGATGGTACATCTCCTGCGTAGTTACCTTTATAATAAGGATTCCAAGTTAACTTAACAAATTGACCTTCTGCATATTGTTCAAGTTTATAAGGACCCATACCAACTGGTTGACTTAATAAACTGTCATACACATGTTGTTGTGGTGTAATGTCAGCAGGTCTAAATTCTTCAATTTGATCTTCACTGATAATATAATATGTAAATACTGTACCTAAAGTAGTGTAAATTCTCTCTTTAAGGTTGAATTTAACTGTATACTCATCAATTTTTTCAACACTTTCTAAATACTCAGGTAAAGAAGTAGAACTACCTACAGCAGTTAATGCTTCTACGTCCATATAGAATGCATATGTATAAATAACATCATCAGCTGTGAATTCTTCACCAGTTGAATACTGAATACCTTGTTTTAAATGGAAAATGAATTCCATACCATTATCTTCATAACTCTCAACCATAAAGTTTGCATGATATTTCGCATCTTCACCGATACATAGTAATCCACCATTACCGAATACTAATTTTCTAATATTGTTATCGTAAGACGAATTTCCCCAACCATCAAAGAATTGACCATTGAAAGAAGTATTACCTACACGTACAGTCCCTTCTGGTTCAACTACGTCTACAGGAACCTCTACCTCAACTTCAACTTCAACTTCAACTTCTTTTTCAACTTCTACTATCTTTTCAACTTCTCTTGTACAAGCTCCTAAAGATAGAGATAAACCTAATACTAGCGTTAAAGCTAATAATTTCTTCATTTTGTTTCCTCCCTTTAATTTATATTAACTCTTAGTTAATTAACTACATTCTACCAAAATATAAACCCTAAGTCAATAAAGTAAAACTTACCAATATTGTGTGAACAATTTGTGAATTTTATTTGGAAAGCGTTTTTACAATATCCAGATTGTATATATTTATAAACTTCATTCCGTTTTCTTTTAATTTTGGTAAATATCAATGTAGTTTGTTTTTTTATTGTAAGTCAAACCTATACTTCTAAATCTTCATTTCTTACTTTACCTATCCATCAAGCTTTTAAATATAGACTTCATATAACCTCCGTATTAAAAATGTATATTAGTCATAATATGTACGGTATTTTTCAAGTACCACTGAGATAAAATCATATGAAAACCAACTCTCACTCGATTTCAAGAATTATATATGTAGTTATGACATTCTTACACCTCCTATTTATATTATACAAAAGCAGAATTCTTTTTATCTACTTCAGTCTAATTGCTAAATGATGCTTACCTATACTCCGTCTTTAAAATAAGTACAAACTTTATATCAGTATACTACCGGTATCTTCAATCAATAAGTGTCTAAGAAACTACTTGTCTAATTACTTCCAATTATACGCTGAGACATTAATAAAGTATTGTCGAAATTTGGAGTAAACCAATATTATTCTTCAATTTTTCCTCTATACTGTCTAAATTTCACACCTGAATTGTCATTTATATATTATTTTAGAATAAACTATATATTATTATGTTTACCTTTCACGTCTTCTTTTGAATACGTTGACAACAGTAATTGCTGTGTTATAATGAATAAAACAATGATTGAAAGTAGTAGATAAAATAAAACTTTCTAGAGAGTTTGTGGTTGGTGAAAACAAACAAGTTTTATTTATTGAATGGATTCATGAGTGGGTCACTGAAGAGCGTAGGTGACCACGTTCCCCTCGTTACGGGTTTAAGGGTCATAGACTAAAACGAGGTGGTACCACGGATAAATTCGTCCTCTTGCAAAAATGCAAGAGACTTTTTAATTTAAGGAGATGATTTTAATGAAAAGAATGGTTTCAGGAATAAAACCTACGGGTGAATTAACACTTGGAAACTATATTGGAGCGATTAAAAACTTTATCGAGTTTCAAAATGAATATGAAATGTTCATTTTCATAGCTGACTTACATGCACTTACCAAACCACAAGATAGATTAAAATTAAGAAAGAGAATTAAAGATATTACTGCACTTTATATTGCTTGTGGACTAGACCCTGATAAAGTGACTATATTTATCCAGTCTGAGATACCAGCACACTCGCAGCTAGCGTATTTACTAGAATGTCATTCATACATTGGAGAGTTAGGTAGAATGACTCAATATAAAGACCAAATTAGTAAACAAGCAGGTGAATCAATTACTGCAAGTCTATTTACATATCCAGTGTTAATGGCCGCAGATATAATTTTATACGATGCTGATTTTGTACCAGTTGGCGATGATCAAAAACAACATATAGAACTAACTAGAAATATCGCTCAAAGGTTCAACTCAAGACACGGGGATTTCTTCAAAGTTCCCGAGCCCGTAATTCCAAAGCAAGGCGCTAGAATTATGGACTTACAGGATCCATTAAACAAAATGAGTAAATCTGATGATTCAGATAAAGGATATATATTATTACTTGATGACCTAAATAGAATTAAGAATAAAATTAAAGGTGCTGTCACTGACTCTTTTAGCGATGTAAGATTTGATTTAGAAAAGAAACCAGGCATCTCTAATTTAATGACTATTTATTCCACTTTAACTAAGAAATCGATCAAAGAAATTGAAGATAAATATAGAGGTAAAGGATACGGAGAATTTAAATCAGATTTGGCAGATATAGTTGTAGCTACAATAAAACCAATTCAAGAAAAATATAACAACATCATAAAATCTACTAAGATTGATGAAATTCTTGATGTAGGTCGTGACAAAATAAGTAAAATTGCGTATAAGAAAATCATGAAAGCAAATAATAAACTTGGTTTAGGTAGGAAAAGATAAAAGCAGATTCAATCTGCTTTTTTGTTCTCAAAATAGAGTTATGATATAATTGATACGAGGAGGTACATATGTTAAAAAAATGGGATCTAACGACTATATTTAATAGTTGGAATGAATGGAGTGATTCATTCAATGAAGTAAAAAAACAAATTCAACAACTTAAAAATTATGAGACGAAATTAGGTGAATTCAAATCATTTGATGAATACTATACATTTAACGAGAACTTGTTCAAGGAAATACGTAAACTTGCAGTTTACGCACATATGCAAAACGACTTAAATACAAAAGATGTACACAACGATAAAAAGTATAAAGAGATTATGATGGTCTACTCAGATTATACACAAGCAAATGCATTTAGTAGACCAGAGAAATTAAGTACTGGAAAAGATAAAATCAACAAGTTTCTTGAAAAAAGCAAGAAACTTCAAGAGTATAAGTTTGAAATTGAAAACTTATTTAGAATGCAAGAACATATTCTTGATAAAGATAAAGAATCAATTATCGCTAATTTTTCGCAATCATCTAATATAGCTAGTAATCTTTATTCAGGGCTAGCAAATGCAGATAATAGTTCTGAGATGGTTACTTTGTCGAATGGGGAAGAAATTGAAGTAACAAACAGTAATTATAGAAAATATTTAGCTGAACTAAAAAATCAAGAAGACCGTTTCAATGTATTCAAGTCTGTATTTTCTCATTACGCTAATCACAAAAATACATATGCTGCGATATATGATTCTAGAGTTCAAGCTGATTGGGCTAATGCAAAGTCTAGGAACTATTCTTCTTCTTTAGAAAGTTACTTATTTAATGATAACGTTCCTAAAGAAGTTTATCTAACTTTGATTAACACTACAAAACAAAACAATAAGCCTATTAAAAAATATATTGAACTTAGAAAAAAAGTTCTTAATATAACAGACTATCGTACATATGATAGATTCTTACCTTTAGTTAAATCAAAAAGCAATTATTCTTACGAAGAAGCTCTTAAATTATTCGAAAAAGCAGCTTCTAAAATCCCAGGTGAATTTAATGAATATGCAAAAATCGCATTACAAGATGGTCAAGTTGATGTTTATGAGAAACCAGGAAAAAGGACAGGAGCATACTCAACAAGTATCTATGGATATAATCCATTCATATTACTGAATTATGATAACTCTTTAGGAGATGTCTTAACGGTAGCTCATGAAGCCGGACATTCAATGCATACATTATTCGCAAGTAAAGCTCAGCCATTCGCAACAGCTGGCTATACCATATTCGTGGCTGAAGTAGCTTCAACATTTAATGAGCATTTGCTATTGGATTACTTATTCGATAACTTAACTGATAATAATGAAAAAATAGTATTACTTCAACAAGCAATCGATGATATTTTAGGTACCTTCTATCGACAGAGCTTATTTGCAGATTATGAATACCAAGCTCATAAGTTAGTAGAAGAAGGAAATCCAATTACATATAGTGCACTATCAACAATAATGAAAAATCTTTATAGAGAGTATTATGATTTAGATTTAGAGAATGAGGAAGTAAAGGAGTTCGTTTGGGCATATATACCTCATTTATTCTATACACCTTTCTATGTTTATAAATATGCTACTAGTTATGCAGCATCACTTAAAATATATGAAGATGTTAAAAATGGCAAACAAGGTGCTTTAGATAAATATTTAGGATTGCTTAAATCAGGTGGGTCTGAGTATCCTGTCGACCAAGTTAAAAAAGCTGGCGTAGACCTAACTACAAAAGATCCATTTGTCGCAGTTATAAATAGATTGGACGAATTAATAAATAAGCTACAAGAAGTTCTATAACTAGATGAATTTTTCAGAAAGAATAATAGAAACTATAAAATCTATAAAGTTTGGCAATGTTTTATCGTATAAGGAAGTTGCTGAGCTAGCAGGCAATCCCAATGGCGCAAGACAAGTAGCTAGAATTCTTCATACAAGTAGCAAAAAATATAACTTACCTTGGCACCGTGTTGTCAATAGTAGCATGAAAGTTTCTATAAAAGATCCATACAGTTTCAATCTTCAAATTAAACTATTACGTTCAGAAGGCTTAATAGTTTCAGATAACGGTCAAGTTATAATAGGCATTATCTAACAAAAAAAATCCAACCTTATAAGGATGGATTTTTACTTATAACTTACTATAGCGTACTTCTTCTTACCCCTTTTAATAACAGTGAACTTTCCTTCAATTGCATCAGTTTTTCTTAAAACAAAATCTAATTCAGAGACCTTATCTCCATTCACACTAACAGCATTACTGCTTAAAAATTGTCTAGCCTCTCTTTTGCTTGATGCTAATTTCGAATTTACTAAAGCATCAATAATACCAACATCTTCAGTAACCTCGGTACTTGGAACATCCTTGAATCCTACTTCTATTTCACTTGCAGATAATTCTTTAATATTTCCACTAAACAACGCTTCTGTTATTCTAACAGCATCAGTATATGCTTTTTCGCTATGAACTAAAGAAGTCACTTCTTTACCCAAAATCTTTTGAGCATTTCTTAGATGTGGGTTTTTTATCATTTCTTTTTCAATTTCATCAATCTCCTCCAAGGATAAGAATGTAAATTGTTTAAGGTAAGTTATTACATCTCCATCAGGAGTGTTAATCCAAAACTGATAAAACTCATATGGAGATGTTCTTTTTGGATCAAGCCATACAGCTCCACCTGCTGTTTTCCCAAACTTAGTTCCATCACTTTTTGTTATTAAAGGCCAATTTAATCCATATGCTTTTGCTTCGTGTCCTATATGTTTCCTAATAAGTTCAAGACCAGCAGTTATATTCCCCCATTGTTCAGTGCCTCCAACTTGCATAGTACAGTTGTCATCTTTATACAAATGAAGAAAATCTAATGCTTGCATTATTTGGTAAGTAAACTCAGTATAAGAAATTCCATTATCAAGTCTTGTCTTCACAGACTCTTTTGCTAGCATATAATTAATATTAAAGTATTTCCCAATATCTCTTAAGAATGTAATAACATCATACTCTTTTGTCCAATCATAATTGTTAACCATTTTAGCATCAATTAGTTTAGAGATTTGTTTACTCAAAGCAAGAACGTTTTTATCAATATGGTCTGCAGTTAGTAAATTTCTTTCATCACTTTTACCAGATGGATCTCCTATCATACCTGTAGCTCCACCAACTAGTATTATTGGTTTATGTCCAGCTAATTGTAATCTCCTACAATTTATAAGGCCAAACAAATGTCCAACATGCATACTATCAGCTGTTGGATCTATACCCAAATAGAAAGTAACTTTCTCATTATTCAAAACATTTTCAATATTAGGATCAGATACTTGAGCTATACAATTTCTAAGTTCCAATTCTTTAAATAAATTCATAATATTCCTCCTAAATTAAATAAAAAACGCCCCTAATCTAAGGGCGAATGATTTCGCGGTACCACCTTAGTTCATAACGTATGTTATGCACTCTACCTCCTTTATCGCAGAAGATACGAATAACTCCTAAGTGTATTTCACTAACTGCTAATCTTAGTTTCCACCAACCACTAAGTCTCTTAACTTAACATCATATTAGTTACTCTTCTTATTCTTCGTCTATTTAGTTTTAGTTGTTCCTCTTTCAACTATGCCATAAGGAACTAATACTTTCATTTCCTTAACATTATCATCTTCCATCATCACTGTCAACATTTCCATCGCAACTTTCCCAATTTCATAAGTTGGTGAATCAATTGTAGATAATTGTGGTCTAGATAAAAGGGCAGCTCTTGTGTTTTGGAATCCATATACCTCAAGTTTATTTGGAACCTCATAACCTCTATCGATAGCTATATTCATTACTGAAACTGCAATCGAATCTCTTACCGCAACAACAGCATCTATTTTATTATTATCTAAGTATTCATTAATAACCGGTTTATTCAACTTAGGCTTTCCTGAAGTTTTTAAGATTCTAGGATTTAACCCAGCCTCTTCAATCGCAGCTAAGTATCCTCTTTCTTTTTCATTATTCATAGAATATATTCTAGCTGTAGTTGCAAATAAAATATCTTTTCTACCTCTATCAATTAATAGTTTAGTAATAGTATATGCAGCATCATAATAATCAACATTAACACTTGCTATTTCACTATCGTCAACAACATTACTCGCTATAACAACTGGAATATTCATCTTCTTAATATGATCTAAATCTTCTTCTATAAGCAAATCATTTAAATAAAGCACTCCATCAACTTGAGAAGCAATTACATCTGACCAAACATCCTTAGCTACGCGGTTTTCACCTTCAGCAGGAAACACCATAATTTGATAACCATAAGAATTTGCTAATTTACAAATACCATTAATAGCCTCCGCAACACTCCCTCTCGAAAAATCAGGTACTATAATACCTATAAACGTTGATTTTCTTGAAGCTAAGCCTCTTGCTATTGCATTTGGACGATAATCTAGTTCCTCAATAACTTCTAGAACTCTTTTCCTTGTTTCTTCTTTAACTTTTTCAGGATAATTTAATACTCTTGATACAGTTGCTAAAGATACTTGAGCTTTGTTTGCTACGCTATATATAGTTGTTTTATTCTTTTTCATGTAATCACCTCGGTACTACATTATATCAAAAACAACAATGATTATCTATATATAACTTGTTTATTTCATTGTTTATATCACCTGCTCCCATAAAAACTAAAATATAATCCTTTTTTCCGATGAATGGCCCCAACTCATTTAAAGAGTATTTATTAGAATTTTCTATTAAATCTATAAGAATTTCTTCATTAGACTCTAATTCTCTAGCAGAAGAAAAAACTGAATCAATAAACAAAACATCTACTGTAGATAAAATCTCTACAAATTCATCTTTATACATTCTTGTCCTTGAATAAGTGTGCGGTTGAAATGTTAGTGCAATCAACTTATCACTATATTTTTGTCTTATAGCTGATAAACTTGCTTTAATTTCGTTCGGATGATGTGCATAATCATCTATAACCACTTGACTGTTTATTAGATACTCCGTAAACCTTCTCTTAGGCAATCGAAAAGTTAATATTTCCTTATTAATATGATCAATAGGTATACCTAAGACTAGACAAAGAGTAAATGTAGCTAAGAAGTTTTCAATCATATACTCTCCATAAAATGGTAAGAATAGTTCTATAGATTCCCCATAGTCAATCTTTATTTTATAACCCATTTCATCTTTATAAAGTACTTTGCATGATACATCATAATTATTACTAAATCCAAATGAGGTCTGATTATTGTTTTTTACATTGTGTTTTCCATTTATTACTACCTCATTAGCTTTCAAAGAGAATTTATCAAAAGAGTTTTGAACATCCGAAAGACTATTAAAATAATCGGGATGATCAAAGTCTATGTTAGTAATTACTCCATAATCTACATTATGAGCTAAGAAATGATCTTTATATTCACATGCTTCAAATACAAAATGAGTGTACTCTCTTTCTCCAACACCTGTTCCATCACCAACCAAATAAGTTGTCTTATAATAACTCTTTAATATATGAGCTATCATCATACATGTAGTAGTTTTTCCATGTGTACCAGAAACAGCTATTTTAACTCCTTTGAAAAAGTCATTAATGAACTCATTATAAGAATACATTTTATACCCTTTGTTTTTTACACACATCACTTCTTCATTGTCTACTGAGTTACCCTTTATATATATAAAGCCTTCCTTAATATTATTTTCTGAATATTCATTTATAACAATTTGCTTTTCTCTTAATAAATCTTCAGTAAAGAAATGATCAGATTTATCAGAGCCTTCAACAACATATCCTAAGTCATAAAGGATGTTTGCCAGTGAGCTCATTCCTGAACCTTTAATGCCTATTAAATAGAACTTATCCATTTTATCACCTATTAAAATATATATATTTTCTGATAAGAAAAGAATATAAAATAAACAGATTATTCATGTTCTACTAAATTTAAGGACAAGAATCTAGACTTTGTTGTGGAACTGATGCATATGATGAATCATCGCTTATAGACAAGGAGATAAAGTTGTACATTATATAAGTATGAATAAAAGACTTACTCCTTGGTAAGGTTTTCTTCATATTCGAATAATCCATCTTTAGAAAACGTAATTATATAAAATAAGCTTATAAGAAAAACCACAGTACCTAAAATTAAAAATCCCATATTTCCTCCAAAAAAAAAGATAGTCATACTATCTTATTTTTCGTATCCGCATTCACTTTTATTACTACAAATTATTCCATTTGGAGAATCAACTAATAAACTATCACATTCAGGGCATAACTCTCCTGTTGGTTTATAAGTTAAAAGATTTTTACATTTAGGAAAATTATTACAAGCATAAAACTTCTTCCCTTTGTTTTTTCCTTTCAAAGCAGTTCGCTCAACCATTTCCCCTTTTTTACATTTTGGACATTGAACTCCAGTTGAGATTACTTCCTTCTTCTCTTCCTTTTCTATGAATTTACAAGTAGGAAAATTACTACAAGCTACAAACTCACCGTATCTGCCGTTTCTAACAACAAGCTCAGATCCACATTCAGGGCAATCCCTTCCTGCACTCTTAGGTGGCAACTTTTCCATCTTCTCAAATGCATTTTCTACCAGAGGAATGAACTCATTATAAAATTCACCAACAACTCCCGTACCTTCACTCTCTCCGACTGCTATTTTATCAAGAGTATCTTCCATTTTAGCAGTATAATCAACATTTATTATTCCTTTAAAAAATTCATCTAATTTATCTGTAGTCATTATTCCTTGTTGAGTAGGAATGAATTTCTTTTCTTCAATAGAAACATAATTTCTCTTCTTGATAGTATCCATAGTTTGTGCATAGGTACTCGGTCTACCTATCCCTAATTCTTCCATTTTTTTAATAAGTCTTGCTTCAGTAAATCTAGTTGATGGTTTAGTAAACTTTTGTTCTGGGATTACTTCATTTGTTTTTAATATTTGATTTTCTTCGAACTTAGGAAGTAACTTATCTTTTTCACTATCATAATCGTAAACTTTAGTAAATCCATCGAACTTGAGAACTTTACCCGCTACATTAAATAAATAATCATTATTAACAATATTAAGTTTAGTTTCTTCATAGATTGCATCAGACATTAAAGCAGCAACCACTCTATTATAAATTAATTTATATAGTTTGTACTCATCATTCTTTAAGTACTTCTTAATTTCTTCTGGATGTAACTTAATGAATGTTGGTCTTATAGCTTCATGTGCATCCTGAACGTTTTTCTTATTCTTGATGAAATAGTTTTTATAATAGTTCTCACCATAATTATTAGTTATGTGAGTCTTAAGGGTTGATATAAATTCTTTACTTAATCGAGTAGAATCGGTACGCATATAAGTAATAAGACCAACTACTTCTCCACCAATCTCTATACCCTCATATAATTTTTGAGCTATCATCATTGTTCTTTTAGCACCAAAATTAAGTTTATTAGAGGCTTCTTGCTGAAGGGTTGATGTGATAAATGGAGCTCTACTAGCTTTCTTTTTATCAGACTTTTGGATTTCTTCGATTATAAAATCCTCACCTAGCGAATCTAAGACCTCATTAACTTCTTTTTCATTAGTTAATTTTAAAGTCTTCTTTTTATACTTTGATAACTTTGCAATTAGACCATCAAAATTGGCTTTTACTTCCCAATACTCTTCTGGAACAAATGCTAAAATTTGTTTCTCTAGATCAACAATTAGTTTTAATGCAACACTTTGTACACGTCCTGCTGATTTTGAATTAATTTTTCTTTGAAGTAAGTTTGAAAGTTTAAATCCAATTATTCGATCTATTATTCGTCTTGTTTCTTGAGATTTAACTAATTCCATATTGATTTTTCTTGGATTATTAATTGAGTTTATAACTGCGTTCTTCGTTATTTCGTTGAATACTACTCTGTTAGTTAATTCGCTTTTTAATTTAAGCACTTCAAAAATATGCCAACTAATTGCCTCTCCTTCCCTATCAGGGTCGGTAGCCAAAAATACTTTGTCAGCATTCTTAATAGCACTCTTTAACTCTTTTATAATTTTCTCTTTACCTTTAATATTTGCATATTTAGGTTTAAAGTTGTTTTCTATATCTAGACCTAATCCACCTGGACCTGAGATAGCCAAATCTCGAATATGACCTACACTCGATAATACTTTGTAGTCACTACCAAGATACTTTCCAATCGTACTTGCCTTAGATGGAGATTCTACAATCACAACGTTCATTATATCATCCTCTCTTGCATAATTAGTTATAATCATATTTTTATGTAATGTCAACACTTTTGTCAAATAAATTAAAAAGTAGTATTAATACTACTTAAATAATTACTATACATTTATATATTTCTCTTAAAAATTAAACTTAACCTGATTTAGTCTTGAAACAGGTGCAAAACTTTTACGGTGAACCTCATCTATTGCTCCAAACTCTTCTAGAGCTAGAATGTGTTTTTTTGTTCCGTAGCCTTTATTATTTTCAAAATCATAACTTGGATATTTTTTACCTAATTCGACCATGTATCTATCTCTAATAACTTTAGCAATAATGCTTGCTGCAGCAATACTTGCACTTTTAGAATCTCCCTTTATAATACTCGTTGAATTCTCATAGTCGAGTTTAACAGCATCAATTAAAATATGATCACAGTTCTTCAAGGAGTTAATCGAGTTCATCATTGCCTTTTTACTTGCCTCAAGTATGTTAATTTGATCAATTTCATTAGGCCAAATAAAACAATATTCTACTTCCAAAGCGTATAAATTAATTTGATCAAATAGATATTTTCTTTTCTTTTCCGATAACTTTTTAGAGTCATCTAATCCCTCAATAATTATATCTTTATCTAAAACAACTGCAGCGGCAACAACAGGTCCAGCTAAAGGACCTCGGCCTACTTCATCTACACCAGCAATATATCTAAGTCCTTTACTATATAATTCATTTTCAAACTGGTACATCATCTAAAGTTATTCTCCCTAATCTATCTCCTCTTAAATCATTCAAAAAAATAGTATAAACACGCTCATAATCAATCTCTCTACCCCTTAAACACCCTCTTGATTTACCTATTTCATCCAATACAGTAATAGGATCATCTGTTTGAGATAGATTATATCTTTTGATTATTCTATTTGGATGATTTTTCGCATAATACTTTATACCATAAATAACAACATCATCAATTGGTAGTATCTCATCTTTTATTGCTCCAGTTAAAGCCAGTCTATAACCAGTCTCAACTTCATCAAACTTATTCCACAAAATACCAGGTGTATCAAGTAACTCTAATTCATTTCCTACTTTAATCCACTGTTCAGATTTTGTCACTCCCGGTCTATCACCAATCTTCGCAACTTTACGTTTTGCTAGTCGATTTATTAAAGTTGATTTTCCTACATTTGGAATCCCAACAATTAAAGCTCTAATAGACTTTTCTTTTAGTCCTTTTGCTTTATCTTTTTCAATTTTTTCTTTTAATGCGGTTTTTGCTCCATTTATTATTTTATTGACTCCATCACCATTTAATGAATCTATTGCTAAAGCAATAACACCAATAGATTGATAATACTTAATCCATTCTTTCGTTTTTCTTTCATCTGCTTTATCAGCCTTATTAAGTAAAACTACTCGAGGCTTATTTTTTATTATTTCATTAACAAATGGATTAGTACTTGAAAAAGGAATTCTTGCATCCACAAGTTCAAAAACCACATCTATTAAATTCATTTTCTCTGTCATAAGCCTTTTGGCCTTTTGCATATGACCAGGATACCACTGAATTACTCTATCCATATTATCTTACTACCTTCGATAAATTGAAAATTGTTTTTCCAAAAATATCACTTTTATGTACTAACCCAATTCTCCTTGAATCTGTACTGTTACTGCGGTTATCACCTAAAACAAAATAATAATCTTTAGGTATTACATTATAATTACATAATTCATCTTTATTCTTAATTATACAGACTTCCTCGAAAGTGAAATCATTAGTCATAGTGTTAGTCAAAAAGTCTGTCTCTACCATTTTCCCGTCTATATATAAATCATTATCTATATAGTCTACTCTCTCTCCAGGTAGACCAATAATTCTTTTTAAGAAATATTCGTCACTTGGATGAAAATAGTCTTCATCGGATACATTAACAAACACGACATCAAACCTATCAGGTTGTAATGCCAAATGCCAAATGAATATTATGTCTTTATCTTTATAATTAGGCTCCATGCTACTTCCATTTACCTTAGCTGGATAAGCTACAAAACTAGTAACTGCATAGAACACTAAGAAGAACGTCCAAACTACGCTTATTGTATCAATAAGTTCATACATTCTTTGCTTGATTAAGTTAGTACCAGAAAAATATCTCAAAATCAAACTAATTATAATACCACTAAGACCTAATACATAAACTAACAAGCTATAAAACTCAGCAACTAAATTAGAATTAAATAAATCAATCACTAAAATTAGTATTGAAAAGACTAACATCCTATTGGCCATTCTTATTATCTTTTTTTCCATTGTCTAATCTCCAAATCTATCATAAAATGCATCCATATCAATAATAACTTTTCTTGGATTTTTACTATTAGGAGATGTAACAATCCCATTTTCTTCTAATTGAGCAAAAATCTCACTCGCACGATTATATCCAATATTAAATTCGCGTTGAACTTTATTTATTGACGCATAATTATTTTCTATACAATACTTAGCCACATCAACAAATATATCATCTAGATCATTATTTCTATTTGATTTTTCTACTTCAACTAATAAAGAATCAGTGGTAAATAAATAATCTTTATCATACTGACTTAAATATTTCGTTACACTATCAATTTCATCATCAGAAACGAATGCTCCTTGTAGTCGTTTAAGTGGTAGCCCAGCGAATGAAAATAGCATATCTCCATTACCTAGTAAACTCTCTGCTCCACCAAAATCAATAATCGTCATCGAATCAGTATTCGAAGCGACTTTAAGAGCTATACGAGTAGGAATATTTGACTTAATAGAACCCTTAATCACATCAACACTTGGCCTTTGTGTAGCAATTAACATATAAATCCCAGCAGCTCTAGCCTTTTGAGCGATTCGCATTACAAATTGTTCTACATCACTTGAGGCTTGACTCATTAAGTCCGCCATCTCTTCTATAACAATTACAATATTAGGTAAGTGCTCGAATCCTTCATTTGTTCTTTCTTTGATCTTTTTATTATAACTATCTAAATCTCTTGCCTCAACACTAAATAGTAAATTATATCTTCTTTCCATTTCATCTACAGCCCATTTTAAACACTGAGCTGCAACTTTAGAGTCATGGATAATTGGAGATGCTAAATGAGGTATTTTACTATAGGCAGCTAGTCCTACTCTTTTTGGATCAATTAGTATTAATCTCAAATCCTTGGGATTAGCTTTTAGTAATAAACTCATTAGAATAGTATCAATACAAACAGATTTTCCACTTCCTGTCGCTCCTGCAATTAATCCGTGTGGCATTTTACAAATGTCAGCATTAATGACATTTCCACCTAAATCTACACCTAAGGTAACTTCTAGTGGTTTTGAGTTTTCAATAAATTCCTTAGTTATATAATTTCCGAAATTGACTAGTTTTTTAACTTTATTAGGAACTTCAATACCTATAGTAGTCTTTCCAGGAATTGGTGCTTCAATACGTATATCTATCGCAGCTAAATTCATTTTTAAGTTAGAAGCTATATTAGTTAACTTACTGATTATAACACCACTATCTAATTTCACTTCGTATTGAGTGACAGTTGGCCCATGAGTATAATTAACAACCCTTCCTCCAACTCTAAATTGTTCTAACGTGTTATTAATAATTTGTTCTTGTTCATATAAGTATTCAGCATCATCTTCACCATTATCATCATGATATTTGAGTAAATCTAAGCTTGGATTCTGATAATTTTGATATGCATGTTTGTTTCTAAAAGTAGAATCACTTTCACTGTCTTCTAGATTAGTAGTCTCTTTCTTAACTTCATTACTTACTTTCTGAGATTTACTACTTGAGACTTCAGTTTCTTCCTCACCGAATAAGAAGTTTAATATATCATCGGGGACTGCTTCTTCTTTTTCTTCTGGTGGGATATTTTCATCTAATTCAATATGCTCATACACATCCTCCTTAGACTTAATCTCTTCATTTTCTTTATTTTCTTCATCCAACTCATCTCGTAATCCAAATGGAATAGAAATAGATACTTCTTCCTCCTCAGTTTTCTCTTCAAGTTTTTGAAATCTCTCGGTGCTAACAGAATCATTTCTACCTTTTTTATTTAGCATTTGTCTTACGTCATCAGATGAAAGAATATTAAACTCTTTATATTTTTTTTCTTCTTTAATTTTTCTCTCAGAACGAAAAACATCAAATCTTTCATTGATGTCGCCTTTAAGAGTACTCTTTGGAACAATTAATTCGTCCTTGACATTATCTCCAAAATATGGGCTCACAAATGATTTATAATTATTTTTCTTAGTTTTACCTTTTATTTCAGGAATAGTAAATGGAGTCTTTATAGCCTCTGGCTTATGCTTCTTTTCTTTTTTCTTGAACATCTATATCCAGTCCTTCCACTAATAATTCTTCAATCTCATTATCTTCAAAAAGTTGCTTACTATATAATTTATATACTTCTTCACCTACAATATTTATAAATACTAAACATAATGTATCAATAGATAAGTTAATAGTTGAATTCACAACAGTTCTTCTAACTAGGTATGCTGGACTAAGTAAACTAATTGCACTTTTCGCGGCTTTTAGTAATGTTGAATCATTAGCAATCTTTGCTAATTTCAAAGTCTTATTTTCTTCCATCTTTTCTTTAAACTCAAACATCGCTAATACTTGAATACCACTTAAATCCTTCAGTTGGTTTAATGGCTTTCTTTCTAATATCTGTTCAATCCTTGAACATATATACTTAATACTTTCTAATGCTTCATAAGTTGATATTTCTAAAAATGGTTGTTTTGAATCTGGAAAGTGAAATCTAGCTATTTCATAAGAAATCCGCTCCGCTAAATCTTTTGCTAGAGTAAATCTCTCGCTCATTGATTTGCGTCTCTTTCTCTTCCTGTAATCATGTCTAGCCTGCCTTACGAACTTCAAACATTCTGCTTGATCCGTATTTTTAGGCTTTCTTAAAATAATTTTTTCAGATTTCTTAATTGCACCTATGACTAATATAGCGTACACAAATCCAGCTATAAAAAGACCTAGGAATATCCCAATCAAAAAAGCAGATACATTAAAAATATTTATTAATTTTTCCCATTCAAATGAATCAAACATAATATCTTCTCCTAATCTAAATTATACAATAATCTAATAGTATTAACAACTAGACATAGAGAGTATTTATTGATAATATATTATTACTGTTGAAGGGAGGCTATAAATATGAAATATCTTATTGGACTTGATATTGATGGAACAATTTTAAATGATAAAGGTGAAATTTCAAAAGAAACAGAAGAATATATAAAAATTCTTTCAAGAAGGGGACATATCGTAACTCTACAGACTGGTAGACCATTCAGAACTTCTAAACCAATTTATGACCAGTTAGAATTAAATACTCCAATTGCTAATTACAGCGGATCTTCTTTACATCACCCTAGCAATACCGACTTTCCAAATTACTCTTACAAGATGAATCATGAGTATCTTACAAATACATTTAAACACTTCAAGGATGATATAATTAATGGATTTTGCGAAATAGAAGATAAAGTTTATTTATACAAAGAGAATGAAGGACTAATAAAATGGCTTAGTCAAAATGTTGATGAATTAGTAGTGGGTGATTTAAGTGAAACAATCAGCGAACCACTTAGTGGTGCAGTATTTTTCATTAATAAAGAAATTGTTTCTGAGTTTGAAAACTTTATAAATAATAACTATCACGATTTACTTGGCTTTAGAATATGGCACTCAGAAAGTAGAAAGGATTATACTGTTGTTGAATTATACACACCTTACGCAAGTAAAGCAACTTCACTAGAAGTAGTTAGAAAGTATTATAATATACCAATTGAACAAACCATCGCTGTTGGAGATGGTGGTAATGACATTGAAATGATTCAATATGCTAATTATGGAGTTGCAATGGGTAATGCCAGAGATGCAATAAAGGATTTAGCTAATCTTGTAACTGATACGAATAATGAAAATGGTGTTGTTAATATCCTAAAAAAAATTATAGGCTCATAGTGTACTGACCCCTATTATCCGGAATAAATTTTAAAATTAAATATTTGCTAATTGATGGTACTTGTACTCAACAGGTGCCATTTTTAGTTTTGTTACGATTCTTTTGTTATTATAATAATTTATATATTTATCTAATCCTAACTTGAATTCTTCTATGGACTTAAACTGATTAATATGAAAAAATTCTGCTTTCAGTTGTGAGAAAAAGTTTTCTGCTTTTGCATTATCAAAACAATTACCTTTTCTAGACATGCTTTGCTTTATTCCTTTATATCCTAAAAAATTTTGATACCTGTTATTCTGATATTGAAATCCTTGATCTGTGTGTATTGTTAAATTATCATATTGTTTCTTAGTTAATCCTTTTTCCATCATTTCCATGACAAAAGATACACTTGGTGATGTGCTAACTGAATAACTTACCACTTCAGAAGTGTTTAAGTCAATTAGTGGTGATAAATATATTTTCTTATTACACACTCTAAACTCAGTTACATCTGTAACCATTTTTTCTTCAGATTTATGAGAAGTAAAATCTCTATCAAGTATATTAGGAGCTATTACACCTTCTTTACCCTTATATGATCTATATTTCTTAACTCTTATTTTAGCTCTAAGACCCAATACTTTCATTAGTCTCTGTACTCTTTTGTGATTAATATTGCCATAAGTTTCAATTACATCTATATCTTTATTTAAAGCTATAGTTAATCTTCTATAACCGTATCTACCTAAATTTTCATTATAAACAGCTATAATCTTGTCCTTTAAAAACTTATCATTATCTACTCTATCGAAACGTTTAACCCCATCGTAGTAAGTTGATTTAGCCAATTCTGCTATTTCAAGAAGCGGCAATATTTTAAACTCATAATCTTGCCTTAGTTCATATACTATTTTGATTTTTTCTTCAATTCTCGCTCTTCCCGTTCTTGAACCAAGGCGTCCAGCTTTTTTAAGTAAAGATTCTCCATCCTAAGATACTGAACTTCATCTAATAAGTCTTTATCCTTGTTCACATCTTTTTTGGTCCTAGGTCTTTAGGCTTTCTACCTCTTCCATCATAAGCTAATCCTTCAACGCCATATTCTCTAAACAATCGTTCCCAATTATGAATTACTCCACAATTTATATCAAACTTCAATTCAGTTTGACTTATTCCATTCTTCCAATAGTAAGTTAAGATATCCAGCTTTTCATGTTGAGTATATGTCTTATTTTTCTTTCTCATAAATCCTACAGTCTCACTTTTCCGTTTCCATCTATGAAGAGTAGGCCCATGGACATTAAACTTTTTCACTGTTGCAGCTTGGCCATACTGTTCATAGTAATTCAAAATTTTTCTCTTAAATTGTACACTATATTTTGCCATTTAAAAACACCCCTGATCCATTTCCGGATTTTGGGGTGCATTACATAGAGCCTATATTTATTTTGACAAAGATTTAATTAATGGTCCTGTAGTTCTTAAAGAAATGTATCCAATAACAGCTACAATCCCCCATTTAACAAGATTGAAAGCTCCAAAAGTAACTGCTACCCAGATAAATTCTTGATTAGCACTTCCTAAATTCACATCAACGGCATTTGCATATTGAGTAATAGAGTCTAATCCATATAACTTAATATAAACCGGTAGAATCCAAATATAATTCAGAATTACCATAATCACTGTAGTAATAAGTGTTGATGTAATTAATCCAACTGCAATCCCTTTATTAGTTTTAGTTTTTCTTTTAATAAAGAAAATTGGAGTAATGAAGAAGAATGCGGCAATAAAATATGCAAATTGATCTATTGGATATCCAACTGCTGATCCTTTAACAAGAAAATCAAGTACACTAATAATTAACGCAATTAAAATTCCACTCTTATAATCTACAAAGCTCATTACAAGAATTATTATCACTACACTAATTTCAACCTTTAAAAATGGAAGGATAAATGGTATTCCAAAAAACATAAAGATGTATGCAAGTGCACTAAATATACCTACTAATGATAGTTTTTTCACATCTGACATCTCACTGTTTGAATCAGATATTTTAGTAAAGAGTGTAGCTAGAATAATTATTGCTAGAACAATTAAAAACCCAACAATAAAGTAATTCAAAATTGTATTACCACCAAGCGAATTCAAAAACTCTTTAACGCCAGTCATACCCTCATAAACTATGCTTCCTGACCAATTTTCTTTGCTAAAAACAATTTTAACAAAGAATGAAACTAATAATAATACCACCGCAACACCAAAAAATAATCTGTTCTTTCTAAAAAAATCTTTCATAATTACCTCCTTGAATAAAAAAATATCCGCAAGAAATTAATTCTTTCGGACGAATCTTACACAAAAAGTATATCTTCTACCATCCAGACTTTACTGTCGGTTCTGGAATTACACCAGATCAGCTTACGCTCGCGGACTATAACCGCCGGTCGGGAATTTCACCCTGCCCTGAAGAATTATTTAATTGCTTATTAATTTTATCATTTTTTATTTTTTTGTCAATCTCTTTTTTCACTTTTGGATCGATGTTATTACCTCTAACAAGCATTTCGTTTGAGAACTCAACATCCTTTTTTTTTCTTCTTCTAGTATGCATAGTTACTCCTTTAAGTGTAGTGTACGCATATCTTCCCCAAGAAATCCGAAATTATTCTAAGAATTACTATTTATTGACAATATTTTTTACATTTTGATAATCAAACCCTTTACCACACAGCTTAGCAATCAATTTATGCTTTGGTAAATCCTTACTCTCTAACTTTTGATATTCTTTTAAAAGTGAGATATCCTCATCTATATTATCTTTAATTTCATCTATTCTATCACTTAAAACATCATTTATTTCATTTAATTTAAATCCACTTCTTGATAATCTACTTCTTAGTTGATTCAGATACTTCTTAAAAGATGAAACATATCTTTTACCAAGCTCCTTATCAATTAATAGATTCAAATTATCCATTCTCTGCTTGTAACTATATTTCTCAATCATTTCATTAGTTAGTTCTTCACTAATTTTCTTTAATATTAGTTGCTGTTTAAGATAAATGGGTCCTTTTTTATTATAAATCACAGACTCTAGCATATTAAGTGCATATCTTGAATCATCTAACAATTTATTATCTTTAAGTTTATTCAAAATTGGTTTAGTATCAATACAGCCTTTACTAATTAAGTACTCTCTAACCTCGTGAGTTGAACGATCTTTATAAGAGAGAAATTTGAGTGCTTTATTATAAAACATACTCTCATTTGAAAAAGAAACAATTTCAGCGAATTGTTCTTTACTATATTGTTTGTTTTTTGAGATTATATACTTAATAATTACATCTTCAGTAAATTTATATTCTCCGTCCTCTGTAGTAACTATGTATTTAGTTCCCTTTAATTCAATCTTTAATATTTTAACCATAGAATCCTTCTCCCAACACCTCTGAAGAATTGTTAACAAAAACAAATGCGTTTTTATCAATTTGATTAATTATTGTTACTATACTATAATATTCTCTATTTTCAACAACGCATAACAACATTGTTTTTTTGTCCTTTGAAAACCCACCAACTATTGGAACTTCAGATACTCCACGTCTTATAGAATCATAAATAGATTGCTTAATCTCGTCAGGGTAATTCGTAATTATATATACACTCTTACGATTCTTACCACCTATCAATACAAGATCAACAAACCTACCAATTAAAAGCATACTTAGTAAAGAATATAGTCCTATTTCTAAACCAAATACAATTGAGCCTAAAACTATAATAATTCCATCAACTACGTACATTACATAAGAAAATGGAATTTTTAAATATTGGTGAAGAATCTTTTGAGGGATATCCATACCTCCAGTCGTTCCACCAAAACGTAAAACTATTCCTAACCCAATCCCAATTAATAAAGCTGCAAAAATCACCGCAAGCAAGACATCATTTGTAATCGGGGATACATCATAAAGTTTATCTAGTAAATCTATTAAATAAATTGAAAGCGGGAAAAGTAAGGATCCATAAATTGTCTTTAAGAAAAAACCTTTCCCAAATACCAAAAGTCCTAATAATAGAAATAATATATTTAATACTAAAATTGATAGTACTGGATCAAGATTAAATAACTCCTTTACAATAATCCCAATACCAGACACTCCTCCAATTACTAAGTTATAAGGTGCATTAAAGAAGTGAAATCCAAATCCCATTGCAGTAACACCTAAAGTAATCATTACATATTCAAAAACTCTTTTATTCATCTTATCTAGCCCTATTTCTTAAATATTCGTTAATAAAATCATCAAGTTCTCCATTAAGTACTTTATCTGGGTTTCCAACTTCATAATTAGTTCTATGATCTTTAACCAAACTATAAGGATGTAGAACATATGATCTTATTTGGCTCCCCCAACCTATTTCCATCTTTTCTCCACTGATATTTTTTAAGTTTTCCTCTAATTCGTCTTCTCTTAATTTATAAATCTTAGCCTTAAGTAAGTCCATAGCTTTCTTTCTATTAGCTAACTGACTTCTTTGGCTTTGACAACTTACTGTAAGTCCAGTAGGGATATGCTTTATCCTTACAGCTGAATCAGTTGTATTAATGTGCTGTCCCCCAGCACCACTAGCTCTGAAAGTATCTATCCTCAAATCATCTTCATTAATATCAATAGTAATAGAATCATCAATTTCAGGTGTTACATCAACCGATGCAAAAGATGTATGTCTTCTAGAGTTTGAATCAAATGGTGATATTCTAATTAATCTATGAACACCAGCTTCAGATTTCAAATATCCATATGCGTCTTTTCCGGTAATTAATAATGAAACACTTTTCAAGCCAGCTTTCTCATCGTTAATATAATCTATTACTTCTACCTTGAATTTCTTCTTATCAGTATATTTTAAGTACATATCATAAAGCATTCTAGCCCAGTCCTGGCTCTCTGTTCCTCCAGCACCTGGATGAATCTCTAGTATAGCATTATTTGAATCATATTTATCTGATAAAAGAATACTAATCTCTAGTTTATTAATCAATTCATCTAAACTTAAAATACTTTCGACTAAATCATTATGTAAAGATTCATCATCTAGCTCGATAAACTCTAATATTTCATTAAAGTCACCTATAACTTCCTCAAGCCCAGATATTTTTTCTTTAGCATTATTAAGCTCATTTACAGTTTTTTTAGCACTAACTGAATCATTCCAGAAGTTAATATCACTCATCTTAGTTTCTAATTCTTTTATTATGTTCTTTTGTTTATCTAAGTCTATAATACCAGTAAATGCATTAATCTTATTTTGAAAGATGTTTATATATTTATTTATTTCATATTTCTCCACTAACAAACCCTCCCTTATATAAGATTACTTACCACAGCACTGTTTATACTTTCTTCCTGAACCACATGGGCAAGGCTCGTTTCTTCCTACTTTTTTACTAGTAACTGGTTTTCTTTTTGATTGATCCTCTTTTCCAGAAATTTCTCTGGTTGGCTTCGCAACTTGTTTTCTTTCTAGATTACTTCTAACTTCAGCTCTTAAAATAAATTTAGTCACATCTCTAGAAATATTAGATATCAAATCATTGTACATTTGGAATCCAATATTTTGATACTCCCTTAACGGATTTACTTGTGCGTAGGCTTGAAGTCTAATGCTTTGTCTTAAAGCACTCATTTGATCTATGTGCTCAGTCCAATAAGTATCTAGAACTCTTAAAGTAACTACCTTCAAGAATTCATTATATACTTCTTTAGAAAATTTACTTGTTTTATTCGTTAGTATTTCTTTAACAGTATCAGTTAATACATCCTTAACTTCATCAATCCCCAATTCATCAATATCTTCAAGTGATAACGTGTTTGGAACAAATAAATCGCCATCTACTTTTTTTACTAAAGATTCATAATTGAACTCAGAATCACCTTGGTATTGATAAACAATATCAGTTATACAATTATCTATCATTCCAAATACTATATCATCAACATTTTCACTGATTAATAGTTCCTCTCTTTGACCATAAATTACTTCTCTTTGTTTTCTAATAACTTCATCGTATTGAAGTATTGTTTTACGTTGATCAAAGTTATTACCTTCAATACGCTTTTGAGCGGACTCAACTGTCTTTGAGATCATTTTAGATTCAATAGGCTTTTCAGAGCCAGCACCAGATAATCTTTCTACTAACATTTTAAATCTATCTCCACCGAATCGAACCATTAGTTCATCATCCGCAGACAAATAAAATCTAGTGTAACCAGGATCACCTTGTCGACCCGAACGACCTCTTAACTGATTATCAATACGGCGAGACTCATGTCTTTCTGTTCCGATTACTGCTAATCCACCAAGTTCAATAACACCTTCACCTAATTTGATATCAGTCCCACGACCTGCCATGTTTGTTGCGATCGTTACTGAGCCCTTTCGACCAGCATTTAGAATGATATCAGCTTCTCGTTCATGCTGTTTAGCGTTCAACACATCATGCTTAACACCGTGTTTATTTAATAGTCTTGATAATAACTCACTTGTTTCTATCGAGATAGTACCAACTAGAATTGGTTGCCCTTTTACGTGGCGTTCTTTAATTTCTTTCGCAATAGCCTTATATTTTGCTTCCATTGTTGCAAATAACAAGTCAGGCATATCTTTTCTAATGATAGGTTTATTAGTTGGAACTTCCACAACATACATATTATAAATGTTCCTAAATTCTTCTTCCTCTGTTTTTGCCGTACCTGTCATTCCTGATAACTTTTTATACATTCTAAAGAAATTTTGATAAGTAATGGTCGCCATAGTAGTTGTTTCTTTTTTAACTTCAACGTTCTCTTTAGCTTCTAATGCTTGATGTAACCCTTCACTGAATTGTCTACCTTGCATTAAACGTCCAGTAAATTGATCTACTATTATTACTTGGCTTTCTTGTACAACATAATCAACATCTTTTGCCATTATATAGTTAGCACGTAATGCATTGTTTACTCTATGTAATAAACTAACAAATTTTAAATCATATAAGTTATCAATTCCAAAGAATTTTTCAATCTTACTCATTCCCGAATCAGTCAATTGAATACCTTTAGCTTTTACATCAATTTCATAATCCGTATCATCCCTTAAAGTCTTAACTGCCATATCAGCTTGTTTATACATACTCTGAGTTTTCTTTTGACCACCAGATATAATTAAAGGAGTTCTTGCCTCATCCACTAAGATAGAGTCGACCTCGTCAATAATCGCAAAATTTAATGGTCTTTGAACCATATCCTTTTTATAAATAACCATATGATCTCTTAGATAATCAAATCCAACTTCAGAATTTGTAGAATACATAATATCACATGCATATGCTTCTCGTTTTTCTGCCTTTGTTAAAGCTCTGATATTTAAACCTAAAGTCAAGCCTAAGAATTTATAAACTTCTCCATATGAACCTTCTGTCTCACGCGCAGCCAAATACTCATTTACAGTTATAATATGAACACCTTTACCTGGCAAAGCATTTAAATAAGCTGTAAGAACACCCGTTAATGTTTTACCCTCACCAGTTCTCATTTCCGCAATATTACCGCCCTGTAAAACACAAGCACCCATTATCTGTACTTTATAAGCCAATTCTCCTGTTACTCTATATGCAGCTTCTCTTACTACCGCAAAAGCATCAACTATGATATCATCTAATCTTTTACCATTAGCTAATAACTCTCTAAATTCAATAGTTTTTGCTTTCAAATCCTCGTCTGAATAACTTCTATATTTGGACTCTAAAGCTATTACTTTATCTGCAATTTTTTCTGAATTTTTTAACTCTTTTATTGATGAATCAAATAATCTCTTTAACATTGAATTTCCTCCTAGAAAACTTAATTTATAAAAATCCCTCTGGACATTATTTTCATTTTGATAAGCATATTAAATTGTGTATTTTCTCATCCTTTATGATACCACCATACCCAAATATTTACAAGGTAGAGACAAAAAAAAGGTTGTGATATTCACAACCTAATTAGTTTCTATTAATGCATAATTTCCGTCTTCACGAATATACAGAACATTAACCTTTAATGTAGTCTCATCTAAGAAGATAAAGAAGTCATGATCTACCATTTCCATTTGATCAATTGCTTCAGTAACATTCATCGGAGTTAAGTCATAAGATTTAATTCTAACAATTTCTGTTTGTGGATCGATTTTTTTATCTCTGTCTTGTTCTTTTGCGAAGAACTCGGAAATACCTTCACGATCTTTAAGTATCTTATTCACTTTAGTTTTGAACTTTTTAATTTGTCGTTCTAACTTATCAACAGATAAGTCAATAGCTGAATAAATATCTTTGTCTGATACTTCAGTTCTAAGAGTAAAATGCTTAGAAGGGATTGTAACCTCAACTTTATGATGATCGTTATAAACCTTACATAGGACCCTTACCCTTAACTCATCGCGATAATTAAAAAACTTTTCTAATTTACTCATTTTTTCTGTAGCGAAATTATTAATAGCTTGAGTAATTTCTAAGCCGTTTTTACCTACTACTTCTACTAACATATTATCACTCCAATCTTTGATTAAATTATACTACGGTTTTCAATATAAGTAAACCACCTACGGCTTTCAATATTAGTAAACCACCTACGGCTTTCAATATTAGTAAACCACAATACAATATATATCAGGCTATTTTTTCAACATTACTTGCCTGTAACCCTTTTTCACTTTCAACCAATTCAAAATCGACAATCTCACCTTCTATAAGTGTACGATAACCATTAGTGTTTATAGCAGAGTAATGTACAAAAATGTCATCATATGTGTCTTTTACAATAAATCCATAACCTTTCTCATTATTAAACCACTTTACTGTACCTTTCATTTTTTACCTCCTAATAATTCTCTATAAACACTTTAAAATATTCACCCAAAAGATTCAATAATATTTCAAAGACATATTCCGACAATCAAGGTAAAAATCGCCGATAATAAAGAGTTTATCAATGTCGAAATCATAATATGAGAGAGCATGTCGATTATCAAGGAAATCATCACTAAATGTAAATAATATATTCATATCGACATCATCATAATGAAGAATTGTCGAAATTAAACATAAAACGTCTAGATCATTTTCAGCATAAATAAAATATACTCTAATGAAACCGATATAAAAAAAATCAATAGTAAAACATAATCTACAAATTTGATTTAATTCAAATAAATTCTCAAAACTTTTTCTATCTATTTTCTGGCAAAACATATTAAACCCCATAAATAATTATTATATAGACTATAGTTATTACTATAAAAAAAAAGCACAATTGTGCCTTTTTTATCTACGTTCTTTAATACGAGCCGCTTTAGCAGATAATTTACGAATGTAATGTAATTTAGCTCTTCGCACTTTACCACGACGCATAACTTGGATACTATCAATTGAAGGTGTATGAATAGGGAAAGTTCTCTCTACACCAACACCGTAAGATATTTTTCTTACAGTGAAAGTTTCACTAATTCCACCATTTTGACGCTTAATAACTAAACCTTCAAATATCTGAATACGTTCTCTATTAGCTTCTTTAATTTTAACACTAACTTTAACAGTATCTCCAGGTCTAAACTCTGGCACATCAGTTTTCATGTACTCATTTGTTATCTCATTAATTAGTTGTTGACTCATAATCCCACGCTCCTTATAATTGGTGCTCATAGTCAAAAGCCATCGGAACACTCTTTTTACTGCCTAAAAATAATATCATAATATATACTATTTATCAAGATTTTTATCATATTTTATTTCAAGTTTGATTTCCTCTAACAATATGTTTTCTTCATCATTCAATCCAGTTAGTAAATCTGGTCTTCTTAAGTATGTTCTCTTAAGAGATTCTTTTTTTCTAAATAGATTTATGTTCTTGTGATGACCACTTAATAATACTTTAGGTACCTCCATTCCTTCAAATACAACTGGTCTTGTATATTGAGGCCCTTCCAAAAGTCCATCACTAAAAGAATCTTCTTCATGTGATAATTCATTACCTAAAACACCATCTAGTAATCTCACAACGCTATCAACAATAACCATACTAGCTAATTCCCCACCAGTTAAAACGTAATCCCCAATACTCATCTCTTCATCAACAAGATCTCTAATTCTTTCATCAAATCCCTCATAATGGCCGCAAAGAAAAACTAAATG
Source organism: Mycoplasmatota bacterium (assembly GCA_018394315.1). Classification (GTDB taxonomy): domain Bacteria; phylum Bacillota_I; class Bacilli_A; order MAG-NZ; family MAG-NZ; genus Zrk6. Next base: position 996,536 of record CP074575.1, on the reverse strand, counting down.
CTCTTTATGACTATATCTTTTTGCATCACTTTGACTATATTTATTTCCCTGAGGACTCATCATTACTTTAGTAGCTTTTTCCCAGCCTTCTATATCTCTTACAGCACTATAAATTGGTTCTGGTGTTAAGACCATCCCTTGTCCACCACCATATGGGTAATCATCTACCTTAAAATGTTTATTCTTAGAATAAGTTCTAAAGTCAATAATATTAATTTCTAAATGATTATTTTGAATAGCTCTTTTAATAATCGATTCATTTAAAACCCCTGTAAACATATTGGGAAAAATAGTTAAGATATCTATTCTCATAACATTCCCTCTATGGTTGAAATGTCTACTCTTGAATTATCAATATCAACCTTTATAATAAACTCAGCTACAAATGGTATCATAACATCTTTACTCTCCGTAGATAGTATTAAAATCGGATTTGCAGGATTTTCTCTTATTTCCTTAACTTTGCCTAAGTATTGATTATTCTCAAAAACATCTAGGCCTTCTAATTCAAAGAAATAATATTCGTCTTCGTCTAATTTTTTTATATTATCTTTTTTAACAAAAACATCTAATCCCTTATATTTTTCAACATCGTTGATATTACTATATTCCTCAAACATAACTAAATCAAGATTCTTATGTGTTCGATGAGACTTCACTGTAACTTCAATTGATTTGTCAATGTAAAGCTTATTTCCTTTTTTAAATCGCTCACTTTTAAAATCCGATTTAGAATTAATTTTAACTTCTCCTCTTAAACCGTGTGTGTTAACTAACTTTCCAAATTTAATGAATTCCATCAAATCACTCCTAAGTAATATGATTATAACAAAATATATGACTAAAAAAAAGAAGCTATTGCTTCTTTCTAACCCTTAGATGTTATGTAGTAACTATCAGGAAAATCTCCATCAAAAATAATTTTATTGTTATCGAATCTTAGTTTCCTAATAACAACACCTGGAACTGCTGTTTGGAACCTGTCTGCGTACCTAGCGATTGATACTTGTTTTTCTGGTGTTAAATATTTACTAGGAATACTTATTGAACCAATTTTAGCTTCATCAATATTAACTTCAGATACACCATTAGTAGTCTCAAGCTTACCTTTAAGATAGATATTCGCTTTTTCTGGTAATTTAATAGGAATATCATCTGCTACATCACTAAAGAAATGTTCTACTAATACCCCAATATTAGCTCGACAACTTACTTCAACCGAGTCATCATCATTGATCTTCATTTGTAAATCTTTTATCGGAAACGCTGGTGGTAATATTTCCTCTATAATAGCACCCAATTCAGGCCCAGTTATTTCTAGATTGTATGCTTTTGGATCAGAATAGTTAAGGTAATAATCTTCGAAAATATCGTCATCCTCACTCATGTCATCTGGATAAATTCTATCTCCACCAATGGCCAAAGAGATACGAGATAAATCATCCTCAGTATATTTCACTCCTAAATCTTTAGGACCGAACCAAAACGCACTTGAATATAAGTATAACACTATAGCCACAGCGGCTACAAAAACAAACAAAAATAACTTTTGTAATAATTTCAATTTATTTCTCTCCTTTTAAATATATTTGAAATAAGTAATCCTAAGGTTGGAAAAACAATAAATGCTACCGTACTTGATAAATGTGAACCAAAATAACTAAATTTATCCATCAATACTTTAAAGAATGGATAAAATGGCATTTGATAAGTTGCTAGTTTGGGATTTAGTACAGTTATTAAATACATATAGTCAGCACCATTACCAATAATAAGATTTAGCTTATAAACTATTAAAACAATAAATGCAAACAACAAAACTGAATAAACAAAATGTCTTTTTTCTATCTTATGTAAACCTGTTACTATCCCAATTGATGGAATAATTACTAATAAAGAATGATATATATATATTTCTATATATGCAAAACTGAATATATGATAACTTTTAGGATCATACATAAATAAAGATGCAAATCCCATCGGCATTATATATAGAAAAGAAAATGATTTAAGAAATTTTATATCGAAGAATACAGATAAACATATTATTAGTGATGAAAAGTAACAGAAATGAAGTGGTAAGTTAGTAGCTAGGTCAACTCGGTTAACTAAGATTAACCAAATCATCCTTGATAGCTCTAAAGATAACAATATAGCACTTAAAATCTTTAAGTAATAACTTACTTTACCCTTATTTTTCTTAATAAGTAATAGAGTTGATACTATTATAATAATACAAAAAATTGCGGTAGATAGTTGCAATATCCCAAAAGGCTTTATTCCCCAACTTGGATTAATTGGTAAGTCATTTGTATGTTTAAAGAAATTACGCAAAACTTCTATCATGTAATCTTATCTTTATTCTTGCCTAAAGTAAGTGTTAACCCTTGTTGCCCTGAATATTTAAGTCTATTAGAGTATAACCCCTTTAGGATACCCTTAATCTTTTTATTGTGATCTCTGTATTTATGCTTTAGTTTGATTTTTTCACCATTCATAAGAATTACAATTTTCCCCGAACTTTCAGTTTGAGATTCATCAACATTGCTCCTCATTCCCCTAAATACAAATCTTTCAATTTTATCATGAGTAGTTGAAAAATTTCTTCCATCCTCTTTTAATATATCTTCTTTTGAAATATCATAATATCTATCTCCATATGTATTCCAAAAACTCATTAAAGCAGCAGTACCTTTAAAGAATCCCTTACCCTCTTCTTTAAGCCTTCTTCTAACCTCTTCATTTTCGGTTTTCTGTCTTTCTTTACTTAAAAACGCAAATACTACCTCATCATTTGTGAAAACTAAATAACATGGAACTGACTTGAAGAATCCCTCCTTTTTATCAGTCGCTAAGACTAAATTCACACTCGATGTCATATTTATCTCCTTTCCTTTTTAAAAAATATATTATAATATCCATTAAAATAAAATAACCCTTATGGGGTTATTTTATAAATACTCACTAAGTTCTGATTTATTCGATACTCCTAATTTTCTATAAATACTTTTACTGTGCGTTTTAAGAGTATTAATGGAAATACTCAACTCAGTACAAATATCAGAATAAGTTTTATCTTGAAGTAATAATCTAGTAATTTCCTTTTCTCGTTTTGTAAGGTTATCGTTTTTTATAAATTGATATGCTTTAATACTTTGATTAACTCTTTCTTCGTCATCTCCTAAATTAAAAGTTGATGCGATCAGCAATCCTACGAATAAGGGAAGTAAAGTAATTACTGCATGATAAAACCCAAAATCATCAAGTATATTAAAATTTAGATACTGATTCACAAAACTTCCAAGAGAGGTGCCTAACAAAAATGAAGCAATAAAGATAACTTGAAGTCTAGGATTATTGTGGTGCATAGCATATTTAGCGCCTGCATACCAAGCATAAAAATCAAGCAATGCCCACGCTATCTGTAGATTACTCTGTACTAGAATATACTGTCCTACTCCAATAGGAATAAACAAACTAATAAATGAAAATCCTAAGAAAATAATCCCAAGATAGATTAAAATAAATGAACTCTTTTTATTTAAATATGCGGCTATTAATACAGCTGGTAAAAAAGGCAACACATTATAATATCTTTCATATAAACTATAAATCATTAGCCTTGGGTAAATTCCATTGTAAGTAGTCCCTGCAGCTATATAGACTATTAATATTATTATTATAATTTTTTTGTATGAACTTTTGTTATTATTCTTATAAACCGAATCTACACTATATAGTAAACCACTTTTATTTAAACTAAAGATAAACGATATTACTGGAAATAAAAGCATCAAAATAAACAATAAATTCTTTTGTAATGATGGAGTAATAGCATTTCCAATATAAAGTATTCCATAAGTTAAAAATAAAATCCAACCAAAAAAACGACTTATGTTTTTGTCTAGATATAAGTAATAATAAGTATATATCCAACCTACTATACATCTTGCGATAATTAGACCTAGAAATATAAATGATATAATCACAAAGTTACTAGAATTAAAAATTAAAACTGTCAATAAGATAATTATTAATTTATATATATGAATCATCTTTTTATCTATTTTGCCAAATGGTATTAAAAACCCAATTGATAAAAAGAGTAAAAAAATTGAACTATAAATTCCACTTTGATTAGTACTGAATAATTTATTTAAAACCGGTCCAAATGCAGGAAATAATAAGATAAAGGAATACATAAAAACTATAGATAAAATTGCTTTTCTCTTTTCACTTGAAGTAAACACTTACATTCCCCCTATATCACAAAGTATACCATAAGTATCAATATAAAAAAAAGAAGCTTAAGCTTCTTTTGCGACATTTACTAATTCTATGAAAGATAATTCATCTAATGAAGCTCCACCAACAAGTGCTCCATCGATATGCTCCATACTCATAAGTTCTTTAATATTACCTGTGTTTACACTTCCTCCGTACTGAATACGAACTTTATCAGCTACTTCTTTAGAGAACAGTTTTTCAACTATGTTTCTAATATCACTGCAAGTTTCGTTTGCCATTTTGGGAGTAGCTGTTTTCCCTGTTCCAATAGCCCATACTGGCTCATAAGCTATAACCACTTCATCCATTTGTTCAGAAGTTAGACCTTCCAAAGCTAGGCGTGTTTGTCTCTCAACCACTTCAAAAGTTTTACCACTTTCTCTTTCACTTAACACTTCACCAACGCATACAATTGGTCTCAAAGTATGTCTTAATGCTTTGTGGATTTTTTTATTTACAGACTCATCAGTTTCATTATAATAACTTCGTCTTTCACTATGACCAATTAATGCATAAGTCACACCTAATTCTTTTAAAGCAATTGGAGAAACTTCACCTGTGAAAGCTCCACTTTCCTCATAATGAACATTTTGTGATCCAATCTTTAAGTTATCACCTTGTCGTTTTACTAAACATCTTAAATGAACACTCTGTGCAAAGATTGCAGTTTCCACTTCACTTACATCAGGCATAGCTCTATTTACTTCATAAATAAACCTTAATGCCTCATCTCTTGTTTTATTCATTTTCCAGTTTCCAGCAATAATAGGAATTCTCATATAACCCTCCTAGAAAAATTATCACCAATATTTTCCATACTCATTATATATCAAATGTTAATATAATCAAATATTAAATGCTATTTATTTTTAATCGCATCCAACCCAGGTAATGATTTACCCTCTAAATATTGTAAACTTGCTCCGCCGCCTGTTGAAATATGACTCACTTTATCCGCATATCCAAATTTAATTGCTGCTGCCGCACTATCGCCACCACCAACTATTGTAAGAGCGGCACTATTAGCTAATGCTTCACATATAGATATTGTTCCTTTTGAAAATTGTTTCCATTCAGATACACCCATAGGTCCATTCCAAACAACAGTCTTAGCACTTTTTAGTTCTTCTTCAAATAAATCGATAGTTTTAGGACCGATATCTAAACCTAGTTCATGCGATTTTACAGAACTAGAATCACCAATTCTTGCAGTTGCATTCTCTGAAAATTCTGAACCATATACAGAATCAATTGGTAAAAGAATTTTATCTTTACCTCTATCTAGCATTTCTTTAGCATATTCTAATTTTTCAGATTCAAGTAAAGAACTTCCTATATTTTCACCCTTAGCTTTTAAGAATGTATAAGCCATCCCTCCACCAATAATAATTTTATCAGCAACCTCTAATAACCTTTCAATAACATCAATTTTGTCTGATACTTTTGCACCACCTAGAATAGCTACAAATGGTCTTTGTGGGTTATCAACTGCTTCTCCTAGATACTTAACTTCCTTTTCTAGTAAGAAACCTACACCAGACTCTGAAATATTACTAGCAATTCCAACATTTGAAGCATGTGCTCTATGTGCAGTTCCAAATGCATCATTAATAAATATATCACCAAGTGAAGCCCAATATTTCCCTAGTTCTTCACTATTCTTACTCTCAGCCTTATCATTTAAATCTTCAAATCTAGTATTTTCAATCATCAAAACTTCACCATTGCTAAGTGAATTGATTTTTTCTTCTAATTTAGCTCCTTTTGTTTCATCTACAAAAACCACTTCTCTAGATAATAGTTCTTTAAGTCTTCTTGAAACATTTAACAAACTTTTGTTTATCTTATCCTCTTCAGTTTTTATCCTACCTAAATGTGATAATAAGATTAACCTTGCCCCATTATCTAATGCATATTTAATCGTTGGTAAAGCTTGGACAATTCTGTTATCATCAGTAATCTCACCATTTTTAATAGGAACGTTAAAATCAACTCTCATTAGTACTTTTTTACCTAGTAACTCAAAATCTTTAATTGTCTTTTTTGTATTCTTCATGTTTTATTGTTCCTTCCATTTTGATCCAATTAATTATATCATGAAAAAGGATTTAATCATTTAGAAAGCGATTTCTTCACATCGCTTTATCTGTTTTAAAAATAAGTTCTTTCTCACTTTTATTATGCAATTATTATTCATTAATATTTCACTAGTCTTAATTTTTTGAATTTGAAAATAATTTATCCAAATACACTCATAATTCCTTATTGATGTTGTAGGGATTAACAAACAATCCTCAGATACATATAGAGGTACTAGTGATTTTATATTATACTTTCTTTTTATTGCGTCAATTCTTCCCTTATAAGTTGATAAGTTATCTATGCATATGTCATTTAAGAACTTATATATTGAAACATCTAATACATTTACTTTTTGATCATAATATACTTTTATTCCTTCATATACTCTTTTTATAAATACTATTTCCATAAAATTCCTCCAAATAACTAATATTATAAAAAAAAGGAACATTCGTCCCTTATTTCTTAATCTTAATTCTTTCTTCAGTTTTAACGTCAAAGAAATGTGCTCTATCTAAGTCAAATGAAACACTAATAGTATCCCCGATTGATATATCAGTTCTAACTCCAACTTTAGCCACAAAGTCAGTTTCACCTGTTGTTGCATGTATTACTGATTCAGAACCGACTAACTCAACTAAATTAACACTAACTTCAGCATGTTGTTCGTTACTTTTCTTATCATAAACGTGCTCAGGTCTAATTCCTAAATATATTTCTTTATTTTCGTAACCTAATCGCTTTAATTCACCGACTCTTTCTTTAGAAACTGTTAAAACCATACTGCTTGAAGTAAATTTATCATCCTTTATTATTCCTTTAAAGAAATTCATTGGAGGTGTTCCTATAAATGAACCAACAAATACATTAGCTGGATAATCATAAATTTCCTTTGGAGGTCCTACTTGTTGAATATACCCATCTTTCATCACAACAATTCTACTTGCCATAGTCATAGCTTCAATTTGGTCATGCGTTACATAAATGGTTGTAGTTTCTAATTTAGCATGTAGTTTTCCAATCTCTGCTCGCATCTGAACTCGTAATTTCGCATCAAGGTTACTTAGTGGTTCATCCATTAAGAAAACTTTTGCATTTCTTACGATAGCTCTTCCTAACGCGACACGCTGACGTTGTCCTCCTGATAATGCTTTTGGTTTACGTTTCAAATATTTAGTTAAACCTAAAATTTTTGCTGCATTATTAACTTTTTCTTCGATTACACCCTTATCCATCTTACGTAATTTTAATCCAAATGCCATATTATCATAAACAGTCATATGTGGATACAAAGCATAGTTTTGAAACACCATAGCAATATTTCTATCCTTTGGAGCTACATTATTAATTAATATATCATCAATATATAATTCTCCAGATGTAATCTCTTCAAGTCCTGCAACCATTCTTAATGTAGTTGATTTACCACAACCTGACGGCCCGACAAAGATAATAAATTCTTTATCTTTAACCTCTAAATCAAAATCATAAACTGCTTGTACACCATTAGGATAAATCTTATTAAGTCCTTTAAAGTTCAAAGTTGCCATATTATACTCCCTTTATAATGTAACGAAAATTAAATGTTAGTTGGTAGTTTGCACAAATCATCAAGAGGGCTAAACTTCCTTTAAAGCTTCTAATATATTAAACATTATTGCTCTAGCACTTCCTTATTAAGAGTGAATACCCAAGAATAATCTGTGTCTCTAGTCACTACTAAAGTCGAATCTACAAATGGATATATATCTTCTACTTTTTGTGGTGGGGTAGATATGATAACTTGTAGACCTAAATTACTCAAGAAATTCATCATAGCTTCTGTTCTAGTACTGTCGATTTTATCGAATGCTTCATCAAATAATACTATTCCCATAGAATCTGAATTCACACTGTTTGATTGATATATTTTGATAAAAGTAGATGCCATTGCGACATAGTAAGGAATCTGAGTTTCTCCTCCACTCTTCTCTCTTGATATTTCCGACAGCAAACTCTCGCTCTCATCACCGTGGATTATTCTAATATCGTAATCCATATAAGTTCTATAGTCTACGATTTCCTCTAAGAACTTTTCATTAATATCTTCTCTTACAATATATTCTGTTAGTTTTTCTAAAGTTTTACCATATTTATCTAAAAATTCTTTAGAAAAACCTTCGGTATTACTTTCATAATTAACACTATCTAAAAGCATTTCATAATAATCTGAGTATTTACTGTTAGGCCTGAACACAAACTCATACTCATCTGTACCGAACATAACACCACTAAGAGAATTATTTAACTCAGTAAAATGTCTTCTAGCTTCAAGTAAACTCTCATGCAATCTAAAGATAAAGTGCTCTTGAAGTTCGCTCTCAGATCTATGTTTAGATTCATAAACTTTTTCTTCGTATGAAATTAAGTGAGATGTTCTTAGTCTTTGTTGTTCCTCAAAGAAAGCATCCATACCTTTAATACCTTCTAATGCTTCAAAGTTATGATTTGTTGAATACATTCTCTGTAATATAACTAAATCATTCACTCTTGATAAATAATCTTTCTCTTGTGTTTTAAGTTTAAGCTCTAGAGATTTTAATAGATATTTATCATCTTTGCTCTCTTCTAAGACTTTATCAAGTTTCTGTTTTGCTACATTCATTAAAACAGAGATCTCCACTTCATATTCTTCTAGTTTTATTCTTTCTTCATCTAACTGTAGATGCGCTTCTTCATCAGAACTAATCTCACTTAATTTATGAGTTATTAAAGATATCTCTTCAGTGAGATTTTCTAGTCTAGTCTGTAACTTTCCGTATTCCTCTTCTAGTTTTTTAATAATCTCTTGCTTATCCGAAACAGTACTAACTTTTAAATTATTAATTGTTTCATTAAGCTCATTTAGTGTATTTATCTTACTAAATGTCTCAATTTTTACATCAATTCTGTCTTTTACATAACTTAAATCATGTAAATCTAATAATTTGACTAGATCATCATATTTTGTAATTATCTTATTATGTTCTGCAAGCTCTTTTCTCTTATTATCTAATAAGTTATAGGATTGTTTAAGCTGCGCTACATGAGCATCACTACCAATATATAACCTCTCATAATTTCTTTTATTCAGCTCACTTACAGTATATCCCCTATAAATAATACAGTCAGGTGTAACAGCCTGATTATGAGTTGGTAAATCTTCAACATTCTCACACTTAACTAAATTATTAAGTCTATAATTAATATAATACTTTGCATAACTATAATTACTTTCAATTTCACTTGCTAATCCTCTGATATTTTCATCTTTATACTTCGTTAATTTTTCGGTATTTACTAATGATATAGGGAACTTCTTAAACTCACTTCTAATCTCCTTATATATTTTTAATGACTCATTAAAAAATTCAGGATTAACTAAAATGTTAAATCGATCTCTCCCTAAATAACCTTCAATTGCATTTTGCCATCTTTTGTCTTTTATTTCTAATACTTCACTTAAGATTATAGGCGTAGTATCATAGTCTCTTCTTTCCTTTAGCAACTCCTTCAAACGATTTCTAAAGCCTAAAACATCTTTAGGAATTAAAACCTTCTTCTCATTTAGAACCTTAATATCTTGATAAATCTCAGTTAGAGATTCCTCAACTATTTCCTTTTTGACATTCTCTAAAATCTTTCTTTCTGAAATAGCATTTTTTGTTCGAATTATAAATGAATAATAATCTGAAACCACATCTATAAACTCGTTTATATTGAATATATCCAAGGTAACATTCTTAAAGTTTAAAAATCTACTTATCGACTTATCACTATATCCTTGAGCTAATAATTTTTCTGCCCTTAGAAACTCATCAATAATTATTCTATCAATTTTTGAGTTTACACTACTAAACCCCTCAATTTTACTAGATAATTCCTCTTTATCACTATTTAGTCTATTAAGCATTTTGTAGTCATCATCTACAAGCAAAGATAGATGAACATCATCTCTTTTACTAATAATTGAATTAAGTTCAGTTTTTAATACTCTTTTTTCCTCACTCAATAAATCAAGTTTTGAACTATAAGAAGTTCTATTATCTTCATTTAGCTTAATCTGAGCAGCTAGATTATCAACGAAGCACTTCTTATATACGTAAAGCATAGTTTTAAACTCTTCTTCAATAGATATTACACTTTTATGTGTTTCATCAATTTCTTTTAAATCAGTAAGTTTCTCATTAACACCCTCTAAGATATTAATGAATTCCTTATAAGTTTTTATATTACCTATTAAGTACTCAATATCTAAGTCCTTTTCTTCTAAGATATATGAATATATAAAATCCTTAACGTTATTTATCGGCTTAAAAGCTAATGCTTTTGGTAATAACTCAAAAAAGTTATAATCAGAAATATTAAATCTAAAAGCAATATTCTTTCTAGCTGCTACCAAAGTATTTGCCAGTTTATTTTGTAATTTAGATTCCTTAACATTTTTCTTAAATTCTTTAATATTAAAAGGAATCTTATCGTCATTAATGAAAAGATCATCTGATATATTAACATTTGGTAAATCATAAAACAGTGAATTAGGTGACGAGATTGTATCAGAAGAATCTAAAACTGTTCCTACTACAAAAGATTCATTAGTTAGTTCATCAAAAAATTCTAAAGATATATGACATGTAACATCACCTTCACGCAAGTACCTTTGATCGGATCTACCTAATTTACCTCTAACATATGCGTTTACAGTTCTCTTTGTTTTATCATTAGCAGCAATATTAAACTTTTGTCTACCCGGAGAAAGGACGTATTGTATTGCATCTAATATAGTTGATTTTCCAGCACCATTTTCCCCTGTTATTAGAGTATTGCCCTCAATATCAATTGTTTCATTGATGAAGTAATGCCAATTAATCAACTTTATCTTCTTTAACTTCTTCAAAAGCATCACCTCCATCTGCATTTCCAAATCCATTAAGTTTCTTATAAACATCAAATATATTACTAGTTTCAACAGCCATCAGAATCGATGGTAATATAAAAATACTATCCTCAGTAGATAAAGACGTTAAACTTTCTAATTCAATTAGATTAAAGCGTCTAAATAATGATAAAATCTCAGTTATAGCTGTCTTAGTTAGTATCCTATTTTCAAGTCCGATGATTGCATACATTTCATGAATATCAGAGACTTTTATTTCTACGCTATCATCTAAGTTTACTTCATCGCTATTTTGTTCATACAATAACCTTAATATTAATAAAGTAATTGTTTCATTCAACTTCAAATTAAGCCTATTTCTATTAAGAGTATTTTTAATACAAATTACTCCTAAATCATTATTTATTTCTACTTCCCAGTCAATAAACTTGAAATACTCAGTAAATAAATCAATGTTTTTAGAGATGAAATAGTAATTATTTATATTTTCTTGTTTTGATTTAACAAGAAAATTTACAGCTAATAATTTATTCGCAGCATCGGAAAATTGCTTTTTACCTGAAGTTGATAGTTTTTCGTAATCTTGTTGCCACATTAAGAGTTCCCCCTAACTGAAAATTTTCTAAATTTAACGCCATTAACAATTATTTCATCATCAAAATAATCAACCGAATATTTGTCGCTTTTCGATGCGTATATAATCATATAGATCAGTATTATGAAATCAGAAATTGTATTAAGTGGAATTTCCTCAATTTTAATCTCTATCTTTTCACCAAGTAACTCAGTTACATATTTATCTATAAATTTAAGCGAATGACCAGAACTACTAAGTTTATCTAATATATTTATATCTACAATATTTATTTTTTCATCAACCGCTATTCTAGATTGCTTAAATACTGTTCTAGTTTTTCTTGGTTTATATAATGACTCGTTATCGATATAATTAGCTGAAAATAATGTAAACAATTTATCAAAGTACTCAGGTAATTCATACTCTTCTTCCTTTTTGATATCTTCAACTACTTTTTTAAGAATCGACTTTAAATAACCTTCTCCATCGTCATAATTCTTAATCATGAATTTCGTCTTCTTTAGAATTATATTTGTATACATATAGTTTTCTTCTTCGATAACTTTCACTATTTCGTCAACATTTTGTAAAGAATCTATACAAAAATGGAGCATCTCTCTTACTTTCTCTGAAGCAATAGTCACTGTCTCAAAATAATCATTTGAGACTAGCTCTTTTGAGACAGTTTTTATAAATAAATCATTTCTTAATTTACTAGATAAATTAGTAATTATTTTACTTCTATACTTACTGATATTATCTAGTGTTTTGATCTTATGATAATTCTTATATAAAACTTCTTGAGTATATTCAGTGAAGAAATCTCTAATCGCATCCTCAATATTTGTTAATATTTTTACACTATCTGAGTATGACTTAATTTTATAGTTAAGTTGTTTAAGTGAATTAAGTAACAACTTAATATTTTCTGTAGTTTGTAGTAAAACAGTGCTCTTCTTTAAATTCGAAGTATTATTAAGTAATGAGTAAATTGTATAAGCATAACCTTCGATTTCAACTTTAGTAGAATAGTTAAATTCTGTATAAGTATCATCATTATCAAAAGATATAACTTGCTGCGTATTTTCATAAATATTATCTATTGCATCTATAAAAGGTAATGCATAGGTTGGAAAGAAAATTGTTTTTGTATAATCAGTATTTAGTCCCTCAATAATCCAACCATATTCTTTAAGTTTCCTTAAAATAACATTAGCTTTATCTTTATATGAATGCGTCTTAACATCTTCAATTTCATCAAAATCGCTCAAATGTTCATTTTCTAACACCTCAACGATATCTTCAACAACATCACTTCTAGAATAACTGAAAGAAACTTCATTTTTAGTTCTATCAAAAATCAGTTTTATACACTTACTGTAAATGACCTTATTCTTTGACGCTAAGAGCGAAAAAAACTTTTCAGGTATTACATCAAATATGTTCATTAAATCACTTCCTAAGTTTGACAAATCTTACCAACATAACACTCATTTCATTATATTATATCATTAATTAACAAGTAATTCTTTAAAAAATTTCTAATATTTAGCATTATTCAAAAAGCAAAAAACAATATAAAATATCGTGAAAAATTTAATCACAAAAAAGAAACGGTAGACTATGTCTACCAGTGTTATTTATTGTATTCTTCCATTCAAGCATCATCAAGTGATACAATCTCAACTTGTGGTTCTTCTAAAGTCGTAGTTCCATCCCAAACCGCTTTTAAAGCATCACCCATTCTTATTGAATAATAGATGTTCATATAAGACACTACCTAACTTCAAAGTATCCATATACTTGGAATAATCTATCATGAATATCGACCTTGTTTTCTTTTCCGTCTACTGTATCTCTAATCACATCAGTCTTGATTCTATATTCACCCGCATTTAAACCATGTGTATAAGGATTTAAGTTATACTTATACTCCACATTAGTATTGTTATCAAAAAAGTAACCAATGTCAATGAACGGAACCCCTTCAAATTTCAAATCCTTTATTACATTTTTCCAAACGCCTTCAATTTTCTTTTCTATAGAAAAGCTTTCTCCATAGGTAAATTCATCATCAATCTCATTAGTAATAATAGCCTTCACTTCCATAACACCCTGTTCATAAGTATCTTTTTCTATATCCATTGATATACCAATTAATTCATCATACTTTTGTTCTGCTTCTTCCCAATACTTTTCTTGATTTTCTAAGCTTGGGTCTACTATACCTTCACTAGTCGATTCAAAGTATATTTCCATGTCACGCTTTATTGTTCCGTTATCTTCTAAAGTTAAGAAATCAGTAACAATTCTATACTTTCCTTTTGTTAAACCGTCGGTAAACTTATATAAAGAATACTTATGAACTTCTGTACTATTCGGGTCCATAAAGCCTCTAACTCCGTCGTTATCCCTTAATGGATCTTTTCTTATTGTTTTCCAGTTCAAATTTACTTTCTTTTGTAAAGTGTAAGCTTCTCCAGGTCCTACTCTATATTCATTGTTGTTTATCCACTTTACATCAACAACCATTGTTCCCTGCTCATATCTATTAAATTCAGCAAACGCACAAACATCTTCATTACAATCTTTATTAAAATTAGTTTCAGTTGTTTTATCACAGGCTGTTAATAAAAACATAAATATTAAAAGTAATACTTTTTTCATTAAACTCACCACCCTTATATAATTATACTTTGCTAAATAAAGGAGAGTAGAATATCATATCTCCTTTACATATAACTAATTTATTGAGCTTCAGTCAGCGTTTAAGCAATGACATTCTTTCTTTAAAATGATTTGCTTAATCCTATAAATCTTTTTCCCTTAAATTCATTCTTATAGTAACTAGCAAGTAAAGAACTAATATACAAAATACATTTTTTACCCAAAACCAAAATAATTCAATCAGTGCAACTAACATAACACTTGAGCCTATAAATGCAAAACTATAAATAAAAACACCTATTGAGATCACCCAAAAATAAATCCAGATTATTTTTAATAATTTGTCATTCGATTCCAACACTCTTAATAAATTTGCTCTCACTCTCTTCAAAAAGACCCTCCATTGAATACAGTTTAGATACACGGCTTCTAAAAAACTAGTAGATATCAGATATAAGGATTAAGAGCCATATTAATCCTAATGCGCCACTGACCAAATTTTAATTAGAAATATCGTTGCTAAATAAATCAACAAACTTAAGTTAAAAAAAAATATAAGTTCAATGACTGAAATATATATAGTTTATCTAGTAATAGAAGTAATACAAGAAAAATACCACCTAATCTTTCATATGTAATACTTACTCTCTTCATAATCCCTCTTGTAATGCAGATCTCTATAAGCAGTATATCATATTATACTGACATAATTAATTCGTTAAACGGTTCCAATACTTATCTACCCAAGGCGGGGATAAATATTCCGTAAAGAAGCTAATTCCAACCATCATTACTAATATTCCTGCTACGCTTATAACTGCTCCAATATTTACTTTATTAGGGTTTTTCGTATAATAAGTATTTGCTCGTCGCGAAATTATTAATCCATAAATTATAAGTGCTCCTCCTAAAATTAAGTATAGAAAACCAAACGTCATTTTCATAATTAACACTCCTCTCGCTTTTTTTTCCTAAATAGTATATCAATAATGTTACAACGAAGGTTGTCGAACTATGTCTACTTTTCATTTCTTTTAGGAAAAACTGTAGCATGGATTTTCAATCCTTTGATGGATGCTCTTTCTTATCTTACTAGGAAAGTAATAAAGCCTTCCTAAATCAATCTTCTACTTATGAGGATTCCTTTTAGATTAAATATCGATAATCGTTCTCAAAATTATCTTGTTAAGGAGTAAAGAAGGAAAAAAATATTATATATCTATAGTATAAACTTCAATGCTTCTTCTAATTTCTGACTAAAATCTTTTGGATACCAATGTCCTATTTTCTTATTAATATAGTATTGATATGATAATCCTACTTCTTTAAACACATTAATCATTTCTTCTTCATCGGGTACTGGTATATTATATTCCCCTTCCATGAATACACCCTTTATACCCTTATCACTAGCGTACTTAACATTTTGTTTTGTAAATGATTGTGGTGTTTTTGATGGGCATAAAGCAATAAAGCCCTTAACAGGAAACTCATTAGCCAATGTAATATCTAAGGCTGTTATCGCTCCACCAGAAAAGCCACCAATAATTATATAATCTTCATCTATTGAGTATTGCTGTGACACTAGATTAAATACATCTTTGACTTCACTTCTGGCTTTAAGAGGATTTTCAAGCCATCCAAAAGAATTGTGATATGCCACCTGTGAGGATTGAGGATATACAACAATAAAATCTCTTTTAAGAAACGTACTGGGTTTCCAATAACTGCTGTGATTTTTTATGTTTTCTCCATCTCCATGAAGGTTAATAAACAATGGATACTCTTTATTTTCAGTATACCCTTCTGGGAGATGAACGACATATGTTGGCTTTGATTTTCTTCCAATCCACTTTATTAATTGTTCGTTCTTTTGTTTAAGTTCGTCATATCTTATATCATTTTTTAAAGGTTCAAAACGTTCCCAATTCAATGGACATGCATACCCCTGGTCGACTAAATTAATTAAAATCTTTATACACTGTTCATACAATTTACAGTTTGTTAAAAACCGTGCTCTACCAAACACAATGTCAAAATAGTTTTCCTCAAACTCCTTAATGGGGAGAAGTTTAGATGCTTTTCCCAATAAATTTACTGCTTCGATATATTTTTCTTGTTCGATTAGTACTTTAAAATCTTCTTCTAATTGACTATAGCTATTATATTTCATTTATATTACCTCTTGTCCGATTAAAAGTTTTATTAGTAAGTAACTTCATTATTTCAGAATTTAGTTCTTTAAGTGGTTTACCATCAATTTTGACAGTTATTAAATTCGGAAACTATTTCCTTTTTGTTGTTCATTTTAATCTAATTCTGCTTCTTTGACGGTAACAGTAACTACCTTACGGTTTCTTCCCTATTAATCACAATTTCTAATATTTCTTACACTATACACTATAAGTATCTTTATTTCAAGGAAGCGGTTGGTAGAATGAGGAATGCTAACGGTGTTGGAGATCGGAAAGACGCGTAATTCATGATGCTATCAAATTATTTAAAGTAAAAAATTGAAGTTAATTTACTTCAATTTCAATCATAATACTATTTTCATAGGAAGAACCACCTTGTGTTAACCAAAAATCACAAGAAGCAGTTATTTGATATTCTCCAGTAGGTAACTTTAGCTCTTTATCATTATAATATACTTCCCAAAAATCAGCATCTGGGTCGTCTTGTGAATAACCACCAGCTTTTTTGAACGGAATAGTATAAATAACTCCCTATTCTAATACTGTCCTCTTTAAAATAGTAAAAGTTATAGCTTCACTATAATAATCTTTTTCATCAAAGATCGCATAACTAAAATAGGGTATACCATGCCAGATCTCTACTAATTCCTTATCACCAAAATATTCTAACGTCGAATAGATATTTATATGTTTATCATGATAATAGGGACCTTCTTGAATAAACAAGGTTACTTTAAACACACCATCATCGTTAGTATAACTGACGTATTTGGTACTATCATAATTACTTAAGAAATCAGTAGTATTTTCATTCTGATCACAACCACTTATTAACATCAATAATATCATTAGTATACCGATATAAAATATTTTCATACAGGTCTCCTTTAGATTTACTCTAATACTATCACATGTTCAATCTGTAACTAAAAAGGTGTTCAATATCAGTTAGACAGTTATTAAAATCGGAAACTATTTCCTTTGTTGTTCATTTTAGTCTATTCCTGCTTCTTTGACGGTAACAGTAACTACTTTACGGTTTCCAAGATTACCAGAATCCACTACTTTATATATTACAATATATTTTCCTACTGTATTCACATCAACTAAACTAGAGTCAACTTCTAGTGATTCGATTAAATTAGGATCTAAATCATCCCAAACGCTAACACCATCAAGAAAATCAGGCAAATCACTACCAACAGTAATAACAAAATCAGATGTACCTTCTATGATTGGAGCATTATTTTTATACACAGTTTCTACAGCAATCTCTATCGAATCAGAAAATCCTCCATCCTCAGTTGTAACTACAATTTCAGTAGTTCCAGGTCTTTCTGGATGTATCACTCCTTCTTCTGTTATTTTCGCTACATCTTCATTACTTGATGTATAGAAAACTTTTTTATTATCAGCATTACTTGGGTATACATCTACGTATACTTTTGAAGTAGTCACATATCCTTCATCCCAATCAATCACAATTTCCAGCTTAGTAGACATTTCTTTAATACTTACACCCGTCACCTCAACTGGACCAAATATATTATCTTTACAAGCCGTTAAAAAAAACAATGAAAAAATAACTAGTAATGTTCTTAACATGGATCATCACCTCATCCTTAATAAATTATATCATGTTCATTATTTTAAACAATTATTACTAATCATCTTAATCCGACAAGGTATACAGAAGGCGTCCATTAGTCAGCACACAAATAAAATATAACATCAATAAAGAAGAACACAACTGTTCTTCTTTAAGCGTAATTATATGTTTTAAATCAAATCATTATTTCCATTAGTGATATTACAGAAGTTATAAATCACCCATTTAGAGTAACCAGCCTCAGTGTGCTAAGTTGCCATCTAGGCTATATGAATATACTCTAATCGTAAATATAGTGCTCTGCTTGCACATTCCAGAGTTCGTAATACTTTCCTTCAGAGTTTGATAACAGTGAATCATGACTTCCGAACTGAACAATATGCCCATTATCAAATACCGCAATGTTATGACAAAATTTACATGACGATAATCTATGAGAAATAAAAACTGCAGCTTTATCTCCTACTAGTTTATTAAATTTCGAGTAAATCTCAAACTCTGCAATAGGGTCTAATGCAGCAGTTGGTTCATCCAACACAACAATAGGTGCATCCTTATATAATGCTCTTGCTATAGCTAATTTTTGTTTTTCTCCACCTGAAAAATCCCTACCATCCTCATCAAAATTCTTACCTACTGATACCTGATAATCACCATTCAACTCCTCAGCGATGTTTCCAAGCCCTGAATTGTTTAAGCATTCCTCCAGTTTATTCTGATCCACAGTTTCACTGGATGCAACGTTTTGGTCAACATTAAACGAAAATAATCTAAAGTCTTGAAATACCACTGAAAATAGTTTGATGTAGTCATCGAAGTCATACTGCCTGATATCAATGCCGTTTAGTGTAATGATGCCCTCTGTCGGATCATATAGCCTACATAAAAGCTTTATCATTGTTGTCTTACCAGCACCATTCATACCAACGACAGCCAACCTCTCACCTGAATTAATTGTCAAATTTATATTGTCAAGAACTAAAGTATCTGTTGATGGGTACATAAAAGATACGTTTTTAAACTCAAATATTAATTCATCATCTAGATTAACTTTTTTTGTACCTATTTTTTTCATCTCTGGTAGATCAAAATACTGAATACTGTTTTTAAAATGTTCACAAGCGGCTTTTAACATATTATATTGCTTTAAAGAGCTTCCTATTGATTGATACAACTTCATAATAGCGTTTATCTGTATAAAGATGGCTCCGACTGTGATTGCACCAATATATGCTTTTAAGGTTATAAACATATAGACAGCGACCAACATTATAACATTGACAAGATTGAGTAACGATAAATACTTTGCATTAGGTTTAATAAAGTTATCTACAGAAACTTGACAGTTAGGTTCGACGAAATTCCTGATTTTTTCATTAAGCATATTTTGTGCACTGTATAATCTTATATCTTTACCATTCTCATAATTATAGCTAACATGAAAGAATAAATATCCAAATATTCTATTTGATCCAACACCACTCTTCACATCATCAGCAGCAATTTTTCCTAGTTTCCCCTGGATAATACTAATAATAATTATGCCGGTCAGAAGTAACAATCCAAGAATAATAAAAGTAATCGGTGATTGGATAAATGATAAGTTTTCATCAACTAATGTGTTGACGTTGTTAGTAAACATGGTCATTATCAGACTAGTTGCAATGATGATCTCTAATATTGCTAATAGGCCCTTTTGTAAGTATTCAGCGATATGCCATATTCCCATATAGTTATTACCTGCTTCTTGGATAAACTGAAGTAAATCCAAAGTTTCCTTTTTCTCTATCTGCTCATAATCTAATTTCATACTCTTTTTTGACAGCTCGAAATAATAGTTATTAGTAAGAAGCATAGTTTCATCATTATATCTTTTAGTAAAATATCCCTGTAGTACATGGGTTACAAGCATTAATCCAACTAGTATTAATGCTAGTGTTAAAAGTGTTGTAGTGTTTCTATCTCCTAGGAGTTCATCCAATATTCTAGCAGAAAGTATGATAGGTATAAATGGTCTTGCCGCTTGTAGAACTGCATTAATAAACAACACTCTTATATATTCTTTACGTATTTCATTAATCTTTTTCAAAGCAGTAATTACTGATGACAAATTTAATTTAATTTTCTTATTCTTTCTTTTCATATACTACCTCTAATTTTTTTCATTATAGTAATGGCTTTGCACTTCAAACATATGAGCATATTTACCATTTAGCTGCATAAGCTCCTCATGTGTACCACGCTCTATAATATTACCGTTATCCAGCAGTAGCACTTCATCACAGAACTTAGTACTGGATAAACGATGTGAAATATAAATTGATGTCTTATCTTTTGTCATATCATGATACTTCTCATATAACTGTGCCTCAGCTATAGGATCTAATGCAGACGATGGCTCGTCCAAGATCAGTATTGGGGCATTTTTGTATAGTGCACGAGCTAATATAAGTTTCTGTCGCTCTCCTCCTGAGAGTTCTGTTCCACTGCTATCTAAATATTTTTCAACACTAGTATATTTGCCTTTTTCTAGACTATTTACCTTCTCCTGAAGTCCAGCAAGTTTTATCACATCGTCAACTTTATTTTGATCAGTCTCCTCACTAGATTTCATAGAGATATTGACATCAATACCGTAAGCAAGGATTAAAGCATCCTGAAAAGCAACGGAAAATTGTTCAAGGTATTTATTAATGTCTATTTCTTTTGAGTCTATCCCATTTAATAAAATCTGTCCGTTGTCAGGCTCTAGAAGATTTAATATGAGTTTAATCAAAGTAGATTTCCCCGCACCGTTAATACCTACCAACGCTACTTTTTTCCCTTTTTCTATTTTAAGATTAAATTTATCAAATATAATATGATCATCATATGCAAAACTTACATCCTGTAACTCAATTGATACAGGTACATCAACAGTTTTATCAGGTAGCTTCGAGTTAAGGCTCTCTTCTGCTTTATCCATAAATACTCTATAATCTGAAACCTCAAGTGAATCTGCTGCAAGTATTATTGTATTATTAGCAAAGTTACTAATCCACATAGAAAGTCCCGCTATAGAACCTATATACAGAATAAACTCGGATACAGGTAATGAGCCCTGAATCACTAGAAACACTAAATAAATGTAGGCAAATCCATCACGTAAAAATGCTATAATACCATCAACAATGCTACTTATGAATACACGTGATGATATTTTCTTTTCCCAGCTAATTTCACTATTGATATATTTCTGTCCTAAATTAACAAGAAAATCAAACATGCCATACATTCTAATGTCTTTTGCATACTTTATGTCTTTTGTAGTGTCTATAACATAATAATGCTTTTTTTGAATTTTACTTATTGTATCCTTGTTCTTTTGTCTAAACTTATTAACTCTGTTTCCTGCAATAAAACTGATAATACCGCAGCCTATTAGTCCTATTATGATTAATGGATCGAGTGAAGACAGAATAATGACATAAATTATTGCACCTATTAGATTGGCACTGCACTCCACTATTCGAACGACCATATCCTCAACACCAGTTGTTGGCCGACTCATTGCATGGCGTGCTTTCCGAATTTCTAATTGTCCCTGCTGAGATGATAGATACTTATAATTTACATGCAAAGATGCTAAACTCATTTCTGCTCCCAATTTCATACTGCGGAAGTGAGATTTCTTTCTTGGGAAATAGCCATCAGCAAAGCTTCGTATTTGCCCAACAATCAATGAAACAATTCCAAAATAAAATATAAGTAATAATATATCCTTAACCGGACGGTTCTCTTCAAAATATTGAATGATAAATTTGGGCATGTAAATAATGATAATAGGCTGAACTACCATTGCAAAAATTAAAGCTATCAGTGATAGCAGTAGAATTCTATCTATTCGCAATATACCCTTTGTAATAAAGAATATATTACTAAATACACCATATTTAGGTTTATTCATAAATTCCTCCTCCTGTTGTATTAAAAAGTATGGTTGTGTTGCAAAGAATCCAAATCATTTTAATATAGTATTATTTTTCCACAATTACTTATAATCTCAATTATTAACGATACAGCCCCTTGTTTATAATTATATCACTAGCAAAATGAGATGACTGATTCATCTAGAACTAGCCAGTCGTAAGTCTCAGTGGGGCGACTTAAGGTGCCTATGTGTAACTTAAGAAGTTAACTTTGATACACATACCATCTTGTCTTCACTGTTTATGATACGGCTTTTTTTTTAGTCGTACTATGCTTTAAGTTTCGATAGATATTAATATAAATTAAATTACTTCCTTACTTAATATAACACTCCTATAATTAGTTTGACTCCAGCTTACAGTCTCAATATATATATAACCTTTCTTAGTATAATAATCAATCAAGTGATAAGCAGTCTCAGCTGTGTCAAGTGCTAGTTCTTTAACATTAGCAATCTTACTTGCTTCATGTTCAACAATATTCATCAGTTTTCTCCCAATACCAATTTTCTGCAGCCCAGGCAAAACAGCAAATTGCCCAAATTTTGCAACGAAGTCTTGGCTATACCACTTGCACGCTGTAGAGTGACTCGGCTTGTATAGTGATATAGTAGCAACAATTTTCCCATTGATAATACCGACAAAACACTTGTATGCTTTTTGTACTCTCCTGACTGTAGTATCATCATCTTGTGTTGCAGCAACATACTTAAGCCCCATATTATATAGTGACTTATATGATTTATTTAGTAATCTTGTTAGTTGCTGAATCGAATCACTTGACTTTAACAATCTAATTTCGATATTTTCACCATTATCAAGTTGATATAAGTATTTCGTAACTTGCCTCATCATTTCCTCCTAGTGTCTTCATTCTATGATTGCTTTGTGTTCTACTACTTCGTTCATCCTATCAGTTGCTTTATATCAGCTTATGTTAATCAGATAAAACTATATTACCTATTCCAGAACTAACTTTGTTAAATATCGTTTTGTCATTCAAATTACTCAGAATTATAACTTTCGTGTCATCATCTAAATAAACACTATTAATTGAGCGAAATCCAGCACCACCACCAGAATGATAATTCATATGTCTATCTTTTCCTGAAATTTCACCAAAGGCTAAGAATAACCCATATCCATAATGAACATACTGATTAATCTGAATGTGATTAGTGAACATAAGTTTTAATGATTCCTTATTAACTACTTTCTCACCAAGTAGGGATACATTCCACTTGTGAAGGTCCTCTACAGTAGAGTATAAAGCTCCCCCTCCACTAGCAATTCTCATATCAACAAAATCGCTATTAACTAGCTCATCATTTTCTAGTTCATAACCACTAGCTCTATTTTTTATTATGTGTTTATAGAAATCATAACCACTATCTTTCATTGATAATTTGTCAAATATATTTTCTTGCAAATATTCATCATAAGTCTTATTTGAAACAGTCTCAATAATGTAACTCAAAATTAAGTAACCCGAAGCTGAATAAGAAAACTTTTCTCCTGGAGAAAATTCAAAAGGCTGAGCTTTCACTTTATCGATTAGTCCTAGAAGTGGATTATCTTCCTTCAAAATTTCACAAAAGTCATCTTCCAAGTTTAAGTTGCTGATGCCTGAAGAGTGAGTCAATAAATGATGAATCGTAATATTTTCACCATTTGGATAATCTTTAATATAACTACTGAGCTTATCATCTAAGTTTAATAACTTCTTCTCAACTAACTGTAAAATAGCAGCAGCAGTGAACTGTTTTGTTATTGAAGCTATTCTAAATTTAGTTTCTCTAGTATTTTTAACACTCAGTTCTACATTAGCCATACCATAACCTTCAGATAAAATCACATTATCTCCAACTTCCACTAATACTGATCCACTAAAATTCGATTCAACTAACAATTTATCTATCTCTCTAGCTTTTCTTTCTAACATATTTACCCTCCCAAATTTATTTAAGAATACTTCAAAACCTCTACTACGCAATAAAAAGTAGGTATACCAGTATTATAGACTTCCCACTCCTGTAAATCAATGAATTCAATAAATTTCTTTTTAATGCTAGGTCGCAGTAATCTTTTCCTCATTTAAATAAATCCATTTTAGTATGTCTAATGCATAGTTAGCACGTTTATTATCTTTGTTTTCGAAAAACCATGCAGCGAATATAATTTCTATCCCAAGCATTATATACCATATTGAATCTTTCTCGCATTGATGTAGTTTGTTTGTTTTTTCATATCCCATTAAGAACTTGTTCTTATAAACTAGCCATCTATTTATCTTTTCCTCGTCACTTAATATATCTGCCAAAGTACTTGTTAGAAAGTAACAAACATCAAATATCCTCATACCTTTAACACTGATATCAAAGTCGATGATTCCAGAGAATTTGCCATCCTGAAATAATACATTTCCTGGATGATAATCTCTGTGAATATATTGATAATCAAAACCAATGACGACAGAATTAAACTCCACGATTAATCTTCTCTCTATCTTAGTAAAGAGACTATCTCCAGGATTATTTTTCTTAATTATAGGTATACCCCACTCAAATACATCCTTAACTAAACTAGTATGATCAGCTTCGCTAATAATTTCATTCAAAGACATATGTATTCTACCTAAAACTTCGCCATATATTTCAACAATGAAATCATTATTGTTAATAAACTCATGACTGAGTGTTTCGCCCTCAATATAATTACTCAAGTAATAAATTTTTTCTTCAACGTCAACATAATACCTTCCACTGTTGTTCGGAATAGGCTTTGATATATTTATTCCGTGTTTATTTAATTTATTAGAAATAGTTAAAATAAGATTAAGTTTATCTTTATCCCTAATTTCTTTGAATATATAGACCATGTTATTAGAATCACAAATCTTATACACATTATTTGTAGACTCTAGACGTTCAGAATTTATTACTGTAATATTATAGGTTGTTAATATTTTTGCTAAATCACTACTATTCATTTATTTCTCCCTATCTACTTAGTCTCTCAGTTTTCTCATTCAATAGGATTATACCATAGCTTAGAAATAAAAAACTTGAAGACTTTTCTTCCAGGTTGCATTATTTGTGATGCGGATAATCGAATCCATGTAAAAAAAGTATTGTTACCTTCTAGTTAGCCATATATGGTACGGATGAACCCGCACATTTTATTGCGCAAAATTATCACAGTATAAGTTTATTAAATTCTTATTTGATATCCATCTCTATAGCATCTTTAAAGATGTTTTGAAGAACATCAGCAAAGGCCGCAACCACAATTGAGCCAAAAGTATAGACCAATCCGATTAATATGATACCTGGGGCATCGTCTATCTCTGCTATGATGTAAAAGAGTGGCATGCCTAATACTGACTAGATACTGATTGTGATTGCACAATATTTTATGTTTTTTAATGATCTTACAGATAATTCCGAGTAAGCTTTCTTCTTCTCAATATAGCTTAAAATTCTTATAGCCTGATACAATGCAACGAAAAAAAATATCGCCGATACATAAATACCTATTATTCCAGAATATATAAAACAGACCAACTCTTGATGAGTTTCTGCTGCTTCATTAGCTACCCAAGGCAAACCAAATATACACAAAGCAATAACCGGAATTCCAATAATAATAACAGCTATCTTTAAAAAGAGTATTGTTACTCGTTTCATAAAAGTACCTCACTTATTCTTTATATGTTTATTTTATCATTATTTATTTTATCAATAAATAATTATATTTTATGAAGTAACTAGATATGATATTGGTTATACAAGTAGCGAAAAAAAATTCAACAACTGAAGTGATAATTATCATTATTCCAACTCCTCAAAACCTTATATCACTACATTTACTAGAAATAAAATACATTAACATAGTTCATAAGCTCATTATCTAAACACTACTGATTAATAATATATACAGAAGAACGATAGAATTGTCTACAGTTTGTAAGTCATTATGAGGTGACTTAGGAGAATCGGATCAACGAAAATAAAAGACTGGTCGAGTTATCTTCTAGTTATTAGCTATCTCTTTTTTAAATACTTCTTGATATCTTGGCATATAAAAACTACACCCATTTCCTACTTGGTTAGTTTCCTCCAAGTTTGGGGTGCAGTTCATTTTTTTACTCCTTTTTTGATTGTATATACCCTTTTAGACATAATAGTAAATATCCTTAACTATTATTTTTATTGAACTCTTAGTGGTATTTTATAGAATGAAAAGCTTTCTATTTCCGAGTTAATGACAATTTCTATTGTAACAGTTGCTTCATACTCTGCTTGTGCTACTTCAAAGGGACAATCAATTGCGGTCCTATAGTAGTTATCTTGATCCAGAGAAGCAACTTTATCATGAAAAGGCTTCTTATTATACCATCTCTTATCCATGATATATGTATTCACTCCTGCCTCACTAGATTCAATTACAAATCTTGTTATACCATACTCAAGCTCTATTGGATTGTCTTCTCCTATATATTCTAGAATAAGGTCATATTGTATATCCTCTTCCTCAGAGTATGTCTCTTTGTGTACTAGAGTGACCACAATGTTTTGACTCCTCTTTATTATCTCTACAGAACTTTCGTCCTCTAAATATGAACAAGCGCTAAGCATACATATAATTACAATAAGAAGTAAGTTTGTTCTCATTTTTCCTCCTGATATTATGGTAGATAAGGATCAACTCCAATACCCCACATTATATTAATTGTTTTTCCACATGTTCCTGTGCTAATTCCCTAAGAAACGATATTACCAGCTAGTAGATATACTTATATAATTCTAACATGTTTTGACCAAACCCGAAAATATACAAATCAAAAAAGTAAAATAATGAACCAGTTTCTTCAAACTCAATATTGAGTCTGAAGAGAACCGAATCCTAGTAAACTAGAAATAGGCTTGTAAATGTCTATTATTTGTTTATCTCAGATAATCCTCCTTTTTTAAAATTGCAAAACCATAAGAAAAGGAAATTTATCTTACAATAACTTTCCCATTTTATTTGATTGATTTTGAAGTACACTCGACTCAAATGATTTAACTAACTCATCTTCTTCTAAACCAATTGAAATAAGTTTCTTATAAAATTCCTCATTAGAGATATCCCATAAATAATTGCTGAGTGATCCAGGAATAGTATTTACCTCATTAATATATAACTTATCTCCTTTAAAAACGTCTATTCTTATTACTCCTGATAGTCCCAAAATTTTAAAAACTTTACTTCCAAGTTTTTGAATTTCTTCGTCTTGAACCATTTTATTTCTTTGGAATTTATTCTGATATTTTTTATCGAAAGTATATATTTTTTCATTTATTTCTTCTACTCCACTTACACTTACATTATCTCCTTTTCCCATAACTGAAATGTTATATTCGACCTTTTCAATATAACTCTCAATCAGTATTTTATCATCGTATTTTAATGCTACTACAATTCCATCAATCAGTTCTTCTTGATTGTTACAAACCTTTATTGCAATGCTTGACCCGAGTGATGCAGGTTTAACCACAACTGGGTAATCCAGTTCTTCTATTTCTTTTAAAACAGACTTATAGTTATTAAACCATTCATAATTATAAAACCAGCGATAATCTATAACATCAATACCGTTAAACTTTAAAATATCCTTCAGTATTATTTTATCCTGGCATATTGCACTTGGTATAAGTCCACTAGAACTACTTGGAATTTCATAGAAATCTAACAGAGCTTTAATAGATCCATCTTCAACATTTTTCCCATGTACAACAGAAAATGCAAAATCCAATTTCTTTTTGAATATTCTTTTAACTCCACCTTTAACGAAATGGTACTTTGCTCTTTTCTTATTTTTCTTAAATTCATCTATACTAAAGAATTGTTTACTTACAAATATCTCATTATTCTTAGATATATATATAGGAACTACTTCCCAAAGATATCTAATTTGATTCATAACTTGAACAGCCGATATTATTGAAATATCGTGTTCTACAGAGTGTCCCCCAAAGATTACTCCTACTCTCATAGTCCCCCTCAATAATTATCTGGTAAGTCGTTCTCTAATAATAGAGTTGCCCTTTTACCATCATAAATTCTATTAAATAGCTTCATAGCTTCAGTAATACTTTCAACTGCAAAGAGATTATTGTTGTTAATGTGTTTTCCTAAGTATTTAGCATTCTCACTAGTAAGGATAACCACATCACAAGTTTCATCAATTTTAGTTGCTAGATTCCTATGCTCAATCTCTGCTTGGCTACCTAATTCAACCATTCCAGGTGTAATCAAGTACTTATCGCCTTCCATTAGTTCTAGTACATCAAGAGCCATCTCAAATCCTAAAGGATTAGAGTTATATGTATCATTTATAATCGTTAGTCTACCGTTTCTCTTTAGTTCTAATCTATTTTTAACAGTTGATAATGTATATGTCATTACTTCAATTTGGTTCTCTGTTAATCCTAATTCTCTACTAACTGCAACCGCAGCTAAGATATTATATATATTATATTTTCCTAATACTTTAGGAGTAAGGCTAATCAAAAATTCATCTTTGAAGTAAACATCAAATTTCATTCCATATTGAGTATAACTAACACTCCTAGCAGTGTAGTCAGCATCTTCTAACCCAAATGTAACTATCTTACAACTATTTTGAATTTTATAATTTCTAATCGCCTCACAATCAGTATTTATGAACCCAACTCCATCCTCAGGAAGAGATTCGATTAATTCAAACTTAGTTTTAGTTATTGACTCTATACTCTCAAAAGTCTCTAAGTGTTGTACACCAACCCAGGTAAGTACACCATATTTTGGCCTAATCATTTTTGATATTTCTTCTATTTCTCCTACTCTTCTTGCACCCATTTCTGCAATGAATATTTCATCATTAAACTTCAACTTTTCGTTTACAGTCTTACTTATGCCCATAGGAGTATTATAAGAATCAGGTGTCTTTCTAACCTTGAAGTAGTTGCACAGTAGTGTATACAAGTATTCTTTCGCTGTAGTTTTCCCGTAACTACCTGTTATTCCAATTACCTCTACTTCTGACTCATTTATTTTTTTAATAGCTTCATTCTTAAATTTCGTGTGAACATGTTTTTCAAACGGATACAAGATGTAATTACTTATCATTGTAATGATGTAATTAAATACTGAGATTAAGAATATCCCATTAAATATTGATGTTTTATAGTTGAGTAAGAAAACACTAGCAGAAAATAGAATGATATTAATCATTAGTAATCTTCCTATTCTTGGTGTCAACATTAATTTTTTTCTATTCTTCTTTTTCGATATAAATATATATAGTATGTAACCACAAACTATTAGTCTTATAAGTAAATACTCAGTATACATCAAGAATGGCAATGTCAAATATAAAACTATTTCATGATATCTAATGAAGTTTGATTTAATCCATTTAAAATAATCACGACTGTGATATCCGGTTAACTGTAGTTTATATAATGAATCATAAGTTCTGTAGATTAAAAACAAAGAAACTACTATTAATGTGTAATTCATATTTCACCTCTTAAAGTAAATAACTTTCTAAAATTTTCATAAACATGACAGGACTATCTAAAAATGAAAAGTGTCCTGCATTAGGTATTATTACCAAACCAGAATGTTCTATAAACTTATTCATTATTTTCGCATCTTTTATAGGTGTAATGGTGTCACTTTCTCCCCAAATTATCAATGTTTCTGCTTTTATCAACTTTAAATAACCTCTAATGTCAATATATACCCTTTTTAAAACTTCCCTTAGCATAACACTGGCATTATTATAATCACTCGAACTTCTTTTCTTTCTAAGCTTTTCTATCATCTTCTTTTGGCCAAGTAAATTAAGCAATGTTCTTAACAACTTATAAGAATATACTTTATAGTAATAAATCGGACCTCTTCTAACAATCCCAGCAGCGTCTATTAAAACGATTTTTTCTACTTCATAAATCGCAGAATATTTTATAACGATTCTTGCACCATGTGAATGACCTATTAGAATTGGATTTTCAATCTTATTAGTGTTAATAAAATGCCTAAGCTCTAGTACATAATCGTCTAAATCATACGGGTAATTTATCTT
This sequence comes from Mycoplasmatota bacterium, assembly GCA_018394315.1. Lineage (GTDB taxonomy): Bacteria > Bacillota_I > Bacilli_A > MAG-NZ > MAG-NZ > Zrk6. The sequence goes on along the minus strand of CP074575.1, from coordinate 966,120 downwards.
GCTTTCTCCAAATCCTGGTAAATCAAGCAACCATACTTTATACTTACTACTTAATAAATCTCCAATACCTTTCAAACTATTTAAGTCTTGTGACCACCCATGTAATAAAAGCACATCTTGCCCAGATCCATACACTTCATAATTCATATTTCACCTCATGATGAATAATAATATCCATCATTAATTATTATGATTAAATCGCATATTTGATACATAAAAAGAGGATCCTAAAATCCTCTTAACCTATTGAATCTTCCATTTCTAACTTTATAAGTTGATTTAATTCAACTGCATATTCCATCGGTAACTCCTTGGCAAACGGCTCAATGAATCCCATAACAATCATCTCTAAAGCTTCTTCTTCTGATAAACCTCTACTCATTAAGTAAAATAATTGTTCATCTGAAACTTTAGATACTGTTGCTTCGTGCTGAATAGTTACTTCATCATTTTGCGCAATGTTTAGTGGTATTGTATCACTAGATGAAATATCATCTAAAATAATCGTATCACACTCAACATTACTCCTTGCGCCATATGCATTCTTACCATGTTTAACTGTACCACGGTAGTTAACTTTTCCTCCACCTCTAGACAGTGATTTAGAAACAATACTACTATAAGTGTTTGGAGCTAAGTGAATCATTTTTGCTCCTGTGTCTTGGTATTGATCTTTCCCAGCAAAAGCTATTGAAACAGTTGTTCCTTTTGCGCCTTCACCAACTAATAGACAAGCTGGATATTTCATATTTCTTCCAGAACCAATATTACCATCGATCCACTCCATATGTCCGTTAGCATATACTTTTGAGCGTTTTGTAACTAAGTTTATAATGTTACCCGACCAATTTTGAACTGTAGAATATCTGCAATATCCACCCTCTTTCACAAAGATTTCAACAACAGCAGCATGTAGACTTTCCTTTGAATATAAGGGAGCAGTACACCCTTCAACATAATGGACACTAGCACCTTCATCAACAATAATTAATGTTCTTTCGAATTGGCCCATTTGTTCAGAGTTAATTCTGAAATAGGACTGAAGTGGTTTTTCTATCTTTACTCCTTTTGGAACATAAATAAAAGATCCACCAGACCATACCGCAGTATTAAGTGCAGCGTATTTATTATCATTAGCAGGAATTACTTTCCCCCAGTATTGTTTTAATAATTCAGGATGCTCTCTTAAAGCAGTATCTGTATCACAAAAAATCACGCCTTGTTCTTCTAACTCTTTAATCGTGTTGTGATAAACAACTTCAGACTCAAATTGTGTAGACACACCAGCTAAGTATTTTTGTTCTGCTTCTGGTATTCCTAGTTTATCAAAAGTATCCTTGATTTCTTCAGGGACTTCATCCCATGAATTCTCCGTTTTTTCACTTGGCTTAATATAATAAGTATACTCATCAAAATCAATATCATCTAAGTTAGGCCCATATTGAGGATTCTTGGCTTGTACAAAATAATCATAGGCCTTTAACCGAATCTCTTTCATCCATTCAGGTTCATTCTTTAGTTCTGATATTTGTTTAACAACGTCTCTAGATACCCCTTTTCCCGTATCTGATATAGAATTAGTCTCAGTTTTAAACCCATATTTATAATCAGTAACTATATCTTTAATTCTATCCTTAGTTTTATTCATTCTTCAAAGACTCCTCAGCAGCTTGCCAAGCAACTGTTGCGCATTTTACTCTAGCAGGAAAATTAGCAACTCCAGAGTAAACGATTGCATCACCCATATCAAGGTCTTCATCGTACTCTTTCCCTTTGATCATATTATAGTAATTATCTATTATATCTTCAGCTTCAGTAACCTTTTTACCCATTAGAGTTTCACTCATGACAGAAGCACTAGAGCAACAAATACTACAACCAGTTCCATCATGTTTAACATCCTGAATAGTACCATCAGCTACTTTGGTTTGTACAGTAATATCATCACCGCATGAAGGATTCTTTACATGAAATTTTTTATAATTAGCATCACCAACTAAACCCTTATTTCTAGGGTTTTTATAATGATCCATAATTACCTGTCTATACAAATTATTTAAATCGCTCATCTTGATCCCCTCGTAAAATTAAAACTGCCCAAAGAAGTCTCTTGCTTCAATAACAGATTCAATAAATTTATCTACATCTTCTTTTGTATTGTAAATATAAAATGATGCTCTTAATGTTGCTACTTCACCCAACCAATTAACTAAGGGTTGAGCACAATGATGTCCAGCACGTAAGCAAACACCATTTTTATCAAACACACTTGCTGCATCATGTGGATGAACATTCTCTATGTTAAAGGCAAGGATTCCTGTTTCAGAATCTTTATTGTATACCTTAACTCCATCAATTTTTAACATTTTTTCAACTGCATAGTCTCTTAATGTCTTCTCGTGGCGCTGTATTTCATCCATCCCAATGCTTTCTAAGTACTCAACAGCCGTTTTAAAACCAATGACCTCGGCTATCGGCATAGTTCCAGTCTCAAATTTATATGGCGCATCTTTAAAAGTTGCATCATATAGTCCTACATCATCATTCATATCTCCACCAAACTCAATTGGGTCCATAGAATTTAACAATTCTTTCTTTCCATATAGTACACCAACTCCTGTTGGTCCACACATTTTATGAGCACTGAATGAAAGAAAATCGCAGTCAAGCTTTTTCACGTCAATTTTCTTATGTGGTGCAGCTTGAGCAGCATCAACTGAAACAACAATTTCATTTTGATGTGCTATATTAATAATTTCATCTAAAGGAGAAACATAACCCATAACATTTGAAACATATGTAAGTGCAACTACCTTAGTCTTATCACTTAAAACTGATTTAAAGTTATCAACTGTTATTCTTCCCTCTTTTGTTAAAGGAATATACACTAATTTTGCTTTCTTAACTTTAGCAACATTTTGCCATGGTAATAAATGTGAATGGTGTTCTAATTCAGATAGAATAATCTCATCACCTTCGTTTACATTTGCTAACCCATAGCTACTTGCTACTATATTAAGTGAGCTTGAAGCACCTCTAGTAAAAACAACCTCTTCAGTATCTGCATTAATAAAACCAGCAACTCTCTCCCTTGCTGCTTCATACATCTCAGTAGCAATATGACTTATCTCATATACACCACGATGAACATTAACACCATAGTTATTGTAGTAATCATTCATAGCTTCCATTACTATTGAAGGCTTTAAACTTGATGCACCACTATCAAGATAAGTGATACCTTTATTTAGTACTGGAAAATCTTTTTTATACATTTTATTCACCCTCAGAATATTTTTTTTCTCTAAGCTTATAGTCTATAATATGCTTAATCTCTTCTTTAAGGAATTCATTTTCGATTCCGTCTAAGATTGGCGCTATAAATCCAGCGATGATTAGCTTTTCTGCATCACTTTTTGTTAATCCTCTACTCATCAAATAGAATAAACTATCGTCATCAAACTTACCAATTGTTGCTCCATGACCAGCTTCAACATCATATTCATCAATTAACAAGAAAGGATTAGCACTTAAAGAGGCTTTTTTGCTTAAAATTATTCCTCTAGAAGTTTGGAAAGCCTTTGAAGAGCTCATTCCTTTATATATCTTACCTGTATTATTAAATACTAACTTCGAATTGTCGGTTGATACACCTTGATTAGTAATTTGACTATATGTATTCTTAGCTAAATGATGTGTTTCAGTATTAATATTTTGAATTTGATTATTTTCTGAAATTGCAATAGATTTAACTTCTACTTCTGCGCCCATCGCTACTAAGTTAATTAAAGTATCAGAAATAACGTTAGCTTCAGATAACACAGCTCGAGTAACATCTAAGTAAGCACTTTTTTCAACATAACTTCTAAAAGCATTATAAACTCTAGCTTCTCTTGAAAATCTATCTACAGAGAAATAGTTAACTTTCGCATTCTCTTTGGCAAAAATATCTGTTACGATATTAGCTGTACAATCTGTATTATTCACAAAATATTCAACAATTCTTACATCACTTCTCTCACCAGCTATTACCACTGTTCTATGAATCATATCTGCGTTTTCTTGCAAATAAAATAATTTAATTTCATCAAGTGAAGTTTTTCTTGGTATATCTATTAAAATCCCGCTATTTAAATATGCTCTGTTAAAAGCAGTAAGTTTATTCTGCTTTAACTTATTTTTTTCTTGCTTTAAGAAATCAAGTACGACATCAGGTTTCTCTTCAAAAGCAGAATTAAAATCGTTTATATAAATATCATTGAATCTATCACCTAGATTTTCATAAATAATATTTCCATCTTTTAATATTATTACATTATCTTCATCTTTAACAATATTTTGAATCTGTTTAGGAACTGTATATGATTTATTTATAAAAACATTTTGAATCTTCAAATCTTTCCTTATAAAATCACTAATTTTTAACTTCCCCAAGTTAGGATATTCTAAAGCGTCAATATCTGCTACAGATTCTTTACGATAATTTAAAACAGAATTTGGATTATGAGAGAAAATTTTTTCAATATCAATATCAAACATCATTCTACTCCTTAATCGTGCCGCTAACTGCGCAATTACCCAAAATCACTTTCTCATCTAATTCTAGCTCAAATTCAATACCTAATTCTTCTCTTACCCAGTCATAACCTTCTTCATCTATTTTCTTGATAAGTTCTTGTCCACCTGTTTTTACAATAACACCATCAATCATCACGTGAACAAAATCAGGTTTAATATGGTCTAATAATCTCTGATAATGAGTAATTAATAAACACCCAAAGTTATCATTAACCATTGAACTTACATTTTCTCCAACAATTCTTAATGCATCTACATCTAACCCAGAGTCAATCTCATCAAGAATAGCTATCTTTGGTTCTAATACCTTCATTTGCAATATCTCGTTACGTTTTTTTTCTCCACCACTAAATCCCTCATTTAAATAACGATGTGGTAGATCTTCGCGCATTTTTAGTTCTGAAACTGCTTTTTCAAACTTCTTGAAAAACTTAACGAAACTGATTTCTGAACCTTCTCTTCTTTTATTAAGTGCAGTTCTAACAAAATCAGCATTTGTTATTCCGTTTACTTCCTTTGGATACTGCATAGCTAAAAATAGACCATTTCTACTTCTTTCATCTACGCTCATATCAAGTACATTTTCACCATCTAGCATAACACTTCCAGAAGTCACATTGTATCTTGGATGACCCATGACAGCCATTGATAGTGTGGATTTACCTGTTCCATTTGGTCCCATTATCGCGTGAACCTCTCCACCTTTTATCTCCAAATTTACGCCTTTTAATATTTCTTTATTTTCTACGTTAACTTTTAAGTCTTTTATTTCTAATGTTGGTTTCATTTTATCACCTATTCAAAAAATGTTTTGGTAGATTATCAATTCATAACCTTACTACAATATTATATATTTTCCCTATTATCAAGTCTAATAATACACAAACTTTTTGATATTACTTAACTAATAAAAGATAAATAATTCTGTTTCTTTAGTTCATAAGAAATGTTGATAGACAAAACGTCTATCAACATATTTAGTACTTACTAAGATTATTTTGTTTTAAGATCATAACCACCAGTAGTAATTTTATATCCATCAAAACCGCTACTGATATAGATTTCCTTATCATATGTAATAAAAATTGCATCCATTCCATCTATACTCTCAATATATTCCATTCCTTCTTCTAAACCTAATACATAAATCATTGTTGAAACTGCATCAACTCCAACTAAATTATCAGATTGAAGTTGAACTACAATCAATTCATTATCAACGGGGTAACCAGTTTTTGTATCAAAAATATGATGATATCTCTCTCCGTCTATTTCAAAAAACTGAAGAGCACTCCCACTTGTTGATAGTGCCTTATCGACTAAAGGAAACACGCCAATTGGATCATTCATTGCCCATAAATCAAATGGATCACTAGTACCTATATTCCATGGATTACCCGTGTCCTCATATAGTGTAACTTCACCATTCAATTCTTCAGATGCAACACACCTAGTACCGATAGTAAGTTGGGAACTAGAGCCTACATTAACTATTCCATTATTGACACCTTTACTTGTAAGATAATCTCTTATACGCTCTGTAACGTACCCTTTTACAATTCCACCTAAGTCTAATTTCACACCTTCTTGTTCATAAAATACGGTTTTATTAGCGTCATCGATAATTACCTTTTTATAATCAACAAACTCTAACGTATCATTAATAGCACTTTCACTTGGAATAGTTCCTCCCATAAACCAAGAAGTCTCATCTATCCCCCATAAATCCGCTAATGGACCTACAGTTGGATCGTAAGCACCATCCGAGGTTTCAGCAAAATATAAAGCTTGTTTTATCATATCGTACAACTCTTCACTAACCTTTACAGGTGCTATATGTGCAAAATTGTTCAGTTTTCCTAGTTCACTCTCATTACTGTGGGCATCAAATACATTATGTGATTCTAATAATATATCTTCAATACCCTGAAATTCTACTATATCACTAAACTTTACACCATCATCAACCTTATTCTCATATTTTGTGTAATAGTTTTCATTATGGTAAATTGTAATATAAGTGGTAGTATTTAAGTATTCATCATAAATTCCAACATACTTATATAGTAATCCATCGTTCTCATCTTTAGAGCAACCTACTAAAAGCAACAAAAACATAATACTTATTATTTTCTTCATGATACACCTCTTTAATCTTATATACATCAAACATTATATCAAATGATAATCATTCTAACAAGAAAAAGGTGTGTTATCACACACCCAAAAGTTTATTTATTTGCTCCAATCCATTGCTTCATAACGTTTGTACATTTCCCAACGTTTCATAGATTCAGCTTTGTTTTTATTTAATAAATCTTCAGCTTCTTCAGGATTAACTAATGTTAATTGTGAATATCTAGCTTCATTCATTAAGAAGTCATGATATCTATCCCAATCTGGTTCTTTACAATCTATAACAAACGGATTTTTCCCTTCTTCAGCTAAGCTAGGGTTATATCTAAATGTCGGCCAATATCCAGACATCGTTGCTAATTTAGATTGTTCAAATGTATTACCTAATCCACCTTTAATCCCATGAGCAATACATGGAGAGTATGCAATAACAATTGATGGTCCATCATGAGCTTCTGCTTCTCTCATAGCTTTAATAACTTGCGCTTGTGATGCACCATGTGAAACTTGTGCAACATATACATGACCATATGTCATAGCGATAGCAGCTAAATCTTTTTTCTTACCAGGTTTACCAGCAGCTGTAAATTTAGCGATTGACCCAGTTTGAGAAGACTTAGAAGATTGCCCTCCAGTATTAGAGTAAACTTCAGTATCAACTACTAAAATATTAACATCATCTGAATTAGCTATTACGTGATCTAAACCACCATAACCAATATCATATGCCCAACCGTCTCCACCAAAGATCCAATTTGAACGCTTAATTAAGTAATCTTTTAATTCTAAAGCATTGTTTACTGCCACATGTCCACAGCTACATCCGCTTCCACAACACTCATTTTCAAGAATGTTTATGATTTGTGGAGCTAATTCAGCAGTAACATCACCACTTCTTCTATTCTCTATCCATTTATCAACTAAACCAGCAAACTCTGGATTAGAAACTTCTTCTTTAGCATCAATTAATAAGTTTTGTAATTGATCTCTTAATGTTTCATTTGAAATACGCATACCATATCCAAATTCAGCATTATCTTCAAATAATGAGTTAGCCCAAGCAGGTCCTTTTCCACAAGAGTTAGTTGTATAAGGCGTTGCAGGGAAACTTGCACCATAAATAGAAGTACATCCTGTTGCATTCGCAATAGTCATTCTATCTCCAAATAATTGAGTAGTTAATTTTACATATGGAGTTTCTCCACATCCAGCACATGCACCAGAGAACTCAAATAATGGTTTTGCAAATTGAGAATTTTTAGCATTTTGTTTTTTATCTAAAATGTCTTCTTTATAAGTTACTTCGTTAAAGAAGTATTCAGCTTGAACAGCTTGATCTTTATCTAATGCATCTCCAATTGGAATCATTTCTAATGCTTTATTTCCTTTTTTCCCAGGACAAACATTTACACATAAGTTACATCCAGTACAATCTAATGTTGAAATTTGAATAGTATACTCTAATCCATCTAATCCTTTACCGATAGGTTTTAGTAACACAGAACCTTCAGGAGCTTTTTCAGCTTCTTCTTTAGCAACTAAGAATGGTCTAATTACTGCATGAGGACATGCAAACGAACATTGATTACATTGAATACAATTTTCGCTAAGCCAAACAGGCACTTCAACAGCAACACCACGTTTTTCATAAGCAGTAGAACCATTGATCATTCTACCATCTACATAATCATTAAATGCAGATACAGGTAAATCATAACCTTTAATAGCACTTACAGGATCAGCAATATCTTTAACATATGTTGGTCTATATGAATTATCAACTTTAGATTCAACTTCTAAGCTTGCCCACTCAGGATTAACCGTTACTTCAACTAATCCCTCAGCACCCTTATCAATCGCTTCATAGTTCATTTTAATAATAGCTTCACCTTTACGACCGTATGCTTTATCAACATATTTTTTCATTAAGTCTTGAGCGGTTTCATAAGGGATAATTTGCTCATTTAATTTAAAGAAAGCCGATTGCATAATAGTATTAATTCTTTTACCTAATCCAATTTCATTAGCCAATTTAATTGCATTAATAATATAGAACTTAGCACCTTTTTCAGCTAATATTTTTTTTACACTATTTGGTAATATATCTAAAACAGTTTCAGGTGACTCAATAGTATTAAGTAAGAATGTACCATCTTTTCTTAAACCACCTATCATATCATATTTATCTAAGTATGAATCTTGTGAACAAGAAACAAAGTGAGGTGTACTTACTAAATAAGTACTTCTAATTGGTCTCTTACCAAATCTTAAGTGCATACGAGTAACTCCACCAGATTTTTTAGAATCATAACTTGAGTAAGATTGACCATATAAATCAGTGTTTTCACCGATAATCTTAATTGTGTTTTTAGATGCACCAACTGTACCATCTGAACCTAATCCATAGAATAATAATTCTGTAGTTGACTCATCAGATACATCGATATGCTCAGTAGGTTCTTCTAAAGATAAATGAGTTACATCATCAACGATTCCGATTGTAAATCCGTCTTTTTGTTCACCTTTAAGGTTATCATAAACAGCAACGATTTGATTTGGAGTAGTATCTTTACTAGATAAACCATAACGTCCACCAATGATAACAGGAGCATCATTAGCACCATAATAAATAGATTTAACATCTAAATGTAATGGTTCATGAATTGCACCTTTTTCCTTTGTACGATCTAATACTGCAATTCTTTCAACAGTTTTTGGCATTGCTTCAAAGAAATATTTTGAACTAAATGGTCTATACAAATGTACAGTTAATAACCCTACTTTTGAACCATTTGAATTTAAGTGATCAATAGTTTCTTCTATAGCTTCAGTTACAGAAGCCATAGCGATAATTACATCAGTAGCATCTTCAGCACCATAATACACGAATGGCGCATATTTTCTTCCTGTTACTTTAGAAATTTCACTCATATATTTTGCAGCAATATCAGGAACAGCTTCCCAGTATTTATTTTGGGCTTCAGCAGCCTGGAAATAAACATCATCATTTTGAGCAGATCCACGAGTTAATGGATTATTAGGATTTAATGCATTCTTTCTAAATTCATTTACACCATCGCGATCTAATAAACGATCATATACTTCATAATCCATAACCTCAACTTTTTGAATCTCATGAGAAGTTCTAAATCCGTCGAAGAAATGTAAGAATGGTACTTTAGATTCAATTGCTGCTAGATGAGCAACTCCACCTAAATCCATAACTTCTTGAACAGAACCACTAGATAACATTGCAAAACCAGTTTGTCTTGCAGCCATAACATCTTGGTGATCTCCAAAGATTGATAAAGCTTGTGAAGCGATACTTCTAGCAGCTACATGTATTACTCCTGGTAATAATTGACCAGCAATCTTATACATGTTTGGAACTTTTAATAAAAGTCCTTGTGAAGCAGTGTATGTAGTAGTTAAAGCTCCGCCCTGTAAAGAACCGTGAACGGCACCAGCAGCACCTGCTTCTGATTGCATTTCCACAACTTTTACTGGAACATTAAATAGGTTTTTCTTACCTTGAGAAGCCCATAAATCCACCCATTCAGCCATTGGTGATGAAGGTGTGATTGGATAAATACCTGCAACTTCTGTAAAAGCATATGAAGTATAGGCTGCTGCCTGATTTCCGTCCATTGATTGGAATTTAATTGACATATTTGTTTACCTCCTGAATATTGTCTTTTTTTCACGCCAATATTATACAATAAAAAGACAACATAAACAAATTTTTAAAGAAACTTTACGGTTTGAAAACGCTGTCATACTTAATATGTGTCTATTTTAACCATATATTCATTGTGAGTTTGAATATAAAAAAGAAAATCGTATACGATTTTCTAGTTTCTTAGTACTCTACTTAAAAATTCTTTTGTTCTTGTTTTTTTAGGATTGGTGAAAATTTCCTCTGGTGATCCTGCTTCTAGGATTATACCCTGATCCATAAAAAGAACTCTATCAGAAACATCTTTAGCGAATTCCATTTCATGTGTAACTACAATCATTGTCATACCTTGTGATGCTAAAGATTTCATTACCTCCAAAACCTCACCAACCATCTCCGGGTCCAGTGCACTTGTTGGTTCGTCAAATAACATAATACTTGGTTCCATCATTAACGATCTAGCGATAGAAACCCTTTGCTTTTGACCACCGGATATTGTTTTTACAGTATAATTAGCAAAATCTTTTAAGCCTACTCTATCAAGTAATTTCAAAGCCTTTTGCTCTGCTAACTCTTTGGAGTTCTTAAGTACATGAATAGGTGCTAATGTAAGATTATCTAACACACTCTTGTTGTTAAATAAGTTAAATGATTGAAATACCATTCCTATCTTTGTTCTTAACTGATCTAGATTAGTATTTGTACTCGTTAGTTCATTACCATCAAAAACTATATTACCGCTTGTTGGTTCTTCTAACAAATTCAAGCATCTAAGAAGAGTTGATTTTCCACTACCGGATGCTCCAATAATACACACCACTTCTCCTCTATTAAAATCTACATTGATATCCTTTAAAACTTCTAAATCACCAAACGACTTCTTTAAATTTCTTACTCTTATAATCGCCATTTAGCATTTCCCCTTTTCCTTGACTGAAAACTTTGACTAGTTGGTATGCTAATTTTCAAAGCACTCCCACTTGGTGAGTTTAATCTTTTATCAAAATATTCTAAAAGCCTAGTTGCAGACATAGTTAATATTAAATAAACTACTCCAGCTACTAAAGCAGACTCAACATGTAAGAAATATTGACTAGCTGCAGCCTTTGACTGATACATTAACTCAATTACACCAATCACACTTAATACCGACGAATCTTTAATATTAATTACTAACTCATTCCCAATGGCTGGAACTGAGTTTTTAAAAGCCTGAGGTAAAATAACATTTAACATAGCTTGTTTATAACTCATACCCAGACTACGAGCGGCTTCCATTTGCCCTTTATCAATCGCGTTGATTGCTCCTCTTAATACCTCTGTTGCATACGCAGCAGTGTTAAGTGATATGATAATTATCCCTGCTAACATTACACTCATATTAAACCATTTAACAAAGAATGCATAATACAGGATAATTGCTTGAAGCATCATAGGTGTTCCTCTTACGATATCTACATATGCAGTAGAAAAAATGATTCCTGCTCTTTTCAAAATTCTAATTGTAAATGAGTCCCTTTTAGTTATTTTTTGAATCTTCATTGATGCTAAAATCATACCGATTAAAACACCGAATAGAGTACCTACTAAAGAAATAACTAAAGTATATTTCAACCCTTCAAGGAACATTGGATAATAATTTTGAACTATAAATACCATTCTTTGAAACGTTCCATCAGGTACTATTTTCACAGTACCCGATAAAACATATCTTAAGAAAATCATATATTACATCACTCTCCAGCTCTTAAAGACGCTTCATCCATCCACTCTACACGAGTATCTTCTGAGATTTTCGCTAACGCCTCATTAATATCGGCTCTAAGCTCAGTATCTTCTAGTCTCAATGCTACAGCTACTGTGTTATAAGCTGGATCTAGTTCAAAACCATCTATAAAAGAAATAAAAGTTAACTCACTGTTATTAGCAACGTGTGCTTCAGCAACAGCTCTTTCAGCTATGTAAGCATCAGCTACTCCTGATACAACTGAATTAATAACCGCTGGATAGTCAGCTAAGTGAGTACCTGAATTAGCACCATCTAATTGAGCAATCAAATCAACTTGAAATGTTCCTAATTGCGCAATTACAGTTGCTCCTGTAAAGTCATTTAAAGAATTTGCATTAAGATAATCACTATCACTTCTTAATACCACTACTTGTTCTGAATCTTCCGTAAAATAAGCATTTGTAAAATTCATTGTTTGCGCTCTTTCAGGAGTTGGACTCATACCAGCAATAATTGCGTCAATCTGATTCGAATTTAGTGCTGATGGTAACCCATCCCAAGCAATCTTTCTAATCATTAAATCTAATCCTAAATCCTCAGCAAGTCTAGAAGCTACTTGAACATCATAACCTTCGCAGTATTGATTTGACCCATCAATTTGAACCGCTATATCACTTGCATCACTTTCTGTAACTGTCCAGTTATAAGGCGCATAATCACATTCCATTCCTACGATAAATGAATTATTCTCTTCTTCACAACCGATTAGCACAAATACTAACAATAAACCTAATAAACTTAATACTCTTTCCATTTTTCTCTCTCCCTTTTTTATATACAAAAAAAGCGCATCGCGCCCTCGGTTATAAACTACATTAGCGCCTCTACCTTCGTAGGAGTATTATAGGTATTCCCTATAATCCCATATAACATCTATGCCTAAACATTATATTCGGCGATGATTACCTTTCATATGTTTCATTGTCTGCCGACTCCACATACTAATCTGATGCACCGCAACCTCTATACTTTTTTTGTTAAAGCAATACTATCACTATATAAACAAAGTGTCAACAATAATTTAAGTGAAAACACTTACAATTCTATTCAAAGGAATTTAGTCATTACTTTTTATTATAGAAATACATACTTATGAATGCATTTGTCACTCTAGTTGTCTCAACTCCAATAACTAACCATATAATACTTAAATTAGTCATATAAGCTAATGTAACAGCAACTGGAACCTTAATTACCCACATAAAAGTCGAATCCAAAATTAATACATCCAATACTCTTCCACCACTTCTTAATACAAAAAATGGAATTCTTGTTAGAGCAACAACTTTGTGCTACTTAAGAACATTGCATGTAATATAGCAAGATTAAGAAATAACAAAAATATTTGATGTAAGTATTGATGAAATTATCACTGAACATTCCGAAAAGGTTGACTTCAAGACATTACTTCTAAGCTACGATCGAACCTATTGCGTTAGCTCTTTACTAAATGAAAAAAAGGCTTTTAACTAAAGCCTTTTTGAATTTATTTAGTACTTTTACTTCCTATTTTAAGTGCTTCTCTATTAACATCAATTAAGTGAGATTTCCCTTCACCAAATGTCTTTTTAAGTACCTTAATAATATCATCAATTGAGAAAATTTTTAGTACTTCTAAATATGCACCTAACATAACCATGTTGGCAACCTTAAGATTTCCAAGTTCTAATGCAATCTCATTTACTGGTACTTTAATTACTTCAATATCAGTTCTAGTAACTTCTCTAGAAACTAAAGATGAATTAATAAGAATTTTTCCACCTGGAGCTACTCTACTCTCAAACTTATCCAAAGATGGTCCATTCATGATAATAGCAGTATCACACTTTGAAAATACTGGTGAATAAATATCTTCTTCAGATATTATTACTTGACAGTTTGCAGTTCCACCGCGCGTTTCTGGTCCGTATGATGGAAACCATAATGTGTTCAAATCTTGGTTAGTTGCTGCGTATGCTAATAATTGACCCATTAACATTACACCTTGGCCACCGAAACCAGCAACAATAATTTTTTCATTAATCATTCTTGTCACCGTCCTTTACAACACCTAATGGATAATAAGGAATCATTGAATCCTCAACCCACTTAAGTGAATCATTTGGTGTCATTCTCCAATTTATTGGACATGTTGAAATAAATTCAACTAAGCTAAATCCTTTACCATCAATTTGATTTTGGAAAGCTTTTTTAATTGCCTTCTTAGCTTTAATGATATGTTTAGGATTATGAACAGAAACTCTTTCAACATAATAAGCTCCTGGAATTTGACCCAATACTTCACTCATTCTAATTGGCATACCTACAACATATGGATCTCGTCCATTTTGTGAAGTTGTAGTTTTTTGTCCTGGTAAAGTTGTTGGAGCCATTTGTCCACCTGTCATACCAAAAATTGCATTGTTAACAAACATTACTGAAATGTTTTCATTTCTATGCGCTGCATGAATAATTTCTGCAGTACCAATAGCAGCTAAGTCACCATCACCTTGATAAGTAAATACAGTGTTTTCAGGATTAACTCTTTTTATACCAGTAGCAACCGCAGGAGCTCTACCATGAGCAGCTTGTTGCATATCACAATCAAAATATTCGTAATTAATTACTGAACACCCTACTGATGCAACACCAACAGCTGTATCTAAAACATTAAGTTCCTCTAATACTTCAGCTACAAGACGGTGGATTATTCCGTGAGTACATCCTGGACAATAAGAAAACTCTTTTTTTGTAAGACCCTTAGTTCTTTCAAATACTAAATTATCCATTTAAACCTCCCAGAAAATCCTTTACGGCATTAACAATTTCCTCTGGTTCAGGTATTACTCCACCACATCTACCATAGAACCCAACAGGTAATTTCCCGTTATTAGAAATTTTTACATCATCAATCATTTGTCCCATACTCATTTCTACCGTTAATAATCCTTTAACAGACTCAGGAATTTCAGCGAATGCTTTCTCAGGGAATGGCCATAAAGTAATTGGTCTAATCATTCCTACTTTGATTCCTTCTTCTTTTAAAATTTCCATAGCAGAACGGCAAATTCTACTACTAGTTCCGTATGCAACAATAACGATCTCTGCATCTTCTATATTAATTAACTCATATCTTTGTTGGTTTTCTCTCATATGAGTATATTTTTTCTGTAATACAAGATTCATTTCTTCTAAAACAGTATCAACTAAACTTAAAGAAACTATAATGTTAGGATCAACGTCCTTATTCTCTTTAGTTCTTCTGTTTTTCATTCCAGTTGTTGCCCAATCTTTTTCAGGTAAATCCAATTTTGGAGTTTCCTTATCAATGTCTACTGGGGCCATCATTTGTCCGATAAGACCATCAGCAGCAATCATAACTGGGTTTCTATAGTAATCCGCTAGATCAAACGACTCTTTAACTAAATCAAACGCCTCTTGAACGTTTTCAGGAGCTAAAACTATACAGTTATAATCTCCATTTCCACCACCACGAGTAACTTGGTAGTAGTCTGCTTGTGAAGGTTGAATTCCACCTAGTCCAGGTCCTCCACGCATTACATTAATGATTACACCTGGTATTTGAGATCCAGCCATATATGTAATACCTTCTTGTTTTAAAGCAATCCCAGGTGAACTTGATGATGTTAATACTCTTGCACCTGCTCCACCTGCTCCATATACCATATTAATAGCAGCTACTTCACTTTCTGCTTGAACAAAAACTTTTCCTAACTTAGGTAATTCTCTAGATAAGTATTCTGGTATTTCATTCTGAGGAGTAATAGGATATCCAAAGAAAGCGTCAACTCCACCTTTAATAGCTGCTAGTGCCATGGCTTCGTTACCTTTCATTAAGACCTTAGCCATTTTTAGTTCCTCCTTTTTCACGATAAACTTCAATGCATACATCTGGACACACTAAAGCACAGAATGTACAACCAGTACATTTGTCAGGGTTTATCGCAACTGCAGGTGTGTATCCTTTAACATTTACTTTTGTATCCATAGCAAGCACATTTTGCGGACATGCTTCTACACATAGTGAACATCCTTTGCAACGATCGACACTAACGACAACTCTTCCTCTTGCCATTTGTTTTCTCCTTTCAAATAATCAATAGAATTCAGCATTTATTTTGCTGTAAAAAGACTGTTGAATAATTGCACATACATTTTAGCATAGTTGAAAGCGTTTACCAACTAAAATCGCTATTTTTTTTCAACAAAAAGAAGTAATGAAAATTACTCCTTTACATTATGATAAACTCTCTGAACATCGTCACAGTCTTCAAGCATATCAAGAAGTTTAGAAAACTTTTCATTATCTTCCTCATTTGTGAGTTCAACAAAGTTAGTAGGAAGCATTGTTTGTTCATCGATTGTAAACTCGACATCACTTCTTTCTTGCTCAATTGCTTTCTTTATATTGAAAAGTTCGCTTGCTGCGCCATATATAATTAATTCTTCTTCTTCCTCTTCAATATCCTTAACATCTATTTCAGCCATTAAGAGAATTTCTAGTAGTTCTTCTTCATCAAAATCTTTTACACCTACCAAACTTAGATGCTCGAATCCATGAATCACAGATCCGTTTACGCCCAATTTCCCTCCAGTTTTAGTAAAACAATTTCTTACATCTGTAACAGTTCTATTTACATTATCACTTAAACAGTCAACAATAAGTGCAGATCCACCAGGACCAAAGCCTTCATATCTATAAAAAGTATAGCTTTCGCCTCCCGAGGCTTCTGCCTTGTCAATATTTCTCTTAATAATATCTCCCGGAACTTGTGCCTTCTTTGCCTTTTCAATTAAATGTTTAAGAGCCAAGTTTGAATCTGGATTAGTTCCACCATTTCTTGCGCAAATGTATAATTCTTTTCCAAACTTGGAATAAACTTTGGCCTTTTTGGCTCCTGTTTTGGCCATTGATGCTTTTCTAACCTCAAAAGCTCTACCCATAATTATTTCCTTGCAAGAATTATTCTTGCTTTCCTTTCTAAAATTCTACTCAATATCCTTAAAAACAATAACTGATTGTCCAGGATTCATAGTTGGATTTACATGTTTGATTCTTGAACTCTTCATGTTTTGTTTTGTCATCATTTTTTTTAAATCTGTACCGCCGATATATCCATGTATTACGTAAATACTTTTAATATGTCTTGGTGAGTATCTTACTATTCTTTGAATTGCACTCTTGGCAACAGAAAATATTAGTCCATGAAGATCTACTTCAAATTCTGTTTCTTCAATCAAGTTCAATTCTTCGATAGAAATATCATATGGAATTCTTATTAGTTCTTTAAATAAATAGTTCATATGCCTCAGAACAAAAAGTTACTATTATACTTCTAACCATAAACTCACCTTTCACATACTTATTTTATATTTTTAACAATATTTCTAATAAAGTCATCCTTTTTTTCTAAAAAATGTGTAGATTCTAATATTCTGATTGTTCTACTTTTTCCTCTTATAAGTAAGGATTGAGTTTCTGCAATATTATTTTTAATCGAAACTCCATTTAACAAGTCTCCCTTTGTTACCCCGGTTGCAGAAAAGATTACGTTATCTGTTGAACATAAATCATTAAGTTCAAGTTTCTTATTTACTTCAACACCCATTTCAATACATCTTGCTAATTCGCTTTCGCTTGCATTTTTTGGATCCTCTTTTACGTCTTTTCTTAAAAGTAGTCTCCCTTGCATATCTCCGCCAAGTGCTCTAATTACACCTGCAGATACAACTCCCTCAGGAGCTCCACCTATACAATACATTAAATCTACTTCACTCTTTGGCATACACGTCAATATACTTGCTGCTACATCCCCATCTGGAATAGCGTATACTTTAACTCCCAATGCCTGCACTTCTTTAATTATTCCTAAATGTCTTTCTTTTTCTAAAGTTACCATAGTAATATCAGTAAGTGGTTTACCCATAACTTTTGAAATTATTTTTAGATTTGTTTTTAAAGGTAAATCAATATCTATTGCACCTACGCACTCTTGATTAACAACCAATTTTTCCATGTACATATCTGGAGCTTCTAATAAACATCCCTCTTCGGCAGCTAAAATAACTGATAAAGCGTTACTTTGACCTAATGCTACCATTCTTGTACCCTCAATCGGATCAACTGCTATATCAACTCTAGGTCCACCTGCACCAACTTTTTCTCCAATGTAAAGCATAGGGGCTTCATCAATTTCTCCCTCGCCGATAACAATTTTTCCATCTATTTGTGTTTGGTTCAAAATATAACGCATTGCAGAAACCGCAGCATCATCAGCAGCAATTTTATCTCCTCTACCTAAGTAATAATATGCAACTATCGCAGCTGCTTCTGTTATTCTAGAAAACTCTAATGCTATTTCTCTCTTCATTCTACACCTCAATTTAAAATTATATCAAGATTTTGCCAAAAATAAAAGGGGATACTCCCCATTTATTTATCGAATATTTTTTTCAAAGACTCGTACTAAATCAGTAAAATGAAATGGTTTTGGAATCAAATCCGTATAATCATTTTTAGACAAAATACTAGATTTATCGGTATCCTCTGTCGTGCATACATATATCGGTGTTTCAACTTCAAGTTTTTTTTGAATAATGCTACTTGCTTCATGCCCATTAAGTACAGGCATATCAACATCCATAATTATTAGGTCGTATTCTTTATTATATGTATATTCGATCGCTTCCATGCCATTGTCAACAATGTCATAATTAGAAATCTTTAAATACTCAAATATACTTCTCATTAAAGTCCTGAACGCACTTGTATCCTCTACATAAAGGACCCTCAAGTGCGAAAAGTCGTAGCTAGTGTCATTCTCCATAAATACTTCCCCCTTGGTAAGATACATTTTAGCAAAAGATGTTGTGAAAATAAATAGATTGTCGAACGATTTATATTCTTATTTCACAAATAGACAAATAACTCCAAGTTTCGACCTATTTCAACCAGCTTGGGTCGCTTGGATCCCCTCTAAATTGAAGTAATTTCTTTTGATCTTCTTCTTTTATATAGCTCTCATCAACTGCTACGCTAACTAAAGCATCAAAATTAGATAGTGAAACATTCTTAACATTAGCTTGATTTAGTCTATCAATACTCTTCTTAAGTCCATATGTGAATATTGAAGCAATTCCTAAAACAGTTGCGCCAGCTTCTTTTAAAGTATCTACTACTTCTAGTACACTTCCAGCAGTAGATATCAAATCCTCAACAACCACAACTTTATCACTAGGATTGACTTTACCTTCTATTTGATTTGTTCTTCCATGGGTCTTTTGACTACCCCTTACATATCCCATTGGTAAGTTCATTTTATCTGCCACAATTGCAGCATGTGCTATTCCTGCAGTCGATGTACCCATTATTACATCCACATCAGGATAATGTTCTTCAATAAGTGTTTTTAATCCATTCTCAACTTCGTCTCTTACTTTTGGGTAAGACAAAGTTAATCTATTATCACAATAAATTGGTGACTTGATTCCACTCGCCCAAGTAAAAGGCTCATTTGGACTTAGAAACACTGCTTTTATTTCTAATAATAACTTAGCAATTTTATTTTCCATTATTAAATACCTCACATATATATTCATAACTATCTAAAGGATTTTCACTAGCTGTAATACTTCTTCCAACTACAATAAAATCACTACCTAGCTCTTTAGCTAACTCAGGTGTTGTAACTCTTACTTGGTCATCTTTAGAATTTGAAGCTAATCTTATCCCAGGAGTAACAGTGATAAAATCATTACCACAAGTTTCATGGATCATTTTAGCTTCTAATGGCGAACAAACTACACCGTCTAAACCTGCTTCTTTAGCATTTAATGCATACTTTTTAACTGTGTTTTCTAATGTCTCATTAATAAGCAATTCTTTATTCATTACTTCCTCACTAGTTGAAGTAAGTTGAGTGACAGCTATTAATAAAGGTCTTTCTCCCTCACAACCTTCTTCTAATCCTAATTTCGCTGCTTTCATCATTTCTATTGTTCCTGCAGCATGCAAATTGACAATATCAACACCAAGCTTAGCACAGTTTCTCATAGCTTTCCTAACAGTGTTAGGTATATCATGCAATTTCAAATCTAAAAATACTTTGAATCCAAGATCCTTAATCTCTCTTACAATATCTGGACCTTCACCATAAAATAATTCCATACCAATTTTTAAATATGGAGACTTGCCTTCAAATTGTTTTAAAAAATCAGTCAAAACCTTACGGTTTTCAAAATCACACGCAATTATAACATTATTCATTATGAGCCCTCCCAATTGCATCTTCTAAATTTTCTATATTGTACTTTTTCATAACTAAAGGTAGTTCTTCAATAATCTTTTTACACGCATATGGATCAATCAAATTTGCACTTCCAACCGCAACTGCTGTTGCTCCTGCAAAAATAAACTCTAAAACGTCTTCAGCATCCATAATTCCACCCATACCAATGATTGGAATATTTACTGCCTCATATACTTGGTAGATCATCCTTAAAGCTACCGGCTTTATTGCTGGACCACTAAACCCACCCATCTTATTCGCTAAAACAGGTTTCCCGGTTTTTAAATCTATTCTCATCCCTAAAAGAGTATTTATCATTGTTATTGCATCTGCTCCAGCTTCTTCTACCGCTTTAGCTATTTCTACAATATCAGTTACATTAGGGCTTAGTTTAACGTATATTGGCTTTTTACTAACCTTCTTAACAGCTTTTGTTACTTCGCTAGCCATAGCTGGACTAGTTCCAAATGCCATCCCTCCACACTTAACATTAGGACAACTTATATTAACTTCTAAAGCACCAACTATCTCAGAGTCACTAAATATCTTTGCTGTTTCTACGTATTCTTCTATTGTACTTCCTGATACGTTTGCAATAACTTTCTTATTAAAATGTTTAGCTAACTTTACGAATTCTTCAGTAACTACTTTTTCTACTCCTGGATTTTGTAATCCAACAGAATTAAGCATACCTGAAGAAGCTTCAGCTATTCTTGGAGTAGGATTTCCAAATCTACTTTCTAAAGTTGTACCTTTTGTCATGATTGAGCCTAAAATATTTATGTCATAAAACTGAGCAAACTCATATCCAAAGCCATATGTACCACTAGCTGGTATTACTGGATTATCAAGTTCCAGACCTGGTAATTTAACCCTCAAATTACTCATAAATTACCTCCTCTGATTTCATAACAGGTCCTTCAACACATATTCTTTTATAACCTGTTAAGGTCTTACAACTACATCCCATGCATGCCCCAAATCCGCAACCCATTCTTTCCTCAAACGACAATTGTCCATTAGTCGGGTAAGATTTTAATATGGCCAACAGCATTTTCTCAGGTCCACATGTCATATAATAATCAAATTCAAGTTTATCGAGAATGGTTGTAACTAACCCCTTTGTTCCATAAGTACCATCTGTAGTCGTGATAAAAACATTCCCATATTTACTAAATTCTTCTTCTAAGAAAATGTCTTCTTTAGAGTTGAATCCAAGAACTATAGTTAAATTCTTACCTAGTTTCTTCAACTCTTTAGCAAGATATAAGAGCGGTGGAACTCCAACTCCCCCTCCTACTAGAACAATATTCTTAGATTCTATATTTAAATCGTAACCATTACCTAAATTCAATAGGCAATCTAGTTCCTCACCAACTTCTTTTTTACTTAGTATTTCTGTACCCTTTCCGACAACTTTATAAATAATAGTCAGTTGATCTTCAAAAACGTCAGCTACACTTATAGGTCTCCTTAAAAAGGGTACATCATAATCGCTTACTTTAATATTAATGAATTGACCAGGTCTCAAATTGAAATCACCTTTTAAAACCATCTCATATACATCTTTAGCAATCATATCATTAGATAAAATCTTCAATTTTTTCATCTTTATATACAACATTCCCACCTACGATAGTCATTACAGGCCAACCGTAACATTCCCATCCATCAAATGGTGTGTTCTTTCCTTTCGAATGAAATTTACTTCGCTTAATTTTCTTCTTACTATGTAAATCTATTATTGTTAAATCAGCGATTCTACCTTCTCTTAATTTTCCTGATTCTAAATTTAATATTTTAGCTGGGTTTAAGCTAAACCACTTTATTGCATCGCTTAGTGTAGCCATATTAGTTTTAATTAAATATGTATAAATTAAAGGGAACGCCGTTTCTAAACCAACAATTCCAAATGGAGCTCTATCCATCCCTAATTCCTTCTCAAAATCGGCATGAGGTGCATGATCTGTAGCTATTACATCAATCGTACCATCCACTAATGCTTTAATTAATGAGTATTTATCATCTACTCCTCGTAAAGGAGGATTCATTTTATAATTAGTATTCTGTACATCATTATCAACAAGAAGCAGATGATGAGGCGTAACTTCACAAGTGACTTTTAGACCCCTTTCTTTTGCTTCCTTTACAATTCTCACACCCTCTTTGGTAGATATGTGGCAAACGTGATATCTTGAATTTGTTTCTTCAGCAATCAAAACATCTCGAGCTATTTGAATACTTTCACTTAAAGATGTAATGCCTTTCCATCCTTCACGCTCACTTTTTAGACCACGGTGTACATATCCTCCAAAAAGTAATGATTCATCCTCACAATGAGCAGCAATTAATGATTCATACTTATTAGCAGTTTGCATGGCTTCATACATCAACTTTGCACTCTGAATCCCAACACCGTCATTAGAAAATCCACATACTTTTCCTCTGAGTCTTTCCATATCAACTACTTCTCCTTGTTCACTTGCTTGAAGAGTAATAGATGCATATGGTAAAACACGAACTCTGGCTTTCTCTTCTATTAACTTTAAATATTTATCAACCTTTTCAACTGTATCAGGAACCGGTGAGATGTTTGGCATAGGGCATATTGTAGTATATCCACCTCTAGCTGCAGCCATTGTACCAGTTTCAATAGTTTCTTTATGCTCAAATCCCGGCTCTCTTAGATGAACATGCATATCAATAAATCCTGGAGAAATAAAATTCCCCCTTAAATCATAAACATCATAGTCAGGTTTAATTTCTATATTTTCACTAATTTCTTGAATAACACTATCTACTATTAGCATGTCTATTTCTACTAATTCTTTTTCCAATATCCTCCCATTCTTTAAGAGAATCTTCATAATACGACCCCCTTATTTAGAAGAAATTGTTACTTGTTCTGTGCCATCTATCTCTTGAAAATTAACCTTAATTTCCTCAGTACTTGAAGTTGGGATATTTTTACCTACATAATTAGCTGTTATAGGTAATTCTCTATGTCCTCTATCAATTAAAACTGCTAACTGAATTTTACTTGCTCTTCCAATATCCATAACTGCATCCATCGCAGCTCTTATCGTACGCCCAGTATATAAAACATCATCAACCAAGATAACTGTTTTATTAACAACATCTAGTTCAGGCAGTGTTACGTTATCTTTCTTAATTTCAACATCATCTCTATAACTTGATATATCTAAATCACCATACGGTAATTTCACACCCTCAATAGCTAGAATATTTTCAATTATTCTTTCAGCTAAATTTACTCCTCGAGTCTTGATACCTAAAATCACAATATCATCTAGAGACTTGTTTTTTTCTATAATCTCATATGAGATTCTTCTAACAGTTCTCCTAATAGTTTCTTTGTCTAAAATAACTTTCATAATTTCCTCCTATTCGCTGAATGCTCTTTTAATAACAGCCATTCGTGTATACACACCGTTAGCCATTTGTTTCATAATTCTAGATTTACTGCACTCTACTACTTCATCCGCAATCTCAGTTCCTCTATTATAAGGTGCAGGATGCATAATAATTGCTTCATCTTTCATTTGGTTTACTCGCTCCATAGTAATTCCATATTCAGCATGATACTCTTCTTTAGATAGTGTCATGTTATAGCCATGTCTTTCATATTGAACTCTTAAAAGCATAATGATATCCATTTCTTTTATTACTTCTTCAAACTCTAAATAGTCAGCACTTCTATCATCAAACTCCTTTGGTCCTGATACAAACACATTCATACCTAATCTCTTCATAACTTCAATATTAGTATGAGCAACACGTGAGTGTCTAATATCTCCTACTATAGCTATTTTCAATCCTTCAAATGATCCAAATTCTTGTTTGATTGTTAATAAATCCAATAAACTTTGTGTTGGATGATTTCCAGTTCCATCTCCACCAGACATAATTGGAATATTAATTCCATCCAATTGTTTAAAATAATTATTTGCAGGATGTCTAACAACTAATCCATCGAATCCAATCATTTCAAAAGTTTTTAATGTATCATATAATGTCTCACCTTTTTTTACACTTGACGCCTCTGTATTAAAGTTAGTGTCTACGATACCTAAATTCTGCTCTGCAACAATAAAACTATAATGTGTTCTTGTTGATGGTTCAAAGAATAAATTAGCAATCTTCTTTCCTTTTACTCCATCCCATGTTTTACCATTTGCAAATCCTTCTGCTTCATCCAAAATACTATGAATTTCTTCAATACTTAATTCACTTAGTTTAAATAAATTTTTCATTTTACCCTCCATTATCATAAAAAAAAACCTTTAGTCCATAACTAAAGGGTATACTTTTCCTATATAAGTAATTGATTGAGTATATTCCCTTTTTAGCCTCTCTGGACTACTTTAAAAGTACTATCATTCATATTATACTCTAATTTTTATTATAAGCAAGAGTATTTTCAAAATAAATAAAATTTAATTTATCCAATTAAATAATAGCACCGTCGTATTTTATTTCTAGTTACTATTAGTTTCATCATTAACAATATTAATATACTACCATCCTATATTTCATTCGTCCATATATATTTTTATTAACAATACTTTCAATCACAAGACAGCTCATCACCTAATAAAAGCACCATAATTATTAAAAAACTTAAAATTATGACACTTTTTACAATAAAATACATAAAACTATAATTAGTGCTTTTCTTTTGATAATTATTAGTATATAATGATTACATAACAAAAAAGGAGAATTTTTATTTTATGAATGGAACTGTAAAATGGTTTAACGGAGAAAAAGGTTATGGATTTATCACTGCCGAAGATGGGAAAGAAGTGTTTGCACACTTTTCAAATATCACAGGTGATGGTTATAAAACTTTAGAAGAAGGTCAAGCAGTTGAGTTTGACATCGAAGTTAATGACCGTGGACCTCAAGCAACAAATATCGTTAAATTATAAAAATTGGGATGAAAATCCCGTTTTTTTTTAAAATAACTCGCTCTTAATTGAGCGAGTTTTATTTTTACTATTGATATTTATTTGTTTCTAGAAGATATCATTTACCCTACACTGGCAGAACGCATCATTTCATAGATAGAAGGATATATTGATACCAACAAGATTTGTATTACAGTTAAAGTATCTAACAAACCATGTCCAATCATTAAAGGTAGTAGATCTTTTTTCTTATAATACCATATTCCAATTATTGCTAGAAGTGGAATAAACACTAAAAATCTTGATAATATATGTTTATAATCAAAAAGTAGTGGAATAAAACTATGTTGTAACGCATAGAAAAACAATGGATAAGCAATTGATAAAACTTCATTTTTTGTTATATTTTTTATTCCCGGAGCACAGTAGCCTAGATATAGAGGGATTTCAGCAAAAACAATAGTAATAGGAAGAAGTATTAGCACTAAAATTGCTGCCCAAATAGGTAGTGGCTGTGTATTTGTCACGGGCATGTATCCGTAGACTAAATAAGAAAATCCCCAAAGACCTCCTATTCCTAATAATAACATCATTGGAATCGCTATTTTAATTTCTTTTAGCGTCTTCTTCTTATCTGGATTATGATTAATTAAATCTTTAAAGGTTTTTCCATCACGTTTAGTTAAGATAAGAAGAATGATAATTGTAATAATGTTAACAACTACACATAACAATCCCCACCAACTTGAAGCATCTCTCAAATTCCTCCCTCTAAAAGGAGGAAGATTACCTAGAAGAATTCCTGCAGCAATAAATAATGTTGTTCGTAATGCAGGTACTATGAATATTACAATTGAATGATAACGATTATTTTTATTCATCAACACACCCCTTTTATATATAAAATAGTCAACATTTTTGTGTATTTTCCTTACTTTTTGCACAATTCCATAATATACGAATCTTGTCGATGAATCAATATACAGTAAGGGAAACATAATGATTTCCGATACAACTATTACTTCATCCTACTATCTAACTTGAATTAGCAACTTTTCAGTATCCGAAAAAGAAGTTCTTTTCCTAGAGTCAAACAAATAGAGTTTTCTACCTCATAACTTACAAAAAAGGTACCATTCAACAAACAGAATGATACCTAATTATAATTTGACCTCGTTCCTTAACAGACAAGTTTTATTATATTTTATTAATATTCCATTTCTGAATTTGTCTCTCCAACACGCTCTTAATAGGATTAAATAGTACTAACATAACTACAAAGTTACCTATCATATGAATTACATCAAAACTAATTCCACTCATCCAATAAGCAAAGACATTTACTCCTGTTAATGGTGCAGAATAGATTGCAAACAGTAATCCAAATGATAAACCAAATAATCCAGATACAATTGCCCATCCGATTGTTCTTTTTATTTTAGTGTCTAAAACGCTAGCAATAACAACAAGCAACGGCCAAAACATGTAATATCCAAATGTCCAAATACCAAATCCCCAAATCAATATTTCTGTAGTCGTAAACACTATTGATATAAGCATAGTTCTTTTAAATCCAACCACAACCGCATAAGTTATGAACAAAAACGAAACTACTTCAATATTTGGGATACTAGCTAATGTCAATTTTCCCACAGTAATGAGAATCGATAGAGTACTAATTAATACAATTTCTCTAACACTACCATGCAGTGGCTTCAAATTTGAACACATCCCCGTCATTTACTGGTTGGTCTGAAGCTCCGAATAGTCCATATTCACCATTGACATAAATAGCCCAGTAATACTTTAGGTTAAGTGTTTCAAAATTATAATTTTTTAATCCTGTAACACTAGTACCAAAATCAAAATCCTTAGTTTCTAAACCTAATTCTTCTTTATTCTCTTCTAGTGCTCCAAGCAAGAACTCTGAATCAGTACAGAATTCAATGTCATCATCGATATCTTCATCAGTATATACTACCTCTACCGTGATACACTTTTCCCCTTCTGTTCCATTCGTACAACCTACTAATGCAAAACTTAACAATAACGCTAACCAAACTCTTTTCATAAATCTTCTCCTTCTCTAAGTTTTGCTCCTAAAATGAAAAAAACTCACACTCTTGCGTGTGAGTTAAAAATCTATCAAAAGAAACCACTTTTGATGATTCTTCTCAAACCCAGGAGACATCAATTGTTTTGGCAAGTCTACCGACTTAACTTCATCCTACTTTCTCACCTTCCCGCTAGTGCAGTGGTATTTGAGATTTCGTCAGTATCACGGTTGCTGGGACAGCTTAGGATTCTAACCTAATTCCTTATTAAGTAACAACACCAAAACTCATTCTTATTATACATTCTATGATTCAATAGTCAAGACAATTCTAGAGAATATTTTTCTTTCGTTTTCAAGTCATCAATAACTGACACTGTCATCGCAATTATTATAATTAATCCACCAAGAATTTGATTGACCTGTAACTGTTCATCTAGAATTATAAATCCAAATAAAAATGTTACCGCAGGGATGAAATTCACGAAAAGACCTGTTTCAGTTGCACCTATTTTCTTAATTGAATAAACATATAAGAAAAATCCTATCGCAGATGAAATTAAACCTAAAAACAGTATATTCATCCAATGTAATAAAGTAACTATAGAATAATTAATATCTTGAAATAACATAAGTGGTGCAAAGATTAATAAAGCAATAAATGCTTGAAACGATGTAGTTTTTAACTCAGAATATTTTTTGGTTAATCTTGAAGACGATTCCGAATAAAATGCCCATAAGAATACAGCTAAAATCATAAAAACATATCCAATAAAGCTTTCTTTGGTAAAACTCAAGTCATTAACAAATAATATGATTACGCCTAATACTGAAGCTAAAATCGCAAGTGTTTT
The DNA here is from genome assembly GCA_018394315.1 of Mycoplasmatota bacterium. Taxonomy (GTDB): domain Bacteria; phylum Bacillota_I; class Bacilli_A; order MAG-NZ; family MAG-NZ; genus Zrk6. The sequence continues at coordinate 937,815 of CP074575.1, read as the reverse complement.
AGTTTTAGATAATCTTTCTTTATGAATAAAGTAATTGGAAATCATTATTACTAAAGGGACTAATGACAAAATTATAGAAGCTGATGAAGCATTTAATAAATCTATTCCCTTACTCTCCGCATAGAAATATAATACAACACCAAGTAATGAACTTGCAATCAATAAGAATATATCCTCTTTTCTTAATTTGAAGCTCTCTTTATTTTTAATCATCATAAACAAAAAAAATAATGAAGCAATTGCGTATCTAAAGAAGACTATTCCTACCGGAGTAAATACTTCTAAAACAATCTTTATACTAACAAAGGAAAATCCCCAAATAAGGGTAGTAGCAAATACAGATAGATACCCTAATCTTTTCATAGTAAATCACCAGCTCTTTCACTACGCTTTTCAAGATCTGAAACTATATTTTCATATGTGTTCTCGTCAAGCTTAAAATGTTTATTAAATATAATTAATGCAAACATCAGACCAATTATGGGTAGCAGAAACATCATAATTCTCATTCCTACTAATGTTGTTGCACCCAAAACAGCGTCCTTTTTATAACCAATAACACTAAGTCCTATCCCGATCAATCCACTAGATATGGCGCTTGAAAGTTTAACAATGAATGTCTGGACACTAAATACTACTCCTTCAGTTCTCTCCCCAAACTTCCATTCTCCATATTCAACTACATTGGATAAAAGAATAGTAAGAGTAATCATTGATAACCCGATACCAAAAAACACTAAACTACTAGTTGCGACAAGGCTTATGAATGAATTCTTTAAGAAGAAAGATACTATGAACAAACCAAGACAACCCAAGATAGGTAGAATAATTGATAATTGAAACATTCTTTTCCTATTAAGAAATCTAGACAAGTTTGGATAGACTATGGATGCAATGACCATAGAAATTCCTCCACTGGCTACAAAAGGGGTAACTAGATTTTCATCACCTACATCATATTTAAAAAAGTAATGTACCATACCAGAACTTATATATAATACTAAATTAAAAACTACCACTGCAACTACAATCACTTGTAATTGGTCATTTTTTAGTAGTATTTCTACAGTCTTCTTAAGCGTAATTTTATTTTTTGTTTCATGCTTGTTTTCTCTTACAAATATCACAATCAATAATTGAGTCACTATGAAAACTCCTGCTACAATACAAGCTAACAGAAAGAAACCACTAAGTTTTTGTGCGTCGGATTCTCCACCACCAAGATATTTTACAATAATTACATAGGGTGAAGCAATAATAAATAGTCCAATATTACTGAAAATTCTCGCAATTACGGATAGATTTTCTCTTTCTTTTTGATCTTTACTAAGTGCGGGTATTAAAGCCCAGAATGGAATATCTAAAAGAGTATAGGTCATCCCCCATAGAGTGTAAAAAACAGTTATATAAATTAACATGCTCATACTATTTACAGGTAAATCAGGCTTATAATACAAAAATAAAAGAGTAATCGCATTCAAAATGGCCCCAGTTAATATCCAAGGCCTAAATTTACCCCATTTACTCTTTGTATTATCAACAATGTTTCCCATAATAAGATCATTAATTGCATCCCAAGCTCGTACAACTAAAACAAGACCACCAACAAACATTGGTGATACACCTACATAATCCGTTAAATAGATGCTCATGATTGTACTCATCGCAAACATCATGTTTTTTCCTAGTCCACCTATTCCGTAAACTAATTTCACCCTATTTTTTAACATATTCCCCACTCACATTCAATACTAAGTTACATTATACAGTATTTTTCATTATAAATGTAAGATGACTTAAAAAAGTCATCTTATTCTTTATAGTATTCTAAATATTTTTCATATATATCTGGTCTAACTTCGCTCAGTCTCATTAGTTTAAAAGTTATTTTATCAACTGCAGCAACAGTTACGTAACAAGTGGATTTTAATTCACCTTCAAAATTTACAATCTCTTGATAATAAATAGTACTAGCTTTCTTTAACTTATGAATTTTCGTAGTTACTTTTATCTTTTCACCAAATCGAACAGGTGACAAATATCTTATAGAAATATCTCTAACTGGATAAACTAATCCATTTTTATCATCTTCTTGCATACTGAAACCAAAGTCTTCATAGAAGTGAGTTCTACCAATATCATACCAAACTACGTAATTCCCATGATAAACCACACCCATTTGATCTGTTTCTGCGTATCTTACTTCAATCTCTTTTTCTTTAAACATTATAAGTCCCTCTCAACCGCACTTGCGATTTTTCTGCATGATTTAATTAACTCTTTGAATTTACTCGGTTTCAAACTTTGTGCTCCATCACTCATTGCTTCTTCAGGATTAGTATGAACTTCTATTATTAATCCATCGGCTCCTGCTGCAATCGCAGCCTTTGATAAATCTTCAACTAATTCCCATCTACCTGCTGCGTGGGATGGATCTACTATTATTGGTAGATGTGTTAATCTCTTGGCAGCTAATATAGCACTTACATCTAGAGTGTTTCTAGTATAATTTTCAAATGTTCTTATTCCCCTTTCACAAAGAATTACATTTGGATTACCACTAGCAAGGATATACTCAGCAGACATTATCCATTCTTGAACAGTATTAGAAAACCCGCGTTTAAGTAAAATTGGTTTACTGATTTTACCTAACGCTTTCAGTAATTCAAAGTTTTGCATATTTCTAGCACCAACTTGTACTAAGTCAACATACTTTTCAAACTCATCTATTTTATCCATTGACATAATTTCACTTACAATTGGCATATTATACTTACCTTTAGCTTTATCCATTATCTTTAATCCTTCAAGCTCTAATCCTTGAAAAGCATATGGACTAGTTCTAGGTTTGTATGCGCCACCTCGCATACAATCAGCACCAAGCTTATTCACTTCCTCTGCGATTTTCATGAATGAATCCATAGATTCAACAGAGCAAGGTCCAGCTATAAGAATTATTTTATCCCCACCAACTCTTACTCCACCTACATCAACAATAGTTTTAGATGTCTTAAATTTTATGTTTGCTTGACGATATGGTTCTTGAATTCTTATTACACTTTCAACACATTCAAAACCATAAAGTCCCCTAGTGTCATAGGCTACAGTATCACCAATCACACCAATAATAAGATGATTTATTCCTTGTGAAACATGTAACTCAAAACCACTATCATTTAAATGTTTTTTAAGTCTATTAATCTCAGATTCCTTACTACGTCCTCTTACTTTAATTATCATAATTTATCCCTCATCTTTTTTATTGCTTTAGTATAACTATCAAACCCCAGTCCTTTAACTGAATCAACACATACACCTCTTATCACAGATATTTTTCTAAAATCTTCTCTATTTTTTATATCGGTTAAATGCACTTCATAACACGGTACATCTATAGAAGATATCGCATCCCTTATAGAGTACGAATAATGGGTCCATGCACCAGGATTCAAAATGATATAGTCATATCTAGAATTTGCTTTATGAATATTAGCTAAATATTTAGATTCGTTATTTGTTTGAATAATCTTAACAGAAATATTATGCTTTTTACAATAATTCTTTATATACTTTTTTAAATCTCTATAATTTTTATTTCCATATACATTTGGTTCTCTTAAGCCAAGCATGTTAAGATTAGGCCCATTTAGAATTAATAATCTCATAAAGCTCCTCCTTACTAAGTTGATGATTTTTTAAAATCAAGTCAGCATAATTATAATATAAATTGATTCTCTCTATGTATAAATTAATAATAGATTGTTTGTCGGTAATAAGTGGTCTATTTGAATTATCAGAGTCTAAAATCTCATCTAAGTCTCGGTCCAAAAATACGATAATACCATTTTGCTTTAAGGCATCGATATTTGATTTTCTTTTTATTACTCCTCCACCTGTCGAGATGACTAAGTTATGCATTTTAGCAATATCTAAAACCACTTGACTTTCAATGTCCCTAAAGTAACTTTCTCCATCTTTAAATATATCTACAATAGTTTCCTTTTCTCTTTTAACGATTTCTTTATCGATATCAACAAAATCCATGTTGAGTTTATCACTCAAGAGTTTTCCATAAGTACTTTTACCACTCATCGGCATCCCTATTAGAACTATGTTTACATTATTATGTAATAGTTCTAAGTATATCTCATCAATTATATCTATATTAATTTCTTCTTCTATGAAATTTTTATGAGCTGCGTAAGCTTGATAAACCAACATATATAGTCCATTTACAACTTTGATGTTCTCTTTGGCACTTAGGAGTAATTTAGTTGACAATGGATTATAAATTAAATCGATGACAGTTTCTAAACTCACAAATTCATTTAGGTCTAATAATAAATCGGAATCATTATTAGGTGACATTCCAACAGGAGTAGTATTGATCACAAGCTCAAAATCAAAGGTTACGACTTCATCATAACTAAGGCAATTTTTCTTCTTGCTACGAGAACAAAATGTTATTGATCTCGCTTCTAAATCCTTACACACTTCTCTTACTGTTTTGCTACTTCCACCTGTACCTAAAATTAACACTCTTTTGTCTTTAACCTTAATTTCGTTTTTTACTAAAAGAGCTTTAAATCCATCGTAATCAGTATTAAACCCCGTAAGTATTCCATCATTGTTTATTATTGTATTAACTGCTCCTATTTTATTAGCTTTTTCATCTATCAAATCTAAATATTTAATTACTTCTTCTTTATAGGGGATAGTGACATTTAGTCCCTTAAAATTTTTCTCAAGGAAAAAGTCATCGAGTGAATCGAGTTCTAAACATTTATAATTTATCGAACTCAATCTCTGATGAATAAATTCACTTAAACTATGTTTTAAAGTCTTCCCTATTAAGTAAAACATATGATTACCTCTGTTGTCTTTTACTTATCTCAAATAATATACAATATAACTCCTTAATTTCTTCATTAAACTCAAATTTACCTATTTTTGATAAGATATCAGCTTCTCTATTTGAATGAGTTACCTCAATACCTTTATCTTTTTTATATCTACCAACTTCAGCTGTTATTTTAAAACGTTCATCAAAAAGTCTGAATATCTGTTCATCAATTTTATCTATCTTATCTCTAAGTTCCTTTATCTTATCCATTTTACACCCTCAGTTCTTACAATCAAATCTAAAATTCCAAGAGCAATTATGCTATTAACAACATGAAATCCTCTTAAAATAATAGCAGGATCATGTCTTCCTTTACCGATAACATTCAAAGTCTCCTTAGTTTTATAATTAACAGATCTTTGTGGTTTTCCGATTGTCGGAGTAGGTCTAAAAACCGATCTTACAATTATAGGCATTCCATTGGATATTCCTCCGTTAATACCTCCTGAATTGTTAGTTTCAGTAATTATTTTCTCTTCATATTTTAATTCATCATTCGCTTCACTTCCAGTTAAATGAGCAAAATCAAATCCCCTTCCAAATTCTATACCTTTGATACCTGGTATAGAAAAAACTAAATGAGATAATATGCTCTCAACCGAGTCAAAGAAAGGTTCGCCTATTCCAGCTTTTAATCCTAAAATAGCGGTCTCTACTATTCCTCCGATTGAGTCGTGTTTATTTTTCACTTTATCGACAATTTCATAAACCTTCTCATGAACTTCTTTTTTATTGTTTATCTCATTAACATCCATCTCTAGAAAACTACTACTAACAAAGTCTCCTATTTCTTTAATTTGTGATTTTACTTCTATTCCCTTGCTTTTAAGAATACTTAAAGCGATAGCTCCAATAATTGTAATACACACAGTTAACCGTCCAGAAAAGTGGCCTCCCCCTCTATAATCCTGAAACCCATCATATTTTGTAAATGCGGTAAAATCTGCATGTGAAGGTCTTAACACAAATTTATCATAATCACTACTTCTAACATCATTATTCTTTATTAAGAAGGTAAGAGGTGAACCAGATGTAAAGCCATTAAAATACCCGCTGACAATTTCAAAATCATCACTTTCCCTTCTTGGTGTAGTAAGTGATGTTTTGCTTCTTCTTTTATCAAGTTCTGATTTAATATAATCAAGATCTAACTTAATCCCAGAAGGTAATCCATCGATTGTAATCCCTATTAATTGTCCGTGGGATTCACCAAATATATTTACTCTTATGGCTTTTCCAAAACTATTCATAAAATCACATCCTAATATATTGCTTAAGTTCACTTATGCTAATCTCTTTGATTCTTCCTTTTCCTATATCATCTAGGAGAACTATTTTTATTTTATCATTTATAGCTTTTTTATCGTTCTTAACTTTATCAATTATATCTTCAATATTAAAATTAGAGTGAGTAGGCAGAGAATATTTTCTTAAAACCTTTATAACTTCTTTCTTAATTCTCTCATCATTAATTACACTTACCATTCCAATGCTTATCGCTTCACCGTGTAAGTACCCATAATCGCTTAACACCTCAACGGCATGCCCTACTGTGTGACCAAAATTCAAGATGTGTCTTCTCCCGTAATCTCTTTCATCTTCAACAACGATATCCCTTTTAATCTCTATGCACCTATATATATATTCTTCAATGTTACTCTTTATTTCTTCGTTTAATATTCTTCGAAATAAGTTCTTATCATAGATTAATCCGTACTTAATCATCTCTGCTACACCGTTGTTAAATTGTCTATCTTCTAATGTTTTTAGTGTGTCAGGGTCAATAATTACTTTTTTAGGTTGGTAGAAAGAACCTATTATATTTTTCCTTAAATGATTAATAGCAACCTTTCCACCTACACTACTATCAATCTGTGCTAAAAGAGTAGTTGGAATTTGAATAAAGTCGACTCCACGCATAAATGTACTAGCTACAAAACCTGATAAATCTCCTATCACTCCACCGCCTAAGGCAATTATTTGAACAGCTCTAGTTACATTCTTATTTACTAACTTAGTCATGAGATTAATATAGTGCTCAAATGACTTTGTATTTTCTCCACTAGGGAGTTCAATTACTAAAGGCGCATTAAAATATGAAGATACTTTTGAGACATATTCTTTTGGGATTAAATTATCAGTTATAATAACTGTTTCCTTTGTACAATCAATATGCTTATCTAGTTCATCTAAGATAGAACGTTTTATAATTACATCATAAGTCGTACTTGCATAAATAGTAATCTTCATAGTTACATATCCTCTATTCTATAATAATTTTAGCACCTAATTTCATTAAATCATAATAAAAATCTGGATATGATTTACTAATTGCTTCTGCATCTTCAATAACAACATCTCCTAAGGACCTAACTGAAGATACACTCCCCATCATCGCGATTCTATGATCATTATAACTTTTTAGTATTGCTTCTCTTAATTCATTCTTACCATTAATGATTAAATTATCATTATCTATTCTTATGTCAACACCTAATTCTTTTAAAGTATTATAGGTAGTAATTAGTCTATTTGATTCCTTTATTTTTAGTCTTTCAGTACCCTTAATTATTGTCACTCCAACGCTAAGTGAAGCAAGCAAAGCAAGTATTGGACCTAAATCAGGAGTTTGAGTGATGTCAATCTCTTTCCCTAAAGTTAAACTTTTCTTAAAGATAAAGCCATTCTCTATAATATCTAACTTTGCACCCATTTCTTTTAAAGTCTTAATGATGGCTATATCACCTTGAAGAGAATTGTGATTCATTCCTAAACATGAAATATCACCATTTAAAACACCCGCAACTGCAAAAAAGGCGAGTTGTGAATAATCTCCCTCAACATAATAATCACTTGGCTTATATTTTTGTTCACCCTTTATCTTAATAACATTTTCTTCTATTTTAATTTCAATACCAAATTTCTTTAAAATATGCATTGTCATTAGAACATAATTTTTCGATTCAAATTTATCTTTAATAATAATTTTTGAATCACCTTTTAATAGTGGTAAAATGAACAGAAGACCACTTATGAACTGTGAACTAATATTTCCTGGAATATGGTACTCCTTTGAAACAAAATCACATTGTACTTCAATCATAGAATTTTTCTTTAAAAATGTACCTGATAAATCATTAATTATATCCTCATAAATGCCTAGTGGCCGAGTTAATAAACTCTCCTTACCATTTATTAAAAACCTTTCGCCTGATAAAGCTAATATTGGGATAATAAATCTCAAAGTAGAACCTGATTCATTACAATCAACTATTTTATCTTTTAATACTATTTCATCAACACCATGAATTATAAGTTTATCGTCTAAAACTTCAATCTTAGCATCAATTGCTTTTAGTGCATTAATAGTAGCTAACACATCATCGCTAAATTGAATATTACTTATTATGCTTTTACCATTTGATAAAGCAGCACAAATTATCGCTCTATGAGAATAACTTTTTGATGGAGGAATTTTGATTTGACCTTTAAGAAATGATGGTGATATTCTAACTCTCATTAGTTCTACCTAATCTAATTCTAGCTTCTTCCATAAGTTTACTCATCTCCAACTCATCTCTATTAACTAAACAGTCACGGTATTTTTCAAGATATGAAATAAAATGATCAAGTTTATTCACTAAAAACTCCTTATTCCCAAAGAATAACTCTCCCCACAACTCTGAATTAATACTCGCTATTCTCGTTAGATCCTTGTATGAATCTCCAATAAATAGTTCAGTCTTATATTTTTCCTCGTCACTATTTACTAGAGCTAACGCTATCACATGTGTTAATTGTGATGTATAAGCAATTATTTCATCATGCTCACTTGCAGATAACTTATTAACGTTTAAAAAACCTATCTCATTAGCTAATTTTTCAATTAACTCTATACTTGATAACTTGTTTCTTTTTGTAGGAGTAATAATAAAATTTCCTTTACTAAATATTAATTTATCTGAATTACGAACCCCTTTAGTCTCTCTTCCCGCAACTGGATGCGCAAAAACAAAATCCAAGTCGTCTCTTAAAACTTCTTCTACTTCTTCGACTAATTTACTTTTGATTCCAGATGCATCAGTTAAAACAGCGTTTAATTTGAAATGCTCCTCGTTTTCTTTCACGAAATCGTATATTTGATTCGGGTAAAGACATATAATAACCACATCACATTTACCTAAAATGTCCCTTGGTTCTAAAAACCCTTTTGTAATATACCCATACTCTTCTGCAAATAAAAGAGAATCATTGTTAATATCAATTCCATAGACATTATGGTTTTCGATTAGATTTTGTGCATAAGTTCCGCCAATAAGACCTAGTCCAACGATTCCGATATTCATAGTTATACCCCCAAAAATTGTCAATAGGATAGGATTGTTACTAATTATACATTATTTTTATGTCAAAAGAAAATAATTACCTCTTCTTAGAATAATAATATTTCTATATAATCTTGTATTATTTGGTATAATTGATATGCATACAAGGAGGAAGAATCAAATGGATATTGTCTTAAAGATTTTTAGAAACAAGGACGTGACTTTGAATTTAACGATTGATTATAATGAGCATATTTAGTAAAATAATAGATAAAATAGCAGAATATAAGACCATTATCATTCACCGACACAAACACCCAGATATGGATGCATATGGAAGTCAACTAGGACTAAAAAGTCTAATTCAAAATACATATCCGAAAAAAAAAGTATATACAGTTGGATCAAGTGTTACCAAGTATGATTATAATGACAAAATGGATGTTGTAGAAGATGATACATATCACAATGCACTAGTGATAGTGGTTGATACAGGCTCAGAACATTTAATAGATGATGATAGATACAAAAATGGCGACTATTTAATCAATATAGATCATCACAACCAAGATAACCCTTATGGTGACATATATTATATAAATAATAAAAGGGTAAGTTGTTGCTCTATAATTATCAATTTGTGTATGAATTCAGAATTAAAAATGAACAAAACCGCTGCAGAGCTACTTTATATGGGATTAATAACCGATAGTGGAAGATTCTTATATAATAATGTTGATGCTGACACATTCAATTTCGCAAGTTATTTAATTTCATTCGGAATTGACATTAATTACTTATATAAGAAATTATATGTAACAACTTATGAAGAAAAGAAACTAAATGGATACGTATTGTCAAATTTTGTAATAGATGACGGAATTGCGTATATTAAGTTCTTCAAGACTGACCAATTAAGTTTTAATACTGACTTAAACACATTAAAAAGTGGTACAATAAATCTAATGAGTAATATAAAAGATGTTCCAATATGGGTAACATTTACTGAGGATAATAACGATATATACGTTGAACTTCGGGGAAATATTGATGTAGTAGAAATCGCGAAGAAATATGGCGGTGGTGGTCATAGTAGAGCATGTGGTGCAAAAGTAAAAACATGGGACGAAGTACATAAAATAATCAATGATCTAAAACTTATGATTAAGAGGTAAAAACATGAGAGATAAAATATTTGCTAAAATAAGAGAATTTAATGACATAATAATTATTCCACATATAAGACCTGATGGAGATTGTTTCGGCTCTGCATTTGGTTTAAAATACATTATTGAAAGTATCTATCCTAATAAGCATGTTTATGTAATTGGAGAAATGACAAAATCGACATCATTTATGGGAGAAACCTCAAATGTTTCGGACGATTTATTCCATACTTCTTTAGTTATATCTGTTGATACTGGTTCATTAAGTAGAGTTTTTGATGACCGAGTTTTAACTGGTAAATATGTCATAAGAATAGATCATCATCCACATGTAGAACATTTTGGAGATTTAGAATATATTGATTCTAATTATCCAAGTACATGCACAATCATTACAGATATGTTCAGGGAAAAAGGTATCGAGATTCCAAAACAGGCTGCAGAGTGCTTATTCTTTGGTACTAGTACAGACACAGGAAGATTTAGATATAGAGGAGTTACCTCAAATACCCACCAAAATGTTGCATATCTATTAGATACCGGAATAGACACCGATAAATTGTTTAACTATATCTATTTAAAAGATTATAGTGCATTTAAACTTGAAGCTGAAATTGTGAGTATGATTAATTCAACAGATAATGGACTACTTTACCTAAAGTTAACAGCTGAGATGATGGAAAAACTAAATATCAAATCTGAAGAAGCCGGAAATGCTATATCGAAGCTAGAGTATATTAGAGATTACCCAGTATGGGCAGTTTTCTATTCTCATGGAGATATTATTAGAGGAAGACTACGCTCTAGAGGACCTGTAGTTAATGAGATTGCTGCTAAATATCGTGGTGGTGGTCATGCATATGCTTCAGGAGTAACTTTAGACTCTTGGGATGAATTAGATATTCTGATTAAAGATTTAGACATAGCTATAGTTAATTATAAAAAGAACATGACAAATTAATGTCATGTTTTTAAAGAAAATAAAATCCGATTAAAGCAACTATCAAACCTACAACAAATCCTCCAAAAACTTCTATGGGTTTATGACCGAGTAGTTCCTTAAATTTTTGGTTGTATAGTTCTTTTTTCTTAACAACATGAGAAATATCAAGCGCAATTTGATTCAAAATTGATGCATGCTTTCCGGCTTCATATCTAATACCCATAGAATCATGTATTACTACTGCACTAAAAACAAAGCTTATAGCAAATTCTATACTGTCAAATCCTGATATCATTGCGAGACTTAATGTTAAAGTAGTAACTAGAGCAGTATGTGAGCTTGGCATTCCACCAGTAGAGAACATTACAGTTATATCCCATTCACCTGTAACAAAGTACTTAGTAAATAATTTTAGTGATTGGGCTGATATTAGTGAAATTAGAGATATTTCTAAGAAATAATTAATCATTTCTGCCTTTCTTGTTACTCTTTATAATTCTATTCTTACTCGGTAAAATGATTTCTTCTACTAAATCAAAGTAGAAATTAACAATCCTAATATTTTTAAACTTATCCAATTTCAATTTGCTAATATCCATATTACTTTTCCAGCCTTTGTCTTAGAATTTCATAACTAAATATAGTGCTAGCAACACTTGCAGGTAGAGAATAACTGAATTTCTCATTTCCGTAAGGTATATGAACTAGCATATCAGCTAAGCTTAACACTTCACTTTGAATACCTCTTTTTTCTCCACCAATAATTATCAACGACTTATCGCTAAATTTTACATTAAACAAGCTTTCAGATTTTTCTTCTATAGCAGCAGCGTAAATCTTAAAGCCACTCTTCTTAAGTAAATTAATAGTTTCAACTTGATCATCACACATAGCAATATCCATTTTTTCGAATGCACCTGCAGATGATTTTGAGATTCTGCTAGAACCCAATTCTAAGTCACGCTTTCTTATAATTAGACTATTAACTCCTGCTGAATATAGTGTACGTATAATAATTCCTAAATTAAAGGGATCCTCTATCCCATCAACATAAAAACAAGAGTTGCTGCTTAAGATTGATTCTATGCTATTAAATCTTCGTTCAGATACAAAAGCGATAAACCCTCCATGAGTTTTTCCTTCAGCAATTTCATCGATTTTGTCATGTGATACAAATTCAAAAGAAATCTCGTTCTTTAATGCAAGTTTCTTCATAAATGAAGTTTTTCTTGTTCTTTTCTTATTTGATATATATATTTTCTCTATAACTCTATTATTGCCGTTAATTGCGGCTTTTATAGAAATAAATCCTTCTAAAATAATTTTAATCATTTCTTAACTCCTTTAGATTTTTTTTATTTTCATTATATTTTCTACATAGATTAAGAAATCTATAAATAAATATAAACTTTACTATAATTAAGAATATCTATTCAAAATAGGTTCATAAATAAAGGAACTTCCAAAGAAGTTCCATTACTAAACCGCTAAGTTTTTAATCCAATTTCCTTGTTTATATTTATACCTTGCTAAAGCAAGTTTAAGTAAATCTGTTGATTGTATAAGTAGATATAAGTACCTAACATCAATTTTAGTGAAATAAGCAAGAAGTAACGCGAGCGGTACTGATACTACCCACATGAATAAAGCGTCCATAATCAATGTAGATTTTGTATCCCCTCCTGCTCTCAATGCAAAAAAGATCCCTACGTTAGCTGCAAAAATCGGAATGAAGAATCCATTAACTCTTAAATTGAATCCAACAATTTCTTTAGTTTGACTTTGTATTTCATATAAATCAGGAATGAAATAGGATGTACCAACTAAAATCATTCCAATGATAAATGAAAAGAACATACTAAATGCAATTAATTTATCTGAGTTTGATTTTGCTTCCTCTAATTTATTTGCACCTAGAGTATTACCAACCATTACTGCAATTGCTCCGCTCAATCCTGCAAACACAATAAACACTAATTGTGAGACAGAATTAGATATGGTAAAAGCAGCTAAAGAATTTTCCCCTCTAGTAGAATAAGCCTTGAAGTAAGCTGTTTGTCCTAAAGACCACAATATCTCATTAAGCATCATAGGTAACGCTACAATAACAATACTTTTAAATACTAAAAACTCAATTTTTAATAATGAGAATATACTGACACTAAAAACTTTTCCTTTTAACTTAACTAAAATAACCAATAATATAAACTCTAAATATCTAGCTATTAAGGTAGCATAAGCTGCTCCCACAACTCCTAATTGAGGAGCACCAAACTTTCCGAATATTAATATATAATTCAATATAGTATTAGTAAATATCGCAGTTAGTGACGCAATCATAGGCAACTTAGGCTTTGCAACCTCTCTAAACGTTGATGATATACATATCGATAAGAATATCGGCAAGATATTGAATTTAACAATTCTCAAGTAACTCATTGATAATCGAACTGTATTTTCCTCATCAATAAACAACCTTATTAGTGATTCACCAAAAATTGAGATTATTGCAAAGGCTAATATAGAGATAACTAAAGAAATCAGTAATTTAAACCTAAATGACTGTCTTAATTTATCAAAGTCCTTGCTTCCGAAGTATTGAGCAGAATAGATACCGGCTCCACCCGTTAGTCCAAACATAAATAAAATCATAACAAAGTACAATTGGTTTGGTGCAGCAACTGATACTAATGCTGATTCACCTAGTTTTCCTACCATAAAATTGTCTACTATTTGGATTGCTGCAGTTACGAATTGCTGTAATGTAATTGGAAGAGCTACTGCTAGTACTCTTTTATAAAATATTTTATCCCCTATAAATTTCTTCATCATGATACACCTCAAATTATGTAATAATGTATTATATCATAGAAAAAGAAAAACCAAATGATTTTTCTTTATCTGGTAACGCTTCTCTTCTTATTTAGATACTAGGAATCACTTCCCATATATCTTTTTTAAGCCTTTAAAAAAATCTTGTAAATGAACTAATGATTGCACTAAATTGTCTCCAATAGAGGGATTATTAATGACTTCCTCTACCATCATTTCATGAAACTTAGAATGAATATCTAAAATTTCTAAGCCACTTTTTGTGATTGATAATAAATATACTCGTTTATCATTATCATCTCTTCTTTTTTCAATATAGCCTTTTTGAACTAGGCGGTTGATAGATGTAGTTAGAGTTCCTTCAGTAATCATTAATTGCTTAGCAACGCTTCCCATTGATTTTTTTTCTGATAATTGAATTTTTTCCATTACATGAACTTCTGTTATTGTGACTCTATCATGTAATTTATCATGGATGAAATTCTCCTCTAGTTGTAAAATATCATTAAATACATCAACAAATAAGCGATTTATTATTTCTCTACTCTCTTTCTTTTTCATATACTTTGCCTTTCAAGATAATCTATATATTTAGTATAGCATAGTATAACAGCAATTTTGATGATTGTTTAAGATTTTGGTATAATAGGGAAAAGTGAAGGTGAGGAAATGAATTTAATACTATATTTTACTAGAAGTGGTACCTGTAAAAAGGTATCCGAAATACTAAGTCAAACTATAGACAGTGAAGTATTAGAGTTAAAAGATAATATGAATTGGAGAGGACTTTTAGGATTCATAAAAGGCGGATATCACTCATTCAAAGAATCTAGAATAGAATATGATATCAAAGAAATTGATTTCAGTAATTATGATCAGATATATATTGTATCACCAATTTGGGCAAGTAAGGTCCAACCTACCATAAGAACATTCATAAAGGAGAATAACCTACAAAACGCTCAGCTTATATTGGTTCAAGGTATGAGAAGCCCTAATGAAAACACAATAAGAAACAATCTTTTTATCACAAGAAAAAAAACAGTTTATTTATGCCATAAAGAGGTATACAAAACTGATTTTAATAAAAATATTAGCCGTTTATTTTAAAAGTTCATATGAACTTTTTTATTTTAAGATATTTTTTAACTATATCCTCAAGAGTTAGTCCACCTTCGATAATAATTCCTCTACAACCAAGTGTATCATCACGATAATTTTCTTTCAAACTTCCACAATTAATTGAGGATAACTTTTCCATAAACAATGCTAAGAACTCTTTTGCAGCATCTGCCATAACCGGACTTTGATGAGCAACGCCATCAGTGAACAAAATCCCTAATACAGATAAACTTGCAGTAACAATACCACAGACATCTTCAGTTAATAACCCTCCACTAAATGGGGCTACCATCCTAAAGTGGGAATCATCTAGACCTAAATTCCATTTTTCATTCGCAGCATACAAAATAGTCTCGCTACAACTTAAATCATAGTCACTACCTTTATACTTCAAGATCAAGTCTTTCACATTACCACTCCTTGACTTATACTATAACATATTAAAAAAAAATATGGAAAACTTCCATATTTTATAATAAATAATTATCTTTCAAGTGGATATTGCAATCCATACATACCAGTTCCACCTAAGACATTAATCAAATCATACCCTTCTTTATCTAAATAAGAAATAAGCTGAGTACTTCTACTTCCTGATTGGCAAATAATATAATACTCTTTTCCTTTTTCTAAATATTCAGTATGATTAAAAGCTAAATCTCTTATCGGTATGTTTTTAGAACCTGGTACTCTCCCAGACTGATATTCATAGTCCTCGCGTACATCAATAACACTCGCACTTTCCAAGCTTCTGTTAAGTTCTGAAATACTAACACTTTTCATCTTCTCATCTCCAATTATCATAATCTTATATTAGTTAGTATACGAACTTTCATAATTTTTGCAACTGTTTTGCACTTATCGGGTTAAAGTTCTATTTTATCCAAGAGTAAATCAAATACTTCTGCATCTTCACTTGTGAAATCGTGGAACATTCGATCATTAAATCTTTTTTCCATTACACTAATTGACTCACATAATTTCGTAGATTTATTTGAGATGAATAATAGATTCTCACGTTTATCACGAGGATTCTTCTTTTCTATTACATATCCAGCGGTAACTAATCTCTTAAGAACTCCTGAAATTGTAGCTTTATCAGAATCTAATCTCTCAACTAATTGCTTCGCTGAGATGGAATCTTCCTCACTATTAATAGTTTTCAAAACATTCCATTGTTGATAACTAATTCCTACTTCTCTAAGTTCATTTACGAACGATCTTTTCATATTAAGAAATGTTAAACACATCTTATCTTTTAATAGATTATTGTCCATCTACTTCACCTCTTCCTAATGACGATGCTATTATAACATAAATAGCGTCGTTTTCAATTAATACACTCAATTAATCTCATTTTTTTTATTCAGACGGGGTTAAGGAGAAATTCTTAATCTTAACATACTTGGGTCCTAAAAAATTATTGATTTGTTGGTCTTCTTTAGAAAATATCATATCTTCCTGTATACTAGTAACATTTCCAGTTATAGAACCACCATAATAAGGAGTTACACTTTCTCCGTCAAAATACCTAGCTAGCCTGATTTCGCCACCAAAATTTCCAGTTATAGGATTAACTTGAAAGTCAGAAAATGCTACTAATTCTAGATAAGGATCTTTCTTTAGTATACTCTCAGGAGTACTTCCTACCGCAACTTTTGTATTACCAATTACTCCTGTCGGTTTCACTCCAACATAATTAGAATATCGTTTATCTCCAATATAATTATTCAACAAACCATCTTTTATAATCTCGACCTCTTTTAAGACGAAACCATTAGAATCACATGGAGAGGACTTAGTTGAATTAACAAGATTAGGAAGAACTGTTATGTTTACCTTATCACCTTTAACATCTCCTTGAATATTAGCTCCGATTTCATAATTAAAGAATCCTTCATACTTAGGTTTAGCATCTGCTCTTACTTTATAATAATCAAATAACTCTTTTATAGCCCCTTTACTTAATAAAACCGGGACATCTTTTAATTCAGGTAATGGCTTAGCAAGAGCTCTTTGTTTAGTCTCATTAAGCACATTTTCAACACTTCTTGAAATATCTTCCGAATTATACTCTGAAAAGTTAATCATTTGATACAATTCAACTTCTTCAATATCTTCCTTCCAATCAGTTATTAATTCAATCATTCCTGTAAATTTTGTATAGGCAATATCAACTCCTAGTGAGTTCATAATTCTAATATCACTTTTATTAATGAAAAACTCAGCAGAATTAACTTTACCATTCACAAAGTTATCTACTTTGTATACTGATTCTACCAAACCTGGAATATAATCTCTCATTTCCCCTTTAGAAAAATTACTAGATGGGTAAATCAATTCTTCATTACTAGGAGATACTAGATCATAATATTCGTTTTTCACATAACCAGCTGCTAAAGATGCTACTTCAAGAGAGTCTTTAATTTCTTCTTCGCTCATTGTAGGAGAAATATTTGTTGTTGATGACCCTTTATACTTAGTTCCATCCTCCAAGAAGTCAACATAAACTGTTACGTTAATGTGGTGTACTTTCTTACCACGATTCATATCCAAGTCTTTTTTTACAAAAAATAATTCAATTGATTCGGTTAAAGTATCATTTATTAACCATCCATCATTCTTTACTGACTTCAAAATACTAACAATACGACTAATCATTATCCTAGCCTCCCTACTGCTTTTATGTATGTACCACCAGTAGAGGTCTTAACATATTCCTTATAACCTTTACCACAAGCTCCACTCCCAGAGAGCTCTAAACCATCTGAAACCATTGAAATACTTTTCAGTAAGTCAGGCACATAGCCAGTCATCAGTACTGGTGCTATAATTTTTCCAGTTAGTTTTCCATCGATTATTTCTCTACCCATTGCAATCATGCACTGGATTCCCCAATTTTTTGGGTCCTCCATTCCTGAATTATAATCTTCAAGTAAATACCCTTTTTTTATTGAAGCAATCATATCTTCCAATTCATCATTTCCTGGTACAAAGAAAGTATTTGTCATCCTTGCGTATACCTTTTTTTCAAATGACTCTCTTCGACCATTACCTGTTGGTTTAGTACCTAATTTCATTGCGCTTAATAAATCGCTTATTCCTGATTCTAAAACACTTTCATTGATAACTGTGGTATCTGTTCCTAATGTTCCTTCATCATCAAATAAATATGTTCCCACTTCTTCGGCACTTAATGCTCCATCCTTCATGCTAACCTTCTTGCCCGCGATTGGTTTTCCTAAAAACTCTACACCTTTTGCGCGATTCTTGACGAACATATCCATTTCAACACCATGACCAAAAGCTTCGTGTGCTATTAGTCCTGCAACTGCAGGATTACAAATAATTTCATATTCACCTGGAACTACTCTTTCTGCATCTAATAGTTTGATAGTATCTTCAACTAATTTCTCTAATCCGTCAAGATCCTCAAGTAATTCAAATCCTTTTAAACCTGAATAACTTTTGAATGAATATTTAATATCATTATCCTTCTTAACAATTGGAACCATAGCAGCTGTTGTATAAACAATTGATTGACTTAAATCCTTCTTCGCTGAGTAAAAGATTTTAGATATATGCACTTCTTCGTATACAACTCTAAAATCAATCAATTGATCTGATAGTTTAAGACCATCATTCATTATTTGCGTGATCTTTTCGATTTTTGTCTTTGCACTTACAGTACTTGGTAAAACTTTTACTTCCTTTATCAAAGAATCTTTAATTAATGATTCTTCAATTAAAGGATAATCACTAAATTTTACATTTTGACCTTTAAGCCTCTTAACGTCACCTTCAACAATTTCCTTAACCTCATCAATGATTGATCTTATATCTTTCTCTTGAAACTCATTAAAAGAATACTCTGAGTAATTAATTCCATTAAATACCCTTAATACATAACCTCTTTCACTCCACATTGAATCATTAATTGAACTACCCTTTCTAGAAACTGCATATGTTTTACCTTTTGTATCTACACCAAGTATCGAGACATATTCATATGTTTTTAAAAGGGTATCAACTAATCCTTTGGCAAGCTCTCTATGCTTACTTAAATAACTTGATAGTTCTGCTTTCAAAACAACCTCCATTTAATCTAAATAAATGTATTATTTATTTAACTTTATTTTTCTTGAACTTCTTACATTTTTTATAAATCTCTTGAACACTCCATCATTCGAATAGTCTAAAACCGACTGCTTATAAGCAGGTATTCCGATAGAATATATAGCAATCAAAGTCACTACGTGAATTAGAACTATTATAATAATTTCAAGAACACTAATATCTCCACTTATAAATAACCCAGGAGCAATCATCAGTGTAAAAAATGGAATATGACTCATAATCTTCGCAAATACTGCTCCATCAAATAATGGTGAGAAAATAGCAGTATAGAATCCTAACACCATTAAAATCATAATTGGTGAAATGATTTTTTGATAGTCATCCATCTCATTTGCAGTTGATGCTAAAATAGCCATACATAAGGAATAAAGTAAATTAGTCAATAGAAATAATATAGTAATAATTATAATAACTCCAACAATTCTGTCAGAGTAACTAGATAAATTAATATCAAATGGTAATGAAGCGTTACCAAATGACATTTTAGCAAAGAATGATCTTATTAACACTCCAATTACACCATACAATACTAGCAAGACAAATTGGATTATCGCAAAGACATTTACAGCTGCTAGTTTAGATAATAAGTGAACTTTAGGCTCAACACTAGACATAATAACTTCCATGCTTTTAGTTGATTTTTCATCAAATATCTCTAATCCAATCATTTGTACAATCATAATAATCCCAAAAAAGAACGGCATTATAACTATAAATGATAATCCGCCTAGCAATGCTTCTGATTCTTCATTCTTTCCTTCATCGTTAAAGACTTCTCGTTCAATGCTAATTTGTTTTAACAGTTTTGAAATGTCTTCTTGGTTAATATTTAGTTTAGTAGCTGTTGCATCCATTTTTATTCCATTAAGTGTTGAATATATAGATGAATATAGAGTTGTAGAGACAAGATCATTTGAAGAAATTTTAGCTGTGATTTCTTCTCCTTCATTAACTTTAACAACAATAACATTCTTGTCATCAGCATCTAAGGTATATGACTCATTTATAACAATAAGGTCATTTTTACCTTGGAATGGACCATTCTTGACTGCTAAAGAAAACATATCAAAATAATTTTCTTCCAAATCATCTTCATAATATATTGTATATACATCGTCAAAGTCTCCGCCAAAGCTCGTTATTACCGTATCTAGATTAGAGATCAAAATCACCAAGATAAGTAAGACGATATTAGAAATTAAAAAAGATTTTCTCTCTATCTTTCGTCTTAAACTAAAACCTACTAGAAATTTAAATTTATTTTTCATAATTCACACCTACTTTACTGACAAATATCTCATTTAGTGATGGCAATTCAACTTCAAACAAGCTAACATTGTCACACTTTGAAGTATAATTGAAAACGTCTTTAACATGATTTTTATTCTTAATTTTAACCTCAAATCTATCAGTATGATTTATTACCTTAATTACACCTTCAATTTTCGATACATCCTCTGGGATAATATCACCTTTAATGAAAATATTTTGTTGACTGAAAGAATTCTTAATATCCCTTATATAACCAGAAAGGATACTTTCTCCATCAACTAAAATCACTAGTTTCTCACAAAACATTTCTACGTGTTCCATTCTGTGAGATGAAAATATAATAGTTGCACCCTTTGACTTGAATTCTAAAATTACTTCTTTAAACAATTCTACGTTTATAGGATCTAACCCATTAAAAGGCTCATCCAATATTAATAGCTTAGGATTATGTATTATTGCGGATATAAATTGAATCTTTTGTTGATTTCCTTTCGACAACTCCTTAATTTTCTTATTCTTATATTTTGTGATATTAAATCTATTCAACCAATAATCGATAGACTTTAACAGTTCCTCAGTCGGAAGACTTTTTAATTTACCATAATAAGTAAGTTGATCTAGCACAGTCATTTTAACAAGCAATGAACGTTCTTCAGATAAAAATCCAATTTCATTCGAGTGTTCATATCCAATCACATCATCATTTAAATAAACATGACCTTCATCTGGTGTAAATAAGTTTAAAATCATTCTAAAAGTTGTAGTCTTTCCAGCCCCATTTAATCCAAGTAATCCAAATATTTCTCCTTTCTTTACCTCAAAAGATAGTTTGTTTACAGCTACGAGCTCACCGTAGCGTTTTGTAACATTATCTACTCTTAGCATTTTTCCCCTCCAATATTTATTATTAGTTATCATTCTTAGCATGTCTTGGTATATTTTTCCACTAATACTCCTTAATTATAACTCTTTTGATATATTAGTACAATCATAAAATAAAGGAATCAAATAGATCCCTTTGATATTTATAAAATACTAAAATAATGATATTTGACCCTCAATTACATAGTCTCTGGACTTGTCTATGATATCTTTCATTTTATATTTAATACTAAACTTATTACACAATTTCTCAGTAAGTTCATACAACTGCTTATTATTTGTAGAGTGACATGAATAATCACTACCAAATTGTTTTTGATAAAAATCTGTTGCACCAATGAAATATCTATTTAATTTATCATAAAAGTATTCTCTTTGTCCTTTTCTAAGAGTAAGTCCATAGAAAGGAGAAATAAATTCAGCCCCTATCTCGCCTGCTTTTTTAATTATTTTCTCTATATTCTCAGTATTATCATTTATCTTAGGTAAGATAGGCATCAAAGTAATCCCTGAATATATATCGCATTTAACAAGTTCTTCTAAAGCCTTAAATCTAGCTGTGGTTGTTGGAGCTCCAGGTTCGATAATTTTTGCAAGTTCATCATCATAAGTTGTTATTGTCATACAAACAATAACTGAGGAATGTTTTTGTATTCTTTTTAAGATATCTAAATCGCGAACTATTAAATCACTCTTTGTAACGATATTAACACCAAATCCATATTTATCAATTAACTTTAGTGACTCTCTTGTTAGTCCTAACTCTGACTCAAATTTATTGTATGGATCACTCATTGCTCCCATCCCAATAATTCCTGTTTTCTTTTTTGTTATTAACTCAGACTCTAACTTTTGTTTAACATTCTTTTTAGTTTTTACTTCATCAAAATTCTTAATCTGATATACATCACTTCTAGAATCACAATAGATACACCCATGATGACATCCTCTATATATATTCATATTATAACTAACACCGAACCAACCTTCAGAATGCTTTACAGGATATACTATTTTTTTAGCATCTATATAATTCACTTTCATTTATTACCTCTATAAGTTTTTTCTTAAACAAAACATCATCGTTCCTTGAACGCTTTTTCGGTCCTTTTAATCTAGAACCTCTTGCTCTTTCTTTCCCCGAAATGTATCTAGAGTGAAGTAATGTATCGATATTGTCGTTAGTATATACTAGCCCGCTAAAACCAATTACTTTTAATCCTCTTGCTAAAAGTAGCGTTGCTAATCCATAATCATTAGTTATACAAATATCATTAGCTAAGGTATCAGATACCAATTTCATATCAACAGCATTTACGCCCTTTGGTACTATAACAGTTTTAGCATAATCATTTTCATAAATATGCGATGTATCAAAATACATAATTACTTTTATTTCAGAAATCCTTGCAACTTCAATTATAGTTTCCTTAACAGGGCAAGCATCAGCGTCAACTAATATTCTCAATTGTTCACCTTGCCTTTTATATCATCAATCTCTATACGGACAACTGTAGTCTTGTTTATAGCGGCAGCAATATGTGTTTTCGCCTTAGCTACGAAATCTTTCGTATACCTTCTAGCTATCTCATATAAAGCTGATTTAAACTCATCAACATCTTCAACAATATACGCTTTCCCATAAACTATAGCACTCTTATACTTAGTAGCATAAGCTGATTCTATAATATTTGCCTCTGATACAGTAGTAAAACATACTTTATTATCATATAAAATATTATCTAACTTTAATCCTTCTTTCGCACAGTGAAAATAAATATATCCATTTAGGAAAACATGATTTAGTGCTACAGAGTGAGGATAACCATTTTCACAGGTAGTAGCTAGCATTCCGTAGTTAGAATCTCTAAGAATCTTATGAGCAACCTCCAATGTAGTCTGACGATCTTTTCGCCTCATCTCCCTCATTCAATCAAATCCTTTCATCTAATTATATCACGTAAGATATTAGGTATAAACCTAGTATCTTTTTTTGTTATCTTGGGTTTATAATCAATTAAACAGATATTGATCATATTTGTATAATTTAGTTTAAGTAAAGTCGTATTATAACAGGGGTTATTAGAACTCAAATGGAGACCTGATAGCCTCCATAGATTTCAACTTATACAGTTCGTCATGATCTAATTGCTTAAAAGATACCCATTTAAAACAAATAAAATAAATCCCACATTGTTTAAGAAAATACAAGAAATTTAGGGGGTACTACATGAATTACTATAGTATTATTAAACTTCTTTTTAAAAATCTTAAAAGACCTAAAAATGGTTCAAGTGTGTTTTTTAAGTTATAAAGAAAAAGCTTATACGAGATAAGCTTTATTTATTATTTATTTCCTTTACCACTCTTACCATTACTGTCTTTTTCAACATCTGGCTTTTTATTCATTTTTTCTTGTAGTTTCTCTAACCCTTTACTCTTTTCACCTGCGTCTTTTGTTTCATTTACTTCTTTTATTGTATTCTTAACCTCTTCCTTTTTTTCATTGATAAAGGTTTTTAGTTCTTCTTTCTTTTCGGTTTTTAAAGTATTCAGTTCTTCTTTTACTTGAGTCTTTTCTTCATCTGATAATTCGTCTAGATCTTCAACACCTAAATCATTAAGAATCTCTTCTTTTCCATTTTTATAACTATGAATAATTGCATCTTTTTCTTCGCGCTCTATAGAATTTTGAAGTTGGTTTTCGATTCTTGAGATAGCTTTTTCATTCGATTCTCCAACAGCATAAGCTAATCTTTCCTGCAGCTTATTTTGCTTCTTATCCAACCCTTTTGTCACTAATTCATTCATTGAAATATCTTGAGATGTAAAGTAATCCTCTAAATTCCCAGCTTCAATAACAGCATCCAATACTTCTTCTAAAGACATTCCTAGCAATTCAGCCCCAATAGCTATCTTCGACAATTCACCTAATCCAAATCCAGATTCGTTTGCCTTATTTACTATAGACTCTTGGTTATCTTCTGTTAATGCTTCTCTTAGAACAGTAAATTTAACATACGCTTGCCCTTTTTTCTCTTCTAATTTCGCTGCAAGCTCAGGATCGATTTGATCACTTAATTCATCACTCTCACAAATCGCATCATCAAGATCACCTTCTAATTCGTTCGCATCTTCTTCTTCAAGATTTAATAAATTATCGCTTGCTTTTTCTAGTCCATCAGTATACTCAAGTAACAACTCTTCAATGAATTCTTGTTTTTCTTCCTCGTTCATCTCCTCAGCTTCAGCTAATCTTTCTTTAGCATAAGCGATAAACTTCTCTGTTTTCGAAACTTCATCAAATGTTAATGCTAAATCTAAATCCTCTATTAACTTATCTAGGAAATAGAAAGGACTATCAGGAGTCATACCTGCATTTACATCTCCATCCTCAGCACTAACAACTGGTAACAACGTAAATAATAAAGTAAACACTATCAATAATTTTTTCATAATTTCTCTCCATTCATTTGTTTTCTTAACTAATAAACAATCTGCACTTATATTTTATTGGAAAATATTGAAATTTCAAATAAAAAACTTAGATAAAAAGTTATCTAAGTTCACATTTAAATATTACATTCCATAAATTTCAATATCTCAAGTTCAAATTCAGGGACCTGATCAAGCCTAATTTCTCTACGAAGTGTACTTCCTTTATGCTTAATAAACTCGATATCTTCTGTCTTACATGAAATAATAATTTTATACTCATAAATATTTTGATGTTCATCTTCATATAGAAAAGTTAACTTATATCTATCATTAACCTTGAAATCTATCGTAAACTTTAGTAAATCCCCTAGATACTTTGCAACAATCTCCCTAGCTTTTTTATTTCCCATAATTTTCCCTCCTTATGCTATTATAGTACACTAATGTAACATATATTACAACAACTACGCATATCTTAATCTTACTATTGTTATATAACACCCTTTTTACAGTATCGCTATGAAACATCAATGTTAGTCAAATAAAAATTTATTAAGTCTTTCTTTTCTTTATAATGTATTAGATATCCATCTAGAATCTCTTCACTGATATCACTCATAAAGAGTATTTTAAATTCATCGCTTTTATATCTATAGGTGAGTTTTGCTGACAGGTTATCTATTTGAATGTCAGTCTTTAAACCTTCTACATTTTTCTCTATTTCAAGACTAACAGCCATTCCAATTAATCTATCAATCCCTACTTGATCAGAAAGAAAGTTACCTAAAGAATATATTACTATTGTCTTATTTCCATCAGTTTCAATTATGTCAATGGGCTGAATAACATGTGGGTGATGTCCTATAATTATATCAACACCAAGGGATGATAAATAATTCGCTTCATCTACTTGGTTTTTATTTGGTCGGCTCTGATATTGTTCACCCCAATGCATTGAAACAATCATAATATCAACCTTGTCTCGTACGCTTTCTATATCTTCTTTCGCTTTCTCTTTAGAAAAGACATTTGCTAAATATTCCTTCCCATCAGGGTGAGGTAACCCGTTAGTGCCGTATGTATAAGCTACAAATCCAAACTTAATACCTTTCTTTGAAAACACCTTCACACTACTTTCATGATCACTATGTTTTGCACCAGAATAAATGATATCTTCTCCGTCTAGATAATCTAATGCATTCATCACTCCTATTTCTCCTTTATCTAGAGTGTGATTGTTCGCAATTGAGAACAAGTTAAACCCTGCATCTATAATGGCATCTCCTATTTCTTTTGGACTATTAAATCTCGGATATCCTGATAATCCTAATTCGGTCCCACCTAGGATTGTTTCTTGATTGATAAAAGCTAAATCAAATTCATTGATAAAGGGTTTGATATCACTATAAATATGTCTAAAATCATATGGTCGTTCTTCTGCATCATATATACTATTATGTATTAAATTATCGCCTACTGCTACCAAAGAAACTTTTCTATTATCTCTTTGTACCGATAATAGATCAGGTACATATAACGCTTCTTTTTTTGTACAACCTATTAAAGTAATGATTATCAAAAGCAATTGTAAAATTTTTTTCATCTTACTCACCTAAAATATTTTTACCATATAACGTAAGTTTTACACAAAAAAAATATGGCGCAAGAATCACCACATTTCATAGTATTATTATATCAACTTAAGTTATCATAAAATTCCATTTCTAATTTCTCTTTTATATCTTATAAATAGGTCATTAGCATTATCCCAATTCAGAAGCTTTATTACACTTTTGACATATTCATCTCGTCTATTAACATAGTCAAGAAAATAGCTATGCTCCCAAAGATCAATTGCTAGTAAAGGATAGAATCCGTAAATCAGCGGGCTATTTTGGTTTATTGTTTTTATAACAGCTAAACCTTCTCCTTCTATAACTAAAAAAACATATCCAGAACCAAATACTGACTTAGTAACTGTAATAATATAGTCAATCATTTGATTAAAGGATCCAAACGAACATTCTATCGCATCTAACAAAAACTTGCTAGGATATGTTTTTTTATTAGTGAGACTATCAAAATAGAGCTCATGATTACTAACTCCACCAGCATATCTAATTATGTCATTTCTCTTAATAGGATAATTTTGAATAGACATTAGCAATTCATTTGCACTTATATCATAGTTGATAGAGCTAACTACTTTATTTAAGGATGCAACATATCCACGGTACAACTTATCATAGTGAGTAATAATAGTTTCTTCACTAATTAAAGGCTCAAATTCACTATAACTGTAACCTAACGGTTTCACTTCATATTTCATTCAATCACCAATAAACATTATGTATATAAGAAGTAAAAATATACTTATTTACTCTTTCTTTGATAAATTAGGACAGCTTATAACAATAAATCCTCTAAGCAACGTTTAGGTACATAATGATTATTTGCTTTGTCCCTATAGTATTTAATATCACTTTGATAATCTACAATATGAATTTCTTCATCTGCTTCACCAAAACCGATTAAATAAATTGGCACATATTTTTCATCTATGTTAAATTGATTTACAACCTGTCCTTTGTCAAATGCGCCCAAAATAACACTACTAAAACCTTTTTCTTTAGCAACTAAGGTTATGTTTGCCATCGCAATACCTGCGTTAACATACGCCAAACTATTAACCTCGGTGATTGAAGTATCCACGCATACTATAAGAAACGACTTCGGTCCTTCCTTTAATGTAGGATTGAAATCACTTAAATATCCCGCGAAACGACACAAACTAAATAATGTTTCCACTCGCTCGTCATTTATAATTTTAAATTTTAACTCTTGAATATTTCTAGCACTCATAGAATATCTTGCAGCTTCAACAATATCAAAAAGTTCACTATCATTTAACTTAGTTTCCTTGAACTTTCTAACTGTACGATTACTCTTTATTAATTCTTTTATCATGATTCACCTCAATCTTTCTTATACTTACTTAATAAATTAGCAAAAGGTGTATGTTTATTACTTTTCTGTTCTCTTTCTTGTTTCTTTAAATATTTTTGTACATCTTTCTTAGATAAATCACTTTTACTAGCTTCTTTACGTTTTTTGAATGCAGATAAAGATTCGCGGTGTCCACACTTACAAACAAATATTTGTTTATCGCCTGTGCCATGTAATTCTAGTTTTTTATGACAATTTGGGCATCTACTATTTGTAACCTTAAATACAGATTCTCTGTAACTGCATTCTCTATTTTGACAAACTAACATTTTACCCTGCTTACCATTAACATCTAGTAAGAACTGTCCGCATTTTGGACACTTTTTATTTGTAATATTCTCATGCTTAAATTTTGTTTTACTATTAATAATTTCATTAACTAAAGATTTTGAATATTCTTTCATTTCATTAATAAACGTCTCTTTTTTAAGAGTCCCATTTGAGATTTTTGATAACTTTTGTTCCCACTTTGCCGTTAATAGTGGTGATTTCAAATCAGTTGGTGCTAAGTTTAATAATTGTTTCCCTTTAGAAGTTATATATAAGTGATTATCTCTTTTTTCAATTAAAAAATTCTTTAAAAGTTTTTCAATGATGTCGGCTCTAGTGGCTACTGTTCCTATTCCTCCAACTTCACCTATCTTCTTAATAAACTCCTTGTTTGTATCCCCCATAAACTTAATTGGGTTCTCCATTACACCTAATAAGGTACCTTCTGTAAATGGTGCCTTAGGCTTTGTTTTAAATTCATCAATAAAAACATCATCAACGGCAATAGTATCGTTATCTTTAAGTGCAGGTACTAATACTTCATCATCCTCATCTAAATCACTTTTAGAATAAACTTCTTTCCACCCTAGTTTCTTTACAACCTTACCTATAGCAGCAAATTCTTTACCTTTAAAAACCGCAGTAATCTTAGTTTGCTCATATTCAAATGCTGGTAATAGAACTGATAAAAATCTCTTAACTACTAAATCGTATATTTTAAATTCATCATTATTTAAGTCATCTAGATAAATCTTCTGTTCAGTAGGAATTATCGCATGGTGATCACTTACCTTTGAGTCATCAACAAATGATTTACTTTCTCTAATGTTAGTCTTAAGAATTTGTTCACATGATTTACTATAATTTCCTACATTACATGCTCTTACTCTTTCCTTTAAAGTAGGAACGATATCTCTAGAAAGATATTTAGAATCAGTTCTAGGGTATGTTAAAACTTTATGATACTCATACAAGCTTTGCATTATACTTAATGTATCTTTAGCAGAAAAGCCAAATAGTCTATTTGCATCTCTTTGTAATTCTGTTAAATCATATAATTTAGGTGCATAGGTCTTTTTAAATGCTTTACTAACCTTAACTGTAATATTATTTTTTTTGTTAATTTCATTTACAAGGTTCTCACACTTTTCAAGATCATAAATTCTATTACCTTTATAAATTAAATCTAACTTCTCTGTTCTAATTACAATACTATAGTATGGAACAGGTTTAAAATTAGATATTTCCTTTTGTCTTTCTTCAATCATTGACAAAGTAGGAGTTTGAACTCTACCGCAAGATAAACTAGCTCCATGCTTACATGTTAAAGCTCTTGTGGCATTTATCCCAACAACCCAATCCGCCTCACTTCTCGCTACTGCCGAATGATATAGATTTTCATAAGCTCTACCATCCTTTAGGTTATTAAATCCCTCTTTAATTGCTTTGTTTGTAACTGAGGAAATCCAGAGTCTTTTTATTCTCTTTTTCACTTTAGCCTTTTCTATAATCCATCTAGCAACTAGTTCCCCTTCTCTTCCGGCATCAGTTGCAATTACAATCTCTGATACATCATTTCTTAACATTTGTGTCTTCACTGCGTTATACTGCCTTTTAGTATTATTAATCACTTCAAGCTTAAATCTATTAGGAAGTATTGGTAAATGATTCATATTCCAATTCTTATATTTTGCATCATAAGAGTCAGGTGCTGCTTGTGTTACTAAATGTCCCAGTGCCCAAGTAACAATATATTTGTCTCCCTCTAAAAAAGTGTTTTTATTATTCTTGCAACTTAAAACCTTTGCGATGTCTCTAGCAACTGAGGGTTTCTCTGCTAATACTAATGTTTTCATAAAGTTATCTCCTTGAATTAAATATTCTATTTAATTTCCATATTAAGTATAACAAATTAAAAGAAAACACCGAAGTGTTTCCCTTTAATTTTAGAATTTACTATTTATAGTCCTAACAATTTATTACCATACTTTGAAAAACTCTTCACTAGAACAATAGTAGTTAGAATTGCAGCAGGAACAACTATGATAGAACTATAAATGATAGAAAAAATTATTTGATCTGTTTCAAGCAAATGGTGAAACAAATTTGGATTGTGCTCTGTATCAAGATACATTTCTATAAATAGGAGTACTGAGATTGAATTAAATACTAGTTTTAGAAGCGATCCAATAAATACTCCTTTTATAATATAACTGTTTCTTTCCTCACAGTTACAGTCACAACTCCTAACTTTCTTGCTATAAATACCCGATACCGCTATTACCGATAGTGCTAAGATATAATCCAACATAAATTGTACCCAAACAAATGTGTGATAATGACCAAACAAGAAAAACAGAACACTTGATGATAATCCTGTATATATACCAACCTTTACACCGTGTTTAAAACTCATCAAAAATATTGGCAGCATATATAAACTTATCCCGTCGTGAGTCCCAGGTATAGGAATTAAATGCGATAACAAATCTAAAAGAAAAACTAAAAGACTCATAACTGCTATTTCTACTAATATTTTAGTCTTCACATCTTCACCTCTTTTTTATTATAAACTCTTTCTGTTCCGTTCTTTTACTATATGCTTATTTTTATGTGATATTTATCAATTTTTGATGCATGCATAAAAAAACTCTAATTCAAATGAATTAGAGTTAAATATTATTCAGTTACAGTTTTCTTTTGTGTTAGTAATGATACTACGATAATAGTAATGAAGCTTAGCGGTACAGATATAATTGCAGGATTGTTAATAGGAATCGGTGCTACTTTATCAACTAGGTGATAAACCTCGTTGTAAGTTTTTTGAGATAATAATATTATCCCAATAGCACTTACAATACCTACACCAATTGATGCAATAATACCTTTAGCAGTAGTTTTTTTCCAAAATAGCATCATTATGATTGCAGGTAGATTTGCCGATGCAGCAACTGCAAAGGCCCATCCAACCAAGTATGAAACATTCATACCTTTGAATAACAAACCAAGCAACATTGCTATAACACCTACACCGATTGAGGCAATCTTCCCAGCACGAACTTTACCTTTGTCAGATAACTTAATACCCATAAATCTATCCATTAAGTCATGTGCAACTGCTCCAGATGATGCAACAATTAATCCACTTACTGTTCCAAGAACTGTAGCGAATGCTATTGCTGAAATAATAGCAAATATTCCTATACCAAATGACTTAGCAAGCAGTGGTGCACTCATGTTACTATTACTTAAATCAATAACACCATTAACCATTGCTCCTAGTCCCATAAACATCGTAAGTATATAGAAAAATCCTATTCCTGCAATTGCAACAATTGTAGACTTTCTTGCAGCTGATGGTGTTGGTACAGTATAATAACGAATTAAGATATGAGGTAACCCTGCAGTACCTAAGAATAAAGCTAGCATTAACGACATAAAATCTAATCTATCAGTAAATGTCGCGCCGCGCTCACTGTCAACTTTAAACTTTAATCCTGGAACTAAGACTTTACTTCCTTCAGTAGGGTTTTGATAATAAACAGTTATAACATCTTCGCCATCTTGAATTTTCTGTTTTTCCCACAAAACTACTGTTCCTTCTTTAATTGCCTCAATAAAAGTAAACGGATTAAGTGGTCCTGTTTCACCATTTTCACTTCCTGCTACTTCACTCATATGACCAACTTGGAAAAACTGAGCGTCTTCTTTTGGAGCTCCATTATAGAGAGTTCCACCGCCAGAAAGGGCTGTAATGAACAGAGTTTCCTTCAAAACGTTTTCCTCATTGTTTACTTCCCAAATAGTTTCTCTTCCATCGATGAATATTCTTACTAGCGTAACATGATCAAATTCCCATGTATCAGTTATCATCAATGAAGAATCTACTAACTCAAGAGAATCGTTATCTACTAGAGCTAATTCTTTAAATTCATGATAAGGTACATCACCATTTTGTGGTGAAGTTGAAATCCCCTTATTCACAATCATTATAGTCAAGACCACAGAGAAAACAATTAATAGTCCTCCTTTTAAGAATTGCACATAGGTAGTTGATGTCATACCAGCAGTCGCAACAATGATTATTACGATAGTACCAACCATTAAAACACCTGCCCAATATGGAATTCCAAGTAGTGGTTCAACAAGAGTTCCTGCTCCAACCATTTGAGGAATCAAGTAAAACATTGATACAACCAAAGTACTAATTCCTGCGAATAATTGAATCCCTTTACTATTAAACTTAGCGTCTAAAGCATCAGCAAAAGTATATTTACCTAATCTTTTCATTGGTTCGGCGACAACAAATAGCGCCACAATCCAACCTGCTAAATATCCAATAGAATATAAAAATCCATCATAACCTGCAATACTTATCATCCCACAAATACCAAGGAATGAAGCTGCAGATAAGTAATCCCCTGCAAATGCTATACCATTAACCGACCAATGTATACTTCCACCAGCACTAAAATAGCTTTTTGCACTCTTTGCTTTCTTAGCATAATAATATGAAATAAATAATACAAACGATACGAAAAATAGAAAAATTCCTATCGCCCAAGGAGAAGGTTGATAATTCATTATTCATCACTCTCCTTTGTTTCATTTAACTTTTTCTCTGCTCTTGAACATAAGTTGTTATAAATTATAGCAAGTATTAAAGCAAAGACAATTAATCCAAAACCATAAACAACTGCTAAATTTAGACTACCTATATCCAAACCCATTAACTTTGGATTAATCACATTTATTAGCATAAACCCACCATAAATAATGATATATCCAAAAAACATCCAAATACCTAAACGAGCTTTATAGTCAGAAGACTTGTCTTCCTCCCACTTTGTAGCTGGTCCGTGTCCCATTTTTAAATCCCCCCAGATTAAAATATGTATTCTTCGAATATAATACAATTAATAATATCATATCTACCAATAGTATACAAATTAATCTTTTTTTCCTGAATCTTTAACAAAAATAGGATCACATTGAACGAGAGGCTACTACATCTACTCCGGTATCTAAGATATTTTTCACAATTACATCTCCTCTTTTAATCGGAGAAATAACTCTTACCTTATTTATTATTTTCATTGCATCAAATATCAAATCTTTAGGTACTTCGCCTTTCGTAACAACAGGAATCCTTCTATAAATACCTCCTTCAATAGCTACTGTGCTTGTAATTATTCTAGTAGGATTAGTAAGTTCCTTTTTTCCGTAATATAGTCCTCTTTTGCACTGATTCCCCTCAACACGGTAATCTTCATCAGGATAGATTTCTAAATGGCATCCTATTGGACAAGCAATGCAAATCAATTCTTTTTTCATTTAAACCTCCACCTCAATAGATAAGTTTTTACTAATATTTTTAAAGTCATCAACCTTTAATTTGACTATTTCCATTTCCGCAGGAGCAAGATGTTTCTTCTTAATTATCTTAATTACTTTATTGTCACCTTTAATAATGATATTTGCATCTCTATACACTTTTCTTACTCTCATAAATAATTCAACATTATCTACTAAATTATCTTTATTGATCATCTGTGGAATAACATAACTAATTCCTTCTCCAGCAATAGTCCTGAAACTCTCGCCATTGACTAATTTTTTCCTTACATATTCGGCAGCCTTATAACCAGCCTTTTTAGCTTCAGAAGTTACGTAATCGACTAAATCATGAACATGTAAAACATTACCACAAGCAAATATACCCTCAACACTTGTTTGGTAAGATTCATCTACAATTGGGCCTTTCGTTCTAGGGTCTAACTCTATTCCGCAACTTTCACTAAGTCCATTTTCAGGAATCAACCCCACAGATAATAGTAATGTATCAACTTCAAACTCTTTTTCTGTTCCTTTTATCTTAGTAAATCCGTCTACTTTTGATATAACCACTTTAGATAATTTCGATTCACCAATTATCTCAGTCACCGTATGATTCAAATATAGTGGTATATTATAATCATCAAGACACTGAACAATATTTCTCTGAAGTCCACTAGAATATGGTAATATTTCAGCTACTCCCAATACCTTTGCTCCTTCAAGAGACATTCTTCTCGCCATTATTAAACCTATATCTCCACTTCCTAAAATAAAAACTCTTTTACCAACTAAATATCCATCGATATTTAGGTATTTTTGGGCAGTACCAGCTGTTAGAACGCCACTTGGTCTATTGCCTGGTATATTTATCGCTCCGGCACTTCTTTCATAACAACCCATTGTTAAAATAACAGCTTTTCCCTTAACAATGACAAACCCCTCATTTGCATTAGCATACTGTATGGTTTTATCAGGCTTTAACGTAGTAACCATAGAGTTAAGTTTATATTCAATATTCATGCCTCTTAACTCTTCTATAAACCTTTCAGCATACTCTGGTCCGGTTAACTCTTCCTTAAATACTTTCAAGCCAAATCCATTATGAATACATTGAAGAAGAATCCCACCTAATTCAGCATCTCTTTCTAATAATAAAATACTCTCTACACCATTTTTCCTTGCCTCAATAGCAGCCGCCAATCCAGCGCTTCCACCACCAATTATTATTAAATCATACTGTTTCATTTTGCTTCTCCTTTAGTACTTTCATTCAAGATTTGAGATCCACTTTTATTATAATTTATATCCATTGGGTCTATCTTTAATTCTTTAGCTAATATCTTGATCACCTCGGGTTGACAAAAACCACCTTGACAACGTCCAGATCCGGGACGGACTCTCATCTTCACACCAACAACGCTCCTTGCCCCACATTTTCGGTGGATTGATTCAATTACTTCTCCTTCGGTTATATTTTCGCATCTACAAACAATATGGCCAAATCTATCATCTCTTTTAACAAGTTCATTTAAATCCTCAGTATCCAACTTATTAATTCTAGTTACTCTCCTAACAGGGTTAAAGTCATTCTTCTTAGTCAATTTAATTCTCTTACCAACTAAATCGGTAACATATTTACTAATTGCAGGTGCTGCAGTTAATCCCGGAGAATCGATTCCTGCTACATTAATAAATCCCTTTACATCCGTTTCTTCGATAATAAAATCATTTCTTGTACTAGTAGCTCTACTTCCCGCAAAAGACCTAATAACTTTATTAAATGGTACATTCTTAATGGTCTTAGATATCTCATCTCTTATATAACTAATACCTTCTTCACTAGTTTTAGTTTTATCATCAAGATCAACATAGTCGCTAGTTGGTCCTAGTAACACATTGCCATGGTACTGTGGAGTCGCGATTACACCTTTGCCCTTTTCTGTAGGTAAAGGGTAAATAACACTATTCACTAAGTTAACATCACTATCAAGAACAAAATATTCTCCTCTTCTTGGCTTTATTTCATAATTACTTTTAACAAGTAAATTTGATACTTTATCTGCGTAAATTCCGGCTGCGTTAATAACAACTCGAGACTCAAATACGCCCTTAGTAGTAGAAACTTTAAAATTCTTATCCTTATTGATATCTAAAACTTCTGTTTCTAAGGATAACTCCACTCCGTTATCCATAGCATTCTCAATATTCGCTATAGCTACCTCCCATGGAAAAGTAACAGCTGTTGTAAGTAAGTACAAAGCCTTTTTAACAGTATCGGAAATATTAGGTTCCATATCCCTTACTTCCCCTTGATTTAAAATCCTAATTTCATTATCTTTTAACCCATTTTTTAATGCCCTATCATGTAATTGCTTAAGTTCTTCTATCTGAGTACCGTCAACCGCAACTACCATTCCTCCACACTCT
Organism: Mycoplasmatota bacterium; assembly: GCA_018394315.1. Classification (GTDB taxonomy): domain Bacteria; phylum Bacillota_I; class Bacilli_A; order MAG-NZ; family MAG-NZ; genus Zrk6. The sequence goes on along the minus strand of CP074575.1, from coordinate 901,755 downwards.
AAAAAAGGAATATCTAATTCTTCTGACATCTTTTTATACATCCTGTTTCCAAGTACATTAAACTTAGCTTTAAGTGTCCCAGGAATAGGGTCATGGCCCGAATGCACTATAGCGCTATTAGCCATTGTCGCTCCTAAAGCTACATCAAATTCTTTTTCTAAAATAATAGTTTTTAGATTATATTTTGATAATTCCCTAGCAATTGTTGCTCCTATTACTCCTGACCCAATTATTATTACATCATACATAAAAACACCCCTTTAATCTAAAAAGAGCAAAAAAACTAACAAAATAGTCTTTTCACTCTACTCTCTTGAAAAAAATATTAACTTTTTACCATAAAACTCGATTACTAGTGGTAACAGCAATCATCCCACTAGCTATACACCTATCTATATCTTCCCTTGAAGCAATTAATCCACCACCAATAATCGGTATATCAGTTTCTTTTTTCACTCTAGACATAACATCAAAAGCAATCGCAGGAAGTAACTCAACATAATCTGGCTTTAGTTGTGCTAGCTTTTCTAAACTACGGTTTAACGACATACTATCTATTAAGAAAATCCGGTAAATAGAAACTATTTTTTTCCTTTGAGCTGCTTTTATCACAGAGTTTCTTGTAGATACTATACCATCTATCTTAATATGCTGAACAGCATACTCAACACCATACTCATCACTCGAGATCCCATTAATTAAATCAAGATGTAAAAAACACTTCTTACCTTTATCATGCGCTTTCTCAACGAGAGTTTTTAGTAGTGAGATATGTAAATTCATTAAAACGCAGTATTCATAATCGGTCTCAAGAAACTTTTCAAATTTCTTTACTGAAGTAATCGCGGGTATTATTCTTTGATTCACAACTTCCGCCTCCTTTAAACTTAAAGTTACACTCATTTATGTATATGATAAACTCATGATTCACGCCATACCAGCGCTATTAATAATAAAAATAAGAGATAGTTTTCAAAAAAATACTATCTCTCTAAACTCTGAAAACATATTAACTTATACAAATGATAACAGCGAAATATCAAAAAGTCAATTCTATTTCATTTTTCACTTAGATTAATCGCTCACACTCACTACAATCTTAGTAATCGATTATTACTCAATATCTTTAGAATTCTTATTCGAATTACTTTCTAAACTGAAAAAACATTTATACAAGAAACAATCAAATACTCACTATTATCTAGATATTTGACAGTTTTTACATTCAATCGACTATAACTTCGTAGTAATTATTCATATTTATTATTTGCTAAGAGTGTCTCCTAATATTTACCTATTTTGGTACATATACTTATAAAACCGGGAAATAAGAGCAAAATGCTTACACTCTATTAGATGTTCAAGAAATCTAAGAAATAAAACTACTATGAAGCAAATTACCATACAAATACTATTCTTTCTAGTTACTATGAATATTCATAGAAATTCACACATATATTTTCTAGGAGAATATAATCATTGGGAAAATTTAATTTTTTTGTAAATTTTAATTAAGGATGATATTAAGAAATAAAATTTAATTTTCCTAAATAAAACTTAAAAAATTACATTATCTTATTAAATAATCGAATAAGATACTTTCCAAGTAAAACTGCACCAGAATTACCTATCTATTGACACAAATAGATTTTATAATTCTTGATTATACAAAGTACGAACGCACGAAATCAACTAATTAAATATTGAATTAATAATTTTTTTTGCAATGACTTAAAGCGACAAATAATTAAATAAGTCCAAATATAATGTGATTACAATTTAATGAAAAAATGAACTCAAGAGCTACAAAAATGAAAATATGAAAAAAAGATGTTAAGCAACACTCAATCAAAATAACATCAAGTTACCCTAATTAGATTTATATTCTTGGTTTTTACTGTGTTGTCACAGTCAAAATAAATAAAATTTTAGGAGGAAATATGAAAAAGATTTATGTATTGTTGTCAATCATGGTTCTGTCATTAATGACAGCAGGTTTCTCGTATGCGTACTGGACTGATACTTTAACTTTAACTGGTACAGCAACAACGGGTGAGTTCGGAGTAGAATTTGCACCTCCAGGTTATGTTGAAGTTGATTCACCTTATAATACATATATGATTAATGAGCAAAATGATCTGATAGAACTAACTTTAGACAATTTGTATCCAGGAGCACATTTCTTATATGAGGGAATGATCGTAAACACAGGAACTATTCCTGCTGTAAGTGGTCAAATTTCAGAAACTATTGATTATTTATTAGCACCTAACTTACAAAGCTATATTTATATTGACGTTCAGCCATTGCCTCATTCCTTAGACGTAGGTGAGATGATTCCATTCATGATTCATATATGGGTCGATGAAGCTGCTGATAATTTAACTCAAAATGAATCAGTATCAGCAACATTTGTACTAGATTACGATCAATTTAACGAACATCCATAAAATTATTTAACTAGAAAAAGAATATAATCGACTAATCACTAACTGAGTTTAGTCGATTATTTTTCTAAACTTATTTAGATTTAATAGGTTATAAAATAACTTATTCTATCTGAGTGATAAGGAGGGAATATGAAAAAGACGTACACATTACTTTCAGTACTTGTTCTATCATTAATGGTTGCTGGATTTTCTTATGCATACTGGACTGATACGTTAACTGTTACTGGTATGGCTGAAACAGGTGAATTATCTGTAATATTTGAATGCGATAGTGCAAATCCTAACCCATGCATAGATAATACACAATGGGGTATATATAATACAGGTACTTCAGAGATCATTGGTAATTCTAAGATATTACAAGTACATTTTGATAACCTTTATCCCGGTGCATATGCAGATGCGTCCGCTTGCATCATGAACAACGGTACCATTCCAGCTAAACTCAAAAATATTAGACTGATTAATGTTGCTGTTGATGGTTACAATCTAAGTGATGCTGAAGTAAATGAACTACTAGACACTTTGATACTTGGAGCTTATATACGTTTCTTACCGAATTTCTTTGATGACCCATTACCTAACTTACCTGGTGTATTGACACTTCGTGATAATGATAATTACTTCTATGCTCCAGGAATGTTGGAAACTGTTCCTTTAGATGTTGGAGATTGTGTTGATTTTGCTTTGAAGATTCACTTACTTCCCGAATCAGAAAATCCATCACAAGAAAAGAGTTTTTCGTTTGACGTAGTACTTGAATATGAGCAATTTAATGCTCCTAATGTAAATCCATAATTTATAAACAATGCACTTAGACTAAAAAAGAGTCTTAAGAGAAATGAATCAACTTCATTTCCTTAGGCTCTTTTTCCTTAGTTAACCGTTTTTAATCATTATCTATTACAATCTTAATTAAAGTATGAAACTGTAACTTCTTTCGTTATCGAATACCAAGAATTCTATTATCTTATTATTATTCGTATCCTTAATATAGTAAAATATGGGTTGAGTTATCTCATCAGCAATTTTAAGTAAATCTTTGAAATCATCAACAACTATTAACTTTGGTATATCATAGGTTAGAGTAGCTAATTGTACAAGTCTTTCACTATGTTCATTGAATATTTTATTAATAGTAATTTCTCTATCTGTCTTAGGCTCTTTAATAGAAATAAACTTTATAGATAAAATTAACATGATTATGGAGCAGATAAATACGACTAAAGCAACTATATTTGTTCTACTTGTTTCAATATTTAGTTCAATAATTGATTCACTTATTTCAAAATTCTCATCACTAATTATTTTATATATTTTTTGCTTTAAAGGAATTTCTAACCTTTGGCTAAACTCCTGTGAACTAATTTTTCCATCATATTCAATAATTAGATTACCTTTAAAATTTATAATAAGATTATTACTAGTATTTATATCTAGTTCTTTATAGACCTCATCAATAAAAGAAATATAATCATCTAAGTATAACTTATAATTATTACTCATGATGAACTCATTGCCTACAAATTTTTCCTGTGCAGAAGATACATTGTCGTAATTCTTTGTCCATATAATATCATCATCTGAGTTTTGAGCGGTACTTGATTCTATGGATGGATAAATAACGTAATTGTATGAGATTTCTGCATCTTCTAATGCGCTATAATTTAGATTGAATCTAACATCTATAAAATCTGTCAGTTCTGATATATATAGTCTATCACTTTCTAAGTAATGTTTATCGTAAATGGTATTCGGTTTTAAATAAACATAATAATCCAAAGCACCTTCAAAATTATAATCGTAAATACTGTCTTCAGTTTCCACCTCTTTTGGAGAAAAGTATCTCAAAATGGAGAGTATTCCAAACAATAAAATCAATAAACTCAACACTGTTATCACTGAAACCTTCTTTTTCTTACTTAATTGAATCATTTTATTTTCCTCACTCTCAATCATTTGAAGTCATAATCTGTTCATTAATATCCTCATCCGACTTGGACTTCAACAATAACGCCGGTTTTCCTATCTTAGGAATAGTGTACATTAGTATACCTTTTATTTGTTCTATTTCTACAGGTTTACTATCTTTACTTGGGTTATTATCTCCCTTAGTCACGTAATACGTAGTTCCATTTTCTTCATAAATATCAATCACTCTATGGATAATGAAGTAGTCTCCTGTCCAGTACTGAACAACGTCTCCTTCAACAACATCACTCTTATTTATTTTTCTAATAATACTGACGTCTCCCGGATATATAGCTGGTTCCATGCTACCAGTAATTATAACGGTTGGGGCAATCGGAAATACTCCTACTACAAACCATACAATACATACCGATATAAATCCTGTTATTACCCATCCGTATAAGTTTTGTTTCTTATAATGAATTTTTTTCACTTTTTTAGATAACTTTTTATAATTATCATTTATTATACTTAAACCTAGCACAGGAATAATCAGCCCAATCACAGCAGTTGAAAGCCATGTAAGATTTGGAATAACTTCTAAAGTCCATAATGGTAATTTGAGCAAGAATACAAAGATAATACAGGGGATATATCCAGATAAGTAAGCGATATTAGTTAAGAATATATTTAGTGCAATAACTACCATAAATTTAGATATGGCAAAAGAGACAATATCCTCAGTAACTTTCAAACTCAAGAAATGGACCATATTAACATCTATAACACTGTATACCAATACGATCAACGTACCATAAAGTATAATCTTCCTTTTAGGAGTTGAGTTAATTAAATAATGTCTTACAAATTCTTTTAAAATCAAAACAGAACCATATATAAATACATTCTTAATTATTCCAATAGGTCTAGTATCATAGGGATTCTTTCCAAATCCATCCATAATTCCTGCAGCAAAAAAAACTAATAAATATATGAAAGCTGTAATAAAAACCCATAAGATTATATTGCTCATAAATCTTCTTTTGGCCTTAAAGGTTACCTTATTAAGACTTCTTACATAAATAGTTAACACTAACCAAAATGACGGAATAATATATAAGTTTATAGGTGCTAAAGACTCATCCACTGTAGGAAATAGAAAAGGATAAAAATAAAAAAATAAAATTATTCCTAATAAAATTGATATCCTTTGTTCGCTTCTAAGCATAATCTCTCCATACTTTCTATTTCTAAACTTATTGTATTTTAACAATTAAATTTGTTTCTTCTTGTAGAAAATTAAGACTTCTAGAATGACATAGAAAATATTTATATAAATAACTAAACATATATTAGATTTTTTCCACAAAATAAACTCCTATTTCAATAGTAAAATATACATGTACCAATTAAAAAAGAAATACCCCTCAATTCTAGGGTATTTCAGACATATCATAATTTTATTGAAATTTTAGCTTTTAATACTAAGGACTCTAGTGTATGCATCCACAACTTCTGGAGAAAATTGCGTCCCTCTGTTTTGGAGAAGTTCTTCTAGCGCAACACATTTATCAAGTTTTCCCCTATAAGGTCTATCCGACGTCATTGCACTCCAGGCATCTGCAACTGCAATAATCTGTGAAATTATAGGTATTTGTTTTCCTTTTATCCTATTAGGATAACCTTTACCATCCCATCTTTCATGATGATGAAGTACGTAATTCGCTATATCATTAAGCGAAGTTGTTCTTGTTAATATATCAAATCCTGCTTTACAGTGACTTTTAATTAGTGAGAACTCTTCCTCTGTTAACTTAGTAGTCTTATTTAAGATATCAGTTGGAATGATAATTTTTCCAATATCATGTACTAAAGCGGCTAGATGCAAATCATTTATTTTTGAATCAGTTAAGCCCATCGATTTTCCAATCTTAAGTGAAATAACAGATACCGCATCAGAATGTCCACTAGTATATTTATCATGGAACTCTAACCCAGTTATCAATGATTTTAATATTTCTTTCTGTGTATGACTATCTTCACCTCTTATTATCTTTAATTTAGAGAGTGCACTTATCAGGTCTTTAAAGAATTCTGGGTTTTTGACTTTGTCTTTTTTAGAAATTATTTTATAATTAGGAAAACCACTTAAAATAATAGGTTTACTAGATTTTTCTTCATCTAATAATTCGTTTTGAAGTAATCCATCAGTTAACTGGCTATTATCTTTTTCCCAAAATTTTTCATTAAATATCATTGTTATAACCTCCTGTTCAAAATAAATATGGCATGTAATTTGACACCTAAATACTTTGTTATATAATTACTATTAAGTTTATAAGTTTAATTTTGAAACTTTAGTCGAAGATTTTACTAATCTGTTTGAAAAAGAGAACTATAATTCCCAAAGAATACGAGGAATAAAGTTCTTACCTTTTCATACAAATCAGATATACCTATGCCATGTTAGTAGACATACGATCAATAATTTCGGTTCAATTATTTATGCTAAGATTTAGCAGTTAATCTTAAATTGATGACTAGTATATCTCTTCATGTGGTATGTCACCAAACCCTAGAGGCTGTATAGTTCCGATATCAAAGCCACCTGTAAAAACAAATAATGCTAGTAGTAATAGAATGACATTTTTTTTCATAAAATCATCTCCTTTATGTATTTTATAATGATATAATAAGAAATAACAGGACATTTTTGTCACTTTTTGTGGAAGTGGGTGTTAATTTGCAGTATTTTAAGAAAAGATTTGGAATATTTATCGACGAAGAAAGAAAAGGAAGAAAAATATCAAAGGAAATATTTATAGAAGGTATATGCTCATTTAGACAATATAAGAGATATTTATCTGGCGAATATTACATTCCAAATGATAAATTAATTATGTTTGCAGAGAGACTTAAAATTGACGTGGTTGACCTATTTCAAAAATACGATATTTTACATAATCATGAAAGATCTAATTTAATGAATTGTTTTAGATTATTAAGTCAGTACAGGTATAGTGACGTTTACAAAATAATCAATGATATAAATCCTAATGCATTATTATCAGATTTAAATGTTGAACTAATAACCTATTTAAGAATCGTCTCGAAGTATAGATTGAATATAATTACTAGAAGTTCTGCTAAAGCAGAATTAATGAAACTTATTGATTATAAAAATTGTATAAAAAAACAATCATTAAATTTAGTTGAACTCAATGTCATGATGCATGTTGCAATGATTGATTCAGAAGAAGGGATTAGGGCATCAACAATAAAGATGTATAACAAACTTATTGATATAAATAAAGATATCCATAATGAAGCTAGTATTGTAGCTAGTTTATATGCAAATACTTCTCATCTGTTGGGGTATTCGGGAGAATATAGCAAGTCTTTAGAAATATCGTTGCTTGGTATAGATTACTGTTTAGAACATAAAACATTGAAATCTTTAAGTAATTTATATTACTATGCAGCATTAGCCGAGTTATTATCTGGTAAAAAGAGTGAAGCGATTTCTTTAGCTAAAAAGTCTTTTTATGCATTATTTCTTGAGAATAACGACAATAAATTCAACCACTTTAAAGATGATTTTGAGAAAGAATTTAAGATGAAGATTTCGGAAATATTAGTATAAATCAGCAATATTCTTTCTTAATTAAAAAAGGTATTAATCAACATGTCTCATATTTTTAACTCACTTATGTACACTATATTTTGCCATTTAAAAACACCCCTGATCCGTTTCCGGATTTTGGGGTGCATTACATTATTTAGATTCTTTTATGTATTTCCCAATATTTGCAGTTGGATCAATTTTGCCAACTATATCACCTTTTTTACTAGTCATAACAACTGTTACTCCTGGCCCGTGACCTGTAATTAAACAATCACTATGAACAATTATACCGATTGTAGAAGCCCCACGGAAGTATCCACCTAAACCATAAGTATTATCACTATCTTCTAATAATACAAAATCACCAAACTTAAGCTTATCAATTCCTAGTTCATTCATTAACGCTCTATCATGAGTGATAATGTCATAGTCACCACTATGGCTAGTACCACTTCCAACACCAGAACCCATTACTGCTCCTGGTATTTTAGCTACAACCGGAAATACAACTTTTCCATTTTCTTCCTCTATATCAATTTTTTCTAATAATTCTGGGTCAATTGAAATAACATCAACATTTGGGTAATCATGTAATACTAGTCCTTTACCATGACCTTTAACTAAAATCTTATCTCCGATAACCATTTTTTCTAAAGTCTCTTCTGCAAACTCAACTATAGTATGATCAATTCCTCCATGTGTACCTAACACATATCCAACATCACCCTTTGCTTCGCCACTAATAACTCTAGCATAATTACCCGGACAAGCTAATGTCATAAGTCCTACGTTATCAACTTTATCCGTATTCTTCATAGATACAGCTGGCTCTAAATGATCCACCATTAACCCAAAGGCATCATCACCAACATGAACCCCATAAGTAATTCCACCAACGTTAGGCACTGTAATTGTTTTACCTTCCGCAGTAACTCGTTGTCTTACTTTTGGATGGCTAACTTGTCCTTGTACTGCTTGCATAACGATTAATTCTTTATTAGTCTTAATCATAATATCCTCCCTAGTTTTATAATCTCTGTAAATATAATATCATACTGGACTAAATTTAATCTTACAAACTATAGTCATACTAATTTTTAGGTCTGAGCTAATCTTCTTAATATCACAACTCCTGAACAATGAGTTTCAATATGATATGATACTTGATAATCATTCGAAATTTCTTCTGTTAATTCTTCGATAACTATGTAGAATTCTTCATCATCCCAAATTCTACTATGCTTTTCTTTACTCTTACTTAGGTCACTAGATGTTTCAAATAATACATCGCCTATTATTATTAATCCATCTTCATTCAGGTAGTTCTTCAATTCTCTTAATAGTTTCACTTTTTCGGTAAATGATAGATGGTGAATAGAATAAGTTAATAAGACAAAATCAAATCTTGATTTGATTTTATTTGTTATTCCCTTTCTAAAATCAGATAAATATAAAGAAGCACTAGGCATCTTCTTTTGTCCGATTTCAAGCATTCTTTCGGAAAAATCAATACCTGTTATATCGTGATTATTTTCATATAACTTGGAAGTTAATACTGCAGTACCAAATCCTATATCTAAAACTCTACTATATTTTTTTTTCATAACTAAATTAAATATCCTGTTCAAGTTACTTTTATATCCTGCAAATGGATAACTAGAGGATTCTTCATATAGTTTTACATCATTATCATAATTGTCTGCCCACATATTAAATAATTCTTTTTCGTACAATGTCCCACCTTATTCCTTTCAAAAATAATTTACTTATAAAATAGTTATACTTGTGACTAATGCTAATTTTGTTTAGTGCCCATTTCCAATACTTATATTTTTCTTGAACACCAATCTATTCCATTTAAGATCATTGATTTACATGGTTCACTAAACAATTCATTAGGAGAATGTGCTATTGTAGTATAAAAAACTCGTCCCTTACCATATTTCCTACTCCATGCAATAGGGATTTTCACTCCAGAAAAATCAGCACTAGCTAAAATATTGTTTTGTAGATCTACTTGTATAAAATACTTTTCACTTGTTATTTCAAAATCGTATATTTTTTTAGTAATTGGATGCAGTTTATCTGTTATTGTGACGTTATATTTCTCAGGTTTAGTATCATAAAGATAAAAGGCACCAATCATTTCATAGTACTTTTCTTGTTCAAACCAATTAATCCCACCGTGAAATGTAGCTAAGCCAACTCCTCCTTCTACTGCCTTTAAAAGTTGGTTTAAATAAATATCACCTTTTATTCCACATGACCAGATGGGGACTATTACATCATAATTTATGAGTTCCTCACTTAGCAAGACACCAAAATTACTTGTAATATTCACATTGTAACCTTTTTCATTTAACTCTTGTCCCAATTTCTCTGCAATAACATTTGGTTGATGACCTTCCCAACCTCCCCATATTAATAGTGCTTTTTTCATACTTCCCCCAAAATAGTAATATTTAGTACCGTCTAGTTACAAGTATGATACTAATTTCTATATTTAATCAATATTCTTTAACTTAATTAATCTTAGTGTATTAACTAATATTGTAATGCTAAAAACAACAATCAATGGACTAATCCAACCTAATAAAAATTCACTACTTACCATATTCTTAAATCCCCACGTAGCTGGATAGATATATCCAATTTTTTCAAATGCATTTGGAAGCAAACTAGCTGGAAACATAATTCCTGATAACATGATTGATGGTAAAAATATTATTTGAGAAAAAACAGCTATTTTTGATGGATCCTTTGCGAATAATCCTAGTATAGTCCCCACACCTAAAGATGTAGCGATAAATAACATTAAAGCTATAAAGAATATGAATGTATTCACTGGTATTGTACTATCAAATAGAATATGACTTGTTGAGTAGATTATAAGACTAGTAATAAGTAAGTGAATCATCGCTGATATAAACGTTATCACTGCATTACTCCAAATAGGGATCCCTCCAACTCGATATGCCTTCTTTATATCGCTTGAGTACAGATCAACAAGTTGCGCAGGCATTCCTAAAAATGCTCCCATCGATACATTAAACACTATCATTGACTGAATTAATGTTTCTTTTGATGCAGGATTTATGTTCGTGAATATTGCTCCCATAAATCCATAGAAAACTAATGGGATCACATAATAAGTAAGCAATATATTTTTATTTCTTAGATCTAGTTTCCACTGAATAAGTATATTATATAAAAATGGCTTCATTAATTCTCCTCCTGAGATGCAATTTCAATGAAACGCTTTTCAAGTGTTTCGTGTTCTATTCTTATATCAGCAATCTTATTTTTCTTCTCTTTAAATATTTTTAGAATTTCTAGCAGGGCGTCATCCAGTGTTGTTGTCTTGAAAACATGATAGTTTTTAGAAAATCCCTGGTATTTACTCTTCTTTATAGAAAAATCAGAAATTTGTTCCTCTGCTTTTATATAAATATTAATATCATTTAAAAAATTACTCGTTAACTCACTAGGTGTCCCATCAAAAACTATCTTAGAAGATTTAAGAATAACTATATGGTCACATAAACTCTCTATCTCGGCCATATCATGACTTGCTATTACAATTGTTTTACCTTGTTTCTTTAATTTTAAAAGTTCACTGTGTAAAGAAACTCTTCCTTCAACATCTAGACCTGCAGTCGGCTCATCTAAAAAAATTATTTCTGGATCAGTAATTAAAGCCAAAATCAAATGAAGTCTTCTTTTTTGCCCTGTAGACATTTTACCGTACTGTTTACCTTTTAAATCTAGAGAAAAAAATCTATTAAATAGCGAATCATCTTCCTCTATATTATTCCAAAGACAGAATAATTTAAATGCCTCCCATGCAGTGATGTTTTCGGGTAATGTGGATGATTGTAATTGTACACCCACAGATCCAAAAACGTCTATCTTACCAACATCATATTTTCTCAAACCTTCAATACATTCAAGTGTCGTAGTCTTCCCTGCACCATTTGCTCCTAATAATCCAAATATCTCTCCTTTCTCAACTGAGAAAGAAAGATTATCCAATACAACTTTCTTTCCATATTGTTTAGTTAATCCATTAATGCTTATAGCGTTACTCATAATCCGCCTCACCTCCATTAGATAATAATTTATATTATTACCTATATATTATACATTACTTTCTATAAATAGCATAGTTTTAATTAGATAAGGATATGAGGCATTATTATGACAATTAAAAACTAATCTACAGGAACAACAGCACCCTCATAGTTATTAATTATATAATCTTTAATTGTTTCACTTTGTAGTACTTTTACTAAATTTAATATATTCTCGTCGTCCTTATTTTCTGTTGTTACTGCAATTATATTTACATACAGTGACTTCTCATTCTCAATTAAAATTGCATCTTGTAAAGGATTTAAACCTGCTTGTAAGGCATAATTAGTATTAATGATTACAGCATCTCCTTCTGAATTATTAAAAGCAGTAGGAAGTAAACTTGCTTCTATATCACTTTTAAAAATAAAGTTCTTTGTATTACTTACAATATCTTTAACTTCAGCATTAATCTTAATAACAGTTGGATCAATCTCAATTAACCCAGCAACTTCTAATAAAGATAATATCCTACCATGATCAGCTACTGAACTACTAAAAATTATTGTAGCTCCATCTGGTAAGTCAGAAATATTATCATATTCTTTTGAATATACTCCTATCGGTTCGATATGAATTTCACCTACATTCGTAAAATCATATCCAAAGTCAGATATTTGTGATTCAAAATAAGGTATATGTTGAAAGAAATTCGCATCGACATCACCACTAGCTAAAAACTTATTTGGTGTTACATAATCCTGTACTACAACAATATCTAAATCAATATTATACTCAGATTTTAGTATTGGTTTTGCTACTTCTAATATTTCAGCATGTGGGACACTTGTTGCAGCTATTTTCAAAGTTTGACTCTTTGAATTTGCACAACCAAATAACCCTATAGTTAGTACTAATACAATAAATAATTTTCTCATTTGTCTCATTCTCCTATTTTCGATGATCTATTTTTTGTGTATAGTAGTTTCCTACTTTTTGAATGACAAGTACTATTAACAATATAAATACTGTTGAGACTACTACTACTTGTTGGTTGTTTCTTTGAAAACCATATAGATAAGCATAATTTCCTAGCCCTCCAGCACCAATTACCCCTGCCATTGCACTATAACTTACAATTGAAATTGCTGTTACAGTTATTCCTGATATAATACCAGGTAAAGATTCTTTAATTAATACTTTTCTTATTATTTGAATTAGTGAAGCTCCCATAGATTGAGATGCTTCAATAGTACCTTTATCTACTTCTCTTAAGGAGATTTCAACCATTCTAGCATAGAATGGTGTACCTCCAATTATTAAGGCGGGTAACGCTGCAGTTTTTCCAAGCATTGTACCCATAATTAGTTTTGTAAATGGAACTAATAAAATAAGTAGGATAATAAAAGGAATTGATCTTAACAAATCAACAGTTATAGACAATAACCTATAAATTCCTTTATTCTCAATTAACCTATCTTCATCTGTCAAATAAAGAGATAAGCCCACTGTTAAACCAAGTATAAATATCACAATCACTGAGAAAAAGCTCATATATAATGTTTCATTCACCGAATTCAACATTCTATCCCAAACAATATTATCTAGCATCATTAAGCACCTCTAGTTTTACATTTTGTAGTTTTAGATAATCCCTAACCTCTGTTAAATTAAAACTAGAGTCAATCTCAACTATTAAAAATCCAATTTGACTTTCTTGAACACTTCTAACTTTAGCTTCTATAATATTCGGATTCAAACCGTAGTTAACAACTAAGTTTCTTAAGAGGGGTATACGTGTTGAATCATTAGTGAAAACAAGCTTAATTAGTTTTTTAGAGTGGTCTTTTTTAAATTTTGTTCCATATGTTTCACTTACTAATTCCTTAGCAACAAACTCTTTAGTTATTTCATGTTTAGGATAATTAAAGATTTCTTGAACATCACCTTGCTCAATTACCTCGCCATTATTCATTACCGCAACTCTATTACAAATTTTCCTAATCACGTTCATCTCATGAGTTATAAGCACTATCGTAATATCTAGTTCTTTATTGATTTTCATTAATAAAGATAATATATTGTCCGTAGTTTTTGGATCAAGTGCACTTGTTGCTTCATCACATAGTAATACTTCGGGTTTATTTGCTAACGCTCTTGCGATACCAACTCTTTGCTTTTGTCCACCACTTAACTCACTCGGATATACATGTGCTTTATCCTCTAAGTCCACTAATTTTAACAATTCCCGAGCTCTTTTTATTTGTTCTGTTTTAGAACACCCAGTTATTTCTAAGGGAAGCATTATATTTTGAAGCACAGTTCTCGACCAAAGCAAATTAAAATGTTGAAAGATCATGCCGGTCTGCATTCGAAAATGCCTCAATTCCTCTTTTGTTAATTTGGTAATATTAACACCACTTATTTGAATTTGACCAGAATCAGGTGTTTCTAATCTATTCAGTAATCGTATCAAGGTAGATTTTCCTGCTCCACTTGAACCAACAATACCAAATATATCAGCTTTTTCTACTTCTAAATCTACATTGACTACTGCATTGATATGCGTCGTTTTATCTTTAAAAGTCTTATTAACTTTAGTTAATTTAATCATATTAACCTCCTGTAGAAATTAAAAAAACTTATCATAAGATAAGTTATATTTTTATTATTCTTATCTTTAGGAATTAGCACCTTCTTAATAATAAGGGTTGCTGCAACGTCATAGGGCCTATCCCTCAGTTGCTCTAGATAATATTTAGTTTTCAAAATCTTAACATAATAAAATTACTGTGTCAACACAAAATTCAACTCAAATAATACTATGCATCACTACGTGCTACTTTATTAGCTCTTCTACGTTCATTTTCATTTAATATTTTTTTTCTCAATCTTATATCATCAGGTGTAATTTCAACTAATTCATCTTGTTCTATAAATTCTAAGGCTTGTTCTAGAGTAAACTTTCTAGTTTCTTTTAATTTTACATAATTATCAGTTCCTGCAGTTCTCATTGCTGACAGTACCTTATTTTTACACGGGTTTACGACTAAGTCATTATCACGACTGTTCATTCCAACAATCATTCCTGTATAAACTTTAGTTGCTGGCTCAACGAACATTACACCGCGTTCACTTAATGCAAGTAACGAGTAAGTCATTGCTTTCCCATCTTCTTTTGCTATAAATACTCCATTTATTCTGGATTGGATTTTTCCTACATAAGGATTATAACTATCAAATGACTTTTCCATAATTCCGTAACCATGAGTACTATTGATAAATTCACTTCTGTATCCTATTAGTCCACGAGTTGGAACGAGGTACTCAAGTTTTGTATAACTGCCATCAGAATCCATAAAGTTCATGATACCTTTTCTAACATTTAGTTGATTAATGATTGTTCCAGAATATTGATTTGGTACGCTCACAATCACTTTTTCAAATGGTTCATGTAGAGTACCTTCTATATCACGTAAAAGCACTTCAGGTTTTGAGACACATAACTCGTAACCCTCTCTTCTCATTCTTTCTATTAGAATACTTAAATGTAATTCTCCACGACCAGATACCTTTAATCCGCCACTTTCCTTTAGTTGTTCAACTCTTAAACCAACATTTGTTTCTAACTCTTTATCCAGACGCTCCATAATTTCTCTTGATGTAACATATTTTCCTGAGATTCCAGCAAATGGCGAATCATTCACTAAGAAATTCATAGCCATAGTAGGCTCTTCAATTTCGATTGTATCCATAGGGTTAGGACTATCAAGTTTACACACTGTATCACCAATTGAGATATCACTAATACCAGTGAAAGTTACGATATCACCACAGTAAGCAACATCAACTTCTTTTTTCCTTAAACCTTCATTAATATAAATTGTACCGATCTTTGATTTAACAACAGTTTTATCTCGTTTACAAACCGTCACAAAAGCACCCTTTTTTAATATACCTTTGTTAACTCTACCCACGCCTTGTCTACCTAGGTACTCGCTATAGCTTAAAGAAGATACTTGCATTTGCAAGTCTTCATTAGAATAATCTGGGTACACATCTACATGATCTAATAATAAATTAAATAAAGGTTCTAATGAGTTACTATCATCATCAATTTCTTCTTTTATAATCCCTTGTTTCGCAACTCCATATAAAATTGGAAAATCCAATTGTTCATCCGTTGCACCTAGTTCTACAAATAAATCAAATGTCATATCAACGACTTCTTCAGCTCTTTGATCTTTCTTGTCGATTTTATTGACTAAAAGAATTGGTTTTAACCCTCTTGCTAGAGCTTTCTTAAGAACCACCCTAGTTTGCGGCATTGGCCCTTCACTTGAATCTACTAATAAAACTACAGTATCTACAGTTTTAATGATTCTCTCAACTTCCGATGAAAAGTCGGCATGACCAGGAGTATCAACAATATTGATTTTAATGCCCTTATATTCAATTGAGCAATTCTTAGAATAGATTGTAATACCTCTTTCACGTTCTAAGTCATTACTATCCATTATTTGTTCTATATCTACTTTTTCTGATCCACTTTGAGATAAAAGTGCATCAACTAGTGTGGATTTACCTGCATCAACGTGTGCAACCACTGCTATATTTATAATATCTTTTCTCATAATTACCTCTAAATTTTATATTTATACATTTTCTACATAAACCCTATTAAGGTTATATTATTTTTGATTAAATAACAACTTAAAAGCGTTATCATTAAAATTAATCTTGGTAAGATTATAAAAAGGTAATAAAATAAACTCCTATTAGGATATTTATTTTATTACCGACTCAGCCCAATATACCTTTTTAAAAAAGAAATCTTATAATTTTGTCATGTTTGTTTTAATAATATTTTTCAAATCATTTTCTCCATATAGCGTAAAGAATGCTTGGTAACTATCTTTACCTTCACCACTATCCTGAAATTCAAGTATTTTATCATTTATGATCTTGCTTAGTTCACTAAATTGTTCCTCATTCAAGAACACCTGTTTTCCTAAAACTACCGTAGGATTTTTAATATTATTTGTTGCTCTAATAAATGACTTTTTGAAATCATTTATAATATCAGAGTATATATTATTTAACTCCAAATACTTAAAATCATCCTCTTCTAGTGTCTCTACTCGAAATTCTTTTGCAGTTGGTGAATAGTATTTAGCAACTATTCCATTAATTACTTTTGTATTGACGATTTCTAGAATTCCCGTTTTTTCCATCTTTTTAATATGATAGCTTACTTTAGATGGTACTTCCTCCAAAATGTCAGCAACCATCTTGGCAGTAAGTTGTTCGTTTTCAGTTGTAAATGTCCTTAGTATCTTCAATCTGTATGGGTCAATGAGCGTTCTTATGTCTTTTATTTCTGTAAATACAATTTTTTCTTTCATGTACAATTTCCTCGCTATCTGTATTGAATCCTTTTATAAAAAACAATGATAAAGCTACAGTCAATTGAATCATACCGCAGACTATAAAAATAATATCTAGTCTTATTACTTCTCCTATGGCCCCTATAATAGCAGCTGCCACCGGAGTAACTGTTAATAATAGCATATTCATAACTGCCATAATTCTTCCAATCATTGTTTTTGGGATTATTTTCATTAAATGAGCACCCAAAGCGCTAGTACTAATCGTAACTCCCATACCCATAAGAATTGCTACACTATATATCAATATTAACATAAAGTATCGATAATTTAAAAGTAAAGGTGCAATACCAAATATAAAAACTCCAAATCCTAATGAACTCATACCACCGCTTACTAAATGATTAACCTTAAACCTTTTACCAATTTTAGCTGCAATTAATCCTCCTAGAATCATTCCAATAGTAATAGCAATTCCTACTCCTGATACTAGTGTTACTTCTTCCAATAAGTATTCTTCTATAAACATAAATCTAAATACGTTAAATGGTACTAGTACAACATTAGTTAAAGCGAATAATAAAATTATTATTATTATAAATCTATTTTGTTTAATAAAACTATAGCCTTCGTTAAAATCATCTTTATAATTTGATTTAACCACATCATTTTTGAGTTCATCATTAAATTTCATTACGAAGATGAAAATAGCACTAACTATAAACGTCGCAGAGTCCACAAGTAATGCCCCACTTGTTCCTAAAAAGACTACAATACCTCCCGCTAATCCCAAGCCCAGTAGGTCAGCTACAGAGTTTACAGACTTACTTAATGAACTTCCTGTTAAGTAATCATCTTCATCTAAAACACGGGTAAAGATAGATGTTTTTGCAGGCGAAGCAAATGTTTCAACTGTTGAATTTATGAAAGTGACAACAAATAAATACCATGTCTCTAATAAACCATTCAGAAGTAAATAAACTGTAGTAATCACAATCAATCCTCTTATCATATCAGCACTAACAGCTATAATCTTCTTATAATGTCTATCAACAAATATCCCAGCATGAATCCCAAATATAATATTGGGTATAGCATTACATGCAAACAAAAGCCCCATCAACAAAGCACTGTCAGTAATCTTATAAACCAAGTATCCAAAAGCTATTGCATCTAGAGCATCACCAAATCGACTAACACTAGAAGCAATTAACAACTTTAGATAATTTTTATTCCTAAATAAATCCAATATTCCTTTTTCTTTTTTTACAATATCCATCTTATCCTCCTCGTGAAAAGTATTTCAACGTTCAACTTTTTTTAACGTTATAAACATTTTAATGTAGACTTCTTTAAAAGTCAAGAGAATTTAGAAATTTAAGAAATAATTATATAAAATTATAATAATTCAGTCGGTCAGCAGTATTACTAGTCTTTATTATCATTATTTGTTTCTACTTTGTGTAAAAGAGCGGTTAAAACCCTTTCATTATTTAATTCTTGACATCAAAGGAAAATAAATTTATACTAATGAAAATACTTTGACGAGGAAAAGTAATATTCACTATTATTTTCAGCAAGCTAGTGACGATGGAAGACTAGTAATAATTTTTATATGAAGAACACCTCCGAGTTGCTTACCGAAATCATTTATGAGAGTAGACTAAGTCGGATGTAGTCCGTTACCATACTGCTTAGGTTTATTAGAACTTAAAAGAGGTCAAGTTAGGCAATTTGGGTGGCACCGCGGATATCGCAACTATTCGTCCCATGATTATGGGGGAAGTAGTTGTTTTTTTTATTTCTCCAAAAAAATAAGGAGGATATAAGAATGTGTGGATTTTTAGTTTATTCAGAAACTGATATTGACTTAAAGGAGTACGAGAGAGAGTTCTATAAGATTAAACACCGTGGTCCCGATATGACTAGGATTGTGATAGGCAAAGGAATTTTCGGTTTTCATAGACTGAGTATTATGGACTTAAGCGAAGCAGGTATGCAGCCATTTAAGTATGAGGAGAATATGATTGTTTGTAATGGTGAAATATATAACTATTTAGATTTAAAGAAAGATTTAGAAATTCAGTATAAATCAAAAAGTGATTGTGAAATATTACTTCCATTATATAAGATATACGAAGCAGATTTTTTTAAGATGCTTGATGGTGAGTTTGCTCTTTGTTTGTATGATAAAAGAATAAATAAGTTTATTGCCGGTAGAGACCCAATCGGAATTAGACCTATGTTTTACGGGTATTCTAAAGTATCGAATTCAATTATGTTCGCATCAGAAGTAAAGGCTATAAATGAACTTTGTAGTGAAGTTTATCCATTCCCTCCAGGGCATTATTATGACGGAGAAAAATTTATAAGATATTACGATCCTAGTAAAGCTAGTACCTATATTAATGATAGCTTAAAAGATATAACTACCGGTTTAAACAAAAGACTTACCAAAGGTATTGAAAAGATGTTACCTTCAGATGCTCCTATAGGCTTTTTACTTAGTGGCGGCTTAGACTCAAGCCTAGTATGTTCTATCGCTTCTAAAAAATTAGATATGCAAATTAAAACATTCTCAATCGGAATGGAAAAGGATGCGATAGACTTAAAATATGCTAAAGAAGTAGCGGAGTTCATTAAAAGTGATCACACAGAAGTAATAATTTCAAAAGACGATGTGTTAAACTCTATTGAAGAAGTAATCTACAAACTAGAATCCTGGGATATTACAACTATTAGGGCATCTATTGGAATGTACTTAATATGTAAATATATTAGAGAGCAAACGGATATTAGAGTAGTTTTAACTGGAGAAATTAGTGATGAGCTTTTCGGATATAAATATACTGATTTTGCTCCTAGTGAGAGTGAATTCCAGAAGGAATCTATGAAACGAATAAAAGAAATATTTATGTATGATGTACTAAGAGCCGATAGATGTATAGCTGGTAATTCTCTTGAAGCAAGAGTACCATTTGGAGATTTAGATTTTGTTGATTATGTAATGAGTATTAATCCAAGCAAAAAAATCAATTCCTATGGACAAGGAAAATATCTATTGAGAAAAGCATTTGAAGGTGATTATTTACCAAACAATATATTGTATAGAGAAAAAGCAGCTTTTAGTGATGCAGTCGGTCATTCTTTAGTTGATTATATAAAAGAGTATGCAGAAAAGAAATTTACTGATAATGAATTTGAAGAAAGAAGAAAAAAATATAATAATAAGACTCCATTTACTAAGGAATCACTATTGTATAGAGAAATATTCGAAAAATATTACTCAAATAGAGAAAGCCTAATAGTTGACTTTTGGATGCCAAACAAGGAATGGGACGGATGTAATGTAAAGGATCCGAGTGCAAGAGTATTAGATAACTATGGTGAAAGTGGAGAATAGTATATAATTTATTAAAGGAGGAAATTACAATGATAAATACAAAAGTCGTTTTATTAGGAACAGGAACTCCAAATGCCGATCCAGATCGTTCTGGACCATCTGTAGCAGTTATTGTAGGTGAAAACTCATATATAGTTGATTTTGGACCAGGAGTCGTTAGGCAAGCTGCCAAAGCATACAGGAATGGAATCGAAGCTCTTAAACCAAAAAACTTAAAACGAGCATTTTTAACACACTTACATTCAGACCACACAATTGGGTATCCAGATCTGATATTTTCTCCTTGGGTATTAGAAAGAGACAAATCACTAGAGGTTTATGGACCCAAAGGATTAAAAGAAATGACAAAACACATATTGAAAGCATATAAACAAGATATACTTGAGCGAATCAACGGGCTCGAGCCAGCAAATGATAAAGGCTGGAAAGTTGATGTGAATGAAATTAGTCCAGGAACAATCTATCAAGATAAATATGTAAGAGTCGAAGCATTTCCGGTAACTCATGGTTCATTTGAAGCATATGGATATAAGTTTTACACACCAACCAAAACAATAGTAATCTCCGGAGATACATCACCAAATGGGAATATTATAAGCTATGCTAAAGATTGTGATATTTTAATTCACGAAGTATACTCTAATGCTGGAATTAAAGATAGGTCTACCGAGTGGAAAAATTACCATTCCAGTGTTCATACTTCTTCTTATGAACTTGGTGTAATCGCATCAAAGGTTAAACCGAATCTTTTAATATTGTATCATCAATTATTTATGTTAGATCTTCAGAGCGATGATAAAGATCTTAAACTTAAACTCAGAAAAAGGGAATACGAGATACTACAAGACATTAAAGAGAATTACAAAGGAGAAGTTGTTTCAGGTAATGATTTAGATATTTTTTAAACATAAAGAAAAATACTGTATATCACTTCATAATTAAAAAATAATATCAAGTTCTTAGTGAACATAAAAATCGGACTGGTAATTTTATACCACTCCGATTTTTATTATTTCTTTAAATAAGCATCACTCGTAAGCCCATAACAAACTAAATCGTAGAATTTACCGAATCTAAAAACATGTTGTTTTAGCGTACCTTCGTATTTAAGTCCAATTTTCTCCATTACTCTCCACGACCCTGGATTTGCAGTAAAGGCTTGTGCATAAATCTTGTTAAGTTTAAGCTCCTCAAACCCATATGACAATATAGATTTAGCTGCTTCAGTCCCATATCCTATTCCCCAGTAAGGTTTACCTACCCAATAAGCTAATTCCCCGCGCTTATGAATATTAGAAAACTGTATACTCATAATACCAACTAAGTCATGGGTTGTCTTCTCAGTAATTGCAAAAATAACAACCTTTCCACTTTCCTCAGCGTTCAAAACACCATTAATAAATTCTTTTGCAGACCCTTTGGGGTAAGGATGAGGAATATTCAAAGTTGTCTTAGCTACATCATATTCCCCTGCTAATTCCTCAATTCTATCCGAATCTTGAATGCTCAAGGATCTAAGTAATAATCGGTCAGTCTTTAAACTACTCATGTTAACCCTCCTTTTTAGTTTTTTTTGATTCAAGTCTTTTTTAGACTCATAATGTTTAACAATATTCTCATGACCCTCACTTAATATATTACTTACAAAATAATTTTTCTCATCACAATCAACGATTCTACTAAATAGTTTCACATATATTCATTACAACTTGCACAGTTATCAATTTCCTTTATAAGACAAGGAAGACAAATATCATCAACCAAATTAAGATTATCTCCACTCTCTATATTCTCCTTATAAGCCATGCATAAATAATATCTATAACCACACTTTGTAAGCATCATCTCAAGGCATATTACACTATTAATGGTAAATATGTATATTAGTGTTAAAATATCTCATCTATAGAAAAGCGAGATATTAAGTGTTACTTTCTAAAGATAACTTATTCTTAATTATATTAATAACACCATCATTGCTAAAATCAAAGTCTCCTTCAATGTATACTACAACATTTTCATTTTGAAGTAGAACTCTACTCTTATCTTCTATGAATATTGCTTTATCGATATTCCAGTAGCTGTTTGCATTAACTTGAGTTTCACCATTCCTAAGTTCATCATTTAGCATTCCGTCGAATATTATACTTGCAAAATGTATATTTGCTGCCATTAAATATTTAGTTCTAATGGATACACCATCATTTTGTATCTCCCAATGAACATAATTTTGAGGCACAATTATGCTGAAATTGTCACTAAAGCTATTTACAGCCACTATAGTCTTTCTTTCTAAAAAATCTCCTAATTCCATAACAGGATAGTCACTACCATATTCGTTCGCTTTACCTATTGCCGAATTAATATATGATAGAGTACTAAAGAATGATGCTACAGTACCAAAAATGAGAGTAATAATTCCAATTATAACTTTCATCCTTGTACTGCTGATTTTATTTTTACTCAAAATAAATAAAGTTCCACCAATTAGAAATATAGGTGCAAAAATAGCTGCAATAAACTTTGTCCCAAGAATAACATCAATAACTATTACAATTACAGTTAGTAATAAGATTATTACAGGTACGAGACTAAAGCAAAATCTTCTTATAACAGCATTGCTCGAACTTGATTTAAGTGAAGAAATTCCTTTTTTTATTCTCCACTTAGTTATAATTAAATATATACTTTGTAGAAGCATTATAATAATCATAACTGGCATAACCAATAACAATATTGTACTAGTATTACTATAAAGCATAGTATACCTAAAATCCAACACACCCATAAAAGAATACAAGCATACCATAATAAAGAAACTAATACTACTAATTATTTCACGCTTTAAAATGGTACTTTCTACAATTGTCTTCTCAATTTCTTTATCAGTTTGTATGGGAATAGGATTATCACTATGAGAAGCATAATAAAACTGAAAGCTATCATATTCAGTTATATAATTCCACCCAGATTCTTCGCAGAATTGTCTATATTCATCTAAACGTTCAAAATTCAAACTTTTTGATTTAGGGAAAACATCAATACTGCACTTAATGTTTTGAGGTTTTGTCTTTTTAAAAGTAGCAATGAATCTATTTACTTTCTCTAACATCCATCCTTTTCTCGCCATATCTTCAATGTATTTTTCCATTGCTTTATAATCTAAAGAATAAAATCCCCAAAATTTTCTTTTTTTATTATTCATCACAATCACCTCTTCTCAAGATTTTTTTACCATCGCTCACTAGTTTGTTTATTCTTTCAAATTCATTATATAGAAGAGTCTTACCCTTAGCAGTTAGTACATAGTTTTTTCGCCTATCATCATCTGATTGTCTTACTATAAATCCTTCCTTCTCAAATCTTGAGAGTAGTGCATATAATGTCCCAGCACCTATTCTTACCCTCTGACTAGTTATATTCTCAACATTTTGCATTATTCCATATCCATGGTGAGGTGTAGTTAGAGACAGAAGTATATAGTACATAGGCTCTGTTAAGGTTTTTAGTTGTTCTTTTGCCATTATTTTCTCCCCCTCTATATCGATAATCGATATATCTGGTATCAATATACTAGCAAACTATAGTTTCCATGTCAAATTGGCTTTTATCATGAATACAGGATATTATCTAAAAAATCTAGTTAGGTAAACATAAGCATAACTACCGACTGAACCGATAGTTTGCACTAGGTCTATAAGGTTTTATGCTTAGTATGACTCACTTAATTGGGCAGTATCGAGACTAGTATGAGGACTTGGTCTACACATACATTGGCTTCTATATTTGGCTTGGAATATTATGTGATGCTTAAATACCATGTTCTGTGTAGTAAACTATTTTTATTCAAGTTAATACCTCTTTGATTTAGAGATTGGCAGACCTTATTCATTTATCATAGGAGGTTTTCCTTTTACTTCTTCTCCTAACCTTAAAAAATCATATGGCAAATATTGCAACTATCATGAAGAAAATGATATTAATTACTCTTAGTAGATTATGAATGAGTCTATTAGTATTGCATAAAAAAATGAAGCAAGGTGGATTCCTTGGCTTCACTTTTATCTATATAATAGTTTAAAGATCTTTATCAACACAACTGCTAAATCTTACACAATGCAAAGTTCCTGTTAAAACAAAGACCTATAAATTAAGCCCTACACCGTGAAAATCCACTTCAAACGGTCTACATCTTTTTTAATCAATGAACTCTCTTAGAGATTATCCATCTCTTAAATTGTTTATTACATTATCGATTACGTATAAACTTTTCCCATTTATTTTTTGGATTGAATTCTTTTCTCTCACTTGCACGATCCATAAATTATCCTACACCAATTAATAAATGAGGTTGTGTTTAATTCTTGATTGTGGGTAATATATTGAACCAGTTTTGCCATATTAGCCCAATTCTATTATTGGTCTTTGATGTTTATTAACTAATCCAACTAGTATAAAACCTTTGTCATAAATGATTTCTGGTTTCATTGTAAATCCTCCTATTAAGTGATTAATTTTATAACTGTTAAGAGGTTCTAAACGAAAAAAATGTGTTTCAAATCTATTCATCCTTAACTGTCTGGGCGTCGTCCGAAACAGTTTTTAAATGATTTGGTAAAAGATTATTCGAATTCAAGAGCAATATCAAGAATTGAGTCATAACTAAGCCTCCTGTTTTTAATATATCATTTTGCACGATTCACTATTTGATATCCCTTGCTTTTCTATTTTTTTAGAGCGATATTTAGTTTTACAATTATTTATGATATGGCTCATCATAACTTTTTAAGTCGCAACATAATATGTGCAGTTCAATAATCTTCCTTGCTTTCATTCATATTACTGACTTACAATTTGTATTGTTATTATGTTTTTATCCTTTAAATAGATATGAAATTATATTTGGAAATCTTTTTTCCCAATCCGCTACAATGTGTTGGGCATCTTTAATTACTTCAAATTTTATCCTTTCTGAACCGAGTTTTTCTTTTAAAACATCAAATACTTCCTTATTAGACTCTAGATATGCAATTCTACCTTTTTCATTTTCAGATTCTTTTGTTCCCACATCTAAATACATCTTTTTAACTCTCGATAAATCTGATTTTTTTATTATCTCTATCATGTCTTTTCGTATAGGAATATATGCGTTTGATACACACCCAAATATTGTGAAGTGTTCGGAATAATTAGTTGCTGCATATGTTGAACACACTCCTCCAAGAGAAACCCCCAATATTCCTGTATTTTCTGATGATTTAAGAGTTCTATATTTCTTATTAATTACAGGTTTTAATTTATTAACAATAAAATCCATATAGTCGTTTGCTTTTCCCCCGATGAATTTACCATTATTATTATCAATAGAAACTGGTAATAGCTCATCATTTCTTGTGTCACCAGAAGCTATTCCTACAAGTATTAGTTCGGGTAAGTTTGGATTATTTTTATAACTTTCCATTATCCCCCAACTCTTACCATTATGATCTTCAAAGTCATTAAACAGGATTTGTCCATCATGCATGTACAACACTGGATAATATTTATCTGTTTCAAAGTAACTTTTCGGTAACGAAACATATACTTTAACATCTCTATCCAATTCTTTTGAATACATAATCAATACACTATACTCTTTCATAATCTTCTTCCTTTCACTCTTGTATTTTACTAATGCCTCGTGTGGTAAAAGCTTTAATTCCCTTTATAATAAATAGATCTTCTGCATATTTACCTTCGACATTCCTGATAATCACTAAATTGCCAGGTGATAACCAATCTGCAGCAAAGCAACTTAAAAGCCTATCCATTCACATCAAACAATATCCGCTAATGATTCAATATAATATTGCTAAATTTTTTCTCCCTTATTTAATACTATTTTATTACAAAATCATCTCAAAAATGGACATATGTGTCACAATATCACACTTTTCTACATGTCATCCTATCACACTCAATTTCATTCGACCAAATTCGACACAACTGGGATGGAGTAAAATGGATGTGGGATGCATAAAGAAAGAAAACCCTTATAATGAAGTGAAATCAACACCTTTACCACATAGAGTGTTATAGTATTCATCAACATCATCTACTCCCATAGTGAGTAGTATAGAATCTGATTTATTTCCTTCTTCAAGAACACTATAACCTAAATACTCACTCATATTCTGATTCTGGATTGTTTTGATTTACATTCTGAAAGTTTATCCTGATGTAAATCATGATTTCTTAGGAGCTATAAATAATTCTCTAATTTGCTTAATTATTGCTTAAAATTTGATCTATTGCGTTTTCAATAACTACAAGCATATCTCCGTTGTATATTTCTTCAACTTCAATAACAGTTTCAGCATTGTTCTTACTAATTTCATCTGTACACCCAGCAAGAGCTAATACCATAGTCAACAACAATATAATGACAATTTTTTTCATGATCACTCCTCCTCATTATTAAACACAAATGTAAACTCATCAATAATTTCCTTGAAGGATTCTTCAAGAAAATCCGAACTCGTACTCTCATTTGTTTCTTCATCGTAAGATTCCAGAGTATAAGTCTCGCTTAAAGAATCATAAACTATAGTCAATTCCTTTGTATCCATGTCTTTACTCTTTACTACACCAGTATCAGTTAAAATTTTGTGATTCCAGAACTGATACTCTTCAATATAGCCAATGACTTTATCAGAGTCATCTAAAACGTCGTGTTTTGAATATCCATTGTTTAAGAATCTTATCGTTCCGTTTGTTCCTGAAACAATGATGATGCTTTCATCACCTACAGATAATTTACCATCTGTATACAAATTAAAACTTGCTACTTTCACCTCGATAATAGGATTATCTTCATGAACCAGTTCGAGTAAAAAATTATTCCCATTAGTCTCAGCGGTGTCCTCAGAAACTTTAAATGTATAAGCACGCAAAATGACTATTTCATCATATGGATACTTAACTGTATCTGCCCTAAGAGATACAGTTGATACTAAAAACATGAGAAAAACTACCAAATATTTATATTTCATTTTTTCACCCATTCTTCCATACTAAATAAAATTCGTTAATACGCAGTAATTTCTAATAATGCTCGTTATTCTTTTTTCTAAATTACATTCATTATCTTAAACTATATCAACTCGTTAATTGATTTTTGACTAAGACTCGCAGTACCACTATTAATAATACACCTTATAGATATCAACAAATCATTATATTTTTCCAATTCGCTTTCTAATGTATGACACTAACGTCTCAGTTAAATTATATCCACTCAAAGTAATATGTAATAATACTGATATCTTCTTCATAGTTCCCTTCTTTCTAGGTCTATTGTCCACATACCACGTTTTCTACACATATCGATTCTTTAAAAAAATCCCCTAGCTTCAAATCCCTTAAATCTAAATCTCAGGGATTATTTATTTTGGAAATATACCTGTAGATAAATCTCATCAGATTTTCTATTGACTCAAACTAAAATTATTTAATAAGTATAAGTATTTATTAGAAAAGGAAGTAATTCACTTGGAACACTTCCTCTTAATAGTTAAATATGTAAATCTCTATTCTTATAGAAATAGAATGTTCCCACAACTGAAATTAGCGTTACGACCAATGTTATGATTACGTATCCAAAATTAAACGTTCCTGCAAGCATATCAGCAGATGGGAAATACTGAAACGGTACAACAAACTTCAAGAAATCCAATTTACCATCGACCATTCCAATTAATATCGATAACATAAATGTTCCCATTAATAAACCAATTGTAATTGAACCAGATTTTTTATACTGCTTCAGAACAGATGATATTAGCATACCAATTCCCAGGAAAATTAGCTGTGTTAGGAATACACCTAGTGACATATTAGACATAAACCTAAAATATCCATCGCTAACTTCAAATCTTAAATAAGTCAAATACACTGTACCCACAATTGCTAAATTAATCACCATTGAATATACAACTGCTACAATCAATTTAGCTCTTATCACTTCATATCTCTTAACAGGTAATGTAAACAAATATTCTGCAGTTTTATCTTTTTCTTCTTTAGAAACTATTCCACTACCTAATAAACCTGAATATATCGCTAATGGTAAATAAATATACAAAGAAACAATTGATATAAACCCTTCAGGTTTTGTCATATCAGCAACAGAACTTCCAAGTGCTTTAAACATAAACTCAAATTGCTTCATCGCATCCGCTATCGCTGAATCTCCAGCAAAGGCATTAAATTCTACTGACGCAGCATACATCACTGCTCCTAAAGGAATAATCCAAAACAATAATGACTTTAAGTTCGCTTTTAACTCTCTTTTAATAATATTCATCTTTACCCCCTATAGTGAAGCAATATTTCTTTTGTTATACAAGAAATAGCTCAGTGGTATAGTAACAACAATCGCGATAACAGAAACAATCGCTAAACTCCACTCATATTTACCGTTTATTAAAATAAAACCTGGATTAAAATGACTAAATGGTGAAATGATTTTGAAAATTCCAGAACTTAAAATTGAACCTAGCGATGCCACTATGTAAAGACCAAATCCTAAAGCCATTGAGAAAGTTAACACACTTGATACCTTTTTAATTGATACTGAGATAACCATTCCAATTCCAAAGAAAGTCAGTTGTAAAAGTGCAGTTGTAGATAGTAGTATATTAACATTCGTCAAATCGACTACTTCCTCACCCTTGACGATCATAATAACGGCAATCGAAGATACCCATACTAATATGTTAACAATAGTTAAACTAGTAACTGCCGCCATAATTTTCGATATGAATATTTTCCTTCTAGAAATCGGCTTACTCAACAAGAAATCTGCGGTTAATTCCCTTTCTTCAACACTTAGGATATGAAACCCATAGTTTGATGCTTGGATTGCTATAGGAATTTGAATCATCCCAAAGGTTAATGAGAAATACCCAAATAGACTAAAAATAGGTAGTTTCGGATTCATACCAAATGCTGCAAGAAATTCTTCAGGAAAATTCGCCATAAGAGTTTCAAATGCCGCTGTATCTCCCGACATCATTGGATAGAATAACATATACCCTACTAAGGCAAAGGGTACTGCTAGTCCCCATATCATGATAGACTTCTTTAAATTTCTTAATTCAAACTTATATATATTCATACAGTCACCTACTCATAATAGTGCATAAAGATTTCTTCTAGTGTAGGTTCTTCTACTACTAAATCGGTAAGCACTAATTTGGAAACTATCTCAATAATTTTGTTAATATCACCTTTGTAAAAAAATTTGACTTTATCGTCTCGTTCAACCAATTGTGTCACTCCATCAATATTGAACCTACCATTATTAAGCCCAGTTCCTCTTACTGTGAACTTTTTATAATTATCATGTTGTAATGCTTTAACATCTTCAACACTTACAATTTCACCATCTTTAATAATCGCAACTCTATCACATAATTGTTGAACTTCACTTAAGATATGTGAACTGAATAATACTGTTGCACCCTTTTTATTTTCTTCAGCAATCAATTTGAAGAACTTTTGCTGCATTAATGGATCCAATCCACTAGTTGGCTCATCTAAAACAAGTAACTTTGGGGAATGCAGTAATCCTTGAACAATTCCAACTTTTTTCTTATTACCGTAAGATAAATCCTGGATTCTTCTATTAAGATTTAGTTCCATTATCTCTGCTAACTCTTTAATTCTATCAGTACAATCCCTATCATAAAAGCTAGCTGAATACTCTAGTAAATCAATGACTTTCATTTTGTCATAGTAGAACACTTCAGATGGTAAATAACCAATCTCTTTACGTACCTCACTACCAAACTCAATTGCATCTTTACCGAATATAGTAACTGAACCACTAGTAGGATAAATTAAAGATAGCATTGATCGAATTGTAGTACTTTTCCCGGCTCCATTTGGGCCAATGAATCCGAATATTTCTCCTTGCTTAACATTAAAATCTACATCTTTACATCCCTTAACATCACCGTAATACTTGGTTAATTTATTAAACTCAATTACATTCATACTCTAATCTCCTTTACCCCTTATTAAATAGTTTTTGCGAATTCCTAATCTTTTCAAATGATACCTTAATAATTCTATCTCTTTTCTCCCCTTTAAGACTTTGAAGTCTATTATCCATTACACTCTCTAAGAAGTACACTATAATTATAGACCGTACTGGACTTCAAATCAATAATATCAAATAAGGGAAAATTAAATTCCCATTATTCTCCGTGAAGTAACTGCAAATCAAATTAGTCCTTTTCAAAAGCAGTAAGTCCTTTAACACCCTCTAAGTAATAACTACAAAAAGTGTGTACAGGTGATATTTTTAGGCAATCATTACTTAACATTACATTCCTCATAAACATATTCAATTGCTCTTATTAACTTATCATATTCTGTCCTTTTCATAATAATGAAATAATACCGGATAGTACTTACTAAATTTATCTAAATTGCATACTTTTATCATAACTTCTTCTTTCTGAGATTGTCTCTATTATCTATACACATATCTTTAAAAGTTAGAAAAAACAGGCTAGCCATATTTGACTATCCCGCTTACTTTTGATTTTAATACTATGTGTCGTATATTTATGTTATTGTACGTTATAACATTTTAATTAAAACTATTATATCAAGTCAGTACAACAATTACTCTTTCATACTTTCTTTCGTACTATTCTACAGTCTATATTCATAAGGGATAAATTAATCCATTCCGTTTTCAATTCTGTTTATTTCTCTTTCTATATAACTGTAAACCTCAATAATTTCTTCTTCATAATTCGAGTCTATCACAAATAAATTTATATCGGACTTCACGCACTCTAATCTAAGTTCATTATTTAATTTTACAAAAGCATTGCAACCTCTATCTTCTTTATAGTTGCGAGATTCAATCACACTTCTATTTTTAATAACTCCATCTTCAAAATTATTCATCAAGTAATTCTCTGATAAGTTAAGAAATACTGAGATTATTTTATTTAAGTACTCATCATCAAAATCATCTAATATTGATGGAAGTATATAGCAACCTTCAATAATTAAACTTTGGTTGTTCTCAATACAAGTCTTAATCATCTCACTAACTATTGGTCTTAAATACGATTCTATCTTTTTATCATCGTCACTAGGGTTAAATCTAATATCACCATTACTCCTATAGAGACCCATTTTAAGCCAATCCAGTGAGAAATATGGTATAGCATACTTTTTCATTAAATTATTCGCCATTAAGGTCTTCCCAGTACAACTTGCTCCTCCAATTAAAATAATCATTTACTTCTCCTTCAAATATAGTATTACTCCTGTTTATTTACTGATAACTAGGCCTATTCGCCACCTGGTGGCTCGAATTTTCACCCCAAAGCTCTTAATTTCTTGAATATCCATCTTGAATCTCGTCTTAGACCTAATTTGTATCATATCTATTGCAATTTCAGTATACCAGTTACTAAATTACTTCCTCAATAATTTCATCTAACAGATTAAATATCCATTCTCTTACATCACTAAAATCAATGTTTAATTTATTACACTCTGACAAATTCAGACTACTAACATACTTTCCATTATAAGGTCCTGCGTCCCCATTTTTTGCATATTCAGCTATCTTACCTGTTTTTCTTTCAATATAGTTAATAATTTCTTTTATTGAAATTGCACCACTATTTGAAAAGTTAAGTGGTCCAACATAATTTTTACTTGCTAGTTCTGCTAATGCGTTCCCACACTCATTTGAACTAATAAAGCACAATTGATCATTTAAGTTATCAATATACATTGGTAATCCATTTATTATGTGCTCAACATAAAACTTTAATCGATTTGTGTAATCATCATTTCCTACTACAAAAGGATATCTAACTGTAATTGCATTTACCGATGAATATTCTTGATAAATTGCTGTCTCAGCTTGTCTTTTGATTTTCGAATAACTATAATCACCACGATTACACCATATTAACTTGTTTTTTTCTGGCTGAAACTTATCTTCAGATACATTTATATAATCTTCATACACAGCAGCAGATGATACCATTATATATTTATTACATTTAATATTATCAAGCAATACTTTAACATCATTTGATGCATAAGCTAATGTGTCATAAATAACATCATATTGATCAGTAAGTTTATCTTTGATACTTTTAGAATCATACCTATCAAATACAATTCTCTTAACTTCATGGCCAAACTCATCTTTTGTTGTTCCTCTATTAGCAATAGTAATATCATAAGATTTCTTAAGTAATTCATTTACTAAATGAATACCTACAAATCTTGTTCCTCCTAAAACTAAAATTTTCATTTTTCCTCCATAGTGTACTGTATTATAGTTATGCTCAGCTATCATTGTTGAAATCATTTATGGTATATCCTTAAAGTTAAGATTAATTATATTTTTCCTCGTGTCCACCTGTAATTATAAGTGTATTACCATCTGGGTCATCTAAAATAAAAAAATACGGCATAGCAGTATTCAAATTGTATTCTTAACCCTTGATACTCCTTATCCAAAAATTCAACGCAAATTTAGAATAAACTAATCTGGCTGGGTTCTTTTACCTGATAATAAGAAACTTTAGTCTCAAGTCCACATTCCTCACAAAGATCTCTTATTATTTTTTTAATCTTTTCAATGTTCTTTGATTTACATACATAACTATCGCCATATAGTCGTTTATACTTTTTGGCTAAATCACTCCCTGCTTCATCTAACTTCTTATAAAAATACTCTCTTTGCTTACCTCTCAATGTAAGCGCATCTCCAAAAATCACATATTTACAACCCGCAAGATGTGCATACTTAATTAGTTCGTTAATATTTTTTTCTTGATCTGTTATAAAAGGAATGATTGGCCAAATTGCAATTCCTGTGGTAATTCCTTTATCACTCAATGATTTTAATGCTTTAAACCTCTTGCTTGGTAATGGGGCATTAGGTTCAATAATTCTAGCATGCTCATCATTAATTGTAGTTATTGTAAACAAAACATTTGCATTTGTTTTATTGTTTATTTTTTCTAAAATATCAATATCTCGTAATACCAAATCACTTTTCGTATGTATCATTACAGGATAATTATATTTATCTAGTATATTTAAACAACCTCTAGTTAACTCAAGCTTCTTTTCAATATGCATATAACAATCAGACATTGCTCCACTTAAACTAATTACACCTTTTTTTCTTTTGCTAACTAATTCTTTCTCCAATAATTCAACTGCATTATCTTTTACAATGACGTCTTTATCGAAGTTTTCTACGCGATAACAACTACTTCTCGAATCACAGTAAATACAATTATGACTACAACCTCTGTAAATGTTCATGTAGAAGTCATTTCCAAACACACTCTCTATACCATTACTCTTTATTAATAATGATTTAGCATTCTGTTTAATAATCATAAGACTATTCCCCAAACTATTATATAATTAATCTTCAAGGTGCCAAAACGATTTCACTGAGTTAGGCATTTCTAATTCATTCGCATAAAAATATCTAATAATTTGCCCTTGATGTAAATACTCATGACTAATAAGATCAATGATTAGACTTTCCTGATTTAGAGAAAAATTTTTAATAGACTTAAGTGCTGCAATTAACGAACTACTTCTATTTCCTAAATGATTGATTAATTTATCATATTCATATCTATCATCATATGAAAAATCAGGGCGCCAACTAAAAGGCTCATCTTCAAGAATACATTTTGCATATGAATCACGCCCCCCTGCTACACAAGCGATTTGACTAGCAATAGTATTTGACCTAATTCCATCTATACGTAATTTAAGGTCAACCTCTTCAATATTACAAAGAAACTCATTATTCATTCCAAATACTTTTTCTAACTTTTCCACCATAATGTTCATATTCCCACACCATTCTTGAATACGTATTTATTATACTATGAAAAAGGTCAAATTTCAGCATATTTTAATATCCTCACATACTTATGTTAAGGGTCGTTTTTGTACATAACAAACAATACTTTTGCTTTCATTTTTATTGAATTAAACACATAAGTGATAATCAGCGGATTATCAATCTACCTAAACGAAAACAATGGTGCGGGTTATAACGCACAATTCTTACCGCTTGATATTCCCTTGGATTGATAAGTAAGAAATACAATCAGCCCTATCATTAGTTGCTTTCCGGTGAAATTAAGTTAGTAATTGTTTTTACACCATCAACCTCTTGGAATTCAATATAAACAACCAAACCTACTTCAAAATCTTTAGAATTAAAAGCACCCATATTAAAAATAATTTGCTCTTCCGAATTATTGAATACAATTTGATCACCATGAACTGACTCAACATATCCTTCGTAAGCATCATGTTCTTCTATAACATTAAAGCGATGAACATTTAGCACACTTTTTCCATCTATTTCTTGCTCTCCAATATAGTACATCTCAACAATATCACCTATCAATTCAGCATTAACATTAAAAAATGATCTAAAATAAACATACTCATCATTTACTAGCAACCTAGCGGAATAACTAGGGAGCATCACCCCAATTAACTTCCCTTCAATGGATTTTGGTTCGATTGATTTTACATCAGTTAATTTTATCTCCATAGCGAATCCTTGGCCTGGGTCTGATGTAAGTATCATTCCAGTACTAATAATTTCTATAACATTACCTGCTTTCAATCCAAGATCATTGAGTTTCTCTTCATCATATGAATACCAGGTCATATCTGCTGAATTTTCATTGTCAATTACTAACACTCTACCATCAACTACATTCAACACTGTTTTAATCTCAGAATGATATACATTCTCCAAGGTCACTAGTTCTTTATCAATATACTCATAAATCACTTCAGCTTTATCGTCATTCAAGTCAAAAACTTCTATATGTAACATACTATTACGCTCATCAACCCCCGATGAAGAGATGAACACACCTCGATCTAAGAGTTCATCTCCGTATTCTATCATCTTATATTGTGCAGCTCTTAGTTCTTCAATAGATACTTCTTCTTTAGTAGGATATTCACTTAGTACATCATTATCTTTGTTACTCTGTTCATTACACCCTAACAGCAACACTAATAATATAATCAATAACAGACTTATTCTTCTCATAAGAAATCCACCTCACTCTTAATAAAATTATAGCATATTCACATTTATGCACGTTGCTAATATATTATTATTAACCGACCCAATTCGACAAAGCGTTCTCATCAGTTCTCTCAATTTAGGCTTCTAATATCATGAAACATTCTTTATATCTTTCATTTGTTTCCTCCAATGAAAACAGAGTGAATATTCACTCTGTTCGTTCTTCTATACAAGCGATATTTCTGCTCATGTTTTACAATTATTTATGATACGGCGCTTTGTAACGTTTTCAGGTGCAACATGTCAGATAATTTATACTAATATAACTT
This sequence comes from Mycoplasmatota bacterium, assembly GCA_018394315.1. GTDB lineage: Bacteria > Bacillota_I > Bacilli_A > MAG-NZ > MAG-NZ > Zrk6. Next base: position 865,458 of record CP074575.1, on the reverse strand, counting down.
ACTACTTTTTCACTGATTAATTTTATTAATTCCATGTAATTTTAAGCCCTTATCTCATATCATCTACAACTAACATTAGTAGAAAGGTCAGTAAACTTTATTATATTATCAGCAACAGCATCAGCGAATAACTCGTCATGTGTAATGATAATTACTGAAGTTCCAGTTTTTGAAATCTTTTTAATAATGCTTGCTATGTTCATTTTTAAAGATGAGTCTAGATTTGAAGTTGGTTCATCAAAACACAGTAATTTTGGTTTTAATATTAACGCTCTAGCTATTGCTACACGCTGTTTTTGTCCCCCTGATAACTCGAATGGATATAGATCTTTTTTTTCAAACATTCCTAGTTCAGTTAGCCAGTATTTAACTAGTTTATCATCTTTTACTATAATTCTAATATTTTCGTACACTGTTAAATGAGGAAACAAATTAAAGTCTTGAAAAACAAGGCCTACATCATTTAAAACTTTCTGTGTATTTTTTTTGTCTACTACTTCTCCAAACTTTATGTATGGTTGATTATTTATTGTTATTTCTCCATCACTTACTGTCTCTAGTCCACATATACACCTCAAAAGAGTAGTTTTACCAATACCTGATGGACCAAGTATAACTGTTATTTCCTTTTCCTTGAAATTGATTGAGAGCTCTTTAAAGATAATCTTTTCGCCAAACTTTTTTGTTAAGTTATTTATTTCAACAATATTACTCAAAGTATCCATACGAGCGCTCCCATCTCTTTAATAATTTAGTTAATGCATAGATAATTAAGAGATATATCAATCCAACGAACAACAATGGAACTAGTGAAGCATCTCTATTTGAGGCTATTTTACCCATTCTTAATAATTCTCCTAATCCAACAACATAAATTAAAGAAGTATCTTTTACAAGAGTTATTATCTCATTTGAAATTGAAGGTAATACTCTCTTAATCACTTGTGGTAACACTATTTTCTTATATGTATCTCTTTTTTTCATTCCAAGTACAAACGCAGCTTCGAACTGTCCTTTATCGATGCTTTCGAATCCACCTCGAAATATTTCACTAAAGTATGCTGAGTAATTTAGTGCAAATGCAATTAACACAGCGACAGTTCTACTTAAGCTTAAACCAATTATAGGTAAGCCAAAATAAATAGTAATAAGTTGTAAAAGTAATGGGGTACCTCTCATAATAAGTACATATATATTTATTATTCTTTTAATGAAACTATTTGAAACAAGACCAAGTATCGATACTAATAGGCCAAAGAACAGTGACACAATTCCAATTAAGATAAAGAACTTAAGTGTTACTAATGCACCTAGAAATAATTGATTAATTAAAGTTAAATAGTAATCCATATCATTCGACTATATTTTCAGCAAACCACTTAACGGAAATTTTAGCAGCTCTTTTGTCTTGTTTCATCTCATCTAACAAGTTGTTAATTAATTCTAATAAATCTGTTGACTCTTTTCTTAATCCGATTCCGAATTCATCATAACCTAAATCATCATCTAAAATTTTATATTCAGTTTCTTCATTTGAACTCATATAATAGCGAACTAGAATTTCATCAGCAACAATTGCATTTATTCTTCTTGCTTTAAGATCAATAAATGCTTCGTTATATGACCCAAACAAAATAATTTCATCTTCACTTACAAAACTCATTAATTCTTCTGATTCAGTAATTGCATTCAATGAACTAGAACCAGTTTGTGTAGCTAATACTTTACCTTCAAGGTCGCTAATTTTATCTATTTCACTATCCATTAGAGTGATAATCACTTGTCTGCTACTTATATATGGTGTTGAAAAGTTAACCTTTTCTTTTCTCTCTTGTGTAATCGTATAACCATTCCAAATCATATCAATGTTACCATTGTTTAATTCAGTTTCTTTCATTGCCCAGTCGATTGGCTGAAACCTAAGTTTAATACCCGTAGATCCAAATAACTCTTTAGCTAAATCTACATCAAAACCAACGATTTCATTTGACTCATCTCTGAAACCCATTGGGGCAAATGTATCATCTAATCCCATGATGATATATCCTCTTTCTTCGATTTCTTTCAAATCGATTTTTTCCTCTTTAGAACATGCTGTTAATGTAACTACAAACATTAGCGATAATATTAATAATAATTTTTTCATTTTTCTATCTCCCTTTTCTTTATTTAATCATGAGTCAAAAGGAAATAAAAAAAGCTTCCCTCTCTAGTCAATACTAGAAGACGAAAGCTATACTCACGTGGTCCCACTTCTATTTTATTAATATCTCACGATATTAACCTTTTCGAGTACGGCAAAATGCTTATACTCTAGCAATATAACGGTTGCAAGGATACCGATGAACTCTACTAGATAAACGTTTGAATTCACAGCTCAAAGATGTGTTCTCCATAGATTCTTATGTGCCTCTCACCAAACGGCAACTCTCTTTTTAAGAATTGAAATGAATACTATTTCTTATCAAAGCTTTTAACTAATGATTAATTAAAAAGATTTTAGCACTCCATGACTTCAATGTCAATAAATTATAATAAATAAGTTCATAAAAGGGTTTACAGATCAGGTGGTTCTATTATAATAAGTTTTAATTATTTATTGTTCTTGATTTCTCTCCGGTTTTAATTACAGCACTAATTACAGCATTCCTAAAATTGTTTCTTTCAAGTTCAGCAACACCTTCAATAGCTGTTCCTCCAGGTGAGCAAACATTATCCTTTAGTTTTCCTGGATGTTCTTTAGTTTCTAGAACCATTTTCGCTGATCCTAAAATTGCTTGAGAAACCATATCATATATTTGATGTCGTTGTAACCCTAGCAATACCCCCCCATCCGCTAATGCTTCTATAAACATATAAACAAATGCTGGCGACGATCCACATACTGATGTGAATGCACTAAATTTATCCTCAGAAAGTTCTAGATATTTTCCAAAACAACTGAAAATGTCAGCAACTAATTTCTTTTCATTATCCTTAAGTAACTCAGAATAACATAATGCCGTCATCCCTTCTCCAACTAGTGCAGGAGTATTCGGCATTGCTCTTACATATTTTAATTCTCTATTAAACATCATTTTAATATTATCAAGAGAGATTCCTGCAGCAATAACAACTATTATTGTATCTTTAGAAATAATATTCTTAATTTCGTTAGTTACTGTTTCATAAATATTCGGTTTAACCGCTAGAACAACAACTTCAACCGCCTTCACTAAATCAATATTGCTGTTAGCAAGGTTTATTCCATAATCATTTTTCATCATTTGAAGTTTATCTTGATCAATATCATAAGCATAAATATTAATCTCTTTAAATAAAGTTGATTTACTTATACCAGCAATCATTGCAGTTGCGATATTCCCACAACCGATAAAGCCAATGTTTTTCATTTAATTCCCTACTCTCTAATTTGTCCACTACCATAAATGATATATTTTGTAGTTGTCAACTCTAATAATCCCATAGGACCTCTTGCGTGTAGTTTTTGCGTGCTTATACCAATTTCAGCCCCAAAACCAAATTCAAAGCCATCAGTAAATCTAGTTGAAGCATTCACATATACGGCTGCAGAATCAATTTCTTCTAGAAACTCTTGTGCATTTGTAAAGTTTTCAGTTACTATCGCTTCAGAATGACCAGTACTATATTTTTGAATATGTAAAATCGCCTCATCATAAGTATCAACCACTTTCATCGCAACAATATAATCATGAAATTCCTCTAAATAATCCGATTCTGTTGCAGGGATCCCATCAGTAAAATAATCTAACACTTTTTTATCTCCACGAACTTCCACTTTGTTTTTAAATAACTCCTGAATTTTTGGTAAGAAATCATTACAAATATCTTTGTGAACTAAAATTGTTTCACAGGAATTACAAACTCCTGGTCGTTGAACTTTAGAGTTATAAGCTATATTTAAAGCTTTTTCTAGATCTGCATATTTATCTATATATACGTGACAATTTCCAACTCCGGTTTGAATCACTGGAATTGTACTGTTTTGGATTACGGCATTAATTAAACCCGAACCTCCCCTAGGGATTAACAAATCTAAATATTCATTCATCTTCATCATTTCATTGGCTATTTCTCTAGAAGTATCCCTTAGTATTTGTAAGCAATTTGGATTAATTCCATTGTTTATAAATACTTCATTAACTACTTCTACTAACTTAACATTTGAATTTATAGCTTCTTTTCCACCTCTTAAAATAACGCAATTACTTGTTTTAAAACAGAGTCCAAAGGCATCAATTGTAACATTTGGACGTGCTTCATAAATAATTCCAATTACTCCTATCGGAACAACTTTTTTTCCAATCATTAATCCATTAGGACGTTTATTCATTTCTAGTACTTTTCCAATTGGATCTTCTAAACCAGTAATTTTTACTAAGCCATCGGCAATTGATTTGATTCTCTCATCATCTAGTAGTAGTCTATCAAGTAGAGCTTTATTCATACCATTTTCTTTTGCATTTGCTAAATCTATTTTATTTGCTTTAATGATATCGTCTTTTCTTTCTAATAAAGCCTCAGCAACTAGTTTTAGAATGCCATTTTTATCATTTTCTCTTAACTTTCTAATATCTTTTAATGCATCTTTAGCATTTTTACCAATATCTTTAATTTTCATCTTCTTTTCCTGCCTTAAAAAAAGTTCCAACTATTTTTCCCTCTAAGCAATCATATATAATATTTAAATCCTTACTATTACATATAATTGAATCTACTGAGTTGTCCATAGCATATTTTACCGCGTTTAGTTTTGAACTCATTCCTCCTGTGCCAAGTGAAGACTTTTCATTAGATACATAACCATATATTTCCTCAGTAATAATATCAACATTGTTAATAACATTGTTACTTAGATTACCATTTACTTTTTTATAAACACCGTCAATGTTACTTAAAATAATGAGCAAATCCGCTTTATTTATAACAGCAACCACTGACGACAAATTATCATTATCCGAAAAAACATCTCCAATTATTTCGTCTGTAGAAACAGAATCATTTTCATTTACTATTGGTATAACACCTATCTTAAATAGTTCTTCAAATGTTCTTACAACGTTTTCCCTTTTAAGATGATTATCGACAATTTCTTTAGTTAATAACATTTGAGCGCATAGTTGACTATATTTAGCAAAGAAACGTTGGTATATTTGCATTAAGTAAGCTTGTCCTATTGCTGCGGTAGCTTGTTTCATCTCTAATTTTTTCGGTTTATCATTTAACCCTAATCTACCAATTCCAGCGCCAATAGCACCACTAGTAATTAGAACGATTTCCTTACCCCTATTACTTAAGTCAGTTATAACCTGACATAGTTTTTCAATTTGACGTAAATTTAATTTGCCATTAGAATATGCCAAGGAAGAAGTTCCTACCTTTATTACTATTCTATTTGAAGCCATTATTTGTTCTCTAATTGTAATCTCCTCCTTGTATAAATATTAATTACTTGTTTGGTTTTATAACCATATAACCTTTGATTGATGTATATTTTCTAAACCTTCAACAATATCTACATACCAATTAGCAAAGTCAATATCTCTACTAATTATTTTTTAATTCTTCAGGGTTTCCTCCTTTTATAATAAAAAAAGTACCGCAAGAATTTTTCAAAGGACGAAAAATTCCGCGGTACCACCTTAGTTCATAAGCACTTATCATTGATAACGGATATGGATCCGGATATAATTAGTATCACTCAAAGGTAGGTTCAAATTAATTTGTTATTACTTTTCACCAAACAGTAACTCTCTCTAAACAAATTATAATTTTACTAGTCCTCATCAACATGTTATATATTTTACAGTTTAAATAAAAACAGTACAAATGTCAACAAGAATTTTTTTTATTTCAAATCAAAATTTTTTTAACAAGACTTATCATACAAAAGAAGAAAAAACTTGGCGTTTCCTTATAATAATATTTTATAAAAATTGTATGAATTTATAACATGTATTAACTCTATTTAAGGTATGGATTGTCGTAACATTTTTATTTGTAATATGTTATAAATTCCTCAACATCTCGTCTTAGACCTAACTTGTATCATAACTGTTGCAATTTCAGTATACTAGTTACTAAATTACTTCCTCAATAAGTTCATCTAACAGATTATACATCCATTCTCTTATATAACTAAAGCCTCTTATAGTAAAGTTAAATCTTTTATAAATTTACTCGACATTCCTAATATTCCCTAAATTGATATTACGTTTCTCTTCCTAAATTGCCATGTGTTAAGTGTAGGTGATAACAAATCCACAGCAAGAACTGCTTTAAAGCCTATTCACAACCAACAATAATCCACCTGCTAATGATTCATTATAAGATGTTGTAGAAGAACTACCTTCTAATTTACCAACACTGTAGCAGATTAGCCAGCTATTAATGTACTACCGCTTTCTTATAATCATCCTTCATATTTCCATTATTTATGATAAGGCGCGTTATAACGTTTTCAGCTGCAACTTGTTTACATTTTTGACACATATGTATTCTCACAGTAATATCCTCTTACTTCGAATCCGTTTTTAATATAAAATTTCTGAGCTCTTTTATTTTCGAAAAGTACTTGTAGATAAACCTCTTTATATTTTTTGTTCAAAATCAAATTTTTTAAGCAATATTTCATTATTTGATTTCCAAATCCCTTTCCCTCATATTTTGGATTCACTGCTATTGTATGTATACAATCATCATTTAAGATGTATACTCCAACCAAATCAACGTTGCTCCACAAAGCGCCAAAATTCTTTTTCTCATCTACCTTTCTTAGCCATGAAAGAAATTTTTGACCGCTCTTTCTATATCGATCCTGCTCTTCATTACTATCAATATCAAGTTGCCTAAAAGCATCATCTAAAAGTTCTATATAATTGTGAGCATTCTCTTCTTCAAAACCCTTGAAGGTTAACCCCTCCTCAACCTTAAAGTTAGAAATTGCATCTATAGTCTCTGATGAAGTGGAAAAGCTATATTCAAATCCCAACGAATCTTGAGTAAAGTTGTAATTTCTAAAATAATTTATTATTGAAGGATTATATCCATTAATGTTTAAATATATATCTTTGGAACCTCTAACTTTTATAATTTTGTCCAATCCTTCATGAATGACCTTTATAACTTTATAATTACTAACATCCTTGTCAAAAGATACTTGCAAAGCATAATAATTAGGACCCTCTACAATTGTAAAGACTCCTCTATCATTCTTATCATCGTACATTAAACAACTAACTAAATTCCCATCTTCATATGCTTGATTAAAAACCTTTTTAGCTGAGCTATTTATTCTTCCTAGCATACCATTCACTAAGGTCAAATCTGCTTTTTTCATTTCTCTATACACTATATCTTCCTCCCGTTTTTTTACAAGTTCGATGAACATTCTTCTTTCTTTACCAAATTATAGCACCTCACCACAAGAAAAGGAAACATCACTAATGTTTCCATCATACTCATACACCACGATTCAGTGTAAATTCTATATCAATCTATAAATCAGCTTGAAGTCCATCCTTGACAATTTATAGCAGTTGCTATATATCCGTATCCAGCATTAAATAGTTCATATATCTTATGTACTACTTTTTCTTCCTCTTCATTAATTCCAATATAGTGATGATGAACTGCAGGTTTTTTTTTACCTACTAAGTTAATACCAATAGCATTATTAATCATCTTTACATTATAATTTAAATTATCTAGATGTAGTGTTACGCGTTATCAATTAGAGTTAAGCTGTTATTTATGATACGGCGCGCTGTAACGTTCTTGATTGTAAGTTGCTCAGATTTTTCTAACATTTTTGTAAATGTAATCATCTACCTTTTCATCTATTAAACGAGTCTTCATTAGAGTTTTGAGACAATCGAATTATCTGTATCAACTTATCTAAGCTGTAAATTGTTGTTCTTATCTATAAATAATGTTTCAGAATTAACCAATCTAATTGAAAGTCTTTCGATTCTATCATGAATATCGAAGTTAATGTTATCAAATCCAAGATAATTTGAAATAATGGTTGCAATATTTTCAGTATCTATACCAAAACTGTTTTTAGTAATTTCTCTAATTGCATGAATATATTCTTCCTCACGTACATCCTCCAACGTAAAAGAACCAACAATTGCTCTCCTATCTTTAAAAGGAATAAATTGAGATCTATCACTGATGAAATAAAATCCCTCATCTTTATAGATAACTCCACTTTCTTGAAGTTTGGAAAGAGCTTTTTTCACACTTCCGTTGAATACTTTCTCCTTAGTTTCTAAGTAAGAATTTTCTAATATTCTTGAATTTATTGTACTTAATCTGATTGGCGATTCTACTGTAATAAGATCTAGGACATATTTCTGAATTTGAACTGGTTCCTTAACGAACTTCTTAATGTTCTCAATCCTTTTATCAAATTTCTTATATGGCCTGAATCCGAATCTAGTAGCTACATTTACCTGTTCTTCATAAAACTCAACAACTTCCCCATAGTCGATCTTTTCAGTTTCTATTTGAGATAAGTAATCTAAAATGTTATCAATTTCTTTTATTCTATTATTAAACCACGAAGTGATATATAACTTATATATATTCCACCCCTTCGATCTCATAATATTATTTCTAATTCTTTCACGCTCTCCTGCAGTTCTAGATTGAATATAGGTAGAGTTATCAAACTCAATTCCTAAAATATATTCAGATTCATCATTTGGATTATGGACAGCTATATCAACGAAGTAATGTGAATTTCCTACATTGAAGGTAACATTATAGCCATGTTTTTTTAATTCCTCAGCAATCTCAATTGAAAATTCCTTCGTATCGCTCGTTTTATATGTTTCAATATTGCTTGAGGTTCTCTCGGCAAAATCAAGAAATTTTTTAAGGACCTTTACCCCTTCTGCTGTATTGTAATCAACCTCTAAGTCAGCAGCTTTTAGTCCCGTGAACAGTACACATTTTTGTCTTGATCTAGTCATCAAAACATTTAGTCTTCTTTCCCCACCTATATGGTTAATAGCACCAAAATTTTGAATAATATTTCCATTTTGATCTTTAGCATATCCAATACTAACAAAGATAACTTCTCTTTCATCCCCTTGAACACTTTCTAAGTTTTTAACGAAGAATGGTTCATTCCTATCTTCACTAAAGAAATCGTCTAACGAATGATCTTTTGCTCTCATTTTCTTAATCTCAGACAAAATCAAATCCCTTTGGTTAATGTTTATCGTCGCTACACCTAATGATAAGTTCGGATTATTTCTTGCATGTTTAATAACTTCTTGGGCAACTCTTCTTGCCTCAAGTGAATTCGTTCTACTTTTTCCACGATCAAAAGATCCATCTACATATTCGTATGTAATTCCAAAATCCGGATTACTCTTATACTTAGAAGGGAAGATAGATAATTCTTCACCATAAAAATGTTTATTGCTTATTTCAATGAGATTATGGTGTTTACTGCGGTAGTGCCAGTTTAGAGTGGTAAGTGGAACCCCAGTTCCTCTTATTAGAGTTAGAATACTTTCATAGTTAGATACTGCATCTTCAACAAACGTATCTGTTATACCATAGTAACTCTCAAAAAAGTTAGTAGGTGGAAGTTGTTTCTCATCTCCAACAACAACAACTTGTTTGGCTCTCAAAAGTGAACCAAATGCATCCTGTGGCTTTATCTGTGAAGCTTCATCGAATATAACAATATCGAACATCCCGACAATTGGCTCCAAATACTGTGAAACCGAAATTGGTGACATCATAAAAACTGGTTTCAACTTAATTATTGGATTAAATGCTTTCTTTAATAATTCTTTTACAGTCGGTACATTGTATTTTCTATTAAAAGTTTGCAATAGATAGCTAATTATGTCGTCTTTATTTTCAACGCTTAATGTTTCATCTTTTCTTATATCGTAAACATTATAAAAATGAGCATCCAATGTATTTTGCAAATTGTTCACTTGGATATTTCTATTATCCAAATATATGAACTCTCGTATCTTTTGATCAAAAACCATTGCATTAAAATTCTCTAGTTCAGAATTATAATTCATTATTTCCTGAACTATACTATTGTATCTAATATAAGAAAAAACTTTCGAAATATGTTTAGAATATAGTTCGTTTTGTAAGATTTCTCTCAAGTACTCATTAGTAATATTCTCATCAAGTCCATTCTTAATCTCTTTTAAGGCTACAATATCATTAAGTGTATTCATACCATCTCTGATAATGCCAAACTCACCGATTATTTCGCTTATTTTGAATGTCATAAATTCATTTGAACTGAATATACTTTCCAAATCAATTCCAAGTGATTCAGTCACATTGTTTATTATATCAACTATACTATTTAAGTTACTGAAATCATTTGTTGCAAAATTCATTAAATACTTGAAATAAGTTTCAATTGTAGCATTTTCAAAGTTTAACTCTTTTTCAAGGAACTTAACAATTTCTTCTAAAGACTGAAATAACGAAGCAATTATTTTAATGTTATCAGTTCTACTTCTTTTACCAAAAATATTCTTTAATAGCTCGTCTTCTTTAATCAACATATATTTGACATACAATTTTTTATAAAGCCACGAAAGCGAAGTCTCGATATCACTTAGTTTGACATTATCTTTATTAAAATATTTGCTAACAATCTTATCTTTATGTATTTTAAAGTTTTGACTTTTTCGTTTTAAAAAACTATTATTTCTTTTAAGAAACTCTGTTTCTTCAGATATTGCTTCTAATAAAGATAACAATTCATCAACAGCACTAGAGTTATTGTATATATTGCTCTTTATTAAGTTATTAATTTCTGAACTATCCCAATAGTTCATAAAAATATCGTATAACAAGTCTCTATTTTCTGCTAGGAGTGGATAATCAATATTGTTAATGTTATTTAATAAGGAAGAATGATCTTCTATTACAGCCAAAATCTTCTTAATGTTTGATATCGATAAATCGTCTATTATAGTTTGATTCCCTTTAGTAATTGCAATCTTATTAGTAACCGAAGTAAGCTCACTAATCAACTCATTAATTTGGCTTTTATATTTATTCATATCATGATGTGATAAAGGCTTTTCAATTGAAATACTTGTTAAAGGATTATCACTCATTGTTCCATATTTGTTATAAAAAATCTCTAACGATTCAAGATCACTTAATAAATTATCAAACTGAACTTCGCTAGACTCCATCAAATACTCGTTATGAACGTCAAGTTTATAAACATCAATGTCGTTAATTTTGAAGTAATTTTCTAATTTAATGATTAAACGATAAGCCTCTACAATAGATAATTTAGACTTCGAGGATTTTTTATTTAGTAATTCATAATAGTTATTTATCTCTCGACGTAGATCATCTAATTTGTTTACGATATCATAATCCGTATTCTTAACGTTTATTTTATTCATATAATATGTTTTCTGCAGCTCGTTAATTACTTGCGATTTATTGACCTTATCTGAATGAAGTTGTAATGCAACGTGACTTAGATTCAGAGATCTTAATCGGCTATATACAACATCCATCGCAGCAAGTTTTTCGCTCATGAATAAGATTTTTTTATTTCGAATTATTCCCTCCGAAATCAAGTTCACAATTGTTTGAGATTTACCAGTTCCTGGAGGTCCTTGTATTATAATTGAGTTCCCACGATTTACTTTAGAGATAGCTAGTAGTTGTGATGAATCCGCATCAAGAACATTGTTTATCATATCTATTTCACTATTACTATCTATTAATTTTTTATCATCTACATCGCTTACCTCGTGATATTTATGATTAACAAAAATATCAGTTAATACATTATCCTCTTCACCTTGAAGAACATCCTCCCAATTTATTGGATCCAAATCGTTATACATTAAGAATTTACTATATGAATAGAAACTTAAGTGAACTGCGGAAGAATCCATTCCAAAATCGTTCCCAGACTCTCTAGTAATTTTCATAAATTTTTCAATATATTTAGATACTTCAAAGTCACGTTCATCAACAACATCTAATAATAATTCATCAAAGTTTATATTAAACTCAAGTTCCAATTTTTTTATTAATGACTTATTAAGAATTATTTCTGAATTAGAGTAAGATATTTTATATATGTTCTTATAGTTACTAATCTCAATATTCACAGGTATAAAAATTAACGGTGAGTTAATAATCTCCTCTGGTTTCACTGGGCTTCTCCATTGCGTAAATCCTAATGAAAGAAATAAGATATTTATTCCTTGTTCCTCAATATGACGTTTACTATTCAAATAAATTTCTTCCATTCTTGATCTTAAATCATCCTGATTATAATTTACATAAAATATTTTTTGAGGTTGATTTTTCTTATTCAATATAAAGTCATTACTTAAATCATTATGTTCCACAGAATTAACCATATCAAACACAGATAAAACTGCCTCATCTATATTAGAGACAAAAACAATTTCAAGATTTTCAGCGACTTGAGAAGGTAAATTTGCGATATCTTTTTTATTCTTCTTAGGAACTAAAGCTTTCTTGAACCCCTTAGTACCTGCAAAAATTAATTTATCAATTAGATTACTAACTTGAGTAATCTCATTTTTTTTATTTATCCCACCAAAAAATATATAGTCCTTTGGTATTCCCTCATTCTTAAGAATACTTAAGAATGCAATATAAAGAGATAATTTTATACTATCTATATCGTTTTCAATTTTCTTTTTAAAACCTGAAAATAACATATCCTTGTTATATACGTTATCTTCATCAATACCATACTTAGTAAAATTCTTTTTAATATCCTCATATATTTTTTCTACTAATTCTATGTATGCACTTTCACCTTTAACTTTGTACATTAACTTTGAATCACCCTCATCAATACTCGACTTCAGACTAAGGATAGAAGGCTTTTTTGTAGTGTCTAAAATACAAACAGCATCAACAATTCCAACCTTTTCAATATTCTTATTGTACTCAAAGTTAACTTTGTCACTTGACGTTAAATTAGAATCAGGAGTCTTCTTGTTTTCTAATGGAAGAAAAGTAAAAGAGTTATTTCCGGCTACTAGTTCGTAAAATTTATCCAAGTTTTCAACATTAAATGATAATCCCTTATTTTGGGTAATTTTAGAGTTTATCATCCTATTATTAAAAGACGTGTCCAGCAAATGATTTCTAGCATTAATAATCATTGCCTCAACTATAGACGTATTTCTTTCCATACAACCACCTCAGCATCAAAATATTATATTATCTAACAAGAAATTTGCTCAAAAAAAATCAAATACTTACTTTTGATTATACATTTTAAAACTTCAAAACTCAAATTATAATAGACATATAAAGGTAATTTATGACAAAAACCACCAAGAACATTCTATAACTTTAAGAATAGTTTTCTAAATATCTTCCATACTTCTCTCCTTTTAACCCTATTTGTAGCTGTTAAGTCAATACCCCTTTTTATCTCTCAATTTAATTGTATTATAACAGTATTTAAAAGTATCATTCCTGAAGAACGTTCTTATAACTCTCCATATGCATATAAAACTCCGTTTAAGGAGTTGTTTTTATTAGTATACTTTGAAGAACAGGCATTTACTGTAGAGACTAACAACAAAAAGGACTAAATGTAACTATGTTTAATATGTACTCGGGTGTAAACCCATCAAGAGAATTTATATTGTGTTGAAACCTAACTTCAGTTAAAACATTTGAGAGCTGTTCCAAAGATTCAGCAGTAAATTCTTCTTTACAATCATAGTTCTCATAATCATCTAGTCTCATACAGATTTGGATATTCTGAACACCGTTAATTGTATAAATGCTTACTGAGTGAATAGTTTTCCGTTTGTTATAGCTGATTTTACCCTATATACCCTTCTAGTATTATTATAACCCAGTGTTTCAAAAACAAATTTCCAAAAGCGTCCTATTGAATTTTTTTCAAAATCTCTTAGCTTATCATTACAGTTCAAAGTTGCACAATAGGTATGTACAGGAGATATCCCAAGCTTATCATTGTTGAAAATCATCGTCCTCATCATATCTTCATCATTTACGAATGAAAGCAAGTCATTCCACAAGTTATCATTCTCGTAATAATGAAATGTCAGTGGGTTACTACTCCCAATTAAATTCAAGTCTATTGCTTCTATTATTAATTTTGAAACATTCTTTATATCCTTCATTTTTTTTTCCTCCAATTAAAACAGAGTGAATATTCACCCTGTGAGTTTTCTATATGAGCGATATTTCAGCTCATGTTTTACAATTTTTTATGATAGCATTCTCTATTACGTTTTTAACTGAGATATACTCTTCGTAAGGCTTATTCTTGAATTGGTTGCTATTACTTTGTCAAATTAAAAAATTATGACATTTGTCATAATTTAATCTTTGTTTTTATCTATCAAGAACGAGCTTATTCCTGGTACAACAGCGAATAGTACACCCGCTACAGGCCACACGATCCATGTAGTTCCCCAATCATTCGTATAGAAACTCCAGAATAAGTAAATTGCCACAACAATTGGCCAATAAACACCTCCAATTTTCTCAGTTACTTTTTCTATCTGTTTGTTATCTTTCGTATATTCTCCTAAATTCAGTAGAGTTTCGTACCCATCATTTCTAATACTTACTCGAATTATTATATGTACAGCTAGGGTAACTATTACCATGAGTAAAGTTAATAATAGAATCAAATTATAGACCGAAATATCGTACAAACTACCAATTATCAATGGTAATACTCCGAGAATCATTAATACTACACCGAATGTAATACCAAAATGATATTTACTTGTATAATATTGTTTTTGTTCATTTACATGTTGTTTATCTGCACCACTTAAAATAACTTCTTTACTTTCGACATACTCAAACTGTTTCATTAAAGAACCTGCCTTTATAAATAATGCTACAGCTATTGCAACTAATACAAACAACACAACTAATCCAATAGACAATGCCAGCTCTTCAGACATACTGGGCACGGTAGTTTCGCCAATTACTGATAAAAACACAAGACTAGTTGCTCCTAAAATACATAAAGAAACACCTAAAGCAATTAATTTTGCATTTTTCTTTACTCTTTCTAAGTACGATTCAACTTCATAATTCCTCAAAACTACGGCCTCTTTCTGGGGTTGAATTATTTCTTGTTTCTCAATGCAATCATCCTTCATATCTTCCTTTAAAAGATAATCTGTTGATACATTAAATATCTCACTTAACATCACTATCTTGTCCATTTCAGGTATAGCACTCTCGCTCTCCCACTTTGAAACAGATTGTCTTGAGACATTCATCTTATTTGCAAGTTCTTCTTGAGACCAACCTCTTTGTTTTCTCAAACACATTATTTTGTCAGCTAAAATCATTTTCAGTACCTCTCTTTCATAAAAATGATATACGTAAATCCAGTTGAACACCACCAACGTGACTTGGAAATGTGTCAACTAAAGGTTGCATTCCTATTTCTTTTACTAAAACAAGTGGATTCTTAATATTAATATATTATTACAACTTCATTATTATGATATGGTTCATCCACCTGTAATTGAAAAGACCGAAAATATTGTTTATGTGATGCTATTATTTATGGTACGGCGCGCGATTGATAATT
Organism: Mycoplasmatota bacterium; assembly: GCA_018394315.1. Taxonomy (GTDB): domain Bacteria; phylum Bacillota_I; class Bacilli_A; order MAG-NZ; family MAG-NZ; genus Zrk6. The sequence continues at coordinate 849,821 of CP074575.1, read as the reverse complement.
CTAAATGCACGAATTTTTCGTTCAAAGGTTGCAACTATTTATGGTACGGCGCATTATTATTTATTCTAAATGCTCTGTATAATTGCTCTAAAAGTATTACCTTCATTAATTGATGGGGGAAAGTCATTTTGGAGAATGATAGTTTAAAGTTTGATCTATCTAGAATCTCTTTATCTAACCCTAATGATCCTCCTATAATAAAAGCAATATTAGAGTTACCATAAGTGGGTAATTCTTTTATTTTATTTGCTAGTTCTATTGAATTTAACTGTTTCCCTTCAATTGCTAATGCTATAACATATTCTCTTGAGTCAATATGATTTAATATTCTCAATGCTTCTTTTTCTTTTATCTTTAAATTATCTTTGGGTGAAGCATTATCTTTTGTTGGTTCGTCTTTCACTTCTATGAAAGATAGTTTCGCATAAGGCATTATCCTTTTTGAATACTCCTTTATTGCGTCAATTAAATATCTTTCTTTTATTTTCCCAACTGATATTATTTTTATATTCATTTTAAACCTCTATTATTTTAGTAGGAATATCTTGAGATGAATAGATAATATTAATCTTATCATAGTTAGGTATTTCTACTTTATGAACTTGTTTAGCATCATAAGGGGTATTACATTCTTGAGATAAGTGAATAAATACTATATGTTTAGTACGTTCTGTCATTACTTCTTTTAAAATTAACGCTGAGTCTAAATTTGATAGGTGACCTTTGTTTCCAAATATTCTCTGTTTCAAAAAAAATGGTCGATTGCTCTCTAATAGTAATTCAGGTTCATAATTTGACTCAAACAAATACGCATCAGCATCTTCTATTGATTTATAAATTGCCGATGGTAAATAACCTGTATCTGTTATATGAACTATTTTCTTTCCGTTTGATTCAAACATATATCCATACGGTTCAGCAGCATCATGACTTGTCCTAATTGGTGTTATTACTAAATCCTTAATTTGGACCGGACCATCAATATATTTAATTAAATCTGTTGGTATTCCATTTCTAGCGTTAACATGCATTTTTCCGAAGGCTTTATCAGAGATATAAAGATTTGTTGGTATTCTTGATAAAAGTGTTGGAAGTCCCGAGACATGATCACTATGCTCGTGTGTAATAAACACTCCGTCTAACTCGAAGAGAGTTATCTCGTGTTGCATTAATCTATTTCGGACTTGTCTAAATGATATTCCACAATCTACCATTATTTTTGCCTTCTCTGTCTCTATATAAGTACAATTTCCTTTAGATCCACTTGCTAATACAGTTATCTTCATCTAAATCATCCCCTATTTTATCATTATAACATAATTTATAATATTATATGGAATGATAAAAAGGGGATTACTCCCCCAGTTATTAGCAACACATCCAAGCAGCGCCTATGATTACAAGTAAAATGAACAATACAAGAACTAATGCATATCCAGATTCATGATGTATCGAATGACCCATAAAATTACCTCCTTTCATATGCACTCAATTTATTGTATTCTTAATGTGTAAAAGAATAAATTATAACTGCCCATAAGATTTGTTTTTATAACATAGCCATTTTTCTTATTTTTGTCAGTATTTTTTGAGGACAAAAACATTGTGTTTATTCTTAAAAAATGTTAATATATAAAGTGCGAAATATAAAAAAATCTTTCGAATTTAAAGTTTAAGGAGTGAAAGTAAATGACAAAAACACAGTTGTTGAAAAGAGCTCTACCAATGTTCTTATCATTAGTAGCGATACTATTGTTAGCATTTAGTTGTAGTGCTTTTAAAACAAATAAAACTGAACCTAAGATTTCTTCAGAAGATTCTATTTATGCTGAATTAGGTTCAATGAAATTAACAAACAACGAAGTTTATCAAAAATTGATTGATTCTTTCGGTGCAAATGAAGTGATTTCAATTGTTGATGAAGATTTATTATCTACATATGTTGAAATAGCAAAAGTAGATCCGGATTTTGATGTTAATGAAGTTTTAGAAAGAGAAATGTACAATGGATTGACACTTTCTGAAGCAACAAAAATTTACACGACTGAAGAAATAAGTAAACTTCAAGCAAACTTCAATGATTCACTAGTAATTAATGGTTATAATTCTATTGATGAATTTAAGGATGCAGCATACTTAAGTCATGCAAGAAAACTATATGTAATTGATGCTTTATTAATAGAATATGAGGAATCATCAAGCGATGAACCATTATTTTCATTAAATGACCTAAGAGAAGAGTATGAGAATTTCTACTACGACCAAGCTTGTGCTATCAAAATTAAGTTCTCTACATTAGAAGAGGCTGAAGATGCATTAGTTAGACATGGTTTAGATGTTAATAATGCTGAGGAGCTAGTAAAAGCTTATTATAAAGATGGTGAATATATTTCTCCAGATAATGAGACTGAATATCCAACTGATCCTATAGAATTAGCTAAACTAGAATTAACTTCTGCTGAAATATTAGAAGCATACGTAGCTATTTATAATGAAACATATGAAAATAGAGATGCAATTACATATTCTAACGGAACTGTGCTAGAATGCGGATCTGAAGATTTGACAATTAATTTTGATGAATTATATAGACAAAGTTCAACTCAAGCTAATTATATTTTTAGAGTCCTAAGTTCTGAGACTACTAATACTGAATTTATATCTAATGTTCCTTATACACAGAAACCTGTTCCATTAACGGTTTCGGTTGATGAAGAGGGAGCAAGTAAGACTGGATATTTCATTATTTATAAAGTATCTGGGGATAATCAAAATACCTTTATCGATTTATTTGATGAAATGACAGATGAGGAATATACAGATTTCCTAAGCAAAAAGCCAAGCGACATTAAAGCTGGTGTAAACTCTGAATTATTAGATACTTTACTTGATAAAATTATCGATAAAATGGTTGATAATAATTCATTAGTAAATGAGTATTTATCGAAATTAAGAACAAACAAAGAATTGAAATTATATGATAGTTATTTAGAAAAGAGCTTCTCTACTATGTTTGGTAATACTGTAACAAACAAAGGCGATAATTCAATCATATTTAGTTATCTAAATAAAGATAATGAATTAGTAAATATAACAGCCGATCAGTTATTTGAAAATCTTTCAGATAGATATGGAGCTACTACAGCTACATTATTATTAAATGCTAAAATCCCATTATCTGATGAGTTATTGAGTGATGAAGTTATAACTGAAGAGAAGGAAAACGAGATTAAACAAACAATTACAAACCATAAACTACAATTCCAACAAGGTGCATATGCAACTTACGGGTTTGATCCTACAAGTATGAGTTGGGATACATTTATGTATACTGGGTTTGGAGTTAGAAGTGAAATCGAGCTATACAATACATATATAAGTAATGAAATTAGAGTTGCATTTGAAGAAAAACTCTTTAACAATACTGAGGTAAGTGATATATTATACGATAAAATGATTGAATATCACAAAGAAGCATTCAGTGTTGATATTATGCATTTCTTAATTTATGTTGACAATAACGAAGATAGTGAACCAGATATGTACTTAGAAGATAACGATAACTGGACTGACTATCAACACGCTTTGGCTCTTGAATTAATAGACTCATTAAGAGATAGATTATATGAAGAAATAGATACTGAAGAAATAACAGTTGATTCTTTAAACGAAATTGCTAGCGAATATAACGAAGCTTCATATGAATCTGATCCTAATGCTGAAGGTTATAGTGAGTGGGCTAAATATAAACGTGCAGGTTTAATAGTAAAAGTTGAAGACATAGGTGAGGTTACATCTAAAGGGTTTGAACAACCATTTACAGATGAAGCAAAAATTATGTACAACGATATGATAACTGAGGACTTAAGTTATCAAGTATCAGAAAATAATGTTACTACAAGATATGGATATCATTTATTATATTCTTACAATTATAAAGAAAAACTAGATGCATATCCTGATGATGATAAGTTATATCCATCTAAAGATGATATTCAAAAATACTTACAAAGTGACCTAGAACAATCAACTGAAATTAAAGCATTTATTGATGAATATTTCGTACCGATAAAGGAAGAATATCTATCAACTAGTAGCACATTAATCTATGATAATTTAAGATTATCAATGGGAGATATTACATTTAATGACCCAGAATTACAAAGCGATTATGCTAATGCACTAGAAAGCAATAGAAACACAATCGAAAGAAACCAATAATATATTGAAGGTATCATTCTAGAGAATGATACCTTTTTTTGTATGTAAAAAGGATTACTATTCGTAATCCTCACTTATGTCTATATACACTTCTCCCATCTAGTACTGGAATTCTCTTAGTCCAGCTTTTAACTTCAGTATGAGTATATGCTTCCCTAATCGCCTCAAACTTCGAATCAATGTTATCAATAAAATGTAGCGCTTCAGCTTCCGGTATCATTGGTCTTTGTGGACTCCCCCACTCTTTTCTCCCGTGGTGTGATAGAACCATATGACGGAGCAGTAAGACTTCTTCAGTATCTTGATAGTTTAGTTCCCTAGCAACTTCCAAAATAATTTCATCCCCTAAGACTAAATGTCCAATTAATTTACCTTCTAAGGTATATTCTGGAGCTCTACTATTAGAAAGTTCAATTACCTTAGCAAAATCGTGTAGCACAACCCCTGCGTATAAGTAATCCTTGTCTAGGTATGTATATAAATCTAATAATCTCTCTGCCATCTTCAACATAGTCATTGTGTGAAAACTAAGACCAGAAATATAAGAATGATGATTCTGTGTAGCTGCAGGATAACTCATATACTCAGTTGAATATCTATTTAAGATTGTTTTAGTAATTGCAGAAATAACTTCATTTTCAATTGTATTAACATAATCTTTAATAACAGCATAAATATCTTGTTTATTTAGCGGAGCTGTCTTGAAGAACTTATCAATATCTATTTTATCGCCATCATTCACTTCTCTAAACTTATTAATAATTAATTGAGTCTTTTCTCTATACTCTTGACCAGAACCACTAAAGATATATATTGTACCCAAACTGAGTTTAACATCTTCTGCATTCCAAATCTTAGCGTTTATCATTCCTGTTTCATCTTCTAATTGTAGAGATAAGAATTTGTTACCGGTGCTTGTTACACCTTCGTTGATTAATTTGATTTTAGCAACTAATTCTAAATTATCTTTAATACTTACTTCATTAATTTTAATCATTATAATTTCTCCTTATGTAATTTATGATTTCACTTTTCTCATTATTCAATTCACTCATTACTACCAAATATTCTACTTTTCGTAAAATTTCACCGATCATCCTATCAGTGAATCCTAAATTCCTGATATCCGATCCAGATATAGTTAATTCTTTTACCGATTTTATTTTTAAACTATTATAAATAGATTCAATTTTTTCCTTATAATCCTCACCATAAATTACTTTAAAAACTCTATTACTACTTAATAAATCTTGACTATATAAATAAACATCATAGTCTGTAATATTTCTAATAGCCTTAACACCATTACTAATAGCGGTTATATGTTTACTGTCCTTATTAGAAAACTTCCATCTTTTTAGATCAAACTTATTTAGATAGTGACAAGTTGCCCAACATTCATGTACGCTTAAAGAATCTTTACTATCCTTTAAAACAATTATCCCCGCTAATAAATCTAAAAAAACACTTAACTTCAGTGTGCCTAATAACTTTAATGCATCATTTCTATAATTGCCAAGAAATATTTTATTTAACTCGGCTTTAATTCTTTCAGCAGAAATATTTATTAAAGTATCTTTTAAGACTACAATAGCGTTATAAGTATTTTCCTCAATATCAAAACCCAGTTTACTAACGAACCTAATTGCTCTTAGGATTCTTAAAGCGTCTTCACTCAACCGTTTCTTGGGTTCACCAACACACCTGATAAGTTTATTGTTTAAATCTTCCTTTCCCTTATATAGGTCAATCAATTTACCATCATAATCCATAGCAAAAGAATTGATTGTAAAATCTCTTCGTGCTAAGTCTTCTTTAATATCACTAACAAATTCTACTTTACTAGGCCTTCTATTGTCTAAGTAATCACCATCAGTACGAAAAGTTGTAACTTCCAAGTGAAAATCATTTTCTATAACTGTTACAGTACCATGTCGAATACCAGTGAGAATTGTTTTGTTAAATATTTTAATAACATCTTCTGACTTTGCACTTGTCGCAATATCTATATCTTGTGAATCAATTCCAAGTAACTTATCACGTACAAAGCCACCTACAAAGTAGGCCTCAAAACCATTATCAATTAACAATTTTAGTACTTTTCTAGCAGTTTCTTCCATAACCAATTATAACATAAAAAAACCTTAAGCCAGTAACTTAAGGTTATTTAAATCTCCACCCGATACCAAATGCTCCAGCACCAGTATGGGTGCTTACGACAGGGCTTAATCCCGTAATGCTGGAATCAACAGCACTCGAATTATTACTAAGCAATTCTTCTTCTAGTTTAAGTATTTCTTCTTTATTATCTGTATAAAACAAATATAGCTTGTGTTCCTTACCTTCAGTAGCTTGTAAATACATTTCCTTTATAGCCTTGATTGATTTCTTAGCTGTTCTATTTTTAGCAATCGGTTTTACTGTACCATCGTGACCTAATTCAAGAATTGGTTTAATCTTAAATACTTCACCAACCATTCCAATCGCTCCTGACATTCTTCCACCCTTCACTAGGTTTTTAAGAGTATCAACATAAATTAAAATATTGTCATTATCATACATCCTTTGTATCTCAGTCAATATTTTATCAATATCTTGACCTTCATCTATCAACTTAGATGCTTCAATCACAACATCCCCTAAAATAAATGCTGTTGTTAGTGAATCAATTACATGGATGTTCATATCTTCAACATCCTGTGCAGCACACGTAATGTTATTAAGTGATCCACTTAGCTTTGATGAAACAGTCATAACAATAATATCAGTATAGCCAAATCGTTTAAAATCATTAAAAATGTCTAATACATCTTGAACTGAAGCAATAGCGGTTGTTGGCAATGCACTACAGTCATCCATGTCCTTATAAAATTCTTTTGAATCTAGAGTACTAATTTTATGGGGTACCCCATCTATTACAACAACAAAATCAATCACTCTAACACTTTCATGATGAAAATCAACAAAATTTAAACAAGCAGTACTATCGGTAATTATCCCAATTTTTTCATAAGCTTCCCCTAATTTTCTTTTATCTACTATCCTATTATACTTTGAAACTCAAAGTATTTCAATAGTGAGATTTATGGTATAATATTATCATCTAGAATGAAAGGTAATCATATGAAAACTATTAAAGAGCCTATTACTAACACTATAATTATTGAAAAAAGCAAATTTATTTGTTCTATCAAAAGAGTTAAAAGTGAACAAGAAGCTACTGAATTCATCGGTAAAATAAAAAAGGAACATTGGAGTGCTAATCACAATTGTTCAGCTTTTATCATTGGTAAACATTCAGAAATCATGCGTAGTAGTGATAATGGTGAACCTAGCGGTACTGCAGGTGCACCTATGCTTGATTCATTAAAAAAGAATAATCTATCTGACATAGTAGCAGTTGTTACTAGATATTTCGGAGGAATCAAACTAGGTGCTGGAGGATTAATAAGGGCTTACTCAAAATCAGTCTCAGAAGCAATTAAGCAAGCAACAATTATTGAGTCAATATTAATGAATGAAGTATTAATTAAAGTTAGCTACCCAGTAGCGAATATCATTGATAACAAAACAAGTAACTACTTATGTTTTAAAAAAGATTATTCAGAGGAAGTATGCTTCACATTTTATGTCAAACCAAGTGAACAAGATAAATTCATCCACTTAATCACAGAGTTAACTAATGCTCATTTTACTTCTCAAATATTAAGGCAAATTAATTATGATTTAGAAATTAACTAATTTGATACTTATGTTTTGTGCTCATTCCGCCTCGTATATGGCGGATGTTTTTATTGTATTCTAATAGATTTCTTACTCTTTCATATTTCTCAACATCTATCTTTTTTAGTCTTTCAGTTAAATCTTTATGAACAGTGCTTTTTGAATAACCAACAATTCTAGCAACATCACGCACAGTACTTTTTTCCTTTAAGATTATATTCGCAAAATGTAATACTCGGTTATCTATATCTGTCCTCAAAACAATCACCTTTCTTTTGCTATAGTTTATGCAAAATATATGGTAAATATTAAAAAGAGAGCTCCGCTCTCTAATTAATTTCGCTGATTTTAGTACCCAAGTAAGTTTCAGGATTTACATTCTTTCCATCCTTTTGAACTCTTAACCTTACTTGAATTCCATTTTCTGCGTCAATTTCACACGTTCCTGCTGTTGCTATTACATCGCCTTGTTCAATTTCATCATCTACTTCTACCATTAAGTCACCTAAACTATAATAAGTAGTAGTTACACCATTATCATGTATCATTTCAATCATATTACCATAAAGTAAAGTTGAATTCACCTTAGATACTGTTCCACTGAATACTGCTAATACATCAAATACTTCATCAGTAGTAGATTTAAAGTTTGTTGTCACATTATTCTGTATCATGTTATTATAAACAATTAAAGAATTCAATCTTTCCTCTTCTGATGCATTCATATCATAGAATTTAGAAATTATTGTATAATCTTCTAAAGGAGCGATCATTTCCTCTTCTTCCTCTATATCAGGTTCTGTATCTGGTGAAACAGGGTATATGTCTCCCGTTACTGGGTCATATCTATATCCTGGAGGAACGGTAGGATTTGAATTAACCATATCTACTGGTTCTTCTACACCTTCTTCAGTGAGTAAAGCATTAAGCAAAGAGAACGTTGTGAAAGCAACTAGTAAAATCGTTACAAAGATAAATACTTGTTTTTTATCTTTAAAAGTCTTTAGCAAAAAATCTTTCAAGTTATATCACCTCTTTTTTAGTATCTCAAGGTAAAATAACTTTATTCAAAATTTTATATAATTATAGTCTACAATTTCGACATCCTTATAGTAATGATTTAATATTTGATAATATGAAAACCCTTCAAGAGCCATTCCATATGCACCATATTGGCTTAAACCAACTAAATGACCATATCCATATGTAGTAACATAAAGCAAATTACCTCTATGTTCTAAACCAAAAACGGGCGACCTTAAACCAAATGCATTTCTCAATTGTTCACTTGATATCACTTGATTTTTATATTCAACTGATGAAAAAATTCCTGAACTACTTCTAACAACTTTTATATCGGATAGATACTCAATATCAGTCGAAAAATGTTTGTTAAATATACTTATAAATTCACCGACAGTGAATCTATATTCTTTTTCAATATTAGTTAATTTATCATCCCAAGGAGATGGAACACTCTTTAAATATGGTATCTCATTTTTCCAAACATACTCAGCATTTTGGGTATATCCATTACTACTAGAAAAATAAACAGCATCAATGTAATCATTTTTATAGGCGAGCACATCATATTTAGTCGACAAAACAACATTTCTTAACCTATTGTAATAGGCATCATAATTAGTTCCCCAGTCCTCATGCATTTCCTCCTTAGACTTATATACTTGATGTAAAGTTGAGTTCATAATGTATCCACTTCTATCTAGTTGTTTTAGAACATAAGTTCTTGCTGCAATAGACTGAGCCTTTAAAGCTTCGCACGGCCAAGTCGGGTCCATTTCCTCTGCTAAAACTCCGATTATATAGGTGTCTAGTCCTAAGATTTCAATTCCATCGTCCAAAAGTGTTATTTCTACGGAATTATCTATCTCTTCTGAACGCAAATCATAATTACAGTAGTCCTCTTCAAAAACACCAACAGGTACTTCAATTTCTATATCTGGTGTAACATTTTCATATGGTTCGAGTAAAGAAGCAGTGATTATTTGTTCGTCAATAACTTCTTCAACTTGGTCTTCGCCGAAAAAGACGTATATAATCCCAGGAATCATATACGTCATTAATGCTATAATTAAAAATCTCAATAATAAATTTTTCATTTAACCACTCATATTAAGAAACATTGTTCCTAAACTAGAAAAAACATCAGCAAATAATTTAGCAAATATGACAACAAAAGTAAAATAGATGACTTGCTTCTCCCAAGTATATCTCTTTTTAAAAAACTTATCTAAATCAAAGGCCATAAATGCTTTAAATAGTATTGGTATCATGATAATAAATATTCCAAAATTATAAAACATTATATATTTTTCATTCATATGTGCCTCCTAATTCCTACTACTATTATATCACAAAACAAAAGAGCGTATAACTACGCTCTACGTTTTCTTTCTATTCTTCTTTTTGAAAGTGCTAACCCTGTTAGTAGAACTATGAAGTAACCTATAATAGCTACAAATGTTAATAAAATCCATATTGGTTCTTCTTTTTTAAAAGCAATTTCAGGTAATGCTAGTATTCCAAAGAGTGGAATAGCGAAGAAAAGAGCTGTTCCGCTTCCTACCACTAGGTCCTCAACAACGGGTTTCTCTAAATTTGGATCAATCATTTTGACTAAAGCAATACCAGTTGATACTGTTCCAGTACCATTTCCGTATAATCCAACTGTGTATTCATGATGATATTCTGGATATAACCATCTTACTAAAAACTTAAAGTAAAAGTAAGTTATAACACCACCGATTGTAGTAGCAATTAAAATGAATGGTAAGTATTCTCTAACCGATGCACTCGAAACTACTAACACACTAGCAGTTATCATTATGTTGAATAAAAAACTTGAAATACTTTGTAATATATAATTATTAGTTAAGAATTTAACATCTTTACCTTTTTCAGTTACTCTTCTTTGAATCTTCTTAAATCCGAAGGCTATTACAATACCTATTAAGAAGTTTAATCCATAGAATAGTCCTGCGAATGTATCTCCTAACCCACCTAATTTTGGAAGGTATGTCTTAGTAAAGAATAACAATATAAAGACAACTCCATAAATTAACATTATTAAAACAACTTGAGTAGTAAGTGCATCAAAGAACGTAACTTTACTGTGTGATTCAATCTCTATATTAGTTTTTACTAATTCATCCTTTTTATATAAAATATCTATTTTGTTTTTTCTAGCATAGTAGTTATTAATAATAACACCCATGATACCACCCCATAGGAATCCAATTGCCGCTATCGTAACGCCTAATCCTCCTCCTAAAGTTAAGAATCCTTGAGTTTCCCACCCATGACCAATATTATAAGCTAGTGAGGGACCTTGACTAAACCCTAATGCTAAAATAAAACCAGTACCTAGAAAATACTCACTAAATAATAATACAACAATTAAAGCACCTATAAATGCTTGAAATAAGTATCCAGAAGCTATTACTGCTCCGGTAGTAAATGGTTTATTTTTTTTACTTCCAGCAGTTGTTTTAAGGGCTAAAGCAATAAATCCTAGTCCCATTGCATTATAGATTATTACCTCTAAAAACTTAACATCAACTGTAAATAGTCCTAGTGCTTGGTCAGATAAAACCCAACCGATAAAACCAGCAAGTAATGATGAAGGTAAGATAACCTTATTAAGTATTGGTAACTTTTCTTTAAATAGCTTAGCCACCAGTAATAAAACTGCAATATAAATCAGTTGTAGTACGCCTACCCACTCCGGCATAAATTCTAACATGAATTCTTTCATAATCTCCTCCTAGTATTTGTCTTGACACGCTCTTAAAAACGACATTGCATAGTCTTCGAGTTTTATTAGATAATATACTCCATCAACCTCAAACGAAAAGTTTCTTCTCATAGTGATTACTGGATATATCAACTCATCAGCTTTGAATTCTTTTTTCAATGCTCCATCAATTATATATAATCCATCTCCATATTCTAACGTAACTTCCCCAACTAGTTCTCTACGCTCATTATCAAAATCAACATGAAATAATAATCCTGTAGTCCTAAAATTAGATTTCCTAAGTCTATCTGCTTCAGCAAGTTGGAATTTATTCCAATCTCTCATATTATCATAAGTAAATCCATGAATAAAACCATAATCATCCATAAATCCTTCTGTATTACAGTGTTTACATTTTATTGTGTTACCAAATGTAGCTAACGTATTAAGACTCCTACACTCAGAACACGCATATATGACATTAGTAAAACCTTCTGCTAGTTCCTTACCAGGGTATTTATTCATAATATTTCTTTGCCAGTCGTAATCGTTATTATATAGTTCTTTGCACATAATTTTATAAATTTCATCTACTGTTAAATTGGAAATCTCTTCTTTAGAAATAATTCTTTTATAATGAAGCTCTACTCTACGATTATGTCTTTTTCCTAAGGCCCATCTAGGCTTAGCTAAATATCCTCCTTTGAAAAGGCCAACAATAACATCAAGTTTAAGTTTCTTAATTAATTTTGCGGTAGATTTTTCTACATATCCTGTTTCACCAAAGAAAGTTGAATCTCCTTCTGGCATAATCATTATTGGATATCCTTTTTTCACTGCTCTTATTAATGATTTTGCAGTACGCAAATCTGCCTCACCTTTTGACTTAGGTACGCACTTAGCAATATATTTAAGCAAGATCTTAAGTGGTGGTACAGTAAGCAACAAATGCGAAGCAACTATTACTGGTGTAATTTTCCAGGAGAAAGCTAACTTCACAACATCAAATGTATAAACATGATTTCCTAAGAGGACAAATGGTTCTTTTCTCCTAAAATTAACTCCATGATTATATACCTTAGTCTTAGTATCAATCTTCATCCATATATAGACAAAGGGTTTAAGAACAAATAACATTACGTCAGATATTTTGTCTCTCAGTGTCTTCTTCATATTTTACTCCTAACTACATACTTGTAGAAATGATTCATGTAAGCTGTCTATTTTAATATAATAGTGATTTCCCTGGTAATCAAAAGTTATAACATTACCTTGAGTTAATCTGAAATATTCTATATCCTTAATCTCCATCCTTAAATTCTTTGATCCGGAAATAATTAATTGGTCATCTCCATATTCCAAGACAACTTGTCCAACTTCTTTTGATGTAAAAATATCATAATCAATATCAACATATATACCGGTAGTCTTAAAATTACATTTTTTTAACTCTTGAATATACTGTTTCTGAAATTCATTCCAGTCCACGGTGTTATCAAACCTAAATCCTTGGATAAAACCGTACTCATCTAAATACCCCTTAGTATTACATTCAATACAAATAATATCATTTCCTCTTGTTTCGATAGAATGGTATGTACCACACTCTGGACATTTATATAAAAATTCAGCTAGTCCTTCTGCCCGGTTTTGTCCACCAACCTTTATCATCTTTTCTCTTTGCCATTCAAACGCCTTAACGTCTAATTTATCTGTTATTAAATTGTATATTTCATCAAGAGACAATTCATTAATTTTTTCTTTATGAATCAATGTATCATAATGGATCTCTACGTATTGGTTTTCTCTGGGATATGACGCCCATCTAGGTTTAGAAATATGTCCTCCATATGCTACTGCAGTTACAACATCTACGTTTAATTTTTTAACAAAACTAGCTATAGACTTATCTATAGGTAAAGTATTCCCAAAATATGTAACTTCTCCCTCAGGCATAATCATCAAAGCTCTACCTTTTCTAACAGATCTGAGTGCTCTCTTCATTGCACGTAAATCTCTTACACCTTGAGCTTTAGGAATTACCCTTGCTAAAAACTTCATTCTAAATTTATTAGCCTTATTAACTAAGAGTGACCTAGATGCTATAGCGATTGGTAATTTTTTAAAAACCAAACCAATAGCTAAAGAATCAATGTCAAAACTATGGTTAGTAAGAAGTAAAAAAGCATCTCTTCTCTTAAAATTGATATTTCCATCATTATAATAATTAATGTTGTTCATCTCTTGATGAAGTCTTTTCTTAGCGTACGGTCTAAGTATCTTACTAAGGAAGACTGCTGTCTTATCCACGAATATCTTTTTCATATTGTCTCCTTCGTTTATTCACATGATTTATTATACCATATTTTGAAGGCAATATATGTCAACCATCCACTCTTTAGCAATTAAAAAGTGGTTAATCAAGATGATTAACCACTTTCATAATTTAAATTAAATCCCCTGCTTTAGCTTTCTTGATATTCTGATGTAAATCTTTTTCACTAATAGCAAAGTCTCTCGCTTTTCGTTTGTTTTCCTCAATCATGCTTTGGTGTAATTCTTCCAATTTAGCTTCAGCTTCAGCTAATGAATCAGCTACTGCAGCTTCCTGAGCAATTACAGTTACTATATTAGTACTTTGCTCAACTACACCACTATTTATTGCTACAAACTTTTCATTATCGCCAGTTCTAAGTTTTACATATCCTTTGTCTATCGTACTTACAATAGGAATATGACTTTCTAAAATAGCATATTCTCCAGCACTTGATTTAATTAAAATCATATCAATATCGCTAGAATATATTTCACCTGTTGGAGTTGCAATTGAAACTCTTAACATATCAATTACCTCCTACTTATTCATGCTTTCAGCTTTTTTCAATACATCCTCTATTGTTCCCTCAGATCTGAAAGCCTCTTCTGGTAAATCATCATATTTACCATCTAATATCTCTTTAAATCCTTTAATTGTATCTTTTACTGAAACATAAGAACCTGGTTGACCAGTAAACTGCTCAGCAATATGAGTATTTTGAGATAAGAACAATCTTACTCTACGAGCTCTATGAACCAATAATTTATCTTCTTCACTTAGCTCATCCATACCTAAGATAGCGATGATATCCAAAAGTTCATTATATCTTTGAATAGTTTCCTGAACTCTTCTTGCTACATTAAAGTGTTCTTCACCAACAATCTCTGGTGATAAAGCTCTAGACGTAGATGCTAAAGGATCTACCGCAGGATAAATACCTTCAGAAGCTAATTTACGGCTTAGGTTGGTAGTTGCATCTAAGTGAATGAATGTCGTTGCTGGTGCTGGATCTGTATAGTCATCTGCAGGTACATATACAGCCTGGATAGATGTAATCGATCCTTTTTTAGTTGATGTAATTCTTTCTTGAAGTTTACCCATTTCTGTAGCTAGCGTTGGTTGATATCCAACCGCAGAAGGCATACGTCCTAATAACGCAGACACTTCTGAACCAGCTTGAGTGAAACGGAAGATATTATCTATAAAGAATAATACATCTTGACCCTCTTCATCACGGAAATGTTCTGCCATTGTTAAACCAGTTAATCCTACACGCATACGTGCACCTGGCGGCTCATTCATTTGACCAAAAACCATTGCAGTTTTAGAAATAACGCCTGAATCTGTCATTTCATGATACAAGTCATTACCTTCCCTAGTTCTTTCACCTACTCCAGCAAATACCGAGATTCCACCATGTTCTTGAGCAACATTATGAATTAGCTCTTGAATCATAACTGTTTTACCAACTCCGGCACCACCGAATAATCCTATCTTACCACCTTTAATATAAGGTGCTAATAAGTCTACTACTTTAACTCCTGTTTCTAATATTTCAACTTCACTTGATAAATCAGCTAATTTAGGTGCTGGTCTATGAATGCTTGATCTTGGTGCATCTTTAGAAACATCTTCTTTCCCGTCAATAGGTCTTCCTAAAACATTAAAGATTCTTCCTAAAGTCTCTTTACCAACTGGGGCTTGAATAGTTGCACCAGAATCTTGAACTTCCATTCCTCGCACTAAACCATCTGTTGAATCAAGCGCAATAGTTCTTACAATATTGTCTCCTAGATGCAAAGCTACTTCTAATGCTAAATCAATCTTAACATCACTAGCTTCATCTGAGACAATATATAAGGCATTATTAATTTCTGGTAGCTGTGAATCAAACTTCACATCTACTACAGGTCCTAAAACCTGAATAACATGTCCAATGTTCATTTTTACCTCCTTATTCAACAGCGTTTGCTCCACCGATAATGTCAGTAAGCTCTAGTGTTATTGAAGCCTGTCTAGCACGGTTATAATATAATTGCAATGTATCTATTAACTCTAATGCATTATCTGTTGCACTTTTCATTGCAGTCATTCTTGATGCATGCTCGCTTGCTTTAGCATCTAATAAAATACCATAAACAATGTCTTCTACATACATAGGTAACACATTATCAATAATTGATTGTGCTCCGCCTTCAAACTCATACAAACTTAATTGCTTAACTTCTTTACTTTCAATAGGTAAAAGTGTTTTTTTAGTAACTTCTTGAGTCAATGTATTCACATAGTGATTATAATATAGAACAATTTTGTCGATCTCGCCATCCATATACATCTGAACTACTTTGTTACAAATTTCTCTTACCTCGTGGAAAGTAACATCATCCTTAACGTGAATTGAATTCGCATTTATTATTTTATAATTATTGCTCAAAGCATAGCCATGAGCTTTATTTCCAACTGTTACAACTACTGCTTCATGATCGAAATCCTTGTGATCAGAAGCAAATTGCTTTAATACGCTTGAATTGTATGCACCAGCTAATCCTCTATCAGATGTAACTAATACATAAGCTGCTTTTTTTACTTCTCTTTTATCAAGCATTGGATGATCTACATCAATTCCATTACTTGAAGTAATATTCGAAACTACTTCTTCTATTTTATCCATATAAACAGCGAACTGTGTTATAGTTTTTTCTGCACGTTTCATCTTACTTGCAGAAACCATATTCATAGCTTTAGTAATTTGAGATGTTTTTCTAGTAGCATCAATTCTAGCTTTTATATCCTTCATTGAGGCAGCCATTTTGTTCCACCTCTCTTAAACAAAAGTTTTAATAAATGCTTCAATAATAGCATTCATATCAGCTTTTTCCGCAGGTTGCCCAGTTTCCTGGATTTTTTTAGCAACCTCTTTTGCTTTTTCATTGCTTTCTAAATATTCGTATAATTCACTTTCAAATCTCTTAATATCTTCAACTTCAACACCATCAACATATCCTTCACCTAAAGCGTAAAGAATGAATGTTTGTTGCGCAACTGATAAATGTACATGAAGTCCTTGTTTTAAAATTTCTACAGTACGCGTACCACGATCTAGTGCTGATTTAGTAGATTCATCTAAATCTGAACCAAATTGTGTAAATGCTTCTAACTCACGGTAAGAAGCTAAATCTAAACGTAAACTTCCTGATACTTTCTTAATAGCTTTAGTTTGTGCTGCACCACCAACACGTGATACCGATAATCCGGCGTCAATTGCTGGTCTAACACCTGAATAGAACAAACTCGATTGTAAGAAAATTTGTCCATCTGTAATTGAGATTACATTAGTAGGTATATATGCAGAAATATCTCCAGCTTGAGTTTCAATAATTGGTAAGGCAGTAATACTTCCTCCACCTAACTCATCATTTAATTTCGAAGCACGTTCTAGTAGTCTACTATGTAAATAGAATACATCACCAGGATATGCTTCACGTCCTGGAGGTCTTCTTAATAGTAATGATAACTCACGATATGCTACTGCATGTTTACTTAAATCATCATAAACTATTAAAACGTGTTTTCCATCATACATAAAATCTTCAGCCATAGTTACTCCAGCATAAGGTGCTAAGAATAATAATGGAGAAGGTTGAGAAGCTGACGCAGTAACAACAATAGTATAATCCATTGCTCCTGCTTGCTCTAATGTTTCTACTACATTAGCCACAGTTGATTCTTTTTGCCCGATTGCAACATAAATACAAATAACATCTTGTCCCTTTTGATTGATAATCGTATCTATCGTAATAGATGTTTTACCAGTCTGACGGTCACCAATGATCAATTCACGTTGTCCACGTCCAATAGGAACTAACGCGTCTAATACTTTAATACCAGTTTGTAGAGGTTCATGTACAGATTTTCTTGCCATAACTCCTGAAGCTTTTCTTTCTACTTCACGAGTTTTCTTAGCATTAATCGAACCTTTCCCATCTACAGGTAATCCTAACGGATTTACAACTCTACCAATTAATTCTTCACCAACAGGAACTTGTAGGATGCGACCAGTACACTTTACCTCGTCACCCTCTTTAATATCTGTTGATTCATCTAAAAGAATTGCCCCTACATGATCCTTTTCTAAGTTTAAAACCATACCAAAAACATCATTTGGGAATTCTAATAACTCACCACTCATTGCATCATCTAATCCATGAACAAGCGCAATACCATCACCTACACGAATTACTGTACCAACGGAGTCAGTCTTTAATTGCTTAGAGTAATTCTTAATTTGCTCCTTAATCAAGGAACTTATTTCTTCAGCTCTAATCTTCGACATTTAATATCACCCCGATCTACATCAAATTTGATTTAAGATCATCTAAATTCGTTTTTAATGCATCATCCAATACTAATCCATCAAACTCCAAACGAATCCCACCAAGCATTTTTTCATTTACATAGGCGACAATCTCAATATTTTTATTATATTTATTTTCTAATATGTTAATTAATTCAGATACTTTATCACTTGATAATGGAACTGCACTAAACACATTGACTACCATAGTATTTTGCGATTTCTTTATCAAACTAATAAACTCATCATAAATACCAAGTAATGCTTCAAAGCGTCCATTATCGATCAAAACATAACAGAAATATAGCATATCTTGATCAAATGACTTCAACACATTACCTAGTATCTCTTTTTTCTCAGAAGCTAGAATCTTTGGATGAGTAATTATTGTCATAATATCCTCATCATTCTTAAAAGCTTCAATAATAACTTTAAATTGCTCTTCAAAAATTTTTGTTTTGTTTAAGTCTTCAGCGAGTTGAAATAGTGCTAGTGCGTACTCCTTACTAAGCATCTTTTTCAACCTCTCTCAAAAAGTCTTCAACAACCACTTCATGTTTTGAAGAATCAATTTCCTTTTCAATAATTTTCTCAGCTACCTGAAAAGCCACTTCAACGATTTCATTTTTAATGTTTCCGCGAGCCTTTTGGTACTCTAAACTAATCTCATCAGCAGCCTTACTTAAATTATTAGCTGCTTCCTGTTCAGCTTCAGCAACAATACGAGACTTTTCACTTTCTCCTCTTTCTCGAGATGCCTCAATAATGTTTTTAGCTTCATTTTTAGCTTCATTTAATCTTTCTTCTAACTCCAATTTAATTTGATGAGCATTAGCATTAGCATTTTTTGCTTCTTCTAAATCATTTGAGATAATTTCTCTACGCTCTTCTAATAGATTTGTCATAGGCTTCCAAAGAAATTTAAATACTACAGCAAACAGGATAAATGTTGCGATCAATTGAATACCAAGTGATCCAACGTCGATTCCAAGACCTTGTTCAACAAACTCAGGAATCTTTTCTAAAAACTTATCCATATAAAGCCTCCTAATTTCTTATTATTTACCCATCATGATGAAAGCAATTACTAATGCATATAAACCTGTAGTCTCAGCCATTGCTTGACCTACAATCATTGTAATCATGATTTTACCTTGTGCTTCTGGTTGTCTACCAACTGCTTCAGCAGCTCTACCAGCAGCGTAACCTTGACCAATACCAGCACCAATACCAGCGATCATCGCAATACCAGCACCTATCATTGCCATACCTGAAACAAAACTTGCATTAAATTCTAATAATAAATTCATAATTATTCCTCCTATATATTATTCTTCCTCTAGTTCTAACTGTCCAGAGATAAAAATTGTTGATAATAAAACAAATACAACTGCTTGAATTAAACCAAAGAATACATCAAATATCCCGTGGAGTGCAGGTGTAACTACAAAAGCCATATTGCCTAAAACTCCATAAACTAATCCTGTGATAATCAATCCAGAAAAGATATTTCCAAATAAACGCAAACCTAGTGCGATCGGAATCGCAAATTCACCTATAATATTAAGCGGTAACATTGGTGCAATAGGTTCTAGAAAACCCTTTGCATACTTTTTAACACCTTTATTTAATATCCCACTAACGTGAATCAATAGAAATGTCACTAAAGCTAAAGCAAATGTAACACTTACACTAGCTGTAGGTGGTCTTAAACCAAATAACCCTGCTGTATTACTAAAGACTAAGAATAGTAGTAGCGACAGGATATAAGGAGCATAGTATTTCCAATATTTTCCAAAGTTGTCCTTAGCGAATTTATTTACGAAATCTACTACAACTTCTAGGAACATCAAAATTCCCTTTGGTGAATCCGTTGGTTTAAGTTTTTTAATTCTAAAACCAAACAAGATTATTACAATAGATAATAAACCAGTGATAATCAATGATGAATATATGCTAGGCGTAAATATTGTTTCAAAGATTGTTATTTTCACTCATCCCCCCCCTTTTTAATTAATATGTAAAAAAACATTACAACTTTTACTGATAACATTCCTATGAAAGTAAAAATGAGATCAAATTTATTATTAAATGCAACACTTAGCATAATAGCTATGTATATAAAATATCTTAACCCTTGTTGCATCATCAAATAACGCATTCTGGTCCCCTCTGGTCTTGACAAAGCGTTCCTAACCGCTTTAGTCATCAAAGAGAAGTTCATCAAACTTGTTGCTAATCCAAGAGCAAAACTAATTGTCCACATAGTTTCTACTCCTTGATTTTTTCCAACAAAGTATAAAATTAACGAGACAATTAATCCATATACCCATACAATTGGTATAACCTTATAATAAATATTATTTTTTTCCATTTTTATCACCGTATCTATATACAAATATTGCAAACGTAATAAGCCCTACGAAGATACCTAGAATTCCAAGCAATCCACTGTAGAGGTTTTCAGTTCCATACTTGATATCTAACTTACTGCCAAAATAGACACCAAATACTACCAATGCAACCGTCTGCATTAAATATTGAGTTACTATAGCATAAAGCTTAAACCCTTTTCTGATTTTCATTATTTAGTACCAAATAACCTATCTCCGCAGTCACCAAGACCAGGAACTATATATCCAACGTCATTTAATTTTTCATCCAACGCTGCGACATAAATATCTACATCTGGGTGTTCCTCATTGATTCTTTTAACACCTTCAGGTGCAGCTACTAAACCAACTAAACGTATATCTTTTGCGCCTCTTTTCTTGATAGCGTCGATAGCCATGACAACACTACCACCTGTAGCAATCATTGGATCTACTAATAGTACTGCGCTTTCTGGCATTTCTTCAGGAAATTTAGCGTAGTACTCATTTGGTACAAGTGTTTCCTCATCTCTATACATACCGATATGACCAATCTTTGCAATAGGAATTAAGTTATGGATACCATCTACCATTCCTATACCTGCTCTTAAAATTGGAACTATTACGACTTCTTTAGCTAATACTCTAGACGTAGTTTCACAAATAGGTGTTTTAACCCTTACTTCCTTTGTTGGTAAATCCCTTGTTACTTCATATGCCATTAAACCACCAACTTCGTTAACAGCTTGTCTAAAATCTTTTGTACCAGTTGTTTCATCTCTAATAATTTTTAGCTTATGATCAATAAGTGGATGATCAACTATTACTAATTTGCCCATGCTAGACCTCCTCGATTGAATTAACTCTTCTTAAATGTCTCCCACCTTCAAAATCAGTTGAGAGCCATATCTTTACAATTTCCAAAGCTAAATTATGGTCAACTATTCTTCCACCCATCGCTAGAATGTTTGAATCATTGTGTTGTCTAGTTAGCGACGCGCTTTCTACATCATGAACTAATGCACATCTGGCTCCTTTAACCTTATTAGCTGCTATACTAATGCCAATACCAGTTCCACATAACAAAATACCTCGGTCAAACTTGCCCGAAGTAACTTTTTTTGCAACTTTTCTCGCATATTCCGGATAATCAACACTCTCTTCGGAATAACTCCCAACATCTTCAAAAGTAATGTTGTTTTCCTCTAAGTAGGCAATTATTTTCTTTTTTAATACGTAACCACCATGGTCACATCCAATTACTATTCTCATCTAATTTACCTCTCAAAGATTTTATCATAATTCATAAAATTATTCAATTAAAATATAAATTATTTTGTATGCGAACTAGTCTATGCAAAACCCAAAATTCTAGTATTCTTATATTACCAAAATATGTTAAAATATCCAATCGAATCGCCTTTCAACTCTTAGTTTTCACCGTATACTTATAAAAATACACAAGGAAAATTAAATTAGTTAGTTTTTTAGTGTTATAAATTTTAATAGCTAAAAAAATAGCACTTCGTAGAAGTGCCAAATTAAAGCTTATAGATTATATCTTACATAACATGATGTTTGCATCTTTATATTGGGAATCAAGAAAATTTTCTTCGTCTATTACAAATTTTGATTTATCAACCTTATCGAAACCAAGTTCTCCAAAAAAGTTCTCAATTTCTTTTTTATTAATAACAGAAAACAAAGAATCAATATCATTACTTCTAGCAGATTCTATCACATCATTAAGTAACTCAAATATGTGATCATTAGAAATCACACTTTTAAAAATAAAATATCTTATCAACCCATAATTCGTAAATTTCTCATAAGATAGTATTCCTAGAACTTTGTCATCTTCAAACAAGACCGATGCATTTTCCACTACATCATCGTCTATTGATTCGACTGTAGGAATCTGTTCCAAAAATTCTATTACACTTTCTTTCAGTTTTACTCCTTCTTCCGAATTCACCCTCTTTATACTGTACATTTAACCCCCCTTTTTATATGTTATTTTTAGAATTACTAAAATATGACTTAAGCTTCTCAAATAGATATATTTTATATTCAACATTTTCTCCATTTTCCACAGCGTTGGGATATAATATACACCAATAATTTTCACCTAAACCACTTCCAAGAGTGATCACAAGAGACTGATAATGTCCGCTCGGATACATTATCCCTTCAATTGTTTTGGTAGGAAAATAATTTTCCCCATAACTTATATCGTAGTTATAACCAGCTTCCTCAGTAGTATCAGAAACAACAAGGTCAATTAACTTTGGATTAGAGACAATAAACTCTACTTTATCATCGCTTACCTTAGATAATGTACTTAATATGTTTTTTTTTACTTCTTGTTTAATCATTTGATCATATTCTGAATTACTATTAGCAATGATTCTAACTCTAAACTCCTCTTCCTCAGTAGAATTAGTTTTAAAGACAACTGCAAGGAGGATTAATAAGATCACTATATATTTCATAAAAAAACACCTGCCTCAAGAATAACTTGTCCAGGTGTCTATAAACTATTCAGTTTTTCCTAATATTTGGAAATTCACTTTGTAAATCCTTATAAGATATTGCTCCTTCTCGTAATAATAAAGGAGGATTTGTGGAAATATCAACAATTGTAGATGCAATGTCAATACTATTCTCTTTTTCAGTTATTACATAGTCAATATCAAATTCCATTACTTCTTCAATATTTTTAGCACTATGTTCACCAGATAGATTCACACTAGTGACCGCAAGTGGTCCATATCTTTTAAGAACACTTAAAGCAACTTCACTATTAGGAATTCGTATCCCAACTGTATTAAGGCCACTAGTAATAAAACTAGGCACGTTTTTCTTTTTAAAGATAAACGTTATAGGACCAGGCCAAAAGTTACTAACCTTCTCAACTAATTCAGGATCTTCAATTAAATTAGGTAATTCAGATAGATCACTAATTAAAACTGCAAGAGGCTTTGAGTAATCTCTATTTTTGATTGAATATATCTTATCAATTCCTATCTTATCATTAATCAATGCTCCAACACCATAAATAGTATCAGTAGGAAAGGCAATAATTTTACCTTCTAGATTGAAGGAATTTAAACTCTTAATACTTATTTTTTTCATGACGGCGACTCATTTGCTCTCTTAGCTCTTTTTTAGAAATAATACCTGCTTTGTATAAATTTTTAAGATCCTCTGAAGAATTAAGACTTGCTTGTTCAATTCCTGGATTTTCTAGTACCTTATTAACACTACTTGTGCTTGAAATATTAGTTTCTCTTGAAACTCTTTCAATATTATTTCTAATATTGGGTTTTGCTGATGAGTTGCTCTTACCTCCGATTCTCTTCAAAAACCAAATCAATCCTATCACAAACCATATGTTACCAATAAAAATACCTGTGAGTTTTTCCATTTTTACCTCCAATTTATAATAATAGTCATTCTATCTTTCCCTTGCAAATCCTTAAGAAGTCTTATTTCTGAATTAGGAAAGAAAGATTTTACTAACTCATTCATTTCATATCCCTTATCATATGCATGCTCAAAAGCGATAACATTAGGAACCCTTAATATTTTATGAGATTCTTCTAATATCTTACGATAAAATTTTAATCCATCACTTCCACCGAACAATGCTATATGTGGTTCGTTATCAAAAACTAATGGGTCGACCACCTCATCTGATGGAATATAAGGTGGGTTAGATACTAAAATATCAAATTTCCTACCATATAATGGCTCTAACATATCCCCTAAAATAAATTCAACACTAGAACCTAATTTCTTATTGTTATCTTTTGCAACTTCTAATGCATCACTACTAATATCAGTCGCAACTACATTCATATTTTTTTCTTCTAAATCTAAACTAATTGCTATCGCCCCTGATCCAGTTCCAACGTCAACTACATCCACAGCACTCCCACCAAAGACTTCATCATAAGTGTATAATAAATTACTAACTAACTCTTCAGTCTCAAATCTAGGAATTAGTACAGAATCGTTTACAATAAACTCGTATCCAAAAAAGTATTCTACTCCAGTTAAGTGTTGAATAGGAATATTCTCAAAAATAAACTTGTTCAGATTTTGAATGAATTTATTCTCAATTTCTCTTGGGGCTTCTTCATTTAGATTCGCCAACAACAAGTGACTCTCCATCTTTGAAGCATCTAATAGTAGGATTTTCACCACACTATCTTCTTTTTTATTATCATTACAAAGGTTTGTTCCATGATTAAGCAATTCAAAGTATTTCATAACTCACCCCAAATTCTTAAAAGAGAGAATTATTCTCCCTTAAGTTTTCTTTCTTGCTCTTCTGCTATTAAAGCATTTACTATAGGTGAAACCTTACCTTCCATAACTCGATCAAGTTGAAGAATACTAAATCCAATCCTATGGTCAGTCACTCTATTTTGTGGATAATTATATGTTCTAATCTTTTCACTTCTATCACCAGTACCGATTTTACTTCTTCTCTCAGCACCTTCTTCAGCAAGCTTTGCCTGCATCGCTGCATCGTAGATTCTAGTACGTAATATTCTTAATGCGCTCGCTTTATTCTCATGTTGACTTTTACCATCCTGGCAACTTGCAACAATTCCAGTCGGCTCATGAGTAACTCTTACCGCAGACTTAGTAGTATTTACGCTTTGACCTCCAGGTCCACTAGAACAAAATGTATCGACACGTACATCATTCATGTCCAAATCTACTTCTACTTCTTCAGCTTCTGGCATTATTAATACGGTTGCAGTTGAAGTATGAACTCTTCCTTGAGATTCAGTTTGAGGAACTCTTTGAACACGGTGAGCCCCTGACTCATATTTCATTTGAGAATATATTCCATCACCTGAAACTAAGAACTCTATTTTACTAAATCCACCCGTTCCTGATTCCTCAGAGTTTAAAACCTCTAATTTCCAACCTTTTTGCTCAGCAAACTTAGTGTACATTCTATATAAATCACCTGCGAATATATTTGCTTCATCTCCACCTGCGGCACCTCGAATCTCAACAATAACGTTCTTCTCATCGTTTGGATCTTTTGGTATAAGAAGTACTTGCAGTTTTTCTTCAATTATCCTTGGCTTATCTTTAAGTTCGGATAATTCTATTTCCGCCATATCTCTTATTTCAACATCTTCATCCTTCGTCATCTCTTTTAAAGACTCAATTTCAT
Source organism: Mycoplasmatota bacterium (assembly GCA_018394315.1). GTDB lineage: Bacteria > Bacillota_I > Bacilli_A > MAG-NZ > MAG-NZ > Zrk6. The sequence continues at coordinate 823,877 of CP074575.1, read as the reverse complement.
CTAATACTTTTACATATTCTCTATATAAATTTACAGTCTCTTCCAAAGAGCGTTGTTCCTTTGATAATTCTGTCATACTTTTAATATTTTTAACGATATCTGGGCTCATAAGTTTTTCATTAATCTCCAAATATCTTTTTTCTATTGCTTTTAGTCTATCTAACATGATTCCCTCCATAATTATATTTATTAAAACTTTGAATCATGATAACCTAATAAAATTGCACCAACTCAAACATTGTAACCTCCAATAATTTAAATAACATATTCATTTTGTTTCTATTCTAACATATCTTCGTTTTTTCATAAATAATATCCACCATAATAGAAGGATTATACCTTTAAATACTGAAGATATTGTTATTGCCCACCATACACCAGATATTCCATACTCTTTTGCTAATAAGATAGCTGCTGGTATTCTTATGGCGTTAAAAATGATACCAATAATTGATGGAGGAAAGTTCTTCCCAGCACCATTAAATGCTCCTTGAGTAGCTATTTCAATTACCATAAATAGTTGTGAAATACCTAATATTTTTAAATACTCAGTACCTAACCGTAATACTTCATTACTTGGGTTAAATATTTTATACAAATAGGAACTACCTGTATATAGTAAAGTACTTACTAACATTCCATATATGATTATGGGTTTAAGTGCTTTAAAATATCCTTCTTCAATTCTATCATATTTTTTTGCCCCAATATTTTGTCCTACAAATGCTGCCAAAGCAACACTAAATCCTCCTGCAACCATCCATGCAAGTGACTCAATTTGCGTTCCTATCCTCTGTGTGGCTAGTGCCTCATTTCCAAATGATGCAACTATCACAGCTAAATATAAGGCAATAGAAGTAAAAAAAATGCTTTGGACTGATATAGGAAAACTTACTTTTATAATTTCTTTGACCCTACTTAATCTAAATTTAGTAAAATTAAGCTTTATTGGTCGTTTATTTGAAATAAATAAGACGATGAAAATGATAGTTACTACTCCTTGAGATATAACAGTAGCAATTGCAGCGCCACTTACTCCCATCTTAAACGTAATAATAAATATTGGATCTATAACTATGTTAAGTAAAACACCTACTGAACTAATAACAAACGGTACAACCGTCTTACCTAATCCATTAAAAATAGAAGCAATCACTGGATTTAAAAAATGAAAGTATATGAATAAAGACATTATAGATAAATAACTTACCGCATACTTTACAACTACCGGGTCCTCTAAGTTAAATATACCAATTATAGTATCCTTAAAAAAGTACCCTATCATACTATAAATAAATGCTAATGCGAGAATAAATAATATCCCACTGACCACATATTCATTCAAAGTCAACTCATCATTCTTTCCAACGCATTGTGGTACAAATGCATCTAAACCTATTTTAATTAGTAGAATAATCCCAAAACCAAACCATAAATAATATCCTGCGGTACCTACCGCAGCTAATGCTTTTGTATTATCAATTCCAATGTTTGTTACTTGAGATATCCAAAACATATCAGTTAAATTATATGTCATCTGAACTAAAGATGTTAATACGGCAGGAATTGCCACTAACAATATTTTTTTCAGTATATTTCCTTGAGTTAAATCATTCTTTTTCATTACTTCACCTAGAAATCAAAATCACTTCTGTCCTTCCCCTGCGGTTCTCTAGGTACTCTGCTCAAATTCTTAAACAAACCTATTTCTTTCGCAAATAATACTTCAAATTTATTGATACTACCTGAACGGTTTTTCTTTATATCAACTTCAACCTTACCTTTTTCAGCTGAATCCTCATCATAGTAATCGTCACGATACAAAAACATAACGATATCAGCATCCTGCTCAATAGATCCTGACTCTCGTAAATCAGACATATTTGGTCTTTTGTCTTGTCTAGTCTCAACCCCACGAGATAATTGTGAAAGTGCAAGTACAGGGATATTCAAATCACGAGCAAGATTTTTTAGTTTTCTTGATATTTCAGAAACTTCAACTACTCTATTTCCACCATAGTTTCCAGATCCAGTTAATAATTGTAAATAATCAATGACTATAAAATCAAGTTTGTCATCTTGAGCTAACTGTCTACACTTTGCATAAACGTCAGTTATTTTAGATCCTGATTCATCATCAAAATATATATTCAATTTACTTAGACTATGACCAGCAAATTCTATTTTTTGCCACTCCTTAGAAGAAACATTACCACTTCTAATCTTCATATTATTAATTGTAGATACACTACTTAATAGTCTAGTAACAATTTGCTCAGCACTCATCTCTAATGAAAATATTGCTACATGCTTACCTTGTTTAGCAACATTATAAGCGATATTAATCGCAAATGCACTTTTCCCCATCGCAGGACGTGCTGCTAAAATGATTAAATCACCTTTTTGCAATCCTAAAGTAGAATTATCAAAATCAACAAATCCACTTGAAGCACCCGTCAGTTCTCCATCGGAGTTCTTATTTTTTTCAATACCAACAATTACATCCTTAACAACACTAGATATTCTTCTAAAATCAGCTGATTTTCTCTTCTTTGTAACCTCAAAGACTTTCTCTTCAGTTAATTCAATCAATTCCTCAGTAGAAATATCTTGTTTATATGATGCCTCTGCAATATTAGTTGCCATAGATATTATTTGTCTTGATAAAGCCTTATTCTTAACTATATCAATATAGCTATCAACATTTTCTGCAGTAGGTAAAATATTACTTAGCTCAACTAAGTAATCAATTCCACCAACTTCTCTTTCAAAGCCCTTGTTAGTAAGAACTTCTAAGATGGTTGTATAGTCAATATCTGTACCTTGATTATCAAGATAAACCATCACATCAAAAATGTGTTGATGAGCTACTTTATAAAAATCTTCTTTTTCTAGTCTTTGACTAACTCTCCTAATAGTATTTTCATCAATTAAAACAGCGCCTAATACGCACTGTTCAGCTTCTAAATTAAAAGGCATCTTTTTCATGACTTATTCCTCTACTCTTACTTTCAATGTAGCAATAACTTTCTTATGTAATTCTAGTTTTAAGTCATATGTACCTAAAGTATTTATTATCTCATCAGTTTTAAACTTTTTCTTATCAATCTTTTTATCATATTTTTTAAGATATGCACTTACAACTTGCTTAGTACTAACTGTACCGAATACTTTACCCTCTTTACCAGTTCTTACTTTAATAGAAATTGGATTCGCCTCGATAAAACTTTTAAGTTCATTCATTTCCATTATTCTTTTCTCTTCATTATCCTTTACTAATTGCTTTTCTTTTTCTAACAAATTAACATTTTCACTATTTGCTACAATAGCTTGCTTATTCTTAAAAAGAAAATTGGCATAACCATTAGCTACATTAATAACGTCACCCTTTTTCCCTTTACCTTTAACATCAACTAATAAAATCACTTTCATTCTAATCACCTTCCCCTAATTCATCTAACAAATCTCTCAAGGCTTCGTAACACTCATCAACTTGCATCTCTATTTGAGCAGCTGCACTATGTAAGTGTCCTCCACCATTAAATTTCTCCATCAACACTTGAACGTTTACATCTCCAAAACTTCTCGCAGTTATTCCCACAACGTCTTCCGACAATTTTCCAATTACAAATGAAGCATCTATATTATCAATCATTAAAAGTCTATCACTAAGCTTTGCTAACGAAACTCTTGATAATATCTCATCAGTTACAATTAAACCAAATCTTCTTAAATAAACTTCTGCATCAGATAGTAACCTACTCTGAGTCATGTAGTCATTATAATCCTCTCTTAGATACATTTTCACCTTTGTCAAATTAGCACCATATAGTCTCAAGAATGATGCTGCATCAAAAGTTCGAGAACCCGTTCTATAAGAGAAATTATTGGTATCAACTACTATACCAATGTACATTAATGTAGCTTCTGTAGAAGAAATATTCAACTCAGACTCATAAAATTGCATTAACTCAACAATTAACTCTACACTACTTGAAGCATAAGGTTCAATATAAATCAGTTCTGCTCTCTCAATCATATCCTTACCACGTCTATGATGATCAATTATTACTCGTTTACAATTATTATTTAATAACTCCGAAGAATAAATAATTGCGGGATTATTTGTATCAACTATAACAATTAACGTATCAGTTGTTATAGATTGTTTTGCTTGATCCTTAGAAACGAAAATATTGTTCATTCTTTCATCTTCTTCTAATAATCTTGACAATAATTTTTCAACAGCAACATCTATATTGTCGCCATCAATAACAACCTTAATTTCTTTACCCAAATATTCAGCTAATTTGATAATACCTACCATTGCCCCTAAAGCATCATGATCAGGTTGTATATGAGACATCACTAAAACATTCTCGCTTTGATTAATAAGTTCAAGTAATTGTCCAGACACCATTCTAGCTTTAACTCTTGATCTCTTTTCAACAGTTTCTGAAACTCCTCCAAAATATCTAATGGGTTGTCCTTGGATATTTACTACTGCTTGATCGCCACCTCGGTCAAAAGCAATATCTAGTGCTTCATTAACTCTATCTCCTAATTCAACATAATTCTCATCCCAACACGCAATACCTAGACTCCCAGTTATTTGATAATGATTTTCATTAGAAATTCTTCTTATCTCAGAAAGAATCGAAAAATCGTCTTCAATAATATCCTTTAGTTGTGAGTAATCCATAAGTAACTGAAACTTTTCACTAGACAAGGCTTTAAGGTAAATATCATATTCATCTGCCCATTCACCAACCTTAGAGAAATACTTACCTTGAATTGTTGTACGCTCTTGTACATCCAAATTCGCAAGAGTTTCATCTAAATTATCTAATGCTAAATAACCTAATGTTAGTCGTTTACTTAAATACCTTTTATTTAAATTGACATTTTCAGTAATATCAAAAAAATAAAGAACACTAAATTCTTGATTATATTCAAATGATATAGTCTTATTGCCTATTTCTATAATAAAATTACTATTACTCTCTTCAACATTTCTTATAATCTCTTCACTTAATGAATTAAGTTTTTTCCCAATCATACTACTACCAAACAACTTTAAAACAAAGTTATTACTCCACTTAATTTCATAAAAATCATCGAAAATAAAAACACCGACAGGAAATTCATTCAAAGAAATCTCTCCTGCACGCTTTGCTTGATATGTTATTTGATTCATTTGACTCAGTTTATCTTCTAGCCAGAATATCCTATTTTGATTTTTTTTAACTTCATCTTCATTAAGAAAATAAAGAGCACTCAGAATTATAACTAAAGCAATTACGTAATAAGTCTTGTGATCTGTTGTTCGTATGAAATAAATTGCTATAATATTCCCAACTAATAATATAAAAATAAATATTAGTCTAATAAGTCCATTTTTACTCATGAAAACACCTCACTCATTATTCTATATTATATCACTTAAAGATGATAAAAAAAATGATTTTCTATTGAAAATCACTTTAATCAATTATTGTTTAGCAAATGGAATTAATGCCATATGTCTAGCTCTTTTAATTGCAGTTGCCAATTTTCGTTGGTATTTAGCTTTCGTACCAGTAATTCTTCTTGGTAAGATTTTACCACGATCAGAAATATACTTTCTAAGTAAATCTGCATCTTTATAATCAATATGCTTTACATTATTTTTTGTAAAGAAACATTCTTTTCTTCGTCTTCTACGAAAATTTCCTCTTTCCATTATTTATCCTCCTTAAAACGGTAAATCATCATCATCGATAGTTATATTGCTAGAAGCAAAGAATGGATCTTCCTTTTCTTCTTTAAACTGACTGATTGACTGATGATTATCTTTACTAGCGAAATCTCTTTGTCCCGCTGATTCTCTTGAATCTAAGAATCTTACATTATCACAAACTACCTCAGTAATATATCTTCGAGTTCCTTCATTTGTTTCATAGCTTCTTGTTTGGATACGTCCATCCACACCCGCAAGGCTTCCTTTATGTAAGTATTTACCAACATTCTCTGCTTGTTTTCTCCAAACAACACATTGAATAAAATCAGCTTCTCTACTTCCATCTTGAGATGCGAAGTTTCTGTTTACAGCAAGGGTAAATGTACCAACAGCTATGTTTGAGTTTGTATATCTAAGCTCTGGATCCTTAGTTAGGCGTCCAACTAATACAACTCGATTAATCATATAATCACCTACTCAGCTTCTTTCACTATCATGAATCTGATAACATCTTCTCTGATTCTACAAACACGCTCGAACTCTTCTACTTCTTCAGCAGTAGCTTCGACTTTTGCTAAAACATAATATCCACTAGTATGTTTTAAGATCTCGTATGCTAATTCGCGCATACCCCATTCATCAACTTCTGTAACGTTCGTGAAGATTCCATTAAGTTCTGCAATTAATGCATTTCTGTTCTCTTCGATACAGTTAGGTTGAATGATGTACATTGCTTCGTATTTTTTCATTCAATTTCCTCCTTCTGGTCTATGGCCCTCTTTATGAGAGCAAGGTGCGAATTTCTCGCCTAAATATTTTATCATAGTTACTAATTAATGTAAACTATATTCTTTTCAATTTTGACACTGATAATCCGTATCAGCTATTAAGACTTTCCATTAACCTAGAATAACAATTTCTACAAATACAATCAGTGATGCCTTTTTCCTTCAGTCGGTTAATCATTTCTTTAGAAAATTCAACCGACTCACACCAGCATTCTTCCTTCATACCAACTTGATCAAGTGCACACTTATTATTCTCACCACATATTTGACATATTCCCATGATAATCACTCCTATTTTGGTTTTGATTGAGGCCAAAACAAATGAGTAACATCTTTTCTTTTTGGCTTAAGCCTGATTAACTTTTGATTAGTAAGTACTGACTCTAATCCACCTAGTCCATCAATATATTTACCAACCTTCAAATAATCTAAACTATATTTTAGCCTAAAAGTGATGTCTCTATAGTTACTACTCGTATATAATGCTGTCTTATACCCAAATTTCTTTGCTATTTTAAGATATTCAATTAAATCAACTTCCCATTCTCCACCAAGAAACAATACAGTAGTAGCAAGGCTTTGGTTGTCTGATAAAATACTTTTGTACATATCAAGTTCTAATTTATTTCCATTATCTCTATCATGAAGAAATTCAGAGTGACATCCAAAACATTTTCCACCACAACCAGTTATTGAAAACACAATAGATATTTCTTGTGGGATTTCATTGAATGTTATCTTAAAATCATAATAATTCATTATGAATAGTGTCTCTTTAATTCTTCGTTTTGGCGATCAGATGAAAAACTTGATACTCTTTTTAGATATCCAATTATCCTTGTAGCATAATCTACATTCTGTGAGCCACAACTTGGACATTCACAAAGCGTATGTTTACTAATGTATCCACACATATTACAAACAGTATTCTTGACATTAACTGTCCAATAATTTGTTCCATTTAAAGCTGCTATCTTTATTAACTGCTTGTATTGATGTTGATCTAGGTGCTCATCTAAATTTAAGTGAAGTGCACTACCTCCATCTAAATATTTATTAAACGAGTGTCCGTGCAGTTTGAACTTATCAATAGGTGAAATTGTTTCATCTTCAACTGCATAAAAATAACTGTTATAACAATCTCGACTAACAATTAATCGATCCTCTTTATCCCACTTTGAATTCTTAACCCCTAAGTTTTCAGCAGGTACAAATTCTGTATTAAACATAACACCATATTCTTTTGCACCCTCCTTATTTACTTCATATATTGGTTTTAGGATACTACTAACAAATGATTCATACTCGCTAGTTATTCTTGGACTTATTCCTTTACTTTCAGCTGCTTCAACTAATCCATTTATACCTATTGTCAAAAATTGCTTACCTAAATCAATATATCCAGCATCGTAGACTGGTAGCAATCCTGACTCCTTAAATTCTTCTATTATCCGTCTATATGCATATTGATACTTATGAATCTTCTTAACTTCTTCAGTAATGTCCTTATCTAACTGAATTAGTCTATTTATATTCATAGTAATTACATTGATGCTTCCTGTAGCAACTCCCCCTGCACCAAGGGAATAACTGAATGTATTATCAATAAGTTCATTTCTTAATCGACAACAAGAAGCTAATGAGTCAGCGCTCTCACTCATATAAATGAACATACTTTGTCCTTCTGATAGTTCCTTAGATATTACTTCCCTATATTCAGAATCAGTTACGTCAGTGCCGTCAGTTAGTAAAGCAACTGTAACGACGGGAAAAGTTAATAGTGCTCCTTCTCTTTCCTTGTTGAACCAACTTAGAAACTTCTTTTGTAACCAGTTTAAACTATCCCAATTTGGTTTAGTTCCATCAGGGAAGGTAAAATCTGAGAATATACTATGGAAATATGACTTATCAAATATTGAGATATTCCAAAACACGCTCTGATAGCCCCTAGCAGCAGCTGGTTGATTAATGGAGTATATAATTTGTTGTAAATAACCCTCAATCTTTTGTTCAATTGTTTTAGTCCTTAAACCTATTGTAGCAGTTTGATTACTTCTAAGATAGTAATCATCACCCCATTCTTTTTTAATGAAATAATCAAAGTACATTAAAAACTCAACAGTGGCTATTGCTCCAGCAAACTGGGAAGATAATGCAAACACAAGATTTACAAAGGAACCACAAAAAGAATCAATATTAGTTGGAGCTTTGGAATCACCACCTAAATCCTTTAACCCATTAAATAAATATGGATACATACTAACACTTGCACAATAAGGTTTTACGCTAGTTTCATCGTGAGTATATATTTCATGATTTTCTAATTGTCTTAAATACTCCTCACCTAGTTCATTACCAAATAGCTGAGATATTTTGTTTTTCAATAAATATCTATTAACTTGAATATTTTCATACTTATTCAACTCTGCAGAAAGAGTAGCTATGTTCTTACTAGTAATATTTGCATTCGCATCAAATTGAGATGCAGTAGCTGCATTCCCCTTTCCTAAATAGTTTTCAATAATTTTTATGTTTCTTTGTAAACTTTTTTCCATAGTTCCTCCATTAAAAAACACTATCGTATGATAGTGTTAAAAATAGATTCACTACCATACACCCTTTCCCCAGGGAATGTACCGAGTGAGTATCTGACTTTACAGTTACTGGGGTAGTATAGGAATTACGCCTATTTCCTCACTTATAATATATACTATGATACATTAATCAAATATCTATGTCAATTTTATCAAACCAGTTTGCTAAAAAATATGTGACACTCGGTTTAATTGTGGAATAATCTTTAGAATTAAATGTATTATATGATTAATTACAACAATCGAAGGCATCAACATAAAATAAAAAAGCATGACTCCTATTGAGTTTAGATATCATGCTTAATGGTTTTTTATTGTGTCCACTTTTCTCGGACCAGTTTAAATCTAGGCATTTAAACTAATTAGGTAGTTATATGAAAGTCTAGACGTTAAATCTGAAGTGAAGTACATCTCCATCCTTAACTTCATAATCTTTTCCCTCTAATCGCATCTTCCCAATTTCTTTAGCGATTTTTTCACTACCAGCATCTACTAAATCCCCGTAAGCTATAGTTTCAGCTCTTATAAATCCTCTTTCAAAATCACTGTGGATAATACCAGCACATTCTTTTGCATTCATTCCATCACTATATGTCCATGCTCTAACTTCTTTCTCTCCAGCAGTGAAATATGTTTTTAATCCTAATAAGGAATATGATTCTCTAATAAGCTTATCAAGACCAGACTCATTAATACCCAAATCCTCTAGAAACATTTCCTTTTCATCATTTTCTAGTTCAGAAAGTTCAGATTCAATTTGTGCACTAACGACAATAACTTTATCGTTATACTTCCCAGCATATTCTTCAATATCCTTTACAAAATCGTTTCCTGTTTTTAGTTCGTCTAATGATATATTAGCTACATAAAGCATAGGCTTTAAGGTTAAAAAGCTGTAATGTTTAATAGTTTTTAGTTCATTTATATTTAATGGCACACTACGTGCAGGTAACTCATTTTCTAGTGCCTCTTTAACTTTTACCAGAACTTCGTATTCTCTTACTATTTCCTTGTCTGTCTTTAATAAAGCCTTTTTCTCAATCTTCGGTAGTCTTTTCTCTATAACTTCTATATCCGCTAGTATTAGCTCTAAGTTGATTGTCTCTATATCCCTAAGAGGATCAACCATACCATCTACATGAGTTATATTTGAATCTACAAAGCATCGAACTACTTGAGCAATAGCATCCACTTCTCTGATGTGTGATAAAAACTTATTCCCCAAACCTTCTCCTTTAGAAGCTCCTTTAACTAGTCCAGCAATATCTGTGAATTCAAATAAAGTCGGGATCAGTTTTTTTGGAGAAAACATTTCATTCAAAACACTTAATCTATCGTCTGGTACTTCTACCACACCTACATTAGGCTCAATAGTCGCAAATGGATAGTTAGCTGCTACAGCCCCTGCTTTCGTTAGAGCATTAAATAAGGTTGACTTCCCAACATTAGGTAACCCAACGATTCCACATGTAAGTGACATACAACCACCTCTTTCTATCAAAATTGTAACACCAAAATATTATACATTATATTAACAAAATTTGCTAATTGTTTTTCATAAAATAAGACAAAAAATAAAACTGGTGATTTTATGACATTAAGAAGAATACTAAAAATACTATTTTTTTCATCTATAGTCCTTTTATTTTCAAGCTATACATATATTTTCAACAAGTTACCGGATGATATTTATTATTTAAAAAGAACTACATTTTATGATTATAAGAATGAGCCCTATTTGTCTACAATAAACAATCACCCTTCGACTTGGGTAAATCTTGATGAAGTATCACCTAACGTTATTAATGCTCTTGTATCTATAGAGGACAAAAAGTTTTACACACACAGTGGATTTGATTTTCTTAGAATAGTTAAAACTTTAGTCGTAAACACATTATCAAGAGAGATTAAAGGCGGAGCTTCAACAATTACACAACAATATGTCAAAAATATCTTTCTAACAAACAGTCAAACTTATTCCAGAAAACTTAAAGAAGTTTATTTGGCGCTACTAATAGAGAATAAATATTCAAAAAATGATATCCTGGAAGGATTCCTCAATAGCGTTTACTTTGGCCACGGAATTTATGGAATAGAAGATGCTTCACACTATTTTTACAATAAACCTGCGATTGATTTAACTATAGAAGAGAGTGCTAGTTTGATAGCCATATTAAATGCTCCAGAAATCTATTCTCCCATTAAACAACTCCAAAATAATATTAAAAGAGTCAATCTAATCATGAGTGAAATGTACAAAGATGGTAATGTCTCCAAAGACGATTTCATGAATAGAAAACCTATATTATTAAGCATAAATAAAAACTATAAAAGTAATATTTACTACTTCCAAAATGAAGTAATCAACAAATTAAATGATATTTCATTCTCAAGAAGATTCTCAAAGATTGATGTATATACGACATTAAACAAAGATCTTTACAACAAAGCCAACCATATAATAAAAAATACACCAAATGAATTAGAAGCTTCAATCTATGTAATTGAACCTAATACAGGTAATATATTAACCATTATTGGTGGAAAAAATTATACTGATTCAGAATTTAATAGAGCTACAAATTCCTATAGACAACCCGGTTCTTCCATAAAACCATTTCTTTACTATACTGCACTAGAATATGGATTCAAACCATTCTCAACATTTGAGAGCACTCCAACAACATTTTATATAGATGGAACAAAGTCATATTCACCTAGAAACTATGACAATCAATATTTTAATGATGAAATCACAATGACATATGCACTAGCTACATCTGATAATATCTACGCAGTAAAAACACTACTCTTTCTTGGAGTTGATTCTTTCATCGAGAGTCTGAAGGACTTTAATTTCAAACAAAAGATCTCAAATAATCCGACAATAGCATTAGGTACTAACACTGTATCTCTTGAGGAAATCACATCTGCCTATAATTGCTTTGCTTCATACGGAAAACAACCTGAACCGAAAATCATTAACAGAGTTTTTGTGAACGATAATTTAATATATCAAAATTACGTAAAAAACCTTGGTCGCTTTGATGAGGAAAACACTTATATTATAAATGATATGCTTACACATATGTTCAATACTAACTTAAACGGATCATTAAGCGTAACAGGTAGTTCAATAACTAATAAGTTATCACATCGCTATTCGGGTAAAAGTGGATCAACAGATTTTGATAATTGGATGATTGGGTATAATCCACAAATTACTATAGGAGTTTGGACAGGATATGATAATAACAATAAATTATTAGAAGACGACAAGGGTTATGCCAAACAAATATGGGCAGAGTTAATAGAGTTTTATATGATGGATAAGGAGAATGCATGGTTTACTAAGCCCGAATTTGTAGGCAAAAGAAAACTAGATCTAATCTCAGGAAAAACTAAAGGATCAAATCTAGAGGATATTTACTACAAAACTACTTAGTATTTAAGGAATCAGATTTGAATTTTTCAATTCCTTTATCAGTTAGTGGATGTTTTAAACATTGCATCAATATTCTATATGGTACAGTTGCAATGTTTGCACCAGCCAAAGCAGATTCTATTACATGATTAGGATTCCTAATACTTGCTGAAATTATTTCAGTATTTATCTGGTGAATTTCGTAGATATCAGCAATTTGAGATACTAACTCAATTCCATCATGAGAAATGTCATCAAGTCTACCTACAAAGGGACTAACATATGTTGCTCCAGCTCTAGATGCTAGCAATGCTTGAGTAGCACTAAATACTAATGTAACATTAGTTTTTATATTTCTTTTAGACAATACCTTAACTGCTTTTAACCCTTCTTGAGTCATCGGTATTTTAACAACAATATTCTTATGTATCTTAGAAATCACCTCTGCCTCCTCAATCATACCTAAATGGTCATCACTCATAACCTCACCACTGATAGGACCATCGACTAATCCTGATATTTCTTTAATAACTTCAACTAGGTCTCTACCTTCTTTTGCAATCAAGCTAGGATTCGTGGTAACACCACATACAACACCCATCTCAGCTACTTCTCTTATTTCTTCAATATTAGCCGTATCTATAAACAGTTTCATATTCTACTCCTTTGTAGTCAATTTTATTATTTATTTAATGGGTATCAAATTAATGATACCCATTCTACTTATTTGAATAAAATCTAGATTTCATTATCCTCAACAACTTCTTTAGGAGGATCTAATAGTATTTTAGGATTATTCATATATTTGGTCATTAGTCTAAGAGCATTTGCTGCGTAATAGCCATCCGTAATCCTTTCATCAATACTATATCTAATTTCCATGTATTTTCTTCTCTTGACACTCCCATCTCTTTGAATAATGTTTTCAGATTTCTTTTTACCTAGTCCAACAAACCAAGAGACAGTACCTATCTCATACAAGTGATGATAAACAGAATCTATTCTTAGTGATCCCAAATTAACTAAGAAGAAACTTGCGTGAAAAGGACTAATTTTATAAACAAACTTAGGCATTATTCCCAATCTATCTAGAAACTTAATAAATCCTATAATAAAAGTAATCAAGAACCCAGGAAAATATCTCAAGATCTTAGTAAATACATCTTGATCATTTTCTGCATGATCTCCCTTATTCTCTACAATTACACTTCTGATCTTCTTAGATACATCACTAAGCGTATCAGTTGGCTCAAAATGAATCTTAACCTCTGTTGTTTCTGAATTTTCATTCATATCTTTTTTAACTGCAAACGATACACTTATATCGTTTCTAGCATAGATTTTCTTACCCACTATAAAACGATTTACTTTAGGCATTTGAGATATAGTTCTAACCATAGCTGTAATAACTAAATCCATAATACCTGCTGATAAATTGTGTTCTTCGTTAACTTCCTTAAGAACTTTTTCAGCATTATCAATACTGATATTTTGATTATATTGGTTTGTAGAATCAACTCTCCTTGGCATTACGAACGGAATAATTTTACCGTTATGTGATAATTTTCTTAGTAATTTACCATCGGGTCTATCAAATATTCTTCTTCTGGTCTTTTTCATATTTCTCCTCTACTACTTCACTTTCTTCATAATTATTTATGATTGTATAATAGCTCTCTTTCCCCACATGAAGCGCTATTAATTATAAAAATACAATTAACTAATTGACTAATTTTTTAATCCATTAGCATAATTCTTAATTAACCTTATCCTTATCTTACCATAACTTTCTAATGATTCCTATAGTATAGTAATAGGGCTTAATGACTACATTTCACCTAAAACAACAGTAGTAATGAAATATTCACCTTCTCTATAGTATCTTATTTTTACTGTTTCACCCGGGTGATATTGGAATAATAAATCTTTAAGTTGCGATAATCCATCTATATTCTGATCTTCAAATCCTACTATTATATCACCTATTTCTAAATCAGAAGTTGTGTCTACCGGTCCACCTAACACAATATCAGAGACATAGCATCCTCTATCTAAATCTACAGGTGCTTCTTCCCAAAATCTAACATCGCCAATCCATACTCCTAGGCGAGCACGTTTTACTTCACCATATTCCTCTAAATCTTCAATAACTCTTAGGGTAATATCAACTGGTATACTAAATCCCATACCTTCAATTTGATCGCTTACAAGTTTTAATGAATTGATTCCGACAATTTCACCCTCCATATTAAATAACGGTCCCCCACTATTTCCTGGATTAATAGCTGCATCATGTTGGAGCATCTTAACAAAAACATCATCAATTCCATCATCATCAGTATCTTTAATACCAACAAATCTATCTATACCTGAAACAATTCCCATAGTAGCTGAATTGAAGTAAGTAAATCCTGAAGGACTACCAACAGCTATGACTAATTGTCCTCTAATCAGTTCTTTAGCATCACCAAAATTAGATGTTTCAACTAAATTAGAGTCATTTTTAAATTTTATGACTGCTAAATCTGTATCTGAGTCTACACCTACTAATTCAGCTTCAACAAAACTTTTATCAACAAAGTATACCTCAAGTCTACTTGAAGCTTCAACAACGTGATGGTTTGTGATTGCATAGTAATAATCATCCTCACACTTATAAACTACACCAGATCCTGTTCCATTGGGTTGATCAACTGCATTATAATTAACTACACCAATTACGCTTTTATCAACCTCTTTGATTAAACCAGTCATCAAATCGTTTAGCTCGTTAATATTAATATCAACATCAGCTTCTATATCCTTTAAATTTTCATCTAAATATTCCTGTACCGCAGATTCAATTTCCGTAGTATCAATCTTATATTCCCTAGCAGTGCATCCAGAAAGTAATAATACTAATATAATTAATGATTTTTTCATCTTACTCACCTATTCCAAATAATTTTATCGCATTATTATATGTTATGCGTTTTAACTCATTTAAATCTATCTCTTTTATCTTGGCTATTTCCTCCAAAATATACGTAACATAGTATGCCTTATTTTGCTTTCCTCTAATAGGTTCAGGAGCCAAATAAGGACAATCAGTTTCAACTAATAACTTATCTAAAGGAACAATTCTAGCAACTTCTTTTGGGGTTTTTGCATTTTTAAAAGTTACTGGACCAGCTAAGGAAATCAAAAAATTTAAACCTATGAAATCCTTAACCATTTCTACACTTCCAGTATAACAATGCATAATACCACCGACTTCACTTGCTCCTTCTTCTAGTAAGAATTCATAAGTATCTTTCATAGAGTCCCTACTATGAACTATTAATGGTTTTTTATATTTGATTGCCAATTCAATTTGCCGCTTAAAGACTTTCATTTGAACTTCTTTTGGTGAAGTGTCCCAATGATAATCTAGACCACATTCTCCAACAGCTAAAACCTTTGGATGTTCTATATACTTTTCTATTAATTTAAATGATTCTTCTGTAGCATATATTGCATCCACTGGATGCCATCCTACTGTTGCATATACTTCCTCGTACTTTTCAGCTAACATTATAGCCTTTTCTATTGTCTCTTTATTAAAACCAACGACTAATATTTTGGTTAAACCTTTAAGAATTGAATCCTTAATTACTTGATCATATGTTTCGTTAAATTGTTTTACGTTTAAGTGCGTGTGTGTATTAAATATCATTTTATCACCTATATTTTATCTATTATAAACTCAATCGTCTTTTCAACTGCTTGTTTACGGACTGAACTTCTATTACCTTTTAGTTGTAATTTTAATACATCGGTATCTTTATAAGATATACCTATATAAACAGTACCAACAGGATTATTTGGCGTTCCTCCGCCAGGCCCAGCTACCCCGGTAATGGAAACTCCAATATCAGTTTCAGCTAGATTTTTAACACCTTTTGCCATTTCTCTAGCACACTCTTCACTATATTCTGAATAAGTATCAAGAGTATCCATAGATACATTCAAATATTTTACTTTCGCTTCATTTGAATATGTGACATGTGCTTCACTGATGATATTGGATGCTCCAGGAACATCTATTATACATGAAGAAAGCATACCACCTGTGCAACTTTCAGCTGTAGAAATTGTTAGTCCATCTTCAATCATTTTTTTTACTAAAATATTTTCCATAACTACCTCACTTGAAAATTATACCTATTTATAGTATAACAAAAAAAGTCCCATAAATTATGGAACTTTTATGAATTTTTCTATATTATTCTATAATTTCTGAAACGTTACCAGCACCAACAGTACGTCCACCTTCACGGATAGAGAACTTAGTACCTTGCTCGATTGCGATTGGGTTGATTAAGTTAACAATCATATCTACATTGTCGCCAGGCATAACCATCTCTACACCAGTAGGTAATTCAATTACACCAGTTACGTCAGTAGTTCTAAAATAGAACTGAGGTCTATAGTTAGAGAAGAATGGAGTATGACGCCCACCCTCTTCTTTACTTAATACGTAAACTTGAGCTTTGAATTTTTTATGTGGATTAACTGAACCAGGCTTAACGATAACTTGACCACGTTCGATTTCATCACGCTTAGTACCACGTAATAAACAACCAACATTTTCACCAGCATCAGCATAATCTAATAATTTACGGAACATTTCAACTCCTGTAATAGTAGTTGTTTGAGTTTCTTTAATACCAACGATTTCACATTGATCTCCAACAGAAATACGTCCACGTTCAACACGTCCAGTAGCAACTGTACCACGACCAGTGATACTGAATACATCTTCTACAGGTAACATGAATGGTTTATCAACATCACGTTCTGGAGTAGGGATATACTCATCTACTGCTGCCATTAATTCAGCAATTTTAGCTTCATGTTCTGGATTACCATTTAATGCTAATAAAGCTGATCCCATGATTACAGGTATATCATCACCTGGGAACTCATACTCAGTTAATAATTCACGAATTTCCATTTCAACTAATTCTAGTAATTCTTCATCATCAACTTGGTCTGTTTTATTTAAGAAAACAACTAATCTTGGCACACCAACTTGGCGAGATAATAAGATATGTTCTCTTGTTTGAGGCATTGGTCCATCAGCAGCAGAAACTACTAAGATTCCACCATCCATTTGAGCAGCACCAGTGATCATGTTTTTAACGTAATCGGCATGTCCTGGACAGTCTACATGTGCGTAGTGACGAGATTCAGTTTCATACTCAACATGAGCAGTATTAATAGTGATTCCTCTTTCTCTTTCTTCTGGAGCACCATCTATTTCGTCATAAGCTTTTACTTCGGCTCCTGTTACTTTTGATAAATATAAAGTGATAGCAGCAGTTAAAGTAGTTTTACCATGGTCAACGTGACCAATAGTACCAACATTAACATGTGGCTTACTTCTATCAAATTTTTGTTTAGCCATTTTAAAATCCTCCTAATTTTTTCCTTTTTTCATTATTTTATCTCAATACTTACTTATTTGCAAGTAGAATTTTTACCCATTTCTTTTTTTAATTATCTCTTCAGAAATAGATTTTGGACACTCCATGTAATGACTAAATACCATTGCATAGTTTCCTCGTCCTTGTGTATTTGATCTCAATGAAGTTGCATACCCAAACATTTCACTTAAAGGTACAAAAGATGTTACTACCTGAGCATTCCCTCTCGCTTCTTGTCCTTCAATACGCCCTCTTCTTGATGTTATATCACCAATCACGCCACCTATATAATCATCAGGTGTTGTAACTTCAACTTTCATCATAGGTTCGAGTAAGATTGGTTTACATTTACTTAAAGCATTTTTAAGAGCAATTCCTGCTGCTACTTTAAATGCCATTTCATTTGAATCCACATCATGGTAAGAACCATCAAATAACGTAGCTTTTATATCAATCATTGGATAACCTGCTAAAATTCCGTTATCTAATGAACTTTCTAATCCTTTACCTACTGCAGGAATATATTCTCTAGGAACTACACCACCTACAATAGCATCAACATATTCGAATCCTTTATCTTTGTTGGGTTCAAATCTAATCCAGACATGTCCATATTGTCCACGTCCTCCTGATTGTCGAACAAATTTTCCTTCAACTTCAGCTGATTGAGTAAATGTTTCTCTATAACTTACTTGTGGAGCCCCAACGTTTGCAGATACCTTAAACTCACGTTTCATTCTATCAACGATGATATCTAAGTGTAATTCACCCATACCAGCAATAATTGTTTGTCCAGTTTCTTCATTAGTATAAGTTCTAAATGTTGGATCTTCCTCTGCAAGTTTTTGTAAAGCAACACCCATCTTATCTTGATCAGCTTTTGTGTCAGGCTCAATAGCTACATTAATTACAGGTTCAGGGAATACCATCGATTCTAGGATTATTTCAGATTTTTCAGAACACAATGTATCTCCAGTAGTAGTATTCTTAAGCCCTACAGCAGCAGCAATATCACCTGCAAAAACCTCTTGGATTTCTACACGATCATTTGCATGCATTTGAAGAATACGTCCAATTCTTTCTTTTTTACCTTTATTCGAGTTATACAAGTAAGATCCTGATTTTAATGATCCTGAATAAACTCTAAAGAATGTTAACCTACCAACATATGGATCGGTCATAACCTTAAATGCTAATGCACTGAAAGGTTCATAGTCACTTGATTTTCTCTTTACTGCATCACCATTTGGTAAAATCCCTTCGATGTCCGGAACATCAATAGGTGATGGTAAATAATCTATTACAGCATCAAGTAACAACTTAACACCTTTATTTTTGAATGCTGTTCCACATAAAACTGGGAACATTTTAACTGATAAAGTTCCTAATCGTATTGCTTCTTTAATCTTTGGAATGTCAATTTCTTCACCTTCCAAATAAAGCATCATCAGTTCTTCATCATATTCTGCAATAGCTTCAATCATTTCATCTCTTTTTATTTCAGCCATTGCTAATAAATCTTCTGGGATAGGAATCTCAACTGCTTTTTCATCAGATTGACCGTCATATTGATAAGCCTTCATTTCTATTAAGTCAATAATTCCTGTAAATTTGTCTTCTGCTCCAATTGGCCATTGTAATGGTACTGCATTAGCACCTAACCTATTTTTAATTGTATCGACTGAGTATTCGAAGTCTGCACCAATCTTATCCATTTTATTTACAAAGCAAATTCTTGGTACTAGATATTCTGTAGCCTGTCTCCAAACGGTTTCTGTTTGAGGTTCAACCCCTGCTTGAGCATCTAAAAGGGCTACAGCACCATCTAATACACGTAATGAACGGCTTACTTCTACAGTAAAATCTACGTGTCCAGGAGTATCAATGATATTGATACGATGATCGTTCCAATGAGCCGTAGTAGCTGCTGAGGTAATCGTAATTCCGCGTTCTTGTTCCTGGGCCATCCAGTCCATTTGTGAAGCACCATCATGTGTTTCACCGATTTTATGAATTTTCCCAGTATGGTATAATATACGCTCTGTTGCAGTAGTCTTTCCTGCATCAATATGAGCCATAATACCAATATTTCGTGTATTTTCTAAATTTATTTCACGAGCCATTTTAAACTACTCCTTTTCTATTATTACCAACGATAATGTGCAAATGCTTTATTAGCCTCTGCCATTCTGTGTGTATCTTCACGTTTCTTAACACTTGAACCAATTCCGTTTGCTGCATCCATAATTTCTTTTGCTAATCTTTCTTCCATAGTTTTCTCATGTCTTTGACGAGAATACTGTGTTAACCATCTTAATCCTAAAGTTGTTCTTCTAACAGGTCTAACTTCAACAGGTACTTGGTAGTTAGATCCACCAACTCTTCTTGCACGAACTTCTAATACAGGCATGATATTATCCAATGCCTCATTAAAAACTTCGATAGGATTACGATCAGTTGCTTTTCCGATTCTCTCGAACGCTCCATATAAAATATTCTGAGCAGTTCCTTTTTTACCATCTAGCATAATGCTATTGATTAATCTCGATACTAATTTTGAATTATAAATCGGATCTGGTAAAACATCTCTTTTAGGTACATTTCCTTTACGTGGCATACCAATCTCCTCCTTTCATTATTTAGGTCTTCTAGTCCCATATTTAGAACGTGCTTGTTTACGTCCTTCAACACCAGTAGTATCTAGAGTACCACGAACGATGTGATAACGTACACCAGCTAAGTCTTTTACACGACCTCCGCGAATTAAAACAACACTATGTTCTTGTAGTGAATGTCCAATTCCTGGGATATAAGCTGTTACTTCATGTCCATTTGATAATCTTACACGGGCATATTTACGTAAAGCAGAGTTTGGTTTACGCGGTGTCATAGTAGAAACACGAGTACATACTCCACGTTTCTGAGGTGAGAATGTTTTGATAGCTTTCTTATGAATTGAATTAAACCCAACATTCAAATGTCTAGACTTTGATTTAGTCGTTTTACTAGTACGCCCGTTCTTAATTAACTGATTAATAGTAGGCATTTCAGTTCCTCCTCTCTTTCCACATTTCCAGGTGGTTCATTTTACTTAATTTTATTAGACCTTGCACCTTGCAAGGCCTAATACTATAACCTTATTCATTATACTGACAACACTATATAATGTCAATTGTTTTATGTTTTTTAGTCAAAATTCTCAACAGATTCGAATTCTACTTCATCCTCTACTGGTTTTTCATAATCAATATCCACATTTGATATGATACCCGTTCCTGCTGGAATTAAACCACCAATTATAACATTTTCTTTCAATCCTCTTAGATGGTCTTTTTTACCTTGTATAACTGCATCTGTTAGTACTTTAGTTGTTTGCTGGAATGACGCAGCACTTAAGAATGATTCTGAATTAACTGCTGATTTAGTAATACTAAGTACTTCAGTTCTAGCAATTGCAGGTTTTTTACCATTCATGAAAGCAACTTTATTAGCTTCATAATACTTCTGTTTAGAAATAATGGAACCTGGAAGTAAATTAGTATCTCCCTCTTCTATTATTAAAACATTTTTAAACATCTGTCCAATAATAACTTCTATATGTTTATCTTGAATTTCAACACCTTGCGAACGATACACTTTTTGTACTTCTTTAAGGATATAATCTTGAACTTGTACCGCATTAGTAGCTCTTAGAAGTTCTTTAGGAGAAATTGTACCCTCAGTTAATTTACTACCAACATGAACTTGATCACCAACTGCAACAGCTAACCTAACAGATGCTGAATCAGTTTTATGTTCTTTAGTTTCGTATTTACCTTCTATAACAATATAGTACTTATTATCTCCTAGTTCGATGCTTTTAACAACACCCGAATTCTCGGCTAATAAAGCTGAGTTCTTTGGTTTTCTAGCTTCAAATAATTGCTCAATTCTTGGTAAACCTTGAGTAATATCGCTACCTGCAACTCCACCGGTATGGAATGTACGCATAGTTAACTGAGTACCAGGCTCTCCAATTGATTGAGCAGCGATAGTACCAACTGCTTCACCAATTTCCACAATTCCACCTGTCGCAAGGTTTTTACCATAACACTTAATACATAACCCAGTTTTACTATCACAATTTAAGTTAGTTCTAATTGGAACCTTCTTGTATCCGCTACCAATAACTGCATCAGCTAAGTCTTCTGTAATATATTCATTTCTTGAAACAATAATTTGTTTCGTCTTTTTGTCAAATATGTCTTTACTCGCATATCTTCCAATAATTCTATCTCTTAATCCTTCAATTAGAGTGCCATCGTCATTAACAACATCCTCAACGAACGCCCCTTTATCAGTACCACAATCTTCTTCAACAATAATTACTTCCTGAGACACATCAACTAAACGTCTAGTTAAGTACCCTGAGTCTGCTGTCTTAAGTGCAGTATCCGTAGAACCTTTACGCGCACCATGAGTAGAAATAAAGAACTCACTCATAGTTAATCCCTCTATAAAGGCAGATATAATTGGTAACTCAATTGTTTTCCCTGCTGGATTCGCCA
Organism: Mycoplasmatota bacterium; assembly: GCA_018394315.1. Classification (GTDB taxonomy): domain Bacteria; phylum Bacillota_I; class Bacilli_A; order MAG-NZ; family MAG-NZ; genus Zrk6. The sequence continues at coordinate 801,358 of CP074575.1, read as the reverse complement.
TCAATCCACGCATTCCTTCCAACTGAGTAAAGTTCGATGCATTCCCACGAGCGCCGGAATGCGCCATCATGAATATGTGATTTACGTCGGCTTTATCAGCCATTTCCTTTTTAATATCATTTTCTAGTAATGCTTTAGCTTTATCCCATTGTTTAATAACTTTCTTATAACGTTCTTCATCAGTTAGTAAACCACGTTCAAAAGCTTTGTTGTACTTCTTAACAAGATTATTAGCATTGTCAACAACTTTTTCCTTAGACTCTATTACTTTTACATCACTTGATGCAACTGTAATACCTGCAAGTGTTGAGTATTTAAATCCTAAATCTTTCATCTTATCAAGCATCTTAGAGGTTTCAGTTGTGTGACATATTTTTAGTACATGAGATATAAGATCAGCTAAGAAACCTTTTTTAAATGCAGAAATAACTGGTGCTTTTTTTATTTTCTCAGTAATACTTTCCCCTTTTGCAACAAAGAATTTATCATCAATCTTAGCTGTTAAATTCTCATAAGTAGGTTCGTTAACAAACGGAAATTGATTAGGGAAATACTTATTAGGAATAATTTCGTTAAAAATTAACTTACCATAAGTGGTAATCAAATATTTTTCCCTCTGTTCATCAGTAAATTTCGCATCAACGAAGATTTTAGCAGGTATCGCAATTCTAGAATGTAAAGAAATTCTGTCATTTTCAAACGCTAATACAACCTCATCGATATCCTTAAATACTGAACCTTCACCAATTTCTCCCGCTCTTTCAATTGTTAAATAGAAGTTTCCTAATACCATATCTTGAGATGGGGTAACAACTGGTTTCCCGTCCTTAGGGTTTAAGATATTATTTGATGCTAACATTAATAACCTTGCTTCTGCTTGAGCCTCTGCACTTAGCGGAACGTGTACAGCCATTTGGTCACCATCGAAATCCGCATTAAATGCCGGAGTTACTAATGGGTGTAAACGAATAGCCTTTCCTTCTACTAATTTAGGCTCAAATGCTTGGATACCTAGTCTATGTAACGTTGGAGCGCGGTTTAACAAAACAGGATGCTCTCTAATTACTTCTTCTAATACTCCCCAAACTAATGGATCTTCTTTATCTATTAAAATCTTCGCCTTATTAGTACTCATATTCGGTTCTAACTCGCGCGCAATCATTTCTCTAATAACAAATGGTCTAAACAATGATAAAGCCATTTTCTTAGGTAGACCACACTGATGCATTTGTAAATCCGGTCCAACAACGATAACTGAACGACCAGAATAGTCAACACGTTTACCTAATAAATTTTGTCTAAATCTACCCTGTTTACCTTGAAGTGACTCTGATAAAGACTTTAATGGTCTATTTTTTTCCATAACACGTCGATTCTTTTTACTAGAGTTGTCAATCAAAGCATCAACAGCTTCTTGAATCATACGTTTTTCATTTTTAATCATCAGATAAGGTGCATTTTGAGCATATAACTTTCTAAGACGCTTATTTCTGTCAATTATTCTTTTATATAATTTATTTAAGTCAGTTGTAGCGAAACGACCACCATCTAATTGAACTAATGGACGTAAGTCTGGTGGTAAAACAGGTAATACATGTAATACCATCCACTCAGGTTTATTTTCTGAGTTCAAGAAAGATTCAACTATCTCTAAACGCTTTATGTAGTGAACACGTTTTTGTTTTGGAGAAATCTCTAAATTTCTTCTAAGAATCTGACTTTCTTCTTCTAAATCTATTTCACTAAGTAATTTGTCTATAGCTTCAGCACCTGTCAAAGCTTTAAATCTTCCTCCATACACAGCTAAATACTTTGCATGATCTTGTTCAGATAAAATCTGACCTTTAGTTAATTCAGTATCTCCAGGTTGAACCACAATATAAGAAGCTAAATAGATAATTCTTCTTAAATCATCTTTTTTCATCTCTAATAAAGTAGCAAGTTTACCACTCTTAAAGTACCATTCATGAATAACAGGAGCAGCTAATTCAATATGTCCCATTCTTTCACGACGCACTTTACTTTCAGTAATTTCAACTCCACATTTTTCACATCTTTTACCTATATCAGTCTGTCTTTTAGACTTACTACAAGCACATTGATAGTCTTTTTGTGGACCAAAAATTATTTCACAGAATAGTCCATCTCTTTCGGGTTTGCTCGTACGGTAGTTAATAGTCTCTCCACTCTTAACTTCTCCGTAAGACCATCCTCTTATTTCAGCTGGTGATGCTAATTGAACTTGAATGTATTCGTATTTTTTACTCACATTAACACCCCTTACATATTTTTAATTCCGAACTTAGTAATATAATCTTCTTCTCCATCTTGAACAAGAGACTTATTAACCTCGTCCTCACCATTAGTAGTGATTAATTTAACGCTAATTCCTAACGCTTGTAACTCTTTAATTAAAACTCTAAATGACTCAGGTACAGATCCTTCAGGAATCGGAGTACCATTAACAATAGCTTTAAAGACTTTGTTTCTACCAATAATATCATCAGATTTAACAGTTAGGATTTCTTGTAACGTATAAGCTGCACCATATGCTTCTAGTGCCCATACTTCCATCTCACCGAAACGTTGACCACCGTTTTGAGCTTTACCACCCATAGGTTGTTGCGTAACTAAGATATATGGACCAACACTACGAGCATGTAGTTTGTCATCAACCATGTGCGCTAGCTTAACCATATACATTACTCCAACAGAAACACGGTTGTCATATTTTATACCTGTTCTACCATCATAAACTGCTGTTTTTCCGTCTGGAGCCATGCCAGCCTCATCCATGATTAGAGCTAAATCGTTAGCCTTTACTCCATCAAATACAGGAGTAGCAATATGTACACCTAATTTCTTAGCCGCCATACCTAAATGGATTTCTAAGATTTGACCTATATTCATACGAGAAGGAACACCTAAAGGATTCAACATAATATCAACTGGCGTACCATCCTCTAAAAACGGCATATCCTCAACTGGTAATATTTTAGAGATAACACCCTTATTACCATGGCGTCCAGCCATTTTATCCCCTTCATGAATCTTACGTTTTTGAACGATATAAACTCTTACTAGTTCATTTACTCCACTTGATAATTCGTCTCCATTTTCAGTAGAGAAATATTGAACTTGAGCTACAATCCCTCCACCACCGTGTGGAACTCTTAATGAAGTATCCTTTACATCACGAGCTTTCTCAGAATAAATCGCAAATATCAGTTTTTCAAAGTTAGAAAGATCAGCTTGCCCTTTTGGAGTAATTTTACCAACTACGATTTGACCCGCTTTAACTTCTGCACCAACTCTTACAATTCCTCGTTCATCTAAGTTTCTTAGTGACTCAGATTCTGCTCCTGGTATCTCTCTTGTGATTTCTTCTTTCCCAACTTTTGTGTCGCGAACTTCTACTTGATAATCCTCAATATGTATAGATGTATAAACATCATCTATAACCAAGTTTTCGCTCATTACAATTGCATCTTCATAGTTATATCCATTCCACGTCATGAATGCAACTGTTACATTTCTACCTACTGCTAATTCACCTTTATCCATAGCCGAACCATCTGCAATAATATCAGACTTTTTAAGCTTATCTCCAACTTTTACAATCGGTCTTTGAGTTAAATTTGTAGATTGATTCGATCTCTTGAATTTCTGCAAATCATAAGTACGCTCACCGTCTTTTGTTTTAGTCACAATTTTATTTGCATCTACGTATTCAACAACACCATCTTCTCTAGCAACAATTGCACTTCCTGAGTCTTGAGCAGCTTTATGCTCAATACCAGTACCAACAAATGGAGCTTCAGTTCTTAGTAGCGGAATCGCTTGACGTTGCATGTTAGAACCCATCAATGCACGGTTTGCATCATCATGTTCTAAGAACGGAATACAAGCTGTCGAAACTGAAACAATTTGTTTAGGAGAAACATCAATATAGTCAACCTTTTCAGTTTTATATAGCTTAGTTTCTCCGTTATATCTAGCTACAATTTCCGTATCAAGTATTACGTTATCTTTATCTAGTTTAATATTCGCCTGACCTATAACGAATTTTTCCTCTACATCAGCTGATAAGTACTCTAACTTTTCGTCCAGTACTCTACCAGTTTCCTTATCAACTTTATAATATGGAGTTTCTATAAAACCATATTTGTTTACTTTTGCGTAAATACTTAAACTATTAATTAGACCAATGTTGGGTCCCTCAGGAGTCTCGATTGGACAAATTCTTCCATAGTGAGAGTAATGTACATCTCGAACTTCGTAAGAGGCTCTCTCTCTTGATAACCCACCAGGTCCTAAAGCTGAAATTCTTCTCTTATGCGTCAACTCATCTAAAGGATTAGTTTGCTGCATAAATTGAGACAACTGTGAACTACCAAAGAATTCTTTAATAGTTGAAGACAATTGTTTACTCTCAATAAGATTACTTGGTTTCATCTCAGTAGGATCCTTCGTTGACATGTTCTCACGAATACGTTTGTCAATTTTAGTTAGACCTATTCTAAATTGATTTTGTAATAATTCACCAATTAGTCTTAATCTTCTATTTTGTAAATGGTCAATAACCATATCATAACCAGCACCATCAAATAAGTTAATATAATAACTCATTGAAGCAAAAATGTCTGAAGGAGTTATTGTAGTAAGAGTCTCTTTTGAATAATTTCCAACAACTCTTATAACTTTATAATCTTCACCATCTTTAATATTAACGTCAAGCGATTCAACATAGATAGGATCATCAAACCAATTACCAGAATAATTTAATTCCCTTGTAATTGAATCTCTGTTTTGGTTAATAATGTTTACCGTCTCATCATCAATTAAAGTACCATTCTCAACAACAATTTCACCAGTCTCATTATTTACTATATCTTGAGCCAAGATTAATCCTTTCGCTCTTTCTAATACATCTAATTTTTTGTTTACTTTATATCTACCTACTGGTGCTAAGTCATATCTCTTCGGATCAAAGAAACGAGCAATGATAGTACCCTTAGACCCATCTACTGTACCTTGTTCACCATTTCTAATTGTGCTAAAAGCCTTCAAAAGAGCAGAATCAGTATCAGTTGTTGAATCCTTAGCCAAAGTCTCTAATAAATGCTTACTATCTCCAAGTAAATCGATAATCTCTTCATTTTTAGAAACACCTAAAGCTCTTGCCAAAACAGAAAGCTCCAGTTTCTTAGATCTATCCAATTTAACATATAACTCATCTTTTGACTTAATTTCAAATTCTAACCAAGCACCTCTAGTTGGGATAACTTGACCAGCATGAATTATGTCATTTCTTTTCTTATCAAATTCTTTAGTAAAATACACACCCGCAGAACGAATAATTTGAGTAACTATAACCCTTTGGGCACCATTAATAACAAAAGTTCCTTCTGGAGTCATCATAGGTACATCACCTAAATAAAGTTTTTGTTCCTTTATTTCTCCAGTCTCTTCAAAAACCAATTTAACGTTGACTTTTAATTTACTAGAATAATTCACTTCTCTACGTTTTGATTCTGCAATATCGCGAACTGGTTCCTCAAATTCATAATCTCCGAAATACATTTTAATATTTCCAGCATGATTCTCAATTGGAGATATATAATCAAATAATTCCTTCAATCCGTCATTCAAGAACCACTCAAATGAGTTTAATTGGATATCAATTAAACCTGGTAACTCAGCATTTAGTTTAACTCTAGAGTAGTTTCTTCTTTCTCTATGTCTACCAAATTTTTCTACTTTGTAGTTCATGTTTTTCACCCCTCATTTAATATATAAATATAGGATAAATAACCACATTTCACATTAGGTAAAAGTATAAAATTAATTCTTGTTTATACTCCTAATAATAAAATAGCCTTTATCACGTTCTACTACCTCAGCATTTCCAAAGACATGAATCATCTTTTTCTTAGCCGAAGGAGCGCCTTGCTTTTTCTGAATAACAATCCATAATTCACCTAAATCTTCTAAATACTTTTTAGCATTCTCAAGTATCGCATGAACGATGTGCTTACCCGCTCTAATCGGTGGGTTTGAAATAATAATCGAATATTTATTTGTCACATTGTCGTACAAATTAGACTTAAATATAGAAACGTTACTAACATTGTTGAGTTTTATATTATTCCTAGCTAACTCGATCGCTCTATCACTAATATCGACCATATCCATTCTAAGTTTAGGGTAGAGCGTACCCAAAACTATCCCGATTGGTCCATAACCACAGCCTACATCCAATACTCTCTTTCCTTTTAATGGTATAGTTTCAAAATACTTACTCAATGCATTAATAAGTACTTTTGAACCGTAATCAACACTACCTTTTGAAAATACACCATTATCAGTAATAAAAGAGAAACTACAAACGCTAAAAACAGCCCTTATTTCTTTAGGCTCACTTTTTAGATCGTTATTATTCATATAGTAGTGATTCATTTAATCACCTTTTTATGGAAATCTCTGGGCAGAAAAATATTCTGCCCAGATTATTACCAAAATTATTTAACTTCTACGATTGCTCCAGCTTCTTCTAACTGTGCTTTAATTTCACTTGCTTCTTCAGGTTTAATACCTTCTTTAATAGGTGTTGGTGCACCATCAACTAATGCTTTTGCTTCTTTTAATCCTAAACCAGTTAATTCTTTAACCACTTTGATTACTGCAATTTTCTTAGCACCAGGGCTAGTTAAAACTACGCTTACTTCAGTTGGAGCAGTATCAGCAGCAGCTTGAGGTGCAGCAGCAGCCACAGCACTTGGATCTACACCAAATTCTTCTTTCATAGCATCAACTAATTCTTTTACTTCTAAAATAGTCATTTCTTTTAATGCTTCAATAAAAGCATCTCTTGTTAATTTAGCCATTAATTTAATCCTCCTATCAGTCTAAATAGACTTTATTTACTTCCTTCACGGAAATTGTCTTTAAAATTATAATTGTTGAATTCTTATTCTTCAGAATCCTCTTCAGTATACAAGTGTAATGAGATCGCTAAATCTTTTACAGTACCCATCATACCAGCTGCTAACATTGTTAACAAAGTTTCTCTTGATGGAATTGTTGCGTATACCATTAGTTCTTCGTTACTAACATAGTTACCATCGATAACCCCAACTTTTAAGTCAAGCATCTTATTATCTTTAGCAAAGTCATATAATACTTTAGCTGCAGCAATTGAATCCTCATTTGAGAAAGCGATTGCGTTTGGACCTGTTAGTGAATCTACTAACTCTTCGTAACCAGCTTCTTTTGCAGCACGTCTAACGATGTTATTTTTGATTACTTTCATTTCACAACCTTCTGCTCGTAGTCTTCTACGCAAATCAGTTACTTGAGAAACTGTTAATCCTAAATAATCCACTACTACTACTGATGCTGATTCATTGATTTTAGCAGTTAGAGCACTTACTTCATTTTGTTTTTGTTGAAGTATTAACTCATTCATTTATTCCACCTCCTGCTTTTCTAATCAAAAACCTCTCTTATCAATAGACAAAAGAGGATAATCATAATAATGATTTTTACCTCGGTAGGAAATTAAGCCTTTAGCACCTACTGTCTACGGAACACTAACCATGCTTTATTAGTTATATATTAACCTACTACAAGTGAATCGGCATCTAACTTGATACCAGGTCCCATTGTAGATGAAATTGAAATATTTTGTACATACGTACCTTTTACTGTTGCTGGTTTGATTCTCATCAATTGAGTATACATCGCAATAATGTTTTCCTCAATTTTATTTCCATCAAATGATACTTTACCTACAGGAACTTGAACATTCCCAACTTTATCATTTCTGTACTCTACTTTACCAGCTTTAATTTCACTGATTGCTTTTGTAACATCCATTGTAACAGTTCCAGTTTTTGGGTTCGGCATTAAACCTCTTGGTCCTAACACTCGACCTAGTTTACCTACTTCACTCATCATGTTTGGTGTAGCAACTACTACATCAAAGTCCATCCATCCACCTTGAACTTTCGCTACCATTTCGCTGTCTCCAACGAAGTCAGCCCCTGCTTCTTCAGCTTGTTTTGCTTGTTCACCTTTAGCAAACACTAAGATTGTTTGTGTTTTACCTGTACCATGTGGTAATACCATAGCACCACGGATATTTTGATCCGCTTTACGTGGGTCAACATTCAATCTAATTGCTAATTCTACAGTTGCATCAAATTTCTCGAAGCTCAACTCTTTTACAAGTTTTACAGCTTCCGCTACTTCATAGCGTTTACCTTTTTCTAATTTAGTAATCGCTGTCTGAAGGTTTTTACCTCTTTTTGGCATATTTATTCCTCCTAAATGTGGTTTAACGGAATCTCCTCCCACGATTTAGATTGTATTTACAACCTAAATGCGATTAGTCCTCAACAACGATTCCCATGTTTTTAGCAGTACCTGCAATAATATTCATTGCAGCCTCAATGTCATTCGCATTTAAGTCTGGCATTTTAATTTCTGCTATTTCTTTTAACTTATCGCGAGATATTGTCGCAACAGTTTCATTAGCTCCTAACGCACTTCCACTTTGTATATTGCAAGCTTTCTTTAATAAATCACTTGCTGGTGGTGTTTTAAGAACAAATGTAAAACTTCTGTCATCATAAACAGATATTACAACTGGAATAATGTTCCCCATTTTGTCTTTTGTTTCATCGTTAAATCTTTGACAAAATTCCTGAATATTCACTCCAGCTTGACCTAATGCTGGTCCTACTGGTGGAGCTGGATTAGCTCTACCTGCTTGTATTTGTAGTTTCACTACATTTGCTACTTCTTTAGCCACTAGACGCACCTCCTTGTTGTCTGTGATGTGGTCTTATTGGGATAAACCCTCCCACTCAATATGATTAGCATGGCGTATTACACGCCCATATATTATACTAAAGTAGAGTGTCAAAGTCAATCTTTTTTTTAACAAACTATAGTTTTTCTAGAGAAAAGAAGTATCACTTGAAAGTGGTACTTCTTGTTTATTATTCTAAGTCTTTATAATCAACATCAATGAAGTTATCATCCTCTTTTTTGTTATCATAAAAAGTATCCTTCATTTTAAACATTTGAAATGATGAACCGGAAAATTTGTTTACTACAATACCAATTAAAATTTTTATTACTCCAAGCAATATTAACGATAGTGATATTAAAGAAGTAGTAACCCCAATAACAACTATGGGATCAAATATCATTATTACACCCAATATAATAGTTCCTATAGAAAGATAACTTACTCTTTCATATTTTTTATAGTGGCTAGATAATCTATATATTGAAGTAACTATTATAAATAAAGCAATTATATAAATAAATACTTTCATACCTACAAGAGGTGATATTACAACCAACATACAAATAAAGATTGTAAGTACACTACTTACTACTTTTGCTCTAAAACCACTTGATTTTTCCTTAAATAGGAATACCAACTCATATGTAGAATAGGTCATAATCAATAAACTCAAGACGATTATATAAATGCTAGTTGATTCTATCGGTCTTCCTATCATAATAAAACCTAGTAAGGATAGTAATACTCCTACTATAATTTGCTTTAGTCCTAACTTGTTCATTTTACCACTCCTTCAAGCAACTCTAAGATTTTTATCGCTCTATCCAGATAACGTACTTTTTTAAACCTGAATTTCACACTATCCTTAACTTGTTTGTTATGCACTAGCGCATCTCTAATATCAATCCAGACTGCACTAAATCCTAATTCTCTTTCATAATTCTCCAATTTCATCTTACCATTAAGATTATCAATCTTGCACAAAAAATAATAACTAATCATATTAAATGCTGTATCTTTAGTAAATCTACTATCTCTTGTTTCATCGATATACCCAAATTCTTCTATTACTTCTACACCTTGAGCACCCGCTTCTTCTTCCATTTCTCTTATACAAGCTTCCTCAAGTGACTCATCAACATCTAGCCCTCCTCCTGGGAAAGTGTATGTGTCATCTTTCTTAACGTGTATTAACAAGACTTTATTACCATCAAGAGCAATGCCTCTTGCAGCGAGTCTTTTCTCAATATATTTATAACTCTTTGTTGTATAATTTAGTTTTTCTATTAATTTCATAGTACTACCTCACAACTAATTATATCAAAAAAAGCTAGATATTTCATCTAGCTTACTTTCTTATATCTACTTGTGAGAATGATAACTCAATAGGAGTACTTCGTCCAAACATATCAACCAGTATTTCTAATTTTTGATTATCCTGATCTATACTATTAATTGTACCAATTTGACCTGAGAAAGGTCCTTCTATTACATGTGCCTTGTCTCCAATTTCAGCATCTAATTCAATTTCTTCAATCATTCCACATTTCTTTAAAATAGGTTCAATCTCATCAAGAGCTAAAGGGACCGGTTTAGTTCCTCCTCCACTTGAACCTAAAAATCCTGTTACGCCGGGAGTATTTCTAACAATGAACCAAGATTCATCAGTTACTATCATTTCCACAAATACATATCCAGGAAACATTTTTTTAAGTTTTTCAACCTTTTTACCATCAGCCTTTACATCAATTTCAATTGTCTCAGGAATAAATACTTGAAAAATAAAATCTTCCATTCCCATCGATGTAATTCTTCTTTCTAGATTTAATTTTACTGATTTTTCAAATCCTGAACTAGTTTGGGCTATATACCAATGTCTTTGTTCCATTATATTCTCCTATTGAAACAATTTAATAAACACATTCATGATTGAATCGTAAACCAAAAATATCGCAGTTAATCCAAGAATGAATGTAAATACTTTAACAATATGATCACCGTAAGTCTTTTTAGTAGGTGGTGTTAATCTATTAACCTCTTTGAAAGAAGGTTTAAAGATTGGCCAACTTCCAACAACTAGTCCAACAAATCCTGCTACAAAAAATACAATCGCAGAAACTAGTGGATATGTTCCTAAAACAGGAAAGCTAGGTCTAATAGTTAAAGTACCATTAATTATATATGCAGATATTATCATTATCACTATCGAAATAACTGTCAATATTACACTTTCATATTTGTAGTCCTTTGTTACAATTTCCCATACTCTATTTTTCTTTTTCTCACTCATAATAATTCCTCCTGTGATGATTAACATCAACTTTATATAAATTACTTAGTCTCTTTATGGATAGTATGCCTATTACACTTTTTACAATACTTTTTAACTTCTAATCTCTCATTAGAAGTTGCGTTCTTCTCCCTAGTGTAGTTTCTTGACATACACTCAGTACAGACCAAAATTACTTTTTTTCTCATATTATCTACCCTTTTATGCTATAAAAATATATCAAACTTCCAATTAAATGTCAAGAAACCACTACCAAGGTTTTCATTTTATTCTTAATTCGATATATAGCATTATATATTCTTTTTTCACTATATCCAAGTTTCATAGACGTTTCTCGAATACCATTCTCCAAATAATATAATTCGTAGAAAATCAAATACTCCACTTCGCTTAATGTTTCCTTAGCTAAATCCAAATGATTATCTTGAATCATAATCACTTCTTCTTCCTTTACAATGAACTTACTTAAATCCTCATCACTTATTGAGTAAAGTGTCTTACTCTCTTTTTTTAGTAAACTCATAAATCTACGAACAAGTAATAACTCAAAGAATCTCGTAAACGTTTTGTTAAACTTGGGGTTGAAAACTTTAATTGCTTCAAGAAGAATAGAACACCCTTCTTGAAAATAATCTTCTTTTTGATTTTGTCTTATGTTAAATCGGTATATTTTAGAAAGAATTAGTTTCTTATATTTTTCTAACATTATTTCTAATGCTTTTTCATTTCCTTCACTTATTAAATATAACAATTCATAATCATTAATTATTAATTCACTCCAATCTTAATTTCGATCATTAAATACTTGATACATAAGCAATGCAGCCGATACGGATGCATTCAGTGAATTAACATGTCCGTTCATAGGAATATTAACCAAATAATCACATTGTTCCTTTACTAATCTACTTATTCCTTTACCCTCAGAACCAATTACTAAAGCTATTCTCATATTGCCATCTATTTCATTATACTTCATCTCAGAATCAGTATCTGCACCCACAACCCAAATTCCATGCTCTTTGATTTTTTTTATAGTTTGAGTCAAATTAGTTACTTGAGCAACTGGAACATGCTCGATTGCACCCGTTGAGACTTTTGCTACGGTTGAATTTAATCCAACAGATCTATTTTTAGGGATAATTACGCAATCCACATTGGTGGCATCTGCAGTCCTTAAAATAGCTCCTAAATTGTGTGGATCTTCAAGCCCATCTAATATAACAAGAAACGGACTGTCGTTGTTTTCTATTATTTTATCTAAATCAAAATACTGATAATCCTCTACAAAGGCTACTATTCCTTGATGTTTATCATTTGGAAATTTTAAATCCATTTCTTTACGAGATAAAATATTGATTTTAACATGTCTGTCATTTGCATATTTAAGTACATCCTCGCAAGTCTGTAGACTCTGATAACTAACATAGATTTCAAAAAATTTTCTGTTAGCCTCAACTGCATTCAATACTACGTTTCTTCCAAAAATTTTGTTTGGCATCCTATCTCTCCTCAATGGTTTTAATAATAATCCTCATAATTTCATTCAATCTATCTATATCTTTAATATATAAGTACCCAATTAGTGATTCTAATCCTGTTGAGTGTTTATACTCCATCATGCTTGCAGATTTCTTTCCTTGTTTTGCATCTGAATTTCTTCCAAGTTTAAACATTTTATACTCTTTCTCACTTAAGAGCTCATCATCAATTAACTTTCGTATAACGTAACTTTGAGATTTTGCACTCGTAAACTTAACAGCTTCATTGTGTAACTTGTTAATTACAAAAATACCCTTGTTAATTAAATGCTCGCGCACTTTAAGTTCATAGACTGCATCACCTAAATAAGCATAACTTAATCCATTCATTAGATAATTCCTTTTTGCACTAATTCTTTACGATACTCATCAGCTTTATCAAATTCTTTATTTTTTCTTGCACCTTGCCATAATAAATATAATTCTTTATCACTTGATTCCATTCGCTCTAAATCTATCTTAAGTCCTAGAACATATAAATAAGTTTCTAGACTATTGTACAAAGAGACAAGTATATCCTTATTATCTTTACCTCTTAACGATACATTAATTCTTTTTACTAAACTTTGTAACCCCGTTATTACATTTGGTGTATTAAAATCATCGTTCATTGCCTTCTCTAGCTCCGTTATTGAAGCCTCATCGAAAACATCATCAGAAAATGCATCATTTAAATCGAGATCCAAAAACAACTGTTTCTTAGCTCTTAAAACTTTCTCGTACTCATTCTTAAAATAATCCATTAATTCAGTTGTATAGTTAATAGGACTTCTATAATAAGTAGATAATAGTAACAATCTATAAGCGTTAGCATCATACTCTTTCAATAAATCTCTTACTAGAATCGTATTTCCTAAAGACTTACTCATTTTATCATCATTTAAGTCTAATCTACCATTATGCATCCAAATGCGAGCAAGATTTCTTCCATGTAAAGCTTTAGTTTGAGCAAGCTCATTTTCATGATGCGGAAATCTTAGATCACTACCTCCACCATGAATATCTACTTCTCCAGCAAATATATCATCAATCATTGCGCTACACTCAGTATGCCATCCAGGTCTCCCATCACCAAATGGAGCATCGTAAGTATTACCTTCAGTATTATGTTTCCATAACATGAAATCTAATGGATTTTCTTTCTTTTCATTAAGTTCAACTCTTGCACCAGAAATTAAATCATCAATTTTCTGTCCACTTAGTTTACCATACTCTTTAAGTTTTGTAACTCTAAAGTAAACATCTCCATCCGACTCATAAGCGAATCCTTTTTCAATCAGTTGTTCCACATACTTAACTATTTTTTCTATATACTCAGTAACTCTCGGAACAACATCTGCTGGTAGAGAATTCAAATTCTGAGCATCCTCTAAAAATGCATCTGAATATTTTTTTGCTATTGCTAGTTCATCAATATTTTCTTTTAATGTCTGTAAATATATCTTATCATTTACGTCAGTTAAATTAGATGCAAACTTTACATCATAACCTAAATAAAGAAAATATCTTCTAACAACATCGAAAAAAACAACTGGTCTAGCATTACCAATATGTATGTAATTGTAAACGGTAGGTCCACAAACATACATTCTTACTTTATTTTTCTCTATTGGCTTGAATTCTTCTAATCTATTACTTAAAGTATTATATATATTCAATCAAACCACCCCACTTAATTATAATTTATTTTTTCTATCATTTCTAATAAATTCATTTGAATAATTTTATTCAATAGGCGTAATAATTACTCCAGTGATTTTTTCACTATTTAAATCATCAGTACTATAATTTATATCAATAAATATCTTATCTATTTTCTCGTCATATAACCTCGAAACAAAATCATAGGTATTTTCGGTTTCTACTTGATATACATATTCCCATCCTATTAAGTTTTTCTCATCATCAACAAAATAGATATAAGCATTGAAATCATCTAATGTTAGAGAAAAGTCTATGTTAAATCTATATTTAAATGCGAACCACTTAACATCTTGGAATTCGACTATCGTAACTCTAGTAGATTCTGATTCTTTATATATACTATAATCAAAAGCTCCTTCTATTGCCTTAAAATCTAAGTTGATTTTAGTTCTATCAGATACTAAATAAGATGAGTTATAACTTATATCAACATATATTGCATCTGGCATATAAGATATCTCTTCAATGAAAGAAAGATGCTCATTAAGCTTTAAATCCAAGTCTTTTCTATGAAAAACCGACTTTCGTTCATCATCTAGATAAACATGAAATGTTATATCGGCATGTCTTACATCGATCTTAGAGTACAAATCTATATACATGTTGTATGTTTTTAATTCTTTATCAAATCCAGTATGCTCCACCAATACATTTGGAACTACATCTTTTGGTTCGTCGGTAAATTCTCTAATATCTAAATCTATTTCATGGACTGGTTCATTTATACTATACTCTACTACAGATTTAACTTCCTTAATTGACGATGATTCATTAGTTGCATATCTCATTTTAAAATATATTTGATCAATTTTCTCTTTACTCCTTGTTTCTAGAAGTGGAAGAATATCAAATGCTACTGCATTATTCCAATAAGAATAGTATCCTTCAATCAATTCCTCTTTAGAATAAAAATAAAGTTCATAATATAAATATTTTATGTTCTTATTCAGTTCCAAGTTTACATCAATATTATAATCATCAGTGGTGTTAATGTATTCGATATTTGCAGATACTTTACCAAATTCTTGATTTAATGCATAACTCTCTTTATCACCTATCTCTATTTCATAGTCCTTATCTAATACCCAATCAATAGTTTCCTCATCAAATTCTATATCTATTTGATTATAATTCAAAAACTCAAGTCTTAAGTTAGCAGTAAGAAATGTAATTACACTATCAATCTCAATCTCATAGTTATAATAATCTCTATATTTTTTTAATAAATCAGATAAGTCAAAATCAATAAATTCTATTTTATTATCATCATCATACTTTATACTTACTTCCACTTTATATGGATATCCCACTTTATGTGGAGAACCTGGTGAACTCATATCAATAAATCTAAAAACACTTGATCCAAACATCTCTTCAAATAAATCACTTGGAATATCGGTAACTATATAGTTCGAATTTTCGATTTGACTATTATCTAAGTCCTTACTTTCATCTAAAATCATATTCATAATAGAAATCGGATCTATAGATCCCATACCGATTTTATGCATTTGAGATAATTCAACTTCATACCAATCAGATTCTGTATCGCTTACAAATGCAACATTATTAAACCAGTCTTTATAGCTTTCGAAAGAATATATTTTTCTTGTTTCAACATTATGCAAGTCTAAATCTTCTTTCATTGAATTTATTGTATAAATAACATCTTCGTCATATCTAATTTTATTATCAATTGTTATGGTTCTGTTATCAGGAGCATCATTGTTTCTTCCATACTGTTTCAAACTAAATACTTCATTAACCTCAAAACTCGCAACTCTAGCCATTTCAGTTGCGATCTTTTCTTTGAGTTCTAACGATTCAGTTGTACATGCACTTAATATAATTAAGACAATAACGAACCATAACTTCTTCATAATATAACCTCTTTGTTTACATTCTGGCTAGTATTTCTTCTTTTCCTAGTAATTCTAATGCCTTAGGTAAATCTGGGCCATGCATTACACCAGTCGTTGCGATACGGCATGGCATAAACAACATCTTACCTTTTACTCCAGCGTCTATTCCCGTCTCATTAATTGCATTTTTAATATTTTCACTGTTCCATTCAATAGATTCTAGTTTTTCCTTGAATATCTTTACAGTAGCATCTGTACCCTCATTTTGCATAAATTCTAATGCTTCACCATCAATAGAAAATTCTTTATTAAATAAATCGTTGTAATGATCTACTATTTCAAATGTATTGTTCAAACGATCTTTAAACAAAACACATAGTTTCGTAAGCCATTCTCTATCTAGTGTATCAATACCTGCATTATTTAAATGTGGTATACATAAATCTACAAAGCTATCATCCGGTAATTTTTTCATATAGCTACTATTAACCCAATTCAACTTCTTAATATCAAATACAGCTGGAGATTTATTTATTCTTTTTATACTAAAGATTTTTTCTAACTGTGAAAGTGTAAAAATTTCTTTTTTTCCTTCTGGACTCCATCCAAGTAAAGCTAAGTAATTAACAATTGCTTCAGGCAAATAACCTTTTTGTATAAAGTCCATGAAATAAGCATCACCGTCTCTTTTTGATAGCTTCTTTCCGTTTTCTTTAATTACATGTGGCAAATGTACATAAGTTGGTTCATCCCACCCAAAGGATCTATAAAGTAATGTATATTTAGGAGTTGATGTCAAATACTCATTTCCTCTTACAACATGGGTAATATTCATTAAATGATCATCAATAACATTAGCAAAATTATAAGTAGGATAACCATCAGACTTAAGTAGAATTTGATCCTCAATTTGATCGTTATCAATACTAATTTTACCATATACTTGACACTCAAATGATGTTTCACCTTCATTTGGTGTAATTTGTCTTATTACATATTTTTCTCCACTTTTTAATTTATCCTCAATTTCTTCCTTCGATAACGATTTACAATATCCATCATATAAAAAGTTTTCTTTCTTTGCTTGTGAAGTTTCACGTAAAGAATTTAGTCTCTCTTCTGAACAAAAACAGTAATATGCTTCACCTTTTTCAACTAGTTCTTCTGCATATTCTTTATAAGATTCCATCCTTTCACTTTGAATATATGGTCCATATTCCCCGCCAACGTCTGGACCTTCGTCCCAAAGTAATCCACAAGTTTTAAGTGTATTGTAAATAACTTCTGTCGCACCTTCAACGTAACGTCCACGGTCAGTATCTTCTATCCTAAGTAAAAACTTTCCGTTTTTATTACTCTTAGCAATTAAATATGTAAATATCGCACTTCTTAAATTTCCTACATGAATAAAACCAGTAGGACTTGGAGCAAATCTTGTTCTAACCATTTTATAAACCTCAATTCCTATTCTTTTTTAAAATCAACTTATATTATACTACATTTTCACTCTATTCACAAAAGAAAATCCCAAATGGGATTAGTCAAATTTTACATCTTCTCTTTTAGACGCTTCAGCTTCAAAGAAGTCCTTTTTAGTTGCGCTAATTATTCCTGCAACAATACTTGATGGAAACATCACCATCTTTTGATTGTAGATTGAAACATTACTATTATAAAGTCTTCTTGCAGCTTGTAAATGTTCTTCAACATTAAACGAAGCTTGTTGCACCTCTTGAATTGTTTGATTACTTTTTAAGTCTGGATACTGTTCAACAACAACGTTTAATCCAGCTTGTAATTTAGTCATTTCATCGCTTAATTCTTGAGCATCTTTTAAAGTACCGCTATTTTTTTGACGAAGTTCAACTACTTTCGTTAAAGTGCCTTCCTCATGTTTCATATACTTCTTAGCTAAATCCCACATCTTTGTTAATGTATCAAATCTCTTTGTTAAAG
The DNA here is from genome assembly GCA_018394315.1 of Mycoplasmatota bacterium. Classification (GTDB taxonomy): domain Bacteria; phylum Bacillota_I; class Bacilli_A; order MAG-NZ; family MAG-NZ; genus Zrk6. The sequence continues at coordinate 783,187 of CP074575.1, read as the reverse complement.
CAACATCAATACCCGATAATGCCTCTTCGATTTTTATATCTAAAGATCTAAAACTATTATAAGTTCCAATATACCATATCCCTAAAACAGCAACTGCAATACCGATTCCTATCCACATTTTATTTCACCCTTCCTTATTTAAAGATTCTACTACTTAATTTTAATTCTTCAATAATCTCTTTGATCATTGATAATTGAATTTCAAAATTATCCTTATTTTTTTCTAATTATATCATATCTCATTATCCAAATCATCCGTATTCAATCTTATTTAAATAACTTACTATTCAGCCTTAAATCAACAATTATATCACTGATTATTTTTAACTGGTTTTCAAACTCATTTATCAAGGACTCATCTATCTTCTTGAAGACCCCGATTTCAAAATTATCCCGTCTATTATCAAGTGCTATATATATTTTACCTTCAATAAAAGACAAATAAAATGTACCAGGATAATCATTTTCTATTTCAATTAGTTTTTCCATAATAGTAGGAGTCAAGACATAAAATGCCGTATGAGAATCAGTGGCATACACTTTAAAAGTTTTATTAAACTCAACACCTTCTAACTTAATACGTTCATATCTATCAAACAAGCTAATACGAGATTTTTCTCTAACCTGCATTTTCCCAACTACTTCTTTATGGAAATCAAATTCCATAAATGGTCCTTTAAACACTGTAACATAACGAGTATTCTTACCATCACTATGTCTTTCTTGAATAAGAATATCGCTCATTTTAAAGTTTACTCCATCGTATTCGGCACTTATATAATCATTTGATTTGAATCTATCACCTCTTGGTAACATCTCTGCCTTTCTTACCTCACTTCGGCTAATACCATTTGATGCATCAAATATCACGTTCGTAAATTTTTTATTTAATAACTCAACCAAAAACTTATTCTTAAATTCTATTGATAAATTCCTTACTTTACTTGAACCTATAATAATTAGAATAACGCCAATAAAAATCAAAAAGTAAAATATTGGTGACCCACTACCTTGTGCAAATCCTCCTAAAAAACCAATAATAGCCAAAAGTCCACCTGGTATCATAAACATGTTTATTGCTTTTTTACGTCCATTTATAAAATAATTAAACATTTTTCCCCCTACAATTTAAATTTTCTTGCACAATCAACTGCAAGTTTCCAACCCTTATAAAGACGATTACTAGTTTCTTCATTCATCTTAGGATCTATCCTCTTATCCAGTATCCAGTTATCTTTAAGTTCTGAGATATCTTTCCAGTACCCTACAGCTAATCCAGCTAAGTAAGCAGCCCCTAAAGCTGTAGTTTCATTAACAACTGGTCTTTCGATTGTTGTATTTAAAATATCACTTTGAAATTGCATTAAAAATTCATTCTTAACAGCTCCACCATCAACCCTTAAAGTATTAAGTTTAATTCCTGAGTCTTCCTCCATAGCATTGAGGACATCCTTACTTTGGTAAGCAATCGATTCTAAAGTTGCTCTAACAAAGTGTTCTTTTTTAGTACCTCTAGTTAATCCGAAAATCGCACCTCTAGCGTCCGTATCCCAATATGGAGTCCCTAAACCAACAAACGCTGGGACAACATAAATTCCTTCAGTACTATCTACTCTTTTAGCATAGTTTTCAGAACTAGGTGCATCTTTAAGTATTCTTAACCCATCTCTAAGCCACTGTATACTACTACCAGCTACAAAAACACTACCTTCTAACGCGTAAACGACTTTTCCATCTACTCCCCAAGCGATAGTTGTTAGTAATCCATTTTCACTTTTGACTGCCTTACCCGTATTCATTAGCATAAAGCATCCTGTACCGTATGTATTTTTTGCGTTACCTTCATCAAAACAGATTTGACCAAATAAAGCTGCTTGTTGGTCACCTGCAATTCCCGAAATAGGTATAGTTCTATTAAAGAAAATATGTTTGCTTGTCTCACCGTATATACATGAAGAATCTTTTACTTCTGGTAACATACTCTTTGGAATATCTAATATATTTATCAATTCATCATCCCAACATAAGTCATATATATTATAGATTAATGTTCTTGATGCATTTGAATAATCAGTTACATGAACACTACCATTTGTTAATTTCCATACCAACCAGGTATCAATCGTACCAAATAGTAAATCACCATTTTGAGCTTTTTCTCTTGCGCCTTCAACATTATCTAGAATCCACTTGATTTTAGTTCCTGAAAAGTATGCATCAATCAATAGACCTGTCTTATCTCTAAATAAATGATCTAGGCCTCTTGATTTCAATTCATCACAGATATCATCTGTTTGACGTGATTGCCATACTATAGCATTATAAATTGGTACCCCAGTGAATTTATCCCAAACAATAGTTGTTTCCCTTTGATTTGTTATCCCGATTGCGTCAACTTGTCTAGCATTAATTTTATTGTGATCCATAACATCATTAATGCACCCTAGAACGCTCAACCAAATTTCATTCGCATCATGTTCAACCCAACCTGGTTCAGGAAAATATTGATTAAATTCTTGTTGACTTGAAGCTACAATATTTCCTTCTTTATTAAAGAGAATAGCTCTTGAACTTGTCGTCCCTTGATCAATAGATAAAATATACTTCTTCATCACACCACCCTTTTTAATTATAACACTATAAAGGACAAAATACAGTCAAACTTATAAAGGTATTATGATTTCAATGATTATCATATCTATTATTTGATATCAATGATTGAAGCTTCATAGGTAAAAAAAAACACATCGAGGAATGTGTTTTTTACCCATATTAACGTTTGCTGAATTGAGATGCTTTACGAGCTTTTTTAAGACCGTATTTATAACGTTCTTTAATTCTCGAGTCGCGTGTCAACATTCCAGCTTTTTTAAGTACTGCTCTAAAGTCACTATTAACATGTAATAATGCTCTTGAAATTCCATGTCTAATTGCTCCTGCTTGCCCAGTCATTCCTCCACCATGTACATTCACTAATACATCGTAGCTACCAGTTGTTTCAGTCATTTCTAAAGGTTGCATAACATCTAAACGAGTTTGTGCTGAAGGGATATAATCTTCGAAAGGTCTTTTATTAATAATAATTTGACCAGTTCCAGGAACAAGTCTCACTCTAGCGATTGAACTTTTTCTACGTCCAGTTCCTAAATACTCTACTTTTTTAGCCATTCTTTACACCTACCCTTTTAATACGTATTCTTTCGGTTGTTGTGCCGCATGTGGATGCGATTCACCTTTATAAACAAATAGTTTCTTACACATTTGTCTTCCTAAACGACCTTTTGGTAACATTCCGTGAATTGATAACTCAAGCATTTTAACAGGATGGTTCTCTCTCATTTCTCTAGCTGTTTTAGTTTTAAGGCCACCGATCCAACCAGAATGTTTACGGTATAATTTACCGTTTAACTTATTTCCAGTTAACTCGATTTTCTCAGCATTTACAATGATTACATAATCTCCACCATCAATATGTGGAGTAAATGTAGGTTTGTGTTTACCTCTTAATAAAACAGCAGCTTCAGTCGATAAACGACCAAGAGTTTTTCCAGTAGCATCAATGACATGCCAATTTCTTTGAACAGATTCTTTTGTTTGCATAAACGTTTTCATAACTGTCCTCCTAATTTTGAATTAGGGCTTCACCTTATTAAAGGGATAATAAATGTACCATAGATTAATATACTGTAAAAATGTAAAAATGTCAATAGATGATGAGAATGAAGCCTATATTTTGATAATATTAATTTTCTTTATCAATCACATCAATAAATATATCAACTAAGTCTGGATCAAACTTTTTCCACTTCTCTTTAACAATTTCTTCGAGTACTTCAGCCTTTGGAATGGCTTTTCTATAAATCTTATCGTTTATCATTGAGATATAGGTGTCACATATAGAGATAATTCTGGCGAATAATGGAATTTCTTTTCCCTTTAATCCATAAGGATAACCTAATCCATCAAATCTCTCATGATGATATAGTACTCCTTCAGCTATGTCGTCTGAACCTAAAATATTATCGATAATTTTATAACCCGTCTCTGAGTGAGTTTTTACCTTCTCATATTCCTCGTTAGTTAATTCTCCTGGTTTTAGCAAAATAGAATCTGAGATTGAAAGTTTTCCTATATCATGAAACTTAGCTGCAACATAAATATTATCTAAACCAATTGCTCTTATCCATCCAAATCCAATAAGGACTTTTTTAGCTAACTCACCTATTCTTTCACAGTGTTCTAGACTCTCATCAGTTTTTTCATAAAGGTTTTTTATTAAGTTATTGAAAAAGATTTCTTTTTTACCTGATTTGCTGGCTAATTTCGCCCGATACATTTCATTCTCTGCAGAAATTAAAACTTCACGGTATTCTAAATCTCTTCCCTTGTTCACTTTATATCCACTAGAAACTAAAAGACTATGTTTGTTTTCCTTACTATAATTTTGTAACTCTTTCTTTAAACTAGCTATCCTATCTTCAATGACTAAAGGTTCTATACTTTTAGAAATAATTACAAATTCATCTCCACCAACTCTAAATATATTCTTCTCATCATAAAAAATCTTCTTGAGATATCTTCCAAATATTCTTAGTATTTCATCTCCAGCATAATGACCAAATACGTCATTTGCAAGTTTTAATCCATCAATATCAAAGTAAATTATTGAATAATCACTATCATTAAACTCACTTATGAATTGTTCATAGTAATTTCTGTTATATAAATCAGTTAGAATATCATTCTCAGCTAGATATTTCAATCTCCTATCAGATAAAATTTCTGATGTTATATCTTTTTGAAAACCTCCAAGCGATACTACCTTACCATCCTTGTCAACATCAATTTGAGCAAAGTGTTCTAAGTAAAATACTTCATTAGTTTTCATATTTTTATTTTTCATTACTAAATGAGAGATCATTTTCCGCTTCTTACTAAGTAAATCCTCGAACTGTTTTTTAGCTTCAGTGTATAGCTTTGAACCTTCTTCGTCTTTCTCGATTGTATCTAAGAAAACTTCTAACTTAATGAAATTTCCATATGAGTTTAAAATACCTAGTTTATTAACAAAATTGTCATTACAATAGAGGGTACTACTCTTAAGGTCATCAGAAATCTCAATATTATAAACCATTAGTTCACCCGCGGAGATTGCAAGATCATTAAACTGCTGATACTTTTCATTAATAGTTTCAAGTTTTTTATTTGTTTTATTAATCTTATGTTCTTTTGTTACATCAATTAAGTATCCAGATAAATGCTTGATATTGCCATTTGCATATCTACTAACAACAGTTGCAAAATGTTTCATATAGAAAATCTTATTGTTCTTCAGATTTTTATGTTTAACTAGAATATTTCCGAAAGAATTAAAACCTTCTCGGTTACATTCAGCGTGAAGATTTTGTAAATCTTCTGGTGAAAACGTATCTGGGTCATCCTTTTGAATAGTGGAAAAGAAATCACTAAGTAATACATCGCCTTCTTTATTTTGTTCTAAGCCTAATACCTCGTCATGGCTTTTACTAGAGTAGGCTAGACTTCCTCTAAAGTCTTCACTATAATCAATCTTCCAAATAAGCAAGTTCGCTAACTCTATTGCATTGTTCTTAGTGTCATCAAATAGCACTGTTTTTTCACTATCAAAAGCAACTAAGCCCTCTTTATACAGATTATTAATCTCAATAGCTACCCCTGAAATAAATCTAGGTTTTCCAGTTTCATCCCTACTAATAACATTCGATCTAAACTCTATCCAATTTACAGTCTCATTTGGTAAAAGAAACGGAACAATTGAACGATACTGGCTAGTTTCCCCACTAACAAACTTTGAAAATTCTACATTATCATTATCATAATATTTACTGTACTCAGGAAATTTCTTTAGTGTTCTTCTTTTAACTTTACACCACTCTGAATCGAACTGAACAAATCCCTCTGTTTCCTCATATTTATTAGAAGTATATCCTACTAATTCTCTAGCTTTCTTATTATAGTTTGGTGATCGCTTTCCGTCTTTTACAATAATCCAAAACATTCCTATATTTGAATAATCAAGACCCCTTTGTCTCATATTGCTTAGAGTTTCACCGACTGTATCGTTGCTGATTTCGTTTGAGATTACAAAATCAATACCCACAATAGAAATAGGTAACTTATCCCTTCTTATTAATTTTCCAATAGACTGAACCAAAATAATCTCATTATCTTTCGTCAATACGGGATATTTACCACTATAATAATCTACTTTACATTCCATAAATTCAAAGAAAGCTAATTTCTCAATCCTTATCATAGCTTCGTACTCAGGCATTATCTTAACAGCTTCGTCCATTCGTCTTCTATAATCTTTTATTGTATTTGTTCCTGTAGCGTTTTCTATTCCAAATCTCCTGTAAAAATTATGATTACTTAAAAGATAATCCCTTTTTGACAAGTCTATCCACCATAAATTAACATTAGAGGTTTCTCTAGATAACTCTAGAAGACTCGATAAAATGTCAGAATTGTTTTTTTGATTTTTGTCATATAGAACAGTCAAATAGCTAACTACAGCAATATCGTTTATAAATTCAACTTTTCTTAAGTATAAGGATATTTTTAATCTTCCATTATTAATTTTGATAAGCTCAGAAATATCTGAATTTTCACTTGTAACTACAAAATCAATAACTCTTTCAAGTGATGAGACCGCTACAATAATTTTACTATCGATACTAATGTACTCATTAGAGTTAATTTTATGTTCTAACTCAAATAAACCAAGAAAAAGATTATCAAATAAAATTTGATTTGTTCTAAAATTATATTTAATTATTCCTTGTTTTATTTTAGTAATATCATCGATAGCAAATTGACTTTCATCACCTTCACAAGACATAAGACATCCTCCTTTGTAAAATTATATACTATTATTAATTTTTTGTCTAAATTTGGCATAAAGAAAACAGGATGATAGATCAACCTGCTATTATTCCCATTCGATAGTGCCAGGTGGCTTGCTTGTTATATCGTAAACAACTCTATTTATACCTTTTACCTGATTTATTATCATAGTAGAAACTCTATCTAGAAAATCAAATGGCAATCTACTAAACGAAGCTGTCATAAAATCACTTGTGTTAACACTTCTTACTGCTGCAACAAACTCATAAGTTCTATTATCACCCATTACTCCAACAGTCTTACAAGGAAGTAATGTAACAAATGCTTGTGATGTTTCTTGATATAACCCTTCTTTTATTAATTCATTAATAAAAATATCATCAGCTTCTTGCAAAATGCGAACCTTTTCTTTCGTTACTTCTTCAATAACTCTAATACCAAGTCCTGGGCCTGGGAAAGGATGTCTCATTACCATTTCTTCTGGGATACCTAACTCAATACCCACTCTTCTAACTTCATCCTTAAACAGTTCACGTAATGGCTCAAGTAATTCAAATTCCATTTCTTCAGGTAATCCACCAACATTATGGTGAGATTTGATTGTACTACTTGGACCCTTAATAGATGTCGACTCAATTACATCAGGATAAATAGTTCCTTGCGCCAAAAAATCAGCATCTTTAAATTTATATTTTTCTTCATTGAATACTTCAATAAACTCATTACCGATTATTTTTCGTTTTTGTTCAGGTTCTTTTACTCCCTTAAGCTTATCTAAAAATCTATCTTCAGCGTCAACTGCCTTGATATTCATATGGAAATTCTTACCATATGTTTCCATAACTTTTATACGCTCATCTTTTCTCATCAATCCAGTATCAACAAAAATACATGTTAATTGATCGCCTATAGCTTTATGAACCAAAACAGCAGCGACACTACTATCAACTCCGCCTGATAAAGCTAATATTACTCTTTTATTACCTACAGTTTTCTTTATACTGGCAACAGTATTGTCAATGTAATTTCCCAAACTCCAATTCGCACTGGCACCACAAATCTTAATAACAAAGTTATGCAGAATAACATGCCCAAATTCAGAATGAGTTACCTCAGGGTGAAATTGCAAATTATAAATATTAAGCTCATTATGCTTTGCTGCTGCGAAGCATGAATCAGTATTAGCAATTAAATGAAAATCACTGCTTAAAGAATCCACATGATCTCCATGACTCATCCACACGGTTGAGATCTCTTTTACATTATCAAATATCACATCACTCTTAACTATATTTAGAGTGCTTTTACCGTATTCTCTTTTTTTTGATGGAGATATTTTTCCGTTATACAAATACTGAGTAATCTGCATACCATAACATATGCCAAGTACTGGTACACCTAAATTAAATATCTGTTTATCAATTTTCGGACTGTCTTCATCATAAACACTGTTAGGACCACCACTTAAAATTATTCCTTTAATTGATGAGTCATTAAAATAATCTAACTCCTTATCAAATGGAACTACCTCAGAGTAAACCCCAATTTCTCGCACTCTTCTTGCTATTAATTGATTATATTGACTTCCGAAATCTAAAATAACAATTTTGTCCATAATATCACCTTATTTCATATATACTTGGCCATTTTCTACTCTCTCAATTATTGAACATGAGTAAACTTTATGACCTTTTTCTTCTAATACTTTTCTACCTTTTTGAAATCCTTTTTCAACTACAATTCCTATTCCAACAACTTCTGCTCCTGCTTGGTTTACTATATCTATTAGACTACTAGCAGCTTCACCATTAGCTAAGAAGTCATCAACTATTAATACTTTATCGTTTTCTGATATGAATCTTTTATCTACTCTTACGCTATATTCTCGTTTTTTAGTAAATGAATATGTTTTTGACAAGTAGTATTCACCAGTTGTAATACTTGATTCTACTTTCTTTGCAAATACCAAAGGTAAATAATCAAGTGTTCTGGCAACACTACTTGCAAACGCAATTCCACTTGTTTCAATTGTTAGGATTTTGGTTGCATTAGGAAACTCCTTTGCGATATCTACACCTACTTCATCTAACAATTGAGTGTCTATCTGATGGTTAAGAAAGTGATCTATTTTAACAATTTCACCGAACACTTGGGCTTCAGTAATTATTTTTTCTCTTAGCTTATTTAACATATTACTTAGTGTAGTTAGGCGCTTCCTTAGTAATATGGACATCATGAGGATGACTTTCTTTCAAACCAGCCATAGTTACCCTTACAAATGAACCATTCAGTTGTAATTCTTTTATTGTAGCAGTCCCACAATAACCCATACCAGAACGCAGTCCTCCTATTAGCTGGTAAACTGTATCAGCAGTTTCACCCTTATAAGCTACTCTACCCTCAATTCCTTCAGGAACCATTTTCTTAACTTCTTTATTTTTTTGGAAATATCTATCACTAGATCCACGATTCATTGCAGCTAAAGACCCCATTCCAACGTACACTTTAAATCTACGTCCTTGGAATACCACTTCTTCTCCTGGAGCTTCTTTACATCCAGCAAGAAGTGATCCTAACATTACACTATCTGCTCCCGCTGCGATTGCCTTTGGAATGTCACCACTTAATTTAATACCACCATCAGCTATTATACAAACATTCTTATCCTTACAATATTTATAAACATTACTAATTGCTGTTAATTGAGGAACACCAACACCAGCTACTACTCTAGTAGTACAAATAGAGCCAGGTCCAACTCCTACTTTTAATGCATTAGCACCTGCTTCAATTAAATCCTTAGCTGCTTCTTTTGTTACAATATTTCCTGCAACAATATCTAACTCAGGAAATTTATTTCTTATATCCCTAACTGCATTTACAACACCGCCACTATGCCCATGTGCGCTATCAACAGTAATAACATCTACACCAGCTTTTACTAAAGCACTTACTCTATCTATTAGTTCTGCTCCAACTCCAACAGCTGCTCCAACTCTTAATCTACCTTTTGAATCTTTACAAGCATTTGGATAATTAACAACATTGTCTATATCTTTGATTGTAATTAAACCTTTTAATATATTATTCTCATCAACAATTGGTAGCTTTTCAATGCGGTTATCCGAAAGAATTTTCTTTGCACTTTCTAAAGATGTTCCAACAGGAGCAGTTATTAACTTTTCACTTGTCATAACTTCAACTACAGGAGTATCATCTAATTGACGGTACTTTAAATCACGATTTGTAATTATCCCGACTAACTCTCCATTTTCTTCCACTACAGGTAATCCACTAATTTTGTATGTAGATAAAATATCTTCAGCATCACGCAAAGTACTTTTTCTACCTAATGTTATTGGATTAGTAATCATACCGCTCTCAGAACGCTTGACTAGATCAACTTGCTCAGCTTGAGCTTCAATACTCATATTCTTATGAATAAAACTTATTCCACCTTGTCTAGCTAATGCAATTGCCATTTTAGCTTCAGACACTGTATCCATAGCAGCAGATACAATAGGAATATTCAATTTAATATTTGGTGTTAATTTTGTTTCTAAATTAACTTCATGTGGTAAAACACTAGATTTTTGTGGGACTAATAAAACATCATCATAGGTTAGTCCTACTTCAATAACCTTTCCATTTAAAATTGACATAATAACCTCCTACTTTATTACTTGATAGCCAATATCTTTCCTATAATATAAGTTATCACATTTTATATTTGAAATAGTATCATAAGCATTAATTTGTGCCTTAGTTATAGTATCACCTTTCCCTACCACAAACAATACCCTTCCACCATTTGTTTTATACGTTCCATCAAAACTAGTTCCCATATGGAAAATCATAGAATTATCAGATAATCCTTTAATTTCATGTCCTGTTTCGTAGCTACCTGGATATCCTTTTGAAGCTAAAACAACTCCCAAAGTCCCTTCTCTAGACCAACTTAAACTAGGATCAACATCATCCATCACATCTAATATTACATCAATCAAATCATTTTTAAGTCGTGGTAGTACTACTTCTGTTTCTGGATCACCAAACCTAGCATTAAACTCAATTACTTTTGGTCCCTTTTTTGTTAGTATTAAACCACCATACAATATCCCAGTAAAACATCTATTATCCATTACCATAGCTTTTGCAGCCGGTATCATTATCTTCTCAATTGCTTCTTTAACTACACTATCAGGAATAAGTGGAACTGGTGAATATGCACCCATACCCCCTGTATTTGGTCCTAAATCGCCTTCGAAAGCTCTTTTATGGTCTTGAGCGATTTCCATAGGATATACACTATTACCGTTAACAAATGCCATTAAGGAAAACTCAGGTCCTTCTAAATATTCTTCAATTACAACTTTTCCTTCACCGTACTTAGCATTTTTTAACATATCCTTTAGTGCATCATTTGCTTCATCTAAACTAAAGGCTACAACCACGCCCTTACCTGCAGCTAACCCATCATACTTAATTACAATTGGTACTCCAACATTCTTAACATAGTCTATAGCCATATCATAGTCAGCGAAAGTATTATAAGAAGCAGTAGGTATATTATGCTTTCTCATCAAGTCTTTTGCATATTGCTTTGAACCTTCAATTATGCTTGCTTTCCTAGTTGGACCAAATATTTTAAGCCCTTCTTTATTAAATGCATCAACTACTCCATTTACTAAGCTTGACTCAGGTCCTACAATTGTTAAATCTATTTCATTTTTCTTAGCAAAGTCTACTAATCCACTAATATCCAATTCATCAATATTTACTAATTTAGTTCCAACCATACCAGGGTTACCTGGAGCAACAAACACTTCTTTTACTCTCTTAGACTCTTTAACCTTCCAGGCTATCGCGTGCTCTCTTCCACCTCTACCAATAATTAGTACTTTCATTAGTGTTTAAAATGTCTCATCTTCGTAAATATCATGGCAATACCTAATTCATCACACGCTTTTATGGAATCTATATCACGCTTAGAGCCACCAGGCTGAATAATTGCTTTAACACCATACTCATTTGCCATTCTCACTACATCATCAAACGGAAAGAATGCATCGCTCGCTAGTACTAGGTTTTCATTGTGGCCATGTTCTTTAGCCCATTCAAAGGCAATTTTAGCAGCACCAACTCTGCTTGTTTGACCTGGACCAATACCCACAGTCATTAAATCTTTAGCTAGAAGAATTGCATTGGATTTAACATGTTTACAAGCTCGCCAAGCAAAAAGTAAATCTCTAAGTTCATTATCAGTTGGTCTACGTTTTGTGACAACATCTAATGATACTGGTTCACCATAATCTATGTCTTGAACAAGTAATCCTCCATTAACACTGATAAATTGTTTTTCATTTACTATATCACTCATTGGAGCAGTAATCAACCTTAAATTTTTCTTTTTAGTTAATACTTCTAGTGCACCATCAGAAAATGACGGAGCAATAATAATTTCTAAGAATATTTCTTTCATTTTTAAGGCTACTTCTTTTGTAACTTCTTGGTTTGTAGAAACTATTCCTCCAAATATGGAAACAGGGTCAGAAGCATAAGCTTTATCCCAAGCTTCATTAATATTATTTCCTAGCCCTACACCACAAGGATTCATATGTTTTACGGCTACTACCGCTGGCTCTTTATATTCTTTTACGATCTGTAGAGCTGCATTACCATCTTGAATATTATTATAACTTAATTCTTTTCCGTGAAGTTGATTAGCATGAGCTAAGGAATAAGATACTTCACTTCCTTTATAAAAAGTGGCCTTTTGATGAGGGTTTTCTCCATATCTTAACACCTGTTTTAAATCATATGAAATTGTAATACTCTCTGGATTCTCTTCCTTAACTTCATTAGTCAAATATCCAGCAATAGCTGTATCATATGAAGCAGTATGTCTAAAGACTTTTGCAGCTAATCTAGATCTGGTTTCAATAGAAGTATCTCCACTATCCTTGAATTCACCTATAACTAAATCATAATCGGAACTATCACAAACAACAGTTACGAACTTATGATTTTTAGCAGCACTTCTAAGCATTGAAGGTCCACCAATATCAATGTTTTCAATTGCATCAGCATAAGTTACATTATCTTTAGCTATTGTTTCTTTAAATGGATAAAGGTTTACAACGACTAGATCTATATACTTTATATTGTTTTCCTTTACTTCCTTAATATGCAAGTCATTATCCCTTACACTAAGTAAACCACCATGAACTAAAGGATGCAGTGTCTTTACTCTTCCATCAAGCATTTCTGGAAAACCTGTAAAGTCGTCGATAGCAATAGTTTCGATACCAGCTTCGTCTATTATTTTCTTTGTTCCACCAGTAGATATAATTTTAAATCCAACACTCACTAATTCTCTTGCAAATTCTACAATATTAGTTTTATCACTAACACTTATTAATGCATATTTCATTTACATATCCTCCAATATTGCTTTTATAGTTTTGGGGTAAAGTTCATGTTCAAGCTTATGAATTTTCACTTCAATATCCTCAAGAGATTCATCCTCATAAACAAACCCCTCTTGAACAATTATATCCCCTGTATCTATTCCGCTATCTACATAAAATATCGTAACACCCATTTCTTTTGCTTTAGCGTTATATGCATCTTCAATAGCTCTTACTCCAGGAAAATCAGGTAATAATGATGGATGCAAATTTATTATTCTTCCATCATACTTCTCCAAAAGCACTTCACTAAAGAGCCTCATATAACCTGCCAAAACAATCAACTTTATATCTCTATCTTTTAAGAATTCAATGATTTCTCTTTCATAAATTCTTCTATCTTTATATTTCTTATGATCAAATACATATGTATTAATTCCTAAGTTTTTTGCTCTTTCTAAAACATAAGCATTTGGTCTATTACAGATTAAAACATCAACTTCATATCCTAGATGACTATTTTCAACTATTGCTTGAAAATTAGAACCATTACCAGAAGCAAACACTGCTATTTTTTTCATTTAATGGTTACTCCTGATGAGTCTGTAACCTCTCCGATTAAGAAAGCTTTCTCACCATTTTCAGCTAGTATGCTAATAGTCTTATCAACATCTTCTTTATTAACTATAATAGTCATTCCAATTCCCATATTAAAAATATTATACATTTCTCGATTATCGATTTTACCAAGTCTCTTTAGGTAAGGGAAAATACTTGGTATTTCCCAACTACCTTCATTTATCAAAGCACCTTGTCCATCTTTTAAACCTCTAGGTATGTTCTCGTCAAATCCACCACCAGTTATATGTATAATTCCATGTACATCAACACTTTCTAGTAATTTTAATACCGGCTTAACATAGATTTTAGTTGGTGTTAATAAAACATCTCCAAGAACACCGCCTAATTCATCAATGTTTTCAAATAAACCCAGGTTATGGTCTTTCAGTATTATTTTTCTAACTAGAGAAAATCCATTAGAATGAAGACCACTAGAAGAAAGTCCAATAATAGCATCTCCTACTTCAACCTTACTTCCATCTATCATCTTACTTTTCTCGACTGCACCAACCGTAAATCCAGCAATATCATAGTGTCCACACTCATACATATCCGGCATTTCTGCAGTTTCTCCGCCTATTAATGCAGCATTTGCCTGTACACAACCAGTTGCGACTCCTTTTACTATTTCTTCAATTTGAATAGGATCGTTCTTACCTACAGCAATATAATCTAAAAAGAATAGTGGTTCAGCTCCTTGTGCTAAAATATCATTTACACACATAGCTACTACATCTATTCCTATCGTATCATGTTTATCCATCATAAAAGCCAAGATAAGTTTAGTTCCTACCCCATCGGTACCACTTACTAACACAGGTTCCTTCATATTAAGTTTTGATAAATCAAACATTCCACCAAAAGATCCAATACCACCCATGACACCAAATCTTTCAGTAGCTTTTACATGCCTTTTAATTCTTCTTACCGACTCATAACCAGCCTCTAAATTGACTCCGGCCTTTTCATATGATTTTGCCATAAATATACTCCTTAGAACTTTCCATCTTTATTTGCTTCATCCAAAGCTTTATATGTTGGTGTAGGATATTCTCCTGAGAAACAAGCTAAACATAGATGATCTCTGTTAAATGAACTTTTAAGTCCCTCACTAGAAATAAAATGTAACGAGTCTGCCTTAATTAGATCCTTAACTTCCTCTACTCCTAACCTTGATGAAATTAGTTCATCATAAGTCGAAGTATCTACACCATAAAAACACGGATGAGTTATTGCTGGAGCAGCTATCCTAACGTGTATTTCTTTTGCTCCTGCTTCTCTTAATAACGTTATAATTCTCTTAATAGTAGTACCACGTACTATTGAATCATCGATTAGTACAACTCTTTTCCCTCTAACCAAAGAGTCAACCGCACTCAACTTCATCCTTACTCCTTTTTCTCGCAGTTCTTGAGTAGGCTGAATGAAGGTCCTAGCAATATATTTATTCTTAATTAAACCCATCTCATAAGGAATCTTACTTTCCTCTGCATAACCGATAGCCGCAGAAATGCTTGAATCAGGAACACCAATAACAATATCTGCTTCAACAGGCATTTCTTTCGCTAATACCTTACCTGATTCTTTTCTAGCAGCATGTACATTCAGTCCTTCAATTACACTATCAGGTCTAGAAAAATAAATATACTCCATTGCACACATCATATTCTTAGTTTCTTCAGCATAAAAGTGTGATTCGATTCCACTCTCTGAAATTACGAGAATTTCACCAGGATTTACATCTCTTACAAATTCACCACCGACAATATTGAAAGCACAACTCTCACTTGAAACAACATATCCACCATTTATCTTCCCTAAAGATAATGGTCTTAATCCATGTCTATCCCTAGCTACATAAAGTTTGTCCTTAGTAAGTATTAAGAACGCAAATGCACCCTCTAACAATCTTAATGCTTCTTTTAAAGCATCAACTCTATTTAGCCTAGTATCCTTTTTGACTAAATGTGCTAGTATTTCTGTATCAGACGAGGACTGAAAAATGGTTCCTTGCTTTTCTAAGAACTCTCTAATCTCACTTGAGTTAACTATGTTACCATTATGGCAAAGTGCAAAATCACCAGTATGGTGATGAAATAAGAAAGGCTGCACGTTCATAATCCCTCCACCTCCAGCGGTAGAGTACCTAACATGTCCTATCGCAGAAACTCCTTTTAAGTTACTCAAGACTTGCTCATTAAATATAGTTGTTACTAGCCCTTCTCCCTTATGACTTTTTAAACATTCACCATTGCTTGAAACAATTCCACAACCCTCTTGGCCACGGTGCTGAAGTGAATGTAAACCATAATACGTTAATTCTGAAGCTGTTTGGATATTGTAAACACCAAATACTCCACATTCTTCATTTAGCTTATCATTTAAAAAACTATCAAGTTCTGACATATTATCACATACCTTCTATTTAGAGATTCTTTCTAATATTTCGATATAAGCTTCCTCTACACTACCTAAGTCTCTTCTAAATCTATCCTTATCTAATTTCTTCAAAGTTCCTTTTTCCCAGAAGCGACAAGTGTCTGGGCTTATCTCATCTGCCAATACTATCTCTCCATCAACAGTTTTCCCAAACTCAATTTTAAAGTCAACTAAGATAATACCTTCGTTATCAAACACTTGATTCAAGTAGTCATTTATATTAAGTGCATAATCTTTGATCACTTTAAGTTCATCATAAGTACATGCACCTAATGCAACGGCATGATCTTCATTAATTAACGGATCACCTAAATCATCATTTTTATAACTTAATTCAAAAATAACATTATTTGGTTTTGTTCCCTCAGTGATTGCTAGTCTCTTTGCCATTGAACCAGCTATATAATTCCTAATTATAACTTCTAACGGGAAAATGGTAACTTTCTTGCATAATTGATCTCTTTCATTTAGTCTTTTGATGAAGTGAGTAGGAATTCCACTCGCTTCAAGTTTAGAAAAAATCAATTCAGTAATTTTATTATTTAATATTCCCTTATTAGAAATTGAAGCTTTTTTAATACCATTAAATGCAGTAGCATCATCTTTATAATGAATTATGATTTTATCAGAATCAGTAGTCGCATATACTTGTTTAGCTTTTCCTTCGTACAAAAACTCTTTCTTTTCCATTATTCATTTCCCTTTCTAAAATAGCTTATAGCATTTTTAAAGATGTTTTGATCTTTATTACCAGGAATATTCTTGAAAACATCCTTACCATATCTTTCACTATGTCCCATTTTTCCTAAAATGCGACCACATTTTGATACAATTCCCTCAATTGCATATTCAGAGCCACTAGGGTTATATGTACCATCCATAGTAGGAAGTTCATCCTCTCCTACATATTGAAACGCAATTTGATCATTAGCATATAACTCTTTAGCTAATTTTTCACTAACTACAAACTTCCCTTCACCATTTGATATCGCAACTCGATGAACTTCACCTTCTTTAAATGAAGATAGCCAAGGTGAATTGTTTGTTTTCACTTTAGTTTGAACGATATTCGATACATGTCTATTTATATCATTTCTAAATAGAGTTGGACTGTCTATCGTTACACCTTCGTTAAATGGGAGTAATCCTGATTTAACTAACGCTTGGAATCCATTACAAATTCCTAAAACCAATCCATCTCGATTTAGTAATTCATTAATTGCTTTATTTATTTCTTTGTTGTTTAAGACACTTGCAATGAACTTCCCACTACCATCTGGTTCATCTCCAGCACTAAATCCTCCACTAAATGCGATTATGTGAGATTTATCAATTTCACTCACAAATGCTTTAATCGAATCCTTTATATCTTCTTCACATTGATTCCTAAATACTATTGAATTAACAGTTCCACCAAACTCTTCAAATACTTTTATCATATCGTATTCACTATTCATACCAGGAAAAACTGGAATAAAAACTTTTACTTGCTCATTATCATGACCAGATAAATCCCTTTCTACGTTTCCTCTTTCAAAGTCATTAAACGTAAAATCTACATCTTTCTTTGTTGGATATAAATCACTAAAAGTACTTAAGGCAGAAGACAATTCATCAAAACTTAAATTAGTACTATTTAAAGTAATATCCTCTGTTGTCATACCTAATAAGTGAGCATTTTTATAATCTAGTTCTTTATTACACTCAACAATTATACTCCCGTAATCAGAACTAAATAAATCCAAATCAGTATTAACATCAAAGCCGATTTTATTACCTAAACTCGCTTTCACTAAAGCTTCACTTATACCACCGTACTTAACTGCATAAGCAGAAAGAATTTTTTCACTCTCAATTAATTTATGAGTGTAATCAAAGTTTTCTTTTAACTCACTAATGTTTGGAAGTAAGTCTACCGGATTATGCTTAATCACATATAGATAATTTCCTACTCCTTTGAACTCAGGTGACACAACATTTTTTGTATTTACAGTAGTAACTGCAAAACTAATTAGTGTTGGTGGTACTTTTATATCCTTAAAAGTTCCACTCATAGAATCTTTACCACCTATAGATGGTAAATTAAATCCCTCTTGCATATAAATACTTCCAAGTAAACTTGCAAATGGTTTTCCCCATGCATTTACACTATCTAACTTTTCAAAATACTCTTGGAAAGAAAATCTTACTTTTTTATAGCTAGCTCCACTTGTTACAATTTTAGTTAAAGACTCTAAAACTGCATAAGCAGCACCGTGGAAAGGACTCCACTCACTTAAATAAGGATTATATCCAAACGCCATAATACTAGCAGTATTTGTAAACCCAGAAACTGGAAATTTATGAACAGAACTTTGAGAAGCAGTTGTTTGATACTTTCCACCAAAAGGCATCAGAACTGTACTTCTTCCTACAGTAGCATCGAACTGTTCAATCATTCCTTTTTGTGTAGCTACATTTAAGTCTGATAAGTTATTTAATACCTTATCCTTCAAATTCTCTCCATTAACTTCTCTATAAAGTGGACAATTACCACTAACTGTATTGATTTTTACATTAGTCGATTGAATAACTCCATTTGTATCAATGAAATCTCTTGATAAATCAACTATTTTTTTTTCATTCCAATACATTACTAAACGTCCTGAATCAGTTACAGTTGCTATCTGGGTTGCTTCTAAATTTTCTTCTTTACATAAATTTAAAAACTTCTCTTTATCTTTTGCTTCAACAACAACTGCCATTCTCTCTTGTGATTCAGAAATAGCTAGTTCAGTACCATTTAATCCCTTATACTTAGTTTTAACCTTATCAAGGTCAATATCTAAACTATCCGCAATCTCCCCAATTGCTACACTAACACCACCAGCACCAAAATCATTGGATTTTTTTATTAATCTAGTGACTTCTTTATTTCTAAACAATCTTTGTATTTTTCTCTCTTCAGGGGCATTCCCTTTTTGAACCTCAGCACTAGCTGTTTCTAATGATTCAGTAGTATGTTCTTTACTTGAACCAGTTGCTCCACCAATACCATCTCTACCAGTACGACCACCGAACATAATAACTACATCACCTTTAACGGGTCTTTCTCGTCTAACATAATCAGCCTTTACAGCACCAACAACTGCTCCAACTTCCATACGTTTAGCTAAAAAGCCTGGATGATAAATTTCTCTAACATGAGTAGTTGCTAATCCTATTTGATTTCCATAAGATGAAAAACCATCACAAGCAGCTTTACTGATTACTTTTTGAGGTAACTTTCCTTCAATTGTCTCACTAATATCTTTAGTAGGATCTTCTGCTCCAGACACCCTCATAGCCTGATAAACGAAACTTCTACCGCTTAACGGATCTCTAATGGCACCACCAACACAGGTACTAGCTCCACCAAAAGGCTCAATTTCAGTTGGATGATTATGAGTCTCATTTTTAAACATCAACAACCATTTTTCCATTTCACCATCTACATCTACATCAACATAGACACTACAAGCATTAATCTCATCAGAGATTTCTAAATCGTCCAGGTTTCCTCTTTTTCTTTCATACTTTCCAGAAATTGTAGCCATGTCCATTAAAGTTAACGGCTTTTTATTCCCATGAACAAATTCTCTCATCTTTAAATATTTATTAAACGTATCCTCAATTTGTTTGTTGAAAGTATCTCTAGAAAACTCTACATTTTCAATAGTTGTCTCAAAAGTTGTATGACGACAATGATCACTCCAATACGTATCTAACATTCTAATCTCTGTTTCAGTTGGGTCACGCAACTCACTTATAAAATACTTTTGAATATGTTTTAAATCTTCGATACTCATAGCTAATCCTAAATCAATCAATAATTCATTCAATCCAGATTCGCTTAACTCTTTGAATCCATCAAAAACTTTAACATCTTCAATAATTATATTTTCTGTATTATCTAAAACTTTCAAATCTTTTTCTCTAGATTCAACTTCATTAATATAGTATTTCTTAATTCTATCTAAATCTTCATCTTCTATATTATCTATTATTATAAGTTTTCCGCTTCGAACAAATACTTCACTTGAAGTATCTATTAAGGAGATACACTCTTCAGCACTACTTGCTCGTTGGTCAAATTGTCCTGGTAAATATTCTACTGCTAGATACTTTCCATCTATGTTAATATCCTCAGATACTATATCAGTAACTATCTCACCAAAAACCTTATACTTGGCGATAGATAATAACTCCTCACTTATGTTGAACACATCATATAAATTAATCAACCTTAGCGATTGAATATTCAAACCTAGATTTGAGTTTAAATCTTCTCTCAAACACAACGCTTCTACTTGATATTCATTTTTCTTCTCTACATATATTCTTATATCCATCATTTAAACTCCCAATACTTATTTATAATATTTTCAACATCTTTTTGAGTTTTATTAATAAATGTTATATGACCCATTTTTCTATTATGCTTTATCTCTTTTTTACCGTATAAATGAACAAATGATTCATCACATTTAAAATCCTTAAGTCCTTCCATATGTTGACCTAATATATTTATCATCACTGTTGGTTGTTTAAGGCTTTGATTAGTAATTTTCTTATTCATAATAGCATCAAGCGCTAAATCGAACTGACTACTTTCACATCCTTCAATAGAATAATGTCCTGAATTATGCGGTCTTGGAGCCATTTCATTAAAATAAATATCTTCACCACTTACAAATAACTCAACAGTTAATATACCTACAAACTCCATTTTCTGAATAAATGTTTTTACCATAGAACTTGCTAACTTGTTAACACTTGCTAATTCATCATTTGGTAAAACACTCATATGTAAGATATTGTTGATATGTTTATTTCTAGGAATAGGTAACATAGCTACATCGTTAGAACTATTTCTAACAGCTATTACACTTATTTCTGAATCAAACTCAACAAATCCCTCTAGGATACATTCAGTATTCTCAACTAATTCAAATGCTTCAGTTAAATCTTTGTCTGAAGAAATCTTAACTTGT
This sequence comes from Mycoplasmatota bacterium, assembly GCA_018394315.1. Taxonomy (GTDB): domain Bacteria; phylum Bacillota_I; class Bacilli_A; order MAG-NZ; family MAG-NZ; genus Zrk6. The sequence continues at coordinate 761,820 of CP074575.1, read as the reverse complement.
CCTTTTCCATCATATCCAAACGAACAAGTTTTTAGTAAAGAGGGGTACCCAAGATTATTCAAAGCTTTAATTAATTCTTTTTTACTACTAACTGGATAAAATGGAGCTGTTTTAAGTCCACACTCAGCTGCAGCCAATTTTTCTCTTACTCTATGTTGTGAATAATAAAGTGGTCTGTGTCCTTGTGGAATATTGTATTCACTTCCTAATGTTTCAATTATCTGATGGGGAATATTCTCAAATTCATACGTAACTACATCAGACTTTTCACATAACTCTTTAATTTTAGTAAAGTCATCAAATGGCGCAACTATCTGCTCATCAGCAACTTTTGAACAAGGAGAGTCAGGAGTTGGGTCAAGACAAATAACACTGTAACCTTTACTTTTAGCTGAAATAGCTAACATCTGTCCTAGCTGTCCTCCACCTATGATTCCAACCTTCATTAATCTAGCTCACTTTCTAAAATAGAGTTTTTCATATTTAAACGATAATCTTCTATTCTATTTTTAACAGCAGCATCATAAATTGAGATTATTTGTACAGCTAGTAACCCAGCGTTCTTAGCCTGATTAATCGCTACAGTAGCTACTGGTATTCCACCAGGCATTTGTACTATAGATAATAATGAATCCATACCACTCAAGTTACTTGATTTAACAGGCACCCCAATAACAGGTAAAGTAGTTTTACTAGCTACCATTCCTGGTAAATGTGCAGCACCACCAGCACCTGCGATAATCACTCTAATACCTCTTTCTCTTGCTTCACTTGCATATTTAAACATTTTGTCAGGCGTACGATGTGCACTAACCACATCCTTTTCATAAGGAATCTCTAATAAATCAAGCACACTACATGCCTCTTTCATAACATTCCAATCTGATGTTGATCCCATAATAACTCCAACTATTGGTTTCATAATTTACCTCGTTTCAATAAAATAGTAAAAGGGAGTAAAAAACTCCCCATAACAGCAAAAGAAAATATATAATTTCCCTAGCGTTATGTAGTCCCAAAATTTACGGTCATGGGGTAGAAACTTGCTCACCATATTTGAGCTGATATACATACCTATTCAATTACAAAGTTATTATAACATTCTACTAAACCATTCACAACTAGTAAACAAAGTAAAGGCTTTCATAAGAAAATAGGCATCTTACTCTATACAGTTTCTCTAGGATTAATGAGAAATGAATAAATTGTAAAGGTAAAAAGCCGGTAATGACTTATTAATATCTTTTAGATATACTCTTCAAAAATGTTTATAAAAAAAAACTAGTCTATTAAATAGACTAGCATATGTTTAAATTAAATAATCACTTTATGATAATTTGGTTAAACTTACCATTCAAATGCCTTACTGGTGTAATTGTTATAAATGCATCTGGATCAATACTTAATACTGATTTCTTAACATCGTATACCTCATGAGATTGAGTTACCATGGTAAGAATCTTTTTTTGATTACCAGTATAAGCACCTACAGCATCATACATCGTAATACCGTGTTCATAAGAAGCAAGTAATTTATCTTTTACTTCTAATCCCTCTCCTGTTATTATTTCAACCTTAACTCGTTTATATCCAGTGTGTATCTTATCCACAATAATACTCGCAGTAATATACCCTAATAAAGTGTATAACGCAACTTGCGGTTCAAAATAGATAATACTGATAAGTAGTAATATACCATTCGCAGTTATGTTAATCAACCCAACACTAGATTTCTTCTTAAGCGACAAAAATTGACTAATAACATCCATTCCACCTAAAGATGCACCTGCTCTTAAGGCAATACCAGAACCTACACCAACAAGCATACCTCCAATAATCGAATCAGCTAAAACATCACCATCGAAGATAGAAGTAGAGTGAGTAAAAACACCTAAAAGAATTGATTGAAGAATAATGGAAAACATTGTGTAATAAAAGAACTTTCTTGAAACACCTTTTAATCCAATAATAAGCACTGGTATATCTAAAATGAATACTAATAAACCTAAATTCATATTAATATCAATCTTAGAAAAAAGCATTTTAATTATGATTGAAAATCCAGTTATCCCTCCAGTTAATAAACCTGCAGGTACAATAAAATACCCAACTCCAATAACATAAACTATAGTTGCAATTCCTACAATAAATAGTCTTCTAGCCTCTAAGTGAAAATTGCTCATTTTACCTTTGCTCCTTTTTCAATATTTACCGAAACAACCTCTAAATCAGAATCAGTTGAAGCAGCTAATATCATTCCTTCAGATAGTTCACCTCTTAATTTAATTGATTTTAAATTTGTTACTACAACTACTCTCTGTCCAACAAATTGCTCTGGTTTCACATGTTCTGCTATTCCAGAAACGATTTGCCTTACTTCTGTCCCTATATCTACTTTACTTATTAATAATCTGTCAGCTTTAGGATGTAATTTACATTCAATGACTTCACCTATACGCATATCAATTTTAGCGAAATCATCAAATTCAATTTCATCCAATACATCAGACACTAGTTCATCAACTTTTATTCTTTCATTAAACTCTGCAAGAGTTTTATCGACATCTAACCTATTAAAGATTGGATTTGGCTTTTCTAGAGTGACTTTTGTCATGCCACCAAATGAATCAATTGAATCAAATGAAGTCTTATCTGACTTTATTTGATTAAAGATATTAGCAGATGTTTCTGGAATGAACGCTTGAAGTAAAACTGCACAATGTCTTATAGACTCCAATAAATTATATAAAACTGTACTTAATCTTTCTTTATTGGCTTCATCTCTTCCTAATATCCAAGGCTCAGTTTCATCTATGTATTTATTGGTTCTTCTTAAAGTATTCATAATTTCAATCAGTGCATCACTTACTCTTAATTCATTCATTTTGCTGATGACTATTCGCTTTGTCTCTAAGACAGTATTAATTAAATCTTCATCTATTTCATTAAGTTCGCCTTGAGGATATACAACACCATCATGATACTTATTTGTCATCGAAATTGTTCTATTAACTAAGTTACTTAAAGTGTTTGCTAATTCAGAATTATATCTTTCAGTTATTACCTCTGGAGTTATATTTCCATCGCTGCTAAAAGGAGTCTCTCTTAATACATAGTACCTAATCGCATCTACACCATACTGAGCTACTAAATCGTCTGTATATAAACTGTTACCCTTTGACTTACTCATCTTACCTTTGCCTACCAGTAACCATGGGTGTCCAAAAACTTGTTTAGGCAACTCTTCACCTAATGCCATCAACATTATTGGCCAATATATAGTATGGAATCTTAAAATATCTTTACCAATCAAATGAACATCAGCCGGCCAATATTTTTTATACAAATCACTGTGATTCCCATCTAGATCATATCCTAAACCAGTAATGTAGTTCGAAAGAGCATCTATCCAAACATATGTAACATGATCCTCATCAAATGAGACTGGTACACCCCATTTGAATGATGTTCTAGATACACATAGATCTTGAATTCCATCCTTAATAAAATTATTCAGCATCTCATTTTTTCTTGATTCTGGTTGAATAAAACTGGGGTTTTCTTCTATATGCTTAACTAATCGTTCTTGATAATTACTTAGTCTTAAGAAGTACGCTTCTTCCTTAGTTTCAGTTACAGAGTCTCCACAGTCTGGACACTTATCCTCGACTAATTGACTATTTGTATAAAATGATTCACAAGCTACACAGTATAAACCTTCGTAATATCCTTTATAAATATCACCCTGGTCATATAGTCTCTTGAATATTTTTTGAACTTGATTCTTATGGTAATCGTCAGTTGTTCGAATGAATTTATCATAAGAGATGTTAACAGAATCAAAAATCCTTCTAATATCACTAGCGACCTTATCAACAAATGATTGTGGGGTCAAGCCAAGCTCTGTAGCTTTCAATTCAATTTTTTGTCCATGTTCATCAGTCCCTGTTTGAAAGAAGACATCGTAACCTTCTAATCTTTTAAATCTAGCAATCGCATCAGCTAAAATAATTTCATATACATTTCCTATATGAGGTGTTCCCGATGTATAAGCTATTGCTGTTGTAATATAATATGGTTTCATAAAGTTTCCTCCTAAAGAAAGTCTTTTTTATTTTCCTATAGCATTATAATTACTAATATGAGCACCTCAAAATAAAAAGTCCTTAAAGAATAAATCTCTAAGGACGAAAAATTCGCGGTACCACCTTAGTTCGAAGAAAAACTTCGCACTCTATACTTTTAACGCAAGTTTACGTATTAGCCTTTCCTCTAATAAATTCCGGAACCATTTTCAACACTTACTAATCTATCCTTTTTCAGCTACCAGGACTCTCTAAAAGACTTTCGCTATATCTCTTTCCTTCATCATCTTATTAAGTATAATATAACACATATAAAAAGTATGTCAATAATTAAAATATTTAATTATATTTTCTCTAATAAGTCCAAATTAATTTATGCTTTTCTTTATCAATTAGTGCTTCTATTTCATCTTGGAAAATAAAGTTTTGTGATTCCTTGTTAAAATAAGTATCATATCTACAACATATAATGCTATCTAAATCTAACTCCATCCTTTGTGAATGCTCATCATATAAGTGAACTGGAAAATTTATATTGTCCGGTAAAATATTTATATTCTTCTTATCAACGTATTTCATTATGACACAAGCTAATACAGCTTGATGGATAAATATTTTATATAGATAACTTTCATCGTAATATTTTTCAAAAGGTTTGCTTAGACATAACTCCAAAAATGCGTCTTTCCATTTCCTTAAGATTGATTTTTCTGTTTTAAGAATCATGAACCCTGCATTATAATAAGGTCTAATAGTCAAATTATCAATCCCAGTAACTAAAGGATTAAAGTTATCCTCTAAGCCAAAGTAATCATATAAATCCTTCCACAAGTCATTTAACTCTAATGAGTATTCAATCCCAATATTCTTCTTATCAACTGGTCTAATATTTATATCAAAATCTCCTAATTCGATTTCCGTAATATCTCTTAGGAAAATACTATCAACATCCATCCAAAGCAGATAATCTGAAGCTATTGATTCAGCATGTGCAGCTGCAAACACCTTATCAGCAAAAGGGAATTTGCTTAAGGATTCGTCAAAATCATAGACAATTATATCTACCTTTTCACTTGAAAGGTTAGATTCAATTTTATCCTTATTAATAGTGCTTGGAACGAGCACGTAGAATTTTACATCTGACTTGATACTATTAATTAAAAGCTCCGCATGAGGAATAAAGTATTCGTGATTAAGCATAAACCCAACATTCAACCTATCAATATATTTCTCCATTCTCTTCTCCTTTATTTAAGATGAAATTCATTATATACATCTTGTTTTCTTAGGCCCCTTAATTTAGCAACCTTTTTAATTGCTTCATTAGGGGTGTCTCCCAACTCAATAAACGATTCAATGTGATCTTTCAAATTGTTCTCATAAATTACTTCTTCACTATTACCTGAAACAATTATTACTAACTCTCCTTTAAATCTATCAACATTCTGGATAACTTCACTAATTTTTCCGAAAATAAATTCCTCGAACTTCTTCGTTAGTTCTCTACCAATTACTATATCCCTATCGCCAAGAACCTCAAGCATTACTGATAGAGTCTTTTTAATTCTATGAATAGATTCATAAAAGATAATAGTATGTTCAATTTCCTTTAAATTAGTTAACTCACTTTTCTTTTTTGATTGTTTGTGATCTAAAAATCCATAATACGTAAATGGCTTAGGTGCTATTCCAGATGCAATTAGAGCTGTCAAAGCAGCATTTGCTCCTGGAATCGGTACTACATTAAAATTATCTAATGCTTCTTTTACAATTTCAAAACCTGGATCACTAATAATAGGCATTCCGGCATCAGATACTAATGCAATATTCTTTCCTTCTTTTAATAAAGATAATATAAATGTTCCTTGAGACTCCTTATTATGTTCGTGATAACTATAGACTTTTTTCCTTATATTTAGATGATTTAAGAGCTTTTGAGTGACTCTAGTATCTTCACAAAAAATTAAATCAACATTATTTAGCACATTAACAGCTCTAAAAGTTATATCTTCAAGATTACCAATAGGTGTCGAAACTAAATATAATGTTGATTTATCATTTTGGAAACTTTTATTAATTTTCATTATTCGCTTAAAATAATTTTTGCCTTTTCTCTTAAATCTTTTTCCATATATACTAATTTAACTAAACTTGACTTCATCTTTGGAGTTACTTCCCATTCATCTAAAATCATTTCGATAAAAGAATGTTCCTCAGCATGATAAAAATCATCACTTAAAGAAAGTTCAATTAAATTTAATAGTACTATTCTTTGTACCATCTTAGTGCTATTTGTAAAGTTAGCTACAGCTTTGTCAAAATCTCCAGGAGCATAATCTTTAATTTCATCTCCCATTTCAACAATTTTTCTTTGAACACTTAAACTCTCTGAATCTACTACATTTCCATCGGCTCTTGTCATATGAAAAGCTAGATCTAAGAATTGATGCTTTTCACTTTTACTTAATAATTCTAAAAACATAATATCAGTCCCTTCCATTAAATTATAACATAGTTTTTTTGTAGTGAAATACTTCTCTTACAATATCGGAATATTCTCCATTTTCGTAAACAAATATAGGCTCTAACACTTTTAATCCAACTCTTGCACCTTTTTGTGCATCAATCAATACGGTATTGGCAGTTGTTCCCTTTTTAGGGTATACAAACCTTATTGTCTTAGGTTCTAAACAGTGCTCTCTCATTAACGTTAATATTTCAGATAATCTCTCAGGACGATGAACCATGGATAAAAAACCTTTGTTTTTTAGCAACTTCTTTGATTCGATTAAAATATCCTCCAAACTAGCTGCAATTTCATGCCTAGCGATTGTCTTATATTCATTCTTGTTTAAATTACTTGTTTCAAGTAATTTAAAAAACGGTGGATTACATGTTACCAAATCAAACTTGTTCACTCCTAATTGTTTATGAATACCAATCAGATCTCTATTATAGAGAGTAATTTGATCTTCAAGGTTATTCATTTCTATAGAACGTCTAGCTAAATCAAATACCTCTTCTTGAATCTCAACAGCTTCAATTCTTTCTTCAGTTCTTAAAGACAAATACATTGCTACTGGAGCGTTTCCAGTGCATAAGTCGATAATTTCCTTTGTTTTATAGTTAACTGGCGCAAAATATCCAAGAAGTAAAGAATCTAATGAGAAATTAAACATATCTGGCCTTTGTATTATTTTTAGACCGTCATAAGCTAATAAATCATTTACTACTTCTATCATTTATCTCATCCAAGTCATAAGAAACTATCTTGTTTTCTTCAGATACCTTAACTGCTCGATTTAAAATATCAGTATCTATTACTTTACAACCCTTACAATTAGGCGTATCAACGTGACTACCTATTTTAGGCATTCCTTCTTGTAAATCGGAATAAGCTTTATTTTCATATTTGATACAACAAAGCAATTTTCCACAAACACCGGTTATCTTAGTTGGATTTAATGATAATTTTTGATTCTTCGCCATTTTAATACTTATAGTATCAAACTCACAAAGATGTGTAGAACAACAAAGTTCTCGTCCGCAAAATCCTATTCCACCTAAAGCTTTCGCTCCATCTCTTTCTCCAACTTGCCTTAATTCGATTCTCGTTTTTATTTTACTTGCTAAGTCCTTAACCAGCTCTCTAAAATCTACTCTATCCTCAGATGTATAATAAAAAACAATTTTCTTTCTATCTAAAGTATACTCAGCACTTAATAATTTCATATCTAGTCCATGCTCGGCTATAAGTCTTTTACAAATTACGTAATTATCTTTAGCAGCTGCTTTATTATCTTCATACCTTTTTAAATCATGATCGCTAGCTATTCTTAAAACGGGTTTAAGTTCGGAAATCACTTCGGTCTCATCGATTTTCTTAGCTTCATCAGAAATAATACCTAATTCTAAGCCTCTGGCAGTCTCAACTACCACAAAATCATTGATCTTTAAATCAAGATCGTTAGTTGCAAAGTAATATCTCTTTCCAACCTTTTTAAATTGTATAGGAACTACAATATGTTCACTCATTTTTTTATCTCCAATCAAGTTTCAATATTATTCTGTCTAAGAGTAATGGTACATTAGCGTTATACTTCAACTTATTTTTTTCATCCATAATAAACTCAATATTCTCTACAACTTTCTTTAATGTTATTTCTCTTAAGGTAATCAAAGCCTTATTGTCTGGAAAGACTAACTCTACATTAGTCTTATAATTTAAGATATCTTTATAATAATAAAGCAATAAATCTAGAAATAATCCTACATTATTTTTATCTACAAACTTTCCATTTTCATGAAAATATATAAGAGCATTATGATACTTATTAGCATAAATATTACCTAATTCATAAATAACATCCATCATCTTATTTAATTCCTCTGAATTAGCTAAATCCATAGCCTCTTCTAAATTATTTGTTACTAAAGGTAGTATTCTAGAATATTCTAAATTTATTCCTCTTTTAACTAGCTCTTCTCTAATGATAGAGCTACTAACTTTATTAAAAGTAATAACTTGAGCTCTAGATATAATAGTTGGTAAAATCGTTTGGATATTTTCTGTAATTAAAATAGCATATGTATTGTCATGAGGTTCCTCGAAATACTTAAGTAAACTGTTAGCTGCACTTGTCGTCATCTTGTCTATATGATTTATGATATAAACCTTGGGTCCAATTACTAAACTTGTCTTATTTAATTCTGTTATTAGGTTTCGAATTTGTTCCTTTTTTATGCTTAAACCATCTGGTTCAATAACTATAACATTAGGATGGCTCCTTAAATCAATGCTAGAACAAATTTTACATTCTCCACAAGCCGATTCACAAATAAGCATTTTAGCAACATCAATAGCTATATCAAACTTATTTGTCCCCCTCGGTCCTTCAAATAGATGAGCATGACTAAATCTGTTACTCCTAAAGCTATTAGTTAATATTTTAACAACATTTGGTTGAATCTGATTATACTTTGCTAAGATCATCTAAGAAGTCCTCCACAATTTTTATTGTCTCCTGTTTTACTTCTTCTATATTCTTTTCTGCATCAACTACCTTAATTCTCGAAGGAAATCGTTTAACTAGCTTTTGATATCCTTCATATACTTTGTTGTGAAAATCTTTTTCTTCTAAATCAAGTCTATTAACTTTTCTTAAATTATCTAATATCCTTTTCAATCCTATTTCGGGTCTAACATCAAAAAATAGAGTCAAATCAGGCATAAATTCACCTATAACCACCTTATTAATATCATAAACCTTATCCATACCGATATCTCTGGCATAACCCTGATAAACTATAGACGAATCAACAAATCTATCACAAAGAACAATTGCACCTTTCTCTAACTCAGGGATCACCCTTTCAACAAGATGTTGCCTTCTTGAAGCTGCAAAGAGATATGCTTCAGTCAACTTATCCATTTGAACATTATCTTTATTCAAGATTATGTTTCTAATTTGCTCAGCTATTTCAATACCTCCTGGTTCACGTGTTACAACTACCTCAAATCCTTTTTCAGTAAAATATTTATTTAAAGATTCAATGACAGAAGTCTTTCCAGAACCTTCTCCACCTTCAAATGTTATAAAATATCCGCTCATAAAATCCCCCTAGTACCAAATCTTGTCTAAATATAACCCAACAGATGACTCACTTTTCCCTGCGCAATTTCTATTTTTACTCATTAAGATTTCTTTAATATTATTTTTCTTTCCATAGCCGATTTCAATTAATGTTCCTACAATAGTTCTAACCATATATCTTAAGAATCCACTTCCTATGAAAGTAAATTCTAAAATTCCATTATTGATAGTTATTGAAGCATCAAAAATTTCTCTAACGTAATTATCATAAATAGTTCCACCCGTAAAACTCTTAAAGTTGTGTCTTCCTATTATCTCTTTTACTTCTTTTTTCATCAACTCAACATCAAGGTTTCTTCTCTCAAAATGCATCCTGTCCCTTAATAGAGGATTGTACTCATTTAGATTAACGTAATACTTATATTCTTTTTTCTTAACGTCATATCTAGCATGAAACTCATCACCAACAATTTCAACTTTTTTTATATAAATATCATCGGATAAGTAATTGTTAATTGCTATTTTCCATCTATATGGAGCCAAGTCTAATTCTGTATCAAAATGGAATACTTGATTATTTGCATGCACTCCGCTATCAGTTCTACTTGCTCCATGAGTTTTTATATATAAACCATTATGCAACTTTTGTATGCTTGCCTCAATTTGCCCTTGGATAGTTGGCTGATTTACTTGCTTTTGCCACCCATTATAATTAGTACCATCATAACTGACGGTACATTTTATTCTATAAGCCAAAGTAAACCACACTTGGAATTAACGATATTGTAATTATCAATATTATATAATCAGCATAACTAAACTTAAACTCAATCAACTTACTTCTTGTTTTACCTGGAAAATATCCTCTTGCTTCCATTGCGTTTGCTAAATCGTCAGCTCTTTTAAAAGATATAATAAACATAGGTATTAATAACGCTATGATTTGAACTACCTTTTGTTTCAACGTTCCTTCTTTAAAGTCAACTCCTCTACTAGCTTGAGCCTTAATAATTTTATTAGCTTCATCTAGTAAAGTTGGAATAAATCTTAAAGCAATACTTATCATCATTGATATCTCTTCAGTAGGTACTTTAATTATTTTTAAAGGCTTTAATACTGACTCTAAGCCATTGTTTAATTCCGTGGGCTTAGTTGTTAAAGTAAGTAAACTCGATAAAGAAACAAGTATTAGAATTCTCGTAATTAAAAAGCCAGCAAATGTTAATCCTTCTGAATGCACATTTACATTAAAAGCTTTAATCATACCACCGTAAGCAAATGTCATACTATAAATCATAAGTCCAACTATCATCAAGAAGAAAAGAAAACGCCTTTTAATTTTCTTTTTGATAAGGTTATAGCCTACTATTAACAAAACCATAACAATAATATTCAACCAAGTCAAACTTAAAGAAACCGAATAAAGTAATTCACCTCTTTGATTAAATAAGATCTGAAATATCACTGTAAAAAAGAGTAAAAACACTAATGGCGCTATACCCTTAAGAAACCTTGATATTGGAATCTTGGAACTCTTGATCAGTATAACCGTAAACAGTAGTAACCCTGCCATGGTGTATAATTCACCTATTACAAAAGTTGTCCCAATCAAAAGTATCAAAGAAATCAATTTTGATCTTGGGTCTAATCTATGAATCCAACTATTAGTTGGTATATATTGTCCTATTACTATTTGCATAATTACCTCTATAACTTCTTAAGTTCAGTTACCAAATCTTCTAAATTAAAAACTGTTTCATCTAATTTAGAATCAAACTTATCATTTAAGACCTTCATAATTTTCATATACTTAGGTAAATCTAGATCATAATCTCTAACTAACTTTTCATTACCAAACAAATCTACCGGTGAACCATCGAAGACTAATCTAGCCTTTTTCATCACTATAACTCTATTTGCGTACTCACTAACAACATCCATATTGTGAGTTACTAAAATAACAGTTTTATTGTACTTTTCATGTATAGATAGAAATAGTTCCATCATCTCTATTTGTCCTTGCGGGTCAAGTCCAACTGTAGGTTCATCTAGTATTAATATATCTGGTTCCATTGCTAAAATTCCAGCGATAGCAACTCTCCTCATTTGTCCACCGGACAAATTAAATGGGGACCTTGGTAAAAAACTTTCATCAAGACCTACTATGCTAATTACTTCTTCAGCTTTTTCTTTTGCTTCTTCTTTAGTCAAACCAAAGTTCAAAGGACCAAACATTATGTCCTTTTCTACTGTTTCTTCAAACAATTGGTACTCAGGAAATTGGAAAACCATCCCAACTCTTTTTCGTATAGGAGTTAACTTTTCGCCCTTTACTACCTTATGTCCAAAGACATCAACATCACCATTACTAGGAAGTAAAAGTGCATTCATATGTTGAATCATTGTAGACTTCCCACTTCCAGTGTGTCCAACTATCGCAATTAATTCACCCTCAGGTTTAATACTCAAATTAATGTCCTTAATAGCGAATACTTTTTCGTTCACTGTAGGGTATTCAAAACTTACATTGTCAAACTTAATTCCCATAATATTTCCTTCAATTTATCGTTATCGATATTTTCTTCCTCTAATTTATCTAAGACTTTTAAGGTAGGTAATATATCAAGTCCCGCCTCAACAATTAATTCTCTTTCTTTAAACACTTCTTTTGGTGCCCCATCTAAAACAATTCTACCCTTATTAAGCACTATTACTCTATCGCAAAGAACTGCTTCACTTAATTCATGAGTAATCGTAATTATAGTTTTATCACCATCTTGTAAGCTTTTAATAGTTTCAATAACTTCACTTTTCCCACGAGGATCCAACATTGAAGTCGCTTCATCTAAGATAATGATTTCCGTATCCATAGCTAACGCGCCCGCGATAGCTACTCTTTGTTTTTCACCACCACTTAAATTATGAGGTTCTTTATTAAGAAAACCATGCATATTAACTTTTTTACTGTAATAATCAATTCTTTTTATCATTTCTTCTCTTGTTAAAAGCTGATTTTCTAACCCAAATGCTATATCATCTTTTACTGTTGCACCTACGAACTGATTATCGGGATTTTGAAATACAATACTTATAGATTCACGAATCTCATATTCATTCCCTACACATAACTCTTTTTCGTTTACAATAATAGAGCCACTTTTTTTTTCAAGCAATCCAACTATTAATTTACTTAAAGTTGATTTCCCGGACCCATTGTGACCTAATATAGCCACCCATTCGCCCTTTTCTATATTTAAATTTATATCTCTTAAAACTAGTCCTTCTTCCTCAGAATACAGAAAAGATAAGTCTTTAATCTCAATAATATTCATTATACAATACCATCCACTATCTCTTGGTCTCCACCAACAATTGAAACTACAATACCGTTTGGAGCGCAAATTATTTTCCTAAACCATGAGTCATATGTTTTTGGAGATGTATGAACGCACTTTAAGTCTGGACAATCAGCTTCAACCATATCAACGTGTCCATCCTTAACTACTAATACATTATGACCTTCATAGTCAAGCTCTATAACTCTATTTGTAATATCTGCTAGATGAAATCTTTCAATAATTTCACCATTGTAAGAAACTTCAACAAAATAATCAATTACTTCTTCCCTAGCATAGTGATTATTATAATTGTCTAAATAATAGACTTTTTCAAACCTCTCAAGCAAATACTCTTTCCCATCAACAATATGATAGGGTGTATCTAAATCCTCTTTAGTAGTTAGTTCTTCCTTCATAAATTGCACTTCAATTTCATCTTCTAAATACTTATTTCCTAGTTCATCTATAAAATATACGAGTATATATTCTTCTACATAAATTTTTTTCTCATCAACTATGACATAGTAGCCATCATCACTATCATAAACCTCAGTTAAAACTACTTCAGAGTTTTCATCGAACTTAATATCGACACTTTCAAACAATTTGTCTTTAAAAACAAATGCAAAAGTAACTAAGGAAATTACCGCTATAGCAACAATAACTATAAGGTCACCTTTTTTCATAATCTCACTCCTAGTCTACCTTTTATTATACCAAATTATCTAATTGTTTAGTATAAATAATAAGAAGAAAAAATAAATAATTACCAATAATCATTCTCGAAATATAATACTTATCTATTATGTTTCATAGTAGTTGCTGATATTACTTTTCCTATCTTCTTTAAAACAAATTCAACGCTAGCTTTATCGTTCAATAAGTCAAAATCTTTAATATTCAATCTAAGTACTGGCGCATAGTGAAAATTATCAATCCACTCCTGGTATCTTAAATGAAGCATTTTCCAATATGAAATATCTGTATCCATTTCCATTTTGCGACCACGCTCATTTATTCTGTCTAATATTTCTTCTAAATCTCCATCAATAAAAATTACTAAATCTGGATGAGGAAAAAAAGGAGTCAGAATCATAGCCTCAAATAACGATCGATATGTTTGATAATCATCCTCACTCATAGTACCATTTTCATAATTCAACTTCGCAAAGATATCAACATCTTCATAAATACTTCTATCTTGAATAAATCCTCCACCATGAGAAAACATTCTTTTTTGTTCCTTAAATCTTTCTGCTAAGAAAAACATTTGTAGATGGAAACTCCACCTTTCAAAATTCCCATAATACTTCTCTAAATATGGGTTATCAGCTACCCTTTCATATGAGGTCATAAACCCTAGTTTCTCGGATAAAACTCTTGTAAAAGTTGATTTTCCAACTCCAACGGTACCAGAAATTGTTATCACTGCATCACTTGGTATATTATACTTCTTTAAAATCTCGTTCATAAACCCTCCTACCAAATCCAACTACTTATATTACATTAACAAGCTATATCTCACCAGCTTACATCATATTTTACTATAATAATAGTAACATAAAAAGACTGAATTCTCAGTCTTTCTTTTTGAATAAATTCATTCCTTTGTATTTCCAAACTACTATAATGGCTATTGTGATAATTGCAGCTATCATAATCGGTAATATAATCTCTACAATCTTCAAGACTAAGTAGAAAATTACTACAACTAAAACGATATTAAGTAATATTTGCATTGTGTTTCTTAATCCGTTTATTCTCATTGTTTTACTTTAGTAACATCCCTTTTTCTATTGTTCTTACCTAAATAATTAATTGTGTACACTGTAACAAATCCAACTAACACAACTGGTAATATCCACATTGCAATATTAAATATTATAATAGCCACTAATCCAATAATAAATAACTTTACTATTGTCTTTAATACTTCTTCAAACCCATCAAATGATATATACATTCTTTCCACCTCTACTTATTTATTTCAAAACTATCAGCAGATACATTTTTCAGTGTTTTCATAGTTCCTTTAATATCCCCTAATAATTTAGTTACCATTACATCTTTCATAGATAGTATTCCACCATCACTTTGAAGTTCTAAGCTATCTAAAGAGATTTCTTTTATAGTTTTTGGTCCCGAACCTATTTTATATAAATGAGCTCCTCCAGTAATATCCTTTATAGTTACCGGTCCATTTCCTAACTGTAGTTTCACAACTTCGGCATCTAGTGTTTTTATAGTGTTTGGTCCATTTTCTGTTGAAATATCTAATTTATTAGCTTTTATATTCTTAATAACCACCGGACCTGATCCACATTTGACAGTAATATCACCTAAAGAAATTTCTTTTACATCGTCTTCTGTATTTGATACATTACTACTATAATTTATGTCCTTAATTACTAAAGGACTATTTCCTTCACTAACAGAGATTTCACTTAGATTCAAACATTTTAAGACGATTGGACAATCGGTCTCAAACTTTAAATTTTTGATACATTCAGGTAATAAAATTAACATCCTCTTAGATTCAGAATATCTTATGTTTGACTCAATTACATTAATCTTTAAGATTCCACCCTCAAAAGATACATCATATTTCATTGTTGTCGGTAACGACTTGATTATAATACCATCATTTTCATGACCCGTTACCTCAATATTCAGCTTAACTGAATTACTATCATGTACTTTCACTTCAAGAGATTCTTCTTGAATATCAAAAGATTCAATTCTCGAATTATCATATTTCATAACGAAAGAGTCAAAAGAATTTATTATGTTTATATCCTTAACTTTTCCCAATGATTCCTGAACCTTTCCAACTGCCTCATTAATCTTTTCATTAATGTCAGACTCCTTGATACTCTTTCTCACTTGTTTTAATGACTCTTTGACAGTTTCAAGAGTGTTACTGATTACAGAATTGATTTTATTACTTACTTCTTGGGTTTTTCCTGATTCAATTACTTTTTCATATCCCTTCCTTACCGCACCTACTTGTTCATCAATAAACTCTCTAAACACTTTAGAATTTGATTTTGTTCCAAACTCTTCATTTGCAGTCATCGCTATTTCCTTTGGTGTTTCTAACATTGCGATAACTTCCTCTTCAGTAGCACCATCAGCCATTGCTTCATCAAAATAAGATTCGTATTCTTCAATTAAAGAAGTTTTATCAGCATCATCAATTTCCAATAAACTCTTTAACTTATCAATGAATTCTTGTCTCCTCACTACTTATTTCCTCCTATTAACTTATTAACTTTTACACTAAAACTCTCCCACTCACTTTTTAGTGTAAATAATCTTTCTTTACCTATCCCAGTCAAAGTATAATACTTTCTCGTGGGACCATCACTACTAGCTCTTTCATAAAGATCTAATACATTATCTTTAGTCAATCTTCTAAGCATTGTATATATTGTACTCTCTCCAACCTCTAAAGTCTTTGATAGATTTTTTACCAGCTTATAGCCATACGTATCCTCTTTATTTAATTCATTTAGAACACAGACCTCAATGATTCCTTTTTTAAATTGCGTATCCATTTACTTCTCCCTCTCACTTTTAAATATTGATTCAAATGCAATAAAACACTTATCATTTACTTTTTCAAAAGCGTCGTATATTTTTTCAACAACACCAGACTCTTCTATTTTTACTAAACACTCTTCTGTCTTTTCATTCAAATTTGATAACACCTTCTTACCTCGTTCTATTGTATCTTCAACGCAAAACTTATCAACGAGTTCATCAAACTTTTCTTTGAAACTACTGTATTCAAACATTTTGTTCCTCCTTACTACTATTCCATATCACGCAGTAGCTAAATTAAAAAAAATTCAATCACTATATCACATAATGATGTAGTATACTATAATTATATGCTACTACTCCCTATAATGCAATAGTAATTTGATATTTTTTTTAAATAGTCTATTATATCCCGATATTACCGTTATGTAATTATCAATTTATATATAAATGAATAGTATAACTAGGCACTAATTATGAAATAGAAATATAACATTGAATACTATAAAAATAGGAGGGAGGAAAGATTATGAGTGGTGGACACGGACACGGGCACGGGCGTAGCAATCAATATGCACTGGTACTAGTTCTATTCATTTTACTAGTAATTATCGGAACTGCATGGAAATGCTGCTATTAGCTAATTAGAAAAAAAGAGATTATGATGCAATATCATAATCTTTTTCTTTATCCTCTATTAAATCCATTTTCTCCAGTAGCATTTCTCCTGCCTTTAAAATATTCTCTCCTGTTTGTTTCATTTTCTTTAAATTAAGTAGTATAGGAATTGATGCTTGCACCAATACAATCATAAGTAAAATACCTGAAGTACTTAAAGCATTAATCTGTACTTGAAATGCATCACTTAAATAAATCAAACAAATTGCACTCGAGAATAGCATTGTCAAGAATAGTACCTGCCTATAGAAATTAAATGGTTGACAGAATATATAAAGCATTATTAGTCCCGTAACAAGTGTAGTAATTGCTGAAATAATCGATACCTCAAAATCAGATAATCCAATTGTATCTTGTAATGCGTATAGAACTACTACATTTAAGAATACAACAATAGAACCCGGTAAAGCTTTTCTCAAAGCTTTCGGTATGAACTTACCGGTAACTTTATTCCTATTAGATTCTAATGCTAACATAAATGCAGGTATACCAATTACGAATAACTCAATTAAAGTCATTTGAATAGGTCTAAAAGGATATGGTTTACTAACAATGAAAGTTAATAAAACAAGTAATAAAGAGTATACCGTCTTCATTAAGAATAGTGAAGCTACTTTCTCAATATTATTAATTACTCTTCTACCTTCCTTAACTACTCTTGGCATTGAAGAAAAATTACTATCCATTAATACTAATTGTGATACATTTCTAGCCGCTTCACTACCAGATGCCATTGCGATAGATACATCCGCAGATTTTAAAGCTAATATATCATTAACACCATCACCTGTCATAGCAACTTTTTTATTTTTGCTTTTAAGTGTCTCAATAATTAATTTCTTCTGGTCTGGGACCACTCTACCGAAAACAGTATACCTTGTGGCTGCATCTATGACCTCCACGTCAGATTTCCCATCTAGAGAAATACAATTTCTAGCATCTTTAACACCTGCATTTTGAGCTATTTCGGATACAGTAACGACACTATCACCTGAAATAACCTTCACTTCTACATCATTTTGATAAAAATATTCTAAAGTCTTATGAGCATCTGATCTTACGTTATCATCCATAACTATCAAAGCTTCAGGAAATGTATCTCCGTTAAACCCGGTCTTCGTTAAGGTAGCTCTAGTTGAAGCTAGTGCTAACACGCGTTTTCCTCTAGATGTATATTCTTCTATTTGCTCGCTTAAACTATCATCAATATTAAGGATAAACTCAGGAGCTCCTAATATGAATGTTCCAACTCTTCTAAAACTTACTGCACTGTACTTTCTTCTTGATGAAAATGGTACTACAATGATTGGTGTGTAATGATCCTCAGTTCCAAAATAGTTCTTTAGTCCTTGAGCAGTCATGTTTGATTCATTTAAGTGGTATAACATTGATGAGATAACTCTTTGATTTCTAAGTTTACTTTTACCTGTAATGAAGTTCTCAACTCTCATAGTACCATCAGTAATAGTGCCAGTTTTATCTAGACATAAAACATCCACTCTTGCTAACATTTCAATTGAATATAAGTTTTGGATAAGAGCTCTTCTTTTCGCTAATCTCATGCTACTAACTGCTAAAGCTATAGATGTCATCAAGTAAAGTCCTGCAGGGATAATTCCAATTACACTAGCTGATGTTTTTACAACAGTGTCAAAATAAGATAATCCCAAGTTAAGATTATTAAGATAAGAATATATACCTAATGGGATAATTATAAGTGCAATAACCCTAATAAGAATGTTTAATGCGTGTAAAATCTCAGATGTTGGTTTACGTATAGTTTTTCCTTCTTTTGTTAACATACTAACATAAGTTCTCTTACCACAAGCGATAACATGTGCATAACATCTTCCACTAACTACATATGACCCAGCCATAATATTAGTGTCTGGATTCTTTATTATTAAATCAGACTCACCTGTTAATAGTGACTCATTAACCTCAATAGTTCCCTTTAGTACAACTGCATCTGCAGGTATTTGTTTACCAGCAGTTAAAATAATAATATCATCTAATACTACCTCTTCCGATAAAATCGATTTCTCTTTACCATTACGGACTACGGTTGCAGTAGGGGCGTTCATAATAGATAATTCATCAATAGATTTTTTTGCTCTTATCTGCTGATAAATTCCTATTGCTAAATTAGTAAGTACTACTGACATAAAAACTAAATCAGAATAAGCCCCAACAAAGATTAACCATGCTGCGAGTCCAAAGAAAATCATATTAAAGAAGTTGAAAATATTACTTAAAATAATAGACAAATAAGTTTTGGAAATAATACGTGTATTATTTGTCAGTTTTTGAGAAATTCTCTTTTCTACCTGCTCATTGTTTAATCCCTTACTAATACTCGTATTATATCGTTCAATTTTTTTCACTGTACCACCCCAAGCCCCAATAATGTTCATGAAGATTTTACCATATTTTCTAACAAAATAGTATTCCTTGTTTGTATAATTCTAATTGTTAAATTTACTAATCACTTACTAACCACAAGATATGATATAATAACCGAAGGAGGAGATATCTTGATTGAGTATGTTTTAGGAATGGTTTTTGACCCTAGTAGGGAGCATCTACTAATGATTAAAAGACACATTGATCCTTACCAAGGTAAGATAAATGGAATCGGTGGAAAAGTTGATAAAGATGAGAATCCCACAAAAGCAATGGTTAGAGAGTTAAAAGAAGAGACTAACTATGATTTAGATAAGTTATCAATATTTGAATTTATTATGACAGTAAATTTTAAAGAGGATAATTCTAAACTACATGTATTCTATATGAAAACTAAAGAGAAATATCCAATTGAAGTTAGATATAGTCATGAAGGTACATTCAACTGGTATAATATTAAGAAACATAATTTATTTGATGCACAGGATGATAACATTGCTGGTGAAGGCAGTATCGCATTCTTTACAAAATTTATATTGGATTTAAAGAACTAACTAAAGTCTTTAATTTAATCAAATTCAACTAGAATTTGTTTTTCTTCATTATTTATGATTTTTGTCATACTTAATGATTTAATAGACTTATTAGTCTAAAAGTAGAAACACTAGTCGTAAATATACTCAAAAGACATCATTTATACATATATAATATTTTTCATAATGTCGAATATCATATTCTTCTTTAGAGATATTTTTCACCCATAAACTTTACTCAATTCTAGATATAAAACTAGTGTTAAATCATTTCCACTCCAAAAAAAAACCCAACAAAAGTTGGGCATATTTTTATACAAATTCAATAATTGCCATTTCAGCGCCATCACCACGACGAGGACCTAATTTCAACACTCTTGTGTATCCACCACTTCTCTCTGCGTAGCGAGGAGCAATTTCATTGAATAATTTTTGAACAGCATTCTGTCCTGTTTCAGTATTAGCAACTTCATAACGAACAAATGCTCCTGCATCTTTTCTTGCTGCTAAAGTACCTTTTTTACCAAGAGTAACCATTTTGTCAGCTAATCTTTTTAACTCTTTAGCCTTCATCTCAGTTGTTTCGATTCTCTCGTTAATAATTAAATCAGTAACTAAGTCACGCAGTAAAGCTTTACGTTGTGCACTTGTACGACCTAATTTACGATAACCTCTTGCCATTGTGTACTCCTCCTTTTGAATTAGTAATTATTTAAACCTAAACCTAATTCCTCAAGTTTATCTTTTACTTCTTTTAGTGACTTACGTCCTAAATTTCTAATAGTCATCATATCTTCTTCTGACTTACGTGATAGTTCACCTACTGTAGAGATTCCAGCTCTCTTCAAACTGTTATAAGATCTTACCGATAAATCCAGCTCTTCTATAGACATTTCTAATAACTTAGTATTCGATTTATCTTCTCTTTCAACAATAAATTCTGATTCCATAGCTTTTTCACTAAGTTCTACAAGAACTTCTAAGTGTTCTATCATAATTTTTGAAGCCATTCCTATTGCATCCTCAGGATTTATTGATCCATCAGTCGTTATTTCTACTATTAATTCATCATGATCTGCGCTATTATCTACTAATATTTTTTCAACATTGTATTTAACATTTTTAATAGGTGTATAAATTGAATCGATAGGAATATATCCTACTGGATCATCAGGTCTTTTGTTCTCGTTAGCATCAACGTAACCGACACCTCTTCTAGCAACCAAAACCATTTTAAGTTTTGCATAATTAGCAAGATTCGCGATTACTTTATCTTGATTTATAATTGTAACATCACTATCACAAATAATATCTCTAGCTGTTACTTGACCCTCCCCAACAGCAATTATCTCCATAGTTTTTTCAACATTTGGATCATCACTATCAATAGTTAAAACCACATCCTTTAAATTTAATACAATTTCGGTTACATCTTCAACGATACCCTCAATTGAAGAAAATTCATGTTGAGCTCCTTCAATGTATACATTAGTAATAGCTGCACCTGGTAATGAAGATAATAAAACTCTTCTAAGAGAATTACCAAGTGTAATACCAAATCCTCTTTCTAATGGTTTAATTACAAACTTACCATAGAAATCATCTTTTTGATATGCTTCTACATAAGTATTAGGCTTTTCAAATTTCATATCTTTCATTTAGAAGCCTCCTTATTATTAACCGTGTCGGCGTTTTTTTGCTTTACATCCATTATGAGGTAAAGGCGTTACATCTTTGATTGCTGTTATTTCTAATCCAGCAACTTGTAAAGATCTAATCGCTGCTTCTCTACCTGGTCCGGGACCCTTAACATTTACCTCTACTTTTTGAACACCATGCTCTTGTGCGGCTTTAGCACAAGCTTCAGAAGCCAATTGTGCTGCGAATGGAGTTGATTTTTTAGAACCTTTAAATCCCAATGCTCCTCCACTGCTCCAAGCAATGGCATTACCTGCTTCATCTGTAATAGTTATAATAGTATTATTAAAAGTCGATTGAATGTGCGCTACACCCTTAGGTATGTTCTTTTTGACGCGGCGTTTTCTTTTATTTTGCTTAGCCATTTAACTACTACCTCCTTATTTCTTTTTACCCGCAACAGTTCTACTAGGACCTTTGCGAGTTCTTGCATTATTTTTCGTGTTCTGACCGTTTACAGGTAATCCTTTACGATGTCTGATTCCACGGTACGAAGCTATTTCCATTAATCGTTTAATATTAAACGATGTTTTTCTTCGTAAATCACCTTCAGTTTCATATTTTGAAACTTCAGCTCTGATACGAACTAATTCCTCATCAGTTAAATCTTTTACGCGTTTATCTTCATTAATACCAACAGCAGCTAGTATTTTTTTACTAACACTTTTTCCGATACCAAATACGTATGTTAAAGAAATAACTACACGCTTATCGCGTGGGATATCTACACCACTAATACGTGCCATAAATACACCTCCATTTATCCTTGTCTTTGTTTATGTTTTGGGTTTTCACAAATTACCATAACTTTTCCTTTACGACGAATAACCTTACATTTATCACATATAGGTTTTACAGACGGTCTTACTTTCATCTTTCTATGCCTCCTTAATTACTTGAAGAGATTTATTTATGACGGTAAGTAATACGACCACGTGTTAAATCATATGGAGAAATCTCCACAGTAACCTTATCACCCGGTAAGATGCGTATGTAATGCATACGGATTTTACCAGAAACGTGTGCCAATACTTTATGCCCGTTCTCTAACTCAACTCTAAATTGAGTATTAGGTAAAACTTCTAATATTTTACCCTCTAGCTCGATTACGTTGTCTTTTGCCATAAGTATCCTCCTAAAGTCGTCGTTAATATTTCACAACCATCCTTTGTGATTAGGATAGTATGTTCATAGTGAGCACTGTTTTGCCCATCTATTGTTTTTGTTGTCCAACCATCTACCATTATTTTTACACGCTTTGTTCCAGCGTTAACCATAGGCTCAATAGCTAGTGTCATTCCACTTTTCAAGATTGGACCTCTTCCATTGATTCCAAAATTGGGTATTGGTGGATCTTCATGCAATTTACTTCCAATTCCATGACCTGTAAAATCTTCTACAATTCCATATCCAAAAGGTTTTACATACTCCTCAATTGCGTGAGAAATATCGCTTAACCTATTACCCTCTTTTGCAAATTTTAATCCTTCAAATAATGATTTTTTAGTAACTTCTAGTAATTTTTCATCACTTTCACTTATGTTACCCACTGGGTAAGTCCAAGCGCTATCTCCATGATATCCCTTATAATTTACACCAATATCAATGGAAATAATATCACCATTCTTAAGTTTCATATTTGATGGTATACCATGAACAACAACATCATTGATTGATGCACATATCGAAGATGGAAATCCGTTATAACCCTTAAATGATGGTGTTCCACCATTACTTATTATGATTTTCTCTACTAGTGCATCAATTTTATTTGTTGTTATTCCTGGCTTGATAATTTTACTAATTTCTTGATGGCACATAGCCACAATTTTTCCTGCTTCTTTCATCAGGTTAATTTCTCTTTGGGATTTAATGGTTATCATATTTTTCCAATTCCCTATTTATCCTAAAGAAAACTCTTTCAATTGTTCCAAATCCGTGAATATTTCTGAGAAGTTCTTTCGCATCATAATACTCAACTAATGGATAAGTACTTTTTAAGTAAATATCTAGTCTTTTGAAAGCAGTCTCTTCAGTATCGTCTGCTCTTTGAACTATTGCGTGTCCACATTTATCACATGCACCCTTTGTAACAGGTGGTTTAAACTCTAAATGATAACTTGAACCGCAATTACTACAAACTCTTCTACCTGCTCGTCGTTTGACTAACACGTATGGATCAACATCAATCTTAAGTACGTGATCTATTTTCTTATTCAGCTTTTCTAGCATTTGTTCTAATTTTACAGCTTGATAAATAGTTCTTGGAAAACCATCTAACAAAAATCCATTTTTGCAATCATCCTCAGCCAATCTATCCTCAATTACCTCGCAAACGATATCATCAGGCACATACTCACCTTTTTCAATATATGATTTAGCTAAGTGCCCTAATTCACTTTTTTCTTTAATCGCTTTACGAAATATATCCCCAGTTGAAATATGAACTAGACCATATTTTTCTACTACCAATTTGGATTGTGTTCCTTTACCTGAACCCGGAGGT
Organism: Mycoplasmatota bacterium; assembly: GCA_018394315.1. Taxonomy (GTDB): domain Bacteria; phylum Bacillota_I; class Bacilli_A; order MAG-NZ; family MAG-NZ; genus Zrk6. Next base: position 737,442 of record CP074575.1, on the reverse strand, counting down.
CCCATAATAAGTAAGTTCACTATTTACTAAATCCTCTATACTCTTGTTTATTGGCTTCAGTTTGAATTTGTTTGAATGTTTCAACTGCAACACCTACCACGATTAATAAACTCGTTCCTCCAACAGAAACAGAACTTGGCAAGTTGAATGCTGCAGCACTCAAGATTGGAATAATTGCTACTATAGTCAAATACAATGCACCTAATAAAGTAACTTTAAACAGTACTTTTGATAGATAAACTTCAGTATCTGCTCCCGGTCTTCTACTTGGTACAAATGCATTTTGTCTAGATAAATTATCAGAAATCTTCTCTGGATTTACTTGCATAAATGCATAGAAGAATGTGAATATAAAGATGAATGCTATATATAATACAAATCCAATAGGCATCTTATTACTAAATATCTGAGTTAAGATATTAGTCCATTTTGCATCAACATTTAAGTAAGAAATAACTGTTAATGGTAAACTAAGAATAGTAATCGCAAAGATAACTGGAATTACACCTGCAGAATTTAATTTAATTGGAATATTAGATTCACTTCTACCTCTTAATTTAGCTTGCCCTTGTCTATTTGCATATTGAACTGGTACTTTTCTAACTACAGCTTGCATAAAGATAACTCCAAGCAATACAGTAATCATTAATAATATAACGATACCAAATTGTAAGTATGTTCTCCAATTTGCTGCATCAATAGCTACATATTGTAGCCATAACGAACGATACATTCCTGGCATTGATGAAATGATACCAGCTGCGATAATCATTGATACTCCATTTCCAACACCTTTAACAGTAATTTGATCACCTAACCATAATAAGAACGCTGTACCAGCTGTTACTAATAATGCTAAGTAAACAAATACTAATGGTGTAGTTGCTACACCTAGATCTAAGTAAGAACTTAAACCTATTGTCATTGCTAAAGCTTGAACAAAAGCCAATCCGATTGCTAAATATCTAGTTAGTTGATTAATCTTTTGTTTCCCTGCATCGCCTTCTTCGCTCCATTCCTTAATAATAGGAACGATATCCATTTGTAATATTTGTACAACGATACTAGCAGTGATGTAAGGACCAACACCTAAAGCAATTACACTAAAGTTCTTAAGCGCTCCTCCACTGAAAGAGTTTAAGAATCCTAGTAAATCATTATTAAATAATTCATCTGGAATGCTAATCATAGGCAAAGTAATAAATACAGCTATTCTATATAAAGCGAATGCACCCAGTGTAAATAATATTTTATTCAACAATTGCTTATTCTTCAAAACTAGTTTTAGCGTTTTCATTAGATCACCTCTACTGTAGCTCCTACAGCATCAATTTTCTCTTGAGCTGAGCGAGTTACTTTATGAGCTTTGATCGTAAGCTTTTTATCTAACTTCCCATTTCCTAAAACTTTAAGTCCTGCTTCAAGTTTACGAATCATTCTTTTTTCCATTAATAATTCAGGAGTTACTACAGTACCTTCTTCAAATACATTTAAATCTTCTAAATTAATAATCGCATACTCTTTACGAGTAAAATTCGTAAAACCACGTTTTGGTAATCTCTTGAATAACGGAGTTTGTCCACCCTCAAATCCTAGTCTTACTCCTCCACCACTACGTGAGTTTTGTCCATTATGACCTTTCCCAGCGGTCTTACCAGTTCCAGATCCTACACCGCGTCCGACTCTCTTTCTATCTTTAGAACCTTGAACCGGCTTTATTTCATGTAATTTCATATTGGAACCTCCTTCTATTTCTCTTCTACTTCTACTAAATGAGAAATTGTTTTTATCATACCTCTTACTTGAGGGTTGTCAACTTTGACAACTGTCTTATTCATTTTTGTTAACCCTAATGCTTTTGCCGTTAATTTTTGATTTTTTGGATATCCAATTGTAGATCTCACTAATTTAATATGTAATTGAGCCATCTTAATATCCTCTAATTTCCTCAGGTTGCTTTCCTCTTAGAGCAGCAACTGATTCTCTAGTTCTTAATTCACTTAATCCCTTATGAGTTGCTCTAACCATATTAATTGGAGTGTTAGAACCTAAAGACTTACTTAAGATATCTTGAATTCCAGCTAATTCTAATACGGCACGCACTGGACCACCAGCAATAACACCAGTACCTGGGCTAGCAGGTTTTAATAATACTCTCCCTGCACCGTAGCGACATGTATATTCATGAGGAATAGTAGCCCCTACCATAGGTACTCTAATTAAATTTCTTTTTGCAGCTTCGATAGCCTTTTTAATTGCATCTGGCACTTCTTGAGCTTTCCCAGTACCAAATCCAACTTGACCTTTCTTATCTCCGATAACTACTAACGCAGCGAATCTGAAACGACGCCCACCTTTAACAACTTTTGTTACACGGTTGATTGATACAACTCGTTCTTCAAATTGTTTAACAACAGGTCTACGGCGATTGTTTCTTCTAGGTCTCCTCTTTTGATTTTTATCAAAAGGTTTTCTTTCGTTGCGGTTTTTAGTTTCTGGAGTTGCTTGTTTCTTATTTTCTTCCATTAAAGTAAACCTCCTTAGAATTCTAATCCGGCTTCGCGAGCAGCTTCAGCTAAAGCTTTTACACGACCGTGATATAGATAACCGCTGCGGTCAAATACAACTTTTGTAATTCCTTTTTCAGATGCAACTTTAGAAACTAAAGTTCCAACTTCCTTAGCACCCTCAATGTTTGCACCGTTTTCCAGTTTTAAACTTGAAGCGCTTGCTAATGTAACACCATTCTCGTCATCAATAACTTGTGCGAAAATATTTGTGTTTGAACGAAATATAGATAATCTTGGAACACTTGGAGTTCCAGAGATTTTACCTCTAATACGTCTACGTCTTTTCATTCGACTTCCGTTTCGATCAAATTTCTTAATCATCTAGATTACTCCTTCCTACGCTCTTTTACCTTCTTTACGACGAACATACTCGTCTACATATCTAATACCTTTTCCTAGATATGGTTCTGGTTTACGAACCGCGCGAATATTCGCTGCAAATTCACCAACTAATTCTTTATTAATACCTAAAACAATAATACTCAGTGGTTTTGGTACTTCCAAGGTAATACCTTTTGGAATCTCCATTTCCACTGGATGAGAGTAACCAGCACTAAGTACTAATTTTGTACCTTGTAATTGTGCACGGTAACCTACACCTTTGATTACTAATTCTTTTTTATACCCTTCAGAAACACCTATAACCATTCCATTTAATAATGATCTAGTAGTTCCGTGAAACGTTTTATGGAATTTAGAATCAGAAGGTCTCGCAACAACTATACTATTGTCTTCTTGCGTTATTTTCATATCTTTATGAAACTCTCTTGTTAACTCACCCTTAGGTCCCTTCACCGTAACTGTTTGACCATCTATAGTTACAGTAACACCTTCAGGAAGCATAACCGGTTTCTTACCAATACGACTCATATGAGTACCTCCTTAATATTTACCAAATGTAGGCTAATACTTCTCCACCAATTTGTTGGTGTTTAGCATCTTTACCTGTTAATACACCTTTCGAAGTAGAAAGGATTGCTACACCTAACCCGTTTAAAACTTTCGGTATATCATTATGTGTTGCATAAACTCTTAATCCGGGTTTAGAAATTCTCTTTAACCCTTTAATAACTCTTTCATGAGTATTTGAATACTTTAAATGAACTTTGATAGTTCCCTGTTTATCGTCTGATACAAATTCTACGTCTTTGATAAAACCTTCGTTTTTCATTACTTCTAAAACTCTTAATTTCATTTTAGAACCAGGCATTTCAACTACTTCATGGCGCATTTGATTACCATTACGAATACGAGTAAGCATATCTGCGATAGGATCTGTCATTACCATAAATTTTGCCTCCTTCCCAAAATCTTTGAGAATATTTTGGATTTTTTACCAGCTGGCTTTTCTTACACCAGGTAATTGACCTTTATAAGCCAATTCTCTAAAACAAATACGGCAGATTCCGAATTTGCGAATTACTGAATGTGGTCTACCACATCTTACACAGCGCGTATAAGCTCTAGAAGAGAACTTTGCTTGTCGCTGAGCTTTAACTTTTAACGATTTCTTAGCCATTATTTCTCCTCCTTATTTCTTAAACGGCATTCCTAATTGAGCCAATACAGCTCTTCCTTCTTCATCAGATTTAGCCGTCGTTACTATTACGATGTCCATACCTCTGATTTTTTTAATTTTATCATAATCAATTTCATTAAAGATTAACTGTTCTTTAACACCTAACGTGTAATTTCCTCTACCGTCAAATGAATCTTTACTGATTCCGCGGAAGTCACGAACACGTGGAAGTGCTATTGACACTAACTTATCTAAGAATTGATACATTCTTTCTCCGCGTAAAGTTACTTTACATCCAATAGGATAACCTTCACGTACTTTGAAGTTAGCGATTGATTTTCTTGCTTTTGTAATTACTGGCTTTTGACCGGTAATTAGTGTCAACTCTGCTACTGCATCATCTAACACTTTTGAATTTGCTACTGCATCTCCAACTCCCATGTTAACAACAATTTTGTCAACTTTAGGCACTTCCATAATAGAAGAATAATTGAAATCTTTAAATAATGCAGGTTTAACAACTTCATTATATTTAGTCAATAAGCGATTCATATATCACTTATCCTCCTTCCTGAATTATTTATTAGTTTAATAATTCACCAGATTTTTTAGCATAGCGAACTTTTTTTCCATCAACTAATTTATATCCCACTCTAGTTGCTTCTTTAGTTTTAGGATCTTGAATAGCTACATTAGATGCGTCAATCGGTGCAGCGAACTCAATAATCCCACCATCAGGATTAGCTTGTGAAGGCTTTTGATGTTTTTTAACAATATTTACACCTTCAACAATAACTTTATTGTTTTTAGCTAAAACTTTAGTCACCGATGCTACTTTTCCTTTATCCTTACCAGATAGTACAACTACAGTATCACCTTTTTTAATTTTCACTCTCATTAACCTCCTTTTATAGGCTATAGCACTTCAGGAGCTAGAGAAACGATTTTCATAAATTCTTTTTCACGTAATTCTCTTGCTACAGGACCGAAGATACGAGTTCCACGCGGAGTTTTGTCTTCTCTGATAATTACTGCCGCATTATCATCAAATTTGATGTATGTTCCATCACTTCTTCTTAATCCATGTTTAGTGCGTACTATTACAGCTCTAATTACTTCTCCCTTTTTCACTTGACCACCAGGAGTAGCGGCTTTAACAGTAGCAACGATAATATCACCAATATTAGCGTATTGTCTACCTGATCCCCCCAAAACTTTAATTGTTAAAATCTCACGAGCACCAGAGTTATCAGCTACTTTTAACCTAGATTCTTGTTGAATCATAGTGGAATCCTCCTTCCAGATTAAATCTCGATACTTTCTTCTACTACTTCAACTAAACGAAATCTCTTACTTTTAGATAATGGTCTAGTTTCCATAATTTTAACAATGTCACCCATTTTAGCAACACCGTTCTCATCATGAGCAGTATATTTTTTTGTCTGCTTAACAGCCTTTTTGTATAACTTATGTTTTCTTTTTGTTTCTACAGCTACCGTAATTGTTTTGTCCATTTTGTCTGAAACTACTGTTCCAGTATATACTTTACGTTGATTACGTTCCATATGTACCTCCTACACTCGAATGTCTTTCTCACGCTCAGTAACAATCGTGTACATTCTCGCAATATCTTTCTTGATTTTTGAAAGCCTTGCAGTATTTTCTAATTGACCAACAGCTGCTTGAAATCTTAAATCGAATAATTCCTTCTTCAAATTAACGATTTCTTTCTCAATTTCGGTAGTGTTCATTTTTCTAATTTCATTAGCTTTCATTGTTTTCACCACCACTTACTCTTTTTACAAACTTTGTTTTTACAGGTAATTTATGAGATGCTAATCTAAACGCTTCTCTAGCGATTTCTTCAGACACTCCCGCAATCTCAAACATTACTTTTTCTTTTTTTACTACTGCTACCCATCCGTCAGGAGCTCCTTTACCAGAACCCATTCTCACTTCTAATGGTTTTGCAGTTTTAGCTAAATGAGGGAATATTTTTATCCAAACTTGACCTTGACGTTTCATATATCTTGTCATCGCAACACGAGCAGCTTCAATTTGTCTATTCGTGATCCAAGCACTAGTTACTGCTTGCATACCGAATTCACCAAATTGTACTTCTCTACCACCTTTTGCAACACCTCTATCATGAGGAACGCGATGTGGTCTTCTATACTTAGTTCTTTTTGGCATTAACATAATTGACTACTCTCCTTTTTTCTTAGGAAGTACTTCACCTTTATAGATCCATACTTTAATTCCTAATTTTCCATAAGTAGTGTTTGCTTCTGCGTGTGCATAGTCAATGTCTGCTCTTAGTGTATGAAGTGGAACGTTACCTTCAGAGTAACCTTCGCTTCTTGCCATATCAGCACCACCTAAACGACCAGAAACCATAGTTTTACATCCTAAAGCTCCATTTTTGATAGCTCTTTGGATTGCAACTTTTTGTGCTCTTCTGAAAGAAGCACGGTTTTCTAGTTGTTCAGCAATGTTTCTAGCAACCAAGAACGCGTCTACTTCTGGTTTGCGAATTTCTACGATGTTCAACATAACTGATTTGTTTGTAAGTTTTTCTAATTCATTAACAACTTCTAATTTCTTTTTCCCATCTTGCCCAATAATAACACCAGGCTTAGCCGTATTTAAGATAATATCAATTTTATCTTTTGATTTTCTTTCGATAACAACTTTTGAAACTGCTGCGTTATGAAATTTATCAGATAACAAATCTCTGATTTGCAAATCTTCTTGTAGTACTTCAGGAACTTCTTTTTGATCGAAGAACCATTTAGCATCCCAATCTCTAATGACACCAACGCGCAGTCCAACAGGACTTACCTTTTGACCCATAGAATTCCCTCCTTTACTCTTTCTCTGCTACGAACACAGTAATGCTACTAGTTCTCTTTAAGATTCTACTAGCGCTACCACGTGCTCTAGGTCTAATTCTTTTTAGAGTAGGACCTTCATTAGCATAGATTGTCTTTACGTATAAGTTGTTGATATCCATATCGTTATTGTGTTCAGCATTATTCATTGCGCTAACGATTAATTTTTCAACATCTTTTGCAGCTCTTTTGTTTGTATTTCTCAATATTGAAATTGCTTCTCCGCAATCTTTTCCACGAACAAGATCGATTACTAATCTAACCTTACGAGGAGCGATGCGGATCATCTTTTTATAAGCTTTTACTTCCACAATGTTCGTCCTCCTTATCTATTAGCTTTCTTATCTTTTATATGTCCATGGTAAGTTCTTGTCGGTGCAAACTCACCCAATTTATGTCCTACCATGTCTTCAGTTATATATACCGGAACATGTTCGCGTCCATTATGAACTGCGATTGTATGTCCTACAAAACTTGGGAATACAGTGGATCTTCTTGACCATGTCTGAATTACTTGCTTTTTGTTATCAGCGTTTAAAGCCTCAACTTTCTTTAACAAGTGAGCATCAGCGAATGGTCCTTTTTTAAGTGAACGAGCCATATAATAACCTCCTTTATGTTATTTACGTCTACGAACGATAAGTTTTGATGATTTTTTGTTTTTCTTACGAGTTTTCTTACCTAATGCTGGTTTACCCCAAGGAGTAACTGGTTGTTTTCTACCGATAGGTGTTCTACCTTCACCACCACCATGAGGGTGATCAACAGGGTTCATTACTGAACCACGTACAGTAGGTTTAATACCCATGTGTCTTTTTCTACCAGCTTTACCAATATTAACTAACTCGTGAAATTCATTCCCAACTTCTCCGATAGTAGCGCGACAAGTACTTAATATTTTTCTAACTTCACCTGAAGTTAATCTAACTAAAACGTACTTACCTTCACGTCCTAAAATTTGTGCACTGGTACCAGCAGATCTAACTAATTGTCCACCTCTACCAGGATATAACTCAATGTTATGTACAGTTGTACCAACTGGGATATTAATTAATGGTAATGCATTACCAGCCTTGATATCCGCATTAGGTCCAGATTCAACTTCCATACCTACTTCTAATCCTTTAGCAGCAATAATATATCTCTTCTCTCCATCTAAATAATGAATTAAAGCTATATTAGCGCTTCTGTTAGGATCATATTCGATAGTCGCAACTTTACCAACAACGTTGTCTTTGTTACGTTTGAAGTCTATGATACGATACTTTCTCTTATGTCCTCCAGCTTGATGACGTACTGTAATCTTACCTTGATGATTACGTCCCCCACGTTTACTTAAAGGAGCTAACAACGACTTTTCAGGTTTATTTGTTGTGATTTCTTTATAATCTAATGAAGTCATATGTCTTCTACCATTAGTCGTAGCTTTATAGATTTTAATCGCCATTCTTGTTTCCTCCTTTACTAGATTTCAAAAATGTCAATAGATTGTCCCTTTTTAATAGTAACAATCGCTTTTTTTACTTTAGCAGTGTATCCAGAATGTTTACCTACTCTTTTTTTCTTTGCTTTACCGTTAATTAAATTAACTTTCTCAACATCTACGTTAAATAATTTTCCAACGGCATCTTTAATCTCAATTTTATTTGCGTCTTGAGCAACTTCGAATGTATATTTACCCATTTCAACTAAACTCATTGATTTCTCAGTGATGATTGGACGCTTTAAAACTTCATAAATACTTTTCATTATCCAAGCACCTCCTCAACTTTTTTAACAGCATCAAATGTAATAACTACATTATGAGCTCTTAGGATATCATATACACTTACGTGATCCCATGTGTTAATTTCAACACCAGGGATATTTCTACCTGATAATTCAACAGTATCATTAGCTTCACTTAATATTACTAATGTTCTACCAGTTGTATTAATATTAGTTAGTACATCTTGGAACACCTTTGTTTTGATTTCAGCTAATTCCAATTTGTCTAATACACGAATTTCTTCATCACTAACTTTTGCAGAGTAAGCTGATTTAAGAGCTAACTGTTTTACTTTTTTATTTACTTTCACATCATAGTCTCTAGGCTGTGGAGCAAATACAACTCCTCCGCCAACCCATTGAGGCGATCTTGTAGATCCTTGTCTAGCGCGACCAGTACCTTTTTGACGCCAAGGTTTTCTACCACCACCACGAACTTCAGAGCGTGTTTTAGCTTTTTGAGTTCCCTGACGCATCGCAGCTCTTTGAGCTTTAATAACATCATATAATACTTGCTGATTAGGTTCGATTCCAAAAACAGATTCGTTTAATGTAATATCTTTTACCTTATCACCAGCTTGATTTAACAATGCTAACTTAGGCATAGTAAATCCTCCTTTCCGGTTAAAACTTATTTTTTAATTGCGTTTTTAATTGTTACAAATGTTTTGTTGGCACCTGGAACATTACCTTTAATTAGTAATAATCCGCGGTCTGCATCAACTTTTACAATTTGTAAATTTTGGATAGTAATAGTTCTACTTCCCATGTGACCAGGTAATTTTTTACCTTTTGCTACTCTGTTTGGAGCAACAGGTCCCATTGAACCAGGTCTTCGATGATAATGTGAACCATGAGACATAGGTCCTCTACTTTGGTTGTGTCGTTTGATACTACCTTGGAACCCTTTCCCTTTTGAAACACCTTGAACGTCTACATAGTCACCATCAGCGAATATGCTAACAGGCACCTCCTGACCTACTTCGAACTCAGACATCTCATTTGTACGAAGTTCTTTCAGGTAGCGCTTAGGTGTTGATCCAGATTTTTCGAAATGACCCATCATTGGTTTGTTAGAAGCTTTTTCGCTTTTTTCACCATAACCAACTTGAACAGATTCATAACCATCATTCTCAACAGACTTCTTCTGTAAAACAACATTACCATTACAATCAATAACAGTAACAGGAACTAACTTACCTTCAGAATTAAAGATTTGTGTCATCCCAACTTTTTTACCTAAGATTCCTTTAGCCATGAGTTACACCTCCTATATTATTTAATTACAATTTCCACACCAGACGGTAAGTCTAAGTGCATTAACGCATCAATTGTTTGTGGAGTCGCATCCACAATGTCAATCATACGCTTATGAGTTCTTCTTTCAAACTGCTCACGAGAATCCTTATTAACATGTGGACTTCTTAATATCGTGAAGATTTCAGTTTTAGTTGGTAACGGTACTGGACCAACCACCTTAGAACCCGTTTTCTTCGCAGTGTCTACGATCTTTTTTGAAGACTGATCAATCAAAGCATGATCGTAAGCTCTCAATTTAATGCGAATCTTATTTGCCATCTTTTTCACTCCTTTCGCTCATATCATAATAAGCTAGCTCGATGCAAAAAACCCATCACACTAGGCATAGGCAACGCTTCCTAGTGTGTCAGCAACCTTGCACGTCTTCGCCTGCAATAAAAAATTATACACGAATTAATCAAAAGAAGCAATAGCTTTTCCAATAAAAATGAAAAAGATTCTCTAATAACGAGAATCTTAATCTTTAAGTTTAATTATGATAACTTTAGATGTCGAATAATTTCCATAAGTTGATGTAGCTGTCAAAACGAGTCTTTGATTTTCCGCCAATGAATCTAATCCTGAATTAGTTAATATAATTACCTCTCCGTCAGCTAATTTACTTACATCATACATTGTATCTGGAATAGTAGAAATGCTTTCATTTAGAGTCCATGTTATTGTAGATGAGTTAATGTAACCAGTAACTGGTAAATCTATTTCAACATCTCTTCCTTGATTATGAGAAATATCAATCAAGTAATCAACTAATTCACTTTCGTCCTCTATAGCATTCTCCTCTTGTGTCTTTGAACTCAAGATAACCAAGTCCCACTCTTTAACTAAAGTACTCTTTACTAAACCACCAGTATATTCAATAGTAGCAGTCAATGTGAAGTAAGCATCCTTTTCATAATCTTCATAAAGAATCATTCCATTATTATCTACAAACATACCAAAGTCATTTACTTCAAATTTAATCTTACTACCTCTAGCAATTCCGACATTATATTCATTCAATTTATCAACAACGATAGACTTGCACTCTCCATCAGAAATTACACCAATTAAATCATCTTTAGTAAGTTTTGTTAGATCTAATGGAACTATCTTTGGATCACTTACATCATATGATTTTAAGTTACAAAACTCTAAAGCAGATGCATCTTCTTCAACATATTCAGCATAAGCATTTTTGTTACCTGCTAATATTTTGTAATTAAACTTATAATCATTTACAGAACTTCCAAAATTTAAGTCTGCAATAAAGGATACATTTGAATCATAGTCTTTTCTTATTATAGATACATCAACATAATCCTCATATTCAGTCAAGGTTACATAATCGTTATACGTTACCCAAGTATAATCAATTCCCCATACAGGAGAATATTTACTTAATCTAAAATCCTTATCCAAATATTTATAAATATTAGACAAGCCAATAGCACTATGAACCTTCTCAATAGCATTTTCTTCTGTTAAAACCATAACGTTAAACTGTTTAGTCGGTTCACCGTTATCTAATAGTCCATCCTCATTTAAATCTACGAAAGCAGTTAGTATCAATTCCTTATTAGAATTAATGTTTCTAGTCACTCCGTCCTCAAAAACACTTGCGTCAGATGAAATCCATTTGACTTGAACTTTATCCGAAGTTGGAAATTCGAACGTGTGGTTTTCAAGTAAAAATGCAGCTGGTAAATCAAACTCTGGATTATTCAGTATTCTAATCCCTTCATCTCTTCTAGTAAGCAGTGGAACCTCGTAGTAAAATGTATCCACTATTTTATAAGTATTTTCCAAAAATACCTGTAATTTTAGTGTAATAAATTCATCTTCTTCGATGTCGTCATCAATTACTACATCATATCCATTATCATTAATATCGAGATCGACAATTTTTGTGTTTTCTGAACTCCATTTTAATGTGTAATAGTTGCTGGTTTCTAAATTAGAAATTGATAAAGGTAAATATTCCACTTCAGTAGTATCTATAATAAAGTATGAATTATTAAAGTATCTTTCATTATTAAGTAATTCTTCATTAATTAAATTCGCATCCTGAACTAATTTCTCATCTGCTGCTTCCCTCACTAACATCTCGAATATATCAATATAATCATCAATAGGTGACTTGAAATCATCATTTTGAAAAATTTCTAAATTGTTAATTGATGTTAATGTTTCTTCACTGGTATAGTTATAGGAATCTATAATCGTGTTAACTAAAGTACTTTGATTATCAATTATTGTATTCATTAATAAAACTATTTGTTCATTTATCGATAATCCATTATTAGAAGTTAATTTGTTGCTAGAGAATAATGTTGTAGAATAAGTTTCATTATCAATCGTATGATCAAAGTATAGCGAAATAATATCCCCATCAAGAACAGTCATATATCCAAACTTTATATATCCGGTAGATTCCGGTAAGAGATTTACAAAGTACTCTCCATCAGCTAACTTATCTGAAAGTGTACTACCCACTTCATTAATGAGGTTGTTCTCTATGTTTCTTGCTGAATATAGTGTTTTGTTTACTAAATTCACTATATCAGTAGTATTAAAGACTGCCATATCATCATATAAAGTTAATCCCTGTTCATCTACCAGTAGACTATCTGTCCCATTACTTTCAAGAAATTTACTAGTAATTAAATTAATATAATTTGACCAACCATTTAAATTCACATAGTCACTATCCTTAGCAATTCTAGCAGTATAATAACCAGGGACTGCTACTAAAGTATCACTCTCTACAGTATCTAAATTCATAAGTTCATCTCTATTTATCTTTTCACGGTCATCTAATTCAAGACTACCAATATAGTGAAAATCATCTAACGAGTAATAATCATCTCCGTCTTGATAGACTCTAATAGAAGCGGATAATGTAACATTATTCACCTTAAATAGACGTATAAATTTAAATACCTTGTACTCATTGTTAGATTTCGAGTGCTGAGCTTGATAAACACTCTTCACTTTATCTATATAAATCGACTTAATTTCTCCGTCTTTAATAGTCAGTAAATTAAAGATATGATTTTCACCACTATTTGACTTGTAGTAAGTACCATCCACATAATTAGAATATTTTATGGAATTTAAAGTTTTATCAACTGCTTGAAGCATACCATCTACACGAACTGAAACACTTGCTACTGAATCAGTATATAAAGGTACACGCCCCTCAGTCTCTAATATATCAATTGAACTATCATCAAAACCATTTAGCGGATCAATTCTTAATAATTCAATTCCTTTGATTCCTTGGTTATTTATAATTTGTTGACTTAATGCATTAGCCTGAGCATACCAAGGACTTGTCTCAGCCATAATACCTAGGCCATAAGCTTCTTTCATAATTCCTTTAGAAGAATTACTACCTTCAGTGATAGTGTCAGAACTCGTTGAGTCCAAGTATACACCACTAATAACTCCAAAATCATCTACGACAACAAATGAAAAATCGAAGTTTAATGAGTCGTCAACTAATAGTTTATCTGAATAAGAAACATACGATCCCGGTTCATAAATCCCATATATAGGATCATCTTTTGATAATAAATAATCACTTTCAGATATTCTAGCATCATTATCTAGAATTTCTTGAACAAGTTCTAGATACTCTGATATATGGATTGATACTCCTGCTATGGAATCTGTTTTTATACTGTTACCTGATTCGTATAAGTTGAATCCATAAGTTGTATTATCGGTAATTATCTTTTCTGAAATCATCTCAACTTGTTTTTGATATGTGTATTTCCCTGCCATATCTAGTTGATTTCCTAAGTATGCTTTAGTTTCATTCACTTGAATTTCAGATAGTTCATTAATCTCATCAGAATGAATTCCCACAATATAGTCATCAGTTGTTAATGCGTCCATGCCAGTTGGATAAGAGTTATAATCTAAATCCTTATCAATTAAACGATAAGAGTTTGGCACAGTTGTTCCATTCCCAAGGACATAAACATAAAGTTTTCCATCAGAGTCTGCATAAATCCTTTTGCTTGAATAAGTTTCATCTATAAGAACACCCGAAATATCACCGTATCCATCAACTACAACAACAACAAAGTTATATCCATTGGTACCAACTGAATTCTCACTTGAATTAAAGTAAGTTCCTGGTTTATATTTTCTTTGTCTTTCAATTTCAACAGGTACAGGTACTTCCACTTCGATAATAACTGGATCACAAGGATCTTCTGTCTTATCATCTGGAGTTTCTGTAGTGTCTTCTTTATCAACTGGATCATTCTCTTCGTTTTCCTGTTGCATTTCAATAGGAATATCAATAATTTTTTCCTTACATGCGGATAAAACAAAAACAACAGTAAATAAACTTAGAAATATATATATTTTTTTCATACTTTAGCCCCTCTTTTACAACTCATTATATCAAAAACGCAGTATCATGTAAATTTACAATATCCCACATTCACTAATCAAAAACAATAAAATCAAGTGCATTTTTAGAAAAATAAACTTCATCATCAAGTCCATACCAAATAGCTTCAACATTATCTAAATTATCTACGAATTCTATACCTTCTTCTATAGTCATTAAATATACACTTGTCGATAAAATGTCAGCAGCTCGTGAATCATTTGTAATAATCGTAACTTGTCTTGAATGTCTATCCGGAAATAAATTATATGGATTAACGATATGATGATATATTTCACCATCCACTTCATAATATCTTATTTGATCTCCAGATGAAACAACAGAATAACCTCCAGGAATATTCAAAGAAAATGGTAACTTAGCTTCCCCTCTTGGTTTTGTTGGATCTTGAACACCGATTGTATAAAATTCATCCTGTGGTCTATTCCCGTATGTCTTAATATTACCACCTGCATTTATCAAGAAGGCTCTAAGCCCGTTTTTCATAAACTCATCAGCTAACATCTCAACAAAATATCCTTTAGCTACTCCACCTAAATCAAGACTCATTCCTTCTTCCATTGTTATTGACATTTCATCATCATTTAGAACAATCTTATCTATATCAATGTAATTTCTTACATTATTTAACTCATCCACTTTCGGTACGCTACAAAAGTATGGCACAAGATTATCATAGCCAAGACATCTTTCTCTATAATAATGCCAAATACTTGAAGCAGGTCCAATAGAAATATCAAAATAACCTTCTGTTAAATCATAATTAGCAATAGAAAATTTTATTAAATTATATAACTCCTCAGACAGATAATGTGTATTGCTTGGATTATCATTAATAGTCTTTATATTAACTACACCATCATAATTATGGTACTTATCACTTATTTGATGATACTTTTCTCCTAGTCTCCTATATATTGATACATAATCAAAACCTCTTTGATCAGATGCTATATATAATTTCATACTTATAAACGAATCAAAATAATCATTTCCACTCTCGTGAGTGTAAACTTGAAAACTTGTTAATGGCTCCAAACACTCCGCGTGATTAGGGTAGTCATCACAAATATCGTATGGCTCAGGTTCTGGCACTGGTTCTGTTTCCGGTTCCGGATCAGGAATTGGATCAGGATCAGTCTGCTCAATCACCTCTGGAATAATGATTGGTTTAGTTGTTTCCCCTTTGTCTATACACGCTGTTGCAGAAGGAAATTTCTCACAATCTATAGTAGTTTCATTTGTAGCTTCCTCGATTTTTATAGGTTCCATACTCTTTGTGCACCCTACTAAAATCACAATCATTAATAGTATAATTTTTTTCATATAGTTTACTTCCATTCATAACATTTAATGCTTAAATATTATATCATATATGGATAAAATATTAATTGGTAATTTACTTCCAGGATATTAATTATCTATTTAGAACAAAAAAAATCAATTAACATATCATGTTAATCGATTTTTTCCTTAGTCCAACAAAGCGGACTTTTAAACCATTCCACAAAACCATCCGTAGAATCTATCCTGAATCCAGCTAAATGATATAATTCTAAAGCGAATTCCAAATATGCTTCTGGTCTTGCGGTAATTATATTCTTGTCACTTTCGTACATTTTATAAGTTAATATCCCATCTTTCGGTAAAAAATCATAAGTTTTATCAGGATCAAAGAAACCAGTATATTTTCTATCATTTAGAACCCCTGCATGGAGTAAATAATCAACACCAGCACAAATAGCTCCGATGACTATTCCTTGTTTCTCACAATCCTTTATCAACTTAAGTATGTCTTCCTCAATGTTTGCTTTCCCACCAGGAATAATAAGAACATCGATATCTTCTGGATTTACTTCGCTTACCGAATAGTCAATAAGTGATCTTTTACCCCCTTGACAAACAACCACATCTTGATTACTTGATAAAGTCATTGTTTCCTCTTTCCTAAATAAAAACTCAGGAATAGATATTTCTATTTGTGAGTATCCGTCGTATAAATAATAAGCAACTCTCATTTTCCCACCTCCATAGATACATTTTACCACAACAATTATCCAGTAGTAATGTACCAAAACAATAGATTATAGCCAACAATAGAGTGTTACCTGTATTTAACACATTTTTTGTACAGTATGAAAAATAAAACTTGATATAATATTTGTAACATTTGTTACGAATATAAAATATATATTTCGTTATATTTGGGTATATTGTATGTAGAATCAGAGTATCAAAATATGTTAAAATAATACAACAACCTAAAGGAGGGAAAAGAATGAAGAATAAATTTCTTCCCGAGCAATTGGCAGAATTCGAGAAAAGCATTGCTGAAAACGCAAAAGATCAAGCTGGTCTTCTTAAATCAATTCACCTTGCTCAGAAAGTATTCGGTGGAGTGCCAGTAGAAATTCAAAGAGTAATTGGTAAACACCATGACGCTTCAATATCAAAAATCAGTGGAATTGTTACTTTCTATGATTACTTTACAAGTGATATACAAGGTAAAAACATCATAGAAGTTTGTGTAGGGACTACGTGCTATGTACAAGAAGCAAATGACATTCTTAAAAAAGTATGCGAAATAACGAAATGCGAGCCTAACTCTACATCTAGGAACAAGGAGTTCTCAGTTGTAATAGGTAGATGTTTAGGTAAGTGCGAACTAGCGCCTAACGTGATAATCAATCATAAAACTCATAATAAAGTAACTATAGATAAAGTTACTGAATTATTAAAAGGGATTTAATTATGGATATCAAATTACTGAAGAAAATAAAAGACGATACGTTAAAACGTGTTGGAAATAAGTTTGATAAAGATTATCGTACAAACAAAGAAAAAGAAGTTCGCATAGTTTTAAAAAATTCGTATGTCATTGACAAGGATTCAATTGATGAATATATCGCTAGAGATGGATATTTTGCACTAAACAAAGCTATCACTGAAATGAAACCTGAAGAGGTTACTGAAGTAGTAAAAGACTCAGGATTAAAGGGTCGTTCTGGTGGGGGATTCCCAACTGGATTAAAATGGGGATTCATTCCAAAAGAAAAAGGTCAAAAGTATATTATATGTAATGCTGATGAAGGTGAATCTGCAGCAACTATAGATGGCGTATTAATGCGTCAGGATCCACATTCAGTACTTGAAGGTATGGCATTAGCGGGATACGCTATTGGTGCTTCAAAAGGATATATATATTTAAGATATGAATATCCAGTGTGTTTAGAAGTATTAAATAAAGCTATTGAAGATGCTAAAGAAAAAGGTTTATTAGGTAAAAAAATATTAGGAACAGACTTCGACTTTGAAGTAGAAGTGTTTAGAGGAGCTGGAGCTTACGTTTGTGGTGAGGAATCAGCGATTATTAACTCTATAGAAGGTAATAGAGGTAACTCAAAAAGTAAACCTCCATTCCCAGCTGTTAAAGGTTTATTTAGCAAACCAACATTAATAAACAATGTTGAAACATTATCAGTTGTACCGCAAATTATTCTAAACGGTGCTGATTGGTATAAATCAACAGGTATTCCAGGTAGTGAAGGATCAAAAGTATTCACATTAACTGGTCATTTGAATAGTCCAAAAACTGTTGAAGTTCCTCTTGGAATAACTATTAGAGAATTAATTGAACTTGGTGGTGGAATGCGTGATAACAGAAAATTCAAAGCATTCGTAACTGGGTCTCCAAATGTCACTATGTTAGGTAGTGAAGATATCGATTTACCAGTTGCTTTTCCTGAATTCAAAGAACGTCAAGTTATGGTTGGTTCAGGTGGAGTAGTAATCTTAGATGATAAAACTTGTATGGTAGACTTTACTCATTTCAATGTAGACTTATTAAACATTGAATCTTGCGGTAGATGTACGCCTTGTAGAGTAGGTACAAAAAGAGCTGCACAGTTACTAGAAAAAATCAAAGAAGGAAGCGCTTCCTTAAAAGATTTAGATAAATTAATTGAACTAGCAGAGCATCTTAGAACAGCATCATTATGTGGTTTAGGGCAAGCAGTAGGAATGACTATGCATACAGCTATGAATAGCTTTAAAGACGAATTTTTAGCACACATTAATGAACATGAATGTGCTGCTGGAAAGTGCTTTAAGTAAGAGGTGAACGTATGAATAAAATAAAATTAACAATTAACAACCAAGAGGTTGAGGTTAGCAAAGGAACTACTATATTAGAAGCTGCTAGATCATTAGATATCAAAGTACCTACACTTTGTTACTTAAAAGGAATTAGTGATATTGGTGCTTGTCGTATGTGTGTTGCTGAAATCGAAGGTATGGGATTAAAAGCTACTTGTAATTTAGAAGCAAATGAAGGAATGAAGGTTCAAACCGAATCTGAGGAAGTTGTAAAATCAAGAATAAGAACACTTGAATTATTAGCTTCTACACATACATTTGAGTGTTGGACATGTCCTCGTGAGGAAAGTTGTTACTTCTATGATTACTTGCAATTTTACAACGTAGAAAACACTTATCATGATGATCATAAATTTATGTCAAACACAAGGATAATCAATGAATCAACTGCAATTACATTAGATTCTGGAAAATGTGTTCAATGTGGAGCTTGTACACAAGTGTGTGCAAAAATTCAAACACCTGCAACGTTAGATTTTAACAATAGAGGAATTGATACAATAATTGCTCCAACAAGTTGTGGAGAAACATTAGACGATATTGCATGTATCTCATGCGGTCAATGTTCAAAAGTTTGTCCAACAGCTGCAATCATAGAAACGAACCATATAAAACGTGTTGAGGCTGCTATTAAAGATCCTAATAAATTTGTAGTAGTGCAAATGGCTCCAGCAGTAAGAGCTGCAATTGGTGAACCATTCGAATATCCAATCGGAACACCAGTAAGAGAAGTTGAAGGTAAAATGTACCGTGCACTTAAAGAATTAGGTTTTGACTTAGTTACAGATACTAACTATGCTGCTGACTTAACGATTATGGAAGAAGGTACTGAGTTTATCGATAGAGTGAAGAATGGTGGACCATTACCATTATTCACATCTTGCTCTCCAGGATGGCTTCGCTATATTGAACAATATCGTCCAGAATATTTACCGAACCTTTCAAGTGCTAAATCTCCTCATATGATGCAAGGTGCATTTATGAAGAATTTCTATGCTCCTGATGAACTTAATAAAGATGCTTCTGAGGTTTATATGGTTTCAATTATGCCATGTACAGCTAAGAAATATGAAATCGCTCGTCCAGAAATGGAACAAGATGGAATAAGAGATGTAGATGCAGTATTAACAACTAGAGAATTAGCGAGAATGATTAAGCAACATGGTATTAACTTCCGTCATTTAGAGGATTATAAACCTGAAAACGAGCTTGCGCAATATACAGGTGCAGGAACAATATTTGGAGCTTCTGGTGGAGTTATGGAAGCTGCAGTACGAACTGTTTATGAAATTTTAGAAGGTGAACCATTACCAAACTTAGATATACACGCAGTTCGTGGTGTAGAAGAAAACATTAAAGAAGCAACATTAAAATTACCTAAGACTGGTTTAGAAGTGAATGTAGCAATCGTTCATGGTGGTCAAGGTATTAAAAAAATGTTTGAAATCCTTGATAAAGGTGAAAAAGAGTATCACTTCATTGAGTTTATGGGATGCCCTGGTGGATGCGTAAACGGTGGTGGACAACCAATCGTACGTGAAGAATTCATGCAAGGATTGGACGTAGCTGAATTAAGAGCTCAAGCCTTATATCAATCAGATAAAGAAGATGTTGAATTTAGGAAATCACACATGTCTCCTGTTATTCAAAGAGCTTACGAAAAATATTTAGAAAAACCAGGTAGTCATGCTGCACATAAATATCTTCATACAACTTATACTGATCAGTCACATAAATTAAAGTAAAAAGGGTAGTGAATTTTAATTCACAACCCCTTTTTTTGTTCTTCCACTCTCAACTCGTTTAGTATATCCAATCTTATCAAGATATTCTAAATAAGGAACTACATACCTCCTTGAGGAGTTTAAGATTTCTCTTGCATCTGTTAATGTTAGAATATTATTTTTCTCAAAATAATATTCCAATACTTCCAACAATTTTGAAATCATATGCTTCGTTAATACTATATCATCATCTAATTTTACTAGTTTTCCTTGTTTTATTAACGTAAAATAAACCTCTATAGCTTTATCACCACTTGTAAATGCGACAATCTCCTTATATTTAGGAGGCTTAAAATCATTACTATCTACATACTTTAATATTTTTTCTGCAATAACATTTTCTTCTTTGCTTAGAATTATCTGAAATGATTTAAGTTTGACTTTATCTGTTACTTCAATATCATCTATAAGTCCTAAAAATTTAGTAGCAGCTTTACTAGAAATACTCAAATCCAATGTATTAAACAGTTCACTCTTATTAATTCCTAATTCATATTTATTTCGCTTATGATAATCATTTAGTATAACCAAAACATCTCGCTTGAAGATATTAAAATTCTCTTTTGAAATATAAATATCATCTACCTTAATAACATCCAAATCAAGCTTACTTAGTTCATTATCACTGATTCCTAAGTCAGATAATAAATTCTTCTTGGTTGAAAAAAGATTGCTAGTTAAATAACTACTAACTATATTAAATAAGTCGCCCTCTTCTATTACCTTTATTTTTTCGACATAGGAATTATCTTTTCTGTTTGCAAATTTACCCTGAACATTAATGATCTCAACACCAGCAACTGTAATATTAGGGTTTATCTTTCTTAAAACACCTAAATCGCCATTGACTGCATAAAGTTCTTCTTCTAGTAACAATTGTCCGTAAACAACTTCACCCTTGTTTATTTCTTTTATATTAAACAATTTAATTTTTGCCTTTACTTCACTCGCTAAATAATGAAATTTCACATTCTCTAAGTGTTTTAGTACTCCGTCAATATTTGACAATTTAATTTTAACATCTAATATCTTCGTAGGAATGAGTTTATTTGGTGTAGAAATGATCTTACCCCTATTTAAGTCTTGTTGCTTAATTCCTGAAA
Organism: Mycoplasmatota bacterium; assembly: GCA_018394315.1. Classification (GTDB taxonomy): domain Bacteria; phylum Bacillota_I; class Bacilli_A; order MAG-NZ; family MAG-NZ; genus Zrk6. The sequence continues at coordinate 715,928 of CP074575.1, read as the reverse complement.
TATTTAAGGCTATCCTCGTCTTTTTATAAGCAATATCAACCTTCTTTTTAAAAACTTGGATACCTTTAACTCTCACAATATTTTTGGATGGTAACACCTCTAGTTTATCTCCTATTCTAACTTTACCAGATATAGAAGACCCCGTTACTACAACACCGTGTCCCTTGACATTAAACACCCTATCAATCGGCATCCTGAATGTATCAGTATCATCTTCATCATCAAAAACTAGCATAGAAGTAATAGCTTCTTTTACATTAGAATAGCTATTTTCATCATATATAGAGAAATTTACAAAATTAGATACACCAAATTCATTCTTGACTTCGTTTTTCACTTCCGATACTCTATTCCCATCAACCAAATCAGTCTTAGTTAAAACTACTAAAATATTCTCTACATTAAGATAATTTATTATTTCAAAGTGTTCTCTTGTTTGTGGCATTATGCCATCATCAACTGCAATAACTAGTAATATCAAGTCAATTCCACATACACCAGATAACATATTCTTGATTAACTTCTCATGGCCTGGAACATCAACAATCCCAACAGTTAAATCATCTGAGAGTTTCAAATATGAAAATCCAAGGTCAATTGTTATTCCTCTTCTTTGCTCTTCTTTTAAAGTGTCTGTATTAATTCCAGTTAGTGCTTTAATCAACGATGTCTTCCCATGGTCAATATGACCGGCAGTACCAATAACAAAATTATTCATTTTTATATTCCTCTAATTGTTTAACTATCAACTCATCATCACCATTAAGCAATGTTCTAACATCAAGGTAATACCTATTTTCATTAATCAATCCAATGACTGGATTTTTCCCTTTTCTTAAAAATTTTTCAAGATCATTAACTGACATATCTTTTGATTTAATAGAGATCCCATAACTTTCAATTATACTTAAAGGTAAACTTCCTCCACCTACTGTTGAATTCACGGGAATGACCTCACTATCAAAATAATCTATTTCATTAATTCTATTAGTTAATTTAGTAGCTTTTGCTCTTAATTCTTCTTTATTCTCAAATAACATTCTTAAAGTGGGCGTAGTTTCAACTACCGTTTGATGACTTAAATAATCTCTTAGTGTTGCTTCTAAAGCAGCTATAGTCATTTTACCAACCCTAAAAGCCCTTGTTAGTGGATGTTTCTTAATTCTATCAATTAGTTCTTTTTTACCAACAATAATTCCTGCTTGTGGTCCACCTAGTAACTTATCACCACTAAAAGTAACTAAATCTATTCCACTCTTTAAAGACTCCTGTACCATATTCTCTTTATAGAAATTGTATCTGGAAAAGTCAATTATTGCTCCACTACCTAGGTCTTCACATGTAATTACTTTTGTTTCTTTAGCTAGTTCTACTATCTCTTTATTAGTGACATTCTTTATAAAACCATCGATATGGTAATTTGATGGATGGACCTTCAAATACATTCCAGTCTTCTCACTCGTTGCTCTTTCATAGTCGATTAGGTGAGTTCTATTAGTTGTTCCTACTTCTTTTAAAATAGCACCACTCGCTTCAATGATCTCAGGAATCCTGAATGAACCACCAATCTCGACTAACTCCCCTCTAGAAACAACTGCTTCTTTATTTGTTGAAAATGCAGCAACGGTAAGCATAGTAGCAGCAGCATTATTATTAACAACTACTGCTGATTCAGAACCAACTATTTTAGATACCATAGCTTCTAGGTGGTCATATCTACTACCCCTTTTACCAGCTTCAATATCATACTCTAAATTACTATAACCTTTACATACTCTAACAACATTATCTATTGCATTCTTAGACATAACCGCTCTACCTAAATTAGTATGTAAAACAGTACCAGTTCCATTTATTACCCGTCTTAAAGAGTATAGATCATGAATTCTTAATCTATTAGTTATCATTGACACAACATCTTCATAATTAAGACTTACAATAAATTCACTCTTAATCTTACTTCTTATATCTTTTAAAACTACTTCAATTTCTTGTTTAATTTCCTCCATATAAAAGTAAGACAAAAAATGTCTTACTGATTTATCTTCTATTAACTTGGAAACTTGAGGTATTTTTCTATATAACTCTTGCATACTCACTTATAAAATATTAATAAAGCTATCACCTTTTTCGATTGTTTCACCAATAACTCTAGCTTGCGTAATTCCTTTATCTTGTAATTCCTTTAACAATTCATCCGCATCTTGCTCATCAACAAAAATAAATAATCCACCACTGGTTTGAGGGTCAGCTAAAATATTAATATTCTCTTTCTTAATGTTTTCATAATTAACATACTTGCTAAAGTGTTCTATATTTCTAAGCATTCCACCGTTAGTATTATTAACTAATTCAAGAGTCCTATCAAACAAAGGTAGTTTATCAAAGTAAATATTTAATGATAAGTCACTTGCTACAGCGACTTCTGATAAATGTCCAATAAGTCCGAATCCAGTTAAGTCAGTACATGTACTTACATTGTAATTCATCATAATGTCAGCAGCTTCTTTATTAAGTGTAGTCATTGATTCAACAACTTCCTTATAATCATCACTACCCTTAGAAAGCTCACTCATATAAATACCAGTACCTATTTTTTTAGTCAATATAATCTTATTATTTACTTTAGCATTACTATTTAACATAATACTTTTTCTTTTCACTTTTCCAGTTACACTCAACCCATAAACAATTTCATTGTTTTTAGTAGTATGTCCTCCAACAACTACTCCACCGGCTTTATTAACATTATGTATAGCACCTTTTAATATTTCAGTTATAGCCTCTTCTTCAACTTCAGAAGGAAAAGACAATATGTTGAGAGCATATAAAATCTCTCCACCCATTGCAAAAATATCGCTTAGAGCATTGGCGGCTGCAATTAATCCAAATGTATAAGGATCAGAAATGTTAGGCGAGAAGAAGTCTAAGGTACTGACTAAATAGTTTTCGCTATCTAATTCATAAACTGCTCCATCCTCACTGTTTTCTAGACCACAGATTAGTTTTTCATCTATTTGTTGAGGTAAATTTGAAACTATGTTTTGTAGAACTCCCGGCCCTACTTTACCAGCTCAGCCTCCACAGCTACTGAACTTCATCAAGTCAAATTTTTTACTAGACATAGTGTCACCTCATTTCATTTTTATTGGCGGAAGCACATGGGAATCGAACCCACCCATGAGTTTTTACACCCACAACTTGGTGTTGAAGACCAGTACGTACACCAGTTACGTAAGTGCTTCCAAGTATCCATAAAATTATACTATATTATTACCACGATTCCAACATATATGACCAAATATTTTCAAGTAAAAGAAAAGACCCTCATAATAATGGGGATCTTGATCTTTATTGATTATTCATGTGATATTCTTGTAATCCTTTAAAAGCTCTTAAGACATTATTAATTGTTACACTTGAACCAGCATAGCTATCAATATTTGGAATCTCATCTAAATATTGGGCCTTTATATCATCAATAGTAGATACGTTTGCTAGATCTTCAGGTTTCTTATTTAATAAGAATCCGTTAATGTAGTCGGTCATAAAATCTTCTTTAGTTTTACCAGTAGCTCTTAAACTTTCATCACCATAAGGTGGTATTGGAGAAGAATCTCCCCATACTGCTGGAGTATAATCTCCATCAGAATCAACATCAAATGAAATAAATCTTAATGATGCGTCCCTGTTATTTAATTCAACATAAGCAACCTGCTTATAGTTTTTTTCTGCAGGACGTCAAGTACAAGAAGTAAACGCAATTTGATATTTCGTAAACTTCATTGTTGGGTACTCAAATAGTACGTATACCGGAGACTCTACTTCAGCTCCATGACCAGCGATATGCATTACTGTATATACCCCAGCTTGATTCTCAAATTCAGTTGTTTCTGTTGATTTAGGTGTTTCTGTATTTGTTTCACTATTTTCAGTGAAATTTTGGGCGTAATCAGCACATGCACTTAAACTAAGTACTAATACTAACGCCACGAGTAACGTTAATAGTTTTTTCATACTACCTACCTACTAAGCTGCAGGCCAAACGTATACTGAGTCACCTAAAACTTTGTTTTCACCAGCGTAATCTGCGATTCCACCAACATTATGAACATTTGTATATCCTAATGATTCTAGTGCAGATTTAACAAATCCAGCTCTAGTTCCACTACCACACATTAAATAAATAGCTTTTGCATTTTGATCAAAGAAGTTCATTAAGATATCAGAATCTAATACATTAGCATCTTGCCAATTCCATCCATCATTTCTAACTAATACATTTTGTACTTCTAAATAATCGAAGAAAGGAATAAATTCAAATCCAGCGATGTAACCTGATTTCATTTTGTCATCCCAGTCTCTTAAGTCAACTAATTGAACACCATCAGCTTCTAATACTTGGTCAACATTAGCCATAGTTACTTCTGCAGGTAATTTACCATAAACGCCATCACCCATAACTTTGTTTTCACCTTTGTAGTCACCGAATCCACCAATATTAAATGCATTTGTGTATCCGATTTCTTCTAAAGCAGCTTTAACGAAACCAGCTCTAGTTCCACCAGCACACATCATGAAGATAGCATCAGCTTCTTTATCAAAGAAATTTTCTAATAAATCTTGGTCTAAAAGATTATCTGCTTGCCAGTTCCAACCATCGTTTCTAGCAACCGCATTTCCATCTAAATATTCGAAGAATGAAATAATTTCAAATCCATCAATGTAACCTGCACTCATTTTGTCTGAGTAGTTTCTTAGGTCAACTAATTGTACATTGTCTCTTTCTAAAAATTGATCAATATTTTCCATAGTTACTTCTTCAGGAATCTCTACTTCTTTAGTACATGCTGCTAAAGAAAATACTAAAGCAACTGTTAACAATAACGCTAATTTTTTCATTGTAATTCTCCCCTTTTTTTAATTTTATTTTTATTTTCAATAACATTATAACAGCAAATTCAACATAGTCAATGGTTTGTATACAAAATACATAATAATGGCATTGTGTTGCACTTATATCCCTTTTTCCTCGTACCAAATGTTACAAACAATGTGACTTATAGAATCATTGGTAGAGGAGCCTATTTTAAGGCTCATTTCTCTACATTTTAACCTTTGTATACTCTCCATCCTCATCAGGATGAGAAGCTAAATATTCTGCGATTGCTTCACGCATTTCTTGAGTACCAGGTTTACATGATGTAAGCTTGGCATCTTCTGCTAAAATCGCTTCTCCCATAGCTTTACAACCAGGGTTCCCGCAGTTACCACAATTCGCTTGAGGTAACATACTAACTACATCTTGAAGCCTTGGATCTTCATAAACATATAGAGCTTTTGAAGCAAATGATAACACTGCAGCTAACACAACAGATAGCGAAACTGCTAATACAACTACTAAAACCATATTATACCATCCCTCCAAATCCCATGAATGCCATAGCCATAATGAATGCACTTATTAAAGCTATAGAAATTCCTTTATAGTTTTCGGGTATTTGATATGCGTCCATCTCTTCTCGAATTGCAGAGAATAAGAAGATAATTAATGCATATCCAAGTGATATTGCAAGAGCATAAACAACAGTACTACCGAATGAATAATTATACTTTTGAGTAGCATCAATCGCAACCCCTAATACCGCACAGTTCGTTGTGATTAAAGGTAAGTAAACACCTAATGCTTGATATATAGGAGGTGAGAATTTTTTAATAACCATCTCAACCAATTGTACAAACGCAGCAATTACTAAGATAAACACGATTGTATTCAAATATCTAATATCATTTGGCAATAAGATATATGTATCTATTGCCCAAGCAATCATTGAACTTAATGTGATTACAAATGTAACAGCCATACCCATACTTAACGCAGAACTTTTCTTTGTTGATACTCCTAAGAAAGGACATAAACCATAAAACTGCGATAATACTACATTAGATACAAATATAGCACTAAAAGCTAAAGCGATATATTCCATATTACGCATTCACCTCTGCTTTCTTTGCTTTTATCATTCTTAGTTTAGTAACTTGAGCTACTAAAATACCGAACACTAAGAACGCACCAGCTGGTCCACCTAATATTGATAACTGGAAATCAGCTGGAATTACTTCAAATCCTAGAATCGTACCAGAACCTAATACTTCACGGAATACAGCGATAAATGAAATACCTAATGTAAATCCTATCCCCATACCTAATCCATCAGCAATAGATTTAACCGGACTATTCTTTGCAGCGAATGCCTCTGCTCTACCTAAGATAAGACAGTTAACTACGATTAACTTTAAGAAAGTTCCTAACGCAGCTGCTAAATCTGGCATAAAAGCATTCATACTCATTTCTAATATTGTTACTAATGAAGCGATAACAACGATATAAATTGGAATACGTACTTCATCAGGAACAAAGTTTCTAATTAATGAAATTATAAAGTTACTCATTACTAATACAAAAATTACACCAGCACCCATACCAAGCGCATTTTCTACTTTACTAGTAACCGCTAATGTTGGACACATTCCAAGGAACTGAACAAATGTTGGGTTTTGTTTTAAGATACCAGTTGTAAATATTTCACCAAAACTTTTCTTATTCTTCATTATTCAGCACCTCCTATTTGATTAGTAACTTGATAATTAATAACGTAATCAATCACTTCAATTAATGATGGGAATGTTTCTACAGCTGTAGTACCTGATACTGAGTCTACATCTGCTTCAGTAACTTGACCTACTTGAGCAACACCTTCCCAAACTGCAGCAATTAATGGTGAGTCTAAGTCTTCACCTTTTCCAGAGTTTGGAGCATATGAATCAGTTTTATAAGTAGCTTTTGAAACATATACATTCACTTTAGTAATTGAATTTATAGATGGATCAAATTGAACCATAATTTTGTTATTAGATGCATATCCACCATTTTCTGTCTCAACATCGTAGAATACACTAGTAATGTTTTTATCCGCATCTCTACTTGTATAAATACCTTTAATAATCTCATCAGAGATTAATTCGTCTGAATATTCACTTGCCTCAGGATCCATAGTAGCTAAGATAGCTTCTACTTCATCTGATACAGGAACTAATACAATTTCTACTGCACCTTCACTGATAACAAACTCAATAGTTAGAGTTGTATAGTTTCCTGCAGTATCTGTAGCAGTGTACATAACAGTGTAAGTACCAGCAACATTCATATCAACAACAGCTTCAGCATCGTGAGTTACTACTACACCATCTTCATTATCTGTTGCAGTTACATAACTATCCCAAACTGGAGCAGTTGAACCAACCTCAAACTCAGTTTGTTTAGGAAGTATAGCCAACTCCGGAGCAACTGTATCTTGAACACCTAATACTTCTTTATTAAAGTAACTAGCTAATTCACTTAAACTCTCATTTAAACCTTCTAATGTAAATGGAGCACTTGTTCCTGCTACTGAATCTACACCAGTTTCTTTTAACTGTTCTACGCTAATTCCAGCAAATTGTGCTTGGAATTCTTCATTCATAACTAATGCTTCACCAATTCCAGCAGTTTCCTTAGTAGATAATGTACTATAACCCGTTACAACACCATCAGTACCAATACCGATCATATATACAGAATCTAATGAATACCCGTTGAACAAGGTAGTAAATATATACCCACCATTTGATGCTTCTAAGATTTCTAAGATAATATCTCCTTCAGGATAGTCTCCAGTTACATCTGTAAATGTAGATCCTGGGAAGAATTCAGATTTTAATCTTTCGATTTTTTCTTCTTCAGTTTCAGGTACGACTGCGACTTCACCTTTAAAGTTAACACCATGATAAGTTAATACATGCTTAACTCCTTTATTAACTCCACCTAATGTAACATTAGCCGTAGAACCAGCTACTAAATCAACACCTACATCTTGCATTGTTTCTCTTGGTACACCAGCGAATTGTTCAGCAAAATCTGGATGCTCAATTAAGTCTTTACCGATACCTGCTGTTTCTGAGTTTGCTAGAATTTTAAATCCTGCCACTTCATCATCAGTAGTTACACCAAGTAAGAACTGAACACCAGGATTATAACCAGCTACTTCTCCTTTATAAACCACACCTACTTGAGTTTCGCCTTCCTTCACAGTAAATATATTAAGTATCGCTTCATCAGTAGGATACTCTTCAGTGACTTCTTCAAATCCCGTTGCATCTGGATAAATCTCAAATAATGCTGCATTTGCTTCTTGCATTAGTCTTTCGTTGATTATCTTCGAAGTAGGTCCCTCAATAAGGAATATTGCAACCATACAAATTACAACCACTACTAATAGAGACGATATAATTTTAACGTGTTTCATTAAATCATCACCCCCATGATAGTTGTTAATTCAGAAGGAATTCTACCTTCTAATATTGCATTTAATGCAGCACCTGCAGCTACAATTACAATAACTGCAAATACTAAAGCTTTTGCTAAAGATATCAAATTACTTCTCTTAACTGTTCTATTTAAGAACGGAGTGATTAAGTTACCTAGTAATACAGCAAATAATACTCCCTCTAAATTAGAACCAATTGTTCTAATCATTACTGTTAATAAACCAACAATTACTGCATATACAATTTTAGTTTCTCTACTTGTAGGTGAAGTGACATCATCAGTAACTAAGAATAAAGCACCAAAGATAACTAAACCTGTAAGAATTTGCTCTTGAGCAAAAAAGAATTTACCCATCACAAATGTAATACCAAACACAGTAACTAAATAAGTTAAACTTATACGCCAGTCAATTGCTCTTATTATAGATAATACAACAATCAGTAATATTAATAATCCTACACTTGCAGTCCCGATTGCCATTCCGTATCCACCATCAACTAATAATAAGTGATGTGGATTTAAACCAGCAATACTTAAATTAGCTGTCGCATCTTTTAATCTTTGTAATGGATAAATTATTCCATCTGGCATAGCTAATTGCGACTTAAACGATAAATTAGCGAATAACACACCAACAATTGCTGGATTAAATATACTGAATCCATATCCACCAAATACTAATTTACCAATCCATACTCCAACAATAGTTGCGATAATAATTACAAATATCGGCGTATGTAATGGTAGTAATAATACTGTAAGTAATGGAATCATTAATAAATTTTCTTTAAAATATAAATCTTTAATAGTTGTAAACTTCTTCGCTGTAACTGCAAATAAGACTTCAACTATAAATGAAACTACAATTGCTATAATTGCATTAAGTAAAATGTTAACACCTTGATATCCAGCTCTATTATAAATAAAGAAACTAGCTATCAAAACTATTAATAATGATAATTGAATTGATTGAGTGATGTGCTTATATTTTAATGTCCCTAGTTTAAAAGGAGATTTTAGCTTTAAATATTTCATACTTTACCCCCTACTTGATTCGACGCTTAGCACGTCTAACCCATTCTAAAACATTAATTTCCGAAGGACATACATAAGAACAAAGTCCACACTCAATACATTTATTAACATCTAACTCAAATATACGATTATCTAACATTCTAAGTTCTGCATCCATAACATTTTGAGGCAAAATGTCTACTGGACAAATATCGTTACAGCGTCCACACTTTGTACATACTTGTGGTTCACCTTTCATAGGAGTATCAACTCCGATGAAATTAATGAATTCAGTACATGCAAAGTTAGTAGATTGCATTGTTCTACCACTTAAAATGCTTCCGATATATACTGAAACTTCTTCAGTATCTTCAATAACTCCTAAATCCTGTACTAACTCTTCAACATGAGTTCCTATCTTAATATTATAGTGGGAATTAGAATTTAGAGCATCCCCTACAACAAGAACATCTGTTTCAACAACAGGCATTCCTTTAGTTACAGCATTATAAACAGCTCTTGCAGTGTCTGAAGAAACAAACATAATTCTATCATCTAACAAGTCATGTGATAGTTCTTTTCCTACAGCCTTACTAATAGCGCAAATATGCCATACTCCAATTCTCTTAGGATTAACTTTAATCGTCTTAATTCCTTCATTTACATAAATACTATCATCTTCGTTCTTATTAACTAATACTGAAACCTCAGCTAACGAAGCTTTAGCAAGAAGTTTAACTCCCTCAACGATTTCATTTTGATAACTACTTAGTAGTTCTGGGTCCACCTTAACAAAAGGTTCATTTTGATAAACTGCGTTTACAAATAAGTGATCTACAGTTTTAGAAAACTCAAATCTAGTATAAAGACCCCTTTGTGCTAGACCTTTTATTCCTAATTCTTCAATTTTTCTTTGAATATTTCTAGCTGTTAATTCACCTTCAATAGGCTTAATATCTTCATGTATAGTGTCTTTTTTATCGTTTTTAATAACCAAATGGTCAACTACGATACCACTATGATATTCTAATTCTTCGACACCAATAACTTCTCCACTTACAGAAGAGAAAATCGGTGTTTTAACTTCCCCAAATCTCTCAGCAACCTTTTCACCAAGTTTAACTTCATCACCCTCATAGACAAGTAAATCATAATATTTAGAATTTACACTAGCAAGTGGAATGTAGACTTTATCTGGATTCAGGAAGTCGCGAGACTCTTTGATATTAATAACTTTTCCCATTCAAATCTATTCCTTTCTAAATTTCTTTTGTGAATAATTAGTGTGTAAATACTTATGTGCTACGTGGCTACCTGGTTTTTCTAACCACTCATCGTATGTCCATTTAACCGCTTTATTAAGGTGTGATCTTCTAAATTCAGTGTCTTTTTGATCGGAATCATATAATGCACTAGCTCTTAATTCTGCAACCTTGAATTGATCCATAATTTCTTCTTTCACTATTGGTTGTCCACCACCGTTTACGCATCCACCAGGGCATCCCATAAACTCAATGAAATGATATTCTTTTTCACCTTTATCAAGGATTTCGAACATTTTCTTAATTCCTTTACCACCATGAACGATTGCTACATTCACTTCTAAACCAGTCTTAGGTAATTTTAATGTCGCCTCTTTAATATCTTCTTCTACACCGCGCATCATTTCTAAATCAATACTACCTAATGATTCACCTTCTAATATTTCATAAACAGTTCTTACTGCAGCTTCCATAACTCCACCAGAAGCTCCAAATATTGTTCCTGCACCTGTATATTCAGCAAACTTATTTTCTGGTTTGTAATCTTCTAAGTTTACAAAGTCAATACCATGTTTTTTAATCATTCTTGCTAACTCTCTAGTTGTTAATACTGCATCTACATCTCTTATTCCATCTTGTTCCATTTCTGGACGAGATATTTCATATTTTTTAGCAGTACAAGGCATAATTGATACAACATATACATCTTCTGGAGCGATATCTTTACTCTTTGGAGCATAGAAATTCTTCAAAATTGCACCGTGCATCATATGAGGAGATTTAGCACTTGAAAGGTTCGCTAGATACTCTGGACGATACATTTCAATATAACGAACCCATCCTGGAGAGCATGATGTGAATAATGGTAATGTTCCACTATTCTTAACTCTATCGATAAATTCAGTACCTTCTTCCATAATAGTTAAATCCGCAGAGAAATTCGTATCAGTTACTTCATCAAAACCTAGAATTTTTAAAGCACGGTACATTTTCCCTTCAACTTCTCTAACTGGAGTTCCAATTGGATACCCAAAAGGTTCACCGATTGCAGCTCTTATTGCTGGAGCCATTTGTACAATTACATGTTTCTTAGGATTTCTAATTGCTTGCTCCACTCTTTCGATGTGATCTGTTTCCGCTAATGTTCCCGTTGGACAAACTTTTGTACATTGTCCACAGAAAATACATCCTGCCTCATCAAATGGTAATCTAGGTGTTGGAGATACTATAGGATCTGTTCCTTCTTCATCTCTAAATTTATAAACCTTAGCAGTAACAACATTGTTACAAACAGCAACACAACGTTTACATAAAATACATTTTGTTTGATCTTGATAAATTCCTGTACCAGGAACAACACAATCATGTCTACCCTCAGCAGGGTCGAATTTGAAACTATCTACACAATAATCTTTTAATAAATTGTAGAAGTCACAAGTTCCATCTCCTCTAGGACACACCCAACAGTTGAATCTATGTTTTTTAGCTAATAATGTAAGAGTAGCTTGTCTAGAATCAAGTACTCTTTGACTATCCGTATTAACTACCATACCACTTTTAATTGCGGTATTACATGCTGAAACTAGATCCTTCTCACCTTCAACTTCAACTACACAAATTCTACAAAATCCAATTTCATTAATTTCTTCTAAAAAGCATAAAGTTGGAATTTCTACACCATTTTCACGAGCAACAGAAAGAATAGTTTGCCCATTTTTTGCGCTTATTGATTTTCCGTTTAAAATAATCTTAGCCATACTATTTCCCCCTATCTAACTTTCCTATAAAAATCATTAAAGTTATTTCTAAGTACTACTTCCATGTTCTTTCCGAAATCGATACCTACACTACATTTAGAACTTCTTAAATTTTCAACATAATTCTCCAACTTAACCAAGTCATTTTTTGTAACTTTTTCAATCTCAAAATTTCTAAATATATTTTCGATTTGTGGTATTCCATCTCGACATGGAATACACTTTCCACAAATATCCTTTTTTGTCTCTTCTACATACTCAAGTAAGTTAGCAAAAATATTAGCACTATCCAGTGAAGTCATATCATCTTTTATCCAATTTTCGTATAACTCTTGGATCTTTAATACAATTTCTTTTGACATAGGCACACTCCTTCCTTTTTAATTTGTCTTCATACTATTATATTACATCCTATTTTCACTGTAAATATTTAAATATTGTATATCAATCTCTAAAAGTAAATTAGAGTTATAATCTAGTATTTTTCGCATAACTATGCCAAAAAACATTGAATTCTATATATATCACAACAAGAAATAACCCTAAATCCTAGTAAATATTAACGCAACTTTGTAACATAAGTTACAAGATAACAACAAAAACTATGTTTTTTCCAGATGAAAATTATCTTTTTTTTAGCTACTTACTGTAATTATTTGATATTTTGAGTATTAAATCTTTAAAAATTGTAAAAATTTAACATAACATATGTTACAGACTAAAAATAGACCGTAAAAATTGAATTTTAGACCCACAAAATAACAAAAACATTTTATAAAAACTGATTATCTAAAGTAGCCAATTTGCAGTTTATAACTAGCTAATAACTGTATGATGTCAAAAGCAAGATTTTCAAAAGAAAGACCCCTAATGATAGAGGTCTATTTTATATGAATTTAATGAGTTTCTTTTTTAAATAAATCACACGGATCAATGCTTAAAGCTTCTGCAATCTTAAATACATTTTTTATAGTTAAGTTCTTTTCAGCTCTTTCAACACTTCCTATGTATGTTCTATGTAAACCGCTTAACCCAGCTAGTTCTTCCTGTGACATTTTTCTTTCTTTACGAAAAAATCTTACTGCATCTCCAAATTCTTTAACGTTACTACTCATAATTCTACTCCTCCTGCTATATATTTTACATCCTATTTATATATTATAATTACTTTAAGTTCGTTTATCAAACAAAATGATTATAAATAGCAAAATTTTTAAACATATTTAGAATAAATACATCAATTATTCAAATATTTAATTACAAACAGTCGGATTTTCCATTATACATAATTAATTTAAAACCTTTTATATAATTGTAATTCTAAAATTGCTAAATAATCAATACTATGTCAATTATTTTTTATATTCTCTAACAGTAACCTTATTTCATCCAGACACTTTTCTACTTCATCATTTACTCCATAAAATTACTTTCAACAAATATAAATCCACATGATTAAAATATTACTCTAAAATAGTACTCTCAATTCCATTTGTTATAGAAAAACATATCAGTCCTGCTCTTAACAGTTTTTTTCTTAGGCTTTTCATCTGCAACCCCAATAGGTACAAGGAGTTGGCACGTAATGTGCTCTGGTAATTCTAATATTTTATTTATCCTCTCAATATCAATAAAGTCAACTAAACATCCTCGCAAGTTATGTGAGACAGCTGTTAATATCATATGCTCTGCTGCAATATAAACCGGTGTACAAAGGGTTAAGGTTTTACATGCTTTTCGGTTATTATTTTTTCTTAAAAAATTAACGACTTCCTCAGTATATCTAAGTTTATTTCCTATTACACCATAATCATCTTCTTTTTGCTCACCGATATCCCAACTAATATCAGTGCAACAAACAAAAATAACAGGTGCTTTTCCTACCCATTCAGCATATAGTGTTGCGCTTGCAATTTCGTTCTTTATTAAATCATCTGTTACTACGCCAAAGTAATATCTACACGTATCTGTTTCAGGAGCGAGTTTTGCACTTTCTAATATATCATTAATAACACTTTCGCTTATAGCTATATCCTTAAATTTCCTAACTGATCTTCTTTCTCTCATTATATCTAGTATTTTCATAATATCTCCTACCGAATTCTTTATATAGTCGATACTAACATAGAATGTAGTAGTATTCAAGTCATAGCAAAAGCACTGAATCAACAGTGCAGATCTATGATAATAATTCTTTGTTCAGTACTACTAAGAATTCTAAGAAACTCCATATTTCAGTTATCATGTAGCTTACAATAATATCCATACAACTACAGTATAAGTCCCCTCAAAAAACTCACTCCAACTATTAGACCTATTATACTCAAGATACCTCCAATATTTTTGGGGTTTTCTACATAATTGTTTTCATCGAGAAACTGTTAAGCCGCCACCATCAGATCTTTTATTTGTTTTTCTGTCTTTTTTTGATAAGGCATTCTTTGTATGACTCAAATAAACAAATCAAAAATCCTATTACTGCAATTATAATAAACCCGTTATACAGATTAGTAAATCCTTCTCCGCTTAGGAAAATGTAAAACGATTGATAGTTAACAGTATCTGGTGCAATCAGTAGCTTGTTATAGTGACTTGTCAAAGATAAGATTCCTATCAATCCACCAAAGAAAAGCATAGTACCCAGTAACATTCTCTTCATATAAACCCCCTCCAAATTAAAAAGTATACTATAAATAGTATACCACGTTTCTTTAGCAACTTATGTTTATATATAGATTATCAGTCTTTAAAGTTTTTAATCATTTATTAATTGTTGAAAATAACTGACAATATCTTGGATATTTTGACTCTGTTCTTCTAGTGGTTTATTCATATCGTAACCTCTTAACTCTATTGATTTAAAACTATAATAGTAATTTCCGTCTTTATCTCTTGGATCAGTATTTCTTTCAGCCTGTTCACTATCTACAAACCCTCCCAAAAATAAGTATACTTCTTCAACCACAATTTCTTTATCCTCGATACATAAATCTGATACATATACACCTGGATATTCAACACTTCGAGGTATTTGTAACTCATTGCTTAGTTTAGAATCACCCAATAAATCATTAATAAACGTAATTGAATATCTATACTTATCTACCAGTGGACTATGGTCTTCGTTAAGTATGCTAAACTCTTTTGTTTCTTTCAATTCATTTACTCGAGCAATAAATATATTACCACTATTTTCAACGACCGCTTCATCGTCTTCAAGGCTAAATGCACAACTAGCACTCACTCCCATTCCAACATATTTCAAATAAAGTGGAGTAGCATTTATATATAATCCTATAGATAAAGTTATAAGTAGAACTATAAATCCATATTGCATACGAAACTTTTTTTTATGCAGTAATGTATCACCAAAGGATTTTTGTTTCTTTATTATGTCATTTTCAAGTCTAACCCTTCTAAATGTTAGATAACTCATTATTGCTATAACAGCAACTAGTAAAATCAATAAATATTTAATAACCATTCTACTCTACTCCTTTTCTAATATACTTCTTAAACTGTTTAAGGTAAGTTCTATTAACATATAAAGTTATATCATTTACAACCTTCAGTTTAATTCTAGAATTCCATTGTTGACTCACGCCTATTATCTTTGTGATGTTTATAATATGTGATTTACTAATCTGTACAAATTTTGAATCAATAAGTTTCTCTTCAAGCTCATATAACTTAAGATTGATTTTTAATTTTCCAAAGGAACCAAACATAAAAACATCATTATTATTGGATTCAAAATATATGATATTATCTACATCAACTTCGCATGACTCTCGGTGATTTTTACCTACAATAATCATAAAGTTCCCCCTTGTATATAATTCAAGATTACTCTTACAATTTTACTTTACTAACACTATCTTACTAAGATTAAAAAATAAATTCCACAATTTGATGGTATCTTACATCAAAAACAAGAAAAAAAGAAGCACATATACCTTTGCTCCTTTCAAAATTATTCGGCCATCTTTTGTTCGCAATCTTATTAGTTCAATACTTAATTTCAATTGAGATAGAGCAAAGTGGACCTTTGAAAGTAACTTGAAATTATTTTGATGTTATAAAAAAGTAAGTATACCATAGTCACTTACTTTTCATATTCATCTAATTTTGAATTTAATTGTAATATAAATTTATTTAAATTACCCTTATTAACAGCATGCTCATATAAATTATCTTTCTTTTTCATAAGTTCTTTACTTTGTTTCAAAAAATCAGTTCCTAGCTTAACTTCGCTGGAATATCTTTCAATTATTTCTTCTAAACGGTCCGCATATTTTTCATCAGTACCAGGTTTGATTATTTTAGCGTACATATCGATGATTTCATCTTTATCTCTTGAAGGGAAGTATTCGTGAGGTGCTGTTGAATCAAATATAACAATATCTAAGTCTTTCAAAACCACCATATCTAAACTATGTGGATCAAAACCACAATGATATACCTCAACGTCGATCCCTCTATTTGTAGCATTTAGTATTAGTCTTTTAAGTAAAGTTGATTTACCAGTACCTGGTCTACCTTTGATAAAGTACCTCTTCCCTATATCCTTAGTTAAATCTTCAATGAAGTCAATCGGTCCTTCAGGTGTAGCAGCCCCGAAAAATCGATGCCTCTCTTTCCCTGACTTATCAAGTGTATATTCTTTTAATAATAATCTAATGACTTCATCAGTGTACTGATCAGCTCTTTCTTTGTTCATATTATTTATGTATATTTCTTCCCATTCATCATGAATTGCAAGTGCATTACTGAAATGCTTATATGCTGACAAATGGTTGTTTATAATATCGTTTTCGTAATCGATAATGTCCTCAATATTTTTTTCTTTTATTTTTCTGTCTAATATATCATCAACATCAAATGTATCATCGATAATCAAACTTTCTAACTCCTGTCTATTTCCATCAATTATCCCAATATTTATACTTCTATTAATTACACCATCTATGTAATCAGTGTTTGACGCACAGTGGAGTACCTCTACACGGTGCTTGTTTTTTTTCCATCTTTCGATAATCTTCTTAAATATTATAGTTTTAAGTTTCTGATAATTACCTAATAAAACAATTAGCTGGACATCTTCGATATTTGTTTTTAATAGGCTATGATAGCCTTTAGCTGTATTACCACTAATGAAGTAATTTAGCACGTTAAATGCCATTGTAAACCTCCTAACAATATACCGTCATTCATTTATAGATATGTAACTTTTATGGTTGTTGTTACTGTCATCTTAAAAATAGAACACCAGTAAAGGTGTTATTAAGCGACACATAGATTTTCTTTTTCATACAATACTCATAATTAATATCACAATGAACTTGTCTTATCTTGCAATTATATCCCTAAACACTTTTCTAGCATAAGTATGTAGAACCAGTTCTTTAGGGTTTCTTATCATTTAAGCATTTTTTATACCAAACCAATATACCTCACCATATCTTTTAAATCCAATGGACTCAGCAGTTTCATAGTCATCATTATTTTTATCATACCTACAATGTTTAAAGTCGGTATTCTATTTGATTCACAAAAAAGTTTTTACTATATCCTTTGTGAATGATACTTTATATTCTAATAATATCAATGTATACTGTAAGTAACATCCTAAATAAAATATAAAGGAAATCACAAACATAAATAAGGGGGTATTTCGATGAAAAAGTTTGAATATAAATGTGTATTCATTTGGGGACTAGGTGAAAGAACAACCAGAATTATGAATGGTTATGGACAACAAGGTTGGGATTTCGTTTGTGCATATTGGTGTTGGCACTATTTCAAAAGACAAATAGAAAACTAATATATTTAGGGGGCTGAAATATAAGTTTGCTCTATAAAAAGAAAGTGAGATTGATTTATTTTCTCACTTTTTTAATTACGTATTGAGTTAACTGACATAAAGATTTTCAATCCCATTTATTAATTACGATTTTGTTAGTTTTATAGATCTTTGTCCCTTAAATATATTCTTATAATAACTAGCAAGTAAATAACTAATAATGTAAATATATCTTTTAGCCAAAACCAAAATAATCCATTAGCGCAATTAACATAATACTCGAACCTATAATTACTAAGATATAAATAAAAACACCTATGTTCTTAAGGATCTAAACACACATGGATTTTCAACCCAACCTAATATAGTTCACCTTTTTTTAAGAAGAATATTAGATTTGTAATGTAGATAATTTTTTGTCTCATTATTTACTTGTTTTACGTTATTCAATTAGTTGTATTGGTTCTGCAGGTTCGATTGGGTGCGTAGGCTTTGGTGGTTCAGTTGGTTTAGACGGTGGTGCGATTGGTTGCGTAGGTTTTGGGGGTTTAGATGGTTTAGATGGTGGTGCGATTGGTTGCGTAGGTTTTTTGGCTTAACTGGTTTAGACGGTGGTGCGATTGGTTGCGTAGGTTTTGGGGGCTTAACTGGTTTAGACGGTGGTGCGATTGGTTGCGTAGGTTTTGGTGGCTTAACTGGTTTAGACGGTGGTGCGATTGGTTGCGTAGGTTTTGGGGGCTTAACTGGTTTAGACGGCGGTGCGATTGGTTGCGTAGGTTTTGGGGGTTTAGATGGTGGGCCTATAGGAGGTGGCGTAATATGCGGTACATAGTGTCTACTTGTAATTACTCTGAATTCATGATAATGTGGTTTTCCTCCATTTATGCTAGTAAGAGATTGAAGTCTGTGAGTATGTGATCCGTCCTGACGATATAAAGCAGGTCCTGTGATTCCAAGCATAAGATGTTTATGGTTAAAATCTTGCGTTGTATATGTATAATATGCATGATGATGTTGTCTAACATTTGGAGCTAAGTAAGTGACATCATGAAAATTATGATAATGTAATCGCTCGGTGCTTGTGATACCCTTAAATCTATGTGTATGCATATCTAGGCTTTGTAGTAATTGAATCATACCTATGTTCCTTCCTTTCCTTTTTCTTTCATTATATTCTATGTTTTAAGGACTGAAAGGTTATGTTTAAACAAATGAAATTACTACTTAGACTTTTCTATGTATATTTATATTAATAAATTTAAAAGTCCCTAATTATTCAATAGTAACACAAAAAGAGAGTGCTCAACTGGACATAAATAGTTAAAATGTTCACCGATACTTAATATTGACAGATAACATTTTTTTGATTGATATAATCTAGCTTATGAGGATAAGTGAAATTAAAAAGTAGAAATAAGAAGTAATAGAAAGTGGAATATAAAAAAAGAGACTTCTTAGTCTCGTTTTTCGCTTTAAATGGTGGCTTCAGTCGGAATCGAACCAACGACACACGGATTTTCAATCCGTTGCTCTACCAACTGAGCTATGAAGCCAAATGGCGGTCCAGACGGGAATTGAACCCGCGATCTTCGGTGTGACAGACCGACATGTTAACCGCTACACTACTGGACCATTTGGTTGCGGAGGAAGGATTTGAACCTACGACCTCTGGGTTATGAGCCCAACGAGCTACCTGACTGCTCCACTCCGCGATCTATATTTATTTTTACAATGCTTAAATATGATACCAAAATTGGTGTTTAAAGTCAAGAAAATATAACGAATAATAGAAAAAAAACAGAGATGGAAATCTCTGCTTATTTTCTAGCTCTATTAGACACAATCATATAGATTAATGCTGTTACTGAACTAAATGCAAGAACAGCTACTAATATCACTAATGTCGTGTCGTTAAACAATGGATTTTCATTAGGATTTACTGGCTCTTCGGGTTCATCCGGATCAACTATATTTGGATCCTCAGGCTCTATTTTTTCAATTGTGTTAGTAGATTCTGATACAGTTCCCGTGTGATCTCCCGCATCATAGGAAATCGATACTGTAATTATATTTTTTTGATAAGGAAGTTCAACTTCTACTCCTTCAGATATGTTCAATAAACTAGTCTCTTGAACAGAGCATAATCCACTATCACTACATATTTTTATTTCTGCATTGTCTGAATCAACAGTGTTATCAACATCAACTATAGTCACTCTTAATGTAACAAAATTTTCTTCACTTTGAGAGCTCTGAATTATAAACACTTCTGGAACTGTTAAACTAATTATTCTATCTGTTAGTATCTGTGATTGAAGTAAAACCCCAGATCCATCCATGTATTCAA
Source organism: Mycoplasmatota bacterium (assembly GCA_018394315.1). Taxonomy (GTDB): domain Bacteria; phylum Bacillota_I; class Bacilli_A; order MAG-NZ; family MAG-NZ; genus Zrk6. The sequence goes on along the minus strand of CP074575.1, from coordinate 695,377 downwards.
TAAGAATATTATATGTAGTATTAGCTAATAAATTATCAAATTCTATAGCATTAAGTCCTTCTTCTAACAAGACTTCTTCAAGTAAATCTTCTTCTAATTTTAATCTAACAACTACTCTAGCTTCAATATTGTTTATAAAATCAACATCGAAGTGAACTGAATTAGTAGTTTTTTCTACATTCTCCATACTAACGTCAATATTAGGTAAGGTAGTGAATTCAGTAGTATAGATAATTTTATCTACTTCTCCATCTTCATCACCAATATCAATATCAGCATCAACTTTTATACGATATGTTGTTTCTGGTTTTAAGTCCTCAAATGTAACATTTTTTAGGGTAGTAGTTCCAATTGCTACCATCTCAATAGGAATATTAGAATTAGTAGAATATAACTTAATAAATCCATTAATATAAGCATCATTAGGGTCTATAACAATAGCTGAAAAATCAACACTAACGTTAGTCGGATTAAGATCTTTAACATCTACTGTAGGTGTAACTTTTAATGTTCTAAACTCAGTCCCATAGAATAATGGATTTGTAACAGGATCATTGTTGTCATTTAAATCATACACAATATCAATATTAATTCTGTAATCCTTAACTGGATCTAACCCATAGAACTCTCTATTATTAAGTATTCCTTTATTTAATAGCAATTCTTTTCCTGTTGATTGGTTACCATCATATAAAACTGCTTTAACTGACACAATTGCATTGTCTCTATCCGTAATATTCGAGTCGAACGTCACAGAATTTCCAGTAACATCGATATCATCAATTTTAATTGTAGGTACTGTCTTAGCAGTGAAAAGCGTATACATCCCTATAACATCATCTACAACAGCACCTCTACCATTCATTAAGTTATATGAGGCAAATACTTTAAACTGGTATTCACTATTTTCATCTAATCCACTAAATGATACGTTATTTGTCCCAACATGTAAGCTTTGTGACTTATTTGGAACCAATTCACCATCTTCAAGTAACACTACACTTAAGTCAGTAACCGATCCATCATCATCAGAAATTATTATCGATACATCCAAAGTATTTTGTTCAACATTATTTATTTTAAAATTTGATGAAGGCATATCTTTTTCGGTCGAGAAATTATATGTTGCTAGAATAGCATCATTCTCGGTAATTCTGATTTGATATGTATCTCCAACTATGAGTGGACTAAATGAGACTTCAGAAGTTGCTGTTAAATCATCAGTATCTAAATCTACATCTTCAAAATCTACTGGGTTCCCATTTTCATCATGTAACGTCACTCTTATTGATTCATTAGATGTAGAATCCTTCACAGAGTTTATTGTTAAATCAATAGAGGTATCACTCTTGTTCGCATCTACTATTTGAGCGGACACATCATAAAATCGATCTAATGTATCTAATAGATAAACAGTATCAGCATTTATTACCTTATCATCATAGTTAGAACCATCAAATGTATAATCAGCTTCAACCTTAATTTTATAATCAGTACTATCTCTATCCAATCCCGAAAACGAGTACTCATTGGTTCCAGATGTAAGAGATATTTTTCTTTGATATATATCATTTTTATATAAAACTGCATATACGCGGTCTATTACTCTATTTCTATCCTCTAAATAGACAGTAAAGAAGATTTCTTCATCACTACTATTAGTTGAAATTATATACGCATTTGGTTCAACTAAATCAGTTACTATGTGTCTTCTTTCATAGTACCTACCAAAGTTACCAACTTCATCAACTGTTCGCACTTCATAATAATTCGTAACATCACCATACTTAATTGTAGTCAACGTATATGACTCTTCTACAGTTGTACCCGTAAGTGGTTGCTCAATATTATCTTTATAAAGTTCTCCATTTATCCATAGTTCATAGTGATCCAAGGTATCATCTGTAGACTTATCCCATGCTATTGTAACCACGGCTTGTATACCATTACGGTACTCTACATCAACAGAAGTTACATCTATATATCTATTGCTTGGAATGTCTGGATATACCTGATCAAATGTAAATGATAAACTACTAATATTACCTGCAAGATCTTTCACCTTAACAGTATATAATCCATCTGAAGAAACATTTTTAATTGCACTTTCTAGTTCCTGATAATCACCATTCTTATAATTAGCTACTCCAGTTGTTATTGAATACTTCACAATATCATTTGCACTATTTACTACATCAATTGTAGATTTTTCTGCATAATTTATTACTTGGCTTTCAATATTTGTATTTACACCATCTCCACCTAAGTCATAAGTGATAGAGAATAGTGGAGCTACTGTATCTAACGTAAAGTAAGTCTGTGTTCCAAAAGACTCGTTACCAGAGAAATCAACAGAAGTAACCTTAAAGGTTAATTTGCCATCACTTAATCCACTTGTGCTTAATTCTTTTCCACTAGTTGTTGAATTATCTTTAAAGACAAATAGACCATTTCCTTCTTTCACATAAATATTATAATGATCTACATCTTCTCCCGTAGGCTCTTGCCAACTTAAATTGATAGAATCGGTATTATCAATCCCATCTATTGGTATTACCTCATCAAATGAATCTTTCATAACTAAACTGCTAATGTTATTAGGAGCATCAGTATCATATTCAAATGTAACATTAGATAAAACAGACTCATTGCCTGCAGCATCTATTGTAGAAACAGAAAAAGTATAAACCCCATCAACCAAATTTAATCCATCAGTTCCAATATCAACTCCTGCAGATAATCCAATTATATTTACATATGCTGAATTTGTAACATCAACCCTATTTGAGATTCCCCTTCTATAATATACCTTATAATAAGAAGGCGTTTCATTGCTAGGTTCAACCCATGTTAAATCTATTGTAGAAGAGTTTGTTTTACTATCAGTAATATCCCCTACATCATCGGAAACTGCTAAGGAAGTCACTACATCAGTAGGTGTTCTATCTATAGTTAAGTCAACTGTTTTTGTAGCTAAACTACCAGTATCATCAGTCGCCAAGGCATATAATTCAATTTGACCAGTATCAGATAAACCAGAAATATCATATACATATGATTCAGAAGCATTACTTGTACCCAAAAATAGTCCGTCTTTATATACATCATAATTCACGGTACCAACTCCGCCACAAGAGTATATCAAAGTTACAGAATCTTTGTTCGTAATCAATTCTTCATCACCATACGCGGTATTAGTTCCATCTGTTATTTCAATACTACAACTATTTGGCACAGCATGGGCTTTCGGAATCGTTAGTCCCAAAACAATCGCAAGTGTTAGTATTAAATATTTCTTCATCTTCATAATCATAAATACACTCTCCTTAAATAACATACTAGGTCACTCTTTATAATATACCAAAACAACAGTTTTTTCAACACTTCTCAACTATATTTACCGCAACTAATTACCATCACCAATCATCATTTTATGTTAAAATGTCTTCTTATTATGTCGAAAAAATATTTTATACTTAATATGTCAAATTAGATAATTATGGATTGCATTTAGACAATTATACATACTATAATTAATCATACCTAAATAAAGGGATCATAGGAGGAAAAGATTATATTTGGATGGAAAGATTTATCGATAATGAATATTAATGCATTATTATTATTAGAAAATGTTCAATTAAAGTGGTTAGCTAAGTTTAAAGATGAAAAACAACTATCTATTATACTTAAAACATCACCTCATATTCTCTGGTTCATGAAAAATAAATGTCCTGAAATTGCCGAGTTGTTGGATAATGTTCTACTGAAATACAAAAATGATAAGATCCTAATCGGTGAGGAATTAAGAAAAATAGAAATAGCCTTTTTAGAGTCTTTAGAAGATTGGATAATTTACGTTACTGAACCAGAAGCATATGATAAACAATCATTCAATCGCTGGGATGACAATGAGCTTCTAGAACTAATAGATTTTTCTAACAAAACAGTATTAGATATTGGTGCAGGTACTGGAAGCCAAACTTTCCGTATTGCACCTTTAGCAAAGACAGTTTTTGCTGTTGAACCAATAGGAAATCTTAGAGAATACATAAAAAATAAATCAAAACAATCTGGACTTGAAAACATCTACACTATTGATGGTTTAATAACAGACATTCCATTTCCAGAAAACTTTGCAGATGTTTTAGTGACTGGTCACGTTTTTGGAGACGAACCAATCAAGGAATACAACGAAATGAATAGAGTTGTGAAACCAGGCGGAATGCTAATACTCATTCCAGGAAATATTGATAGAGATAATGATACCCACAATTACTTACTCAGTAAAGGTTTTTCGTGGTCAAGTTTCGAAGAACCTGGTCCTGATTTCGGCTCTGGATGGAGAAGAAAATATTGGAAGATAAAATAAAAAGTTCTAAAGAGACGCTATAAAATATAATATAAAATTTAAAGATTAAAGCTAACTTCAATCGTAAAAATTAATAGAAAAAGAAAACAGATTATTAAGGTTTAATAATCTGTTTTTGTTAAAATATTTCGCTTATCTATTTAGTAATATGTCCGCAGTTTCACTCAAAACAGTCTCTGGAAGTTCTCCGTCCCAATTATTAGCAATAATGTATTGTTCATATTGTTCAGGTGTGAACCCTAATTTTGTCATTAAGTCTTGATTAGCTTCCGTAACTAGTCTAATAGCTTCAGCCTCACCTTCTGCGATTAACATTTGTGACTCCTGTTCAGCTTCTGCTTGTAAGATTTGTGCTTGCTTTTCAGCCTCTGCTTGTAAAATAACAGCTTGCGCTTGACCTTCAGCTCGTGCAATTTCAGCAGCAGCTAATCCCTGTGCTTCAATCTCTGCAGTTTCTTTTGCTACTGCTGCAGCATCTCTTAGATTTTCATTGATTTGTTTTAATTTAGCAGATGTACCTTGTTCAACAATCATACTTTCAATTTCAACACCTGCATCTATATCCATAAAGTTTAGTGATATTAACTCTAATCCGAATTCTTTAAAGATTTCTCTTAAGAGTTCTTCTGATAAGAATCTCGTTGTCTCAAACTTGTTACCAAGTATTTCATAAATGGTAAAACCACTCTTAACTTGTCCTTCTGCTCCTGTATAATCAGTTCTAGGATGACCAGAAGCAATTGACTTAATCGCTGTTTGAACGTACTGACTTAATTGTTCAGACGTAGGCATACCTAAGAATTCCTTGTAAACTTTTGAAGTATCAGAATTTTTATATTTTATCTCTACTGCATATACCGCAAATTCTCCATTCGCAGTTTGTACACTAAATGTAGTATCTTCTCCACGTTCTGAGTAATTATAAGAAATGCTTTGCTGATCCTTTCGCAGTGTGTATAATTTTGCCCAAGGTGCTTTAATTACTAATCCCTCTTTAATAACATTACCTTGTATACCTCCTCGAAGAGGATCATATAATACTCCTTCTTGTACCGCTCCTACTTTTGTAATCATCCCAAAAAGAACTATTAACAACCCTAGTGGTGCAAGAATTTGGGCTTTATTTCTTCTGATAACAACCCTTCCATTTTCAGAATGTAATCCGAATAATACAAATAAAACTATTGTCACAATAATACTCAAAAAAATTATAAACATCTTGTCTCCTCCTCTTTCATAAGCAGTTTATCATAGAATTCACCACAAACCAAGACTAACTAAACCTGTTTATAATTCTATTAATACTATGAGCAATTACTTACTATATTAATTGACTACCTCATCATCTATAAGCCATAGATATGCATTATGAAAGTATTCACCCCAGTAAAGTGCTCGATGCTCACCATTCGGACTTATTTGTCTTTGTATATTCTCTAAAGGTACTCCAGCCTCACTAAGTTCCTTCTCAATTATATAAGTATACCAAACAATATCAAATTCATTGTAGCCGCCGTAAACATAAACTCTTGGTGAGTACAATTCAAAGTCAATACTATTAATAAAGCCTTGTCGCTCTTCCTCGGATGCTATCTGAAGTGCAGGTGAAAATAAGCCTATTCCTCCAAATACATCGATATACTTCAGTCCAACATGAAATGAAATTACCCCTCCTAATGAAGCTCCTATAATAGAGGTATGCTCACGATCAGGTAGAGTGTTATAATTTGAATCAATATAAGGCTTCAATGTATTTACTATAAACGTACCATACCTTGAACCATCCGCTTCCCCTTGAGTAACCCCTCTAAGCTCAGATTTAGCCCATTCTGGTGTATAATCACTTCTTCTATTCTCTGCATTAGTATCTATCCCCACAACGATAGCACCATAGTGTAATCCACCAGAAATTAATCGCTCTATTGTCTCATCTACACACCATTCATTTGCACTTGAATTCGTTGACTTAATAATTTGCTGGCCATCTTGCATATATATCACCGGATATTTCTTGCTTGTATCATTTTTATCATATGTTGTTGGCATCCACACCCTTATTGTGGTCAAACGATTATCAAGTTGTGGAATTAAAAAGTCATCGATAATATCTACATTCCCGACAATCTTAGATGGCTTTAGTGAGATATTATCAAATGATAATACTTCATCATCAACAATATAATTATCTTGGGTCGTAGTTAATTCTAAAACTCTATTTTCTCTCTCGTATCCTCTTTCCGTTCTTTCAACCATTGTCCAAGGATTACTATTATTTAGTGACTGAATTGTCCACAGGTATTCTATGACCTTGTTTTTTTTCAATGCATCAAGTTCTAGTTCTATATGGTAAGTTGTATCAGTAATCTTTGTTGCAAAATAATCTGGATTATCAGGGTCCCATCCGTTTAATTTCGAACCTATTGATATGTTCTGCCCTTCACCCAAAGGATCAGGTATAGTGACCTTAAATGTGACTTTGACTTTACTCTCAATTTCTCCAGTCGTAGGTAATTCAGTGTCATTCTCTTCAGTAAAATCAGGAGATTCTAATCTATTACTACAACCATTAAAGATTAACATTGAAAAGAGTATCATACTCACAAATATTTTCTTTTGCATTCTAACCTACTCCTTTTCTTCATTGTACCATGCAACAACAAATAGTAACTATACATTTTAAAAAGACTTATAATAAGAATATCTCCTATAGCTTTCTTAAAGTAAATAGGTCAGCCCAAGGCAGAGGCTTATACTCTAAGTAAAAGAAAAAGTAGAAAATATTCCTTCCACTTTTTCAATTATTTTACTAGTGTATTCTCTAATCTTTGAACTCAAGCGTCTATAATCATATCTATTAAAAAGCTACATGTTGATCTCTCTAAAATAATCTTGGATTATTCTTACACATATATATCAGACGCAAGTTCAACTAGATATAACTACTTATAAAGTAATATTTTTGCTACACTTCTATCTTCACTTTCACCAACTACTCTTATTTTCAGTCCATAGGTAGGTATATTTCTACCTGCATCAGGAAGTCCACTATTACTATAATCTAAGCTATCATCAAATAAAGGATTCATTTTTGTAAAGTAATCTTTCATATAGAAACCTAAATATGTATAGTCTAAGTACATTTTCTCTGTACTCTCTAAACTGAATGCAGCATCATGTACTTGATATCTAGTAGATCCAATATCACGATCACTCCAAATATTTAGATGTTGATCTGCATCTACTACACCTAAATATCCATCTCCAGGATGAACTCCTGTCCAGTTATTATCGAATCCCTTATCAACATACCATACTAGCATTCCTGGATCAAATTCCATCAAGCTGTTACCTCTTTTTATGTGAGCTAAAGCCTCATCAACGCCTTCATGGTTCCTCCATTCAACTAGATAATAGTGCTCAGAGTATGATTTACCTTGATCTTTTGTAAATCCATATAGGTCGAATAAAGAGTTGCTTTCAGCATCATCAAATATTAATTCTTGTTCATTGACAGAAACCCTAATGTCATCAACATAGAGCCCAGTTTCTGCAACATAACCATCCGTCCAGTAATTAAATCCTACATATATTTCTTGACCTACAAATTGAGATAGATCAAATTCTGCGTCTACCCATCCATTCGAATACCCAGTAATACCATATCCCGGATTTTGTCCATAAGGATCACTTGAAGTAGTGATATTACCCTGAATTGATGTCCAGCCTTCAGCGCTCATTACTCCTATAGATGCGTAATCCCAATCTACTTCAATTTGATACCACGCTTTAAACTGTAACTTAGCTGAAGTTGCTTGAGTTAAATCTATAGTAGTTAACATATAATTATCTACATTATTACCTTTACCACTGTAATACTCATATTCTCCACTAAAAGGAATATTTGTAATAACTTCCTTTTCAGGTAATTCAATTTTTAAAACATCATTATTTGTTCCCTTAGTACTTGCTTGATCTAACAATACTTCTATACCATTTTCATTAATATCATCCAAATGAATAGAAGATCCACTTATCCAGTTTCCACCCAAAGTTGTTTGAAGTTGCATCTTTGCATACGGACTAAATCCAGGTGGTTCAGTACCAGGAATTATTCCAGCCCAACTTCCAGTACTCATTACTGACCAAAAACTTACAGGTTCTCCAGCCCCAGAATATATAGTATCATATTCATCACTAAGTCCTAAATCATGACCATATTCATGAGAGAACACACCAGCCGCTCCATCTTCAGGTTCCATAGTGTAATCATATGCTGCAAGTTCTCCGCCCCAATAAGGAACTTCCGCTTCTGTTCCTGGTAAAGTAGCTACTCCACCAAGATTCCATCTATGCGACCATATCGCATCTTCACCTAAAGATCCACCGCCTGCTTCTTCACCAGCACCTGCATGAATAATCATTAAATGATCTATTAGCCCATCAGGTTCGCGGTAATTTCCATCTCCATCTAAGTCGTATCTATCTTCATTATCAAATATTGATAAATCAACATCAGGATCATTTGCAGCACCAAGCAACGCCTCATATACTAAACTTCTAGGATGACCATCTTCACCACCGATATTACCTCCGTAGTAAACCGCAGGATTTTGTGCAGTATACCATCCTACTACTTGACCTTCTATAGAATAGCTCCCCCCTGACTGAGCTTGATAGAATTGTTTCATGGAAATTAACTGTTCTCCATTTGGACCTATATATCCATTATCACCAAAGATCATTTCCTCGTAATGTTCCTTAGTATAATTGTCATAGAACATATCTGTTTCATCTGGGGTCATTGTACTGTTCTTAAAGTCAGGATAATCAATTAGTATTACTAAGATATTATCCTTAGTAACAGAATCCTCCCAATCTTCCTCTACTACGGTATTAAGTTCTTCAGTTTGTCCAACTTTATTTCCAAGACCATTAAATATACCTTCAGTAACTTTCCCATCATTAAAATTTTCTTTTATCTGTCTCTTGTATGATTCTAATTGTCCTTCTTCCTTAGTTGCCCCATTCATTTTAGCCTTAAGATAATTTCTCAAAGCTTCTTCCGCAACTGCAGGAGATGCATCTTCAGCCAAAGTACCTTCTCTCTTTAGCATTTCAATCAATTTTTCATCATTAGCAATTCCTAAATCAAAAGCTCCACCCATTGCAGGCTCAAAATCAAATTCAGATTTCTTAGCATCATCTGAACACCCGCAAGTAATAACTACTAGTAACATAAGCGTAAATACGACCAATAACTTTCTCATACTGCTCCTCCTTATATGATTTTTCCAACCACTTTCAATATTGATTCAGTCATAAGTGAACGCCCATCCACTACTTATTTTTTTAATCATTATTGAACTGGTGGTATATACAAAAGAATATAACCTTAGATATAAAAATTATGAGAAAAAATGTAGTAAACAATATATTTTAATAAATTCCACCTATGCAATGAAAAAAGGTATGCTGAATTAGCCTACCTATAACCATTAAATGGCGAAGAAAGAGGGATTCGCACCCCAACATACCTATGAATAAATCTTAATTATTTTTTTTTATAAACTTTCATTGTATTATACAACTGGTGTTGTTATGGAATATTGTAATACTCTGCAGGATTAGAAACTATAATATCACTTATGGTTTTTACATCAAAACCTTCATTTAGACAATATGGAATAAATTCATCAAAAAAACTTATACAGCTCTTAATGTTTCCTGTTCTATCCATTTCTTCAATAAAATCATAATCTTGTGATAACAACAGTTTATCTTTAATGCCTGAATTGATAATGTTTTTTAATAATTCAATGTATTCTTTATACTCCCCATAATGAATTGTATCAATACCTATCCACATCCCCTTACTTGCAGCGTATTTAATTGTTTCTAAATCTTTCTCCTTATCTGCATGAGCCCAAAGGAATTTAGAGAAATCAGCGTTTTCTCCTTCCAACAATTCTATAACACTATACACCATCTCTGCTTCCAAAATATGGCAATGAATCGGCATTCCAGTTTCCTTGCTAGCAATAATAGCTGCTTTTATCATCTCTATATCAACTTCTGAAATTTTACCTCTATCAAGTAACAATTTGATGTATCCTGGTCTAATAATTGTACCTTCGAGAACATCTAAACCTTCATTAAAATCACTAACCCACCTTTTAGCAAGTTGTTCACGAAATTTATTTGGAAATAGCTTGTAAACTGACTTATTCACATTCCACCCAGTACACGGAACTATATTCACCTTGGTTTCTTCAGAAAGTCTTTTTAGTAACTTTAAATTTTGACCACCTATTGGAGGAGACGCTTCCACTATAGTCCTACACGATAGTTTATATAATTCTTTAATAACTGGCACCAGTCTTTCAAAGTCACTTTCTATCTCCTGTTCATTATACTTTCTTTCAAAGTACATCCTAAGTGAAAATTCTTCATTACTCTCCCACTTAAAGTGTTCGTGTGATAATGTAGGGCCCATATCAGATTTATTTATCTTTCCACATACTGTATATATCATCTTATTCTTCTCCTATTACTAATCAAATTGACTTCAGAAATACACTTAATATAATAACATAATATGTCTATATTGATCATCTTTAAAATTAGATTATCGGTGATGGAGACTGATGAGTTAGATAATGAAGAATAAAAAGTAAACGACTTTAGGCGTTTACTAATCTTATTTTTATGGCGGAGAAAGAGGGATTCGAACCCCCAACTACAATATTGTAAGCTGATTCTTAACTTATTAAATTTTCAAATTCAACCTATTATAGCAAATAGGGTAGGACATTCACGTGGCACATCCTAAAAAAAATCAATTTTTTTTGGAGAATTGAGCTATCTTTACATAATTACAGATAGACTATATAATTACATAGGTACAACAATTATGTATAAATGTATGATGAATTAAATTGTAATTATCTATATATAAATTAAAATACTCAAGAGATGATCAAACAGCATAAAACACTACTTCATAGAATGAACAGTAATTCCAAAGCCTTTTAAGATTAGAATCATTAATAAACAACTTAGCTAATTAAAAAGTATTTGTAACAGCAAATCACTTATACATAATTGTGTAAAAACATATATGTGACAGGTTCAACTAAATTAATCTACTCACGAAGAGTATATTTAAGAGTAAATAAGCAATTCCAACAAGATAAGGGGATAAGATATGAAATGGAAAGGTAAAGTTAATTGGAAGTACATTCTTATTTGTGTTATAGTTGTTACTATAATTTTAGTATTTTCTGTGGATACTAATTATGAAAACAAGCCTCCAAAAATCCCTTTGGATGAAGTGAATAAAGTATTAATCTACGATTATTATGAGGATTACATGAATCCTCCTGTATATGAATATACTGGAGATGAGATGAAGCCAATATTAAAATTTATATCAGAATTAAAGTTTCCAAAATCATATTTTAAACATGATAAAGGTTACTATACCAAATATAAGATAGTTTTGGATATAGGAGAAGATTATCCACTTGAGTTTGAAGAAGATAACGGATTTATGAGATATACGAATGAAAATTTGGAATTCAAAAAAATTTATATTGCAGAATATAAAGAAGCAGGAAATATAAAAGATTTTATAGAGCCTAACAAATAGAAAATGTGATTTTTTTTACTTGAGCAATAATCATATTAGTTAGGTTTAATAATTTAGCGATTCAATATAGAATAATAGTAAAATTAAAATGACTTATCAAGGTCGACTTGAAACGTTAGTAAATGCAAAGATTACTACTACACAAATCTTTTTGCATTTATACAGTGAACACTTACAAAAACAGTACAATGAATAGTCTCCACTATATAAAAAAAGACAAGCAATTAACTTAAGAGTCCTCAAGACTAAATCTGTGGCAGTCCCATAGATTCTAACTAAGTTTTTTCGCTTACCTATCAATTTTATATGGCGGAGAAAGAGGGATTCGAACCCCGTAGGAACAATAAATAAGTCTTTTTTACATCTATTTATTTTTAATTTTTCAACGCATTATATCACATCAGTCGGAAGCCTATCTTCCAGGTAAAAGAAAAAGCAGAAAATATATTCTGCTTTTAGATTTCTTTGATAACATGCTTTTTTATTGAGCGATCATACATGATCTGCCTGTAATCATGTCTGTCAAAGAGGTAAATATTGATTTCTCCAAAGTAATCCTGAATAGCTCTTATCGATACTTTTAATTCTTCAGATAATTCCTCCTTTGAGTATGCTTTTTCTTCTACAACCATTAATTGATAAATCTCAATTGCTTTTCTAACTACTTTTCCTTTCATTTCTCCAACCTTTCTAAGTCAGAGAAGCGCGCATCAAGGGATCAATATTTCCCCGTTAAATTATACTTTATATTTTCTCTTACTGCATTATTAGTATTATCATAAAAAAGTTACAAGAAAAAAGGTCGCAATTCTTTCGAATGACAACCTTTGAAAATCAATTTTACCAAAATGATTATATTTATGCTGTATTATATAAATAGTATTAGATACTTTACTTAGATTAATTTAAAAAGAATACTTGATATAATAAAAATAATATTACTAATAATGAAAATATGATCATAACTATCCCGACTTTTTTTGAAGCCTCATGACTTCCTTTTAGGCCAAATTTATAGAATAAAATAATACCATTAATCAATAACATGATAGCTATAAACCAATAAACCGCATCAACAAAACCAAATAGGATTAAACTATTTTGCATTATACACTCTAAAATAATAATAATAAGCATCGTCAATAGCTCGATCAAGATCCATAGTAAGGTCAGCAACAACTCCAAATATACCAGCGGATGCTAAAGCTGCTTGTAATCCAGCACTGGTTCCTGAAGTGAATATAAGTAGTAAAACAGTTCCAATAATAGCGACACCACCGTAGAAAATAATTTCTTTTTCTAAATCATCAATATCTTCCACTGTGTTTCTAAAATTATTAAGATCAGTTAATAAGTCTGAACGTTCATAAGTTGTAAAATAGTAAAGACTAGTCCATGATCCAGGTTGGGGTCTTCTTAATTCCCAATGATTTGGTGAACCAAATGTTATTTTATATTCATAATTCGAATATGTTTTTTGTTCAATAGAAGTTCCCATAGTCGTAATACTATCGTTTTCAATAGGAATGTTAACATTATTTAGATTGAGCAATGTTGTTACAGAATTCTCTTTATCACCCTTAGTATATTCTGTATACTCCAGGGTATTGGCAATCTTATTATATGTTGCATAAGTTATTATGTCCCCCTCGACACCTTTTACTACTCTAACATTCTGATTATCAGTAATTATTTGTACTCTTGACTCACTAGCACTTACAGAAACCAACGTAATCGAAAGCACTAATAATATTAAGTAACTAAAAATCTTTTTCATTTTATTTCTCTCCTTACTCTGTTTAGACACTTCCCCACATACCAATAATTATACTAAATATAGGTGTGTCAATATTTCAACATGTAGCTTAGAAAGAGTGGTTACAACTTACCGCAATTAATAGAACAATTAATAAAGAATAACATAACTTCTAGATAATTTACTTAATGATTTTTTACTACCTGATAATATAAGTGGAATAAAACTTCACGTTGTTTAGCTTACCTAACCAAGCTTATTGAGGTGCCTTCCCATTATAATTGTATCAGCGATTAACTTCCTCCCTTCATTTGAATTTTATTAGTATCTGGTTATGTTACTATATCACACGATAAATTTTTACTCAAGGAAAATTCTTTCATAGTAAACATCTACTTAAAATAGCCGCTTTAAGCGTCTATTTTATGGGTATTGATGCAAATTTTTAGCTACTAACAGAGTCTTTATTATAATTGAGAGTGGAAGTTATGAAAGTGAATTGACTATAGGTACTCTTAAAGAAACAATGGGAAAGGTAAACAGACTTAATAACCTTACGACAAAGTTACATGAGCGACGCTTTTATAATATATAAAAGACTTTGAAGATTATTTTGTACTATCCGTCCTTACTCCAAAATCAAGTATAAGCTTTCATAAATTCCGTCATACATATGCTACTAACTATTTAGAGAATGGTGCAAACATAGAATTTGTAAGAGAAACCTTAGGACACGCTAAGATAACAACAACTCAAGAGTATCTACACTTATCAAATAATCATCTAAAAGAGCAACACAGCAAGTATTCTCCAATAAATAAAATAAGGTAAGCAATTACTCTAAAGTCCCCAGGAATGAATCTCATACACTCCCTTGGGCTAAATCAAAGTTTTTTCGCTTACCTATCATGTTTTTATGGCGGAGAAAGAGGGATTCGAACCCCGAAGGAACAATAAATAAGCTTTATTTACATCTATTATTTTTTTATATTTCAACACATTATATCATGTCAGTCGGAAGCCTATCTTCCAGGTAAAAGAAAAAGCAGGAAATATATTCTGCTTTTAGATTGCTTTGATAACATGTTTTTTTATTGAGCGATCATACAAAATCTGCCTATAATCATGTCTGTCAAAGAGGTAAATATTGATTTCTCCAAAGTAATCCTGAATAGCTCTTATAGATACTTTTAATTCTTCAGATAATTCCTCCTTTGAGTATGCTTTTTCTTCTACAACCATTAATTGATAAATCTCAATTGCTTTTCTAACCACTTTTCCTTTCATTTCTCCAACCTTTCTATGTCAGAGAAGCGCGCATAAAGGGATCAATATTTCCCGATAAATTATACTTTATATTTTCTCTTACTGCATTCTTGGTATCATAATAAAAAAGTAACAAGAAAAAGGAATGTCTGTGAAGTGAACCCCAAATTTATGAAATTAATTCTTCAAATCTATATTCAATCTTTGTTAACTCAAGTTCAATATCCACCTTCACACTGACACCTATATGTCACTCTAAAAAAAATAAATCATATAGTTATGATTTACCTTTCATTCTTGAATTTTAC
The DNA here is from genome assembly GCA_018394315.1 of Mycoplasmatota bacterium. Lineage (GTDB taxonomy): Bacteria > Bacillota_I > Bacilli_A > MAG-NZ > MAG-NZ > Zrk6. The sequence goes on along the minus strand of CP074575.1, from coordinate 680,027 downwards.
TAAATATACAATCCCTACTACTAAAGCAATAATACTTAATAAAGGTAATAAGACACCAACTTGACCTAGTGAATATTTGAACTTATTCCCACTCCACCTAGTCAACCCTTGAAAGATAATTGCTGCACTTATATACCATGAACTAAACAGTAATGAAGAAATCCCACAAAATGCTACTCCAATTCCTCTTTTATTAATATCATACCCTCCTATTTGAAATATTTATATCTATTTAATTCTAGTTCTCACCAAGCGCAAACAATTTAATAAAACTTTCCTTATTTTCTTTGTCATTATCATTATTTAAATACTTATCCAGTTTTCTTAACATTTTTACTCTGTCCTGTGTTTCTAAAGCATAATGAACTTTTCTATGACAGTTAGGACAAAGTGCTACAGCATTATAAATTGTATCTGGTCCATCATCAGCTAGTTGTATTATGTGATGTACTTCTAAATATGGAATTTTTTCTTTGACTTTAAACGGTGCATCTTCATCACAAAGATCGCATCTCCCATTAGCTCTCCTCTTTACGAATTCCTTGACAATTGGGTCTCTATTCACAATTACAGTGCGAGCAATTCTTTTTGATGGAGGTTGATTGCTTCTTGATTTAGCGTATTTATTTATCACTTCATCCGACATTCTAGCAGCAGTTTTATCTTTTTCATCACCAATTTTTTTTAATCTGATTGAGTTAACAGTAAAACGATGACGCGGTAATAGAGGGAATATCCAGGCTTTCCTTAAGTTTCCATCTTCACCAATTTGATTATCTTGATATGGTTGAGCATATAATTCAATAATACCTCTGTAAACATATTTAGTATTAGTGCTACTATCAAATACTTCAAACAAGTGCATCTCTGTAGAATTTACCCCTGACTCTTTTACAGTTCTGTTCTGAGCAAAATCTATGTCCATAGCTCCCGATTTTCCCATGCCAGTATAGTGAAGTACACCTTCTTCATCCCATCTATCGTCGTATAACGGTTTTGTATGATCGGAAACAATTACGAGTGTATTAGTTTTGTGAGATCTCCTCATACCTCCTTGTTCGGAGCATTGAAAAGTGTTAATTATTTCATAGTTATTATAAGACTTGCCTAGTATTAACTCAGAAATTTTGGAAATATTCAGTATCTCATCACTAAATTCCCTTCTAATGATAGGTCCCATTTCTTCAAATGTCACAAGATTGTATTTATGGAACACTTGAAATTCATCAGCATCCCTATGCTTTTCACTTTCAAATTTTTCTAGATATCTGAGCAAATCACCTGTCTTACTAGTGTTTTTAAGTCTATTATATGCTTTACGAATCTTCCCTTTTAGTGGCAATAGATCGTTATAAACATCACATAGATCTAATGCTTTCTTTGTATCCAATAATGCAAATCTCACTCCATTATCCATGTTACCCCTCCTCTTACTGATGTATCCTCAAATCTTATACATAATAATATTAACATGTTATTTGCGCATATTCTATATATATCACAAAAGCCACTTTTTTAGAGGCTTCTTATTGTGTGATCTATCACCACGGTGTTGGAGATCGATTGTACAACTTTCTAAAAAAAAGAAGTCAATAAATGACTTCCAAAAGCAGTTTTAATGTTTTATGCCTGTTGCTCTGACTAGTAACAATGTGTTGCATAGTCAAATTCAGAAAACCGATTTGTAAAATCCTCTGGATCCATTGCATCAAAGATTAGATTCTTAATCTTTGGAAACAAAATCTCATATCTCCTTCTATATTCATCCAAAGTTGCTGAATGACTAGGTCTATATTGAGAGTTAACAACTATTACATTTACAGAATCAAATGACTGCAAAAAAGTGTCAATATGAATTTTACTGCTGAGCATCTTATAATAAGACTCTAGTAAAACTATAAATGTATCAAAATATTTCTGTCTAATGTTTGCAGATTTAAGAGATCTTGTGTTTTTAAATTCTATTAAAAACAAATCATTATTAATGATAACTGTATCCACACTTCTAACTCCATTATGATCCCTCTGAGATATTTTATCAAATTCCCAGAATTCCTTTAATAAGCTTGTAACATAGACATCGTTAGTATCATCATATGAAATGATCTTTGCAGACTTTATGTAATTAGTATAAGTTGAATTAATAGCACTGATATAATCTTGCTTTTTCATAAGGTTAACCATATTTAATTTTTCTAGATGCTCTTGATAATTCTCTATAGATTTCATTAATATTATCAGTTTTGTTCTCAACAGTATAACTACCATCCTTATTTCTGCTTGTAAGGTAATAATTAGCCTCTATCGCTTGCTCTTCTGAATTTGATTCGATTGATTCAATAATTAGAGAACTGTGAGAGTTAATGAAAATGGGACATTTGAAGTACTTGTGCATCAATACAAACAATCTACCAATATCATACTGCCATAATGTATGAAGGTGTGATTCAGGCTCATCGAATATAATAAGTGTATTCTCATCTATTTGGTTATGTTGGATCAATAGTAATAAAATTGCAAAATTGGAAAACCCTGTTCCCATCTCATTTAAAGTGAACTCATTACCAAACTTATTTGTAAATTTAATTTCATTGTTCTTATCCAGGAACAATGACCCTTCAATAATTTTTTCGGCTTCATGTACAAAATCTGCTACTATTCCGATTTCTTTATCTTCACCATAGATGCTGCTGAAAGTTTTTTTTGTTGATGTTAAATATGATAAGTAATCAGTTTTATTTTTTTTAATTAAATGAAGAGTTGGGTTCTCATCAAATCTATTTCTATTAGAATTTTCAGCCCATAGTACAGGGCTTTTCACATATATTGCATTATTAATTTTACAACCATTACCAAAGGAAAGTGTTTGCTTATAGTTTCTTTCACTCATAATTAAATTGTTAAACCTAGGTAAAGTACCTTCAGGAAAAATAGTACTGTGTAAGGAGTCAGCATATTTATCAACAAATTCATCAAAGTCGCTTTCCTCAATGAACAACATTAATTCTTCAAAAATATCCTTATAATTTAAGAAAGTACTTCTATATAGTCTATTTTTACTTGATCTGTTCTTTTCCAGACCCAAAACATCCCTGAGTATTATCTCAGTGTGCTCACGAAAAGATTTACAAGATTTATATATATCTTCAGGATGCATAAATCCTGTAAGATTTAATAAAAAATCATCAAATCTTGAATAGAAATCTTTTAATTTCTTATTATCCCTCAAAATACTAGAACGCGTAAATCCTGTAACTTCTTTGATTCTTTCATAACAATAATTAGATAAATCTGCCATAAAATCTTTTTCACCTAGGCTTTCCTTTATTGATGAGTAATACATACAGTCACTTATTGTACTCTTTCCTGTGTTATTTTTCCCAGCCAATACTACAATACCATCAACTTTGATTTCTGCTTCTCTAATGATTTTATAATTTTTTACTTTTAACATGTTTTCCTCCTTCAATTAGTTATTTTAGTAGGTAAATTTAATTTTTTAGAATGAGTATAGGTACAGCATCCGACTGGCCGGTAGCAATTACTCCTCATTCAAAAAAATCAAGCTCAAACCTTTCTAACAGTTCTGAAACGTAATTGTTTCTAACCCTTGTTTTGCAACTTTCCTGTTATGTTCATTCTTTTCATAGATTGCATTCAACAACCCTATAAGACCCAGTTTGGTATCAAATGTGTTAGTCAAATCTATTCATTTTTGTAAAACCTAGATATCATCTTTTCCACTTTAAGAATATATTCATCAAAAGCAACATCTAATTTAGTTATAATTATATTTTCTAGTAAGCCTTCATCATAAATATCAGTCGGACTTCTGTCTATTAATTCTATTCCGTTTACATGAGACCATTTTTTTCCAGATTGCTCTTCTAAGTCAGCATCTTGAAAGAGACCACTAGCTTTATTATTACATATATATTCATGTAGAATATCTCTACTTCCAGTCAAAGAAGGACCCACTACAGTTTTCAATTTCACATGATGCTCGAAGTTCTCAATCTCAAACAAAAAAATCCTCCCAGTCTTTGTCCAGCCACTTCCATCCGCAGGAACTAGACCATCCAAAACTCTTGTAGTAAACCTGATACGAGTCTTTCCTGAATCATCTTTAACTACATTAGCTCTGTTAGAGAGATAGTTATTGATTATCCTTTGAATCACATTTCTATTATTAGGCAAATTATCAATTATCAGATCTATTGCTCTTTTATGTTTGCTGTATATCTCTATACATTGTTCTCTTAATTTCTCATCTCCCACGATATTCCTCCTAAGATTCTCTATATAATGTAAAATAAACATTCTAACATCATCAGAGACATTGATTCTGTTATTCTCAATCAATTCCTCCAATATTACCAAAACTCTGGAGTAATCATATATTAACCAATAATCCATATCACTTGGTGGAGTACCGAATGGAGATAAAAATACAAATATTTTTTTATACTCTCCGAAATTCTGATTTACTATGCGTTTATATTTCTCAAGTTGATGATCAAACTCAGAACTCCAAATCTTATTTTCGATTGTAAGAACGACTTTATCTCTCTGAGATATCAAGAGAAGGTCGATGTTTTTCCACTCTCTCCTCACTTCGAAACCTGAGAAAGCTATTCCTTGTGCTAAAAATTTATAATCATATACATTAGCAAAGTCATTCAAAAGTAACTTGACGAAGACTTCCTCTAACCCATGTGTTTCAGAGCTATCAAGTAACCACGCCAAAACATTACTATGCCTTATTTCGGCGTTAACAACGCCCAATGTTTCAAAAATATTGAACGTATTGAAGAAAATATTATGAGATTCAAGGGTATCTAATTCTTTAGCTAATGACTGAAACATCTTATCATACATACGCTCACCTCTATTTAATAACATCTTACCATAAAACCACAAATTACAATAAAGAAAAGGAAATTCATTGTCCCTTTGACTAGTTCCTAGTAATTTATTTTATCAAGAGAGACATGAAAAGGGAATCAATGTCCTCTGTATAAATATAATGAGGGAGGTCATGTCCCTCTCATCATAAATCTATTCAATATATGGAATATGATCTAGAACAGTATACGGGAGTCGAACCCTCGTCAGCCAATTTTCGACCTATTTCATTATCAACTTTTCAAAGACCCGCCTAGGGTGATTTTCATCCCCATACATCTATTATACTTTTTAGGGGGACAGATTCTTACTTTCCAAAAAAATAATCCGGTTTCTAGATTATTTTTACTTCTCCCATTCGATATCAACAAATAATAGCAAAACAAAAGGGACTCAATGTCCTATCTGCATATCTATAACAAGGGATGTCATATCCCCTACTATAAATTCATGTATAATCCTATTTCATTCCTCTTTACCATACTTAACTGTCTCAGTTACGGTAATTTCTGCTTGTATTAACTCTTGTAAGGACACTCCTAAATACTCAATTTCATTGAGAAAATTATTTTTATAATTAGCCATCATTGATCCAATCTCATGAGCTGAGTAGAGTTTGTATTCTTCATTTAAATTATTTTTATTAACTTTGATGAGTTCATCTTGAAATGTATGAAAAACATCTAGTTCATAAACCCCCTCATTATCTATCTGTTTATAAACTAATGAAATGATATCATTTTCATAATCATATATTATGTGGAAGGACTTTTGATATCCATCCACCTCTGGTGTCACACAAAATGAACCAACCTCATTTTCGTTAAAATCAAACAGTAAGTATCCGTAAGTAACGTCTTCAAATAAAACGTAATTATCGGTCTTATGTAGTCTATGTGCTACTTCATCAGCTCCTAACTGATACCCATTTGAAAGAAATGTTCTCATTACTCCAGTTTCTTCTTGATACATTGTCTCTGTGACCTCGCGCTCAATGATTCCAGAACCGAGTAATGTATTCCATAAAATATAGAGCAATCCCACGAATCCGACTATTAATCCAATTCCTTTGATGAACTTGATTAACAATTCAATTCCTCCTCACAATAAATTTGTATACTATTAATAGTATATATCATTCTCCGCAATTTTTAAAGAACATATATCTCGGCCGGAATCAACATAGAGAAAAAGGGATTCGAACCCCGTAGGAACAATAAATAAGTCTTTTTTACATCTATTTACTTATAATACTTCAACACATTATATCACGTAAGATATTAGGTATAAACCTAGTATCTTTTTTTGTTATCTTGGGTTTATAATCAATTAAACAGATATTGATCATATTTGTTTAATTTAGTTTAAGTAAAGTCGTATTATAACAGGGGTCACTAGAACTCAATGGTTTGAGAGACTTGCTTATACTTCTTTTATTGTTTCGGTTAAGAAAGCGGGGTCTAGAACTCATTTAACATGCGTGATTGGAAAATGGAATCAGTATAAGCTTAAGCAGAAAGAGAGGTAAGTATTATTGATAAAACAGAATATGTAATGGCTATAGATATAGCTAAGGGGAAAAGTGTTTTTTATATTCAATCAGTTCATGGAGAAATTTTACTAGAACCCACTGAATATAAACATACATTAAGTAACTTTAAACAACTAGATCAAATAATTAACGAAAGAAGGTTGAAAGAAAAGTTAACAGTAATTATGGAATCAACAAGTAGTTATCATTATCCAGTAGAAAGATTCTTCGATGAATACAAGTATAGTGTAATCATTATTAATCCCAATCTTGTTAAAAAGAGTGATACTTCATTTAGAAAGACTAAAACCGATAAGGAAGATTGTTTTAAAATTGCTAATTGTTATTTTAAGGAGGACATTAAAAGTAATGCTTTGAAATCGCTGAATATTTACGATAATTTAACTACACTCAACAGACAGTATCTAGCTCTAGAAAAGTCACTAACAGCTATGAAAAATAGATATGTAAGGTTGCTAGATATTTGCATACCTGAACATGAGTCTTTCTATGTAACTACTGATAGTAACAAGGATAAACATAAGAAATACACCGCAAAGATGCTTAACTTTTACTACGAATTTCCTCATAGTGAAATAATCGCTTCCACTAGAGTTGACAGATTAGCTAACAACTTAAATTCATCTTTCAAGAGAAACTATTTGAATAGACTAAGAAGCGAAGCAAAATCAATGAAAGAACATTCTAAAAACTCGTATCCTGGAGTTCACAAAGACAGTACTGAAACTCAGAACTTGCGATGTACAATAAGGATAGTAAAAACCCTACAAAAAGAACAAGGAATAGTTAATGACGAACTTATTGAACTTGCTAAAACAACACGGTTCTTTCCTAATATAAATTCCATCCCAGGATTAGGAGAACTACGAACTTCTCAATTAATAGCTGAGTTGAAAGACATTTCTAGATTTAACAGTTACAAGCAAATCAATGCTTATTGTGGATTAGAGCCAACTATTTATCAATCAGGTAATAGTTTAGTTAACGGTAAAATATCTAAAGCTGGTAATAGTGCAGCTCGGAAAATACTTTACACATCTATTAAAAATATTACAATCAGTTCATATAATAACTACCGAAATCATCCTATTCTACTTTATTATATAAAGAAAAAAGAAACTAAAACTGAAAAAGAAAGTGTTGTAGCCGCAACCACTAAACTAATCAGGATTATTTTCTCTTTATGTAAAAACGATACACTCTTTACGCTATAAGTGTATCACATATTTCAAAATCAGCATCTATAAGATGTATTTTTAGGATGCTAGATTAGCATATCAATCAATTTTTATAAACTATTTGACAATTCTTAGAAAGTCAAAACAGTCGGAAGCCTATCTTCCTGGTAAAAGAAAAAAATAAACATTTATCCAATATTCCTTTTTCATAATCAATTTAGATACACTTTTTTCTAAAAACCCATAGAAAAGTCATTTTGAATGACTTTTCGTCTATAAAGATAGATTTATAAAAATAAAGCCTCATTATAGAGGCTTTTAATGTTATATAGATAGAACATCGATGTTGGAGACCTAAAAGACATATATTGAAGTGTCTACATGTATTATCTGATGTTTGGATTACTGTCACAATACCATTATTCAAACTTGTAACATACATATTCTCTCCTTTCGGTGCTATTTCTACACCTAAAGATATCAAAGGGTATCAAAAAAGTAACCTGGCATATTTAGTCATATAAAATTCGTTAAAAAAGAAGTCTAAGATAACTTCCGATTTTTTAGATGACTTAAAGTCCTAACACAAATGTAAAAATTTCATGTATAACTATAACTGATTTTTCAAATACCCAGAAAAAACCACTTAATACCCCAACAATCATTTCATCCACTGTTACAAATTGCAGTATTATTATAACTAAAATTACTCCAACGATTGTTCCTATTGATTTCTTCATGAAATCACCTCCTCATAGTTAATTTACAACTATGTAAGCAGGATTTCAATGGGGTTAGTGATGTTCCGGCATTTCCGGAATCTTTTCATTAGCTGAAAACAAGATTTTCAATTGGTTCGTTTTTGGATTTACTGAAATAATATCAAGTTTATGATAATACTTCTGAACTATATAACTAGTTGTTAAAAGAAAAAGTATATCAATGAGCAGATATGTATATATAGTAATGACAACCCATTTAGGAACTTCGGTTTGAACATAAGTATTTAAGACTAACCCATACATAAACAGTATTGATATTAAGACAATATAAGCGTTCAATATAACTACTGTAATTACTTGATTTTCTCTAAAGTAATCTAATATAGGTTTTAATGGTTTTGTCTTTATGAAGAATCCTAAGAGAATTAATCCCCATACAAAAACTAAGATTAATAAAAACACAATAATAGTATCTAGATAACTTCCTATCGTTTCGGAGAAGTAAAATCCTATTATACAAGTTGCAGAAAATAGCGAGATGAAGATTGACAAAACAATTAAACCTACAGTGTCTTTATGAAGGTTTCTTAGTTCTTTATCTGAGTAAAAAGATTGATAAATCAAACTGTTCTTTCTAGAATACTTTTTTATGATTCTTCTAGATGTTAACCTTCTCATTATTAAAATGATAATATAGCAACAAAATAAAATAAACTCAATTATGATGACTGTATTTAAGACTGTTGATTGAAAAAATATATTAAGATAAAAAGTAATAAAGATTACAACACAAGTAAGTAACCCATATTTCTTTATACCAAAATCCAATGATTTTAATATTATTTCATCAACATCAAAATCTTCATACTCAAATGGTATGAAATAGTTAATACTAATGTTGAAGGCATCAGATATTTCTTTTAATCTCTGAATGGAGAAATCTGTTTTACCTTTTTCCCAATCACTTAAAGTTCTGTTTGATATATTTATGAGTTTTGCCGCTTCATCTTGAGTTATGTTGGATTCTTCTCTCAACTCTTTGAGTCTTTTACCTATTTCGACCTTATCATACAGCATAGTACGCCCCCCATTATAACTTCATATCGTTAACTACACTCATTAATATAGAGAAGGATTTCCTTTCTCCATTCCATTCTTCTTGCCTTATTTTATACTCATCTCTTAACTCTTTCCATTTTTGAGCACCTTTAATCTTCTTATATTTTTCCTTAAACATAGCAGATTTTCTCATTTCATTCAGACCCATTTCAGTCTTTTCATTGTCATTGTATTTGAAGATGCAAAGTTTATCTACACTATTAGGAGTCATTAGAGTAACGTCATATGAATGATATATTTTATCTCCATCTAACATCTTTATAGTTATAGCGGAGGTTGAATCCTCACCATATTCATAACCTTTTTCTACAAAGAAATCATCAAAGGCATGTCTAAATCTATCCTTTATTTCTATCAGCTTATCCGATCCTTCTCCAACTAGTGATTGATAGAAAATAATCTGATAATCAAAATCAAATCCTTTGTTGGGTTTATCAAGAACCAAGTTCCTTTTTGCACTACCAATCAATCTAAAGTAGAAACTATAATCATCTATCACAGAGTTCACATACTTATAAGCTTCAAAAAACAATGTACGATACTCTTTTGTATCTATTTTCTTCTTATACTCCATTAATATCCCCCTTCAATAAATTCAATGTATATATATTTCGATTTTGAACCGTAAACGCCCTTATCCAAATTAGCCTTATTTATATCAGTAATTAATCCTTTGCGATACTCATTAGGTATCACATATATTAGTGACATCAGATATTTTAACACTAGCATAACTCTATCACCAATGGAATCTTTAGTTATTTCTGTAGAGTTCTGATTTATAACTAGTAAGCTATGATGCATCACAAGATTTCTAAGATTTCCTATGTTTTTGATGTCTTCTAAAGAGAACTTAAATGACATAAGTAATTGTCCTTCAAAATGAGTATATAAATCTATGATTACAGAAAAAAGCATTTTAGCTTTTTTAAAGAAATTGTATCCATATGAATTATCTTCATTTACTTTAAAATCTGAAGACTTATAATCTTTTGTATACATAATTGTTCTGGAACCATTATATTCAAGATTTTTATACAGTTCATTACGTAGAAACTCTTCAGTAACAGATAAATATTTATACAATTTTTCTCTTAGAAACTTATCGTATCTAATAAATCCTATAATATCGTCGCTGGTGATATATTCAGCCTCTGACATAACCTTTAGACTCATTGCTACTTCTTCTACAACTCCTAATCCTTTTTCATAAATGTGTTTATCAAAGAGACTCTGATTACTAACCTTAACATATTCATTCATTATTATCCCTCCACTTATAATTTACTATAACTCTATATATTCACTCTATAACAAGTGGTCTTTTATGAAAACTAAATAAATCTTTCTCAAGTTCATCTTCACTTACATTATGAATATTATAGCATACGAATATTATATAAAAAAAGAGTCATAAATTGACTCAAATGCCAAACGAAGTATATCGTACGAGAAAACTTTAACAAACATGGAATTACCTCCTAAAGATCACTTCATTTATATAATAATTATAGCATACATAGGTATTAGTAAAACTGTGTCACAAAATCACTGGAGTATCCGGCTTCACTATTTATAGATATTACAGGGATCACCTTAATATAACTTATCCTTCCAGTTAGAAGAAAAGCAGAAAATATGTTCTGCTTTTAGATTGCTTTGATAACATGTTTTTTTTATAGAGCGATCATACATAATCTGCCTATAATCATGTCTGTCAAAAAGGTAAATATTGATTTCTCCAAAGTAATCTTGAATAGTTCTTATCGATACATTTAATTCTTCAGATAATTCCTCCTTTGAGAATGCTCTTTCTTCTACCACCATTAATTGATAAATCTCAATTGCTTTTCTAACTACTTTCCCTTTCATTTCTCCAACCTTTCTAAGTCAGAGAAGCGCGCATCAAGGGATCAATATTTCCCCGATAAATTATACTTTATATTTTCTCTCATTGCATTTTTAGTATCATCATAAAAAAGTTACAAGAAAAAAGGGATGTCATATCCCCTTTGTTTATCAGAACTAATATATCGGACTTCAGTCAAGTCGAACCGACGACACATGGATTTTCAATCCTAAACTACATCTTGTATCAAAATCAACGATATAGAAGAAACTCTAAACGAGTCTCATTATTTTTTTATTGAAGAAAATATCTTGTCAAAATAATCATTTCCTTGACGCTTCAAATAATCAAAAAACTCCCCTTCTTTGATGCTCTCTTTTATTTCGCCAATAGACATATAATAGCAAGAATCAACTTCTTCAGGATCTATTTTCAAGTGTTCTAAAAGAATAAGTTTGTTCACCACATAGCTATCATAAATTCTATTTCTCTCAATCTTTGAAGAGAACAGTTTCATTTCGTTTTCTTCTAATGTGATCCCAATCTCTTCTTCTACTTCTCTAATAGCGCTTTCTAAAGAACCCTCTCCAGCAATTGCTGAACCACCATGTGTCGCGATTAATCCAGGTAAGAAATCCTTATTATAAGACCTTCTTTGAACTAATACTTTATTATTAGAATCAATAATCCAAATAATGACGATTAGATGATACTCATCTCCTGAAAACTCATATTGATCTCTAACAACAATCTTGCCTGTTCGTTTTCTATCTTTATTATAAACATCCCAAAGTTCTAATTTGCTCAGTCTTATATGTAGTTCATATAGAGCTGTTTTATTACTATCCCAATGCAAATAAATCATTGCAGTTTCATAATCAACCCATTTATACTCTGAGTGTTCATCAGATAATTCAATCTCTTGTCCAACGAGAGCCCCAAAAGAATACTCAGGAATTACAATGTGATCGGGATAATTCATTGTCATTTCTTCAAAAAAGTATGCTGGAATATATGTCATTGAACTTAAAGGAATAATTTCTAAAACTATAGCTCCAGTTTCTTCGTTCATCTCTCTTTTTGCAGATTCTAAACTTGATTCTGTATCTTCTCCCCCTCCTGATACCCATTGCCACATATCAACTTCTACATCTTCTCTTCTAAAAATACAATACTTGATTCCTTCAGATGTGAATTTATAAGGTATTACTAATACCTGAAAAGGTGCTCTAGCCATAATGTCCCCCCGTTTTGCAGTTAATTATACCATAAATACACAGTCGTATATATTTATTAATATAAAACAACAAAAGGGATGTCATATCCCCTTTGTTTATCAGAACTAATATATCGGACTTCAGTCAACATCGAACCGACGACACATGGATTTTCAATCCTAACCTTGAATAGTTCCAACAAATAAATCATTACAGCACTCATCACTAATTGGTAGAGAAGATATGTTTTAGTACTTATAACTAATCGAGCTTCTTCGCCGCTCTCAAATTCTACTATTTTTATCGACCTAACTATTATCTTTTGAAAATAATTAAACTTTCAGGTTCAACTATTGTGAGACCTGGTGATACATAGACATATAAATTTGAAGTATCGTTTTTATTTACAAAAAGATAATAACCTATATGTGTATTAGATTCAAGGTTGTCTCTTGGCTTAAATACTAAGTCATCTTCTCCAGTCAGTACTCCTATATAATTTAGTTCAAGTGAATCTATATCTATATCTATATGAGAATCAGATTTTAACAAATACCATAGGCCTTCATAAACTAATTGTGGTCGATTTATCCAGTTTTGCTCTGGCACCTTCTCACCCTCAACTTCTATCGTAAGAACATATGGAACAGCTCCTCCTCCCCATCCTCCAAGCACATTGATAATATAAACTCCTTTCTCTTCTGGAACTTTTAATAGTCCATATTCTATATCATAGTCTAGTGGTTGATTAATTTCATAAACTGATGCACGAACTGTATCTGGGCTTTTTGAAAAATCCAACCTTAAAGTATCACCGGGCTTAACTTTTGTTGGCTCAATCCCCTTCAGCATGTCTTCTGGATTTATTGTGTCTACGCAAATACCGCTTAGCAATGCTTCCCAACAATAAGACACTTTCTTAACTTCAATATTGGTTTCCCCTTTATTTACATGTAAATCCGGAACTATGGCCATATATTTATCAATAGCTATAATAGTTACCAAAAATATAATGACTATTACTCCCAACATCTTAATTATATTTTTCATGATACTCTCCTTCAAATGATAAACTTGCTCCACTACATCTTATTTCATAAAGTTATAAAAAAAATTATCACTCAATTTCTTCATTAAAAGCGGTTTGGATTTTCTCAACTAAAGACTTATCAAAATCTCGGGTACTCCAAGTCATCTTGTTTACATAGAGGTCTAAAGATTTGATTATATTAATATATACACCATTAAAAAATTCTTCCTTATCTAAATTATCTATATTTTCTAATGGAGCATTCCACTGATTAATTCTAACAAATGCACCTTCCGTCTCTAAAGTAATTCTAACTTCAAGACTGGTATTAGGATCGAAAGATAATTGATTCAATTTACTTTCAAGTTTCTTTTCGATATCTTTCATGTTCTCAAATATTTTTTTAATACTATCACTATAATTCATAATATCTCTCCTTTACATTCTAGACTTCTTTACTCTAATAATATCACATTGATAAGTAATAACAAATTTAAAAGGACTCAATGTCCTTTGGCTTGTTTTCAATCCCTGCAAGCTCTATTAATGATATTATCGAAAAATAATTTAATTGAGTTGAATAACAATAATAACATTACTATCTTATTAGAGAGATAATTCATCAAGTTACTTTTCACTGGCTATACTAAACCTACAATAAACTAAAAAAACGAGAAGTTTTCTCGTCTTCAAATTTAAGACCATTGACCCTATGTATTCAATCGTCGATTTTAGCAAAGGTGTAAGATGTTTTTTTAAGTGCTTTCTATAAATTAAACTGGGCATATCTTTTCTTGATGTCGTCATATTTTTTGACATCTAGTAATTTTCTATATCCCTCAATCACATTATATTTTATATTACTTTCTGTTAAATACGATATGAGCTCGGCCTTATCAGATGTAAAAAGAAGCTGTTGCTGATTTAGTTGGCTCACTTCTAAAATGTATACTTCAATTAGATTCAACTCGTTTTTGTCATCAAAATCTTCTTTATATAACGTATCTAAAATAAATGGAAAAGTAGGTATGTCGTAATTCTGTGTTGTAAATCTATTGACATTTAAATAGAATCCAATTATTGACAAAACCCTATCCGTTCCAGAGTAGGAAGTGCTGAATCTCATAAAATCATTTGCATCATTCTTGAATTTAAAATTAATCTTAAGTTTATTGAAAATTCTCTTTAAGTTTTTATAATAATCCGATACCAACTGCTCATTATCATCAAAACTCTTAAGGATTTTTTGCTTCATCTTTATATCAGAGTTTAAACTTTCAATCTTAGATAATTTCTCCATGAACTCTTTCTCTAATTCCTGACTCAGTTCAATTATGCCAAAATTTTTCATAGATTCTATTAAGTCAAGTTTTTCATTTCCGACTCTCAACTGCATGCTCATTGATTTTTGTTCTTCTGATAGTAGGTTTATGTCAGCCTTTGTCTTTTCGATTTTCAACTCCAAGTCCGCCAATCTTACTAGGTTCATATCTCTTTCTTTTCTTAGTTCGTACATATTAGTTGTAATCCTAAATAAATTTTTGGTCTCCATTTTCCTATGAAGACCACAAACTGGACAATTTCCACTTGCGTCAAGATCTGACTTTTCTAATGTTGCATCATGGTTTTCATTAAGTACTAATAATTTACTCCTCTCGTAGAGAAATGATGAAAGCTTCTTTTTCAATTTTGCTTCTTTACCTATTATGGCTTCGACATGATTATTTATTAGCTTAATACTCTCCTTAAACACATCTACGTCTATGTTCTCAATTTTATTAATTTTCTTCAGATTAATTTCGTATAATTTCTTTAGACTATCGTATTCCAACTTAAGAGTATGTTTTTCATTCTGTAGTTCTTTAATTTTGTTACTTAATTCATAGTACTTATTCGTCCTTAATCCTGTGAAAAAATCCAAAATACTATTCTTGTAATCTAGTAAAAAAGACTGGTTGTTAAAAGTGTCAGTGAGTAAATTTCCCCAACTGGTATCTTGATCTAGATAGTTCAAGAGAAACATGTGATTCGGATATATAATTGAAGTTTCCAACTTTTTTCTGGTCAACAATCTTATCTTTAGTCCGAATAGCTCGTTCAAGAAAAAAGCAAATTCTGTAGTTTTGTTGAACTTGTATATTTTTTGGGTTTCCAGGTCTATAACTTCAAAGACGTTAGACCCTTTTTGATTATTATACTTACCAACTAAATTCACTCTCTTGATAGAGTAACTTTGATTGCCATACGAGAAAAACAACAAATATGTTTTCCCTAAATTCTTCCATGAATTCTCAAAAACCACATCACACCCCAGGGTGTATAATATCGATTTTGCGAGTGATGATTTTCCGGATTTATTCTTACCTACAAAGATGTTTAAGTTATTGCTAAAATCAATCTCTATAGCTGATTTTTCTTCCTCGCTAAGAATGATAAATTTATTCAAAACCAGTTTATTCATCATTTTTTTTCTCCCCATAAGCTAACAAAATTAATGATACAATTTCCTCACCGTCATAAAAACTTAGTAATTTCTCACGCTGAACTTGTCTCAAATTATCTTCTAGCAAGTCATCTCTATTAACAACGGATTTAACGTATTGAAAGTCATTAAATACATCATTGATTCTACTCCCTGCCAGTTTTGTAACATACTCCTTATATCTATTCCTAATGATATTTTTTTCACCTGTATCGTAATCTACTAGTAAGTAAATAAGTTCACTAAATGCATCAAACTCATCAACTTGGAAACTCACGATATTACGCATATCTGAGTCCATGTCAGTAAAACTATAGTATTTTTTTTCTAACATTGAATTTTTTATCTGTCTTTCTAAAAAATCATATATTGATGAAAGATTTACTTTCGGTTCAGTAAACTTATCGTTTAGTACGTCTTCTATAAATAATCTTACATCGTCTGAATGTTTTGAATATCTAAGCTGTCTCTTAATGAAAAAGGTCTCTAATTCCTTTTCGTTGTTTAGTATATCTAGTACCTTTTCCTTACAGTCATCAGATATCACGCTGAGGCACACTTTATCAATATATTCTTCCGTGTTGTACGCTTTCTCATTCTTCTTAGGCTTCACTCTGAATCCGATTTTTGAATTCTCATTGTTTATAATGAGATAACTAATCACATTTTCTTCTATGATATCTTTGATATTATCTCTTGCCTGATTCATCTTAGCTAGAATTGACTTTTCCTTAGCACTAGTAATGTTTTGTGCAGTAAAAGTCTTATCTTTAAAGTTTTTTGCCTGAAAGAGGAATAATGCTTTTGTGTCAATTATCAAAAAGTCGTCATGAGACTCAAATACTATAGAAAAATTCTTGCATCCTTTATATCTTTCAACAATTTCATAGATAGCGTTTGAAAACTGAAATGAAAAACCATTAAGAGCATTTATACCTGATTCGTCAAGACATTTTCTTTCAATTATTCGCTTAGATATAGTGCCATTAATAAAAACCATTTTTTCACCTCTTTTCTAATCTTAATATAAAGATATAGGTTCTTAATTATATTATATATTCTACAAATTTATACAAATAAATTATATCACAAATCACTTGCGCATACTATTTGTACCAATCGACAAGTTTCGACAAACAGTAGAGTTTTATGCAAGTCCTCTTTTTTTACGTATTCTAAACAAAGTGTTCTATCCAATTAAAAGGAACAAACTTCTGAAACTGATATCTACAAAATACTATAAAGATTGTTAGATTTGAGACTATTCTCATAGAATGACATCAGTTGAGTTATATCCTAGTAATGTTTACTACTCTTTAAAGAAAGATTTGTTTGTAAAAACAATGTGAATCAATTGATACAATATAAAATTCTTCTAATATCTCTTATTAATACTTATACTGACATACCCACATTATACACATATACCTGGTACCATATTGCCGTTTGGTAAGTTCCATAATCCCATCTTATAAAACCATTTACCCACCTTATAGAATCTTCATAAAAAAAATAACCAAGAAAATCTTGATTGTTTATATTACAGTTTAAAGTTAGATTCCTAAGAATCCTTTCTTTAAAATTGTTCGGCAAATCGGTCAAATTGCTCTGAATTTTTAGTTATTACTTGATGTCTACTTTCTAAGATTTTATTCATGTACTCTACGCTACACTTCTTAAGCTGCAGAGTCTTCAGTAGAGCACTCTTAATATCTTCATAATCATATCTCCACCTCGATATGATAAATCGTTCCTTAGATGATAATTTACGCTTATATTCAATCTCTACAAGCTTAATTACATCCTGGTTGTTTTCTATGACCGATACTAAATCTCTAGTTTTCTTCGCTCTACGTTGAGCGTTAATATACTTATTCCACTTATCTTTATACTTCTTAATTGCTGATTCTAACGTTACTATTCTGTATCTTATAAACTTTCGAATCACAATTAAGAGTCCTTTATGCTTTTTAATGTTATATAACTTACCTTCAATTTCATATTCTCTTATATCACGATTCATTGTGGAAACTAATCTATTAACCTCAGGATTGTTAAGTGATATAAAACGTTTGGACCCATTAAAGTCTTTCATATGAACTTGTCTAGTATTAATTAGTCTTAACTTGTTTTTAAGAATTCCCAATGCCTTATTTACTCGTGAATCTAGTCTATGTTTCTTTAACTTCATTTCTTCAGTTAGAGTTCCTAATCTTCTAGCCTGGTTAAATTCATCCTGGAACTCTTTAGTAGTGAAATGACATCTTACTGCTAAACTAAGTGATGTTATTTGAATCTCTTCTAAGTCTTTATCCAACATCCAGGGTACTATAGTCTGAAACAATTTTAATGAATCAGTGAATGCATGTTCCATGTACTGTCCGTTTGGATCTGTTCCAAAGAAATGATATCTAGTTTTCTTCATTATAGTACCCCCTTTCTTCTAAGCTACTGCTTTAGTAGCTCTTTTAAACTCAGTACAGATTCTTTGTATATGTCTTACACTATAATCAACTTCACTTGCTATTTGATAGTAACTTTTTCTCTTGATAATCTTTAAAAATAATACCTGGTATTGCTTATCGTTTTCTTTACTAAACTCTTCAATCTTACTTTCAATAGTCGATAGTACTTTTCTTAGTTCTGGAAGTCTTTCATGTATAGACTTTAACTCTTTTAAAGTATTACCTCTTGTATTTAGATTTTTCAGTACATACTCTCTTAACTCTAAGTAACCAATCTCATCCTTTATCTCGTTATAAGATTGAAATGTCTTATATGTAAACTTTGAAACTGACATTTACTCACCTCATTTATAATCGAGTTATATCTCGTTTTTGTCTTTCAATACTTCTATGATATTCAATTGATTTCCTTATCTCTTCAACATTAATACATACTAGTGGTTTATCAGATACTTCATGTATAGCACTACACATTAAGGTAGCCACATAAGTCCATCCATCAAGTGTAGTTAGTACCTGGACACTTACTTTATTTAAATTAACTTTCTTAATGATTCCACTAAGTTTTGTTTTAGAGAAGAAACCACTATAAACACCTTTAAAATACTTTCCGTTATCACTAGTACTAAGTACCATAAAATCACCTCTTTACTTCAAATAAAATATTTCTTTATCTTCAATAAATGCTTCAGTAATTTCACTTCGAGCTTTAACTGCTAGTTCATGTGTATCATACACACCTAATAGAAAGATATGATGGCCACTAACTGCCTCTACGGTATAATCTCTTGTGTTATGGCCACGAATCTTATAAAGAAGTTGTTTAAATATCTTCACATAACCAAAATCATCTCTTAACTCATCTTTAATCAAACCTTTATCAACAACGATACTTACTTCTTCGTAATTAACATCAACCTCCAATTCCTTACTAATTACTCTCATTTTACTTCCTCCATACTTTTAAAATCTGTAAATATACTTGTTTGTCCACTCGCAGTAATTCCATTAATTCTATCTAATGCAATCTTGTAATATTGTGGATCAATTTCAAAACCTATATAATTACGGTTTAACTCTTTAGCTGCTACTGCAGTTGTACCCGAACCTATAAAGAAGTCCGCTACTATATCTCCTTCATCACTAGAATTTATGATGAAGTTCTTTATAAACTTAAGTGGTTTTATAGTTGGATGTAAGAATAAATCCTTTTCTTCCTGGTTAGTTTTACGAATATAGAACTTATGCTTGCTGTGATAGTTTCCTTTGAGTCTAACGCCTTTCTCTCTAAAATAGAAGCAATACTCTATATCAGGTAAGAACGTATTGTTAACCGCAGGTGTTGGATTAGTCTTACACCACACCAGGAGTTCGAAGTTACACTCATACTTATCAAAGAAATCAAAGTACTGTTTTAGCTGTCTTTTATTACACCAGATGTATATGTTTATCTTTTTCATGACTCTTACCATTTCTAGTAAGAGTTCGTTATCTATTCCAACGTGTAAGTTTTTATTCTTCAGTTCATGTTGTACTTTACTCATACCTCTTGTTACTGCACAAGAACTATTTAATCCATTCTCACAAGTACTCATATGTAATTTATAAGGGGGATCAATGACTATCAAATCAATACTCTTATTAGGTATCTCTTTAATAGCTTCATAACTATCCTCATTATAAATATTATTCTTTGTATATTTTCCTAGCATTTAAACATCCTCTACTTTCATATGTAGATATTTAAAAACTAGATCATCAGATAAAGCATCAATGAGTGAAAACATCTTGGTAAAGTTGAATCTAACCATCACCACTCTAGAGCGGATAAACTTGTCTAATACTCACACAAGTCGAGTGGCGCGAACCTATACGAAAACGTATAAACCAAAAAACCTAAACAATAATAAAATAAATAAAATGACAGCTTGCTGTTCATTTATTTGTTTTTACTGTAGGTAGCAAAAAGAAGCAGATAGGCGACGTAGTCGCCACGCGCCACATATGGCGAGAAATAGAATGTTGGCTTTGAAGAACCCACTCCATGACCGCCACGCTAGAGTCAGGTTCATCAAAGCCAACATAATAATGGCGGTCTATTTTAAAGGAGAAATATGAAAAAATTCTCTGGTTTAGTTTAATAACTTTCACCTAGTAGCAAATTATGTCGCACGCTACTAGGTTTAAATTAATGTGTAAGTATGCTATAATCAAAGTTGTTGGAGTTGATTATAGCGATGCATAAACAAGGAGTCCTTTTGACTTCTAGTTTTTGTACTTTATCACACGAACATTTTGTTCGGGTTGACTATATTTTACACGATTGTTTTGTTCGTGTCAAATGGAAGTTATGTTTGTTAATAAGAACATTAAAACTCTAAGAGAAAGAGAGGGATTAACTCAAGTGGAATTAGCAAAGAGAATTGGTGTATCCGATAGAACCATCCAAAAGTACGAATCTTCTAAAATTCTTGATTACAAGTTAACAACTCTCATAATCTTTAAAGAGTTGTTTAATGTTTCTCTTGATGATCTAGTTTTCAAAGATCTAACCAAATAATATAAATACTCAATTCCGACATAACCGAGAAGATAGGCTTCCACCCAATTTTGTATAATTCAGTATTACAATAATTGAAAGGAAGGGACCCAAATGAATCAAATAGAACAAATAATATCTGAGTTAGTGAAAGCTAACGATAATAACATTCCACTGAAAGAAGTCCAGGAGATATATCTAAAACGATGTAGGCATGAAACTAGAATTGATACATTTCAATACTACAAAAAACACTTGGAAACAATTTTAGATTACTTTCATAGAAAGTTAGTTACTTCTACTTCTCAAATAACAAATGATGCATTATATGATTTTATTGACTATGAAAGAGCCAAAGGCAATAAAAACAAAACTATTAATAAACGTATAGGAACACTTAAGCAAGCTCTCCAGTATTGCGAAGACCAAAACCTAATCAAAGAGAATCCAATGCGTAAATTCAAAAAATTAAGAAATGAAGACTCAGAGATAAAAATAATCGATGAAAAAACTCTTAAGACAATTTTTCAATATCTCCATATAACTGAACAAACTAAAGAAGTAATAAGAACCAAAGCAATAATATACATTTTGTATGATACAGGAATCAGAAAGAACGAACTAAGAAATATAAAACTTAATGAATTAGACATTGAGAATAACCAAATCAATTTAAAATACACTAAGACAAACAAACATAGAACAGTTTATTTTGGAGATGAAACTAAAGCAGCTATTATTAATTACCTAACTGAAATAGTACCTAAAGAGTATCTAATCGAATGTGTTACCGAAAAGAAACAAATGGCATCAGATAGTCTAGACAAGGTTATTAGGAAAATAAAAAGAAAGCTCAACTTACCCAATGATGTAAGTATAAGCTTTCATAAATTCCGTCATACATATGCAACTAACTATTTAGAGAATGGTGCAAACATAGAATTCGTAAGAGAGACCTTAGGACACGCTAAGATTACAACTACACAAGAGTATCTACATTTATCAAACAATCATCTAAAAGAGCAACACAATAAATATTCTCCATTAAATAAAATAAGGTAAGCATTTTACTCTAAAGTCCCTCGGCATGTTTTCATGACACTCCCTTGGGTTAAATTAAAGTTTTTTCGCTTACCTATGCTTTTTTTATGGCGGAGAAAGAGGGATTCGAACCCCCGCGGCGCGCAAACGCCCTGCTGGTTTTCAAGACCAGTCCCTTCAGCCGGACTTGGGTATTTCTCCATGTTTTATGGTGGACCTAGCAGGACTCGAACCTGCGACCAACCGGTTATGAGCCGGTTGCTCTGACCAACTGAGCTATAGGTCCATCCTATACTAGACACCTTTTTTACGTGCATTATTATTATATCACTTATGAAATAAAAATCAACATAAAAATGTATAAAAATAAAGATTATTTTGAATAATCTTTTTTATTAAGAACTTCGTAAATTATTATAGAAGTAGCTACTCCAACATTAAGAGAATCTGCTTGCCCTAACATAGGAATTTTTACCAATTTTACATTTTCAGCTTCATACCACTTTTTCATGATTCCATAACGTTCACTACCAGCTACTATTGCAACATTACCCTCATAATTATCTTCAAAGTAATTCTTTTTTGCTCTAGTATCTGTTAAGTAAATGTTAAAATTATTTTTACTTAGCCATTTGAGAACTTCACTCATTTCTCCAACCACTATAGGGATATTTAGACATGTTCCCATACTACTTTTAATAAATTTTGGATGTGATATTCTAATCCTCTTGTTTGTAAGAATCACTAAATCTACTCCAGCCCCATCTGCTGATCGAATTATAGTTCCAACATTACCTTGAATCTCTAATCCGTCTAAAACCACAATTTTCATATTCTCTTTAATCTTAAAGTCATCCAAATTTACTAATGGAAATTTCGCAACCACTATTACTCCAAATGAATTCTTCTTCTCCATTATAGACTCGAATGTTTTCTTACTAACCACGTAACCTTCTTTACATAAACTCAGTACTTCATCTACTATCTTTTGAGCTTCTGGAGTATATGCTTCTTCTGGACAAACAACCAAATATTCAAATCTAACATTATTTAGGATTGCCTTTCTTATAACTTCATAACTCTCTAAAACTATGAAATTATGAGGATTTGGTTTCTTATTATTATTTATATTAAATATATTTCTTATTACTTTATGAGTTCTACCTACGTTATAGATAAAATCATATTTTTCTTTGTAATGTTTTTCTTTCTCTTCTAAAGAATAGTCTCTAATGTCTATCATTATCTAGCCCTCAATCTATGAATTTTAGATATAACTCTAAATCCCAGTTTTTCTGCAACTCTAATAGAACCAATATTTTCATAATCAGCTCTATAGATACAAATCTTATCATTAACAACTTCTTTTATCAACCTTGAAACTAAACTAGGTCCTACATTCAATCCTCGGTAATTAGAATCAATTAATACACCTATATCATTTAAATCATTCCTCCACTCCCAAAATGACGCAATGCCAATTAAATTATCATCTTTAAAAGTTCCCATCACTAGAGGGTCATCTATTGAAACCTGGCCCTGATCTAAATCACCTTTTGTACACTTATCCTTAAAGTTTGATACCATCAAACTATCACTTTTATCTAATAATCTATAATTATAGTTATCATTAATTACCGGCCTAAAATCATCCTTATCTAACGCAAATTCATAATCGCATTTTTCTTCAAAGTAATCACCAAAATTCTTACTTTTTACTATATCTTCTACTTCTTTTCCGTAAGTAATGAGTTCTAATCCATCCATCTTGAAATAATATGCTTCTTTACTATAATTTTCCCTTAATATATAATAAATACCATTAACTTCATCAATTAGTCTAATTCTTCTAAAATCGAGTAACCCGTTTTGAACTTTATCCAAGTTAAATTTCATATTTTCTACCTCTTCCTATATAATTATTATAACATAGATATTTGGGAGGGATAACAGTGGCACATAACACAACTAAAAATGGATATAAAAAACTAGAGGAGAGGTTAAACAAGTTTCCACAAGGCGTTCCGCCATCAGAAACTTTATATAAAATTCTTTCCGTGATGTTTAATGAAGAGGAAGCCAAATTAGTATCTTTACTTCCTATTAAACCTTTCACAGTGGAAACAGCAATGAAAAACTGGAAGAAGACGAAAGAAGAAACAGAAAAAACACTAAATGAGTTAGCTTCTAGAGCGTTATTACTTGATATCGATAATAAAGGTGTTCAGACTTATATTTTACCACCTCCTATGGCAGGATTTTTTGAGTTCTCTTTAATGCGAGTTGGTGGTAATTTAGATCAAAAAGTATTAAGCAAATTATTCCATCAATACATAAATGTTGAAGATGAATTCATCACGGATTTAATGACAATTCCAACACCTGTAGGGAGAGCTTTCATAAACGAAAGTGTTCTTAAAGATGATAAGGATCTATACATCTTAGATTATGAGAGAGCTAGTGAAGTAATTAAAACAGCCTCACACATTGGAGTAGGTACATGTTATTGTAGACACAAGAAGGAACATATCGGTACGGATTGCGGAGCACCTAAAGAAATATGCATGACATTTAATGGAGCTGCTGAATCACTTATTAAACATGGATATGCAAAGGAATTAACGGTTGAGGAATGTTTAGATTTACTTGATGTGGCTTATGATAATAATCTAGTTCAGTTTGGTGAAAACGTTCAAAAAGAAGTTGCATTCATATGTAATTGCTGCGGATGTTGTTGCGAAGCATTAATAGGAGCTAGACTAGTAGGAGTTTCTCAAGCAATTCATACAACCAATTACTTACCAAAGGTTCATGATACATGTAATGGGTGTGGAAAGTGCGTTGATGTTTGTCCTGTTGAAGCCTTATCTTTGGTTTCATCAAATAATCATCACAAAATGAAACAGAAGAAAGCGAAATTAATTGAAGAAAATTGTTTAGGATGCGGAGTTTGTGCAAGAGTTTGTCCAAATGAATCAATCGAAATGATTCAAAGAGAAAAGAGAGTGATTACACCAGTAAATTCTGCACATAGAGTTGTTTTAGAGGCTATAGAAAGAGGTAAACTACAAAACCTAATATTCGATAATCAGGCACATCTAAATCACAGAGTAATGGCTTCTATTCTGGGTGTTATTCTCAAACTTCCACCGATAAAACAAATACTAGCTAGTGAGCAAATGAAATCCAAATTCCTCGCTAACCTTACAAAAAGATACAACCGAAAATAAAATCGCTTAAGAAGCGATTTTTTCCTGCTGTAAATTAATTACGTTATAATACCTAGTTTTATGATCATTTTACTATTTATAGATTATATAAATCTAAAAGTTGAAAGAATCAATATAACTCAACAATACTATTCATATGTCATCACATTTAATACTAGCGGCTTTATTCTCTCTTCAATGAATGGCCAATCGTGAATAATTTGTGGAAATAACTCATCCCTAGTTTCTTTTATACAAGTATCATCTCTTAGGCCAAATACTACACCTTTTGAAAACTTTTCATTTAATCCTATCGTTTTTAAAGATAATGACTCTAATGTTCTAGAAATTGGAGTTACTAAATGTTGATGATAATAATTAAGAACATCTTCACTTTCAGGCATGCCTCCATGCCCAATAATTCCCACTGTTTTTTTTGATAAAGGTGATGTAAAGTTTTTATCTTTAATCCATCCTCCATAGAGTATTTCATTCATCTTCTCAAATAAAATTATTAATTTCGAAGGTATTGGTGAATAGTGAGGGACAACTATAAAAATTCTATCTGACTTTGTCAGTTCACTGAATACTTTGTTGAAATCACTGTCACTTACACATTTCATATCATCACTACATTTACCGCATAAAGCGCATGACTGAACATCATACTCCATTAGCGGTATGACATTTACTTCTACATTCTTATTATATTCCTTAAAGATGATTCTTTTAATAATCTCACAAACCTTTGTAGAAGCACTATTTTTCCCTTTTGATTTTGTATTAGATGCTGAAATACATAACACTTTCATATTAATCCCCCTTTAAATTAGTATATATATTATTTGACTTTTTCTGAGTTCCTCTTCATATTGAATATATTACTTTATTAATTTTATCAAACGAAATGACATCAATTTGTTGAACACACTTTAATCTAATTTAGTCTAAAGGTACCAAGCTGCTACTAAAATCATATGCTTCATCAAATTGAATGTCTATTACTAAGTCACCTTTTCTGTTAATATAACCCCATTTGCCGCTACCGTCATTTACAGCTGCTAACCCCTCATGAAATTCTTTAGCCATGTAGAAATCGACATCAATCTCAACTTCTTCTTTATCATTTATATATAATATTCCTAATTCACTATCTTCTACCACCGCTAAGCCTTCACAGAAGTCTGAAGCCCTCAGATATTTAAAATCTACTACTATATCACCTTGAGTATTAATATATCCCCACAAATATCCATCCATGGTTGCTGCTGCTAATCCCTCACTGTATGGTTTAATCTTATAATAAATATTCTCAACAACTTTATTTCCTTCTTTATCAATAACTCCTGATTTGAATAATTCGTCATGTACTACTGCATATCCTTCACTAAAATTGTCAACATGTGAGTAAATATTGCTTATTACTTCTTTTCCTTCGCTATCCAAATATCCCCATTTTTCGTCTTTAGAAAAAGGCGTTAATCCATTACTTAAAATAGCTCCTCTATACGAATCAACATCTAAAATACTAGCTCCACTACTATCTATAAATAGGTTATCGTAATCTTTAATAACTTGAGCTAATCCTTCACTAAACGGACCAGCATAATAATATTGATGCGGTACTACTATCTCGAATTCCATGTTAATATAGCCATAGTTGTATGACTCTCCATTAATTAGATTTGGTGATAATCCTTCGTTGAACTCTGCGGCTACCTGATAAATGTCTTCAATATAACTTACATAATCTGTAACTATATTTCCATCTACATCAATCAATGTAAATTGGTTTGGATACGTATATATTATTGCGTGTGCATTTTCTGATATGTCATTATTATTCGAATTACATCCGACTAAAAAAATAAGAACTAGAATGAAAATTGATGCTATACTTCTTGTCTTTTTCATAATAATTCTCCTTTTTCTAATTATATCACTTTTTATAGGGGAAAGTAATGCTATTTATCGACTTTAACTCTATGGCGTTAAGAGTGATGTATGATATAATGATTGCACCTTATAAATAGCAACAACTATTACATTTAAATGAGGTGAGATTATGATGCAGAAAATTTGGATAACTGGTTCATCTGGAGCTGGCAAGACAACTCTAGCAAATAAGCTTGGAAGTAAACTTAATATTCCTGTATATCATAGAGATAAGATTACATGGAAGGAAAACTGGATCACTCGCTCAGAGAAGGAGCAAATTGAACTAGTTATGGGGATATCTAATAAAGACAAATGGATATTTGAAGGTAATAGATTCACTGCATCAAGAGTCGATGGTAGACTAGATAATTGTGATACTTTGATCTATTTAGATATGAACAGATTTATATGTTTTTATAGGTGTCTTAAACGATATCTCACACATAGAAATAATCCACGCTGCGAATTACCAAAGGGGTGTAAAGAGGAATTTACTATGGAAGTGGCTAAATACATTTTATTTGAGTACCCTAGAAAAAAATCTCAACTCAAGCAATTTTTAAAAGAGACTACATCTTTTGGAAAAAAAGTAATCATATTAAAAGGAAAGAGAGAAGTAAAGAAGTGGTATAAAAAATGCTAATTCCATAGATAGAAATTTCTTAATAACTTTTTACATCCAGATCCACTACTCAAAATAATATAATTATCTTGATATCTTTTTATGCTTTGACTAACTAATAATTACATTAAATTATTCAAAATAACGTCATCTGGAATTAGAGTCTTAAAAAAGCTAAGATAAAAATTATTCTACCAAGACAAGAATTCAAGACATTAGCTTCCAATTTTGCAGTTAATACAAAAAGTACTACTCAAAATATGAGCAATACTTAATAATTACTTTTGACCCCAAACCTTGACTTAGAGCCATTTGAGAAAAATCATTATTTTATTTCACTAGCAATCCAGTTATCTCCTACCCATAGTCCGATAACCGGGACATCAAAAGCCCACTCCTTAACTTTCGTTACAGCCTCTCTTATTTGTATTATCTGTTTATCTCTAATGCTTGGATTTGCTTTACAATCATAATGACCAACAATAGCAATTAATTTAGATTCATTTCGAGTTAGAGATAATTCAACTCTTGCTTTGATAGATTCTACAAGATACTTATCAGAATTTTCTGATAATATTTTATTGGGTCCAGCTTCTGTTACCATATCAACAAAATCAGCTTTATATTCTTTTTTTAAATACTCAATTACTGGTAGCTGAATTCTACCATCAATACAATTTATTGCTGTTAAAACAACACTCATTATTCCCTCTCCGTTCACAATCATTATCATCTTCATATATATTTGATATATTTTTTCGTAGATTAAAAGTCATTAACAAATTATTTACGTAAATAAAAAAAGTAAGTAAATAAGTTAAACTCCCTATATCGAAATCAGACTTCTTTGGCTTACATATCTTATTTAAATGGTAGCGGCGGAGGGATTTGAACCCCCGACCCTCCGGGTATGAACCGAATGCTCTAGCCAGCTGAGCTACACCGCCAAAATAAAGTAAAAAAAATGGTGCCTCGGGCCGGAGTCGAACCGGCACGGGTTTGACCCCACGGGATTTTAAGTCCCGCGCGTCTACCAATTCCGCCACCAAGGCATTATTTAAATGGTGACCCGCACAGGATTCGAACCTGTGACCCTCTGATTAAAAGTCAGATGCTCTACCAACTGAGCTAGCGGGTCTTAACTGGTGCCGAGAACAGGAATTGAACCCGCAACCTACTGATTACAAGTCAGTTGCTCTACCAATTGAGCTATCTCGGCATAAAAAATGGTGGAGAATGACGGACTTGAACCGCCGACCC
Source organism: Mycoplasmatota bacterium (assembly GCA_018394315.1). GTDB lineage: Bacteria > Bacillota_I > Bacilli_A > MAG-NZ > MAG-NZ > Zrk6. The sequence goes on along the minus strand of CP074575.1, from coordinate 650,899 downwards.
TCTGCTTGTAAGGCAGATGCTCTCCCAACTGAGCTAATCCTCCATTAAAATAAAAGAAAGAGCTTGGCAACGTCCTACTTTCGCTCGTGAGAACTATCATCGGCGCTGAAGTGCTTAACTACTGTGTTCGGGATGGGAACAGGTGTATCCACTTCGCTATCGTCACCAAACTTCTTTCAAAATTGGATAATACATTCTACTTAATTTAAGGTTAAGTCCTCGACCGATTAGTACTAGTCAGCTTCATACGTCACCGCACTTCCACCTCTAGCCTATCAACCTCATAGTCTTTAAGGGGTCTTACTTCTTTCGAATGGGAAATCTCATCTTGAGGGGGCTTCACACTTAGATGCCTTCAGCGTTTATCCCTTCCGCACTTAGCTACCCAGCCATACACCTGGCAGTGTAACTGGTGCACCAGCGGTGCGTCCACTCCGGTCCTCTCGTACTAGGAGCAGCTCCTCTTCAAATTTCCAACGCCCACGACGGATAGGGACCGAACTGTCTCACGACGTTCTGAACCCAGCTCGCGTACCACTTTAATGGGCGAACAGCCCAACCCTTGGGACCTTCTCCAGCCCCAGGATGTGATGAGCCGACATCGAGGTGCCAAACCTCCCCGTCGATGTGAACTCTTGGGGAGATCAGCCTGTTATCCCCGGGGTAGCTTTTATCCGTTGATCGACTGCCTTTCCATTCAGCACAGCCGGTTCACTAAGCCCTAGTTTCCTACCTGCTCGACCTGTACGTCTCGCAGTCAAGCTCCCTTATGCCTTTGCACTCTTCCAATGATTTCCGACCATTGTGAGGGAACCTTTGGGCGCCTCCGTTACTCTTTGGGAGGCGACCGCCCCAGTCAAACTGTCCATCTGACACTGTCCTCCACCCCGATAAGGGGTGCAAGTTAGATACCCAACATGTAAAGGGTGGTATCCCAAGGATGACTCCTCCGAAACTAGCGTTCCGGGATCTCCGTCTCCCACCTATCCTGTACATTACATGCCGAATATCAATATCAAACTACAGTAAAGCTCCACGGGGTCTTTCCGTCCTGTCGCGGGTAACCTGCATCTTCACAGGTACTATGATTTCACCGAGTCCCTTGTTGAGACAGTGCCCAAATCGTTACGCCTTTCGTGCGGGTCGGAACTTACCCGACAAGGAATTTCGCTACCTTAGGACCGTTATAGTTACGGCCGCCGTTTACTGGGGCTTCAATTCAGAGCTTCGTCCGAAGACTAACACTTCCTCTTAACCTTCCAGCACTGGGCAGGCGTCAGCCCCTATACTTCACCTTGCGGTTTAGCAGAGACCTGTGTTTTTGGTAAACAGTCGCTTGGGCCTATTCTCTGCGGGTCACCTAAGTGACCTCCCCTTATCCCGAAGTTACGGGGTCATTTTGCCGAGTTCCTTAACAAGGGTTCTCTCGCGCGTCTTAAGATTCTCTCTCCACCTACGTGTGTCCGTTTACGGTACAGGCACCATATAAATTAACCCTAGAAGCTTTTCTTGGAAGCATAGACACACCTGACTTACGTCATTACACTTCAGTGTTACGCCATGCGGATTTGCCTACATGACCACCTTTGTGCTTAAACTAGAATCCTCTTACTAGCTCAGGTTATCTTTCTCCGTCACTCCATCAGTTCATATGGTGGTACTGGAATATCAACCAGTTGTCCATCGGCTACGCCTTTCGGCCTCACCTTAGGTCCTGACTTACCCAGAGCGGACGAGCCTTCCTCTGGAAACCTTAGGTTTTTGACGGACGGGATTCTCACCCGTCTTTTCGCTACTCACACCGGCATTCTCACTTCTTATCAGTCCAGTAGTCCTCACAGTCTACCTTCACCCCAATAAGAACGCTCCCCTACCATCCCTTAGGATCCGTAGCTTCGGTAATATGCTTAGCCCCGGTACATTTTCGGCGCAGAATCACTCGACTAGTGAGCTATTACGCACTCTTTAAAGGATGGCTGCTTCTAAGCCAACCTCCTAGTTGTCTGTGCGACTCCACATCCTTTCCCACTTAGCATATATTTTGGGACCTTAGCTGACGGTCTGGGCTGTTTCCCTTTCGACAATGGACCTTATCACCCACTGTCTCACTGCCAGAAATCTTTACATGGCATTCGGAGTTTGATTATACTCAGTATCCCGAGGTGGGACCATCATACATTCAGTGCTCTACCTCCATGTAATTTATACTCTGACGCTAGACCTAAATCTATTTCGGGGAGAACCAGCTATCTCCGTGTTCGATTGGAATTTCACCCCTAACCACAAGTCATCCAAGCATTTTTTAACATACCCTGGTTCGGTCCTCCAACTGGTTTTACCCAGCCTTCAACCTGCTCATGGCTAGCTCACACGGTTTCGGGTCTACAACACTGTACTAATTCGCCCTATTAAGACTCGCTTTCGCTTCGGCTCCACTCCTAAAAGCTTAACCTCGCACAATATCATAACTCGCCGGTTCATTCTACAAAAGGCACGCCATCACTCATTAACGAGCTCTGACTATTTGTAGGCATACGGTTTCAGGTTCTTTTTCACTCCCTGCCAAGGGTTCTTTTCACCTTTCCCTCACGGTACTGGTTCACTATCGGTCAATAGGTAGTATTTAGTCTTATGAGATGGTCCTCACATATTCCAACAGGATTCCTCGTGTCCCGCCGTACTCTTCGTGTCCGAGTCCATACTATTTCGACTACAGGATTCTCACCTTCTTTGATACGCCTTCCCATGCGTTTCGTCTATAATATGGTTTTGTAACTCTTATGACACTGGACTAGTCCCTTTTCGCTCGCCGCTACTCAGAGAATCGCTTTTGCTTTCTTTTCCTCCGGTTACTAAGATGTTTCAGTTCACCGGGTTCCCTCCTCATGAGCTATGTATTCACTCATGGGTACCATAACTTCCTTATGGTGGGTTTCCCCATTCGGACATCTGCGGATCTTAGATTACTTACATCTCCCCGCAGCATTTCGCTGTTCGTCGCGTCCTTCATCGGCTCCTATTGCCAAGGCATTCACCGTACGCCCTTTGTTTCTTAACCTTATCAATTTAATGTTTTCTTCATATTCAATTTTTTTGAGTGGTGTTTTATTCACCTTGAACAAAGAATATAAATATTCTTTTGGTGTGTTCGTTCGTCAATTAAGTCATATAAATATGATCTTACTTTGTTCTTAAGTTCGCTCTCGAAAACCTAGTTAACTCGTACAGAATAGTTTCTACATCTTCATGTAGAGATTTTGTACTGTTAATTTCGATTTATCATTTGCGACAAGATAGTTAAACTTTTGTTTTTTAGATACTTATCGTATCTTCTGATCTCTTGTATATAAGTCATCACACTTATATACGAGTTTTTTGACAAATATTTTTTATCTATCT